>NZ_CP109599.1:0-1200000 GCF_036231945.1 Streptomyces sp. NBC_01429 | reverse complement strand
GCGCGGCCGGCTCATGCAGGCACTGCCCTCCGGCGGCGCGATGGTCGCCGTCGAGGCCGCCGAGGACGAGGTGACGCCGTCGCTGACCCCCGGGGTCGCCGTCGCGGCGGTCAACGGACCCGCCTCCGTGGTGCTCTCCGGCGCCGAGGACGAGGTGGAGCGGATCGCCGCGACCCTGGCCGCCCGCGGGCTGCGCACCAAGCGGCTGCGGGTGAGCCACGCCTTCCACTCGCCGCTGATGGAGCCGATGCTCGCCGAGTTCCGCCGGATCGCCCAGGTGCTGGAGTACGCCGAGCCCGCCATCCCCGTCGTGTCGACGGTCACCGGAGAGCTGGCGGGCGCCGAACTGAGCACGCCCGAGTACTGGGTGGAGCAGATCCGCGCCCAGGTCCGCTTCCTGCCCGCCGTGCGCGAGCTGGAGGGCGCGGGCGTCCGCACCTTCCTGGAGATCGGCCCCGACGGCGTGCTCAGCGCGATGGGCCAGGAGTGCGCCGAGGGGGCCGGCACCGCCTTCGCCCCGCTGCTGCGCCGGGACAGGCCCGAGGAGCACGAAGCGGTCTCGGCCCTCGCGACGGCCCACGCGCGCGGTATCCGTATCGACTGGGACCGGTTCCACGCGGGACGCGCCGCGCGCCGCGTCGAGCTGCCCGTATACCCCTTCCAGCGCCGCCGGTTCTGGCTGGAGCAGGGCTCGGCCACCACCGGCACGGCCGACCTCGGCCAGCTCGCCGCCGGACATCCGCTGCTCGGCGCGGTGGTCGCCGTCGGCGCCGACGGAGTGGTGCTCACCGGACGGCTGTCGACGCGCGCCCAGCCCTGGCTGGCCGACCATGTGATCGCCGGCCGGGTGCTCTTCCCCGGCACCGCGTTCGTCGAACTGGCGCTGCGCGCCGGGGAGCAGGTGGGCGCGGGCGCGCTGGAGGAACTCACCCTCGGCGCACCGCTGGTGCTGCCCGCCGACGGCGCCGTCGCCGTACAGGTCGCCGTCGCTGAGCCCGACGAGGCGGGCCGCCACCCGCTCACGATCCACTCCAGGGCCGAGGGCGCCGAGGCCGGGCCGTGGACCCGGCACGCCGCCGGTGTGCTGGTGGCCGCCACGGACCCCGCGCCGTCGGCGACGGCCGCGTGGCCGCCGCCGGGCGCCGTACCCCTCGATCTCACCGGTGTCTACGACGGGCTCGCCGCCCAGGGGTACGGGTACGGGCCCGCCTTCCAGGGCCTGCGCGCGGCCTGGCGGGACGGCGACGACATCTGCGCCGAAGTCGCCCTGGACGAGGAGGCGGCGGAGGCGGCCGGGTTCGGCCTGCACCCCGCCCTGCTCGACGCGGCGCTGCACGCCTCCGATCTCGGCGCACCGGCCCGCTCCGAGGTACTCGTCCCGTTCGCCTGGAGCGGGGTGCGCCTGCACGCGGTCGGCGCCGCCGCGCTGCGGGTACGGATCTCCCACACCGGCCGCGACACGCTCGCGCTCGAACTCGCCGACGCCGCCGGGGAGCCGGTGGCCACCGTACGGGCGCTGGTCTCCCGGCCGGTGCCGGACGGCGAGGTGCTCTACGCGGTACGGCCGGTGCCGCTGGGCGGTGTCCGCTCCCAGAACGGCCCAGCGGTGATCGCGGAGTGGGACGGGGACCTCGACGCGCTCGCCGGGCCCGGACGGACGACCCCGGACGCGGTGGTCCTGCGGGTCGCGGCCCCGGACACCGCCACGGAGACCGCCCCGGACGTCGTCACCGAAGCCGCCAGGACCGCGACCGGATCCGTACTGACGTCCCTTCAGAACTGGCTCGCCGACGACCGGTTCACCGCGTCGCGGCTCGTCGTGGTGGTGTCGTCCGCGCTGGCCCACGCGCCGGTGCGCGGCCTGGTGCGCTCCGCGCAGGCCGAGAACCCCGGCCGGATCGTTCTGCTGACCCACGAGGGCGCGCTCCCCGAACCGGACCTGAACACCCTGCTCGCCACCGGGGAACCGGAACTCACCCTGAGCGAGGGCGAGTTCACCGCGCCCCGGCTTACCGCCCTGCCGCCCGCCGCCCAGCAGGCCCCGGAGTGGGGCACCGTCCTGATCACCGGCGGCACCGGCGGGCTCGGCGCGCTGGTCGCCCGGCATCTGGTCCGGGAACACGGCGTACGCTCCCTGGTCCTGGCGAGCCGGCACGGATCGGCCCCCGAGCTGCACGCGGAGCTGACCGCCCTCGGCGCCGATGTGACCCTGGCGGCCTGCGATGTGAGTGACCGTCAGGCCCTGGCGGCGCTGCTCGAAGCGCACCCCGTCGACTCGGTGGTGCACGCCGCCGGCGGGGTGCGGGACGGAGTGATCGGCTCCCTCACCGACGAGCTGATCGACGAGGTGTTCCGGGCCAAGGTGGACGGCGCGTGGCATCTGCACGAGCTGACCCGGGACCGGCCGCTGACCGCCTTCGTGCTCTTCTCCTCGCTCGCGGCCGTGCTGGACGGCGCCGGGCAGGGCAACTACGCGGCGGCCAACGCCTTCCTCGACGGCCTCGCCGCCCACCGCGCGGACCTCGGCCTGAGCGCCACCGCCCTCTCCTGGGGGCTGTGGGCCACCGACACCGGCATGGGAGCGGCGCTGGACGAGGCGGCGCTCGCCCGTATCGCCGGCTACGGCCTGCCGGGACTCGGCGCGGCGCACTCCCTGCGCCTGTTCGACGCGGCCGTACGCACCGGCGAGCCCCGGGTGGCCCCGGTCGAGGTGGACGCCGCCGCCGTACGCGTCCGGGCCGACGGAATCCCGCCCCTGCTCAGCGCGCTGGTGAGGCCGGCCACCCGGCGCGCCACCGCCGCCAGGGCACGCCGCGCCGCCGGGGCCGACAGCGCTCTGGCCGCGCTGCCGCCCGCCGAGCGGGACCGTACCCTGCTCGAACTGGTACGCACCGAGGTGGCGGCCGTCCTGCGCCACGAGAGCGCCGCCGCCATCGACCCGCACCGGGCGTTCACCGAGATCGGATTCGACTCGCTGTCGGCGGTCGAACTCCGCAACCGGCTGAACTCCGCCACCGGACTGACCCTGCCCGCCACCCTCGTCTTCGACTACCCCGCGCCCAGGGCGCTCGCCGACCACATCCGCGACACACTCTTCGGCGCCGAACCGGCCGCCCCCGCGCCCGTCGTCACCACGGCCGCCCCGGACGAGCCGATCGCCATCGTCGGGATGAGCTGCCGCTACCCGGGCGGCGTCGCCTCGCCCGAGGAGCTGTGGCGGCTGGTGGCCGACGGCGTCGACGGGGTGTCCGGGTTCCCGGCCGACCGGGGCTGGGACACCGACACGCTCTACGACCCCGAGCCCGGAAAGCCGGGCAGGACCTACACGCGCGAGGGCGGATTCCTTTACGGGGCGGCGGAGTTCGACGCCGACTTCTTCGGCATCAGCCCGCGCGAGGCCGTCGCCATGGACCCCCAGCAGCGGCTGCTGCTGGAGGTCTCCTGGGAGGCGTGCGAACGGGCCGGCATCGACCCCGCCACCATCCGCGGCACCAGCACCGGTGTGTTCGCCGGGGTGATGTACCACGACTACGGCACCTGGCTGACCGACGTCCCCGACGACGTCGCCGCCTACTTCGGCAACGGCAACCTCGGCAGTGTCGTGTCGGGCCGGGTGGCCTATGCCCTCGGCCTCGAAGGCCCCGCGGTCACCGTGGACACGGCCTGCTCGTCGTCGCTGGTCACCCTGCACCTGGCGGCGCAGGCGCTGCGCCGGGGCGAGTGCTCGCTCGCCCTCGTCGGCGGGGTCACCGTGATGTCCACCCCCGACACCTTCGTGGACTTCAGCCGCCAGCGCGGTCTCGCCGCCGACGGCCGCTGCAAGTCGTTCGCGGCCGGCGCCGACGGCACCGGCTGGGGCGAGGGCGCCGGCATGCTGGTGGTGGAGCGGCTCTCCGACGCCCGGCGCAACGGCCACGAGGTCCTCGCCCTGGTACGCGGCAGCGCCATCAACTCCGACGGCGCTTCCAACGGACTCACCGCCCCCAACGGCCCCTCCCAGCAGCGGGTGATCCGCGCCGCCCTCGCGGGCGCCGGGCTGACGGCCGCCGAGGTCGATGTCGTCGAGGCGCACGGCACGGGCACCACCCTGGGCGACCCGATCGAGGCACAGGCCCTGATCGCGACGTACGGCCAGGAACACACCGACGACCGCCCGCTGTGGCTCGGCTCCATCAAGTCGAACATCGGTCACACCCAGGCCGCCGCCGGGGTCGCCGGTGTCATCAAGATGGTGATGGCCATGCGCCACGGCACACTCCCCAAGACCCTCCACGTGGACGCGCCCTCCGATCAGGTGGACTGGTCGGCCGGCGCGGTGGATCTGCTCACCGAGTCCCGCCCCTGGCCGTCCGACGGCGATCCGCGCCGGGCCGCCGTCTCCTCGTTCGGCATCAGCGGCACCAACGCGCACGTGATCCTGGAACAGGCCCCCGAGCCCGTCCCGGTCCCCGCCGCGACCACCGCCGGACACCCGGCGCCCGGCCTCGTGGCGCTGCCGCTCTCCGCGCGCGGCGCCGACGCGCTGCGCGCCCAGGCCGCCGGGCTGCGGACCACGACGGCCGAGGCAGCGGATCCCGTCCCCCTCGCCGACCTGGGCCACGCGCTCGCCACCACCCGGAGCGCGCACAGCCACCGCGCGGTGGTCATCGCCCCGGACCGCGCCGCGTACGACACCGCCGTCGCCGCGCTGGCCGAAGGGGCGAGCGCGCCCGGCCTGGTCACCGGCGCCGTCACCGAGGGCGGCCTCGCCTTCCTCTTCTCCGGCCAGGGATCGCAACGGCCCGGCGCGGGACGGCAGTGGTACGAGACGTTCCCGGTCTTCGCCGAACACTTCGACCTGGTCGCCCGCGAGCTGGACAAGGCGCTCGAACGCCCCCTGACGGAGGTTGTGTTCGGCGAGGACGCGGAGCTGCTCGGACAGACGGTGTACACCCAGGCCGCGCTCTTCGCGACGGAAGTGGCGCTGTTCCGGCTGCTGGAGTCCTTCGGGCTGCGCCCGGACGCGCTGGCGGGCCACTCCATCGGCGAGTTCGCCGCCGCGCATGTCGCCGGGGTCTGGTCGCTGGCGGACGCGGCCACCGCCGTCGCCGCCCGGGGCAGGCTCATGCAGGCGCTGCCCGAGGGCGGCGCGATGGTCGCCGTACAGGCCGCCGAGGAGGAGATACGTCCCCTCCTCGACGCGGACGGGCGCGTGAGCGTCGCGGCGGTCAACGGACCGCGCTCCGTGGTGGTTTCGGGCGACAGCGAGCCGGTGCTCGAACTCGCCGCCCGCTTCCCCACGTCCAAGCGGCTGAAGGTCTCGCACGCCTTCCACTCGGCGCGCATGGACGCCATGCTCGACGCGTTCCGCGAGGTCGTCTCCGGTCTCACCACCGCCGATCCCACCATCCCGGTCGTGTCGACACTGACGGGGCGGACCGCCACCCCGGCGGAGCTGCGCTCGCCCGACTACTGGGTGCGGCACGTACGGGAGACGGTACGGTTCGCGGACGGCGTTGAGACCCTCCTCGCGCAGGGCGTCTCCACCTTCCTGGAGCTGGGGCCCGGAGCCGTCCTCACCGCCATGGGCCAGGAGTGCGCCGAGGGCCGCGCCGAGGGCGCCACGGAGCCCGGGGCGGTGTTCGTGGCGGTCGGCCGCAAGGACCGGCCGGAAGTGGCCGAACTGCTGGGCGCGCTCGCGCTGGCGCACACGCGCGGCGCCGACGTCGACTGGTCGCCGCTGCACGGCGGCCGCACCGGGCGCCGGGTCGAACTGCCCACCTACCCCTTCCAGCACCGCCGCTTCTGGCTGGACGGCCCCGTCGCGAAGGGCGACGCGGGCGGCCTCGGCCAGGCGCCGGTCGACCACCCCCTGGTGAGCGCCGAGATCAGGCCGGCCGCCTCCGACGGCGTCATCCTCACCGGACGGCTCTCCGCCGCGACCCACCCGGCACTCGCCGACCACGCCGTGTTCGGCACCGTACTGCTGCCGGGAACCGCGCTGGTCGACCTGGCGATCCGCGCGGGCGACGCGCTCGGCCTGCCGGTGCTGGCGGAACTGACGCTCCAGACACCGCTGTCGCTGCCCGCGCGCGGCGCCGTACAGCTCCAGGTGGTCGCGGAACCGGACGGCGAGGTGGAGATCTTCTCCCGGGCGGAGAGCGCCGCGCCCACCGCGGCCTGGACCCGCAACGCCACGGGCACCCTGACCGCACGGGGCACCGGCCGGCCCGAGCCGCTCACCGCATGGCCGCCGCCCGGCGCCGTCCCGGTCGACCTGACCGGGCTCTACGAGCGGATGCACACCGACGGTTACGAGTACGGGCCCGTCCACCGGGGCCTGCGCGCCGCCTGGCGGCGCGGGGACGAGGTCTTCGCCGAGCTGGGGCTGCCCGGGTCGGCCCGCCAGGAGGCCGCCCGGTACGGACTGCACCCCGCCGTCCTGGACTCCGCCCTGCACGCCACGTCCCTGTTCGAGGACGCCGAGCGGGCCGACGAGGGGCAGATCCTGCTCCCGTTCGCCTGGCACGACGTCACCCTGCACGCCACCGGCGCCCCCGCCGCCCGCGCCCGGCTAGGCCGCGACGCCACCGGGCGGGTGCGGATCGAGCTGGCCGACGAGGGCGGGCTGCCGCTCGCCACCGTCGGCGGGTTCGTGACCCGGCCGGTGACGGCCGAGCGGCTCGGCGCGCGGACCGACTCGCTCTTCGCCGTCCAGCGGGTCCCGCTGCCGCCGCGCGGTCCGGGCGGTGCGGGGGAGCGCGCTTACGCCGTGCTCGGTACCGGCGATCTCGGCCTGGGACTGCCCGTCCACCCCGATCTCGCCGCACTGGCCGGAGCCACCCCGGGCGCGCTGCCCGGCGTGGTGCTGCTGCCCGTACCCACGGCGGCCGGCGAGCCGCCCGAGGCCGTACGCGCGGCCCTCGGCGCCGTGCTCGCCACGGTGCGGCCGTGGCTCGCCGACGAGCGGTACGCCGACTCGACCCTGGTGGTGCTCACCGGATCCGGCCCGGAACACGCCCTGGCGGACGCGGCGGTACGGGGGCTGGTGCGCGCGGCGCAGGCCGAGGACCCGGGCCGGATCCTCCTCGTCGACACCGCGGACGCCCCGCTCTCGCCGGCGGCGCTGGCCACCGCGCTCGACTCCGGCGAGCCGGAGGTGGTGCTGCGCGGCGACGACATCCGGGTACCGCGGCTCGTCGGCGTCACCGTCCCCGAAGCCCCCGCCGACGCGCCGGAGGAGGGCGGCCCGGACTGGGGCACCGTCCTGATCACCGGCGGCACCGGTGGGCTCGGCGCGCTGATCGCCCGGCACCTGGTCCGCCGGCACGGCGTGCGGAACCTCGTCCTGGTCAGCCGCCGGGGCCCCGACGCGCCCGAAGCCAAGCGGATCCAGGACGAGCTGGCCGAACTCGGCGCGCACACCGAGGTGGCCGGCTGCGATGTCGCCGACCGCGAGTCGCTCGCCGCGCTGCTCGCCGCGCATCCCGTGGACAGCGTCGTGCACACGGCGGGCGTCCTCGACGACGCGCTGATCGGATCGCTCACGCCCGAGCGGCTCGACACCGTACTGCGCCCCAAGGCCGACGCCGCGTGGCACCTGCACGAACTGACCAGGGAGCGCGGTCTCGCCCACTTCGTGCTGTTCTCCTCGTCCGCCGGCACCCTCGACGCCACCGGGCAGGGCAACTACGCGGCGGCCAACGTCTTCCTGGACGCCCTGGCCGAACACCGCCGGGAGCTGGGACTTCCCGCCCTCTCCCTCGCCTGGGGGCTGTGGAGGGAAGCGGGCGGCATGGGCGGACAGCTCGACGCGGCCGACCTCCAGCGCATCGAACGCTCCGGAATCGGCGCGCTGGACCGGGCCGAGGGGCTCGGCCTGTTCGACGCCGCCCTGCGCGCCGACCGCGCCACGCTCGTACCCGTACGGCTGGACCTCGCGGCGCTGCGCGGGCGCGGCGACGCCGTACCCGCCGTCCTGCGCGACCTCGCCGGGCCGGTGGCACGGCGCGACGCGCGCGGCGGCGCACCCCGCGAGACCGGGGCCGCCGAGGTGCCCGCGCTCGTGCGGCGGCTGAGCGCCCTCCCGGCCGCCGACCACGAACACGCGGTGCTGCACGCGGTACGGGGCGAGGTCGCCGCCGTACTCAACCACGAGGGCGCCTCGGCGATCGAACCGAGGCGCGCCTTCACCGAGTTGGGCTTCGACTCGCTCGCGGCGGTGGAGCTGCGCAACAAACTCAACGCGGTGAGCGGGCTGCGGCTGCCGTCCACCATGATCTTCGACTACGCGACCCCGGTGGCGCTGGCGGCCTACCTGCTGGAGCGGCTGGCGCCGGAACCCGCGGCGCCCGCCGCACCGGACGAGGACGCCGACGATCTCCGGCTGCGCGAGGTGCTCGCGGGCATTCCCATGGCCCGGATCCGCGAGGCGGGTCTGCTCGACACCTTGCTGACACTGTCGAAGCCGCTGCCGGACCCCTCCGTACCGGCCCCGGACACCACCGGCCCGGCCGCGGAGGCCACGAGCGCGGCGATCAAGAGCATGGACATCGCCGCTCTCGTCCGCACCGCGCTCGACCACAGTGACGCCAAGTAACCAGCGACGCCCAGCAATCAGCGACGCCAAGCAATCAGGGAGCGACACGGACGTGGATACATCTGTCGAGCAGATCGTCGAGGCGCTGCGCGAGTCGTTGCTGGAGAACGAACGGCTGCGCCAGCGGAACGCGGAGGTCACGGCCGCCGCCGAGGAGCCGGTCGCGATCGTGGCGATGAGCTGCCGCTACCCCGGCGGCGTCGACTCGCCCGAGCGGCTGTGGCGGCTGGTGGACGAGGGTGTCGACGCCATCGGGGACTTCCCGGCCAACCGTGACTGGGACGTCGAGGGCCTGTACGACCCGGACCCGGACGCGCCGGGCAGGACCCATGTCCGCGAGGGCGGATTCCTCTACGACGCACCGGAGTTCGACGCCGGGTTCTTCGGTGTCTCGCCCCGCGAGGCCCTCGCGATGGACCCGCAGCAGCGGCTGCTGCTGGAGACCGCCTGGGAGGCGTTCGAGCGGGCCGGTATCGACCCGCACACCCTGCGCGGCAGCCGCACCGGCATCTTCGCCGGGGTGATGTACCACGACTACGGCAGCTGGCTGACCGAGGTGCCCGAGGGCGTCGAGGGATATCTCGGCAACGGCAACCTGGGCAGTGTGGCCTCCGGCCGGGTCTCCTACACCCTGGGTCTTGAGGGCCCCGCCGTCACCGTGGACACCGCCTGCTCGTCCTCCCTGGTCGCGCTGCATCTCGCCGCCCAGGCGCTGCGGCAGGGGGAGTGCTCGCTCGCGCTCGCCGGCGGGGTGACCGTGATGTCCACCCCCGACACCTTCGTGGACTTCTCCCGGCAGCGCGGGCTGTCCCTGGACGGCCGCTGCAAGTCGTTCGCCGAGGGCGCCGACGGCACCGGCTGGGGCGAGGGCGCGGGGATGGTGCTGCTGGAGCGGCTGTCCGACGCCACGCGCAACGGCCATCCCGTACTCGCCCTGGTCCGGGGCAGCGCCACCAACCAGGACGGCGCGTCGAACGGACTGACCGCCCCGAACGGCCCCTCCCAGCAGCGGGTCATCCGGCAGGCGCTGGCCAACGCCCGGCTCACCGGTGACCAGGTGCACGCGGTGGAGGCGCACGGCACCGGCACCCCGCTCGGCGACCCCATCGAGGCGCAGGCGCTGCTCGCGACCTACGGCCGGGACCACACGCAGAAGCAGCCGCTGTGGCTGGGGTCGATCAAGTCGAACATCGGTCACACGCAGGCGGCGGCGGGCGTCGCCGGTGTGATCAAGATGGTGATGGCGATGCGGCACGGCAGGCTGCCGAAGACGCTCCACGCCGACCGGCCCTCCTCCCAGGTGGACTGGGAGGCGGGCGCCGTCGAGCTGCTGAGCGAGGCGCGGGAGTGGCCCGAGGGCGACGCGCGGCGCGCCGCGGTGTCGTCGTTCGGGATCAGCGGCACCAACGCGCACGTGATCCTGGAGGGCGTGCCCGAGGCAGCGCTGGACGGGTCCACCGAACCCACCGGGCCCGCGCGGGACACCGACGCGTGGACCGGCCCGCTGCCGCTCGTCCTGTCCGGGAAGGGCGAGGCGGGACTCGCCGCCCAGGCGCGGCGCTTGCTCGACCGCATCCCCGGCGCCCCTCTGCCCGACGTCGCCCACGCGCTGGCCACCTCCCGGGCGGCGCTCAGCCACCGCGCGGTGGTGATCGGCGCCGACCGCGAGGAGCTGACCGCCGGACTGACCGCCCTCGCCGGGGGACAGGCCGCTTCCCAGGTGGTACGGGGCGACCGGGCGGCCGAGTCCCGCATCGCCTTCGTCTTTCCCGGCCAGGGCTCGCAGTGGATCGGCATGGCCTCCGAACTGCTCGCCGCGGAACCGGTGTTCGCCACCGCGATGACCGAGTGCGCCGAGGCCCTCGCGCCGCTGGTGGACTGGGACCTGCTGGAGACCGTACGCGGCGGACAGCCGCTGGACCGGGTGGACGTCGTCCAGCCCGCGCTCTGGGCGGTCATGGTGTCGCTGGCGCGGATGTGGCGCTCGTACGGGGTGGAGCCCGCCGCCGTGATCGGCCACTCCCAGGGCGAGATCGCGGCGGCGTGCGTCGCCGGAGCGCTCTCCCTGACCGACGGCGCCAAGGTCGTCGCCCTGCGCAGCCGGGCCATCGCCGGGGAACTGTCCGCGCGTGGCGCGATGATGTCCGTCGCGCTGCCGGTGGAGCGGGTGCGCGAGCGGCTCACGCCGTACGACGGCCGGATCTCGGTCGCCGCCGTCAACGGCGCGGCCTCGGTGGTCCTGTCCGGCGACACCGGGGCCGTCGACGAGCTGTGCGAGACGCTGAAGGCCGAGGGCGTGCGCGCCAAACGGCTGCCCGTGGACTACGCCTCGCACTCGGCCCAGGTCGAGTCGATCCGCGACCGGCTGCTGACCGAACTGGCCGACGTCGCGCCCCGGCCGGCCGAGGTGCCGTTCTACTCCACCGTGACCGGGGCGCTGCTCGCCACCGAGGGGCTCGACGCCGAGTACTGGTACACGAATCTGCGGCAGAGCGTGCTCTTCGACGACACGACCCGGGTGCTCCTCGACAGCGGCTACGGCGTGTTCGTCGAGTGCAGCCCGCACCCCGTCCTCGTCCACAGCATCGAGGAGACCGCCGACGCCGTGGGCGCGGAGGTGGCCGGCATCGGCTCGCTGCGCCGCGACGAGGGGGGAGCGGCCCGGTTCCTGACCTCGCTGGGCGAGGCGTTCACGCGCGGCGTGCCCGTCGACTGGCGAACGGCCTTCTCCGACCGGCCCGTTGGCCGCTTCGATCTGCCCACCTACGCCTTCCAGCGGGAGCGCTTCTGGCTCGGCCGTTCGCCGGGCGTCGGCGATGTGACGGCGGCGGGACTGACCACCGCCGGCCACCCGCTGCTGGGCGCGGCGGTCACCGTCGCCGAGGGCGGCATGCTCTTCACCGGCCGGCTCTCGGCCGCTACCGCGCCGTGGCTCGCGGACCACGCGGTGGGCGGCACGGTCCTGCTGCCCGGCACGGCCTTCGTGGAGCTGGCCGTCCGGGCGGGCGACGAGGTCGGCTGCGGGCAGGTGGAGGAGCTGACGCTGGAGGCGCCGCTGATCCTGCCCGCACGCGGAGCCGTCCAGGTGCAGTTGAGCCTCGGCGAGGACGACGGCACCGGCCGCCGACCGCTGGCCGTGCACTCCAGGACGGAGGGCGACGAGGGCGACTGGACGCGCAACGCCTCCGGCCTGCTGGCGCCCGACGCCGCCGACGCCGGATTCGACCTGGCCGCGTGGCCGCCCCCGGACGCCCGGCCCGTACCGCTGGACGGTGTGTACGACCGGCTGGCCGAGCAGGGCTACCACTACGGCCCCGCCTTCCAGGGGCTGCGCACCGTGTGGACCCTCGGCGACGACACCTTCGCCGAGGTCGAACTCCCCGTGGAACCGTCCGACTTCGCCCTGCACCCCGCCCTCTTCGACGCCGCGCTGCACGCCGCCGGTCTGGGCGATGCGGGGGCCGGCACCGAGGCCCGGCTGCCCTTCGCCTGGAACGGTGTGTCGGTGTTCGCCGCCGGCGCGACCGCCCTGCGGGTACGGATCAGCGGTACGGACACCCTGCGCATCCAGCTCGCCGACGCCACGGGCGCCCCGGTCGCCTCGGTCGACGGGCTCACCACCCGCGCCGTCGACCCGGCCGCGCTCTCCTCGGCGCCACGCTCCGACGACCTCTACCGGCTCGACTGGCCCGAACTGCCCGCCGTGACCGCCCCCGCGACCGCCCCCACCTACGCGGTGCTCGACGCCGGGCTGCTGGGAGCGGTCGGCCCGGACGCCGACGGCCTGTACGCGAGCGGCCTCGACGCCCTGGAGACCGTGCCGGACTTCGTGGTGCTCCCGCTGGGCGGCGCCCCGGACCGGGAGGACCGGGACCCGGTCGCGGGCGCGCGGACGGCGGCCGTGCAGGTCCTGGAGACCGTACGGCAGTGGCTGACCGGCGACCGGTTCGCCGCGTCCCGGCTGGTGGTCCTCACCCGGCGCGCCGTCGCGGTGGGCGCCGAAGGCGTCGACGACCTCCCCGGCGCCGCCGTCTGGGGTCTGGTGCGTGCCGCGCAGGGCGAGAACCCCGACCAGTTCGTCCTGGTCGACACGGACACCGCCCTGGACGGATCCGTGGAGGCCGCGGTCGCGGCAGCGGCCTCCGGCGAGCCCCAACTCGCCCTGCGCGACGGCCGCGTCCACCTCCCCGCAATGGCCAGGGGAGCCGCACCGGACCCCCGCGACGGCACGGGCGGCTCCTCCTTCGGGCCCGAGGGCACCGTCCTGATCACCGGCGGCACCGGGGTGCTCGGCTGCCTCGTCGCCCGCCATCTGGTGACCCGCCACGGCGTACGCAGGGTCCTGCTGGCCGGTCGCGGCGGTGTCGCGTCCGACGACCTCTCCGATCTGACCGCCGACCCGGACGTCACGGTCACCGTCGCCGCGTGCGACGCGGCCGAGCGCGACCAACTCGCCGCGCTGCTCGCCTCCGTACCCGCCGAGCACCCGCTCACCGGAGTGGTGCACCTGGCCGGGGCGCTGGACGACGGGCTGGTCTCCGCGCTCACCCCCGAGCGGCTCGACACGGTGCTGCGGCCCAAGGCCGACGCGGCCTGGCATCTGCACGAGCTGACCCGGGACCTCGGCCTCACCGCCTTCGTCCTCTTCTCCTCGGCGGCCGGCACCCTGGACGGCGCGGGCCAGTCCGGCTACGCGGCGGCCAACGCCTTCCTCGACGGACTGGCCCACCACCGCGCCGCCCTCGGCCTGCCCGCCACCTCGCTGGCCTGGGGCTTCTGGGAGCAGCGCACCAACATGACCGCGCATCTCAGCGACGCCGACGTGGCGCGGATGGCGCGCTCCGGCGTGCGGCCGCTGGCCACCGCCGACGGGCTCGCCCTGTTCGACACGGCGCTGGCCGCCGCCGAGACCGTCCTGTTGCCGATCGGCCTCGACCTGGCCGTACTGCGCCGCGCCGGGTCGCCGGCGCCGCTGCTGCGCGGGCTGGTACGGACCCCGGCCCGGCGGACCGCGGCCTCGGCCGCCACGGGCACCACCCTCCAGGACCGGCTGATCGCGCTGGCCCCGGCCGAGCGCGCCGCCCTGCTCTTCGAACTCGTCCGCACCCATGTCGCCGCCGTACTCGGCCACGAACCCGACATGGTCCTCGATCCGCGCCGCGCCTTCCGCGAGGCCGGATTCGACTCGCTGACGGCGGTGGAGCTGCGCAACCGGCTCGGCGCCGCCGTCGGGCTCCGGCTGCCCGCCACCCTGGTCTTCGACTATCCGGACTCCACCGCGCTCGTCGGCTATCTCGTCGCCGAGCTGGTCGGCTCGGCGGAACCGGCCGCCACCGGGCCCGCCGTCACCGTCCCCGTCCCCGTCCAGGACGAACCGATCGCGATCGTGGCGATGAGCTGCCGCTATCCCGGCGACGTCAGCACCCCGGAGGAGCTTTGGCGGCTGCTCGCCGACGGCGGCGACGGGATCTCCGCGTTCCCGGCGGACCGGGGCTGGGACGTGGCGGGGATCTACGACCCCGAGCCGGGCACCGCGGGCAAGTGCAGCACGCGGGAGGGCGGATTCCTCCACGACGCCGCCGACTTCGACGGCGACTTCTTCGGAGTCTCGCCGCGCGAGGCCCTGGCGATGGACCCGCAGCAGCGGCTGCTGCTCGAAGTGTCCTGGGAGGCGCTGGAGCGCGCGGGCATCGACCCGCACTCGGTCCGCGGCAGCCGCACCGGCGTCTTCACCGGGGTGATGTACCACGACTACGGAAGCAGGCTCAGCAACGCCCCCGAGGCGGTACGCGACTATCTGGGCAACGGCAGTCTCGGCAGCGTCGCCTCCGGCCGGGTCGCCTACACCCTGGGGCTGGAGGGTCCCACGCTCAGCGTGGACACCGCGTGCTCCTCGTCGCTGGTGGCGCTGCATCTCGCGGCGCAGGCCCTGCGGCAGGGCGAATGCACCCTGGCGCTGGCCGGCGGCGTCTCCGTGATGTCGACCGTCGACACCTTCGTGGACTTCAGCAGGCAGCGCAATCTGGCGGCCGACGGGCGGGCCAAGTCCTTCGCCGACGCCGCCGACGGCACCGCGCTCTCCGAGGGCGCCGGGATGCTGCTGCTGGAGCGGCTCTCGGACGCGCGGCGCAACGGCCACGAGGTGCTGGCCGTGGTACGCGGCTCCGCCGTGAACCAGGACGGCGCCTCCAACGGGCTCACCGCGCCCAACGGCCCCTCCCAGCAACGCGTGATCCGCCAAGCGCTGGCCAGTGCCGGTCTGGCCGCGACCGACGTGGACGCGGTGGAGGCGCACGGCACGGGGACCACGCTCGGTGATCCGATCGAGGCGCAGGCGCTGCTGGCGACTTATGGTCAGGACCGGTCGGAGGAGAGTCCGTTGTGGCTCGGTTCCATCAAGTCGAACATCGGTCACACGCAGGCCGCGGCCGGGGTGGCGGGTGTGATCAAGATGGTGCTGGCGATGCGCCACGGCGTGCTGCCGAGGACGCTGCATGTGGACGAGCCGTCGGACCAGGTGGACTGGTCGGCCGGTGAGGTCAAGCTGCTCACCGAGGAGCGTGAGTGGCCGGAGACGGGCCGTCCGCGCCGGGCCGGGATCTCCTCCTTCGGCATCAGCGGCACCAACGCCCACACCATCATCGAGGCCGTCGAGCCGGAACCCGCCGGGCGCCCGGACGCGGAGCCGGCCGGGCCCGTACCGCTGCTTCCCGTCCTCCTGTCGGCCGCCACCCCGCAGGCCCTCGCCGCACAGGCCGAGCGGCTGCTGCCGCTGGCGGACGAGTCGATCGCCGATCTCGCCTTCTCGCTGGCCACCGGCCGGGCGGCCCTCGCGCACCGCGCCGGGATCACCGCCCGCGACCGGGACGAACTCACCGCCGGACTGGCCGCGTTGGCGTCCGGAGCGGCCGGCTCGCCCGGCGCCACCCTGCCCGGGACGACCGCGCCGGGAGCGGCCGTGCCCGGCCCGGTGCGCGGTAAGCAGGTCGCCGGGAAACTCGCCTACCTCTTCACCGGCCAGGGCGCCCAGCGCCCCGGGATGGGGCAGGCCCTCTACGCCGAACACCCCGCGTTCCGCGCCGCGCTGGACGACGCGTGCCGTCACCTCGACCGCGAGTTCGCCGTCCAGCTCGGCGCCCCTGCCACGACCGCGCTGCGCGAGATCGTCTTCGCCGCGCCCGACAGCGCCGAGGCCGCGCTGCTCGACCGCACGATGTACACGCAGAGCGCCCTGTTCGCCGTGGAGAGCGCCCTGTTCCGGCTGCTGGAGTCCTGGGGCGTCCGCCCCGACCTGCTCGCGGGCCACTCCATCGGCGAACTCACGGCCGCGCACGTCGCCGGGGTGCTCACCCTGGAGGACGCCGCCCGGCTGGTGGTGGCCAGGGGACGGCTCATGCAGGCACTGCCCGCCGGAGGCGCGATGCTCGCCGTCGACGCCACCGAGGAGGAGGTGCTCCCGCACCTCGGGGACACGGTGAGCGTCGCGGCCGTCAACGGCCCGCGCGCCGTGGTCGTCTCGGGCGACGAGGAGGCCGTGGCCGCGGTCGGCGCCGCCTTCGGGGACCGCCGTACGAAGCGGCTCCGGGTCAGCCACGCGTTCCACTCGCCGAGGATGGAGCCGATGCTCGCGGAGTTCGCGGAGATCGCCGCCGGCCTGCGGTTCGAACCGCCCGCCCTCGCGATCGTCTCGAACCTGACCGGCGCCCTGGCGACCACCGAGGAACTGACCTCGCCCGCCTACTGGGTGCGCCACGTGCGCGAGGCCGTGCGCTTCGGCGACGGCGTCCGCACCCTGGAGGCCGAGGGCGTACGGACCTTCCTCGAACTGGGTCCCGACGCCGTGCTCTCCACCATGGGCACCCACTGCCTCACCGACCCCGAGCGCTCGGCGCTCGTCCCCCTCCTGCGCCGGGACCGCGAGGAGCCCGTCGCGCTGAGCACCGCGCTGGCCACCCTGCATGTGCGGGGCATCGCCTTCGACCGGCACCGGGTGTACGCGGGCGACGGCGTCCGCAGGATCGGCCTGCCGACCTACGCGTTCCAGCGCGAGCGGCTCTGGCTGGAGGACGGACCGTCAGGTGTCCTCGACGCCGGCGGACTTGGCCAGATACCGGCCGGACACCCGCTGTTGGGAGCCGAGATCGCGCTCGCGGAGGGCGACACCGTCGCGCTCACCGGCCGGCTCTCCCTCGACACCCACCCCTGGCTCGCCGACCACGCCGTCGCCGATGTGGTGCTGCTGCCGGGCAGCGCGTTCGTGGAGCTGGCGGTCGGCGCGGCCGACCGGGTGGGCGGCGCGCAGGTCGAGGAGCTGACCATCGAACGGCCCCTGATCCTCCCCGCGCACGCCGCGATCCACCTCCAGGTGGTCGCCGGAGCGGCGGACTCCACCGGCCGCCGCCCCGTCACCGTGCACGCCCGCGCCGAGGACGACGGTACGGGCGCGGCCTGGACCCGGCACGCCACGGGCGTCCTCGCGCCGGCCGCGGCCCCGGAACCCGCCGCGCTCGCCGTCTGGCCGCCGGAGGGCGCCGTACCCGTCGATCTGACCGGCTCGTACGACCGGCTCGCGGACCAGGGGTACGGCTACGGCCCCCTCTTCCGCTGCCTGCGCGCCGCGTGGCGGCTCGGCGAGGAGGTCTACGCGGAGCTGGCCCTGCCCGAGGGCGCGCAGACGGCCGGGTTCGGACTCCATCCCGCGCTGCTCGACTCCTGCCTGCACACGATCGATCTGCTCGACGGCCAGGACCCCACCGTGATGACGCTGCCGTTCGCCTGGGAGGGCGTGTCGCTGTACGCGGCGGGCGCCTCGGCGCTGCGGCTGCGGCTCACCCCGCACGGCGCCGAGCGGATGAGCCTCCAGCTCTTCGACCCGGCGGGCGCACCCGTCGCCGTGGTCTCCTCGCTGCGGATCCGCCCCGTGACGGCGGAGCAGCTGGCCCCGCCCGCCCCCGTCACCGGCGACCTCTTCGCGCTCCACTGGACGCCGCTGGAACTCTCCGGTGACGCGGCGGACCCGACCGGTGGGCGCCCCGCCGACCGGGTGCTGTTCGCCCCCGCGCCCGGTGGTACCAGCACCCCCGTCGCCGCCCGGGAGGTGGCGGGCCAGGTGCTCGCGACGCTCCAGGAGTGGCTGTCCGACGACACCGCGCGACTGGTGGTCGTCACCAGGGGCGCGGTCGGCGTGGACGGGGTGGACGACGAACCCGAGCTGACCCAGTCGGGGATCTGGGGTCTCGTACGCTCGGCGAACGTCGAGTACCCCGGCCGGCTGGTCCTCGCCGACCTCGACGACGACCCGGCCTCCGAGGCCGCGCTCGCGGCGGCGCTCGCCACCGGCGAGCCGGAACTCGCGCTGCGGGGCGGCCGGGCGTACGTCCCCGGGCTCACGGAGGCCGCCGACGACGGCTCCTTCGCGGGCCTCGACCCGGAGGGCACCGTACTGATCACCGGCGGTACGGGCAGCCTCGGCCGGCTGCTCGCCCGGCACCTCGTCGACACGTACGGGGTCAAGCACCTGATCCTCGGCAGCCGCAGCGGCTCCACGCACGGGCTCGACGACCTCGGCGCCGCAGTCACCGCCGTCACCTGCGACGCCGCCGACCGGGACGCGCTGGGCGACCTGCTGGCCTCCCTGCCCACCGATCATCCGCTGACAGCGGTGGTGCACGCGGCCGGGGTGCTGGACGACGGCCTGGTCTCGGCGCTCGACCAGGACCGGCTGGACGCGGTCATGCGGCCCAAGGCCGACGCCGCCTGGAATCTGCACGAGCTGACCCGGGATCTCGATCTCGCCGCCTTCGTCCTGTTCTCCTCGGCCGCCGCCACCCTGGGCGCCGCCGGGCAGGGCAACTACGCGGCGGGCAACGGCTTCCTCGACGCGCTGGCAGCCCACCGCCGCGCCGCCGGGCTGCCCGCGCACTCGCTGGGCTGGGGGCTGTGGGACACGGCCTCCGGCATGGCGGGCGGCCTCGGCGAGGCCGAGCTGCGGCGGCTGGCCCGGGACGGCGTGGAACCGCTGCCCGCCGACCGGGCGCTGGCGCTCTTCGACCGGGCGCTCGCCTCGGACCGTGCCGTACTCCTGCCGATGCGGGTACGCCCCACCGAGGACGCGCCGGCGCTGGTACGGGCACTCGCCCCGGCCCCGGCCCGGCGGACCGTACGGGAGACACCGGCCGCCGCCGATCAGGCGCGGCCGCGGCCGGAGGCGCTGGCGGACCGGCTCGCCGGGCTGACCCCGGCCGACAGCAGGAAGCTGCTGGTGGAGACGGTGTGCGGCCATGTCGCCGAGGTGCTGGGACACACCCGCGCCGAAGCGGTCGACCCGGAGCGGGGATTCGGCGAGCTGGGCGTCGACTCGCTCTCCGCCCTGGAACTGCGCAACCGGATCAGCGCCGACACCGGGGTCAGGCTCTCGACCACCCTGACCTTCGACTACCCGAATCCGGCCGCCATCGCCGCACTGCTCTTCGACGAACTGGCCCTCGCCGACGGGGGAGCGGCCCCGGACGCCGAGGCCGAGGTGATCCGGCTGGAAGCCCTGCTGGACGCCGCGGCCGTCACCGAGGAACAGCGGTCGCGGGTCGGCCTGCGGCTGCGCGCGATGGCGGCGAAGTGGACCGGCGGCCCCGGCGAGAGCGAGCGGGAGAGCGGTCCCAGCGGACCGGGGCTCGAATCGGCCTCCGCGGACGAGCTGTTCGGAATCCTGGACGACGAACTGGGAACGTACAGCTGACCGGGCACAGGTGACGGCCCGCCGGCGGAACCGGCGGGCCGTCACCTGTGGCGCGTACGGGAGGTAAAGGCTGAGACGGGGGACGAGCGGGTCATCCGGCCGGTCCTACACGGCCGTCGACCGGCTCCCGGGTATTCGCTCCGACATGGTGGGGATCCGGTGCTCCAGCACCTTCGACGGCAACTCCGCCCGGCTGGCGACGTTCAGCTTCCGGTAGACACGCGTCAGATGCTGCTCCACCGTGCTGACCGTCACATGGATCCGGCTGCTGATCTCCCGGTTGGTGTACCCGAGCGCGGCCAGCCCCGCCACCCGGCACTCGGCATCGCTCAGGATCGGCGCGATGTCGTCACCGGCCGGGGGACCGGTCGGCGGGGGATTGTCCAGCCGGTTGCCCACCGGCGAGGCGATCCGGCAGACCTCCGCCTCCTGGGCGGCCTGACGCGCCACGAGACGGGCCCGCGCGTAGTCGCCCAGCTCGTAGTGGGCCGCCGACAGGTCGGCGAACGCCAGCGAGAGTTCCAGCCGGTCACCGCAGGCCTGGAGCAGATCGATCGCCTTGCGCAGCAGCGAGGCGCGGTGCCGGGGCTGGCTGGCGCCGGCCAGCACCCGCAGCGCCATGGCGCGCGAGCGCGAGCTGTGCCCGCCGGGCAGCCGGATCTGCTTCTCGGCCCACTCCTTGGCGAGCCTGACCTTGCCGATCCGCAGATTGGCCTGGGCGAGATCGATGCGCCAGGGAACGCCCTGCTGAAGATCGGGGTTCCGGTCGCGCATCAACTGGCCGCACGCCTCGAAGTCGTTGAGCGCGGCGAACGCCCGGTCGGTCGCGAGGTGGTGATGGCCCCTGGCCCGCAGGTACTGGATTCCGAAGATGGTCTGGAACATGGTGTCCGGCACCTTGCGCTTGAGCAGCTCGGCGGCGGCCGCGTGGTTGCCCAGGTGCGTGTGCGCGAAGATCGCCGTGGACAGGGGGAGTCCGACCAGCACCCCCCAGCCCTGCGGATGCAGCAGATCCAGGGCCTCGGTCGCGCGGGTCCCGGCGGTGACCACATCGCCCTGGAGCATGGCGAGTTCGGCTCTGATGCTGCTCAGTAACGCCTGCCAGGTGGTGGCGCGGCGCTCCACCGCGCACTCCAGCAGCGCGTCGCAGGTCTCGACGGCGATCGCGGTCCTGTCGGTGTGCGCGATGGCCAGCAGGGACATCGCCACCAGCTCCAGTTTCAGATGGCTGAACTGGTAGCTCTGGAGCGACTCGGCCACATTCGCCACGGACTCGTCGGTGGCGAGCCCGTTGACCAGCAGCGCCACTTTCGTCCAGAGGCTGTCCGCGCTGTCCGGGGTGGCGCGCTCCAGTGCGGCCGTCCTGGTCAGGTCGGCGCGCCGGCTGACGCGCGGCACACCGTAGAACCAGTGTCTGATGAAGTCGACCTCGGCCATGACCTGCGCGTCGGCCACGGTGTGCGCGCCGCCCAGGGTGGTGACCGTCTCGGCGGCCAGTTCGGCGTCGCCCTGCCACAGCATGTGCCGCAGCACCGTCGCGGTGTCCTGCACATCGAGGGTGTCCTCCAGTACCGCCTGGCGCAGCGGTTCGAGGTGCGGCGCCGCGGCGGCCGGGTTCACCCGCCACTCCGCGCGGGCCAGTTCGGCGGAGAGGGCCTGCCACTCGTGCTTGTCCTCGCACTCCCGCAGGGCGAGTTGGAGGAAGTCCGTCGACTGGCCGACGTTGTCCACGGCCAGTTCCTGCTCGGCCGCCAGCCGCAGTACGGCCGGCCCCCACGGCTCGGTGACCTGATCGGCCGCCACCAGGTGCTTCGCCACGTCGGGCGCGGGCGCGCCGTCCAGGTAGAGGAGGCGTGCGACGGCGCTGTGCAGCCGTGACCGTTCGGCCGCCTCCATGTCGCCCAGCACCGCGCTCGCGGCGGCCGGGTGGCGGAAGCGGTAGCCGCTGAGCAGGCCCATCGAGTCGAGGATGTCGACGACTTCCTGGACCGAGTCGGGCGACGTGTCCGCGAGCGGCGCCGCGGTCTTCGCGGTCGCCTGTTCGCCGAGCGCGGCGATCGCCCTGGCCACCCGCAGCTGGAGGGAGTCCCCGCGCTGGAGGCAGTCGAGCACGGCCTGCCGGTAGGCGAGGCTGGCGACGGGCTCACCGATGGTGGTGCCGAGCCGGGCGCTGTCGTCCAACAGGGCGTTCACCAGCATCGGGTTGCCCGCGGTCGTACGGTGGTAGACGCTGCTGGCGTCCGTGGGCAGCGGCTGGTCCGTCTGTATGGAGAGCAGCCGGGCCACGCCCTGCGGGGAGAGCGGCCTCAGCCGTACCCGGCGGTGCGGCAGCCGGATCAGCTCCGCGTGGACCCGGGGCCCGGTCGGGCCGAACTGTTCCCAGCTGACACACACCACCATGATCTTCTTCGACCGTATCCGTCTCAACAGATGAAGGACGGTCTGCAAAGACGCACTGTCCATGAGATGGGCGTCATCAATGGCGATGACCATCGGGTCGTCCTTCGCCAGTTCCAGCAGGGCGGCGGAAACGACATGGCTGGATTGTGTGTCGCATTTCACCTGATCCAGAGGGCCGGAATCGACTCCTCCGTTATGCAGCAATTGCCGGATCACGGCCATCGGATGTGACCGGTCGGCGAGGGAAGCGGTGGCCGTCAGTAATCTCGCGTCTGTTTCGCCCGCAGTATTCAAGAATTCATCTATCAGTCCGGTCTTCCCCGATCCGGGGCCTCCGGTGATGATGACGAGTTGCCCTGATCCGTCGAAGGACTCGGCGAATGCGCCGCGCAGGATTTCCAGTTCTTTGTCACGATCGAACAGGTACATCTTGGTCCCCAGTGGTCAGCATTCCCGGTAGGTTGCGCACCCTCCCACGCCAGTTCCAGCAAGCAGGATCGTCCGCTGGTCGTGGGGGGCGAACTGGTGACGTCCGTGAGGTGCTGTGCCGTTCAGCTGGTCGCGGCACCGGGCGTCGCGGAAGGAAGGTGTTCCAGGATCTGCACTAGTAGTGGCTGCGCGCGGGAGCGCCGGATGCCGCTTCCGGCCGCGGTGGGCATGGCGGAGGCGGAGAAGCGCGCCCCGATGTTCCGGCCGACGGTTTTCGGTGGCCGGTGCGGCCGCCCGGCCTTCAATTCATCAAAAAGTAACAAGCAATTCATCGCCATTGCAGTTTCCATGGCCCCCGCGCGTGTTTATTGAAGGTGAAAACTAAATCACGTTTTGAGCCTGGCAGGATCGGATGCTAATTGGCTTTGGTAACGATGTCAACCAGGACTTGAGGGGGTTCGGCCCCGTCCTGACCCGGTCGAAAGTGCTTGTGAGTTTTTGTTGGATCATGGGCAACCGAAAAGCCTCGAAGAGCCTCGGATTCGGGCGGAGGACCGCACGCTTCGGGCGCGCATAAGCCTCATGGCTGCCCGATCGGGCACCGTACGGGTCCCGCTGGGGGCGGTAGGGGTTGGCCGGTACCTCCCGGGCTCCTTAGCCTCCGACTGGCGGGGACGTGGATGGAGAGGTCAGGCATCCCCCTCGCGAAGTCAGGGACCCTTTGATTCCGAAGGCTTGTTTCGATTTCGATCGGATGGCTGCGCTGGTGAACAACGAGGACCAACTGCTCGACTACCTTCGGCGAACGGCTTCGGATCTGCGCGAGACGCGGCGCCGGCTGCGCGAGTCCGAGAACCGGGCGCACGAACCGGTGGCGATCGTGGGCATGGGATGCCGGTACCCCGGTGGTGTCAGCGCTCCCCAGGAGCTGTGGGACCTGGTCGCCGCCGGCACCGACGCCGTGTCGGACTTCCCCGTGAACCGCGGCTGGGACATCGAATCCCTCTACGACCCCGACCCCGGCCGGCCGGGCAGGACCTACGCCCGCACCGGCGGATTCCTGCACGACGCCGCCGACTTCGACCATGACTTCTTCGGGATCAGCCCGCGCGAGGCGCTGGCGATGGACCCGCAGCAGCGGCTGCTGCTGGAGACCTCCTTCGAGGCGTTCGAGGACGCCGGGATCGTGCCGTCCGCGCTGCGCGGCAGCAGGACCGGGGTGTTCGCCGGAGTCATGTACAACGACTACGCGACCAGGCTGAGTTCGGCCCCCGACGACCTCGACGGCTATCTCGCCAACGGCAGCGCCGGAAGCATCGCCTCGGGCCGGGTCGCCTACACCTTCGGTCTTGAGGGACCGGCCGTCACCATCGACACGGCCTGCTCGTCCTCCCTGGTCGCGCTGCACTGGGCGGTGCGCGCCCTCCAGTCCGGCGAATGCACGCTGGCGCTGGCCGGCGGGGTCACCGTGATGTCGACCCCCGAGACCTTCGTCGACTTCAGCCGTCAGCGCGGACTCTCCCCGGACGGCCGCTGCAAGGCGTTCGCCGCTTCGGCCGACGGTACGGGCTGGGGCGAGGGCGCGGGCATGCTGCTGGTCGAGCGGCTCAGCGACGCGCGCCGCCTCGGCCACCGGGTACTGGCCGTGGTCAGGGGCACCGCCATCAACTCCGACGGCGCCAGCAGCAGGCTGACCGCGCCCAACGGCCCCTCCCAGCAACGCGTGATCCGCCAGGCGCTGGCGAGCGCCGGACTGAGCGCGGCGGACGTCGACGCGGTCGAGGCGCACGGCACCGGCACCTCCCTCGGCGACCCGATCGAGGCACAGGCACTGCTCGCGACCTACGGTCAGGACCGCCCCGACGGGCGGCCGCTGCGGCTCGGTTCGATCAAGTCGAACCTCGGGCACACCCAGGCCGCCGCCGGAGTGGCCGGGGTGATGAAGATGGTCCTCGCGATGCGGCACGGCACGCTGCCCAGGACCCTGCACATCGACGAACCCTCGGCGCAGGTCGACTGGGACGCGGGCGCCGTGGAACTGCTCACCGAGCAGCTGGCGTGGCCGGAGACCGGGCGGCCGAGGCGCTCCGCGGTCTCGTCGTTCGGCATCAGCGGCACCAACGCGCACGTGGTGCTCGAAGAGGCGCCGGCCGAGGAGCCCACGGCCCCGGTGCGGGAGCCCACGGCCCGCGCGGAAGAGGCCACGGACCCGGCCGGGGACTCGACCGCCCCCGATGGCGGCTCCACCGTGGTCCCGTGGCTCCTGTCGGCGCGCACCCCGGCCGCGCTGGCCGGTCAGGCCCGGCGGATACGGGAGTGGGTCACCGGCCGCCCCGGCCTCGACCCGGCCGACGTCGGCCTCTCGCTGGCGACCACCCGTTCCCACTGGGAACACCGCGCGGTCGTCGTCGGCGCCGACACCGGCGAACTCCTCGCCTCGCTGATCCCGCTCGCCGCGGAGGCCGGCACCGGGTCCGGCGCGGGGGCCGGGAACGACCGCTCCCGCGGACTCGCCGGCCGGGGCAAGGTGGCCTTCCTCTTCACCGGCCAGGGCTCCCAGCGTCCCGGCATGGGGCGCGAACTGCACCGCGCCTTCCCGGTGTTCGCCGCCGCGTTCGACGAGGTGGCCGCGCTGATGGACCCGGAGCTGAACCGCCCGCTGGTCCAGGTGATCGAGGACGGCGACGAGACCCTCCACCGCACCGACCACGCCCAGGCCGCGATCTTCGCCGTCGAGGTGGCGCTCTTCCGGCTGCTGGAGTCGCTCGACGTGCGCCCCGACTTCCTGGTCGGTCACTCGGTCGGCGAACTCGCCGCCGCACACGTCTCCGGGGTGCTGTCGCTCCCTGACGCGGTCACGCTGGTGCTCGCGCGCGGCGGGCTGATGAGCGGGCTGCCCGAGGGCGGCGCCATGACCGCCGTGCGCGCCGCCGAGGCCGACGTCCTGCCCCACCTCGCCGAGCTGCCGGGACGTGTCGGGATCGCCGCCGTCAACGGGCCCCGCGCGGTGGTCGTTTCGGGCGAGGCTGACGCGGTCGCCGAGATCGCGTCCCGGTTCGACAGGACCCGCCCGCTCACCGTCTCGCACGCCTTCCACTCGCCGCTGATGGAACCGATGCTGGCGGAGTTCGGCGATGTCGCCAAGACACTGACGTACGGCGCGCCCGCCATCCCGATCGTGTCGACCCTCACCGGCGCCCTCGCCACCGCCGAGGAGCTGGGCTCGCCCGAGCACTGGGTGGACCATGTGCGCGGGCCGGTCCGCTTCGAGGCGGCGATGAGCACGCTGACCGGTCTGGGGGTCCGTACGTCGGTGGAGCTGGGCCCCGACGCGGTGCTGACGGCGATGGCCCAGGACTGCGTCTCCGAGGGCCTGCTGTCCGCCGCGACCATGCGCCGTGACGGCGGCGAGGAGCGCGCGTTCCTCGCCGGGATCGCCCGGCTGCACACGCACGGCGTGCCGGTCGACTGGGCCGCCTGCTTCGCGGGCCGCCGCACCGGCCGCCCGGCGGCCCGGGTGGATCTGCCCACGTACCCGTTCCAGCGCGGCCGGCTCTGGCTGGAGTCGGCGGGCGGCGGCGGTGACGCGAGCGGACTCGGCCAAGTGTCCGCCGGACACCCGCTGCTGGGCGCGGTGACGGAGCTGCCCGACACGGGCGGGGCCGTGCTGACCGGACGGCTCTCGCTGTCCGCGCAGCCCTGGCTCGCCCACCATGTGGTGCTCGGTACGGTCCTGCTGCCCGGCACCGCGTTCGTGGAGCTGGCCCTCCAGGCCGGCGACCGGGTCGGCTGCGAGGTGGTGGAGGAGCTGACCCTCCAGGCGCCGCTGGTCCTCCCGGAACAGGGCGCGACGGTCGTGCAGGTGGCCGTCGGCGCCGACGACGGCGGACGGCGTTCGCTGACGGTGTACTCCCGGCGCGCCGACACCCCCGAGGCGCCCTGGAGCCGCAACGCGAGCGGTGTGCTGCGGGGCGGGGACGGCACGGCGGCCGGTTTCGATCTGAGCGTATGGCCGCCCGAGGGCGCCGAAGCCGTCGAACTCGGCGAGCTGTACCCCCGGCTGGCCCGGGTCGGCTACGGCTACGGCGAGGTGTTCCAGGGGCTGCGCGCCGTATGGCGGCGGGGGGAGGAGCTGTACGCCGAGGCCGCGCTGCCCGAGAGCGCGCGGGCCACCGCCGGGTCGTACGGGGTGCACCCCGCCCTGCTCGACGCCGTGCTCCACGTGAACCTGCTCGAACTCGGCGACGGCCAGGCGGTCCTGCCCTTCACCTGGAGCGGGGTCGCGCTGCACGCGGCCGGGGCGGACACCCTGCGGCTGCGCATCACCAAGGACGGCGAGGAGGCGGTGGCGCTGGCCGTCGCGGACGGCGCGGGCGCGCCGGTCGCCTCCGTCGGCGCCCTGGTCGCCCGCCCGGTGTCGGTGGAACAGCTGGCCGCTGATCCGGGCGAGTCGCTCTACCGTCTCGATCTCGTGCCGGTACCGGTTCCCGCCGGGCCCTCCACCGTCGGACTGGCGGTGTGCGGCCCGCACGACCTCGGTCTCGACGTACCGGTCCACGCGGACCTCGGCTCGTTCGACGGACCGGTGCCCGACGTGGTCGTCCTTCCGGTACCCGTGAGCCCCCTGGCCGACGTGCCGGCGGCGGTCCGCGACACGGTCGGCCGCACCTTCGCGGCCCTGCGCGAGTGGCTGGCGGACGGGCGGTTCGACGGAGCCCGGCTCGCGGTGGTGACCCAGGCGGGCGAACTGAGCCACGCGCCGCTCGCCGGTCTGGTCCGCGCCGCCGAGTCCGAGAACCCCGGCCGCTTCCTGCTGGTCGAGAGCGACGGCACGCGCGGCCTGTCCGCGGCGCTCGCCGCCGGCGAGCCCGAAATCACCGTACGGGAAGGCGAGTTGTTCGCGCCCCGGCTGGCCAGGGCGAAGCCCGGCGGCCCGCCCGTGTGGGACGTCGAAGCGACCGTGCTGATCACCGGCGGCACCGGCGGCCTCGGCGGGCTGATCGCCCGTCACCTCGTCACCGACCACGGCGTACGCACCCTGCTGCTGACGAGCAGGCGCGGCGAGGACGCGCCCGGCGCGGCCCGACTCCGCGCCGAACTGGAGGAGCTGGGCGCGGACGTCACGATCGCGCGCTGCGACGCCGCCGACCGCGACCAGCTGGCCGACCTGCTCGGCCGGCACGACGTACGCGGCATCGTGCACGCGGCCGGTGTGGTCGACAACGGAATGCTCGGCTCGCTCGGCGACGAGCGGGTGGAGCGCGTACTGCGGCCGAAGGTCGACGCGGCCTGGAACCTGCACGAGCTGACCCGCGACCGCGACCTCACCGCCTTCGTCCTGTTCTCCTCGACCGCCGGACTGCTGGTCGGCGGCGGACAGTCCAACTACGCGGCGGCCAACACCTTCCTGGACGCCCTCGCAATCCACCGCCGCGCGGCCGGACTGCCCGCCGTGTCGATGGCCTGGGGCCTGTGGTCCGAGGTCGGCGGCCTGGCCGGACAGGTGGACGACTCCGACCTCGAACGCATGCGCAGGATCGGACTGCCCCCGCTGTCCGCCGCGCGGGGCCTGGAACTCTTCGACGCGGCCCTGGACTCCCCGGACGCGCTGGTCGTCCCGGTCCTCCTCGACCTCGCCGCCGTACGGGCCAGGGCCGACGGTGTGCCCCCGCTGCTGCGCGGGCTGGTCAGGGGCGCCCCCCGGCGGGCGGCCGGAACCACCGGGACGGGCGGCGGGAGCGGGGAGATGCGGTCCTGGCGCGAGCGGCTCGTACCGCTGCCGGAGCCCGAACGGGACCGCGCCCTGCTGGAGTTGGTCCGCACCCATGTCGCCGCCGTCCTCGGACACGACTCGGCGGAGTCGGTGGACCCGGGACGCGCCTTCCAGGAGATGGGATTCGACTCGCTGGCCGCCGTGGAACTGCGCAATCTGCTCGGCGCCGCGACCGGCCTCTCCCTCCCGGCCACCCTGGTCTTCGACCAGCCCGCGCCCGTCACGCTGGCCGCCTACCTCAAGGCGGGACTCGTGCCGGGCCCCGCCGACCAGGCGCGCTCCATGGTCGGGGAGGTGGACCGGCTGGAGGCCGCGCTGGCGGCGCTGCCCGACCAGGACGGCTCGCACGCCCGGATCACCGCCCGGCTGGAGGCGCTCCTGCGGACCTGGCACGACACCCACGGCAGGACCGGCGACGCCGGGCCGCCCGAGGACATCGGTACCGCCACCGACGACGAACTCTTCGCGAGGATCGACAACGAACTGGGAGCCCAGTGATGGAACAGCAGGCCGGCGTCGACAAGCTGCGCGACTATCTCAAGCGGGCGACGACCGAACTGGAGCGCACCCGCCGCCGGGTGCGCGAGCTGGAGGATCAGGACCGGGAGCCGATCGCGATCATCGGCATGGGCTGCCGCTACCCCGGGGGCGCCCGCTCGCCCGAGGACCTCTGGCGGATCGTGGACGAAGGCGTGGACGTCGTCTCGGGCTTCCCCGTCGACCGCGGCTGGGACGTGGAGTCGATCTACGACCCGGAGCCGGGGAAGACCGGCAAGAGCTACGTACGCCACGGCGGATTCCTGCACGACGCGGCCGAGTGCGACCCCGCCTTCTTCGGGATCAGCCCCAAGGACGCGCCCGGCACCGACCCGCAGCAGCGGCTGCTCCTCGAAGTCTCCTGGGAGGCGCTGGAGCGGGCCGGGATCGATCCGCAGTCGGTGAAGGGCAGCCCGACCGGTGTGTTCGTCGGTCTGATGCACCACGACTACGTGGGCGGCACCATCTCCGGCTCCATCGTCTCCGGCCGTATCGCCTACACCCTCGGCCTCGAAGGGCCCGCGGTCACGATGGACACCGCGTGCTCCGCCTCGCTGGTCGCGCTCCACCTGGCCTGCCAGGCGCTGCGCAAGGGGGAGTGCACCCTCGCGCTGGCCGGCGGCGCCGCCGTGATGGCGAGCCCGGAGATGTTCATCGAGTTCAGCGAGCGCCGGGCGCTGTCAGCCGACGGCCGCTGCCGCTCCTTCTCCGAGGACGCCTCCGGCGCGGCGTGGTCCGAGGGCGCCGGGATGCTGCTGGTGGAACGGCTGTCCGACGCGATACGCAACGGGCACGAGGTGCTCGCCGTGGTCCGGGGCAGTGCGATCAACCAGGACGGCGCCTCCAACGGCATGACCGCCCCCAGCGGACCGGCCCAGATCCGCGTCATCCGGCAGGCGCTCGCCGACGCGCAGCTCTCCCCGAACCAGGTCGACGTCGTCGAGGCGCACGGCACCGGCACCACCCTCGGCGACCCCATCGAGGCACAGGCCGTCATCGCCGCGTACGGCCAGGACCGGCCCGAGGGGCGGCCGATGTGGCTCGGCTCCATCAAGTCGAACATGGGACACCCGCAGGCCGCCGCCGGGGTGGCCGCCGTGATCAAGATGGTCATGGCGATGCGCTCGGGCGTGCTGCCCAAGTCCCTGCACTCCGACCGGCCGACCACCGCCGTGGACTGGACGGCGGGCGATGTCGAGCTGCTGACCGAGGCCCGGCCGTGGACCACCGAAGGGCAGCCGCGCCGCGCCGGGGTCTCCTCGTTCGGGATCAGCGGCACCAACGCGCACATCATCATCGAGGAGGCCCCGCCCGCCGAGGCCCCCGAACCCGCCGGGGAGCGGGCACCGTCGGCGCTGCCGGTGGTGCCCTGGGTGCTCTCCGCCCGTACCGCCGACGCGGTGAGGACCCAGGCGAGCCGGCTGCTCACCGTGGCGGGCGACCACGACCCGGCCGACATCGGCTACTCGCTGGCCACCACCCGCTCCGCCTTCGCCCACCGGGTGGCCGTCACCGGCCGGACCCGCGACGAACTGCTCGACGGGGTGCGCGCGATCGCGCAGGGGCGTACGGCACCGGTGGTCGCCGCCGAGCCGGGACGGCTCGCCGTGCTGTTCTCCGGGCAGGGCTCGCAGCGCGCCGGCATGGGGCGTGAACTGTACGACTCGTACCCGGAGTTCGCGCGGGCCTTCGACGAGGTGTGCGCCGAGTTCGACCGGCACTTCGCCGCACACACGGCCACACACCCGGACCCGGACACCGGGGCGCACGACGGCCGGCCGCTGCGCGAGGTGATCCTCGACGCGGACTCGGAGCTGCTGCACCAGACGATGTACACGCAGGCCGCCCTGTTCACCTTCGAGGTCGCGCTGTTCCGGCTGCTGACCGCCTGGGGCATCCGGCCGGACCTGCTCGGCGGCCACTCGATCGGCGAGGTCGTCGCCGCCCACATCGCCGGTGTGTTCTCGCTCTCCGACGCCGTCGCCCTGGTCGCGGCGCGCGGCCGGCTCATGCAGTCGCTGCCCGCCGGCGGCGCGATGGTCTCGCTGCTGGCGAGCGAGGACGAGGTCACCCCGCTGCTCACCGAGGGCGTCGACATCGCCGCCGTCAACGGGCCCCGCTCGGTGGTCGTCTCGGGCGACGAGGAGGCCGTCACCGCACTGGCCGGGCACATCGGGAAGACCACCCGGCTGCGCGTCTCGCACGCCTTCCACTCGCATCTGATGGACCCCATGCTGGAGCCCTTCCGCGAGGTGCTGAAGGGGCTGGAGTTCCACCCGCCGCGGCTGCCCGTCGTGTCCAACGTGACCGGACTGGTCAGCGACGAACTGACCTCGCCGGAGTACTGGGTCCGGCATGTCCGCCACGCCGTCAGGTTCCACGACGGCGTGCGCACCCTCGCGGCCGAGGGCGCCACCCGCTTCCTGGAGATCGGCCCCGACTCCGTGCTCACGAGCATGGCCCAGGACACCGTGGACGAGATGATCGGCACCCAGCGCCGCGACCAGGAGGAGGCGCGGGCGCTGCTGACCGCCGTCTGCCGGCTGCACACCGGCGGCCTCGTCCCCGACTGGCGGGTGATCTTCGACGGGGCCCGGGTGGTCGGCCTGCCCACCTACCCCTTCCGCCGCGACCGCCACTGGGAGAACGCCCCCTCGCTCACCGGCCCCGCCACCTCCACCGGCCCGTCCGACGAGGGCGACGCGTTCTGGGAGCTGGTACGCGGCCAGGACATCCCCGCCGTCGCCGCCACCCTCGGCGTGAGCGACGAGGCGTCGGTCGCCGCGCTCGTACCGGCACTCGCCTCCTGGCACGACCAGCGGCAGGCCAACTCCACCGTGGACAGCTGGCGTTACCGCGTCGGCTGGCAGATGCTGCCCGGTACGGAGGACACGGCCGCGCTGCCCGCTGGCCGCTGGCTCGCCGTCGTCCCCGAGACCCGGGCGGGGGACGCCTGGACCGGGGCCGTGCTCACGGCGCTCACCGAACGGGGCCTGCTGGTCGACACCCTCGCCGTCCCCGCGAGCGCCATGGACCGTACCGCGCTGGCCGGACTCCTCGCGGAGCAGGGCGAGTGCGACGGAGTGCTCTCCCTGCTGCCGCTGGACTCCCCGCTCACCGCGACCTCCGCCCTCGTCCAGGCGCTCGGCGACGCCGGGACCGCCGCCCCCCTGTGGACCGTCACCCGTGACGCCATGGCCCACGAGTCGTCCGCCCGCCCCGACGGCTTCGGCGAGGCACGGGTCTGGGGCCTCGGCCGGGTCGCCGCGCTGGAGCACCCCGAGCGCTGGGGCGGCCTCATCGACCTGCCCGCCGAACCGGGACCCCGCACCCGGGCCAGGTTCGCCACCGTACTGAGCGCGCCCGGCGACGAGGACCAGATCCTCGTCCGCGAGTCCGGCGCCTTCGCGCGCCGCCTGGAGCACGCGCCGCCGCGCGCCGGCGCGCCCTGGAGCCCCACCGGCACGGTGCTGGTCACCGGCGCCACCGGCGCCGTCGGCACCGAGATCGCCCGCTGGCTGGCGGCCGAGGGCGCGGAGCACCTGCTCCTCGTCAGCCGCCGGGGCGAGGACGCGCCCGGCGCCGCCGAACTGGTGCGCACCCTGTCCGAGACCGGTACGAAGGTCACGCTGGCCGCCTGCGACGTCGCCGACCGCGACAGCCTCGCCAAGCTGCTGGACACCGCCGTACCCGACGAACACCCGCTGACGGCGGTCATGCATCTGGCCGGTGTGCTGGACGACGGCGTGCTCGACGCGCTCACCCCCGACCGGTTCGACGCCGTACTGCGCCCCAAGGCCGACGCGGCCCGCAACCTGCACGAGCTGACCGAACCGCTCGGGCTCAGCGCCTTCGTGCTGTTCTCCTCCCTCACCGCCACCGTCGGCGGCGCCGGACAGGCCAACTACGCGGCGGCCAACGCCTATCTCGACGGCCTCGCCGAATACCGGCGCGCGTCCGGGCTCGCCGCCACCTCGGTGGCCTGGGGGCCCTGGGGCGGCGCCGGAATGGCCGACCACGGCGCCGTGCGCGACGCGGGCCGGGGACTGGGCATCGCCTCGATGGACCCCGCCCGCGCGGTCACCGCGCTGCGCCGCGCGCTGGAGTCCGGCGACACCACCGTGACCGTGGCCGACGTGGACTGGACGAAGTTCGTCCCCGCCTTCACCTCCACCCGGCCCAGCCCGCTCTTCGCCGGTCTGCCCGAGGTCCAGGGGCTGGCGACCGCGCGCGACACCTCGGTCCCCGACGACCTCGCCCAGCGGCTCGCCGCGATGACCGGCGGCGAGCGGGACCGCGCGCTGGAGGAACTGGTCTGCGGCCAGGCCGCGTTGGTGCTCGGCTACGACGGAGCGGGCTCGGTCGAGCCGACCGCAGCCTTCCGCGACCTCGGCTTCGACTCCCTCACCTCCGTCGATCTGCGCAACCGGCTCAGCACCGCGGCCGGTGTCCCCCTGCCCGCCACACTGATCTTCGACTACGCGACACCCACCGCGCTCGCCAAGTACCTCGGTACGGAGCTGGGGGAGCCCGACGCGTCCGCCGACTCGGTCCTCGCGGAGCTGGAGCGCCTGGAGGCCAGGCTCGCCGGACTCAGCGCCGAGGACATCGAGCAGGGCCGCCTCACCGCACGGGTGCAGGCGGTGCTCAACGGACTCAACGAGACGCTGGCCGCGGGCAACGGAGTGTCGGTCGCCGGCCGGCTCGAGGACGCCTCCGCCGACGACGTCTTCGCCTTCATCGACAACGAACTCGGCTCGGCGTGACCGGGTGACCAGGTGACCGGGCGGTACGGCCGTCCCGCGACCGTACCGCCCGCTCCCGTCCCCGGTCCCGGGCCCGTACCGCCGCCCGGTCCGCCGGCCCCCGCGCACCCGCCAGAGGCCAACCCTTCCGCACAGAAGTGGCGACACGCGATGACCAACGATGACAAGCTGCTCGACTATCTCAAGAGGGTCTCCGCGGATCTGCACCAGACTCGGCAGCGGCTGCGCGAGGTGGAGACCGAGGAGAAGGAACCGATCGCCATCGTCGGGATGAGCTGCCGCTTCCCGGGCGGTGTCAGCACCCCGGAGGAGTTCTGGCGGCTGGTCCACGACGGCACCGACGCCATCACCGACTTCCCGGACAACCGGGGCTGGGACATCGCCTCGCTCTACGACCCGGACCCCGACGCGGCCGGCAAGAGCTATGTGCGCAGGGGCGGATTCCTGCACGACGCGGGGGAGTTCGAGCCGGACTTCTTCGGTATCTCCCCGCGCGAGGCCATCGCCATGGACCCGCAGCAGCGGCTGCTGCTCGAAGTCTCCTGGGAGGCGCTGGAGCGCGCGGGAATCGCGCCGGACTCGGTCGCCGGCGCGCGCGTCGGGGTGTTCGCGGGCACCAACGGACAGGACTACCGCGATCTGCTGGCGAAGCTGCCGCAGGACACCGAGGCGGCCCTCGGCACCGGCAGCCTCGCCGCGGTGATCTCGGGACGCATCTCCTACACCCTCGGCATCGAGGGCCCCGCCGTCACCATCGACACGGCCTGCTCCTCCGCCCTGGTCGCCCTGCATCTGGCCGTCCAGGCGCTGCGGCAGAAGGAGTGCACCCTCGCGCTGGCCGGCGGCGCGACGGTGATGTCCACCCCCGGCTCCTTCGTCGCCTTCAGCCGCCAGCGCGGACTGGCGCTCGACGGCCGCTGCAAGTCCTTCGCCGACGCCGCCGACGGCACCGGCTGGGGCGAGGGCGCCGGGATGCTGCTGCTGGAGCGGCTCTCGGACGCGCGGCGCAACGGCCACGAGGTACTGGCGGTGGTACGCGGCTCCGCCGTGAACCAGGACGGCGCCTCCAACGGGCTCACCGCGCCCAACGGCCCCTCCCAGCAACGCGTGATCCGCCAGGCACTGGCGAGCGCCGGACTGAACGCGGCGGACGTCGACGCGGTCGAGGCGCACGGCACCGGCACCACGCTCGGCGACCCGATCGAGGCACAGGCACTGCTCGCGACCTACGGCCGGGGCCGGCCCGAGGGACAGCCGCTGTGGCTCGGCTCGGTCAAGTCCAACATCGGCCACACCCAGGCCGCCGCCGGGGTGGCCGGTGTGATCAAGATGGTCATGGCGATACGCCACGGCGTGCTGCCCCGGACCCTCCACGTCGACCGGCCCTCCGACCAGGTCGACTGGACGGCGGGCCAGGTCGCGCTGCTCTCCGAGACCCGGCCGTGGCCCGAGGCCGACCGGCCGCGCCGGGCCGGCGTCTCGTCGTTCGGCGCGAGCGGCACCAACGCGCACACCATCATCGAGCAGGCACCCCCGGAGACCACCGGCGAGGACCCCGGGGCCGCGCCCACTCCCGTCACCGCCCCCTCGACCCTCCCGTGGCTGGTCTCCGGACGCACCCCCGAGGCACTGCGCGCCCAGGCCGCCCGCCTCCTGACCGCCCTCGCCGCCGCGGACCCCGTGGACGCCGCGTACTCCCTGGCCACCACCAGGACCGCCCACCAGTACCGCGCCGTCGTCCTCGGACAGGACCGCGAGCAGCTGCTGAGCGGGCTGACCGCCGTCGCGGACGGCTCCGCCGGGGTGCCGCGCGGCCGCACCGTCAAGGGGCTCACCGCCTTCCTCTTCACCGGCCAGGGCTCCCAGCGCCCCGGCATGGGCCGGGAGCTGTACGCGGAGTTCCCCGTCTTCGCCGCCGCGTTCGACGAGATCTGCGGCCACTTCGGCGCCGGACTGCGCGACCTCGTCTTCGGCACCGACCCCGAGCCGCTGAACCGTACGGAACACACCCAGGCAGCGCTGTTCGCCGTCGAGGTGGCCCTGTTCCGGCTGGTCGAGTCCTGGGGGCTGCGCCCCGACTATCTGGCGGGCCACTCCATCGGCGAGCTGGCCGCCGCCCATGTCGCCGGAGTGCTCTCCCTGCCGGACGCGGCCACCCTCGTCGCGGCGCGCGGCCGGCTGATGGGCGCCCTGCCGCCCGGCGGCGCGATGATCGCCGTACAGGCCACCGAGGACGAGGTGACCCCGCTGCTCACCGAGGGCGTGGACATCGCCGCCGTCAACGGCCCGCGCTCCGTGGTCGTTTCGGGCGACGAGGCGGCCGTCGTGGAGCTGGCCGCCCGGTTCGCGAAGACCAAGCGGCTCCCCGTCTCGCACGCCTTCCACTCCCCGCTGATCGAGCCGATGCTCGCGGAGTTCCGCGCCGTCGCCGAGTCGCTGACCTATGCCAGGGCGACCGTGCCCGTGGTGTCGAACGTGACCGGACGGCTCGCCACCGACGAGCTGGCCTCCCCCGGGTACTGGGTGCGCCACGTGCGCGCCGCGGTGCGGTTCCACGACGGTGTGCGCGCCCTGGAGGAGGCGGGCGTCACCCGCTTCCTGGAGCTGGGCCCCGACGCCGTCCTGACCGCGATGGCCCGCGAGTGCCTCGGCCCCGAGCGCGCCGAGGACGCCGTGCTGGCCTCCGCCACCCGGCGCGAGCGCCCCGAGACGGGGACCCTGCTGACCGCCGTCGCCCACCTCCACATCGGTGGCTCCTCGCCCGACTGGAGCGCCCTGTTCGACGGCGCGGCCCGCGTCGACCTGCCCACCACCGCCTTCCAGCGCGACCGCTTCTGGGCCGACGTGCCCCCCTCGGCCGGCGATGTCGGCTCGGCGGGCCTCGACCCGGCCGACCACCCGCTGCTCGGCGCGGCCACCATGCTGGCGGACTCCGACGGCGCGGTCCTCACCGGCCGGCTCGCGGTGCGCACCCACCCCTGGCTGGCCGACCACGTCGTCGGCGACTCCGTCGTCCTGCCCGGCACCGCCATGGTCGAACTCGCCGTCAGGGCCGGCGACCAGGTCGGCTGCGGCCGGCTGGAGGAGCTGGCCCTCGAAGTCCCGCTGATCCTCCCCGAGGACGCGGGCGTACGGGTACAGGTGACCGTCGGCGCCCCCGACGCGTCCGGCGCCCGCACCGTCAGCGTCCACTCGCGCGACGAGAGCGCTGCCGTCGACGAGCCGTGGACCCTGCACGCCGCCGGACTGCTCGCCCACGGCCCCGCGCTGCCCGGCGAGCCGCTCACCGAATGGCCCCCGGCGGACGCCGAACCCCTCGAAGTGCGGGGCCTGTACGAGAAGCACGCCGCCTCCGGCCTGCGCTACGGCCCGGCCTTCCAGGGTCTGCGCGCCGCCTGGCGCCGCGCCGACGAGGTGTTCGCCGAGGTACGGCTGCCCGAGGGACCCGCGGCCGACGCGGGCCGCTTCGGACTCCACCCGGCCGCCTTCGACGCCGCGCTGCACGCGCTCGCGCTCATCGGCGACGGCTCCGACGACGAGACGGCCCGGCTGCCGTTCATGTTCTCCGGGGTGTCCCTGCACGCCGTGGGCGCCTCCGTGCTGCGCGTACGGCTCACCCCGTCCGGAACCCACGCCTTCGCCGTCGACCTCGCCGACGCCGCCGGCGCCCCCGTCGCCACCGTCACCTCGCTGGCCTCCCGTCCGCTGACCAACCTCCGCCCCTCGCAGGCTCGTTCGGCCGACGGCCTGTACCGGCTCGACTGGACCCCGCTCCAGCCCGCCGAGGACGGCCAGGACATCGAGTACCGCACCCTGCACACCGCCCCCGGCACCGACGCCGAGGCCGTACGCGCGGCGGCGCACACCGCGCTCGCCGCGCTCCAGGACGACGACCCCCGCCCCCTGGCCGTCGTCACGCGCGGCGCGGTCTCGGCCGCGGGCGAGGACGTCACCGACCGGGCGGGCGCAGCCGTGTGGGGCCTGGTGCGCTCCGCGCAGTCGGAGAACCCCGACCGCTTCGTCCTGGTGGACCTCGACACCGCCGTCCCGGACGCCGACGCGCTCCTCCCCTCGCTCCTCGCCTCGGGCGAGCCCCAGATCGCGGTACGGGACGGTGTGCCGTACGCCGCCCGGCTGACCGGCGCCGAGCTCGCCGCCGAGGACCCCGCCGAACTCGGCCCCGATCTCGACCCGGAGGGCACCGTCCTGCTGACCGGCGCCACCGGGGGGCTCGGACCCGTACTGGCCAGGCATCTGGTCACCCGGCTCGGGGTGCGCAGGCTGCTGCTGCTCAGCCGGAGCGGCGCCGCCGACGCCCTGGTCGAGGAGCTGACCGGGCTCGGCGCCCACGCCGCGGTCGCCGCCTGCGACGTGGCGGACCGCGACGCGCTGGCCGGGGTACTGGCCGCCGTCCCCGCCGCACATCCCCTCACCGCCGTCGTGCACGCCGCGGGCATCCTCGACGACGGGGTGGTCGCCTCCCTGACCCCCGAGCGGATCGACGCCGTACTGCGGCCCAAGGTCGAAGGTGCGCTGAACCTCCATGAGCTGACGAAGAATCAGAACCTTGCCGCCTTCGTGCTGTTCTCCTCGGTGGCCGGGGTGGTCGGCGCCCCCGGACAGGGCAACTACGCCGCCGCCAACGCGTTCCTCGACGCGCTCGCCGCCCACCGCCGCGCCCAGGGCGCGCCCGCGCTCTCGCTCGCCTGGGGGCCCTGGGTCCCGGCCGGCGGCATGACCAGCGGCCTCGACCACGCGGACCGCGCCAGGATCTCGCGCGGCGGTATGACGGAGCTGACCGTCGAGGAGGGCGTCGCCCTCTTCGATCTCGCCCGCCGCACCACCCACCCCGCCGTCGCCCCCGTACGGCTGAACCTCGCCGCGCTGCGCGGCCAGGGCGCCGCGCTCGCCCCGGTGTTCCGCGCGCTCGTCGGCGGCCGTACGGTACGGCGCGAAGCGTCGGCCGAGGACACCGAGTTCACCTTCGCCGAGCGGATGGCGGAGCTGACGGACACCGAGCGCGCCGACGCGCTGCTGCACCTGGTGCGGGTCCAGGTGGCCGCCGTACTCGGGCACACCACGCCCGAGGCGATCGAACCGGGGCGCGCCTTCAAGGACTTCGGCTTCGACTCGCTCGCCGCGATCGAACTGCGCAACGCGCTCACCGCCGAGACCGGACAGCGGCTGCCCGCGACGCTCGTCTTCGACTACCCCTCGCCGGACGCGCTCGCGACGTATCTCGCCGGGCGGCTCGGCGGCGAGCAGGCGGGACCGCGCAAGCGCACCCGCACCAAGGCGGTACGGGCCGACGAACCGCTCGCCATCGTCGGCATGTCCTGCCGCTACCCCGGCGGTGTCGCGTCGCCGGGCGAGCTGTGGCAGCTCGTCGCGGACGGCACCGACGCCATCTCGGAGTTCCCGGACAACCGCGGCTGGGACACCGACCGCATCTACGACCCGACCGGCGAGCGCCCCGACACCACCTATGTGCGCTCGGGCGGATTCGTGCATGAGGCGGGGGAGTTCGACGCCGCGTTCTTCGGCATCAGCCCGCGCGAGGCACTGCTGATGGACCCGCAGCAGCGGTTGCTGCTGGAGGGTGCGTGGGAGGCGCTGGAGAGCGCGGGCATCGACCCCGGATCGCTGAAGGGGAGCCGTACCGGTGTGTTCGCCGGGGTGATGTACCACGACTACTTCGGCAGTTTCGGCAGTGGCAGCATCGTGTCGGGGCGGGTGGCGTACACGTTGGGTCTTGAGGGTCCGACGCTGTCGATCGACACGGCGTGCTCGTCGTCGCTGGTGGCGCTGCATCTGGCGGCCCAGTCCCTGCGCAACGGCGAATGCACCCTCGCCCTGGTCGGCGGGGTCGCCGTGATGGCCACCCCCGACACCTTCGTCGAGTTCAGCCGCCAGGGCGCCCTGGCCGCCGACGCCACCTGCCGCGCCTTCGCGACCGGGGCGAGCGGCACCGTCTGGGGCGAGGGCGTCGGCGTGCTCGCCGTCGAGCGGCTCTCGGACGCGCGGCGCAACGGCCACGAGGTACTGGCCGTGGTACGCGGCACGGCCGTGAACCAGGACGGCGCCTCCAACGGGCTCACCGCCCCCAACGGCCCCTCCCAGCAACGCGTCATCGAACAGGCCCTGGAGAACGCCCGGCTGACGACCGCCGACGTCGACGTGGTGGAGGCGCACGGTACGGGGACCACGCTCGGTGATCCGATCGAGGCGCAGGCGCTGCTCGCGACCTACGGTCAGGACCGGTCGGAGGAGAGCCCGTTGTGGCTCGGTTCGATCAAGTCGAACATCGGTCACACGCAGGCCGCGGCCGGGGTGGCGGGTGTGATCAAGATGGTGCTGGCGATGCGGCACGGGGTGCTGCCGAGGACGCTGCATGTGGACGAGCCGTCGGACCAGGTGGACTGGTCGGCCGGTGAGGTGAGGCTGCTGACCGAGGAGCGCGAGTGGCCGGAGACCGGGCGCCCGCGCCGGGCCGGGATCTCCTCGTTCGGCATCAGCGGCACCAACGCCCACACCATCATCGAGGAGCCCCCGCGCGACACCGCACCGCGGCGGACGTCCGCCCCCGAGCGGCCCGCCGGTGCCCCCGTACCGTGGCTGCTGTCCGCGAAGACCCGCGCGGCGCTGCCCGCCCAGGCCGGGCGGCTGCTCGCGTACGTCGACGCCCACCCGGAGCTGACCCCCTCGGACATCGGCTCCTCGCTCGCCACCGCCCGTGCGCACTTCGCCTACCGGGCCGCCGTCTCCGGCACGGACCGTACCGAACTGCGCGACTCCCTCGCCGCGCTCGCCGAGGGCGTCTCGGCGCCCGGGATCGCCGAGGGCGTCGCCGCCGGCACCGCGCGACCGGTGTTCGTGTTCCCGGGACAGGGCTCGCAGTGGTCCGGCATGGCCACCGAACTCCTCGCGTCCTCGCCCGAGTTCGCGCGGAGCATGGACGAGTGCGGCGCCGCCTGCGCGCCGTACGTCGAGTGGGACCTGCTCACCGAACTCAGCGGCCCGCTGGACCGGGTGGACATCGTCCAGCCGGTGCTGTGGGCGGTCATGGTCTCGCTGGCCCGGACCTGGTCCGCGTACGGAGTACGGCCCGCGGCCGTGATCGGCCACTCCCAGGGCGAGATCGCGGCGGCCGTGGTCGCCGGGGCCCTCACCCTGGAGGACGGCGCCCGTATCGTCACCCTGCGCAGCAAGGCCATCGCCGACGACCTGTCCGGCGGAGGCGGCATGATGTCGGTCGCCCTGCCCGCCGAGGCGCTCGCCGAGCGGCTCGCCGCCGACTGGGAGGGACAGCTCTCGGTCGCGGCCTTCAACGGCGCGGGATCCACCGTGGTCTCCGGCTTCCTCGACGCGCTGGACCTGCTGCGCGACCAGCTCAAGGAGGAGGGCGTCCGGGTCAAGCGGCTGCCGGTGGACTACGCCTCGCACTCCGCGCAGGTCGAGTCCATCCGCGAACGGCTGCTCGACACCCTGGCCGAGGTCGCGCCGCGCCCCTCCGAGGTGCCGTTCTACTCGACGGTCACCGGCGCGCTCATCGACACCACCGAGCTGGACGCCGAGTACTGGTACACCAACCTGCGCCGTACCGTCCTGTTCGAGCAGGCCACCAAGGCGGCCATCGCGGCGGGCCACGGTGTGTTCATCGAGTCCAGCCCGCACCCGGTGCTCACCGTCGGCATCCAGGAGACGGACGACGCGGTGAGCGCCGTCGGCACTCTGCGCCGGGACGACGGCGGGCAGCCCCGCTTCGTCGGCGCGCTCGGTGAGGCGTACGCCCACGGTGTGAGCGTCGACTGGGGCGTCCTGCTCGACGGCCCCCGGCCGCGCCGGGTCGAACTGCCCACGTACGCCTTCCAGCACGAGCGGTTCTGGCTGGACAGCGCGGCGGGCGGCGGGGACGTCACCTCGGCCGGTCTCACCCAGACCGACCACCCGCTGCTGAGCGCCGCGATGGAGCGCGCCGACACCGACGGGGTGGTGCTCACCGGGCGGCTGGCGACCGGAACCCACCCCTGGCTGGCGGACCATGTGGTCGGCGGGGAGACGATCTTCCCCGGCACCGGATACCTCGAACTGGCCGTGCGCGCCGGCGACCAGGTCGGCTGCGGACGCGTCGCCGAACTGACCCTCCACGCACCCCTGGTGCTGCCCGAGCACGGCGCGACCCAGTTGCAGGTCGTGGTCGGCGCGGCCGAGGAGTCCGTCCGCCCGGTCACCGTCTACTCGCGCCCCGAGAGCGCGGCCGACGACCAGCCGTGGACCCGGCACGCCGACGGACTGCTGGCACCTGGCGGCACTCCGCCGGAGCCGGAACTCGCCGTCTGGCCGCCCACCGGCGCCCGGCCGGTCGACCTGGACGGGCTGTACGACCGGCTCGCCGAGGCCGGACTGCGCTACGGGCCCGCCTTCCAGGGCCTGCGGGCCGCCTGGCTGCTCGGCGACGAGGTGTACGCCGAGGTGGGCCCCGCCCAGCAGGTCGACGGGTACGGGCTGCACCCGGCGCTCTCGGACGCCGCGCTGCACGCGGTCGGTCTGACCGGGGCGGCGGGCGACGACGCCCTGCTGCCGTTCGTCTGGTCCGAGGTGCAGCTGCACGCCACCGGGGCGACGGACCTGCGGGTACGGCTGCGGCCCACCGGCTCGGGGTCCGGATCCGGGGCCACGGTGTCCCTGACGGTCGCGGACGCCACCGGGGCGCCCGTGGCGACGATCGGCGCCCTCGCGCTGCGGCCCATCCCGGCGGAGCAGCTCGCCGCCGCCGCCAGGTCGGCCCGCGCCGGCTCGCTCTACCGCGTCGACTGGATCCCGGCGCCGGGCACCACCGCGCCCGCCGCCACCACACCCGCCACCACCACACCCGGCCCGGAGGTGCTGCACACCCCGGCAGGGATGAGCGCCACCGAGGTCAGGGCCGCCATCGGCGCCGTACTCGACGGGCTGCGCGAGCGGCTGGCCGACGACCGGTTCGCCGACGCCACCCTGGTGGTGGTCGCGGGCGCCGATCTGGCCGGAGCCGCCGTCGGCGGTCTGGTCCGCTCGGCGCAGTCCGAGAACCCCGACCGGATCGTCCTCGTCGAGACGGACGGCTCCCCGGTCACGGACGCCCTCCTCGCCTCGGCCGTCGCCGCCGGGGAGCCACACGTCGCGCTCCGGGACGGCGCCGTCCACCTGCCCAGGCTCGTCAGGGCCGACGTGCCCGTGGAACAGCCGCCGTTGGACCTCGGACAGTACGGCGACGGCCCCGGCACCGTACTGGTGACCGGCGCGAGCGGCGCGCTCGGCGGTATCGTCGCCCGCCGTCTGGTGACCGAATGGGGCGCCACCCACCTGCTGCTGGCCAGCCGGCGCGGCGCCGACCCGGAACTCGTCGCCGAGCTGACCGCGCTGGGCGCTGCCGTGGAATCGGCCGCCTGCGATGTCGCGGACCGCGACGCCCTCGCCGCCGTACTGGCCGCGATCCCGGCCGAACGGCCCCTGACCGCCGTCGTCCACGCGGCCGGGGTGCTCGCCGACGGTGTGCTCTCCTCCCTCACCCCCGAACGGCTCGACACCGTGCTGCGCCCCAAGGTGGACGCGGCCGCCAACCTGCACGAACTGACCGCCGGGCTCGACCTGCGGGCGTTCGTGCTCTTCTCCTCCGCCTCCGGCACCCTCGGCTCGCCCGGCCAGGCCAACTACGCCGCGGCCAACGCCTATCTCGACGCGCTGGCCGGGCACCGCCGGGACCTCGGGCTGCCCGCCGTCTCCATGGCCTGGGGACTGTGGGCGCACGCCAGCGGGATGACCGGCACCCTCGACGACACCGACCGGTCCCGGATCTCCCGGGGCGGGGTGGCGGCGCTGGAGACCGACGAGGGCCTCGCCCTCTTCGACGCCGCGCTGCGCTCGCCCGACCCGGCGGTGCTGCCGATGAAGCTGGAACCGGCCGGGCTGCGCGCCCAGGGCGAGGGCCTCGCCCCGCTCTTCCGCGGCCTGGTGCCGGTACGGCGGCAGAGCACGGCCGGCGCTCCCGCCGGCGGCGCGGACTCGCTGCGGCGCCGCCTCGCCGCACTGCCGGAGACCGAACGCGAACCCGTACTGGTCGATCTCGTACGCGGCCATGTCGCCACGATCCTCGGCCACCGCTCCCTGGAGACGGTCGGCCGCTCCACGGCCTTCCGCGAGCTGGGCTTCGACTCGCTGGCCGCCGTGGAACTGCGCAACGGGCTCACCACGGCCACGGACCTGCGGCTCCCCGCCACCCTCGTCTTCGACCACCCCACCCCGGTCGAACTGGCCCGCTACCTCCTCGGGGAACTCGTCGAAGGGCTCGCCGCGAGCCAGGAGACGGCGTCCTGGGCACCCGCCCCCGCCGCCACCGACGACGATCCCATCGCGATCATCTCCATGAGCTGCCGCTTCCCCGGCGGGGTCGACTCGCCGGAGGAGCTGTGGCGGCTGGTCGCCGAAGGGACCGACGCCGTCGGCGAGTTCCCCGCCGACCGGGGCTGGGACCTGGACACCCTCTACGACCCGACCCTCGACCGGCCGGGCACCAGCTACGCCAAGGAAGGCGCCTTCCTCTACGACGCCGGGGACTTCGACCCCGCGTTCTTCGCCATGGACCCCGAAGAGGCCCTCATCACCGACCCGCAGCAGCGGCTGCTGCTGGAGACGGCCTGGGAGGCGCTGGAGCGCGCCGCCATCGACCCCGCCCGGCTGCGGGGCAGCGCCACCGGTGTGTTCGCCGGTGTCATGTACCACGACTACTTCGAGAGCTTCGGCTCCGGCAGTGTGGTCTCGGGACGCGTCGCCTACACACTCGGGCTCGAAGGCCCCACCATCTCGGTCGACACCGCCTGCTCGTCGTCCCTGGTGGCGCTGCATCTCGCGGCCCAGTCGCTGCGCCAGGGCGACTGCACACTCGCCCTCGCCGGCGGGGTGACGGTGATGGCGACCCCCGGCACCTTCGTCGAGTTCAGCCGCAGGCGCGGGCTGTCGCGCGACGGCCGGTGCCGCCCGTTCGCTGACTCCGCCAACGGCACCGGATTCGGCGAGGGCGCGGGCGTCCTGCTGCTGGAGCGGCTCTCCGACGCCCGCCGCAACGGCCACCAGGTGCTCGCCCTGCTGCGCGGCACCGCCGTCAACCAGGACGGCGCCTCCAACGGACTGAGCGCCCCCAACGGCCCCGCCCAGCAGCGCGTCATCCGCCGCGCCCTCGCGTCGGCCGGTGTGTCCGGCGGCGAGGTCGACGTGGTCGAGGCGCACGGCACGGGCACCACCCTCGGCGACCCCATCGAGGCGCAGGCGCTGATCGCCACGTACGGCCGGGAACACACCGAGGACAGCCCGCTGTGGCTCGGCTCCGTCAAGTCCAACATCGGCCATACGCAGGCGGCCGCAGGCGTGGCCGGTGTGATCAAGATGGTGCAGGCCATCCGGAACGGTGTGCTCCCCAAGACGCTGCACGTGGACGAGCCCTCCCGGCACGTCGACTGGACCGACAGCCACGTACGGCTGCTCACCGAGTCCCGCGCCTGGCCCGAGCGCGACCATCCGCGCCGCGCGGGGATCTCGTCGTTCGGGATCAGCGGCACCAACGCGCACGTGGTGATCGAGGCGGCCGACGCCGCCGCCGAACCCGCCGACGACCGCACCGCCGAACCCGGCGACGGGCAGGACAACACCCCCGTGGCGGGCGCCCCCTGGCTGCTCTCCGGACACACCGAGGAGGCGCTGCGCGCCCAGGCCGACCGGCTGCACACGTACCTCACGCGCACGGACCGCGACCGGGAACCCGCTCCGCACGAGATCGCCGGCGCCCTCGCCACGGCACGCACCGCGCTCACCCACCGGGCCTCGGTGACCGGGCAGCACCACGAGGAACTCCTCGCCGGTCTGCGGGCGTTGGCCGACGGCCTCTCCTCGGCCTCCGTCACCACCGCGGCGGCGACCGACGCCAAGCTCGCGTTCCTGTTCTCCGGACAGGGATCGCAGCGCGCCTCGATGGGGCTCGAACTGGCCGGGACCTTCCCCGCCTTCGCCCGCGCCCTCGACGAGGTGTGCGGCCATCTCGACCCGCTGCTGGAGCGCCCGCTGCGCGAGGTACTGGCCGACGGCGAGCTGCTCGCCAGGACCGAGTACACCCAGCCGGCGCTGTTCGCCGTCGAGGTCGCGCTGTTCCGGCTGCTCGAATCGTGGGGCGTACGGCCCGATCTGCTGGCCGGGCACTCCGTCGGGGAGTTCGCCGCCGCGCACGTGGCCGGGGTCTGGTCCCTCGCGGACGCCGCGACCCTCGTCGCCGCGCGCGGCCGGCTGATGCAGGCGCTGCCCGGGGGCGGCGCGATGGTCGCGGTCAACGCCCGCGAGGACGAGATCGCACCGCTGCTCACCGACCAGGTGTCCGTCGCCGCCGTCAACGGACCCGAATCCGTCGTGCTCTCCGGCGAGGCGCGGGCCGTACGGGCGATCGCGGGACGCTTCGCACGCACCAAGGAACTCAACGTCTCGCACGCCTTCCACTCACCACTGATGGATCCCGTGCTCGACGAGTTCCGGGAGATCGCCGCCGGCCTCACCTATCTGCCCCCGCGCATCCCCCTCGTATCGGCCCTGACCGGGGACCGGATCACCGCCGAGGAGATCGGCTCGCCCGAGTACTGGGTACGCCACGCCCGCGACGCGGTGCGGTTCGCCGACGCCGTGCGCGCCCTCGAAGAGGCGGGGGCGCGGCGGTTCGCCGAGATCGGCCCCGGCGGGGTGCTCACCGCGATGGCCGCCGAATGCCTCACCGGCGACGCGGCGCTGATCCCGCTGCTGCGCAAGGACAAGGACGAGACAGCCGCCGTGCTCACCGCGCTCGGCGCGCTCCACACGCACGGAGTCGCCGTGGAATGGGCCGAGTTGCTCCCGGCGGGACCCGGGACCGACCTGCCCACCTACGCCTTCCGGCGCACCCGCTACTGGATGGAGTCCGTCACCGGCCAACAGGGTCCCGTCGACCACCCGTTGCTCGGCACGGCCGTCGAACTCGCCGGAACAGAAGGGGTGCTGTACACCGGCCGCCTCTCGCTGCGCGACCATCCATGGCTGGCCGACCACGCCGTCGGCGGGGCCGTGCTGCTCCCCGGCACCGCGTTCGTGGAGATGGCCCTGGCCGCCGGCGCTTCCGTCGGCTGCGGCGCCGTCGAGGAGCTGACCATCGCCGAGCCGCTCCTCCTGCCCGCCGACGCGGCCGTACGGCTCCAGTGCACCGTCGGCGCCCCCGACGCCTCCGGCGCCCGCACCTTCCAGGTCCACTCCTGGGCGGGGGACGACGCGCCGTGGACCTGCCACGCCACCGGCCTGCTGCGCGCGGCCCGCGAGGAGGCGCCGTTCGCCCTCACCTCCTGGCCGCCGGCCGGCGCGGAACCGCTCGATCTGACGGGGACGTACGAACGGCTGGCCGAGCTGGGAGCCGACTACGGACCGCGCTTCCAGGGGCTGCGCGCCGCCTGGCGCCAGGGCGACGAGGTGTACGCCGAGATCGCCGTCGACCCCGGTCAGGACGCGGTGGGCTCCCCGGACTCCGCCGCCGCCCTCGGTATCCACCCCGCGCTGTTCGACGCCGCGCTGCACGCGATCGGACTGCGCGAGGGCGCGGCCGAGCGGATGACACTGCCGTTCGCGTGGAGCGGTGTGGAGCTGTACGCGGCCGGCGCGACCGCGCTGCGGGTACGGATCACCTCCGGCACGTCCGGCTCCGTACGGATCGAGGCCACCGACGGCGCCGGGGTGCCGGTGCTCGGCGTCGAGTCCCTGGTGCTCCGCGAGATCTCCGCCGACCGGCTGGCCTCGGCCGCGGCGGGCCGCCACGACTCGCTGTTCGCCGTCGAGTGGGTCGGCTCGCCGGCCGACGCCGTGCCGTCCGCGGGACACTGGGTGGTGCTCGGTACGGACGCGCGGGACGCGGCCGAAGCGCTGGCGGGCGAGGTCGCGGTGGTCCACACCGCCGCCGGACTCGAAGAGGCCGCGGCGGCGGGACCGGTCGACACGGTCGTCCTCCCGTACACCGCCGAAGGCGATCCGGACGCGGTCCGCGCCGGGGCCGGAGCGCTGCTGGAGCGGCTGCGGTCCTGGCTGGCCGACGAGCGGTTCGCCGACTCGACCCTCGTCGTGGTGACGAGCGGCGCCGTCGCCCTCCCCGGGGAGGACGTCACGGACCTGGCGGGCGCCACCGCGTGGGGACTCGTCCGCTCCGCGCAGTCCGAACACCCGGACCGGATCGTGCTGGTCGACCTCGACCCGGCGGACGCCCACGCCGCGTCGTACCGGCTGCTCCCCGTCGTGGTCGCGTCCGGTGAGCCGCAGACCGCGCTGCGCTCCGGCGCGCCGAGCACGCCGAGGCTCAACCGGGCCCCGCTGTCCGCGCCCCACCAGCCCGTCGACTGGACGGGCGGACCCGGCGGCGGATCCGTGCTGATCACCGGCGGGACCGGAGCGCTGGGCCGGCTGGTGGCCCGCCATCTGGTCACCGAACACGGCGTCACGGAGCTGCTGCTGCTCAGCAGGCGCGGCCCCGAGGCGCCCGGCGCGTCCGCGCTCACCGGGGAACTGGCCGCACTCGGCGCCGAGGTCACCCTCCTCGCCTGCGACGCGGCCGACCGGGACGCGCTGGAGCGGGTGCTCGCCGAGCATCCCGTCTCCGCCGTCGTCCACACCGCCGGTGTGCTGGACGACGCGACGATCACCTCGCTCACCCCCGAGCGGATGGACGCCGTGCTGCGGCCCAAGGTGGACGCGGCCTGGAATCTGCACCAACTGACCCTGGACCGGCCGCTGTCGGCGTTCGTGCTGTTCTCCTCGGCGTCCGGTCTGCTGGGCAGCCCGGGGCAGGGCGGTTACGCCGCCGCGAACGCCTACCTCGACGCGCTGGCCGCGCACCGGGCGGCGCGCGGCCTGCCGGGTGTGTCCCTGGCGTGGGGCGCGTGGTCCGGCGGTGGCATGGCCGACCGGCTCGGTGACACCGACGCCCGCCGGCTGGCGCGGTCCGGGGTGCTCGCGCTGGACGAGGAGGCCGGGCTCGCGCTGTTCGACACGGCGGTCGGCCGCGAGGAGACCGTACTGCTGCCGGCCCGCCTCGACCTGGCAGCGATGGCCGGGACGGGCCGGGTGCCGCCGCTGCTGCGCGGCCTGGTCAGGTCGCCCGCGCGGCGGGCCGTACGGGCCGAGTCCACGGAGTCGGCCGCGTTGCGGCGCGAACTGGCGGCGGTGGCCCCCGAGGAGCGGGCCGGGCTGCTGCTCGCCGTCGTCGGGGAGCAGGCGGCCGGAGTCCTCGGCACCGGCGCCCCGGAACCGGGGCTGGCCTTCAACGAGCTGGGGTTCGACTCGCTCACCGCGGTCGAGTTCCGCAACCGGCTCAACGAGGTCACCGGACTGAGGCTGCCCGCCACGCTCATCTTCGACTACCCCCACCCGGAGGTGCTCGCCGACCATCTCGCCACCGCGCTGGCACCGGCCGTCCCCGCCGCCGACGGCACGGGGGAGGACGACATCCGGCGGGCCCTGACCGCCATCCCGCTGGCCAAGCTGCGTGACTCCGGGCTGATGGACAGCCTGCTGGAGCTGGCCGGGATGAGGCCGCACAACGGCGACGGCAACGGCGCCGGGCCCGAGGAGCGGGCGTCGATCGACGCCATGGACGCCGAGAGCCTGATCAGTCTGGCCCTCGACGACGGCGCGGACGACGACGCCCTGTGACCCCGGGCCGTTGTGACCCTCAGCCCCCGCGACAATGCCTGTGACAAGGAGTGGGAACGTGGCTCAACCCGGGAACCCGGACACCAGAATGGTCGAAGCCCTCCGCGCTTCGCTCAAGGAGACCGACCGGCTGCGGGAGCGCAACCGCGCCCTGACCGCCGCGATCCGGGAGCCGATCGCCATCGTGGGGATGTCCTGCCGCTACCCCGGCGGGGTGGGTAGCCCCGACGAGCTGTGGGATCTGGTCGCCGGGGGAGGGGACGGCATCACCTCCTTCCCCGACGACCGGGGCTGGGACCCCGGCCTCTACGACCCCGAGCCGGGGACCGAGGGCAAGAGCTACACCGACGAGGGCGGATTCCTGCATGAGGCGGGGGAGTTCGACGCCGGGTTCTTCGGCATCGGGCCGCGTGACGCGCTGCTGATGGATCCTCAGCAGCGGTTGCTGCTGGAGGGTGCGTGGGAGGCGCTGGAGAGCGCGGGCATCGACCCCGGATCGCTGAAGGGGAGCCGTACCGGTGTGTTCGCCGGGGTGATGTACCACGACTACTTCGGCAGTTTCGGCAGTGGCAGCATCGTGTCGGGGCGGGTGGCGTACACGTTGGGTCTTGAGGGTCCGACGCTGTCGATCGACACGGCGTGCTCGTCGTCGCTGGTGGCGCTGCATCTGGCGGCCCAGTCCCTGCGCAACGGCGAATGCACCCTCGCGCTGGCCGGCGGAGTCACGGTCATGGCCTCGCCCGGCACCTTCGTGGAGTTCAGCAGACAGGGCGCGCTCTCCCCGGACGGCCGGTGCAAGTCGTTCTCGGCCGAGGCGAACGGCACCGGATTCGCGGAGGGCGTCGGTCTCCTCGTGGTGGAGCGCCTCTCCGACGCGCGGCGCAACGGCCACGAGGTACTGGCCGTGGTACGCGGCTCCGCCGTGAACCAGGACGGCGCCTCCAACGGGCTCACCGCGCCCAACGGCCCCTCCCAGCAACGCGTGATCCGCCAGGCACTGGCCAGTGCGCGGCTCTCGGCCGGTGACGTGGACGCGGTGGAGGCGCACGGCACGGGGACCACGCTCGGCGACCCGATCGAGGCGCAGGCGCTGCTCGCGACCTACGGTCAGGACCGGCCGGAGGAGAACCCGTTGTGGCTCGGGTCGGTGAAGTCGAACATCGGCCACACCCAGGCGGCCGCCGGGGTGGCCGGGGTCATCAAGATGGTCATGGCGATGCGCCACGGCGTGCTGCCCAGGACCCTGTACGCGGACGAGCCGTCGGAGCAGGTGGACTGGTCGGCGGGCGAGGTCAGGCTGCTCGCCGAGGAGCGCGAGTGGCCTGAGACCGGGCGCCCGCGCCGGGCCGGGATCTCCTCGTTCGGCATCAGCGGCACCAACGCCCACACCATCATCGAGGAGCCCCCGCCGGCCGAGCCGGCCCCGGAGCGAGCGCGGGACCAGAACGGGGCACACGACCAGAGCAGTGCCCGGGACCAGAGCAGTGCGCGGTCCCAGGAGCAGCGGCCTGCCGCGGAAACACCCCCGTCCCTCGTGGTGTGGCCGCTGTCCGCGCGCGGCGCCCTCGCCCTCCCCGCCCAGGCCGACCGGCTGCGCGCCTTCGTCGAGGAGCGGCCCGAGCTGACCCCCGCCGCCCTCGCCGCTTCGCTCGGCACGAGAAAGGCGGTCTTCGGCCACCGGGCCGCCGTCGTCGGCGCCGACCGCGCACAACTGCTGGACGCCCTGGGCGCGTTGGCCGCCGGGGACAGCCCGCCCACCGTCATCAGGGGCCGGGCGCGCCCCGGTGCCCGTACGGCCTTCCTGTTCACCGGACAGGGCGCCCAACGGCTCGGCATGGGCGCCGGACTGCGCGCACACCACCCGGTGTTCGCGGAGACCTTCGACGAGGTGGAGGCCCGGCTCGACGTCGGCCTCGGCGATGTCCTGAACGGTACGGACGCGGCCCTGGCCGACCGTACCCTCTACGCGCAGACCGGCCTGTTCGCCTTCGAGGTGGCCCTCTTCCGGCTGCTCGAATCCTGGGGCGTGCGGCCGGACTTCGTCGCCGGGCACTCCATCGGCGAGCTGGCGGCGGCCCATGTCGCCGGGGTGCTCACCCTGGAGGACGCCTGCCGGCTCGTCGCGGCCAGGGGCCGGCTGATGCAGGCGCTGCCGCCGGGCGGCGCGATGGTCGCGATCCGGGCGGCCGAGGAGGAGGTCCGCCCGCTGCTGACCGGGCGGGTCGGGCTGGCCGCGGTGAACGGGCCCCGGGCCGTGGTGCTCTCCGGCGACGAGGACGAGGTCCTGCGGATCGCGGAGGGCTTCGGGAAGACGAAGCGGCTGAAGGTCTCGCACGCGTTCCACTCGCCGCTCATGGAGGACATGCTCGCGGACTTCCACGAGGTCGCCAGCGGCCTCGACTTCCACGAGCCGCGCATCCCCCTCGTCTCCAACCTGACCGGCGCCCGGGCTGACGCCGGTCTGCTGCGCGACCCCGGGTACTGGGTACGGCACGTGCGCGAGCCCGTACGGTTCGCGGCGGGGGTCGCGGCGCTGGCCGAGGCCGGGGTGAACCGCTTCGTGGAGGTGGGCCCCGACGCCGTACTGACCGGGATGGCCCAGGAGTGCGTCGACCGCACGACCGCGGAGTTCATCCCCCTCGGGCGGCGGCGCGGACCGGAGACGACGGCACTGCTCTCCGGGATCGCACGGCTGTACGTGGACGGACTCGCCCCCGACTGGCAGGCGCTCTTCCCGGGAACGGAGCGGGCGCCGGTCCCCGCGTACGCCTTCCAGCGCGAGCGGTACTGGCTCGCGGCGGACGTCGCCCTGACCGTGGGACTGCCGTCCCCGGCCGCGGAACAGGAGCCCTCCCTCCTCGCCGTCGAGCCGCTGCGCGACCGGCTGGCCGTCGCGTCCCGGCACGAGCAGGTGGAACTGCTGACCGGGCTGGTGCGGGCACGGACCGCCGCCGTACTCGGCCATCCGGGACCCGAACTGGTCGAGCCGGACGTCGGTTTCCTGGAAGCCGGCCTGGACTCGGTGTCGGCGGCCGAACTGCGCGCCGCCCTCGCCACGACCACCGGGCTTCCCCTGTCGGCCGGTGTGGTCTTCGACCACACCACACCCACCGCGCTGGCCGAGCACCTGCACGAGAAGCTCGTTCTCGGGGACGTTGGGGAGACCGGGGACGCCGGGCACACCGGAGAGGACGGGCACACCGGGGACGCGGGCGCGCCGGACGAGTCCATCAGCGGCCTGCTGCGCCGGGCGGCCTCGGCGGGTCAGATGATGAAGGGCCTCAAGCTGCTGAGCGCGGTGGCCGACATCCTCCCCGGCTTCTCGTCGGCGGCCGAACTCGGGCCCCCGGACGAGCCGGTGCGCCTCGCCCGGGGCGACGAGGGCCCCAAGCTGATCTGCCTCCCGTCACCGATGGCGCTGGGCGGCGCCCAGCAGTACGCCCGGTTCGCCGCGCACTTCCGGGGCCGCCGCGAGGTCGTCGTACCGCCCGTACCCGGGTTCGGTACGGACGAGACGCTGCCCCTGACCGTCGGCGCGGCGGTCGAGGTGTTCGCCGAGGGGGTGCGCGCCGCCGCCGGGGGCGATCCGTTCGTCCTGCTCGGCTACTCCTCCGGCGGCCAGTTCGCGCACGCGACCGCCGAGATACTGGAGAAGGCCGGCACCCCGGCCGAGGCCGTCGTCCTGCTGGACACCTATCTGCCGGGCGACGACGGCGACAGCGAACTGTGGCGCCAGATGTTCCAGGGGATGCTGGACCGCGAGTCGTCCTTCGGCCGGTTCAGCGCCGCCCGGCTCGCCGCGATGAGCCGGTACAGCGATCTGATCCAGGACTGCCTGCCGGGCGGGCTGTCGGCCCCGGTCCTGTTCGTCCGGCCCACCGACTCGTTCGCGGCCGGCGCGGGGACGGAGAACTGGCGCGCCTCGTGGGACGGCGAACACACACTGCGCGAGGTGCCGGGAAACCACTTCACACTGCTGGAGGAGTCGGCCACCACGACCGCCGAGGCGGTCGACGGCTGGCTGGCGCGAAGGTGAGACAAGGCTGAGCCGGCGGCGGTGGCGGGGTCCAGGACCCCGCCACCGCCGCTTTCCTTCCCGGTGGTGTGCGGTGGTGCCGGGGCGAGCGCGACCTTCGCCCACCCCGGCACCACCACCGGGGTCAGGACGGTGTGACGGTCACCAGACCCGCCGCGCGGAAGTGGCGCACCCACGCGTCCACTTCGACGCGCAGTTCGTCGGGCTCGCAGCCCCACTGCGCGGCGAGCGCCCGCGCCGCCGGTTCGGATCGCCAGCCGTGCCGCTGGAGTACGATCCACATCGCCGTGCCGATCGGACCGCACTCGTGCCGGATCCCGGTACGTGGCGAGTACAGCTCGATATGGCCGTTGGGCAGCACGATCGCGGACAGTTCCCGTTCGGCCCTCATCCGCACGCGCGCCTCCACCGCTGCCCAACCCGCCGGCCTCTGGCGACGTACTGCACCGCGCACATGACTCATGATTCCCTTCGGGGGGTGTGTGGCCATGCGGACCGATTGCCCCTGCGCTGTCCGGTCCGCCGTTCGGCCCCTGTGTCATACCCGACGCTACCGACCGGTGACGGAGAGTGGAACAGCGCTGGCAGCCATTCCCACGGTGGTGCTGTCACCACCCCGGAGACGGAGCTTTCCGCAGGGTGGAGAAACTTCTACCTCGCATACACCTACTAGACCCAATGTGGTGTGCGCGGGCCGCTCCTAGTGTGAGAACTCAGCTCGCGCGAGGTGCGTGACATACGTTGTTGAGAGGCCACAGTGCACACACGGGACAACAGTCGAGAAGCGGTGGCGGTGCGGCTTCAGGCCGTCAGGAAGATCTACGGCAAGGGCGACAACGAGGTGGCCGCGCTCAAGGAACTGACCATGAGCTTCGGCACCGGCACCTTCACCGCGGTGATGGGACCGTCGGGATCCGGCAAGAGCACGTTCCTGCACTGCGCCGCCGGTCTCGTCCAGCCCACCTCGGGCTCGGTACTCGTCGGTGGCACGGACCTCGCGGAGCTGGACGAGGTGCGGCTGACCAAGCTGCGCCGTGACCGGATCGGCTTCATCTTCCAGTCGTTCAACCTGCTGCCGGCGCTGACGGTGATGCAGAACATCGTCCTGCCGCTCCAACTGGCCGGAAAGCGGCCGGACAAGAGCCAGATCCGCAACGTGGTGGACCGGGTGGGGCTCTCCGAGCGCCTCGGCCATCTGCCCGGCCAGCTCTCCGGCGGCCAGCAGCAGCGGGTGGCCATCGCCCGCGCGCTGGTCATGCGGCCCGCGGTGGTGTTCGCGGACGAGCCGACCGGCGCGCTGGACACCCGGAGCGCGGCGGCGGTGCTCGGACTGCTGCGGGAGTCCGTCACCTCTATCGGCCAGACCCTCGTCATGGTCACCCACGACCCGGTGGCCGCCTCGTACGCCGACCGCGTGGTGTTCCTCGCCGACGGCCGGTTCGTCGGGGAGCTGCACCGGCCCACCGCCGAGGCCGTCGCCGCGCGGATGACCCGTCTGGGTGCCTGGGACGACGACGCGTTCCAGTCGGCTCCCGCCGTCGCGGAAGGCCGACGCTGATGTGGATGCTCGCGTTTCGCACACTGAGGTTCCGTAAGACCAGCTTCGTCGCGACCTTCGTCTCGATGTTCCTGGGTGCCGCGATCGTCATGGCCTGCGGCGGGCTGATCGAGACCGGGATCCGGATGGCGGCGCCCGCCCAGCGGCTGGCCGCCGCGCCGATCGTGGTGACCGGTCAGCAGGACCACGACTCCACGGCGCTGACGGAGCGCGGCCGGATCGACGCGGGCCTGGTCGAGAAGGTCGCCGCCGTCCCCGGGGTGGAGAAGGCCATCGGCGATGTCTCCTTCCCGGCCTCCGTACTGACCGAGGACGGCCGGGTCGCCGGCGGGTCCGACGCGTCGTACGGGCACGGCTGGGACAGCGCCGAGCTGGCCCCGTACCGGCTGACCAGCGGCAAGGCGCCCGCCGCCGACGACGAGGTCGTCCTCGACGCCGGGCTGGCCGCCGCCTCCGGCGCGAAGGCCGGCTCCGGCGTCGACGTCGTCGTGTCGGGCGTCACCCGGACCTTCGTGGTGACGGGTGTCGCCGCGCCCCGGAGCGACGCTGTCGAACGCTCCTCGCTGTTCTTCTCCGGCCCGCGGTCCGCGCGGCTGGCCACCGAGAGCGGCAGGATCGACTCCATCGGCGTGCTGCCCGCCCCCGGCACCGACCTCGCCGCGCTCACCGACCGGGTGAAGTCGGCCGTCGGCGACGGCGCGACGGTCCTCACCGGTGAACGGCGCGGCCTCGCCGAGCTGCCGGGCACCCTCGCCAGCCAGAAGACGGTCACCATCCTCGGGGCGATCTTCGGCAGCTTCGCCGTCCTGGTCGTCATGTTCGGTGTCGCCTCGACGCTGGCGCTCTCCCTCCAGCAGCGGCAGCGCGAGATGGCGCTGCTGCGCGCCATCGGCACCACGCCCGCCCAGATCCGCCGGATGATCGTCGGAGAGACCGCCGCGCTGTCGCTGCTGGCGACGGGGCTGGCGATCGTGCCCGGATTCTTCCTCGGCGAGGCGCTGTTCTCCGTGCTCACCGGCAGCGGTGTGGTGTCGGCGGAGATCACCTTCCACGAGGGCCGGATCCCCATCGCGGCCGGCGCGCTCGTGGCGATCGTCGCGGCGCTGGGCGCCACCCTGTTCGCCGGCCGGCACGCGGCGCGCACCGATCCCGTCGCCGCGCTCGCCGAGAGCGCCGTCCAGGCCCGCTGGTTCACCCCCGCCCGGCTGATCCTCGCGCTGTTCTTCCTCGTCAACGGGATCGCCCTGGCGTTCGTCACGGCGACGGTCATGGACGACGGCCCGACGCTCGCGAGCACCGCGGGACCTGCCTCCGTGCTCTTCTCCATCGGCCTCGCGCTGCTCGCCCCCGGCATCACCAAGGCGATCGTCGTGACGATCGGCCGGCCCGTGAAGCTGGTGTCGGGGATGTCCGGCTACCTCGCCGTCCGCAACGCCACCACCAGCAATGTGCGGATGGCGGGCGCCGTCGCGCCGATCGTGCTGCTCGTCGCGATCGCCACCGGCACCCTCTACATGCAGTCGACGGAGGACGAGGTCTCGGCGAGCAGCTACTCGGACAACGTCCTGGCCGACTACGTACTCAACTCCTCCACCGGCGGCTTCGCGGCCGGCGCCGTGGACCGGGCCCGCGCGGTGTCCGGTGTGTCCGGCGCCTCCGAACTCGTCACCTCCAACGGGTTCGTCGACAAGAACGGCGGCTCCGAGACCGAGCTGTACGGGGTGTCCAGTGCCGACGCGGCGAAGGTCCTCGCCCTCGACACCGTCTCCGGATCGCTCGGAGACCTGGACGGCAACACCGTCGCCCTGTCGAAGAAGCAGGCCGAGAAGTACGGCGTCGGTGTCGGCGACACCCTGCCCATCCACTTCGGCGACGGTGCCGGGGCCGCCCCGAAGGTCGTCGCCCTCTACGCCGACAACCCGCAGCAGGAGTATCTGCTGCTGCCCTCCCGTACGCTCGCCCCGCACACCATCGACGGCCTGCCGCACCAGATCCTGATCCGGGCGGACGCGGGCGCCGCCGACCGGCTCGGCGCGGAACTCGACACCCTCGCTGCGTCGTTGCCGGGCACCCGGGTCGCCGACCGGTCCACACTGACCAGCGAGAACAACCAGATCCAGCAGATCCTCGTGTCGGCGAACTACACGATCGTCGCCATGATCGTCGGATACGCGGCGATCACCGTGGTCAACACCCTGGTGGCGGTGACCCGCAAGCGGCAGGGCGAGTTCGGACTGCAGCGGCTGACCGGCGCCACCCGGGCCCAGGTGATCGGCATGCTGAGCGTCGAGGGCGGACTCGTCGCCTTCATCGCGACCGTGCTCGGCACCCTCGCCGCCGCCACGACCATCGTCCCGTACAGCCTCGTCAAGACCGGCTCCCCGATGCCGCTCGGCTCGATCGGCATCTATCTGGCGATCGTCGGGGGCGCGCTCGTGCTGATCTTCGGCGCGACGCTGGTGCCCTCCTGGCGCGGGATGCGCACCCCGCCCATCGAGACACTGACGAAGGCCGCGTGAGCGACAGCGCCTCCACCGGCTGTCCCAGCCGCTGTGCCGCCTCCGGGAAGAGCAACTATGCTGACCGGGGGCGTGCCTGTACCCACGACGCATGGGGGAGCATGAGCGAGCGGCCGTGGGCCGGGCCACTGGCCGCCGTGCGTGCCCGTACCCGCACGGCGGGCACCGACACCCTGGTGGGAATCGCCGTCGCGTCCGGCGCGCTGGCCTCGGTCTGTCTCTTCCTGGTGACCACCTACTTCGTGGGCCTGTTCGTCATCGGCATCGGCGCCGCCGCGCTGCCGGTGGTCACCGGAGCGGTCCGGCGGCTGTGCGACGCCAACCGGCGCGTCGCGGGCCGGTACGGGGTGCCGATCGGCGACCCGTACCGGCCGGAGCCCGAGTTCGAGAAGGACATCGTCGGATGGATGCGCCGCTGCAAGTGGATCCTCACCGACCCGGCCAGCTGGCGCGATCTGCTGTGGCTGCTGCTCAACAGTGCCGCCGGGCTGATCGGCTTCGTACCCGCCGCCGTCCTCTACTACGCGCTGGAGGGGCTCGCGCTGGCCGGCGGCCTGTGGCAGCCCGTCCTGCGGGCCGGCGGCGGTGGACGCTGGTACTGCCTGGTCCCGGTCGACAGCTGGCTCAGCGCGCTGGCGGCCGGAGTACTCGCCGTCGGGGTCCTCGCCCTCTGGACGCGGACCAGCAGGCTGCCCCTCGTCGCGCACGCCCACTTCACCCGCTTCCTGCTCGGACCGACCGAGCGGGCCGTCCTCGCCTCCCGGGTCAGGCATCTGGCCGAGACCCGGTCCGGCGCGCTGGACACCCAGGCCGCCGAACTGCGCCGGATCGAACGCGATCTGCACGACGGCGCCCAGGCCAGGCTGGTCGGTCTCGGCATGACCCTCGGCGCCGTCGACCGGCACCTCGACGCCAACCCGCAGGAGGCGCGCCGACTGCTGCGGGACGCGCGCACCTCCTCCGTACTGGCCCTGCGCGAACTGCGCGACCTCGTACGCGGGATCCATCCGCCGGTCCTCGCCGAGCGGGGGCTCGCCGACGCGCTGCGCGCCCTGGGACTCGCGAGCCCGCTGCCGGTCGAGACCTCGGTGGACATCCCCGGCGAGCTGCCGCAGCCCGTCGAGTCCGCCGTCTACTTCTCCGTGTCGGAACTGCTCACCAACGCGCTGAAGCACTCGGGCGCCGAACACGTCACGATGGACGCCCGGTACGAGGACGGCGCGCTGCGCGCCCGCGTCACCGACGACGGGCAGGGCGGCGCCACCGCCGGGCTGGGCAGCGGCCTCGACGGCATCCGCCGCAGGCTGGCCACCTTCGACGGAACCCTGCACATCAGCAGTCCCCCCGGCGGTCCGACCGTCATGAACATGGAGATACCGTGCGCGTTGTCCTCGCCGAAGACCTCTTCCTCCTGAGGCAGGGGCTCATCCAGCTGCTGGAGGCATACGAGTTCGAGGTGGTGGCCGCCGTCGACAACGGCGAGGACCTGTCGGCCGCGCTCGTCGCACACCGGCCCGACATCGCCATCGTGGACGTCCGGCTGCCGCCGACCTTCACCACCGAGGGACTGAAGGCCGCCCTACGGGCCCGGAGCGAACTGCCGGGGCTGCCGATCCTGGTGCTCTCCCAGCACGTCGAGCAGATGTACGCGCGCGAACTGCTGGCGGACGGCACGGGCGGGATCGGCTATCTCCTCAAGGACAGTGTGTTCGACAGCGACGAGTTCGTCGACGCCATCCGCAGGGTCGCGGCCGGCGGTACGGCCATGGACCCGGCGGTCGTAGCCCAGCTGATGGTCAGTCACGCCCGCGACGAGCCCCTCGGCACCCTCACCGCACGCGAGCGCGGTGTGCTGGAACTCATGGCGGAGGGCTGCTCCAACAACGCCATCGCCGGGCGGCTGCACATCAGCGAGGGGGCCGCCGCCAAACACATCTCCAGCATCTTCGCCAAACTCCTGCTGCCGCAGGACAGCGACAGCAACCGCCGGGTCCTCGCGGTCCTCGCCTACCTCAACGCGTGAGGGGGCGGGCCGGGGTACGGGGGCGGCCGCCCGCGCCGACCCGTACCGCGGCGAAGGCCAGCACGGCGATCACCTCGACGGCGGCCCCGGCCAGCAGGGCGCCCGGCAGCGACCGTTCGGCCAGCGGCCCGGCGAGCGCGGCGCCCAGCGCGAATCCGGTGATCTTCAGACTCGCCCCGATGACGAAGATCCGGCCGCGCAGCCGCTCGGGGGCCTCCCGGTGGCGCACCGCGAACACCGCGGTGAGCTGAGGCCCTTCACCGATTCCGGCGATCACCACCGCGACGGCCAGGAGCACGGGACGGCCGGCCGCCGCGCACAACAGGGCGAGCGCCAGGGCCAGCGCCCCGCACCACACCACGGTGTCCGGGCGCGGCTGCCTTCGCAGGCGGGCGAGTACGGCGTTGGCCGCGAGCGCCGAGGCGGCGACACCGGAGAGCAGCAGCGCGCCCCGGCCGGCCGCGCCGAAGTCCCGCGCGGCGAGCGGCGGACAGCAGGCGACCAGCAGCCCGGCGCCCACGCTGGAGAGCACCGAGGTGAGCGTCGTACGGGCCAGCGGCCGGTTGCGGACGACGGCCAGGAACCCGTCGGCCAGCGCGCGGCCCAGCGGTTCCGGCCGCCCGGCGCCGGCCGCCGGCGCGCGCCCACCGGCCGGGGGCAGGGCCAGCGCCGACGGCAGCGCGAGGCAGATCAGCGCCGCGGCGACCAGCACCCCCGCCCGGCCCCCGACCACCCCGGCGACCACCCCGGCCAGCGCCGGGCCCGCCAGGCTCGCGAAGTTGAAGGTCATCGCGTCGAGCGCGGTGGCGCGCGGCAGCGCAGCGCGCCCGGCGACCCGGGGCAGCTGAGCGGTCCAGCCGCCGGACAGGGCCGGGCCCAGCAGCCCCGCCGCCACGGCGAGCAGCACCGGAACCGCCACCGGCACCCGCCCGAGGCTCATCACCACGACCACGAGCGCCGCCGCGTACCCGGCGAGCGCCCCGGCCAGCAGCCGCCCCGGCGCCACCGCCCTGTCCAGCAGTACGCCGAGGAGGGGACCGCCCACCGCCGCCGACACCGTGAGGGCCGCGAGCAGCGACGAGGCGGTGGCCGCCGAACCGGTGACCGCCAGCCCGGCCAGCAGCAGCGCGGGCCCCGACATCTCGTCCCCCGTACGGGCAACCGCCGCCCCGGCGAGATGGACCCCGGTCGCGTAACGCTTTCGCATGAGCGGAACGTTACGGGGGTAACGGAAACCTTCGCTACATGCGTTACATCGGCCTGCGTTACATTGGCCGGGTGCTGCCCCCGAACGACGACTGGTCCACCCGCCACTCCGTCCAGGCCACGGCCCGCCGGACCGTCGCCCTGGTCAACGTCCTGTCCGGCGACCGTCCCGGCCCCGACACGGTCGCGGAGGTGCTGCGCGCACACGGCGAGAGCGTCCCGCTGCCGCTCTCCGAGGAGGACGTCGACCAACTGCGCGCCACCGCGCTGCTGTTGCGGGAGGTCTTCGCCGCCCCCGACACCGACGGCGCCGCCCGCGCGGTCAACGGCCTGCTGCGGCGCACCGCCGGCGCCGTACGCCTCACGTCCCACCACGGCGCCACCCCCTGGCATCCCCACCTCGACAGCGACGACGAAGCGCCCTGGGGCGAGTGGTTCCTCGCCTCGTCCTGCCTGGCGCTGACCGTCCTCCTCTGGGACCGGCAGCGCCCGCCCGGCGGCCTCTGCGCCTCGCCGAGCTGCACCGACGTCCTTCTCACCCAGGGCGGCGGACCACCGCGCCGCTACTGCTCGCGCCGGTGTGCGACACGCGAGCGCGTGGCCGCCCACCGCCGCTCCCGGGGCTGAGAGAGGCGCGCCCGGGGGACCTCGGGATGTTTGAATCTGTCGGAAATTTTCGGAACTTGTTCGGCGTTCCCAACGGCGTTCCTCGTGTGTAGCGTCTACCAGGACCGGAACACAGCCCGCGCGGAGCTGTGCCGGCGTCCTTCCCGGTCTCGGCCACGTCCCAGGAGAGTTCGTTGAAACCACCGCCCTACCTCGCCGCCGCCGACCGCTACGCCGACATGCGGTTCGCGCGCAGTGGCCGCAGCGGGGTCAAGCTGCCCCAGGTCTCCCTGGGGCTGTGGCACAACTTCGGTGACACCACCCCGCTGGAGAAGCAGCGCGCGGTGCTGCGCCGCGCGTTCGACCGGGGCGTCACCCACTTCGACCTCGCCAACAACTACGGTCCGCCCTACGGCAGCGCCGAGGCGAACTTCGGCACGCTCTACACCCAGGACTTCCGGCCCTACCGCGACGAGCTGTTCCTCTCGTCCAAGGCGGGCTACGACATGTGGCCCGGCCCGTACGGCGAATTCGGCTCGCGCAAGCACGTGCTCGCGAGCCTGGACCAGTCGCTGGCCCGGATGCGCGTCGACTACGTCGACCTCTTCTACTCCCACCGCTACGACCCCGAGACCCCCCTCGAAGAGACGGTGGGGGCGCTCGCCTCGGCCGTGCGGCAGGGCAAGGCGCTCTACGCCGGGCTGTCCAACTACCCGACGGAGCAGATGCGTCAGGCGGCCGGGATGCTCAGGGAACTCGGCACCCCGCTGCTGATCAACCAGCACGCGTACAACATCCTCGACCGTACGATCGAGGACAACGGACTGATCGCCGCCTCCGACGAGGTCGGCGCCGGAGTCATCGCGTTCTCCCCGCTCGCCCAGGGGCAGTTGACCGACCGGTACCTCAACGGGGTGCCCGCCGACTCGCGGATGGCCGTCGGCCACTTCCTGAAGCGGGACGCGCTCAGCGAGTCCAAGGTCGCCGCGCTGCACGCGCTCAACAAGCTCGCGGGCGAGCGCGGCCAGACCCTCGCCCAGCTCGCGCTGACCTGGGTGCTGCGGGACGAGCGCGTCACCTCGGTCCTGATCGGCGCCAGCAGTGTCGAGCAGCTCGACCAGAACCTGGTGGTGCTGGAGGCAGGTGCCCTGGAGGACACCGAACTCGCCGCGATCGACGCGCTCCTCGCGGAGCACGGCTTCGGCGCGTAACCCCGACCGCGCGAAGCGGGCGGTGCCGACCGGCACCGCCCGTCTTCGCGTGCCCGCGCGCCGTTACCGGTCCAGTTCCGCGCGGAACCCGGTGAGCAGGTCCTTCGTGCGGGTGGCGGGCTCCGCGTGGGTCACCATCATGTCCATCGCCTGCATGTGCGCGGTGACCTCGCTGTCCTCGTCGAGGTAGAGCGCGCCGGTCAGATACTCGATGTAGACCATGTCGCGCACCTCCGGGATGTCGAAGCGGAACAGGACGAACGGGCTGTAGGTGCCCGCGTGCGGGCCGGTGGCGAACGTGGCGATCTGGAGCGTCACCCTCGGCAGCTCGATCATCTCCAGCAACCGGTCGAGCTGCGCCCGCATCACGGCCCGCGAACCGACCGGCCTGCGCAGCACCGTCTCGTCGAGCACGGCCCAGAAGACCGGCGCGTCCTGGCGGTCGGGCAGCGTCTGACGCTCCAGCCGCAGCGCGACATGGCGGTCGATCCGGTCGCGGTCGACCGTACGGCCCACGGATCCGGTGGTCAGGACGGCGTGCGCGTACTCCTCGGTCTGGAGCAGCCCCGGCACGAAGTGCGGCTCGTAGGCGCGAATGGTCCTGGCGGCCTCTTCGAGGCTGACGTAACCGCTGAACCAGTCGGGCAGTATGTCGTGGAACCGCTGCCACCAGCCCGGCTTGTTCGCCTCCTCCGCCAGCCGCAGGAAGACCTCGGCCTCCGGGGCGGCCAGCCCGTAGGCGGGCAGCAGGAGTTGTACGTACGGGATCTTGAGCGCGACCTCCGCCGTCTCCATCCGCCGGATGGTGGCCACCGTGACACGCAGCAGCCGGCCCGCCTGCTCCCGGCTGAGCCCGGCCTTTTCGCGCAGGGCACGCAACTGTCTGCCGAGAACGAGCTGCCCGATCGTCGGGGCGGATCGGGGCTCGCTCACACCCCACCCCCGTGTGCCGGCTCCATACCCGGGGAGTCTGCCACAGCGGGCATTCCGGGGGCAGGGGCACGCGGCAACTCCACGCGGAGAAAACGGCCCTGACGAACCGTGAGGCACCGACGCCGCGCGGTCACTGCCCGGCGAGCCCCGTCGTCGCCACCCCCCGGACGATCTGCCGCTGGAAGAGCGCGAAGACCACCAGCAGCGGCAGCCCCGCGATCACGACGGACGCCATCATCTGCGCGTACCGCAGGCCGTACGAGGACTGGACGTTGACCAGACCGACGGGCAGCGTCATCCCGTTCGGATCGGTGGTGACCAGGAACGGCCACAGGAAGTTGTTCCAGGTCGAGATGAAGGTGAAGATGGCGACCGCGGCGAGCACCGGCCGCGAGAGCGGCATCACGATCGTCCAGAAGACCCGCCAGCGCCCGGCCCCGTCGACGAACGCCGCCTCCTCCAGCTCGCGCGGCACCCCGTCGAAGAACCTCACCAGGATGAATACCATCGCCGGCACGGCCACCTGCGGAAGGATCACCCCCCAGTAGGTGTCCACCAGACCCAGCTGGACCATCTCCGCGAACAGCGGCGCCATCAGCACCTGCGGCGGCACCATGATTCCGGCGAGTACCACCCCGTACAGCAGCTTGCGGCCCCGGAAGTCGGTGCGCGCGAAGCCGTACGCCGCCATCGCGCAGAACACCACCGTCAGCAGCGTGGTGACCACCGAGATGTACGCGGTGTTGAACAGCCAGCGCACCAGATCACCGGTCTCCCACACCTGCCGGTACGCCTGGAGCGTCACGGTGGAGCCGATCCACCGCAGCGGTGTCCTGGTCGCCTCCGCCTCCGGTTTGAGCGAGATGGCCAGCGCCCAGGCCAGCGGCAGCACCCACACGGCGGCCAGCAGCAGCGACCCCGCCAGCAGGACGGCCCTGCCCGGGGTCCAGCGGGCCCTGCGGCCCTCGTCGTCCGCGACAGCACTCACGAGGACTCCTCACCACCTCGGCGGGACAGCCGCAGCTGCACCAGGGACACGATCACGATCAGAGCGAAGAAGAGATACGAGACGGCGGACGCGTAGCCGATGCGGTAGCCCGTGAAGCCCGCCTGGTAGACGTACTGGAGTATCGGACGGGTGGAGTCGTCGGGCCCGCCGCCCGTCATGATGTACACCTGATCGAAGATCTTCAGGGAGGCCAGCACCTGGAGGATCAGCACCACCCCGGTCGTCCGCCGCAGCATCGGCAGGGTGATGTGCCACAGCCGCTGCCGGCCGCCCGCGCCGTCCAGCTCCGCCGCCTCGTACACGTAGCGGGGGATGGACTGCAACGCCGCCAGGTACAGCAGGAAGTTGAAGCCCACCGTCCACCACACGGTGGCCGCGACCACCGACAGCATCGCGTACCGCTCGTCGGTGAGCCAGCCGATGCCGGGGTGCAGGCCGAACGAGGCGAGCAGTTGGTCGGCGAAGCCGAAGTCCGACGGGAAGATCACCCAGAGGAAGAGCAGCCCCACCACCCCGGACGGCAGCAGGAACGGCGCGAACCAGGAGAGGCGCCACAGCCACCGCACGAAGCGCAGATGGTGGGCGAGCAGGGCGAAGACCAGCCCGCACAGCACCAGCGGGACCGTGGACAGCACGGTGAACCACACGGTGTTGCCCATCGAGGACCAGACACCGGGGTCGCCGAACGCCTCCGCGTAGTTGTCGAGGCCGACGAACTCGCCGCCGGAGCCGGTGATGTTGTCGCTGCGCAGGCTCATCCCGACACCGGAGACCAGCGGCCACAGCAGGAAGAGGGTGTAGGTGAGCAGGAAGGGGGCGATGAACAGCAGCCCGTGCTCGGTCCACCGCCGGCGGATCCCGGTGGGTCGGGCGGGCCCGGCGGTGCTCGTGGTCATACGGCGCCTCCGAGCGGATCGGGGGTGTCCAGCAGTTTGCGCAGCCGGGCCTTGGCCTCGCGCAGCGCGTCGCGGGGCGTACGGGAGCCGGTGAGCACCCCGGAGAACACCGCTCCCAGCTCGATCCACATCAGGGAGGCCGAGCCCGCGAACCACGCGGGCTGATCGAGCGCGACGTCGTTGATGACGGAGCGGTACGCGGACTGCGGGGTGAGCCGCAGATACGCCGGGTCGTCGAGCGTGGGCAGATAGGCGGGTACGTGACCGCCCCTGGCCCAGTCCACCGAGTGCTTCACCATCCAGGCGACGAAGGTGTGGGCGGCCTCGTTCCCGGCGCCCGAGCGGTCCTGCTGGTGCGGCAGGACGAAGGAGTGGCAGTCGGCCTGGGCGGCTGCGCTGCCCAGGAGGGCGGGCACCCGGGTCATGGAGAACGGCAGTCCGGAGAGGGTGAAGGTGGTCACCTCCCACTCGCCGTTGAGGTGGAAGGCCGTCTTCCCGTCGTTGAACACGCCGATCGCCCCCGCGTAGTCGGTGCGGCGCGCCATCAGCCCCTCGTCGGTGAGCATCGCCATGTAGTCGAGGGCCCGCAGCGCCCTGGTGTCGTCCAGGGCGAGCCGTTTGCCGTCGGCGGAGAGCACGGCGCCGCCCGTCTGCGCGTACAGCGTGGCGAACAGCCGCCAGGGGGTCGCCGCGTCGGGGCCGAGCGTCTCGGTGGTCAGGGCGGGCACGCCGGTGGCCTTCTTCGCGGCCCGCAGCGCGGCGGTGAACTGCGCCGAACCGGCGATCGGCCGCAGCCCTCCGTCGTCGCCGAGGAGTCCGGCCCGCGCGCAGACGTCGGTGTTGTAGTAGAGGACCATCGGGTGCGTGTCGAGCGGGATCGCGTACTGCCGGCCGTTGAAACGCCCGCGCCGCCAGATCTCCGGGGGGAACCGGTCGGCCCGGACCCCGTGCCCGGACAGCAGGTCCAGGTCGAACGGGTCGAGCAGCCGGCCCGGCGCGAACCCCGCGAGCCGCGCCAGATGCGACACCGCGACCTCGGGCGCCCGCCCGCCGGCCCCCGCCATCCCCAGCTTCGTGTAGTACGGGCTGCCCCACTGGAGCTGGGCCGCCTCCAGGCCGATGTCCGGGTGCGCGGCGGCGAAGGCGTCGACCATTCCCGTCATGGTCACACCGTCACCGCCGCCGAAGAGATGCCAGTAGCGCAGCCGGGTCCTTCCCTCCGCGACACCGGAGGGCGCCGCGCACCCCGTCGTCACCGCGCCGGCGGCGCCGAGGCCGCCGACGGTGGCCACCGCTCCGCCCAGACCCGCGAGCGCGCGTCTGCGGGTCAGCGGCGGTCGCGGGTCCTGGCCCCGGTCCGGCCGGTACTCCCGCCCGCCGTCCGGTGCCGGCCGCTCACTCGCCGGTGCCGGCCGTTCACCCGGCGCTGATCGTCCTGGCCGTCCCATACCTCACCTCGTCGTTCGGTATTTCGGATGACGCACGTCATTGCGAACGGGACGCGACCGTAGGGGTGTTGGAGCTTTCGCGTCAACGATTCGCGCACGCGCGCCCGCGAAATCCCGCCCACTCCCGAGGTGGCGAGTCTTGACACGCCGCGACGCGAATCCTACGGTACCGAGTGCCGATAAACGGAACTGCGTCCCAATGAATGGGACTTCAGGGAGCGCCGGACCGTTCGGTTCCTGTCACTGTCGACGGAAGAAGTGGCCGCGTATGACCTCGCAAGTCCGTGGCCCGGAGCTGTCCGGGCAACACCTTCAGAGCGCTACGGCGAAGATTCTCCGGCGAGTGGTTCCGCTCTTCGCCGTCATGATGATGTGCAATCAGCTCAACCGGTCCAATATCGGATACGCCCAGTCGCATCTGGAGGCGGATCTCGGAATCGGGGCGGCGGCCTACGGACTCGGCGCCGGACTGTTCTTCGTCGCCTACACGCTGTTCGAGATTCCCAGCAACGCGCTGATGGCGAGGTTCGGCGCCAAGATATGGCTCTCCCGGATCTGCGTGAGCTGGGGAATCGTCTCCGCGTGCATGCTCTTCGCGCAGGGCGAGTGGAGTTTCTATTTCCTCCGGTTCCTGCTGGGAATGGCCGAGGCGGGATTCGTGCCCGCCGTTCTCTACTACCTCACCAAGTGGCTGCCCAACTCGCACCGGGGCCGGGCCAACGCGCGGTACGCGGTGGGCGCCCTCGTCGCCTTCTCCCTCTCCGGTCCGGTCTCCGGCCCGCTGCTCTCGATGCACGGGCTGTGGGGGCTCTCCGGCTGGCAGTGGATGTTCCTGACGGAGGGTCTGCTCTCCGTCGGCGTCGGGGTGTTCGCCTTCTTCTGGCTCGACTCGGAGATCGAGGACGCCCGCTGGCTGACCGGCCCGGAGCAGCAGGCGCTGATCACGGCCATCGACGCGGACGACGCGGCCGCTTCGGCCGGGCACGGGGCGACGGGCAGCGGCCTGTGGTCGGTCGTGCGGGCCCCGAAGGTCCTGCTGCTCTCGTTCATCTACTTCTCGGTCCAGATGTCCATCTACGCGAACACCTTCTGGCTGCCCTCGATCGTCCGGGGTATCCAGGGCACCAACGATTTCACGGTGGGGCTGCTCTCCTCGCTGCCCTGGATCTGCGCCATCTTCGCCATGTTCCTGCTCGCCCGGATCGGTGACCGTACGGGCCGGCGCAAGCCCCTGCTGATCGGTGCCCTGATCGTGGCGGCGGTCGGTTCCTACGCGGCCGCTGTCTCCTCTCCCGTGCTCGCGCTGGTGATGCTGTGCGTGGCCGCCATGGGATTCAAGAGCATCAGCCCGATCTTCTGGCCCATCGTGCAGGGAACGGTGCATCCCATGGTGATCGGCATGGCCATCGCGCTCATCAATTCCCTTGCCAATCTGGGGGGATTCGTCGCTCCGTACGGATTCGGCCTGGTGCAGGAGAGGACCGGGAGTACGGCCTGGGGGCTGATAGCCCTGGCCGCCTTCTCGCTGGTCGCCGCTCTCGCCGTGTGTTTCCTCTCCGACACCCCGGCGACACGGAAGGGGGCGCCGCCGACGGCGGAAGCCGTCAAGGGCCCTGCCGAACCCCTCCATGGAACCCCGTCCCACTGAACAGGATGCCCCGCCCCGCCTCCGCCCCGCCTCCGTGGCGAGGCCGGTGGGGGCGGATGCGGGCGCGCCACCCTCCCCGGGAGATCACCTCATGCACCTGGCCACCATCGTCCAGCAGGGCCGCCGCGCGCTTGTCAGCAGGACCGGCGCCGGTCACGACTGGCGGCCCGCGCCACCGTCCCTCTCGCTGGCGGACGTCATCACGGGCGGCGTCCTGCCGCCGCCGACCGGGGAACGGGCCGCCGCCGGTGACCCCGTCCTGCCGTACCGGCCGGCCACGCTCTACGGGATCGGCCTCAACTACCGTGACACCATCGCCGAGATGGGCTGGGAGCCGCCGAGCGAGCCTTATCTCTTCCCCAAGCTCTCCTCCAGTGTCATCGGCACCGGCGAGGCCGTCGAGTTCGACCCCACGCTGACCCGGCGGGTCGACTGGGAGACGGAACTGGCCGTCATCATCGGCACCGAGGCCAGGAACGTGCCGGAGGCCGACGCGGCGGATCATGTCTTCGGCTACACCGTCGCCAACGACATCTCCGCCCGCGACCTCCAGGAGAGCGACGGGCAGTGGCTGCGCGGCAAGGGGCTGGACACCTTCTGCCCGCTCGGCCCGGTCGTGGTCACGGCCGACGAGATCCCCGACCCGCACCGGCTGCGGGTGCGCACCCGTGTCAACGGCGAGACGGTCCAGGACGGCACCACGGCCGACATGGTCTTCCGCATCCCCGAACTGATCGCCCATCTCAGCCGGTTCTTCACGCTGCGGCCCGGCGATGTGGTGCTGACCGGGACACCGGCCGGCTGCGGGGACTTCATGCGGCCCCCGCGCGCGCTGCGGGACGGCGACGTGCTGGAGTCGGAGGTCGAGGGGATCGGCTGCCTCGTCAACCCCGTACGCGAGGTGGTGCGCGACGGCGCGCCGCGCTCCGGGCGGGCGCCGGCCGGCCGTCAGGAGGCGGGCGGCAGATAGCCGAGATCGGCCGACAGCTCCCGGCACACTTGCGCGACGACCGGGCCGTACGTCGGGACGAGCGGCTCCATCCGCTCGGCCACGCCGGCCACGCTGATGCAGGCGACGGGCAGACCGGTGTGGTCGAAGACGGCGGCGCCGCAGCAGCAACTGGACTCGTCGAACTCCCGCAGGTCCGAGGACCAGCCGCGCTCGCGGGTGCGCTCGATCTCGGCGTGCAGGTCCGAGACGGTGGCCGCCGTCACCGGCGAGAGCGGCGAGCGGACCAGCTCGATCAGGGTCTCCTCCAGTCTCGGCTGCGGCAGTGCCGCCAGATAGGCGCGCCCCAGCGACGTGGAGTGCAGCGGCCTGGAGGCGCCCAGCTCGGCGGTCACCGCGGCGGGCCGGGTGCCGCGCTCGCGGTGGACGAAGACCATCGTGAGGCCGTTGGGCACCCCGAGACTGACGGTCTCCTGGGTCAGATCGGCGAGCTTGCGCAGGGCGGGGGCCGCCGCGTCGCGCAGATTGGTCGAGGCCACCGCCGCCGAGGCCAGCCGCACCGCCGCCGAGCCGAGACGCCACTGTCCCGCCGCCGGGTCGTGGGCCAGCCAGCCCTGTTCGTGCAACCGGTCGACCAGCCGGTACGCGGTGGAGCGGGTCAGCCCCAGCGCCTGCGCGATCTCGGGCGTGGATGCGCCGCGCGTCCTGGCCACATGGGTCAGGATCGCGAGCCCCCGGTCCAGGGCCCCCGCCGCCCGTTCGCCCGTGCCCGCTCCGCCCGCCTCGCCCATCGTCGCTCCCGGTTCGTGTGCCGTACCGCTGGTCGTGCCGTACTGCTGGCCCGGCGGTTGAGACTACCGACCCACCGATGGCGCTGTCACCGGGACTTGTGTGGCCCCAGGGCGCCTTGCTACGTTCAATATACCCACTGGACGAGATTGAGTCCCAATGAATGGGACTTTCGAATCGCGGTTACCTCGCTCTCGCGGATTAAGGAGCACGATGAGTGACTCACCCCGCATCACCGATGTCCGGCTGACGCCGATCCTCATGGCCGACGCGCCACTGCTGAACATCGCCGGTGTCCACCAGCCCTACGCCCCCCGGCTGATCGTCGAGATCGAGACGGAGAGCGGCACCGTCGGGCTGGGGGAGACCTACGGGGACGGGGCGTATCTGGACCTCGCGGCCCGCCTCGCCCCGAAGCTGAAGGGCCTGCCGGTCGGCGGGATCAACGCCATCTGCGGCATCGGGCGGGAGGGCGACCGGCGCGTCATCGATCCGCACCCCGACGCCAGTGGCTATCGCGGCCTGCTGACCAGCGAGAAGATGCGGCTGAGCATCGTCTCGGCCTTCGAGACCGCCGCGCTGGACGCCTACGGCAGGGAACTGGGCGTCCCCGTCCACGCCCTGCTGGGCGGCAAGGTCCGCGACCGGGTCGACTACGCGGCGTACCTCTTCTACAAATGGGGACGCCACCCCGGCGCGGACGACCCCCAGGACGACTGGGGCGAGGCCGTCGACCCGGCGGGGGTGGTGGCGCAGGCCCGGCTGTTCCACGAGCGCTGCGGTTCGCGCTCCTTCAAGCTCAAGGGCGGCGCGTTCCCGCCCGACCAGGAGGTCGCCGCCGTCAAGGCGCTGGCCGACGCCTTCCCCGGCAGCCCGCTGCGCCTCGACCCCAACGGAGCCTGGTCACTGGAGAACGCCGTCCGGGTCGCCGAGGAACTCACCGGCGTCGTGCAGTACCTGGAGGACCCCACCGCCCGGCTGGAGGACATGGCCGAGGTCCACCGCCGTACGGGCATGCCCCTGGCCACCAACATGGTCGTCACCGCCATCGAGGAGGTGCGCCCCGCCTTCGACCTCGACGCGGTGCAAGTGGTGCTCTCCGACCACCACTTCTGGGGCGGGCTGCTGGCCACCAGGGATCTCGCGGCGGTGTGCCGCGCCCACGGCAGGAACATCTCGATGCACTCCAACACCCATCTGGGCATCAGCCTCGCCGCCATGACCCAGGTCGCTGCCACCCTCCCCGGCCTGGACCTCTCGTGCGACACGCACTACCCGTGGCAGTCCGAGGACGTCATCACCGAGCCGATCGCCTTCCAGGAGGGCGCCGTCGCCGTGACCGACACCCCCGGCCTCGGGGTGGAGCTGGACCGCGACGCGCTGGCCCGGCTGCACGAACGCTGGAACCGCCGCCCCGACATGCGCGAGCGCGACGACATCGCCGCCATGCGCGCCGTACACCCCGATCACCAGCGCCCCACCCTCCCGAAGTTCTGAGGTGAGCCCGAATGTCCCCCGCTCATGAGCACGAGCCCCTCGACCCCCAGGTCCTGGACAAGCTCCGCCGTATCAGCACCGCCACGCTCGCCACCCGGCTGTTCGCCGTCGGCCTGCGACAGCAGTTCCTCGTGGGGATCGCCCCGCTCAACCCCGACCTGGACGGATTCGTCGGCGAGGCGTTCACCATGCGCTTCATCCCGGCGCGCGAGGACATCGACACCCTCGAAAGCCTGCCCGGCGAGGACAACCTCCAGTGGCTGGGGGTGGAGAGCCTCACCGAGGGCCAGGTGCTCGTCATCGACAGCCGCAGCGACATCTCGGCCGCCTCGGCCGGCGACATGCTCGTCACCCGCGCCCTGCACCGGGGCGCCGCGGCCTTCATCACCGACGGCGCGTTCCGGGACGGACACGTGCTGCGGACGCTGCCCCTGCCGACCTACGCGCGCGCCGTCACCGCCACCACCCGCCTCACCAGTTTCCATGTCGCGGACCTCCAGGTGCCCATCGGCTGCGCCGGCGTCGCCGTCTACCCCGGCGACGTCCTGGTCGGCGACCGGGACGGCGTGATCGTCGTCCCCCGCTATCTGGCGCCGCGCATCGTCGACGAGGCGCTGGAGCAGGAGGAACTGGAGGCGTATCTGCACACCCGCGTCCACCAGGGAGAGCCGCTGCTCGGCGGGTTGTACCCGCCGAGCGACGAGACCAAGGAGCAGTACCGCCAGTGGAAGAGGACCCGCGCATGACCGCGACGCCGACCCCGCCCCCGCCCCCGGTCCCGGTCCCGTTCCGGGATCTCGCCGAGCCGGAGCGCCGCGCGTGGATGGAGGCCACCATCCGTACGTACTTCGACGGCTGCAACGAGGCCGACGTCGAGAAGATGGCCGCCACCTTCCACCCCGACGCCGTCCACTACTTCCCGCCCGGACTCGACGGCCCCTGGACCGGCGCCCGCACCATCGCGGAGAACTGGCGCCGGCTCACCCTGACCATCGGGTCCGCCTGGACCATCGACCGGCTGGTCGCCGACCCGGTGGCCCATCAGGCCGTCATCGAGTGGACGCACTACAAGACGCGGCAGGACGGATTCCTGCGCGGCGACGAGTGGTACGACTTCGACCCCGTCACCGGTCTGATCACCGAGATCCGCGCCTACTACGCCGCCCGCTCCGACGGACGCGACCACGTCGAACTCGAAGGGTTCGACTACGCGGCGCGCGGCTATCACCTGTCCTGCCCCGTGAACCGTCCCCACCCCGACGCCCAGTACTGAACCGAGGAGACCCGCATGACGTCCGCCACCCGGCCCGAGAAGCCCAAGCCGTTCGCCACGGCTCCCGGGGAAGCCACCCTCGACCGCATCTCCGCCGTCCAGGTCTCGCTCGTCCGGCTGCCCCTGCACGCCCCGATCAGCGACGCCAAGGTACTGACCGGCCGTCAGAAGCCGCTCACCGAGATCGCGTTCCTCTTCGCGCGCATCACCACCGAGGGCGGCCACGAGGGGATCGGATTCGGCTACTCCAAGCGGGCCGGCGGCCCCGGCCTGTACGCCCACGCCCAGGAGATCGCGCCCGAACTCATCGGCGAGGACCCCAGCGACACCGGTCGGCTCTGGCAGAAGCTCGTCTGGGCCGGCGCCTCGATGGGCCGCAGCGGCCTCACCACCCAGGCCGTCGCCGCCTTCGACATCGCCCTGTGGGACCTCAAGGCCCGCCGCGCCGGACTGCCGCTGGCCAAACTGCTCGGTGCCCACCGCGACTCCGTACGCTGCTACAACACCTCCGGCGGCTATCTGTCGATGCCCCTCGACCAGGTACGGGAGAACACCAGCCTCTCCCTGTCGCGCGGCATCGGCGGCATCAAGATCAAGGTGGGTCAGCCGGACACCAAGGAGGACCTGCGCCGCGTCCAGGCCGTCCGTGAGCACATCGGCGACGACGTCCCGCTGATGGTCGACGCCAACCAGCAGTGGGACCGCACCACCGCCGTCCGGATGGGCCGCGCGCTGGAGCGCTTCGACCTCACCTGGATCGAGGAGCCCCTCGACGCGTACGACGCCGAGGGCCACGCCGCCCTCGCGGCGACCCTCGACACCCCCGTCGCCACCGGCGAGATGCTCACCAGCGTCGCCGAGCACACCGGCCTCATCATGTCCGGCGCCGCCGACTTCATACAGCCGGACGCACCACGCGTCGGCGGCATCACGCCCTTCCTCCAGATCATGGCCCTCGCCGACCACAAGTCCCTCGCCATGGCCCCGCACTTCGCGATGGAGATCCACCTCCACCTCGCCGCCGCGTACCCGCGCACCACCTGGGTCGAGCACTTCGAGTGGCTGGAGCCGATGTTCAACGAACGCCTGGAACTGCGCGAAGGCCGCATGGTCGTGCCCAGCCGCCCGGGTCTCGGCCTCTCGCTCAGCGACCAGGCGGCCGCGTGGACCTCGGACGAGGTCACGGTCACGGGCTGACCGCTCCCGTACGGCCGCGGAGTGAACGGGTCCATACCGGGTCCGTACCGTTCCTCGCGCGGGGTGTTGACGTGTGTGCGTTCTGTGATGGAGCATCAGTCGCCCCGCCCGATCGGGGCAGTTGAGCGCCGTGGAAGCGAAGGAGCCGGTCATGGGTGGAACAGCGAAGACCGACGGCCCCGCAGCCGGTTCCTGAACGGATCGCCGTGTCGGGCCGTTATCTCGACGTCGATGAACTGACCCTGCGGGCAGAGGCGTTGGCCTCGGCCCGTCCCGACCTGGTCGGCCTGCGCCGGATCGGCTCCTCGCGTTCCGGGGAGCCGATCCGGCTGCTCTCCGTCGGCCGGGGGAGCCGCGACGTACTGGTGGTGGCCGGGCCGCACGCCAATGAGCCGGTCGGCGGTGTCACGGCGCTGCGGCTGGCCCGCTATCTGTGCGGGGCGTCGAAGCCGTCCGGCTCGGGCCGGCGGTCCGGGCCCGCCGATACGGCCTGGCACTTCGTCCTGTGCGCCGACCCCGACGGCGCCCGCCGCAACGAGCGGTGGATCAAGGGTCCGATGACCCTCTCGCACCACTTCCGCAACTTCTACCGCCCCGGCTTCGCCGGGCAGCCGGAGTGGCTGCCCACCGAACCCGGCGCGGCGGCGCTGCCGGAGACGGCCGCGCTGCTCGGTCTCCAGGACGAGCTGCGGCCGTATCTCCAGTGCTCGCTGCACGGCGTGGACGTGGGCGGCACCTTCGTCCAGCTGACCCGGAGCCTGCCCGGGTTCTCCGGTCATCTGACCGGATCCGCCCGCGACCTCGGCATACCGGTGGAGCGGGGACCGTACGACGCCTTCTTCTGGCCGAGTCCAGGACCGGGCGTCTTCGACATGCCGCGCCCCAGGGAGACGGACCAGTTCGCCTCGCTGCCCGCCGCCACGGCCACCTCCACCTGGGCCCATCCGCACCGGTACGGGACCGTGACCGCGATCATCGAGTCCCCGATGTGGGCGGCCGACGCGGTCGCCGACACCTCCCGCCACCCCGATCCGTACGCCGCTCTGGAGACCATCAGCCGTACGCTCGCGGCGGAGACGCGGTATCTGTCCGGTCTGCTGGAGCGCGTACGGCCCGGCCTTCCCGACAGCGCCGCGCCCCTGCTCACCCCGGTGGCCGAATTCCTCGCCGTCTCGGCCGACCTGGCCGGGGAATGGTCGCCGGACGTGGCCCTCGGCGCCTCCGGCGCGCTGCCGCCGATGAACCGCGCACGCGTCATGGCGCTGCGGATCGCCGCGCGCCGGCTCATGATGCGCTCGGCCGGGCTGCTCCACCAGATGCTCGACGACGGCGGCGAGGGCGCGCGGGGACACCGGCTCGTACGGGGGGCGGCGCCCGAGGTACGCGCCGAGCTGCAACGTTTCCTCACCGAGGGATGCGAGGCGTTCGAGGCCGACTGCCGCGTCCGCTGGATACCCGTCAGCGACCAGGTCGAGCACCAGTTCAGGGTGGTACTGGCCGCAGCCGAACTGGCCGCGCGGACCTCGCGGACCGCGCCGGCCCCCGAGGCGGCGGACGACGGCCCACCGGACGGCGACATTCCGCGGCCGAGGGCGGTACGGGCGTGACACCGGCCACCGGACCGGGGGCGGGACGGCCCGCCCCGGCCGCGCCGTCCCCTTTACTCCTCAAACGGCCGATGCGCAGTCGAACGGCGAAAATCGTGCGGAATCAAGGCCATCGGTGGCCTCGCGGGGCTACCCTCGACACTTGACCTGCGCACTGTTCGAGAAGATCCGAGAAGTCCGAGAAGGGAAGGGATGCCGGTGTACCGGCCGCAGCACACGGTCACCCTCCCACTGCTGGAGCGTGAACCCGAACTCGCCGCGGCGGCCCACGCCGTGGACGCACTGTGCGGACCCTCGCCCACCGGCGGGCTCCTCGTCTACCGGGGAGCGGCCGGCCTCGGCAAGACGGCGCTGCTCACCGAGGTGCGGCGGCTGGCCGCGGGGCGCTGCGCGGTATGGAACGCGCGAGGCGGCGAGACCGTCACGCCCGGCCCGTTCGATCTCGTACAGCAGCTGCTCCGAACCGTCCTGACGCCGGATCAGCCGCACGACCGGGCAGCCGGTCCCGCCGGCGCGTCCGGCCCGAGCGGCGTGAGTGACGCGCACGCGGAGCACGACAAGCGCGCGCCCTCCCCGAAATCGCCGGCGGGAGGGGCGGGGAACATCCGGGAACTGCTCGGTGACCGCTACGAGATAGTCGGCCCCGCCCTCGGCGTCACACCTCCCGGCGAGCAGCACGCCGACCCGCAAGGGGTCAGGGACGGGCTCGACGCGCTGGTCGAGCGGCTCGCCGCGACCCACGGTCCGCTGCTCCTCATCGTGGACGACGCGCAGTGGGCCGATCTGGAGACGCTCTCCTGGCTCGCCTCCTTCGCCCGGCGCCTCGGGCGCGGGCTGCCCGTCCTCGTGGTGGTGGCCTACCGCACGGAAGAGGCCGTCGGCGAGACCGAGCGGTATCTGCGGACCCTCGGCATCCATGCCCGACTGCTGGTCACCCTGCGCGAGTTGACCGGCGAGGCCATCGCGGCCCTCACCCGGGCCGCGCTCGGCGAGCACACCGACGACGTGTTCTGCCGCGAGGTGTGGGCGGTCACGGGCGGCAACGCGTACGAGACGGTGGAGCTGCTCGCCAAGGTGAGCGACAGCGGGCTGCGCCCGGTCGAGGAATACGCGGGTGAACTGCGCGCCCTGGGCGCCTCCGCGCGGGGCACCGGTCTGATCACCCGGCTGGAGAAACTCGGCACGGCCACCACCCGGTTCGCCTGGGCCGCCGCGATCCTCGGCACCGACATCTCGCTGGACCTCGCGGTCTCGCTCGCGGGCATGAACCACGAAGAGGCCGCCGAGTGCGCCGAACGGCTGCGGACCGCGCGCATCCTCGTGGGCACCGACCCGCTGGAGTTCGTCCATCCGCTGATCGCCGGATCGGTCTACCGCGCCATCCCGCCCGGCGTGCGCACCGCGATGCACGGCCTCGCCGCCTGGGCGGTCTCCCGCAGCGGCCGGGGAGCCGCGGCGGCGGCGCCGCACCTCCTCGAAGTGCACCCGGACGGCGACCCCGAACTGGTCGAGCAGCTGCGCGAGGCCGCCGCCGAGCACCTCGCGGTCGGCGCGCCGGACGCCGCCCGCCGGTGCCTCGAACGCGCCCTGCTGGAACCGCCGTTGTCCTCCGTACGTACCGTCCTGCTGTACGAGCTGGGCTGCGCGACGCTGCTCACCTCACCGGCCACGACCGTCGACCATCTGCGGGCGGCGCTCGACACCCAGCAACTGGACGATCCGCTGCGGGTGGACGTGGTCTTCCGGCTCTCCCAGGCGCTCACGCACAACAACCAGACCGGTGACGCCGCCCATGTGGTGGCGGCCGAGGCGGCCCGGATCCCTGAAGGCCCCGCCAGGATGCGACTCCAGGCCGCGCACTTCCTGTGGGAGGGCGTGCAGGCCATCGAGGACGACGGCCCCGACCGCTCGCGCCGGCTGGCCAGGATGGCGAGCGGGCTCGGCGGGCGCGGCAACACCGAGCGCGTGCTGCTGATGCTGCGCGCCTTCGACGGCACGGCCCGGGGCGAGAGCGCCGAGGAGGTCGTCCAGATCGCCGAACGGGCCCTGGTGGACGGCGGATTGCCGGCCGGTGTCGGCTGGACCGACACCGCGTGGGGCTTCGAGCCGCCGGCCCTGCTCGGTCTCTCCTACGCCTTCGCCGACCGGCTCGACCGCGCCGAGTCGCTGTTCACCGAAGCGCTGCGCGCCTTCGAGATCTCCGGCTGGAGCGGCGGCCATCTGGCCTTCGCCCACGCCCTCGTCGGGTACGTCCAGCGCAGGCGCGGCCGGCTCGCGGACGCCGAGATGTATCTGCGCGAGAGCCTGCGGCTGGCCGACCGCGTCGGCAACGGCCTCCCGATGCACTGGGACGCGGCCTGCATGCTCATCGACACCCTGCTCGCGCGCGGCCATGTCGACGAGGCCGCGGCGGCCGCCGAACGTTACTCGTTCGCCACGCCGTACTCCTCCTCGATCGTTATTCCTGATGCTCCGTCAGTACGGGGAAGGCTGCTGCTCGCCCTCGGTCGCAAGGACGAGGCGATCTCCGAACTCGCGGCGACCGGGGAGGCGTTGGCCGCGCGTGGTCGGCACAGCGTCGTCATGGCGCCGTGGGCCCTCGACCTGGCGCGAGCCGTCGCGGAGGACGATCCCAGGCGCGCGGCGCAGCTCGCCTCGTACGCCCGCGACCGGGCGGAACGTTTCGGTACGCACACCGCCATCGGTGTGGCGCTGTGCGGCGCGGCCGCTCTGAAGGAGGGCCCGGCCAAGATCGAGCTGCTGGCCCAGGCCGTCGCCCATCTCGAAGCCTCGCCCTGCCGGTACGAGCTGGCCGTCGCGCGCGTCGAGTACGGCATCGCGGCCGGCTTCCCCGCCGAGCTGGGCTGGGGCCTCGAACTGGCGGAGAGCTGCGGCGCGGACGGTCTGGCGGACCGGGCCCGGCGCGCGATGGAGTCCCGGCACGCGAAGCGCTGACCGGCGGTCGCGTGCCGGGCCCGGGTCCCGGATGTGTGGCGTCGGGCGCCTGGCGGGTTCGGCTGACGCCGGGGGCCGGGGGCCGGTATGTGGCGTGGCGGCCGGTGCCGGGCCGCGCGGGGACAGCCGTCCGCCGAGCGGTACGCTCGCACTCTGGCCGTCTGCCCCCGCCCGCGCTGTCCCAGGAGACCGGAACCCTTGTCCGAGCTGCCCGCCCCCACCACCCCGGGTGCCGTCCCCGCCCCGGCCCTGCGGGCCGACTGCGACAACTGCTTCGGACTGTGCTGTGTCGCGCTCACCTTCTCGGTCTCGGCGGACTTCCCGGTCGACAAGAAGGCCGGTGAGCCCTGCCGCAATCTGCGCACCGACTTCCGCTGCGGTATCCACCGCGAGCTGCGCGGCAAGGGCTTCCAGGGCTGCACGGTGTACGACTGCCTCGGCGCCGGCCAGAAGGTCTCCCAGGTCACCTTCGGCGGCCGGGACTGGCGCGAGGCCCCCGAGAGCGCCGAGCGGATGTTCGCCGCGCTGCCCGTGATGCGGCAACTCCACGAGCTGCTCGGCTATCTGAACGAGGCCCTGGCCCTGGAGCCGGCCCGCCCCCTGCACCAAGAGATCGCCCGCGCCCTGGACGAGACCGAACGCCTCACCCTGACCGGCCCCGAGGCGCTCCTGGAGCTGGATGTGGCGGCGCGCCGCGCAGCCGTCAACCCCCTGCTGCTGCACACGAGCGAGCTGGTACGGGCCCAGGTGCGCGGCAAGGGCAAGCGGAAGAACCACCGGGGCGCCGACCTCTTCGGCGCGCGGCTCAGGGGCGCGGACCTGCGCGGCGCCGATCTGCGCGGCGCGTATCTGATCGCCGCTGATCTGCGCGGCGCCGATCTGCGACAGGCCGATCTGATCGGGGCGGATCTCCGGGACGCCGATCTGCGCGGCGCCGATCTGACCGGTGCCTTCTTCCTCGTCCAGCCCCAGCTGAACGCGGCGAAGGGGGACCCGGCCACCAGGATCCCGCCCTCGCTCACCCGCCCCGGCCACTGGTAGAGCGGGCCGTCCCGTTCGCCGGTCCCGTCCGGTCTGCTCCGGTCCAACCCGGTCAGCTCCAGTCCGCGTGTGTCACCCGAGCTGGTCCCGGCGCCGCGCCGACCGTCGTACGAGAAAGAGCCAGACCGCGGCGAGGCAGGAGCCGCCGATGAGGCCGACGGGCAGCAGACGCGAGGATCCCGATTCCTCCCCGTCGCCCGCGGCCCGCGCCTCGGCGACGTTCGCCGCCGGTACCGCCGAACCCGCGGGCGCCGTGCGCAGCGCCTTCGCGACCGGCCCCTTCACCCCACCCGCCGGTGCGGTCTCGTCCGGCGATACGGGAGGCAGCGGCGGCAGGGGCGGCGCGGGCGGCTGGAGCGATCCCACGGGGGAGACCCGGCGCCCGGCCGAGAAGCCCCAGTCCAGCAGGGACCGCGCCTCCTCGTAGACCGCGTAACCGCCGCCCGCCTGCGGGTTCATCACCGTCACCAGCAGCGTGCGGCCGCCCTGCCTGGCCGCCGCGATCAGGGTGTTGCCCGCGTCGGAGGTGTAGCCGTTCTTGACGCCGATCAGCCCCGGATAGGGCGCGACCCCGTCCTCGCCGCTCAGCAGCCGGTTGGTGTTGATGATGCCGAACGTGCCGCCGCCGTCACCGGGGAACTGCGCGTCGACGGTCGAGCTGTACCGGACGAAGTCGGGCGAGGCCAGCCCCGTACGCCCGAAGACCGCCAGATCGTAGGCGGAGGTCACCTGACCCGGCGCGTCGTATCCGTCGGGGGAGACGACATGGGTGTCCAGCGCGCCCAGCAGCTTGGCCTTCTCGCGCATCTGGGTGACCGTCGCGTCCCAGCCGCCGTTCATCTCGGCGAGCGCGCGCACCGCGTCGTTGCCCGAGCTGAGGAAGACTCCTCGCCACAGGTCGGCCACCTCGTACGACTGGCCGGGCACGACCCCCACCAGACTGCTGCCGGGGCCGATGTCGTCCAGCTCCGACTCGCTGACCGTGTGGTGGGCGTGTTGGGACAGATGAGGCAGGGCCGTGACGGCGAAGAGCGTCTTGAGGGTGCTGGCCGGGGGCAGTTTGAGGTGCGCGTTGTGGGCGGCGAGCACCTCACCCGTACGGGCGTCCGCGACCAGCCAGGACAGTGCGGACACATCGTCGGGCAACGCCGGCGCGCCCCGCGCGGGCCGTACCTGTGTCCCCTGCCGGTGGAGCAGCGAGCCGTCCGCGGGGGCGGCCGGGGCGGCGGGGGCCGGTGGGATGTCCGGTGCTGCCGAGCTGCGGGAGGCGGACGCGGCAGGTGCGGCGGAGGAGGGGGTTCCCGCGACCGCGGGGGCGCCGGGCAGGCCCGGCGCCCGTACGACCGGATCGGTACCGGCGTCCGCGGCGGCCGGGGTGGCCGCGGGCAGCAGGACCAGCAGGCCGGTGGCGACGGCCACCGTGCCGGAGAGCGCGGAGCGCGTCACGGATCTGATGATCATTCGGCCACGGTAGGAACAGACTGTCCACCGCGCCCCTCGCGTGAGCCGACCGGATGTATCCCCGTCCGACCGGTCGCGGCGGTGGCCTGCACCCGATCGGGTGAATTCGGGTGCGCTCGGCTCTCTCCGTCGACCGGCGGCCGGTCGTCAGCGGTCCCGTGGTCAGCGGCCGTGGTCAGCCGGAAGCCGGAAGCCGCCGGCCGTCCGCCGTCAGCGCTCTGCGGCCTGGGCGGGCTCCGCGGCCGGGGCCGACTCGGCCGCCATCGCCGTGATCTCGGCGCCGAGCACGTCCAGCAGCTTCAGTTTCTCGGCCGCTTCGGTCCCGGGGGCGGCCGAGTGGGCGACGATACGGAGATCGCAGCCCGGCACGGTGAAGGTGTCGCAGTCGACCGTCAGGGGGCCGATGTCCGGGTGGTGGACGGTTCTGACGCCGGTGTCGTGCGATCCGTCGATCCGGGAGTTCCACAGCCCACCGAACCGGTGGCTCACCCGCCGCAGCTCCCCGATCAGGAAGCGGAGGCGCACATCGGTGGGGTAGTGGACCGTCGCGGTCCGCAGGTCGGCGACGAGGGCGGCCTCGAAGCGCGCTTCCTGTTCCGGGGTGTACGCGATCCGGCTGGGCTGGCCCGTGAAGTGGTGCCAGGCGGCGTTGCGGCCCCGGGGGGAGATCTCCGCAGGATCGCCGAAGAGCGCGGCCCACAGCGGATTCCAGGTGATCAGGTTCCAGGAGGCGTCGTGGACGCCGACTGGGGCCCCGGCGAGCCGGCCGAGCAGCCTGCGCACGCTGGGCGGGACGAGGTCCGAGACCCGCCCCACGGCGGGCGGGGACTGCCCGGCGAGAAGGAAGAGATGTCTGCGTTCGTCGTCGGAGAGCCGCAGGGCGCGCGCCAGTGACGTCAGCACCTGGACGGACGGGGAGGTGGCCCTGCCCTCCTCCAGCCGGCCGAGATAGTCCGCGGGCAGCCCGGTGAGCTGCGCCAGCTCCGTCAGCCGCAGTCCCGCGGCACGGCCGGACTCGTCGGCGGGCAGCCCGGCCTCGGCCGGTGCGATCCGGTCACGCCAGCGGTGCAGGGCCGTGCCCAGCTCTCCGTGTCGGGTCATGGAGTCAGTATCGGTGCGTACGGCGCGCTCCGCCTGATACCGCCGAGTACCTTCCGGTATTCACCGTTCTGCGCCGTGCTTTCCTCCGTCCCGCAGCGCACCTGGTTCCACATGGTCGGGAAAGATGACCGGAAGAGGCCCTCTTCCCGAACGGCATTGGCCCCAACCGTCGTTGCGAGTAGTCGCCAACCACTCCCACCTGGCCGGGATCCCGATTACGGTTGATCGCGAAACGTGGCGCGGGGTCTTCTCGGAGGTTCCGCCCGCAGACCGGGGAGCGGGGGAGCGGACATGCTGGATCCCATGTCACTGGCGGCGATCACCGCTGTGCTGGGCGCAGTGGGCCTGGGGATGGCCAATGAGGCCGGGAAGTGGGCCTGGGAGTCGGCCGGCGGCCTGGTCCGGCGGATCGCGGGTCGTGAGGTGACCGCACCCGCCGGCCCCGAGGAGCTGTCGGCCGTGGCGCGGCTGGTCCACGAGGGAGTGTCGCGCGATCCCGCGCTCGCCCGCGCCTGGGCGGCCTTCGCCCGTACGGCACCGGGCCCGGGGACCGCCGATTCCATACCGTCGCTGCCGCCGTCCGTCCGCTTCTTCACCAACCGTCAGACCGCGATGCGCCTGCTGCGCCGGGAGGCCACGCGCAAGGCCGACGGGCGGCCGAAGGTCGCGGTGGTCCACGGCCCCGAGGGCATCGGCACGAGCACGCTCGCCATCCACTGGGGAAGCCGCGAGGCGGACCTCTTCCCGGGCGGCATGCTCTACGCGGATCTGCGCGGCGCCTCGTCGGGGACCGCTCTGGACCCCTCGGCGCTGCTGCGCGGCCTGCTCGCCGACCTGGGCATGAGGGACGAGGAGATACCGCGGGACACGGCGGGCCGCAAGGAGTCCTTCCGGCGCTGTGTGGCCGACCGCCGTCTCCTCGTCGTGCTCGACCACGCCCACTCGGCCGCGCAGATCAGGGCCGTGCTCACCTCCGCGCCCGGGGTCTTCACCCTGGTCGTCGCGCGCCGTCCGCCGACCGGTCTCGACGCGCTCGCGATCCCCGTCGGACCGCTCTCCGACAAGGACGCGCTGCGGCTGCTCACCGACCTCGCGGGGAAGCGCGCCATGGCCGAGGCCCGTGCCGTGCTGCCGCGCGTGCTGGAGCGCTGCGCCGGCTCGCCGTACGCGCTGCGTGCCGCCGTACCCCGGCTGACCGGTCCGGGCGCTCCGGGCGGTCCGGGCGAGTTCCGCGCGCAGTCCGGCACCCGCCGACCGGAGGAGGCACCCACCGTGTCCGAAGCCGACCCCGTCCGCGTCGCGGTCGAGAGCGCCTATCGCGCGCTGGAGCCCGGCGTCGCCAGGGTCTACCGGCTGATGTCACTGCGCGAGTGGCCGGCGTTCGGCCCCGCCGTGGTCGCCCACACGCTCGGAATCACGGAGGCCGAAGCCGTACGGGCCCTCGGCGAGCTGGCGGACCGGCAGCTCCTGGAGCCGGGGGACACCGACCGCTACCGCTACCGTCCCGTGGTCCGCGAGCACGCCGAGTCGGCCGCCTTCCGCGAGGACCGGATCGCGGCCTGTGCGGCGGCCCTGGCCCGCTCGGTGCGCTGGTACGCGCGCTTCGCGGCCCGCGCCCGGCTCGCCGCGCTGCCCCGGGGGTGGGCGATCGGCCCGCTCTACGACGAGCTGCGGGAGAGCCCGTCGCCGTACGGGGGAGAGGGCGAGGCGCTCACCGCCCTGGCGGACGAGCTGGGCAATCTCGTCCAAGCGGCCCTGGCCGCCGAGGAGTCCGGAGACCCGGACTCCGTGTACCAGCTGTGCCAGGCGCTCTGGCCGCTCCAGCTCAAGGCGGGCCATCACGACGAGGTGCTGCCCGCGCTCCGGGCCGGGGTGCGGGTCGCGGAGGCCCACGGCCGGGGCACGCGGTCGGCCGGCCGGATGCACTCACTGCTCGGGCTCGACCTGATGGAGCTGCTGGAGTACGAGGAGGCCGAGGTCCGACTGCGGTCGGCGGCACGGGCCGAGGAGGAGTCCGGGCACCGGCTGGGCCAGGCGTCGGCGGTCGAGTCGCTGGGGCTGCTGAGGCTGCGCCAGTGGCGCTGGCGGGAGGCGTACGCCTGCTTCGAGGAGGCCGCGGCGGTCCTCGGGCTGATCGGCCCGCAGGACGAGGGAGCCCGCGAGGTGCCCCGCGCCCTGGCCCTGCTCGAACGGCACCGTGGCCGGGCCTTGCGCGGCCTCGGCGACTTCACCGGCGCCCACATCCGGCTGGACGCTGCGCTGCGGTACTTCCGCGCCGAGGGCGAGGCGTACAACACCGCCCGGACGCTCACCGATCTCGCGGAGACGCATCTGGCCGAGGGCGATCCGGCCGGTGCGCTGCCGCTGATCGACGAGGCCACGGCCACGCTGGACGAGGAGAGGGCCGCCTACCATCTGGTCCATCTGCGGGCCCTGCGCGAGCGCTGCCTCAGCGCGACGGAGGAGTGACAGGAGCGAGGGAGGAGTCGGGCCGCACGGCGGGAGTGACCGAGACCTGGTGGACGCGCCCGCCCGTCCGCACCGTCAGCCCGTTCGCCGCCAGGTCCGCCACCCGTAGCCCCGAGGCGAGCAGGGCGTACAGCGCCGAGACATACGCGGCGGGATCGGCGCCCGGGGAGGGCCCGCAGAGACGCAGCAGCGTCCCGGCTCCGCCTCCGCCGCGCCGGTCGGTGCCGCGCGTGCGGACCAGGCAGTCGCCGCCGTCGGTGAGGAACGCGGCCAGGGCGCAGTGCGGATGGCGGGCCAGCACCTCGGCGGTCCACTGCTCGGGACCGCCGAACCGGGGGTCGTCGGCCGCGCCGTCCCGGACGATGACATCGGCCAGGGCCAGCCGGCCGGGGTCGAGGGTGTCCTCGTGCACGGCGGTGTGCGTATCGCCCTCGCCCGCCGGCTCCGACCGCGGATCCGCGTAGCGGCCGACCTCGACCTCACCCGTCTCCCGCAGCCGTGTCACCACCCGCATCGGGGTGGACCTGACGGTCCGCTCGTACGCGGGCAGCGGCAGCGGGTCGAACAGGGCGGGCTCCCCGGGCTCCGGGATCCCGATGAGCCGGTAGAAGTGGTGGCGCAGCAGCGCCGCCGCCTCGCCCGGCACCGACGAGACCAGCTCGGCCGGCCCCGGCTCGTGCCCCGTGGGCGACGGCCGGCCGGGGCCGGGGCCGGTGCCTTCCGGCAGCAGGGCGTCGAGTTGTGTCCGCAGCGGGGCGTACGGGGAGAGCCGGGGCGCCTGCCGTACGAACGCGGCGACGGGGGACGTGGCGTCTAGCCCGGCCGCCGACGCGGCGCCCAGCAGCACGGGGGTGCCGAGAGCGGCCCCGTAGTAGCTGACGGAGCCCCCGTCCCCGATGATCACGTCCGCCGCGATGAGCGCCTGACGCCAGCTCTCCAGCGGATCCACCAGCGCCAGGCCACCGCGCCGGGCCCGGTCCAGCCAGGCGCGGATCTGCCCGGGACCGTGACCGTGCCAGATATTGGGGTGCAGCACGGCCGCCACCCGGTACTCGTCGGCGGGCAGTTCGGCGGTCAGCCGGGGCAGCAGCGTGGGCAGGACGTCGTCGGCGCCGCCGTCACCGAACAGGGAGTCCGGGTTCCAGGTCGAGTTCAGCAGGACGAGCCGCTGTCCGGGCCGTACGTCGAGGGCGCGCCGGAAGCGTTCCCGGTAGGGCAGCGCGGCCAGTATCCGGTCGAAACAGGGGTCGCCGGCGACGACGGCGGTCGGGACCGCCTCCGGGCAGGCGGCGCGCAGCCGTTCGAGCTGCTCGGGGTGCGAGAGGACCAGCGCGTCGGCGACGGGGGAGCCGTCCGCGAGCGCCCACTCGCGGGACAGCCCGAAGACCGGCGGCGGCACGGCGGCAGCGGGCGCGACAGGCACGGCGCTGTCGGGCGAAAGGCGTCCGGTGTCCGGTGTCCGGTGTCCGGTGTCCGGTGTCCGGTGTGGCCAGCCTCTTATTGTAGCCAACACCGTGCGAGAGAACAGCCAACTTCGCGTCAAGGCAGTGCAGTTCGCCGCCGAAACTCGCCGAGATCGCCAGCTCCACCGGGAGCTCGCGCGCTTGCTCCCACGGCAGGACGGGCAGTCCGGTCCTGGCCAGCAACTCGGCCACGCCCGACTGGAACGGCGAGGATCCGGTGCAGGTGGCGAGCGCCTGCACCCGCAGATCGTCACGGAACAGCGGCAGCACATCGAGGAGCCGGGTCGCCGAGGTCACGTTGTGGACGACGAACAGCACCCGTCGGCAGCGCCCCCGGGTCGTCCACCGCGCGGAGTCGGCCCCCACCGGTACCCGTAGCCAACCGGCCCGCCCCTCACCCACTCTTCGCCCCGCGTCGTCCGTACCCGGGCTCAGATCTCCAACTCGTTCTCGATGCGCCGCAGATTGTGCCGCGCCAGCGCCAGATTGGCGCGCGAGCGGTCGAGCGCCAGGTAGAGGAAGAGCGAGCCGTGACTGGAGGACAGCGGGCGGATCAGGTGGTACTGCTTGCCGAGGGTGATCAGGATGTCCTCCACGACGTCGTCGATGTCCAGCGTGGCCAGGGTGCGCGCCTTGGCGCGCACGACCTCGGTGTTTCCGGCCGCGGCGATCTCCAGGTCGAGATCCTTCCCGCCGCCGAGGAGTCCGAGCGACATCCCGCTCTCGTAGTCGACCGCCGCCACACCGATGGCGCCCTCAATGGTCATGGCCTCTTTGAGCGCGGTCTCAAGGTTCATCGTGGGTCCTGTTTCCTCAGACTGACGGCGGTCGGTCGTCCGTAGTGGCCGAACAGCCAAGGGGACAAAAGACGCCAAGAGTGGTCACCAAAAAGCAAGTTACAGACTAGGCTACTGTGTAATCTGTCTTAAAATGAAGGGGGTGCACGTGTCAACCCTGGAGGCATCCCTGTCCAGGCTCCTGGAGACACCCGGAGTCGTCGGAGCCGCGCTGGTGGACGCGGTGACCGGACTCACCTACTGCGCGGTCGGTGACGCGCGGGCGGCCGGCGACGGAGCGGACACGGCGGAACTGGCAGCCGTGATCACCGACCGGGTGGGCCCGGCGGGCGACGGCGGCGAGCTGGAGAGCGTCATCGTGACGACCGCGCGCCACTACCACGTGGTGCGGACCGTGCGGCGCGCCGGAGACCCCTTGCTCCTCGTCGCGGCCCTGGACCGTGACCGGACGAATCTCGCGCTGGCCCTGCGGCAGTTGAACGGCCATGTGGAAGGTGTGCTGGCATGACGGCAGGCGGTCCCGGCCCCCGGGGTACGGAGCGGGGCACGGGTACGGAGCGGGACGCGGGCGCGGAAGGGGGCCGTCCGGTACGCGGCGGCTCGCCGCGCAACGTTCCCGCGCTGCTGCTGCGGCTGCGCCAGGACGGGTTCAGTGGCACCGTACGGCTCTCCGGCACCCCTGGCGGAACGATTCATCTGCGTGCCGGGCTGATCCACGCCATCGAGACCCCGGGCACTCCGTCCGTCGAGTCCGCCCTGCTCAAGTCGGGCCGCGTCGACGACGAGGGCTGGGCGGCCGGACTCACCGCCGTCCGCGACCTCGACGGCCTCGGTGCCGCGCTGGTCGCGCAGGGGCGCGTCGGCGCGGCCGAACTGGAGATCGTCTGTGCCGGGACCGTCTTCGAGGGCGCGTTCGCCCTGGCCCTCGGCGGCCCCGGCGAGTGGGAGGTCGGCGATCCGGCTCCGACCGTGCTGACCAGGCACGGTGTCGAGCCACAGGCCGTCGCGGAGGAGACGGCGCGCAGGCTGGCCCTGGTGTCCCGGCAGTGGGGATCGCCGGCGGAACTGGCCAGGGTGAAGACCCGGCCGGCCGGACGCGCCGACGTCAGGGCCGAGCGGCTGCCCGATCGCTACCGGGCCGTGCTCGCCCTCGCCAACGGCCGTCGCACGTCCCGGGACCTGGCGTTCACGCTGGGACGGGGCCTGTTCGGCGTGATGGTCGATCTGATCCGTATGAACGACCTCGGGCTCGTCCAGTGGGAGGGCCGCGCGCCCATCGGCCGGCCGAGCACCGCGCCGCGCGTCGTCGGGGACGGCCGGTCCCCGGCGCCCGCGCCGTCCCCCGTACCCGCCGCCTCGCTGCCGCGCCGCGTCCCCGGTGGACGTCCGGCACGGCAGGCCGGTGACGAGCCGCGCGTGTCCGGCGGACCGGAACCGACCGCACCGCAGGCCGGCTTATAGCGGGCCGAAGCGGCTCGGAACCGCGGACTCGCAACCGCGGACTCAGGATCGCGGACTCGGGACCCGGAAATCAGGTCCTGGGACCGAGCCCGTGTACGACGCCCCACGGCACGTCCCTCGGCCGGATCATCACCAAGGAGCGCACACCATGCACGCACACTCGTCCGCCACTTCTCCCGCCCCTCTCGTCGATGTGCTGGCCTCGCTGCGGGAGAGGGTGATGGGAGTGTCGGAAAGCGTCCTCTCCACGGCCGACGGCCTGCTGGTGGCCGCCGACACCGACACCGCCCAGCCCGAGGCGATCGCGGCTCTCGCCGCGGCGACCCTGGGGCTCGGCGCGCGGATGGCCCAGCAGGCGGACGCCGGTTCGCTGCGTGATGTGGTCATCCGCTGCGGCGGCGGTCAGATCGTCGTCCTCTCGGTGGGCGACCGGGCGCTGCTCTCCATCCTCGGCGACGAGGGCATCGATGTCGCCGCGCTCCAGCGCGAGTCACCCGCGATCGTCGAGGAACTCCTCGCTCTCCTCGCGGCGGACGTACCTTCCTGACCGCACCACCCGCCCCCGCAGGGGCCGTTCCCGCAAGGGAGCGGCCCCTGTCGCGTTTTCCGGCCGGGTGTTCGCCACTCGTACGGAAGTCGTCACGCTTCGTGCCCCGGCGGCAGCACTGCGTGCAAATGCGCGAGTGTATGCCCGATGGTGTGGCCCGTGCAGGAGGTTGCGCGAATACGCCGAAGTGGCGCGTGAGGCGGGCTAAGCTCTCGCGGAGCGCGCCGAGTTGATACGTAATCAGGCACTTGTTCCCCCAGGTTCCGTGATTGTGCGAATTATCCGACCTGAATCGACCGCCAGAGGGCTTACATGGTTCGTGTTGAAGCACCCCCGAATGATCAAGCGTCACCCATCGTGCGCGCGCTGGTACTCCCCGTCGTTCTGCTGATCGGCGCCACGGCGGCGGCGGTGGCGCTCGTGCCGGAGGACGCGCGCATACCGCTCGCGCTGTACGGCGCGTTCGCGATCGGTCTGTTCGCCTGGTGCGCACGCGAGTTGTCCCGTCGCCGGGGCACCATCGCCGCCCTGCGCGAGCAGCACGCCCACCGCATCGCCGCGCTGGAGTGGCGGCTCGCCGAGCACGACGAGGAGACGGTCCGGCTCGGCAAGGAACTGATGCCGGCCGCCATCCACCGGCTCCGGCAGGGCGAATCGCCCATGGAAGTGATGCGCGCCGTCGTGGACGGCGACGAGCGCTACCGCGAACTGCCCGCGGCGCAGCGCTCCTTGCTCCGCTCCGTACTCCAGATCGTCGATGACGAGGAGGCCATGCGCGAGTCCGCGCAGCGCTCCTTCGTGAACATCGCCCGCCGCGTGCAGTCCATCGTGCACCAACAGGCCAGCGAGCTGCGGGAGATGGAGGAGGCCCACGGCCGCAACCCCGAAGTCTTCGACGACCTGCTGCGCATCGACCACGGCACGGCGCTGATCGGCCGGCTCGCTGACAGCATCGCCGTACTCGGCAAAGCCCGCCCCGGCCGCCAATGGCCCAAGCCCGTACCGCTGTTCAGCGTGTTGCGCGGCGCGATGTCCCGGATCCTGGAGTACCAGCGCGTCGATCTGCACTCGATCGCCAAGGTCGCCATCATCGGCACGGCCGTCGAACCGCTCATCCACGCCTGCGCCGAACTCCTCGACAACGCCACCCGCTACTCGCCGCCGCAGACCCGCGTCCATGTCACCGCGGTCGAGGTGCAGACCGGCATCGCGATCGAGATCGAGGACGGCGGCGTCAGCCTCAGCGAGGAGGCGCGGGCCAGGGCCGAACGCATGCTCGCCCAGGCCCAGGCCGGCATCGACCTCAACGACCTCGGCGAGACCCCGAGGCTCGGCATGGCCGTGGTCGGCCGGCTCTGCCAGATGTACAACCTCCAGGTCTCGCTGCGGCAGTCGGCGTACGGCGGGGTCCGCGCCGTCCTCATCGTGCCGCGCGACGTCGTGACCACCGGTCCCGCGCCCGGTATCGCCCATGGCATCGGCGCCTCGGCTGGTCCCAAGGGCAGCACCAACGACCTGCCCACCACGGACATGCTCCGGCCCGCGAACCGGCCGCCCCGGCCCGTCACGGGCCCCCAGCGGACGGCCCCGGTCGTGGTCCCGGCCATGGAGGACGACATTCCCGTGGTGACCGAGTGGACGGACAACGGACTGCCCCAGCGGCGCAGCCGCGGCCGCGCCCCGCTCGGCTCGCACAACCTGGGGCTGGTGAACAACGGCCGCACGGGCGGCCGCACCTCCGCCCCCGGCGGCGTGGACGGGGCGTCCCCGGCGGGCGCGTTCGGCGCTCCGGCCCAGCGGCGGGACTCCGCCCGTACCCACGACCAGGGCGCGGGCCAGGAGGGCACGGCGGAGAAGAAGCCGGGCCCCGGTATCTGGCTCGACGCGTTCACGAAGGCGGTCAACGGCACCCCCCAGGAGCCGTCGGCCGGGACAGCACAGCCGCCGGACCGGCCAGGCGACCGCGGCGAATCCGACGATGTGTGGGGCAAGGGAGATCTGAAGTGATCCAGCAGCGGGCGAACATGGACTGGATGCTCAAGGAGCTGGCCGACGGGGTGCCGCAGATCCACCAGATCGTGGTGCTCTCCGCCGACGGGCTCAGGATCGCCCGGCACGGCGGCGACCCGGACGCGGCCGACCGGCTCGCGGCGGCCTGCGCCGGGCTCCAGAGCCTGGCCGCCGCCGTGGCCGTCGAGATCCCCGGCAGCGACGGCCGGATGCGGCTCGTCGTCATCGAGATCGGCGGAGGCTTCTTCTACCTGATGGAAGCGGGCGCCGGCGCCTACCTCGCGGTCCTCGCCGCCGACACGGTGGACGCCGGGCTGGTCGGTGCCCGGATGCGGGACATGGTCGTGCGGATCGGCGCCCACCTCACGAGCCCGCCGCGCCACGACGGGCAGGCCGGATGAATATCCCTCCCCAGCGAGAACGACGGCGGCCCGACGCGGACGTCTCGGACCCCGAGCGGCTGTACGTGATCACCGGCGGCCCCGACGGCACCGAACGCGCGTCCCTCGACCTGGTCACCATGATCGTGGCGCGGGTGGAAGCGTCGCCCATGGTCCCGCCGGAGCAGGCCAGCATCCTGCGGCTCTGCCGGGCTCCGCTGTCCGTGGCCGAGCTGTCGGCCTATCTCAGCCTGCCCTTCAGCGTGGTGACCGCGCTGCTGACCGAACTCCTCGCGACCGAGCTGGTCGAATCGCGCGCGCCCATCGTGCGCGCCGCCCTCCCCGACCGGTCCCTCCTCGAAGCGGTGATGCATGGACTTCAGAAACTCTGACACGATCACCGGCCCCCGGAGCGAGGACGTCCTGCCCACCACGGCCACCTCCGCCGTGAAGATCGTGATCGTGGGCGGATTCGGGGTCGGCAAGACGACGATGGTGGGCTCGGTCAGCGAGATCCGTCCGCTCACCACCGAGGAGACCATGACCCAGGCCGGGGTCGGGGTGGACGACAACTCCGGTGTCGAGTCCAAGACCGCCACCACGGTCGCCATGGACTTCGGCCGCATCAGCATCACCGAACAGCTGGTGCTCTACCTCTTCGGCACCCCCGGCCAGGAGCGCTTCTGGTTCCTGTGGAACGGCCTGTTCGAAGGCGCGCTGGGAGCCGTGGTGCTGGTCGACACCCGCCGCCTCGAAGTCAGCTTCGACGTGATCGGACGGCTGGAGGAGCGCGGCGTGCCGTTCGTCGTCGCCGTCAACACCTTTCCGGACGCGCCGCACCACCCCGTCGAAGCGCTGCGCAAGGCACTCGACCTGCCGGACGAGGTCCCGATGGTCGACTGCGACGCGCGGCTGCGGGCGTCGAGCCGCGATGTGCTGCTCACGCTGATGCGCTATCTGCACACGCTGGCCGCGCCGCCGCGCTGACCGGCGGACGCGGGTCCGGTGGCGCGCGGCGCGCTCCGCCCGTCCCCGTACCCGCGCCGCCGTCCCCCGGTACATCCGCACGCCCGTGCGTCCGTACCCCATAGCCCTCTTCCTCCCTTCCGGCCTCATCCCTGGAGCGACCGTGAACACCCCCTTCTCCCACCGGCCCGGGCCGGACGACCACGCCGCCCCGCCGCCGGGCTGCCCGGCCCACGGCCTGAGTTCCCACGACATGAGCGGCCTGGCCGGCCTGAACGGTACGAGCCCGGGCGGCCCCACCGGCGCCCCCGGCACCCCGCCGCCCGGCGGGCTGCGGCGGCTGTACGGGCCCGAGGCGGAGAACGACCCGATGGCGCTGTACGAGAAGCTGCGCGCCGAGCACGGTTCCGTGGCGCCCGTACTGCTCCAGGGCGACGTACCGGCGTGGCTGGTGCTGGGGCACAGCGAGAACCTGCACATGACCCGCACGCCCTCGCAGTTCTCGCGCGACTCCCGGCGCTGGCGCGCGCTGCACGACGGAACCGCGCCCCCCGACCACCCGCTGGCCCCGATCTTCACCTGGCAGCCGATCTGCGTGTTCGCGGACGGCGCCGACCACGAGCGGCTGCGCGGCGCGGTCACCGACTCGATCGCGCGCATCGACCACCGGGGCGTACGGCGCTACATCAACCGCTACAGCAACCGTCTGGTGAACGACTTCTGCCGGGACGGCAGGACCGATCTGGTCGGCCGGTTCGCCGAGCACCTGCCGATGATGGTGATGGCGCAGATCCTCGGCATGCCGGAGGAGTACAACGAACGGCTGGTGCAGGCCGCCCGCGACATGATCAAGGGCACCGAGACCGCCAACGAGTCCAACGCCTATGTGATGGCCGCGCTGATCCGGCTCGTCAAGCGCCGCAGGGCAGCGCCCGAGGAGGACTTCGCGACCTGGCTGGTGGAGCACGAGGCCGGGCTCACCGACGACGAGGTCAGCCAGCATCTGCGGCTGGTGCTCATCGCGGCGTACGAGACCACCGCCAACCTCATCGCCAATGTGCTGCGCATGGTGCTCACCGACCCGCGGTTCCGCGCGCAGTTGAGCGGCGGCCACATGACCCTGCCGGAGGCGGTCGAGCAGACGCTCTGGGACGAGCCGCCGTTCACCGCGATCTTCGGCCGCTGGGCGGTCGGCGACACCGAACTCGGCGGCCAGCGCATCAAGGCGGGCGACGCGATGATCGTGGGCATCGCGGCGGCCAACGTGGACCCGGTGGTACGGCCCGATCTCAACGCCCACATGCAGGGCAACCGAGCCCATCTCGCCTTCAGCGGCGGCCCGCACGAGTGCCCGGGGCAGGACATCGGCCGTGCCATCGCCGACACCGGGATCGACGCGCTGCTGATGCGGCTGCCGGATCTCCAGCTCGCGGTGGACGAGCGCGAACTGCGCTACTCCGGCGCGCTGATGTCCCATCAGCTGATGGAGCTGCCGGTGACGTTCGCACCCCGGCCCCCGCAGGACGTGACCGGCCCGCCGAGCCCGTCGACCGCCGTGCCGCGCCCGCAGTGGCAGGTGGAGTCGCCCCGGCCGCCGCGCTCCGTACACCCGCCGGTGGCGGGCGCCGGGGGAACGGTGACGGCGGAGGCGGCCCCGGCCACCTCGGCCGCCACGGCCACGGCCGATGCCCCTGCCGCCCCGGGCTCCGCCGCGTCGATCCCCGAGCAGCGCACGGGCAGCGCGCCGCAGCGGGCCTGGCAGGCGCTGTCCCGCTGGTGGAACGGGAACTGAAGGCGGACGGGAACCGACGGCGGACGGGAACCGACGGCTGAACGGGAAACCGACGGCTGAACGGACAGGCTGGGGCCGGACGCCCGCGCGGGCCGGTGGGTCAGCGCACCGGCTCCAGCTGGTCCCACCACCAGGCGATGGTGGGAATCGGCAGCGGCTCCAGGCTGTTGTCGGCGGGCTGCCGCTTCCACCACCCGCCCGGGGTGGCCTTCGGCCCGGACGGCACGGCGTAGCGGGGGCAGGCCGACGCCCAGTCGAGATGGCCCCGGACGAACTGGCCGAGCCCGGTCACGTACCGGCGCAGCTCCTCGTTCGCCCCGTCGAGGACCTGCGCGGACAGCCGGTCGAAGAGCACCATGATCCGGTCCCGCATGGTCACCACCCGGACGAGCGCGCGCTGCGGTTCGCAGTCCTGTTCCTGGCAGACGACATCGATCAGATTGAGGTTGTCGTCGGCCCGCTCCAGCTCCTTGTTGCGGGAGTAGAGGTCGTTGTCCCAGCTGACGAGGGTCCAGGTGATCTCGGTCAGGGCCCGCACCCGGGGGTCGTGGAGATCCTCGTCGGTGACCGAGAAGCCGCCGACGATCTCGATCATCGCGGTGGACGGGGCCATGCCGATGGCGCGCATCCACAGGGTGACGTAGTCGTCCAGCGACGGCAGTTCGGACCGCCCGCGCCAGGACGCCTCCCACACCAGCCCCGAGGTGTAGACGCGCATCGCTTCCGTCATCCGCCGCAACTGGCGCGGTGAGGCGTACCGTTCCAGCTCCACCCGCAGCCGGCGCAGCGCCGCCGTGTGCGGAGAGTCGTTGGGCGAGCCCGCGTCCGGGGACTCCACGGCGCGCATGATCCGCGAGGTCTCCTGGGCGAGCAGGTCCGCCGTGGCCGCGGACTCGTCGCACACGCCGTCGTCCAGCGAGAAGAGCACGGCGTGGAACTTGGACATCAGGGTGAGCGGTTCGAGCTGCCCGTAGGGCATGGTCGACGCGGTCAGCCCGCCGAAGTCGCACACGGCGAGCCGTTTGATCTGCTGTTCGTCCGTGTCGAGCCGCTGCTGGAGCATCCACCGTACGGTCTGATCGTTGAGCACTTCGACGGACTGGTGCCGCGCGGGCGGAACAGGGCAGTAGAACGGCACAGCGGGGAGCTGCTGGGCCAGGCGCTGTTCCGAGACGCAGGACATGATCGGCCTCCTGGGCGGCGGGAATACGGTGCGGGGGGACAAGGAGCGGTGCCGTTCGGGGAGCGTATATGTCCAGGTCGAATCGTCAATAACGAGGCAACTTGCCATCGCCTGGCTTGAATTGACTGATTGTGAGCTAGTCCGATCACTCCCGTGCGCCTCCACTCCGCCGACGCGCACCCCCAACACGCGCTCCCTGGTTGCCCCGCGCGCTTCCAGCATGCGCCCCCGGCCCGCCCCCTCGCCGTACCGCCGCCACCCGTCCGAGTCGAATTTTCGTCACGGCTCGTATATCGCGCGCCCGGGGAGCGAGAGGGGGATCGTTCGGTACGGGTACGTCAAAGAGCGGAGACGCGGTGAGACGATATGCGTACGTTATGTGAGCCCCGCGCGTGGCCGCACGGCCAGATGTGCGACAGGCCGGTGGCCCCTCGGGGGAGGGGCCACCGGCCTGTCGTCGCGCCGCGCCCGTCCCCACGGTGCGGCGCGGGCGGTCCGTCGTCATCCGCTCGGACGACGGACCGCCCGTCTAGAGGGCCGCGGCCGCGCGCAGCCCCAGGAGGGGGAGGATCGTGGCGTCGAGAAAGCGGTTGAGGTACGCCTCGTCCGCGTGACGGCCCTCCAGCGTCGGCCGGGCGCGCATGACGCCGGTCAGCTGGACCGCCACGAACTCCGAGGCCGGGTTGTCCGCCGCGATCTCGCCGCGTTCCACCGCGCGCCCGACCATGGTGTCGATCGCCGCGATCTCGGGGTCGATGAGGACCTCGCGCAGGGCCCGTTGCAGCTCGGGGTGCTGGAACGCGGCCTGGCTGAGCGCGCGCATCAGCGGGATGTCGCGCCCCGAGAACACCGCCGCCGACCGGGCCACGGCGCGCAGATCGCCCTCCAGTGTTCCGGTGTCGACGTCCGCGAGCCGGAAACAGCTCGTGCCGCGCAGCGCGGCGGCGACCAGCTGCGGCTTCGTACCCCACTGACGGTAGAGCGTGGACTTGCCGCAACGGGAGCGGGCCGCGACGCCTTCCATGGTGAGGGCGTCGTAGCCGCCCTCCCTGAGCAGGTCGAGAGCTGCCTGGTAGAACTCCTGCTCGCGCTCCGGCGTGATCTTGGAGCGGCGTTGCGTCGTCGTCATCGTCTCTCCCTGCCCGTCATGGCATCGATACGGCAGTGTACCGATACGCCAGTGTACCGATACTATTTCGTATCGGTACACTGGCGTATCGATAAGGGCGCGGTCCAGAACGCGTCGCCGTAACGCCACGTCGTCCCCGCGCGCCGTGCCGACCATGTGAAGGGGGCGGGTGGTGAACATCGACGCCCGCACGGGGCCCGCCGAACGGAAACCGGACGTTTCCACCCGACCGCCCCTCGTGCGCGAGCTGCTGCTCGTCGCCGGACTCTTCCTCGTCTACAAGCTCGGCAGACAGGCCGCCACCGGACACACCGCCGAGGCGTTCCGCGACGCGGACCGCGTCCGGGGCTGGGAGCGGGCGCTCCATCTGCCGGGGGAGGGCGCCGTCCAGGGCGTCCTGCTGCACGACACCACCCTGGTCCAGCTCGCGAACACCTACTACGCGACCGTGCACTTCCCCGCGACGGTGCTCTTCCTGGGCTGGCTCTACTGGCGCAGGCCCGGTCACTACGTATGGGCGCGACGGGTGCTCGCCGCGCTGACCGGCGCCGCGCTCGTCCTGCATCTGCTGATGCCGCTCGCCCCGCCGCGTCTGCTGGCCGCGACCGGTCTGGTGGACACCGGCCGGGTGTACGGGCCGACGGTGTACGCCGCGTCCCCCGCGCACGACACGGTGGCCAACCAGTTCGCGGCGATGCCCTCGCTCCATGTCGGCTGGGCCCTGATGGTCGCCGTCGGACTCATCGCCGCCACCAGGACGCGGTGGCGCCGGCTCTGGCTGCTGCACCCGCTGCTCACGCTGTTCGTCGTCATAGGCACCGCCAACCACTACTGGCTCGACGCGGCCGTGGCCGTCGCGCTGCTGGGCGTCGCGCTGGCGTTCATCAGGGCGCCGGGCGCGGCCGTACGGCGCCGGGGATCCCTCGTCGTACGGTCTTCGGCCGCGCGGCCGAAGACCGTACGGCCCGCCGCGGGCATCCCGGAACAGGCCCCTGCCGGGGCCCCTGCCGGGACCGTCGTCGGCGTCACGTCGGGAGCGGCGCGATGAACGGCGGGACGGCGGTCGCCGTGGCCCTCTCGCTGGTCTCGGCCTTCGCGTACGCCTCGGCCGCCGTGGCGCAGGAACGCCTCGCCGCCCGCACCGCGCCCGGGACCCCGCTGCTCACCCTGCTCGGGCGCGGCGCCTGGTGGGGAGCGGTCGGGCTGAACGCGACGGGCGCGCTGCTGCATGTCGTGGCCCTGACGTACGGGCCGCTCACGGTCGTCCAGCCGCTCGGCGCGCTGACGCTGGTCGCTGCCGTGCCGCTGGGCGCGCGCCGGGCCGGGCGCCAGGTGGGCAGGGGCGAGTGGCGCGGCACCGCGTACACGCTCGCGGGGCTCGCGGTCATCCTGCTGACCGCCGCCGGTACGCATCCGGGCGCGACGCTCTCGCTGTCGCAGGCGCTTGCCGTCGCGGGGCTGGCGCTGGCTCTGGTCACGGTTCTGACCAGGCCCGGAGCCCGCCCCGGACTGCGGCACGCGGCGGCCTCCGGAATCACCTCGGGCGTCGCCTCCGCCCTCACCCAGACCGTCACGGTCGCCGCCACGGCCCGTGGCGCCGGCGCGCTGCCGTGGTGGCAGGTCGCGGCGGTCGCGCTGGTGGTCGCTGCCTTCGCCTCGGGCGGTCTGCTGCTCTCCCAGACGGCGTACCGGGGCGGTCTGGGCGCCCCGCTCGCCGTACTGACCCTCGCCAACCCGGTCGCCGCCTCCGTCATCGGCCTCGCCCTCCTCGGCGAGCGCCTCCGGGGCGGCGCCGTGGGGATCGCGGCGGCGCTGGTGGGCGCGGTGCTGGCGGCGCGCGGCGTGGTGCTGCTGACCCGGACCGCCCTCGTGCCCGTACCCGTACCGGGCGCCGAGGCGGATGGTGAGCGGGACCGGCAGCCTGGCCGGGACCCGGAGCACCGGACGCGGTACGGGCCGTCCGCGCCGTACGGCCCCTACGACCACCCGTACGAGCCGGTCGGGACGGCGGCTCCGGCGGCGCGGACACGCACCCCGGTGCTGTCCTCCGCACAGCTCCCGGCCCCGGAACCGGTTCGGACGGCTCCAGCCGCGGCCTCAGCCCCCGACCCCGTACGCGCCGGTCCGGTCGCTCGGCGCTCCCGCCTCCCGCGCCTCGCCCGGCGCGGGGCCGCGCCGACCGCCCCGGCGGCGGAGCCCGCTGTGGTGCCCGGCCTGGTGCCCGCGCTGGGGCAGCTCGTCGCGGAGCGGGAGCGGGAGCGGCCCGCGCGCGGCAGGGGCTCGCGGGTACGGGCGCTCCAGGAGCGCCGCCGCCGGATACGCCTGCGCCGGGTCCACCGGCGGCGCGACAAGTGCACCTACCAGTAGCCCTCGGCGCGCACCCGTCGCCCGTCGCGGGCGGCGGGTGCGAAACGGGTGTGAAGCTGAGCTGTTGGCGCGGTTAAGAAATCCTCGATGGACCGAACGCCCCTCGGCTCGGCAGATTGGTGCACGACCACGGAGCGGTGATCACGTACGAGCGGTGCTCACCGCACGGACGACGGTCACCGCTCAGCACCACCACCCCGGGAGCCGCGCCCATGAAGGCACTTGTCAAACAGCAGGCCGAACCGGGGCTGTGGCTCATGGACGTGCCGGAGCCGCGCACCGGGCCGGCCGACGTACTGATCAAGGTGCTCCGTACCGGTATCTGCGGCACCGACCTGCACATCCGCTCCTGGGACGGCTGGGCGCGCAGGACGGTCACCACCCCGCGCGTCCTCGGCCACGAGTTCGTCGGCGAGGTGGTCTCGGTGGGCGACGCCGTACGGGACGTCGCCGTCGGCGATCTCGTCAGCGGCGAGGGCCATCTCGTCTGCGGCAGCTGCCGCAACTGTCTGGCCGGGCGCCGCCATCTGTGCCGGGGCACCGTCGGCCTCGGCGTCGGCCGCGACGGCGCCTTCGCCGAGTACGTGGCCTTGCCCGCCACGAACGTCTGGGTGCACCGGGCGGAGGTGGACCTCGATGTCGCCGCGATCTTCGACCCGTTCGGCAACGCCGTCCACACCGCCCTCTCCTTCCCGCTCGTCGGCGAGGACGTCCTGATCACCGGCGCCGGCCCGATCGGCATCATGGCCGCGGCCGTCGCCCGGCACGCGGGCGCGCGCAACGTCGTGATCACCGACGTCAGTCCGTACCGCCTGGAACTCGCCCGCAAGGCCGGCGCCACCCTGGCCCTCGACGTCTCCGGCACCGGCATCTCCGAGGCCCAGCGGCTGCTCGGCCTGAAGGAGGGCTTCGACATCGGCCTGGAGATGTCCGGCCGCCCCGAGGCCATGCGCGACATGGTCGCCAACATGACGCACGGCGGCCGGATCGCCATGCTCGGGCTGCCCGCCGAGGAGTTCGCCGTCGACTGGTCGAGGATCGTCACCTCCATGATCACGATCAAGGGCATCTACGGCCGCGAGATGTTCGAGACCTGGTACGCGATGACGGTGCTGCTCGAAGGCGGCCTCGACCTCACGCCGGTCATCACCGGCAGCTACGGGTACGAGGACTTCGACGCGGCGTTCGACGAGGCGGCCACCGCCCGCAGCGGCAAGATCATCCTCGACTGGACAGCCTGACCAACCAAGACAAGAAGGAGCCCTCATGTACGGGTCCGTCCGGGACGAACTGTCCGCCACGCTCGACGAGATCCGCGCCGCCGGTCTCTTCAAGCCCGAGCGCGTGATCTCCACCCCGCAGAGCGCCTCCGTCGCCGTGACCGCCTCCGGCGGGACGGACGATGGAGAGAAGGCCGACGGCGCGGTCCTCAACTTCTGCGCCAACAACTACCTCGGGCTCGCCGACCACCCCGAGGTCGTCGCCGCCGCCAAGGACGCCCTCGACCGGTGGGGCTACGGCATGGCCTCCGTACGGTTCATCTGCGGCACCCAGGAGATCCACAAGGAGCTGGAGGGGCGGCTGTCGGGCTTCCTCGGCCAGGAGGACACGATCCTCTACTCCTCCTGCTTCGACGCCAACGGCGGAGTCTTCGAGACTCTCCTCGGCCCCGAGGACGCGGTCATCTCCGACGCGCTCAACCACGCCAGCATCATCGACGGCATCCGCCTCTCCAAGGCCCGCCGGCTGCGCTACGCCAACCGCGACCTCGCCGAACTGGAGACCAGGCTCAAGGAGTCCGCCGACGCCCGGCGGCGGCTGATCGTGACGGACGGCGTGTTCTCCATGGACGGCTATGTCGCGCCGCTCGACGAGATCTGCGACCTCGCCGACCGGTACGACGCGATGGTCATGGTCGACGACTCGCACGCCGTCGGCTTCGTCGGCCCGAACGGCCGCGGCACCCCCGAACTGCACGGCGTCATGGACCGGGTCGACATCGTCACCGGCACCCTCGGCAAGGCGCTCGGCGGCGCCTCGGGCGGCTATGTCGCCGCCCGCGCCGAGATCGTCGCGCTGCTGCGGCAGCGCTCCCGCCCGTATCTCTTCTCCAACTCGCTCGCGCCGGTCATCGCCGCCGCTTCGGTCAAGGTCCTCGACCTGCTGGAGGGCGCGGGCGGGCTGCGGGAGCGGCTGAGCGCCAACACCGCCCTCTTCCGCGAGGAGATGACCGGGGCGGGCTTCGAGATCCTGCCCGGCGACCACCCGATCGCCCCGGTCATGATCGGTGACGCGGCGCGGGCCGGCCGGATGGCGGAACTGCTGCTGGAGCGCGGGGTGTACGTGATCGGATTCTCCTACCCGGTCGTGCCGATGGACCGCGCGCGGATCAGGGTGCAGCTGTCCGCCGCGCACTCGACGGCCGAGGTGCGCCGGGCGGTCGCGGCGTTCGTCGACGCGCGCGCGGTGCTGGAGCGGGAGAGCTGACCGAAGGGGAGCCGACGCGGGGGAGGCCCACGCCGGGGGCTGGCAGCGGAGGCTGACGGCGGGGGCTGACGACAGGGGCCAACCGGGCCGATTCGGTCGATACCTCTCGGCCTGGCAGGATGGCCTGCGTGATCGACCCCCGGCGGCTGCGTGTCCTGCGGGCCGTGGCGGACCACCGTACGGTGACCGCCGCGGCGGCCGCGCTCTACCTCACGCCCTCGGCCGTCTCCCAGCAGCTCGCCGCCCTGGAACAGGAGACCGGCCACGCGCTGCTGACCCGCAGCGGCCGGGGTGTGCGGCTGACGGCGGCCGGGGACATCCTGCTCGGCCACACCCACGAGGTCCTCGCCCAGCTGGAGCGCGCCGAGGCCGAACTCGCGGCCTACGCGGGCGGCACGGCGGGCGAGGTCACGGTCGCCGCGTTCGCCACCGGCATCGCGGAGGTGCTCGCCCCGGCCGTCGAGGCGCTCGCGGGCGCGCACCCCGGCATACGGGTACGGGTACGCGACGCCGAGGGCGACGAGAGCCTGCCGCTCGTGCTCGGCGGACAGGCCGATCTGGCGGTCGCGGTCGAGTACCGGGGCGCGCCGCGCGAGGACGACCCCCGGCTCTCCCGGGTGCCGCTGTACGCGGAGCCGTTCGACGTGGTCCTGCCCGCGGCGCACCCGCTCGGTCTCGCGCCGCGGGTGGCGCTCGCCGAGCTGGCCGACAGCGACTGGATCGGCCCGTACCCCGGCAACCCCTGCCACGACGTCATCCAACTGGCCTGCGAACTGGCGGGCTTCCAGCCGAGACCGGCGCACTTCTCGGACGACTTCCGCGCGGTCGTCGCCCTCGCGGGCGCCGGCGCCGGGGTGGCGCTGGTCCCGCGCTCGGCGCTGCGCGGCATGGAGCTGAAGGGGACGGTCGTACGTCCGGTGGCGGGTCCGGCCGCCACCCGCCGGGTCTTCGCCGCGGTCCGCAGGGGCGCCGAGAACCACCCGCTGATCCGCCCGCTGCTCGACGCGCTGTCGCTGGCGGCGGGCGGACTCAGAACGGGCTGAGCTTCCTGGACGTAAGGGGCCCTGGACGTAAGGTCCCTGGACGCGTAACGGCCCGGTGCACGAGGGAGCACGGATCGGGCCGTGCGTCCGAAGCGGCCTCGTCCGGCTCGGCTCAGCTCAGCAGACTCGGCGCCGCCCTGTCCAGGACCGAGCCCACCCGCTCCCAGGTCTCCGTGTCCCGCTCCACCGGCGGCAGTTCCGGGCCCGCGCCCGTCTCCCACGATGTCGCGACGGTCACCGGGTCCTCGCCCGTGGCCGCGCCCGCCGCCAGCGCCGCAGCGCCGAGGGCGACCAGCTCGCCGCTGGCGGGGACGATCAGCGGACGGCCGGAGAGCCGCCGCACCGTCTCGACCCACATCCGGCCCTGCGCGCCGCCGCCGACCAGCCGCAGCGGGCGGCCGGCGACCTCGGGCGCGGCGGGGTCGAGACCGCAGGCGCGCATGACCTCGTCCAGGGCGCGCAGTACGGTCACGGCCGCGCCCTCGTAGGCGGCGCCCAGGAGCTGCTGCGGCGTGGTGTCGTGCCGGATGCCGGTCAGCAGCCCCGACGAGGCCGGCAGGTCGGGGGTGCGCTCGCCGTCCAGGTACGGCAGGAGTACGGCCTCGCCGCCCGGCGTCGCGTCCTCGCGGTCGAGGCGGAGCAGCGCCGCCACCTTGTCCACGGCGAGCGTGCAGTTGAGGGTGCAGGCCAGCGGCAGATACGTACCGTCGGCGGCGGCGAACCCGGCGAGCGCCGCGGATCCCGGGCGGGTGCGGGTCGCGGCGAAGACCGTGCCCGAGGTGCCCAGGCTGAGCACCGGGTGGTCCAGCAGCCCGGCGCCGCCGAAGCCCAGGCCGACGGCGGCGCTCATGTTGTCACCGGTACCGGCGGCGACGGCGATGCCCGCGGGCAGGCCCAGTTCGGCGGCGGCCGCCGCGGTGAGCGAGCCGATCCGCGCTGCGCCGGTGGTGGCGACGGGCGGCAGCAGATCGGTGTCGAGCCCGAGGAGCGCGAGCAGTTCGGCGTCGTACTCACCGGTGGCCGTCGAGTACCAGCAGGTGCCGGAGGCGTCGCCGGGGTCGGTGGCGGGGGTGCCGGCGAGCCGCTCGGTCAGGAAGTCGTGCGGCAGCCTGATGGCGGCCGTGGCGTCGGCGACGGCCGGGTCGTTCTCCCGCAGCCACTGCCACTTGGAGGCCGTCATCGACGCCACCGGCACCGAGCCCGTACGCGCCGTCCAGGCGTCGGGGCCGCCGAGCGTCTCGGTCAGCGCGGCGGCCTGCGGGGCCGAGCGGGTGTCGTTCCAGAGCAGCGCCGGGCGCAGCGGCCGCCCGGCGCCGTCCAGCACCACCAGTCCGTGCTGCTGTCCGGCGACGGCTATGCCGATGACCGCCGAGGGCTCCACGCCGGACTCCTTGAGTCCGGCGCCGACCGCGTCGCGCAGCGCGGTCCACCACACCTCGGGGTCCGTCTCGCGCGCGCCGCCCTCCCCGGTCACCCGGTGCGGCGCGCGGCCCACGGCGAGCAGCCGGCCGGTGGCGGCGTCGGTGAAGGCGGCCTTCGTGGACTGGGTGGAACTGTCCACGCCGATGACGACCTGGCTCTGCGACATGCGGCTCTACCTCCGGTTTTTGGATCTGGAGGAACAAATTACGCGATGGTGCGACGCACGGGAACAGCGAGGACGATCAACCCCCGGACAACCTCGGCGGCCGCTCGGTCCCCTCCGGATGAGGGTAGGGACAATTCCGGGTCGTCCTCCGGTCTTTTGCCCGCCCGCACTCCGTGCTTTATTAGTCATGTCAGTAAACAAATAGGTCCGGCGCGTGCCGGAGCTAGCCATCGAAGGCGGCCAGAGGATGACGGAACGCTTCACACCCACCCCCGCGGACAAGTTCAGCTTCGGTCTGTGGACCGTGGGCTGGCAGGGCCGGGACCCGTTCGGCGACGCCACCCGCCCGGCCCTGGACCCCGTCGAGTCCGTACAGCGGCTCGGGGAGCTGGGCGCGTACGGCGTGACCTTCCACGACGACGACCTCATCCCGTTCGGCTCGTCCGACACCGAGCGCGAGTCGCACATCAAGCGCTTCCGGCAGGCGCTGGACGCGACCGGCGTGGTCGCGTCCATGGTCACCACCAACCTCTTCACCCACCCGGTCTTCAAGGACGGCGGCCTCACCGCCAACGACCGCGACATCCGGCGCTTCGCGCTGCGCAAGGTGCTGCGCAACATCGACCTCGCCGCCGAACTCGGCGCGAAGACCTTCGTCGCCTGGGGCGGCCGGGAGGGCGCGGAGTCGGGCGGCGCCAAGGACGTACGGCTCGCCCTCGACCGGATGAAGGAGGCGTTCGACCTCTTCGGGGAGTACGTCACGGAGCAGGGCTACGACCTGCGCTTCGCCATCGAGCCCAAGCCCAACGAGCCGCGCGGCGACATCCTGCTGCCGACCGTCGGCCACGCCCTCGCGTTCATCGAGCGGCTGGAGCGCCCCGAGCTGTACGGCGTGAACCCGGAGGTCGGCCACGAGCAGATGGCCGGGCTGAACTTCCCGCACTCCGTCGCCCAGGCGCTCTGGTCGGGCAAGCTCTACCACATCGACCTCAACGGCCAGAACGGCATCAAGTACGACCAGGACCTGCGCTTCGGCGCGGGCGATCTTCGGGCAGCCTTCTGGCTGGTCGACCTGTTGGAGACCGCGGGCTGGGAGGGCACCCGGCACTTCGACTTCAAGCCGCCGCGCACCGAGGACTACGACGGGGTGTGGGCCTCCGCCGCCGGGTGCATGCGCAACTACCTGATCCTCAAGGAGCGCGCCGCCTCCTTCCGCGCCGATCCGCTGGTCCAGGAGGCGCTGCGCGCCTCGCGTCTCGACCAGCTGGCCGAGCCGACCGCCGCCGACGGGGTGGCCGGGCTGCTGGCCGACCGCACCGCGTACGAGGAGTTCGACCCCGAGGCCGCGGGTGCCCGCGGCATGGCGTTCGAGCACCTGGACCAGCTCGCGATGGACCACCTGCTGGGCGCGCGCTGACCGAGGCGGCCCGGGCCCGATGACGGGCCCGGGCCGGGTACGACAGGACGCGGCGAGGGGTACGGGGGGTACGGGGGAACCCCGGGGTACGGGGAGACGCGGGTCGCCGTGGCGCTCGGCCGGCCGGTCTCAGTCCGTCCCCCGCCGCGCCCCGCGCCCCGCGTACGCCACCGGATCGGCCAGCACCGACCGTACGACCAGGGCCGCGGCGCCGCGTGCCGCGTCACCGGCGGAGGAGGAGGCGCGCAGCCGTCCGCTGTCGCGCGGCCACAGCCCCGAGACCACCCGGGCCGTCAACTCCCGGTCGGCCGCCGGTGACAGCCGGGGCATCAGCTCCCGGTAGATCCCGCCCAGCACCACCGCGTCCGGGTCGAGGAGATTGACCGCGCCCGACAGCACCCGGCCGAGCATCGTCCCGGCCCGCTCGACGGCGGCCACCGCGAGCGGGTCGCCCGCGGTCACCCGGCGCGCCAGCTCCGCCAGGCCCGGCGCGCCGGAGTCCTCGTCGACACCGGCCGCCCGCAGCAGCGCCGAGAGGCCCGCGTACTGCTCCAGACAGCCACGCGAGCCGCACCGGCAGAGCGGACCCGTCGCGTCAGCGACCACATGCCCGATCTCCCCGGCGAAGCCGTGCGCCCCGCGCAACAGCTCCCCGTCGAGCACCAGAGCGCCGCCGACCCCGATCTCGCCGGTCAGATAGAGGAACGTACGGATCGGGCCCAGATCGCCGAACCACAGCTCGGCCAGCGCCGCGAGATTGGCCTCGTTCTCCGAACTCACCGGCAGCGCGGGCGTGTCCGGCCGCAGCCCGGCGAGCGCGCGGGCGAACAGCTCCTCGGCGGGGACCCGGTTCCAGCCCAGGTTGGGCGCCTGACGGACCGTACCGCCCGACACCAGCCCCGGCAGGGCCAGTTGGACCCCCACCGGGTGCAACTCCTGCTCGGCCGCCGACTCCAGGGTCCGCGCGGCGATCCGCGCGCCGCGCGCCAGGACCCCGGCGGGAGCGGCACCCCGGTTGTCGAGGTGCTCGGTCAGCCGGACCCGGTCGGTGCCCGCGAGGTCGACCACGCACACCGACACGTAGTCGATATTGATCTCGACACCGATTCCGGCCGGCCCGGAGCGCGTCACCTTCAGCACGGTGCCGGGGCGGCCGGCCTGCCCGCTGAACGTCTTCCCGGACTCGGAGAGGAACCCGCTGTCCAGCAACTGCTCGACCAGCGACGACACGGCCGCCCGGGTCAGCCCCACCCGCCCCGCCACGCCGGCCCTGGTCGCCTCGCCCTCGTCCCGTACCGCCCGCAGCACGAGGCTCAGATTGTGCCGGCGCACGGTCTCCTTGTCGGCCTTCGCGCCGAGGGAGGTGTGGTTGCTGTTCATGTCCCGCACGAGCCTATGCGATCGGCCGCGCGGGCCGTCGGCGCTCGGCGTCGGCGCCGCCGTTCACCCGTACGGTCGGACGGGTCGCCGGGGATGCCGCCGGGGAGGCGGTGAAGCATCCGCACCCTTTCAGCCGTACTCCTCACCGTTCCACGTACGTCCACGCACCTCGTCAAGTCCACGCACCTCATCAGGGAGTCGAACCGCCCCATGAACGAAGCCGCCCGCTTCTCCGACCGCGTCGCCGTCGTCACCGGAGCCGCCTCGGGCGTCGGCGCCGCCACCGCCGTGCGGCTCGCCGCCGAAGGTGCCTCCGTCGTCCTCGCCGACCTCGACGGGGAACGGGGCGTCCCCCTCGCCGCGCGGATACGCGCCTACGGCGGTCGCGCCGCCTTCGTCGCCGCCGATGTCGCCGACCCGGACGGCTGGGACCGGATCATGGCGGCGGCGCACACCTTCGGGCCCGTCGGCGTCCTCGTCAGCAACGCCCACACCACGGAGGTCGCCCCCGCGCACGAGCTGTCCCTGGCCTCCTGGGAACGGCAGCTGGCCGTCAATCTCACCGGCGGCTTCCTCGGCTTCAGAGCCGTGCTGCCCGATCTGCGAGAGCGGCGCGGCTCGGTGGTGCTGACCTCGTCGGTCCACGCGCACAAGGGCGTCCCCGGCCATCCCGCGTATGCCGCCGGCAAGGGCGCGCTGCTCTCGCTCTGCGCTCAGCTCGCCGTGGAGTACGGACCCGAGGTACGGGTCAACGCCGTGCTGCCGGGGCCGATCCTCACCACCGCCTGGGAGGAGGCACCGCGGGAGGAGCGCGAGCGTGGCGCCGCCGGGACGGCGGCGGGCCGCTTCGGGAGGCCGGAGGAGGTGGCCGCGGCGATCGCCTTCCTGGCGGCCGACGAGGCGTCGTACATCACCGGGTCGAGCCTGGTCGTGGACGGCGGCTGGAGCGTCGTGAAGTCCCCGGCGTGAAGTCCCGGGCCTGAAGCCTCGGCCCGAGCGCCGCACGAAGGTGGCGGGGCGCCCGTACGGCACGGGCGCCCCGCCACCTCTCCGCCTATTCGCCGGCGGGCGTCAGCGCCTGGGAGGCCCCGTCCCGCGCCCAGGCGGGCGCCGTGCCCGAGAGCTGGCAGACCATGAGGTAGAAGGGGATGGGCGGGGTGTAGGGCGTGTGCGCCTCGGGCCAGTGGATCAGCTTGGGGTGCGCCGCCGGTACGGCCGTACCCGTGATGTAGCGGGCCGGTGACGGCCAGGTCAGATCGAGGTCCGAGCCCGCCGGGACGATCCACCACCACCAGTCCGCGTCGGCGAAGACGCAGCCGGTCCTGGGCAGCCGCGCCATCAGCCGGAAGCCGTGCTCCGCCGGGACACCGACCGCGTCGCACCCGAGCGCCGCCGGCAGCGTGGGCGGCAGCGGCAGCTCGACCCGGCCGGGCAGCTCGGCCCGGTCGGCCGCGGGGTGGTCGCGCAGGCCCCGGGAGAGGCGGTGCAGGGCGCTCCTCAGCACGGCGTCCCCGATCCGCGCGACGCGCCGTTCGATCCCCGTGACACGCCGTTGCCTCCGTGCGGCACACCGTTCGTTCCGTGCGACACGCCGTACACGGGTGTCCCCGGATGCGCGTCGCCCGTGCCCGCCCGGCCGCCGTGCGGCAGCTCGGCCCAGACGACACGCCCGGGGCCGTACCCGGATGTGTCGTGGGCGCCCCAGCCGCTGCACAGGGAGTCGACGAGAAAGAGACCGCGGCCGCCCTCACCTTCGCTCTCGTCGACGCCGGTGTGGTGCAGCTGTGGTCCCGTCGGTCCGTATCCCTGGTCCTCCACGGCTATCCGCAGATGTCCCTCGCCCTCGCGCAGCTCGCAGACGACCCGGTGGCCCGCCGCGTGCACGACCGCGTTCGTCACGAGTTCCGACACGACGAGGACCGCCGTCTCGCGGGTCGGCTCGTCCAGATCCCAATGGGCGAGCCGGTCCCGGGTGAGCTGTCTCGCACGGCCGACCGATTCGGCGTGGGCCGGCAACTGGAACCCGTAACGGCGGACGACGTTGCCGGGGCACAGGGCGATGAGCTGGGGGGTGAGCGCGTTACCAGGTGCCACGACCGATTCCTAACGGTGGGGGAGCAGCGGATGAGCGCGGGCCTCTCCCATGGCTGAGCGCGACAACCGCGTGTACTGGTTCACCGATCCACTCTCCACCCGCCGAGGACACTTGGCAAGTGGCACTCTGAAAAATTCAGAGTGCCGTGTTCTTCGTCCTGGAGGCATGGCAGACTGCTGCCAACTGTGCGTGGGGAGGTAGAAGTGAGTGAACCGCGGTCCGCCCCGACCGTGGGACAGGTCGTGCTCGGCAGACGTCTGCAAGATCTGCGTGAGCGCCGCGGCCTGAAACGCGAGGAGGCCGCCAGGCTTCTGCGGGTGGCTCCGGCGACGATCCGCCGGATGGAGACGGCCGAGGTCGCGCTCAAGGTCCCCTATGTGCAGCTGCTGCTCAAGGCGTACGGCATCCCGGACGACGAGGCCGACGCCTTCGTCGAACTCACCGAGGAGGCGAACAAGCCCGGCTGGTGGCAGCGCTTCCACGACATCCTGCCGGACTGGTTCAGCATGTACGTCAGCCTGGAGGGTGCCGCGGCGCTGCTGCGGGCGTACGAGCCGCACTTCGTCCCCGGACTCCTCCAGACCGAGGAGTACGCCCGGTCCGTCATGATCGCCGGGGCCGTGGGACAGGCCCAGCCGGACGACATCGAACGCCATGTGGCGCTCCGGATGGAACGCCAGTCACTGCTGACCCGTGAGAACGCGCCCAAATTCTGGGTGATCATGGATGAGACCGTGCTGCGCCGCCCCGTCGGGGACAGCCCGGACGTCATGCGCGGACAGATCGACCGGCTGCTCGAAGCCACCGCCCTGCCCCATGTGACGATCCAGATCGCGGAGTTCTCCAGCGGGCACCACCCGGGTACCTACGGGCCGTTCGTGATCTTCCGCTTCGCCGTACCGGAACTGCCGGACATGGTCTACAGCGAATACCTGACCGGCGCCGTATATCTCGATGCCCGTCCCGAAGTGGCCACCCATCTGGAGGTCATGGACCGGATGGCGGCTCAGGCCGCGACTGCACAACGCACGAAGGAGATCCTCAAGGATGTCCGCAAGGAGCTGTGAATGGATCCCATATACAACGGCATGCCCGCCGCCGACCTCGGCGCCGAGGGCTGGCACAAGCCGTGGAGCGGCGGTAACGGCGGCAACTGCATCGAGGCCATGAAGCTGGCCGACGGCAGAGTCGCCATGCGCCAGTCCGCCGATCCCGACGGGCCCGCGCTGATCTACACCACCAGTGAGATCGCCGCGTTCATCCAGGGAGCCAAGTCGGGTCAGGCGGACTTCCTGCTCACCTGATCCCGACCGTCTCAGCTGTACCGCCCCACCGTTCCGCCCATCGACCTGAGACCCAGGGAGCGCACATGACGGGGCCCGACCCGATCGACACCACCACGCCGCATCCCGCCCGGGTCTACGACTGGTTATTGGGCGGCTACTTCCTCTAAATAGAGTCTACCCAGGGAGCGGCTGACCAACCTCTCTGAGAGGTAAAGCCCCTGGTGAGACTGCATGATGAGGTACGCGTGGCGTGTCGGAGCTGCTCGAACCTCGCCCCTGTGGGCCATGCATCCACCGGACGTATCCGACAACGGGGAAGCGCGGCGTCGCAGCACTTTCAGGTGTGGTGCGGCGCCGCGCTATGTCCGGCCTGTCCAGACAGGAAAACCCCAGCTCACCGTGCTTATACCGGTGAACTGGGGCTGATGGGTGGAGAGTTGATCTAGGGTGTGGGTCAAGGGTCCCCGGGCACTAAGCCTGTCCGGGGACCCCCTAGCCCTCTTGGCGCCCGGAGGGATCTTCGTATGCCTCGGGGCGCGGGCGGTATGTCTCCCACGGGGAACGTGACTGGCTGGGTGTGTAGCGCCGCTTACCCCATTGCGACTCCGGCGGCGGATTGTCCCCCAGTGCGGGACTCTCGCCCCAAGCGCGGTAGCAGCGCACCAACCAATCACTTGCCTCTTTGCGCGTGTCCCACGACAGCTTGCGTCCGTGCAGTGAGCATGGCTGACGGAACGTCAGATCCATGATCACGTACCGTGTTGCTTCCTCTCGCACTTCGTAGCGATCCTGCGGCCCCCACCAACCCCCGGCAGTGCCACATGCGGCCAGCCAATCCCGCGCGGCCTTTCCGGTGCGGAACTTGAGCCGAACATTCCTTCCCGTCTCGTCGGGCAGGGAGCAGATCGCATCTCCCAGCAACTCGTCAGCGATCAGGTACGCGCCCGATAGCTTCGAGTACAGGACCCTGTATCGGGCCCGTGTTCCCCTGTGCAGTGTGTGATGTGCCATAGGCACAGCCTAAGACTCACCCTGGCTGGATTTCTACGAAAAGGGGACCATTGCGATCCTGCCAACTTCGGCCCTGCGCAATGTGATCAGCCCCTTCGCGCTGCATATTGGCTCGTAGCGGCGCCAAAACTGTCAGCAGAACGTGTGCCTGCGCGTCCGGGCTTTGAGTTCGTGTCGCCTGTCGCAAAGCGGCAGCGATGACGTTCGCGGCTGCGTCTGTGTCGGGCACCCGTTCCGTGCCTGCGCCGTGTCCCTCCAGTACCCATTTCACCGTGATCATGCGTTCATGCTGACACGGTCCGAGTGCGGCTGAGAGGTGTTGAGTCGCCTCAACCGGTTTGCTATTTGCTCTTGACGTTTGCTGGTGCACACGCACATGCTCGTGACTCATCAGGACGAGAGCCGGGCTAGTGAGCTGGCTTGGTGCTCGTCGTCGTGCGAGCCGAAGGGCTGAACATGCACAAGATCTATGGCAAGTTGGGCGCCGCGCTGGCTGCGGCGGTGGCTGTGCTGCTGGCCGTGGTGGGGGTGACTGCCTCGTCGGCGACTGCTGCGCCCGTGGCTGTTGGTGCCACTAGCGCAACCACCGTGGGTAGCAAGATCACTGCCGGTTCGAGCAAGTGGGTAGCTGTGAACGGGCTGCGGCTGCGCTCCACTCCGGGTTACGGGGGCTACGTCAAGGGGCTTCTCTACGACGGAGATCGCGTGTTCATCCGCGAGACGTTCACGTCGTCGTACCGGCTGTCGGGGTGGGTCGGCGTGGTCCTCAAGATCAAGAGCAAGGGTGGCTTGCCGAGGATGACGCGGGGCTACGTCTGGAAGTCCTACCTCGCATAATCGCCTCGCGGGTGGGTGCTCCTGGTGGTGACTGCCCGCTGTGAACGACGCGTGGTGCGGCCCCTCCCCTAGTCAGAGGGAGGGGCCGCACTGGCGTTGGCGGGCTGGTTGCTGGCTGGCGGGGGGTCGTGTTCGTGGCTGAAATCATCTAGCTTTGCTGTCGCAACGGCATTCGGATGTTTGGGGGACATGGTCATGAATGAGAGACGCAGAAGAGGGGCGGCAGGGAACGAACGGTGCGGTAGTGGCCTGCTGTGGCTGCCGGGGGAGGATTACGTAGGGGAGTGGCGCGCGGCGCGGGATGCGGTGGCGGAGATCAATGAGGCGCTGTCTGCGGCGGGGGTGGACGCGGGGGAGCTGTGGGCGGTGGCGAGCACGGATGGGGAAGGGCGGGCGGCTGTCCGGTTGCGGGCGACGCCTGCGGGGGCGCGTCTGGTGGCACGGGCGCTGCGGCGGGGTAGCGGGTGAACGGGCGGCGGCTGCCGAGCTGCTGGTGGGCACGTGGCCGGCGGGGCGGGCCGAGGCTTTGGGCGGGAGCTGCCATGGGGCGAGAGACCAGGGGGCCTTACGCTCCTGCGGCGAATCGGGCGGTCTGTGGACCTGCCCGCGTTTGCGTCCGATTGGCCCCCTGGTCTTGGAGGCTCGCCCCATGGTGGCTGCCTAAAGCCTCGGTCCGCCCTGCCGTCCACCCCTGGCCCACGGCGGGTGAACGGCGGCACCATGGACGGACGGACGGACGGACCGGGAAGGGGCTGTGATGGCGCGCAAGGGGAAGACCATCGGCCGGGTGCTGCGGAGCAAGGGGCGTGGGCGGGTCGCGGTCGAAGAGGACGGGCGGGGGCACCAGTGGGTGACCTGCTCCGGATGCGGCCGGGCGATCTACGCGCCCGGTCCCGGTTCCGCTGGAGCCAGGCAGCGGGAACACGCGGATACGTGCACACGTTGACGCCTCGGCCTGAAAGGGCTGTTGGGCGGGACGCTCGTCGGCCTTGGTACGACTCAGGCGCGGGCCTGGTGAAGGGCGGCGGGCGCGCGGCCGGGACCGGCCGTCAGGCCGCATGCCCGGCCGGGGGCGCCCGGCCGTCCGGCGCGCCGTAGGCGCGCCCTTGAGTAAGTAGAGAAAGGTTAGACCGGTCCCCGGCGCTTGGTGACCTTGGTCGGGCTGATGCGGTACGAGAGCTGGGCTTGGTCCGCGCTGATGCTCAGCTTCTCCAGAATCAGCGGGCGGCCGGTGGCTGTCGCAGTCACTCGGTACGTGATCAGGATCGGGCTGCTGTCGCTCATGCCGAGGGCTGCCCGCTCGTCGGGGCGTGGGCTGCGGGCGGTGACGCGCTCAGTCCAGGTGAGTTTGTGCCCTGCGGCGGCTAGTGCGTCGTAGATGGCGGTGGGTGCCATGTCGGGCGACTTCGCCAGTGCGGGCACCTCTTCGGCCGTGTCGAAGGGGATCAAGGTGCTGTGGCTCGCGCGGACCCTGGTTGCGCGGTCCGTCAGCAGACGCTCGGCAACAAAGACGGCTTCCTCGTCGCGGGCCAGTAGCTCGGCCTCAACTCCCGTGGCATGTCCTCGGGTGACGGCGGGATACTCCGCCTCGACGCCTTCCCAATCTTGCCCGTACCGCTGCCCCTGCTGCGTGATGGAACGGCCAACTACCGTTGCGGGAAGCCCTGTTGACCGCACGAAGGTGCCTCGGCCGTGCCTGCTCTCCACCAAGCCTCTTGCCCGCAGCTCTCCGACCGCTGCCCGCGCTGTGGGGCGTGAGATCCCAAAACGGGCCATTAGCCGAGTCTCGCTCGGGAGCAAAGATCCGGGCTCGTGCTGGCCTGCGGTGATTGCGCCGCTCAACGTGTCGGCCACCTGCATATAGATGGGGCTGGGACGAACGATGTCGCCTGCCATGTGTGCCTGCTCCCTGGGTGCTCCGCCTCGTGTTCGTCAGGATAAGTCCTGGACATCCAACGAGGGTCTGAGTCATGATTTGCACTCGTCCTGATAAGTCGCAGTTGCAAAGCCGCGGCTGGTTCGGATCGACTCAGAGAGGATGTGAGTACCTGTGCAGAACATCCCAGTTGACGTATCCCGCCTGGGGTCTTTGATGGTTGTGGTCCCTCCGGAACCGCGCGTCAACCAAGACACCGGGGAAGTTCGCAAGGATCGCGAAGGTAACGTGATCTACGTGGTGGGGCTGTCCGTTCGGCAGAAGGCCACTCGTCGCGCGGACGTGATCGAGGTAGCGACTCCGGGTGAACCTGCGGGCCTGGAAGAGGGCATGCGGGTGCACGTCAACGACTTGGTGGCGGTGGCCTGGGAGATCGACGGGCGCAAAGGAACCAGCTTTCGCGCGTCGACCGTGACCCCCGTCGCCATGTCGGCGGCGCCCTCCGCTCCTCCTTCGGGAACATCGGCGGGGCGGGGAAAGACGGCTTCGGGTGGTGGTGACCAGTGACGGCGGTGACCGAGCCTGACTGGGACTGGGAAGCCCTGTACGACCGGCTGACCAGCCTGGCGACCATCGCGCACATCATCGACTCCACGCCCCTCGACCGCGCCACGCGCCACGTGTCGCTGCAACGGCTCGTGCGCGACACCGATGAGGCGTCCAAGATGGCGGCGTTCATCCTGGCGCGGGAAGGGGGGACCCCCGCATGAGCAACGCTGATCCGGTCCGTCGCCTGATGCGTGACCTTCGGGTGCTGTCGGCCTGCGAATCGCTGCTGTCGGCGCTTCCGGCCGGTGACGCGGTGGACGGCGTACTTGCCCTGACGCTCCGTCATGCGACGACGGCCGCCGACTCCGCGCGAATAGTCCTCAAAGATCGACAGGAACGCCGTAGCGGGGGTGGTCGCTGATGCCATGGGAACTGATCATCTGGCTGATCTCCGCCGTGCTGTGCCTGGCGCTGATGTCCCAGTGGTGGTGGCAACCGCGCCTTCCTGACTGGATCGGGCGGGCGCAGAAGGGGCCATGGCTCTGGTACTTGGGCGGCTACCCGCTGACGGTCCTGCGCATGGTCGCCACGTGGCGCAAGCTGTGCCAAACGGCCGATCTATGCGTGGTGCGGCGCCCGCGCTACACCATGATCGGTAAGGACTCGATGGTTCGGGGGATGGCTCTGCGACCCCTTCCGCCTCGTCTGGGCCTGCCGCTGGTGACGCCCAACGGCCTGGTGGTGCGTGTGCATCTGCATCCTGGTCAGACCCCCAGGGAGTTCATCGCCAACGCTGATGCCTTCGCGCACGCCTGGCGGGTCCACATGGTCAAGGTGGTCTCACCCAAGCGCGGGCAAGTGTTGATCATCGCGACGGCCAGTGACCCGCTGACAGACTCCGCTGTGGGCGCGCTTGCCGATTGGCGGACGGTCTTGCCCCCCGCGCGTCTGCTGGCCGCGATCGTCGGCCGGACCGGTGAAGGCTCCGCATGGATCATGGACTTCCGCAAGGTGCCCCACTGGCTGATCGCCGGTGCCACACAGTCGGGAAAGTCAACACTGCTCTCCTCCCTGCTGACCGAACTGGGCGGCCAACCGGTTGGGCTGGTCGCCATCGATTGCAAAGGAGGCATGGAACTCTCCCTGTTCGCCCGTCGCCTGTCGGCGCTGGCCACCTCACGTGATGAGGCGGTGGTCCTGCTGTCCGCGCTCGTGACAGAGGTGGAGCGGCGCATGTACCAGTGCCGTAAGGCCGGTGTCCGCTCGGTCTGGGAACTGCACGATGACGTGCGACCGGTGCCCGTGGTGGTGATCGTGGATGAGATCGCGGAACTGTACCTGTCGGGCGGCTCGCTCACCGGACGGAAAGAGGCGGTGGAGTGCTCGACCCTGCTGCTTCGCCTCGCTCAGCTCGGCGCGGCGCTCGGCGTCCACCTGGTCGTCGCAGCACAGCGTTTCGGCTCAGACCTGGGGCCCGGTGCAACCGCGCTACGCGCTCAACTCGGCGGCCGTGTCTGCCATCGGGTCAACGATGAACAGACAGCAGAGATGACTCTCGGGGACCTCTCGCCCGACGCCGTGGCGGTCGCACAAGCCATCGGGGACGACGAACAGGGCGTCGCCGTGACCACGGTCGGCGGGCACTGGATGCGTACCCGCTCCGCCCTGGTCACCCCGGCTGCGGCACGCGAATACGCCGCGCGGGACGCACACCTGACACCCCACATCATCGGTGTCAGCAGCGCCCTGGAAACGGGAGGTGACGGGGAATGACAGTCCTGGCCTGGGGCATGTCGGAAGCTGCCGCGCTCCCTCTCGCGCTGGTCTTCCTGCTGGCAACCATCCTGCTCATCCGCTCGCGTGAAGTCGTCTGGTGGAGCGCGGGCCTGATCTTCCTGTGCGGCTTCTACATGAGCCAGACAGCCGCGTTCTACATGATCTCCGGCCTAGTTACCTGGCTCGTAGGGCGCCTACTCGGCTAATGCCGCAGACCACGGGGTGAACGATGCCTCACCGCTACGTCAGATGCCCGTACTGCCGACGTACTCGGCAACGCACAACCGGCGGCCACCTGCGGCGCTGCCGCTGCTGCCGCAACCCCCGCCGCGACCGCTGACCGTACGGCATTCACAACACAACGCCACAGTCACAACACAACACACTGCACCAGTCACAACACACCACTAGGGAGCTTTCCGCGTGATCCCCCTCTCCGATCCGTCGTCGGCAGTCCGCACGGCTGCCCCTCGTGGAAGGTCTCCGCCCGGCATGTACGCCACCACTGCTGAGGCGCGGCGCTCCGTCCTTGACCGGTCGGCGCGTCTGCGCCTTCTCTCTGAAACAGACCGTGACCTCATACGCCTTGTCCAAGAGCCCGGATTCCCTCGCTGGCTCGACCAGATCAAGGCCACCGGTGGATGCGCCCACCCCGTCTACCTGTCCGGCCACACCACTACCCACGATGCCGACACCGGGGCCGTGCTGCGGCAGTACGACACCACCGACGAACCGGGCGGGCGCCTCGCCGTACGCTGCCGCAACCGCCGTTCCTCTCGCTGCGGTCCCTGCTCCCGGCTCCATGCGGGAGACACCTTTCACCTGATGCGCGCGGGCCTGACAGGCGGCAAGAGCGTGCCCGACGCGGTCACCACTCACCCCCGGCTGTTCGCCACCCTGACAGCCCCCTCCTTCGGCCCGGTCCATCGCACCACCCCGGACGGCGGCCCCTGTCGTCCCCGCCGTGACGGCGGTCGCTGCGAGCACGGGCGCCATGTCGGCTGCGGCCTCATCCACGCTGACGACGATCAGCAAGTGGGCCGACCCTTGTGCCCGGACTGCTACGACTACACCGGTCACGTGCTGTGGCACGCCCATGCTGGGGAACTGTGGAACCGCACTTGCCGGGCGATCCGGCGTCACCTCGCCACGGCGGCCGGCATACGCCAATCCCGGATAAGTGATCACCTGCGGCTAAGCTTTGCCAAGGTCACGGAGTACCAACGGCGCGGCGCCGTGCACTTCCATGCCGTGATCCGCCTCGACGGCCCGGACGGTCCCAACACCCCTCCGCCCGACTGGGCTACACCCCAACTGCTTGCTGACGCGGTCCGCTCCGCTGCGGCCCTGGTGGACGTCCCCATGCCCTACATGCCTGGCCTTGGCGAGCACGTGTTCCGCTGGGGCGAACAACTCGACGTACGGCCCATCCGTTCCGGCTTCGCCAACGGCGGCCCCCTCACCGATGAGGCCGTGGCAGCGTACGTCTCCAAGTACGTGACCAAGAGCGTGGGAGACGCCTCGGGCGGCATCGACTACCCGATACGAACTCGGGAAGCCCTTGACCTGGACCTAGTGCCCGTGTCGGCCCACCTGCGGGCCCTGATGGGCTCCTGCTGGCGTCTGGGCGGCCTTCCGGGGCTGGAACACCTCCGGCTGCGCACGTGGGCTCACACGCTCGGCTACCGGGGTCACATCCTCACCAAATCCCGCCGCTACTCGACCACGTACGGGGAGCTGCGCGCGGCACGCGCCGAACACGCACGCGACCGCTCGGTTCCGGCGCTGAACACCGCCAGCGCGGTCACCTTGTCGGCATGGCGGTACGTCGGCTCGGGCCATACCTCCGGCGCGGCCCTGATCGCTGCTGGCATCGCCCAAGACCTCGCCATTCTGCGGGACCTCAGACGCGAGAAAGGATCGACGAAATGGGGACCTGATGACTGAGCCCGTGGGCTGGTTCCACTTCGACCCTCCGGCCGGTGACCTAGCAGGGGGAACGCCTCATTGGCGCGTCACCACTGATGACCCGGAAGTCGCGAGAAACGTGTCACGCATCCTGGGTGGCAAGTTTCAGAAAAAGGAAGCTCCTTTCATAGGTCAACTGGAAGTGCGTACGGAGTCGGCGACTGTAGATATCATTGTCGAATCGGTAACGGATACCATCGCTTTCCGGTTGGCATCGTTCACAGATCTCGGTTCTTTCGGAATTTATTTTCGAGCCTGGAAACTGAGAGAAGTAATGGGAGACGTGGAAGAGGAATTCGGGAGAATTGGCGGAATGGGTCGAGGTTTGCTAACTGTCGAGCCAATGGATGTCGTGGCTTTGAATGGCATGATCCTTCGCTATGCTCGGCCAATGCTGACCGTGTTCCCGACATAGGCGTCGACGCAAAAAAGCCCCGGAAAGCGTGTTGGCTTTCCGGGGCTCCCGTGTGTGAATCAGGTCGACTCGTTCGAATCCTCCTGGTGGTGGGTGTATGGATTGGCGCCTGTGATGGCGACTCGTTCTTTTGCTCCCGCTGGGTAGAGCTTCACCTTGATTGAGAACTTCGCAAGCATTTCGCGCTTCTCTGCGTTGCCTGTGGCTGCGTGCCATTCATCTGCAACCGTCTTTCCCGTCGGGACCATCTGAATCCCTGACGGTTTCTCCGGAAGCTTCTTAAGTTTAGTAATCTCATCGCCCATGCGTTGATACTCCCTCCGGTACCAATCGGCGTCATCCGGTGAGTCATAGAGTCCCGCTGTGCGGTCTTCCCTCAAGCGGCTCCGATTCTTGTTCAGTTCTGTGATACGCGCCCCATGCCGTGTGCCGGGGATGAACTCCTTCCGCATCACTTCGGCGCTCCCGTACCGGGCGAGGAACCATTCCTCTGCGTGTCCGTCCAGAAGATGCATGAGCATGAACGGGGCGGGGCTGCAATGTTGCGACGTTGCGATTCCCTTTACGCGTGCCGTACATCCGTAGGCGATTTTGTGCGACGGACCTGCGGTGTACAGGCGGACGCCACACACTCCGCACTCCGATAGACCAGCCGTCAACATGTGCACAGTCCTAGGTGCTCGGGGTGCGCCGCCCCATTTTGGAGCTGTCTTGGCGATTAGTGCATCGCGCGTCTCGCTGCTCCAAAGTCCTTCTGCGAGTTTGATGGGTTCTCCGTCATCTCCTAGAACTGGCTTTTCGGAGTGCATGAGATATCCCAGGCTCGCCTCGCCCGTGAGGATTGTGAGAACTGTCCTAGCGGTCCAGAGTGATCCCCTAGCCTTTCCGCCGTACATGACTCTGCGGTAATCGGCTGGCGAAGGTACTTTCTCTCGGTTGAGTCGTGCTGCCTCGGTTGCGGCAGTGATCAATCCTGTCTCGTCTGTAAGAATGCGCCTCGCGATATTGCGGGCGTTCTGTGCGGACTTCTCGCTGATCGCCATGTGGTCGATTTTCCCTTTGGCGGTCAGTCGAATGAAGTGATACCCGTAGGCGGCGGCATTTGTCTTTGTCCCTGCCTTCCTTGCCCTTACCGTCTCGTCGCGGTTACGGGTGCGAATCTGTCGGTGCTCCATCTGAGCGCCCAGAGCTTTGAATGTCAGTTCGTTCTCTTGGTTCGGATCGTCAAGATCCCAAATTCCCGGATGATCGGCCGTTACCAACACTCGGCCTTGTTCATGATTGTTGTAAGCCGTATTCAGGACGTCCCGGACGTTCCTTCCGATACGGTCGACGGCAGAACCGACGATGCCGTCGTAGTCTCCTTTCTCGCCTCGCAACCACGGGCCCAACTTCGGACGTGAGAATGGGTCTGTTGCCCCGGACACCTCCCAGTCATCGGCCCACCCGATGATGTGGCCTCCCACTGCTTCCGCTGCTGACAGGATCTGACCTGCCTGCTTCACCGGTGAGTTGGTGCTGTCCTTTTTCCTCGACAGACGGCGCACGGCGACGAAGCACTTGCCGCATCCGTCGTACGGTGTTGTCTCCACATCTACGTTCATTCCCGCCACGACCCCTCGTGTCACTCTCGCGTGACTACATTTGGCGGAAGTAGCTGGGCGGAAAGGACAACTATCCGGTGGACGAGGAGATGGCACGCGGCCTCGTCGCCCTGGACGCCCGCGCTCCCGAGATGGCCCGGGTCAACAGGGCGTTCATGCACCGGGCCGTCCGGTGGCTCGTCACCGTCGGCGGGGTGCGCCAGTTCCTCGACATCGGCACGGGGATTCCCACCGAGCCCAACCTGCACCAGATAGCGCAGGGGGCCGCTCCCGAGTCCAGGGTCGTCTACACGGACAACGACCCGATCGTGCTGCGCCACGCCGAGGCCCTGCTGCGCTCCACGCCGCAGGGCGTGACGGAGTACGTCCAGGCCGATGTGCGCGAACCCGAGGCCATCATCGAGGCGGCGGCCAAGGTCCTGGACCTGGAGCGGCCGGTGGCGCTCTCGCTCGTCGCGCTGCTGCACTTCGTCTCCGACGAGGACGGCGCGTACGAACTGGTGCGCCGGCTGCTGGCCCCGCTGCCGTCCGGCAGCTATCTGGTCCTCTCCCACGCCACGGGGGACTACGACCGGAGCAGCGCGGACCGGGCGACGCGGATGTACCGGGAGCGGGGGCTGACGCTCGCCATGCGCTCCCGCGAGGAGTTCACCGCCTTCTTCCGGGGGCTCGAACTCGCCGAGCCCGGTATCTCGCTGGCCGCCGACTGGCACCCCGGACTCGGGGAGCCCGTCCCGGTCCCCGGCGACGGTCCCGTCCCGGGGTACGTGGGCGTGGCACGCAAGCTCTAACCGAATCACGGGGGCGCGGCGTCGCAGCACTTTCAGGTGCGCTGCGGCGCCGCGTGTTTTCTCCCGGGTCGGGTTCGGGCGTCAGGCGCCCACGCGCCGCTTGTTCCAGACGTCGAAGCCCACCGCGGCCAGCAGCACCAGGCCCTTGATGACCTGCTGGTAGTCGGTGCCGACGCCCACCAGCGACATGCCGTTGTTCAGCACGCCGAGCACCAGCCCGCCGATGATCGCGCCGAACACCGTGCCGACCCCGCCGCTCATCGACGCGCCGCCGATGAACGCGGCGGCGATGGCCTCCAGTTCGAAGTTGATGCCCGCCTGCGGCACACCCGCGTTCAGCCGGGCCGCGTAGACCACCCCGGCCAGCGCCGCGAGCACCCCCATGTTGACGAAGACCAGGAACGTGACGCGCTTGTCCTTGACCCCGGACAGCTTCGCCGCCGCCTGGTTGCCGCCCAGCGCGTACACATGACGGCCGATCACGGCGTTGCGCATCACATAGCCGAAGCCGATCAGCAGCGCCGCGAGCAGCAGCAGGACCACCGGCACGCCCCGGTAGCTGGCCAGCGTCATCGTGAAGGCGAGGACGGCGGCGGCGAGCGCCACGCACTTGAGGACGAAGAGGTTGAGCGGCAGCACCTCCAGCTCGTACTGCTGCTGCCTGCGCCGGTCCCGGAACTCCTGGAACAGCGCGAAGGCCAGCAGCGCGAGCCCCATCAGCACGGTCAGGTTGTGATAGTTCGTGCTGGGGCCGACCTCGGGCAGATAGCCGGTGGAGATCTTCTGGAAGCCCTCGGGGAACGGGCCGAGCGAACGCGATCCCAGGAAGATCTGCGTACCGCCGCGGAAGAGCAGCATCCCGGCCAGTGTGACGATGAACGACGGGATGCCGACGTACGCGATCCAGAAGCCCTGCCAGGCCCCGGCGATCGCCCCGATCAGCAGCCCGAGGATCAGCGCCAGCACCCAGGGCATGTCGTGTTCGACCATCATCACCGCGCAGGCCGCGGAGACGAACGCGGCCAGCGAGCCGACCGAGAGGTCGATGTGGCCCGCGATGATGACGATCATCATGCCGATGGCCAGCACCAGGATGTAGCTGTTCTGGAGCACCAGATTGGTGACGTTGTTCGGCTTGAGGAGCACACCGTCGGTCCATATCTGGAACAGGACGACGATCAGGCCGAGCGCGATGAGCATGCCGTACTGCCGCATGTTGCGGCGTGCGGCCTCCAGCAGCAGCTCCCCGGTGGCCGAGCGCCCCGCGGGCGGCTTCGGCGGGGAGTCCTTCGGTGTGTCGCCCTTCGGCGTGTCGGTGGTGACCGGACCCATGTCGACTACCTCGTGTTCTTGGTCATGTGGCGCATCAGGACTTCCTGGGTCGCTTCAGCGCGCGGGATCTCACCGGTGAGCCGGCCGGCCGCCATCGTGTAGATGCGGTCGCACATGCCCAGCAGCTCGGGGAGTTCTGAGGAGATGAAGATGACGGCCTTGCCCTCGGCGGCGAGCTTGTCGATGACCGTGTAGATCTCGTACTTCGCGCCCACGTCGATACCGCGCGTGGGCTCGTCGAGGATCAGCACATCGGGCCCCGCGAAGATCCACTTGCTGAGGACGACCTTCTGCTGGTTGCCCCCCGACAACCGGCCGACCTGCTCGAAGACCGTCGGGGCCTTGATGTTCATGCTCTTGCGGTACGACTCGGCGACCCGGCTCTCCTCGTGCTCGTCGACGATGCCGCGCCGGGACACCTTGGACAGCGCGCTCAGGCTGATGTTGCGGCCGATCGTGTCGATGAGGTTGAGCCCGTAGTGCTTGCGGTCCTCGGTGACGTACGCGATGCCGTGCTCGACCGACTCCGGCACCGTACGGGTACGGATCTCGCGGCCGTCCTTGACCACCGTGCCGCTGATGTTGCGGCCGTAGCTGCGCCCGAAGACGCTCATCGCCAGCTCGGTGCGGCCCGCGCCCATCAGCCCGGCGATCCCCACGATCTCGCCCCTGCGGACCTGGACCGAGACCCCGTCCACGACCTTGCGCTGCTGGTCGATCGGGTGGTGCACCGTCCAGTCGCGTACTTCGAGCGCCGGATGCGCCCCCGGCTCGCCCTCGTAGGGGGTGCGGTCGGGGAAGCGGTTGTCGAGGTCGCGGCCCACCATGCCCCGGATGATCCGGTCCTCGGTCGTGGACTCCGCCCGTACGTCGAGGGTCTCGATGGTCCGGCCGTCCCGCAGGATGGTGACCGAGTCGGCCACCTCGGAGATCTCGTTGAGCTTGTGCGAGATGATGATCGAGGTGATGCCCTGTTCCTTCAACTCCTTGATCAGGCGCAGCAACTGGGCGCTGTCCCCGTCGTTGAGAGCCGCCGTCGGCTCGTCCAGGATCAGCAGCTTCACCTTCTTGGCGAGCGCCTTCGCGATCTCCACGAGCTGCTGCTTGCCGACGCCGATGTCGGCGACCCGGGTCTGCGGATGCTCGTTCAGACCCACCCGCTTGAGCAGGGCGGCGGCGTGCTTCAGCGTGTCGTTCCAGTTGATGAAGCCGCGGCCGGCGTGCTCGTTGCCCAGGAAGATGTTCTCGGCGATCGACAAGTAGGGCACCAGGGCGAGTTCCTGATGGATGATCACGATGCCCTGGGCCTCACTGGCCTTGATGTCCTTGAACGCGCACGGGGCGCCGTCGAAGAGGATCTCTCCCGAGTAACTCCCGTGCGGATGAACGCCGCTGAGCACCTTCATCAGGGTGGACTTGCCCGCGCCGTTCTCGCCGCAGACCGCGTGCACCTCGCCCCGCTCGACCGTGAGGCTGACGTCGGAGAGGGCCTTGACCCCGGGGAAGGTCTTGACGATGGAACGCATCTCCAGGACCGCGGCGGCCGGCGTACGGGACGCGGCCGCGGCGGCTGGTGCGGAGGCTCCGCTCACTTCAGGTCACTCGCCTTGATGTAGCCCGAGTCCACCAGCTCCTTCTGGTAGTTGGACTTGTCCACGCCGACCGGCTTGAGCAGATAGGCCGGGACGACCTTCGCCTCGTTGTCGTAGGTCTTCTCGTCGTTGACCTCGGGCTTCTTGTCGTGCAGCACCGCGTCCGCCATCTGCACGGCCCGCTCGGCCAGCAGCCGGATGTCCTTGTAGACCGTCATGGTCTGCCGCCCCGCGATGATCGACTTCACCGAGGCGATCTCCGCGTCCTGCCCGGTGACCAGCGGGTAGGGCTTGGCCTTGGTCCCGTAGCTGTCGGATTTCAGCGACGACAGGATGCCGATCGAGATGCCGTCGTACGGCGAGAGCACCGCGTCCACCCGCTGCGAGCTGTACGCCTTGGTGAGCAGGTTGTCCATCCGCTTCTGCGCGGTCCCGCCGTCCCAGCCCAATGTGGTGATCTGGTCCAGCCGGGTCTGGTTGCTCCTGACGACGAGCTGCTTCTTGTCGATGTACGGCTTGAGCGTCTTCCACGCGCCGTCGAAGAAGTAGCGGGTGTTGTTGTCGTCCGGCGAACCCGCGAACAGTTCGATGTTGAACGGGCCCTTCTCGCTGCCGTCCTTCAGACCGAGCTTGTCGACGAGGTACTCGGCCTGGAGCACCCCGACCTTCTCGTTGTCGAACGACGCGTAGTAGTCGACGTTCTTCGTGCCGAGGATCAGCCGGTCGTAGGAGATGACCTTGATGTTCTGGTCGGCGGCCTGCTGGAGCACATCGCTCAGCGCCTTGCCGTCGATGGCCGCGACGACCAGCACGTCCACGCCCTTGGTGATCATGTTCTCGATCTGGGCCACCTGTTGGGCAACGTTGTTCTCGCCGTACTGGAGGTTGGTCTTGTACCCCAGCTTCTTGAACTGCGCGACCATGTTGTCGCCGTCGGCTATCCAGCGCTCCGACGACTTGGTGGGCATGGCGATGCCGATGGTGGCGTCCTTGGGGTCCTTGGCGCCCTCCTTGCTGCCGCCTTCGCCGCTCTGCCCGCAGGCGGCGAGGGAGAGAACCAGGGACACGGCGGTGACGGCGAGTGCGGCTCGACGGGTTCGCATGGGTGCATCAGTCCTTGTCATGGGTCACGGAAAAGCGGTTGAGCGGTCCCGGCAGCCGGGAACCGAGCGGCGACATTCCGCCGTCGGCCCCGTGCCGGGCGAGCAGATCGAGCACGAGCCTGCCGCGGCGGACCCGCTCGCGGGCACTGCTCAGGGCAGTCTCGCGAAACTGGGCTCCGTAGGGATAGATGCCGGGGGCCTTGGAAAGGCCGAACTTGAGATAGAGCGGGGCGCCGCGCCGGATCAACTCGGCGGCCTCGTACATCCGGACGTAGCCGCCGAGGTCGTCGGGCGCCTCGATGTAGAGGTCCATGGGCGCGCGGCTGACCCGGCGGATCTCGGTGAAGTGCGCGAGCGCCAGGTCCGAGGGGATGTTGACCGAGTCGGCGCCCAACTGCTCGAACACGGCGTACGACGCCGGGTTGACCGGGCCGATCAGCGCCGACACCTTGAAGGTGGTGTCGGCGGGCAGCACGCCGCGCTCGCGCAGCCGGTGCAGGGTCCACAGCACCCCCTCGTCCGCGACGAGCAGGCACTTCACCCCCAGCTCGGTGGCGCGCGCGGCGTCCTCCACACAGCCCGCCAGCGCGTCGTGGCCCCGGGCGCGCAGCCCCGCGCCGCGGGAGTCCGTACGGGTGGAGGCACCGATGTCCCAGGTACCGCGCGGCCCGGTGAACAGGCACAGCTCGATGTCGCGGGAAGCGCAGGCGTCGACCATCTCGGTGATGTCGGCGTCGGAGAGCATCCAGACACCGCTGCCCTGGCTGATGCGGTGGACGGGCACATCGAGCCTGGCGGACTCCTTGAGCACCTCAGCGAGGCACTCCGGGCCCTCCACGGAGGGGACTTCGGTACGCCAGGTACCGCCGTCGGGGAAGGCGTGCGGGGAGGTGTCCGCGGGGTCGAGGTCGGGCGCGGCCAGCCCGAGCGCGGCGAGCGCCTGCGCGCCGGGGCGGCGGGGGGCGGGGGCGGAAGCTTCGGTCACGGACGAGTCCTTCGGTTCAGTGATGCGCGTGGTCGTGGTGCGGAAGGCGATGGACGAGCGGCGGGCGACGAGCGGCGGTGCGGGGCGGGCGCACGGTCAGGGGCGCAGCAGCACCTTTCCCGTCCCCGCGTCGCCGCCGCCGACCAGCGCGACGGCCTCGCCGAACCGCTCCAGCGGGAACTCGTGGGTGATGAGCGGCGCCGGGTCCAACAGGCCGGTGGTGAAGGCCCGTACAGCGTAGGACCAGGCGGCGGACGGCGCGCCGAAGACGCTGCGCACCGTCAGCTGATGCAGCGACAGATGCACCGGGTCGATCCCGGTGGCCCCGGGGGTGAACATCCCGGTGAGCACCACCCGGCCGCCCCGCCGGGCCAGCAGACACGAGGAGGCGGCGGTGGCGGGCGCCCCGGCCGTCTCCACGACCAGGTCGTAGCGCCCGTGCAGCTCCTTGGCCTCCTCCGGGGTTCCCGCTCCGGTCGCCCCGAACTCCCTTGCCTGCTCGGTCCGTCGGGCCCGCGGGTCGATCACGGTCAGCTCACCGGGGGAGGAGGCCGCGAGCAGCTGTACGGCGAGCAGCCCCAGGGTGCCGGCGCCGACCACGGCGATCCGCTCGCCCGGCTCGGGCCGCCCGGCCCGTACCGCCGCGGCGACCACCGCGGCGGGCTCCAGCAGGGCGGCGGCGCGCAGATCGGCGTCGTCGGCCAGCGGGTGCAACAGCCGCGCGGGGACCACGACATGGTCGGCGAAGGCGCCGGGCACGGTGAAGCCCGTCTCCTCGTAGCCGCCCTCGCACAGCGAGGTCTCGCCCTCCCGGCACCGGTCGCACGCCCCGCAGGCGCGGAAGCCCTCCGCGACCGTACGGCGGCCGATCAGCTCGCTGCCGACCCCGGCGCCCACCGCGTCCACGGTCCCGGCCCACTCGTGACCGGGCGTCACCGGGTAGCGCACATAGGCCGCGTCGCGCCGGCCGTCGTACACCTCGCGGTCGCTCATGCAGATCCCGGCGGCGGCGACCCGTACCCGTACCTCACCGGGGCCCGGCACCGGCTCGGGGCCCGTCACCAGCCGGTGGACACCGGGCCGCTCGACGACGACCGACCGACCGCTCACCGGCCGGCCTTCGGATCGCGCTTCTCCCAGCCCTCGGCCCACAGGTCGAACCGCGCCCGCTGCTGCGGGAATTCGGCTGCCGCGTCCACGTCGAACTCGACGCCGAGGCCCGGCGCGTGCGAGATCTCGAAGCAGCCGGTCTCCGGGTCGACCTGCGGGGCGCCCTTGACGACCTTCTTGATCTCCGCGTCCGCGAAGTCGTTGAAGTGCTCAAGGATCTTGAAGTTCGGCGTGCAGGCGGCCACTTGGAGACTCGCTGCGGTCAGCACCGAACCGCCGACGTTGTGCGGCGCGATCAGCGTGTAGTGCGTCTCGGCGGTCGCGGCCAGCTTCCTGGTCTCCAGGATGCCGCCGATGTGGCCCACGTCCGGCTGGATGATGTCGGCGGCCTGCGACTCGAACAGCTCGCGGAACTCGATCCGGTCGTGGATGCGTTCGCCGGTGGCCACCGGCAGATCCACCCGCTCGGCCACCTTCGCCAGCGCCTTGAGGTTCTCCGGCGGCACCGGCTCCTCCAGCCAGGCCGGGGCGTACGGGGCCATCTCGCGTGCGAGCCGGATGGCGGTCGACGGGCTGAACCGCCCGTGCATCTCCAGCATCAGCTCGGCCTCGGGCCCGATCGCGTCCCGTACCGCCTCGATCAGCGCCACCGCGTCATTGCTCGCCGCCCGGTCCAGCTCGAAGTGGCCGGTCCCGAACGGGTCGATCTTCAGGGCCCGGTAGCCGCGCGCCACCACGGCCTGGGCCGCCTTGTGGTACGCGTCAGGGGTCCGCTCGGTGGTGTACCAGCCGTTGGCGTACGCCTTGACCCGGTCGGTGACCTTGCCGCCGAGCAGCTGCCAGACCGGCACGCCCAGGGCCTTGCCCTTGATGTCCCAGCAGGCCATCTCGACGACCGCGATCCCCGACATGACGATCTCGCCGGCCCGCCCGTAGTCGCCGTACTTCATCCGGCGTACGAGGTCCTCGACCGAGAACGGGTCGGAGCCCTTGATGTGGTTGGCCTCGGCCTCCCGCAGATAGCCGATGAGCGCGTCTGTTCTGCCGAGCATCCGCGTCTCGCCGACTCCGGTGAGACCATCGTCGGTATGGACCAGGACGTAGGTGAGGTTACGCCACGGCGTACCGACGACATGCGTGCTGATTCCCGTAATGCGCAAGGCGATGTCCCTAGGGTGCGTTCGAAATTTCGTCACACGTTCGAAATCGTGGCGTGACCGTATTCAGGCTCTCCGAGGGGTGTCAATGGGTAGTGCACCGGTTAGCCTGTGTTCGTCATCTCGGCCGACGGCCGAAGTACCGAACAAGAGGGGTGGGTGGTCGGTCGTGGGTCGCCTGGTCCCCGCGGTGACGCGGGCCCTGGACATACTCGAACTCTTCCTGGAGGGCGACGGCACGCTCTCCGCGCCCGACGTCATCCGCAGACTCCAGCTGCCGCGCACCACCGTGCACGAACTGCTCACCACGCTCGCGGCCCGTTCCTATCTGGCCGCCGTCCCCGGCCAGCCCGGCCGCTACCGGCTCGGGGTGCGCTCCTACCAGCTCGGCAGCCGCTACGCCGAGCAGCTCGACCTCGCCGCCGAGGGCCGGGCGGTCGCCCGCGAGATCGCCGAGACCTGCGACGAGACCGTCCATGTCGCCATTCTGGAGGACACCGACGTCATCTACATCGCGAAGGTGGACTCCACCCACGCGGTCCGGATGGTCTCCGCCGCCGGGCGCCGGCTGCCCGCCCACTGCACCTCGGTCGGCAAGATGCTGCTCGCCTCGCTGCCCCAGGACGACCTCGATCTCCGTATGGCCGACCACGAGTTCGTCGCGATGACGCCCGCCAGCCTGACCGAACCCGAAGCGCTGCGCGCGGAGCTGACCGGCATCAGGGAGCGCGGCTTCGCAGTCGAGCACCGCGAGTCCAACCCCGATGTGAGCTGCGTGGCCGCGCCGGTACGCGACCGGGTCGGCCGGGTGGTCGCCGCCCTGTCCATCTCCGTACCGATGATTCGCTGGAGCGACGAGCGCGAAGTAGAACTCGCCCAGCTCGCCGTCAAGGGCGCGGGCGCGCTCTCCGCGCGGCTGGGACACCGGGGCCGCCACTGAACGCGGCCGGGACGCGGGGGACAATGGCGCCATGGCCCGTCGCACCTCCCGTACCGTCCGCACCACCCGCCGCGCCGTCGGCGCCGTCACCGCCGACTCGCCCTGCCCCTGCGGGCAGAGCGCCCCGCACGGGCGGAGCGCCCCGTACGGCGAGTGCTGCGGGCGGTTCCACACCGGCTCGGCCGCGGCGCCGACGCCCGAGACGCTGATGCGCTCCCGCTACAGCGCCTTCGCCGTGCTCGACGCGCCGTATCTGCTGCGCACCTGGGCCCCCGCCACCCGGCCCGCGCGGCTGGAACTCGACCCGGGGACGCGCTGGACCGGTCTGGAGATCGTGGAGACCACGGAGGGCAGCGCGTTCCACACCACCGGGACCGTCACCTTCCGCGCGCGCTTCCGGGAGGACGGCCGGGACGGCGAACTGCTGGAACGCAGCCGGTTCGAGCGGCACGAGGGCGCCTGGGTCTACGTGGACGGCACCTTCCCCGAGTGACCGGCGCGTGACCGGCGAGCGGCCGACGCGGCGGCTGACGCGCGGTCGGCGCGCGGTCGGCGTGGAGGCTGACGCAGGCTCGACGCGGTCGGCGCGAGATCAGCCCGTGGTCGCGCGCGTGGCCCCCGACGGCCGCAGCCCGTGACCGCCCGGCAGATCGTGCGCCAGATCCTCGGCGAGCAGCCGCTTCGCGATCGCGTCCGCGGCGTCGCGCAGCTCGCGGTCGCTCGGCCGCCCCCGGTCGGCCTCCAGCCGCTCGCTCAGCCAGCGCCCCCAGGCCCCGGCGATCACGCCGGCCTCACGCCGTCCCGCCTCCGTGTGCGAGAGCAGATTGCCGGTCCGGCTCAGATACCCCTCCTGGACCATCCGGTCGAAGACCGGCAGCAGCACCTCGGGCGGGATCCGGTGGCGTCCGGCGATCAGCCCCAGACTGGCGTGGCCGACCATCCGGGTGAACAGCTCGACCTGCATCACGGCCCACGCCCCGGCCGTGTCCAGCCGCGTGTCGGAGGACGCGAGGATGCCGCGCGCCTCCTCCTTGTGCGTGGAGCGCAGGATCTTGCCCACGGACAGCTCCAGCAGCCGCGCCGAGTCGCCCGAGCCCGGCGACGCGAACCCCTCGCCCATGTCGGTGGAGCCGGCCCGCGCCGAGTCGCGCAGCTTCACCTGCTTGAGGAAGAGGGCCACCACGAACCCCAGCAGCGCCACCGGGACCGTCGCCAGGAACACCGTGTGCAGCGAGTCCGCGTACGCCTGGATCACCGGCCCCGACTGCGCGGCGGGCAGCCGGTGCAGCCCCTGCGGGCTCTGCGCCGCCTTCGCGACGGCCGCCGGATCGGCGCCCGCGCCCGCCGCCCGCACGGCCTCGGCCATACCGGTGCGCAGCCGTGGCTTGAGGGAGTTGGCGTAGATCGTGCCGAAGACGGCGGTGCCGAAGGCGCTGCCCAGCGTACGGAAGAAGGTGACCCCGGAGGTGGCCGTGCCGAGGTCCGCGTACTCGACGGTGTTCTGCACGGCGATCGTCAGCACCTGCATGGAGAGCCCGATCCCCAGCCCCAGCACGAACATGGCCGCCGACTCGCGCCACACCCCGGAGCCGGGCCCCATCCGTGACAGCAGATACAGCCCGACCGCCATCACCAGCGAGCCGACGATCGGGAACAGCCGGTAGGAGCCCGTCCTGCTGACCACGTTGCCGCTGAAGACCGAGGCGATCAGCAGGCCGATCACCATCGGCAGCGTACGGACGCCGGAGATCACCGCCGAGTCGCCGTCGACGTACTGGAGATACGTCGGCAGGAACGTCATCGCGCCGAGCATCGCGAACCCCACGATGAAGCTCAGCACCGAACAGACCGCGAAGACCGGGGTACGGAACAGCCGCATCGGCAGCATCGGTTCGGCCGCGCGCGTCTCCACCAGGCAGAACAGCGCCAGCGCGACGATCCCGCCGGCGAAGAGTCCCAGGATGACGGGGGACCCCCACGCGTACTGGTTGCCGCCCCAGCTCGTCGCCAGGATCAGCGCGCTCGCCCCCACGGCCACCAGCGCGATGCCCGGATAGTCGATGGCGGGCCGGGACACCGACTTGACGGACGGGATGGTGCGGGCGGCGGCGATCACCACGGCGATCGCGATCGGCACATTGATGTAGAAGCACCAGCGCCAGCTCAGATTGTCCGTGAAGACCCCGCCGAGCAGCGGCCCCACCACCGTGGCGACACCGAACACCGCTCCGATCGCGCCCTGGTACTTGCCCCGTTCGCGCAGCGGGATGACATCGGCGATGAGCGCCATCGCCGTGACCATCAGCCCGCCGGCCCCGATGCCCTGGAGTGCGCGCCAGGAGATCAGCAGCGTCATGTCGGTCGCCAGACCGCAGAGGAACGAACCGGTGATGAAGATGATGGCCGAGATCTGGAAGATCAGTTTGCGGCCGAAGAGATCACCGAACTTGCCGACCAGGACGGTGGCGACGGTCTCGGCGAGCAGATACGAGGTGACCACCCACGACATGTGCGCCGCGCCGCCCAGGTCCGAGACGATCGTCGGCAGCGCCGTACCGACGATCGTCTGGTCCAGCGCCGCGAGCAGCATGCCGAGCATGATCGTGGCGAAGACGACGTTCCGCTGTCGCTTGTCGAGCACGGGCGGCGCGGGAGCCGAAGCGGGGGGCCTGGTCACGCTGGCAGTCGTCATCTCCGCACCGTCACACCCCTTGCGGCGGTACGCATGCGGGGGCGGCCAGACCGGTGAGAGAACGTTCAACCGGGTTTACGGAGCCGAGGCGCGGCCGGGTCCCGGCGTACGGCTCGGCTGTTCTACGGCTCGACGGCTCTACGGCTCCACGGCCGTGCCCGCCCGCCCCGCGCCGACCTGCGCGGCACAAGTGGGCACCGGCGCCTCGGCCAGCACGCCGCGCATGTCGCGCACCGCCTGCCAGGTGCCCCGCCAGGTGCCGGTCACCTTGGACTTGCCCGCGCGCGGCAGATACGGCACGTCCCGTTCCGTGACGCGCCAGCCCGCGTCGGCGGCCCGTACGACCATCTGGAGCGGATAGCCGCTGCGCCGGTCGGTCAGCCCCAGACCGAGCAGCGCCTCCCGGCGCGCCGCCCGCAAGGGGCCCAGATCGCGCAGCCGTACCCCGGTCCTGCGGTACGTCATCCGGGACAGCGCCAGATTCCCGGCCCGCGCGTGCGGCGGCCAGGCGCCCCGGGTCTGCGGCCTGCGCCGGCCCAGGACGAGATCGGCCCGGCCCGCCGCCACGTCCGCGACGAAGGCGGGCAGCAGCCCGGGGTCCAGGGACGCGTCGCAGTCGCAGAAGCAGACGAACTCGGCCTCGGCGGCGAGCAGTCCGGCGTGGCAGGCCGCCCCGAAGCCGCGCCGGGGCTCACGCACCACCGTCGCGCCGAGCCCGGCCGCGATCTCCGGCGATCCGTCGGAGGAGCCGTTGTCCACGACGATCGCGCGCCAGCCGGCCGGGATGCGCTCCAGCACCCAGGGCAGGGCGAGGGCCTCGTCGAGGCAGGGAAGCACGACGTCCACCGTGGTGGGGGTCGAATGGGTCATGTCCAGCACCGTCCGAATTCCGAAGCCGACAAAACGACAAAGACAGAGGCAGAGCCAAAGACAGAGACAGAGGCGAGCGACCGGCGCCCCCCGCGGCTCAGGAACCGGCGGCCACCGGTCGCTGTCCCGCCCGCGCGAACTCCGTCATGCCCGCCTCGAACGCGACGGCGGGCCGCCAGCCCAGCTCCGTCCGCAGCCGCCGCGACGACGCCGTGATGTGCCGGACGTCGCCGAGCCGGTACTCGCCGGTGACCACGGGGTCGGGGCCGCCGTGCGCCGCCGCCAGCGCCGCCGCCATCTCGCCCACCGTGCGCGGGTCACCGCTGCCGGTGTTGAACGCGGTCAGCGCGCCCGCCTCCCGCTCCCGTACGGCGGTCAGCGCCAGCGCGTTGGCCGCCGCCACATCCCGTACGTGGACGAAGTCCCTGCGCTGGCCGCCGTCCTCGTAGACCCGGGGCGCCTCCCCGCGCGCCAGCGAGGAGCGGAAGAACGACGCGACTCCCGCGTACGGCGTGTCGCGCGGCATTCCCGGCCCGTACACGTTGTGGTAGCGCAGCGAGAGGGCCCGGCCGCCGGTGGCCCGCGCCCAGGCCGCCGCCAGATGCTCCTGGGCCAGCTTGGTCGCCGCGTACACATTGCGCGGATCGGTGGCCGCCTCCTCGCCGATCAGCCCCGGCGCCAGCTCCGCGCCGCAGCGCGGACAGCCGGGCTCGAACCGGCCGGCCGCCAGATCGGCCGCCGTCCGTGGCCCCGGCGCGACCCGCCCGTGCAGCGGGCAGTCGTAACGGCCCTCGCCGTACACGACCATCGACCCGGCCAGCACCAGATCCCGTACGCCCGCCGCCGTCATGCCCGCGAGCAGCGTGGCCGTGCCCAGGTCGTTGCAGCCCACGTAGGCGGGCGCGTCGGCGAAGTCCTTGCCGAGCCCCACCATCGCCGCCTGATGACAGACCGCGTCCACCCCGCGCAGGGCGCCCGCCACGGCCGCCTCGTCCCGTACGTCCGCGTGGATCCACTCGGCCCCGGGCGGCCGGGACGGCGGTACGGGATGGGCCGAGGGGAGCAGGGCGTCCAGGACCACGGGCTGATGGCCGAGCGCGGTGAGAGCCGCGACGATGTGCGAGCCGATGAAGCCCGCGCCTCCGGTGACGAGTACACGCATGGGGCGACGTTAAGCGCGCCGGGGCCCGGGCCGCGGGTCACGCGCCGGTGCGTCACCGCTCCGTGGGCCCGCCTCCTCCCGCCGGGTCAATGGTGCCCCGGTGGCGCCAGCACCTCCGCCAGGTCGTAGCGGACCGGTTCCTCCAGCTGCGCGTACGTGCAGCTCGCCGGCGTACGGTCCGGGCGCCAGCGGCGGAACTGCGTGGTGTGCCGGAACCGGTCGCCCTCCATATGGTCGTACGCCACCTCGCACACCCGCTCGGGCCGCAGCGCCAGCCACGACAGGTCCTTCGTGCCCGACCAGCGACTCGGCCCGCCCGGCAGCCGGGCGCTCTCGTGCGCCGACTCCTCCGCCCAGGCCGCCCAGGGATGGCCCCGCGCCGTCTCCATGCGCAGCGGCGCCAGCTCCTCGGCCAGCTCCGCCCGGCGCCGCATCGAGAACGCCGCGCACACCCCGACATGCTGGAGCACGCCCCCGGAGTCGTACAGACCGAGCAGCAGCGACCCCACGACGGGCCCGCTCTTGTGGACCCGGTAGCCGGCCACCACCACATCCGCGGTCCGCTCGTGCTTGATCTTGTACATCGACCGGGTGTCCGGCCGGTACGGCAGATCGAGCGGCTTGGCGACCACCCCGTCGAGCCCGGCGCCCTCGTACCGCTCGAACCACTCGTGGGCCAGCTCCGCGTCGGTGGTGGCGGGCGCCAGATGGACCGGCGCGCGCACGCCCGCGAACACCGCCTCCAGCGCCTCCCTGCGCCGCTCCTGAGGGACGGGAAGCAGTGAGACGTCCCCCAGGGCGAGCAGATCGAAGGCGACGAAGCTCGCCGGTGTGCGCCCGGCGAGCGCGTCCACCCGGGACTTCGCCGGATGGATACGCTCGCTGAGCAGCTCGAAGTCCAGCCGGTCCCCGTGCACGATCACGATCTCGCCGTCCACCACGCACCGCTCGGGCAGCTCCGCGAGCAGCGCCGTGACCAGCTCGGGAAAGTAGCGGGCGAGCGACTTCCCGGTCCTGCTGCCGATCACCACCTCGTCCCCGTCGCGGTGGACGATCGCCCGGAAGCCGTCCCACTTGGCCTCGTACTGCATCCCCGGCGGGATACGGGACACGGACTTGGCGAGCATGGGTTTCACGGGAGGCATGACCGGAAGATCCATGCGTCGATTGTGCTGGCGAACGCCCCGCGCCGCCCGATATGCGCGCGGTCGGCGTGCATTCCAGCGATACGCGTTCCCCCGATATGCGCTCCGCGCCCGACCGGCCTACCGTGGCGCACATGGGATCGGGTCAGGCGGTGGAGCTGGAGGCGGGCGGCCGGACCGTACGGCTGTCCAGCCCCGAGAAGGTCTACTTTCCCGAGCGCGGCTTCACCAAGCTGGACGTCGCCCGCTACTACCTGGCCGTCGGGCCGGGCGTCGTCCGCGCCCTGGGTGACCGGCCGACCACCCTCGAACGCTTCCCCGAGGGCGTCGACGGCGAGTCCTTCTTCCAGAAACGGGCCCCCAAGAACCTGCCCGACTGGATCCCCACGGCCCGCATCGACTTCCCCAGCGGCCGGTCCGCCGACGAGATCTGCCCCACCGAGGTGGCCGCCGTGCTCTGGGCGGCGAACCTCGGCTGTCTCACCTTCCACCCCTGGCCGGTCCGCCGGGGCCGCACCGACCACCCCGACGAGCTGCGCATCGACCTCGACCCGCAGCCGGGCACCGACTTCGCCGACGCGGTCCGGGCCGCCCACGAACTGCACGCCTTCCTCGACGAACAGGGCCTGCGCGGCTGGCCCAAGACCTCCGGCGGCCGGGGGCTGCACGTCTTCGTCCCCATCGAACCCCGCTGGACCTTCACCGAGGTGCGCCGCTGCGCCATCACCATCGGCCATGAGCTGGAACGGCGGATGCCGGGCCGGGTGACCACCGCGTGGTGGAAGGAGGAGCGCGGCGAGCGGATCTTCGTCGACTACAACCAGACCGCCCGCGACCGCACCATCGCCAGCGCCTACTCCGTACGCCCCCGCCCGCACGCCCCGGTCTCCGCGCCACTGCGCTGGGCGGAGCTGGACGACGTGCGGCCGGCCGACTTCGACCTGGCGACCATGCCCGTGCGCTACGCCGAACTCGGCGACGTGCACGCGGACATGGGGGAGCGGGCGCACAGCCTGGAAGGGCTGCTGGAGCTGGCCGACCGGTACGAACGGGACCACGGCCTCGGCGACATGCCGTACCCGCCGGACTATCCGAAGATGCCGGGCGAGCCGAAGCGGGTCCAGCCGAGCCGGGCACGGCGCGAGGAGCCGTGAACCGCGTGTGCCCCTTCCCCCGCCGGGAGAAGGGGCACACCAGCGCACACACGGCGCTGTTCACAGCGTTTCGGCTACAGCTCCTTGATCCGGACGTTGCGGTACGAGATGACGTCCGTCACGCCGTGCACCTGGAGCCCGACATAGCCGGTGGCGTAGCGCCTGCCGTCCGTGCCCGGGTCACCCGCGCGCGCCGGGTAGAACTCCTGGCCGCCGAAGTTGTCGAACTCGTTGATCAGGACACCGTTGCGCAGGATCTCGTAGTGCTGGCCGACCACGCGGATCTCGTAGTCGTTCCAGGTGCCCTTCTCGGTGACTCCCGCGCCGCCCAGACCCACGCGGTCGAAGCCGTAGACCGAGCCGGTCTTGTAGAGGTCGCCGTCCGGCTTGTCGAGGATCTGGATCTCGTGGCCGTAGTTGATGGCGACCCACTCGGGCCGGGACTCCTCGGGGTGGTCGTGGACGTACGGGAAGCGGACGAAGACACCGCCGTTGGCGTTGCCGTTGCCCGGGGCGTCGTCGCGGAACTGGAGCTTCAGCGAGAAGTCACCGTACTTGCGCTGCGGGAACCACAGCATGCCCATGCCGTCGACCGTGGTGCTGCTGGTGATGGCGCCGTCGTCGGAGAGCCCGAACGCGCCGCCGCCGACCTGCTCCCACTTGGCGAGGGACGCCGCCGTGCCGTCGAAGAGATCGCGGTAGCCCTCGGTCTGACCCGGTGTGCCGATCTTCGAGTCCGTGGCGGCCTTCGTGATCTTCTCGAACTCGCGCTCGTCGATGACGTTGTCGAAGAGGAGCTTGTCGAGCACGGAGTTGACGTGCTTCAGGAAGAGGGCCTGGGAGGTCCACTCCTTCTCGTCCTCGATCAACTCGTTGATGGTGCACCGGTTACGGGTGAGCCGGTTCGGCACGCCCGTGTCGACCGTGCCGACGAACACCGTCAACCGCTCGTCGAACTCCGGGCAGTTGGGCGAGGGTACGCCGCCGCTCTGGGCGACGGTGAACGACACCTGCTTCGCCTGCGCGGTGTTGCCGGCCTTGTCCGTGGCCCGGTACGAGAGCGCGTGGTAGCCGACCCGGTCGACGATCACCGGCGCGGTGTAGGCGAGGTACGGCCCGCTGTCCAGCGAGTACTCGATCTTGTCCACGCCCGACTCGGAGTCGGTCGCGGTGATGGTCACCTTGGCGCTGGTGATGAACGCGCCGTTGGAGTTCTTGTCACCCGTGACCGTCACCCCCGTCACCGGCGGCGTGGTGTCCTTCACCGGCGGTGCCACGACGGTGAAGGTGACGGTCTTGGCCGCCGCCATGTTGCCCGCCTTGTCCGTCGCGCGGTAGCGGACGGTGTGCGCGCCGAGGTCGTGCACCATCACCGGAGCGGTGTACGGCTGCCACGCGCCGTCGGTGCCGAGCGCGTACTCGATGGTGTTGACGCCCGAGCCGGTGTCCGAGGCGGTGACGGTGACCGTGGCCATCGACAGGTAGTTCCCCGCGTCGTCCTGCTCGCCGCTGACCGTCGCCGAGGTCTCCGGCGGCGTGGTGTCGTCGTTCGACGGGGCGACGACGGTGAAGGTCACCGACTTCTCCTCCGCCACGTTGCCGGCCTTGTCGGTCGCCCGGTAACGGACCGTGTGCTCGCCCACCTGGTCGATCACCACCGGGGTGGTGTACGGCTGCCACTCGCCGTCCGCCCCGACCGCGTACTCGGTCGTCGCCACGCCCGAGCCGTCGTCGGTCGCGGACACGGCCACCGTCGCGGAGCCGACGTACGCGCCGTCGGCGTTCTTCTGCCCGGTGACCTCGGCCGAGGTCACCGGCGCCGTGGTGTCCTCGCCGCCGCCCGCCTCGGTGACGGTGAGGGTTCCGGACATCTGGCCGTGGCCCGGGATGACGCAGTGGTAGCGGTAGGTGCCGGGGGTCAGATTGACCTCGACGCTGTACTTGCCGCCGTTGCTGTCGCCGGGGTTGGCCAGGATGTTCACCTGGACATCGCTGTTGTACGCGGGGTCCGAGGTGTCGAAGGTGAGCGTGTGCGGCATGCCGAGGGTGTTGCCGGTGGCCTCGCTGTTCTCGAAGACGAGCGTCGCGGGACCGGCCTCGGCCGTGGTGGGAGCGGTGAGGTAGTGATCGATGGGGTCACCGGCGGTCCAGGTGAGGACCTGGGCCGCGGCCACCTTCTCGTTCCCGCCCGCGGGCTGCCCGCCGGCATCGTCGCCGGCGCGGCCGTACGCGGCCGTCGAGGTGAGCCCGAGCACCATCACCAGCGCGCCCAGCAGCGCCGTCCACAGCCGCAGGGCCCGGTGCGCGGGCCGATTTTTCAAGCGCTGTCTCACTATTCCGCCTTCCTGACCAGGTCCTTGGCGGCCGGGGTCGGTGCGCCGCCCTTGTACGACACGCGCCACAGCGCGGACTGGGAGTCGGAGGTGAAGAAGCCGCGTCCGTAGTCGAGGACGTAGAGCGAGCCGTCTGGGGCGAACTTCCAGTCCATCAGATTGCGGATACCGCCCTGACCGACCGGAATGATCTTCTTCAGCGACTCGGCGGAGGTCGGCAGGCCGCCCTTGGCCATGGTCTTCGGGTCGGTCAGCACCGCGTGGCGCGGGTTGTCCGCGTCGTAGAAGTCACCGACGAACCACTTGCCGTCCCAGTACGCGGGCCACTTCTCCGCGCTGGTGCTCCGCTCGTCGTACCGGTAGACCGGGCCGTCCATGGCCGCCTGGCCGCCGCCCTTGAGCCACGGCAGCAGGAACGTGCCCTGGCTCGCCTCGTAGCTGGGGATGCCGTTGGCGTCGCGCGGGAAGTCCGGGCCGCCGCCCTGCGGCGAGTACCAGATGTTGGTGGGCGTGACGGGCGGCAGGTTCACCAGACCGTTGTTGTTGGGGGACTCGTTCTTCGGGGCGTTGCAGTCGTACCAGCCCAGCGGCTTGGTCGGGTCGGGCAGATTGCGGTCCCGGTAGGGCTGGTTGTTGCCCATGCAGTACGGCCAGCCGTAGTTGCCCGGCTTGGTGATCGCCGAGAACGACTCGTACTTGGCGGGGCCCCAGGTGGTGGACGGCGCGCCCGCGTCGGGGCCGACCCAGCCCGCGTAGAGCGTGTCGGTCTTCTTGTCGATCGAGATACGGGACGGGTTGCGCACCCCCATCACATAGATCTCGCCGCGGGTCTTGCCGCCGCCCTCGGCCTGCTCCTTGCCCGTGAAGAGGTTCCCCTCGGGAAGGGTGGCCGTCCCGTCGGGCTCCGGGTGGATGCGCAGGATCTTCCCGTTGAGGTTGTTGGTGTTGCCCGCGGTCCGGCGCGCGTCCGCGAACGAGACGCCCTTGTAGGCCGGTTGCGGGTTGTTGCCCGAGTAACCGTCACTGAACTGGGACGAGTTGTTGTCGCCCGTCGCGATGTACAGGTTGCCGTTCGAGTCGAAGGCCATCCCGCCGCCCGCGTGGCAGCAGCTGTGGACCTGCACCGGCCACTTGAGCAGGACCTTCTCGGAGGCGAGGTCGAGCTTGTACGTCGTCCGGTTCAACGTGAAGCGGGAGACGCGCCGTTCGGCGATCCGCTTGTCACGGTCGAGCCCGGAGTGCGGGGTGTAGTGGAGATAGATCCAGCCGTTGGACTGGAAGGCGGGGTCCAGCTCGATGCCGAGCAGCCCCTCCTCCACCTTGACCAGCTCGTCGCCGCCGCCCTTGTTGCCGAAGATGCTCAGCTCGCCGGCGAGCGTCGCCTTCTTGGTGAGCGGGTCGTAGACATGGATCTGCCCGGTGCCCTTGCCGACGTCGGGGTCGTTCCAGTCGGTGATCACCGGGTCGCTGTTGTCGCCACCGCCGCGGCCGATGTACAGCACCCGGCCGTCGGGCGCGGCGACCAGGCCGTGCGGCTCGCCGATCTGGTCCTGCTCGCCCGGCTGGTTCGGCTGGGTGACGCGCTCCGCCTTGTAGTTGGCGTCGATGGTCGCCTTGCAGTCGGCGGCGGAGATCCGGGTGGTCCACTGGAGGGCGCCGCGCAGATGGTCGCGGAAGTCGGTCTCCGCGTACGAGTCGGCGGTGCCGCCCATCCCGGTGTAGAAGGACCGGCCGCCGTCGTAGTCACGGCACCAGGAGATCGGGTGATCGGCCCCGTTGGCGCCGGTGACGGGCTTGTACGTGTTCTCCCTGACCCGGGCGACGGTGTGCACCTTGCCGGTGGGATTGCTCGACCAGTTGAACCACTTGTCGGGCCGCTTCCACTCCAGCGGGAGGCTCTTGGTCGCCGGATGGATCCGGTCGCCGACCTCCACGGTGGCGCGCTGGACACTGCTCGGGGCGCCGGTCGGCCTGGCGCCGATCAGCCCGGTGAACCAGTCGGAGTACGGCTCCGTACGGGCGGCCTCGTGGATGCCGAGGAAACCGCCGCCCGCCTTGACGTAGGACTCCAGGCCCGCTTCCTGCTCGGGGTCGAGCACATCGCCGCCGCCGGTGAGGAAGACGATCGCGTTGTACGTGCCGAGCTTGTCGGCGTTGGTGAAGACCGAACCGTTCGCCGTGGCCTCGGTCTTGAACCGTCCCGCGGCCGGCCCGGTCAGGCCGATCGACTCGATGGCCTCGATACCGGCGTTGACGACCGGCGACTCCTCGGTGGCCGAGGCGTGGAAGACCAGCACCTTGACGTCCTCGCCGCCCGGCGGCGACGGGAGGGACAACGTTGTCGACGCCGGTTCCGGATACGGCTTGGCCGTGGCGGTGGTGCCGCCGAGCAGAGAAGCCGCCATCGTGCCGGCCACCAGACCCGCGGCCATGGCACGTCTGGATCGAGGCGATCTCGACCGGTGACGTGGTGCGCGCTGCATCTGTTCACCCACCCCTCTTTGGTCACAGCAACAGTTGGTCATAGCAACAGCGCCTGAAGCTAGACCTCTTTCGCCGACTCGCCAATAGGTACGACCGCAATCACCCCAACTTTGTCCTGAGTGTGGATAAACCAAGTTCCCTGGTCTACCGTGTGGCCGTCCCCGGGGTCTCATGTGCCCCGCAGATTTCCGTACGGCACTGGGGAGTTCGGCATGGCCATGGACAGACGGAGCTTCAACCGGCGGCTGTTGGCAGGAGGAGCGGTCGCCGCGACCGGGATCACCTCGCTGTCCGTCGCCTCGGCCTCGGCCCCGGCCGCGAGCGCGGCGGACACCCCGCCCAGAACGGCCCCGGCGGGCGGTCAGGTGCGCCGGCTCACGATGTTCGCCGAGACCCTGCCCAACGGCCAGATGGGCTACGGCTTCGAGCGGGGCAAGGCGTCCGTCCCCGGCCCGCTGATCGAGCTGAACGAGGGCGACACCGTCCACATCGAGTTCGAGAACACGACGGACGTCCCGGTCAGCCTGCACGTCCACGGCGTGGACTACGACATCGCCAACGACGGCACCCGGATGAACAAGAGCCATGTCGAACCCGGCGAGACCCGCACCTACACCTGGCGCACCCACGCCCCGGGCCCGCGCGCGGACGGCACCTGGCAGCCGGGCAGCGCCGGGTACTGGCACTACCACGACCATGTCGTGGGCACCGACCACGGCACGGGCGGGATCCGCAAGGGCCTCTACGGGCCGGTCGTCGTGCGCAGGAAGGGCGACATCCTGCCGGACAAGCAGTTCACCATCGTCTTCAACGACATGACGATCAACAACAAGCCCGCAGCGGAGAGCCCCAACTTCGAGGCCACCGTGGGTGATCGCATCGAGATCGTCATGATCACGCACGGCGAGTTCTACCACACGTTCCATATCCACGGTCATCGCTGGGCCGACAACAGAACGGGCCTGCTGACCGGCCCCGACGACCCGAGCCGGGTGATCGACAACAAGATCACGGGACCGGCCGACTCCTTCGGCTTCCAGATCATCGCGGGCGAGCGCGGTGGCGCGGGCGCCTGGATGTACCACTGCCATGTCCAGAGCCACTCGGACATGGGCATGGCCGGTCTGCTGCTGATCGCGAAACCGGACGGCACGGTCCCGGGGTACGACCCGGACCACCCGCACCACTCCGCCGCATCGGCGGGCGACGACGCGCACGCGGGGCATTAGGCGACGCGCGGGCGGCTTGTCAGGCGCACGGAGCCATCGGATCCGGGCTGCTGTCGCGGACACCGGAGGCGGGGCGTGTGCGGTCGCCGGGAACAGGGAGGAGACTGGGAGACGGAGCGGGGATCCTACGAAGGAGCACGCCATGCTCACCACTCCCTATGCCATCGGCGCCCCCATCTGGGTCGACCTCCGCACCCCGGACATGGAGGGGGCCGCCGCCTTCTACCGGGCCCTGTTCGGCTGGGAGCACGGGCCGGCCGGGCCCGGCACCGGCGGTTACGGCTTCTTCCGGCTCGACGGCGGGACGGCGGCCGGCGCCATGCCCCTGGAGCCGGGACAGGGGCCGGCGTCCTGGTCGCTGTATTTCGCGACGCCCGACGCCGACGCCACGGTCGTGGCCGTACGGCGGCGCGGCGGCTCGGTGGCGGCCGGGCCGAGGGACGTCACCGACCTCGGCAGGATGGCGGTCTGCGCCGATCCGGGCGGCGCGGGCTTCTCGCTCTGGCAGCCGGGCACGAACGCCGGCCTGGACGTCGTCAACAGCCCCGGCGGTTTCTGCTGGGCGGAGCTGTACGCCTCGGACGAGGACGTCGCGTACGCCTTCTACAGCGCGGTCTTCGGCTGGCAGGCGCTGAGCGTACCGATGCCGGACGGCAGCGGTACGTACCGGATGGTCAACCCGGCCGGTCAGGGCCCGGAGGGCATGTTCGGCGGATTCGTCCCGCTCGGCACCGACCCGGCCGAGTCCGGCGGCGCGCCGCACTGGCTGCTCTATTTCGCGGTGACGGACTGCGAGGCTACAGTTACGGCGGCGCGCGAGCTGGGCGGTGAAGTCCGGGTCGGGGCGACGGACATCGAGGGCGTCGGACGGTTCGCGAAGCTGAGCGATCCGTACGGTGCGCGGTTCGCGCTGATGCAGGGCGCGCGGCGGGACGCCTGAACGGCCGGGCGGGAGACCGCCGTTGACCGCTCGTCAATCACATGTTTATCGCGCTCCGGCAGGGTGACCGGCATGCCGATCAACATCACCGCCAGCACCACCGCCCCGACCGACCATGCGGGCGCCGACCGTACGGGGACCACCCGTACGAAGGACGAACTCTCCTGGCAGGAGAGCGCGTTGTGCGCCCAGACCGGGCCGGAGTTCTTCTTCCCCGCCCCCGGCTCCTCCACCCGCGAGGCGAAGCGCCTCTGCGGCGCCTGCGAGGGCCGGGTCGCCTGCCTCCAGTACGCACTCACCCACGACGAGCGCTTCGGCGTCTGGGGCGGCCTCTCGGAGAAGGAGCGGCAGAACCTCCGCCGCACCGCGAGCTGAGACCGGGGGCGACGCGGCCACCTCGGCGGGCTCCCGTACCGCTGGGGAGCGGTCCGGTACGGGGGTGCCCGCCGGGGCGGCCGTCGCGGCGCCTCTGCCTCGGGTGTCAGCCCGCCGCGCGCGCGGCCATCCGCGCCTTGCGGGTGGCGAGCTTCTCGTCGAACTTGCTCGCCTCGGTGTCCAGGCCGTTCATGTACAGGCCCAGCTCCTCCTGCGCCTTCAGTCCGTCCGGGCCGAGTCCGCTTATGTCCATGACCTTCAGGTAGCGCAGCACCGGCTGGATCACGTCGTCGTGGTGGATCCGCATGTTGTAGATCTCGCCGATGGCCATCTGCGCGGCGGCGCGCTCGAAGCCGGGCATGCCGTGGCCGGGCATCCGGAAGTCGACGACGACATCGCGGACCGACTGCATGGTCAGGTCCGGGGCGAGCTCGAAGGCCGCGGCCAGCAGGTTGCGGTAGAAGACCATGTGCAGGTTCTCGTCGGTGGAGATCCGCGCCAGCATCCGGTCGCAGACCGGGTCGCCCGACTGGTGACCGGTGTTGCGGTGCGAGACGCGCGTCGCCAGCTCCTGGAAGGCGACGTACGCGACGGAGTGCAGCATCGAGTGCGCGTTGTCCGACTCGTACCCCTCCGCCATGTGCGCCATCCGGAACTGCTCCAGCTTGTCCGGGTCCACGGCGCGCGAGGCGAGCAGGTAGTCGCGCATCACGATGCCGTGCCGGCCCTCCTCGGCGGTCCAGCGGTGCACCCAGGTGCCCCAGGCGCCGTTGCGGCCGAAGAGGCTGGCGATCTCGTGGTGGTAGCTGGGGAGGTTGTCCTCGGTGAGCAGGTTGACCACGAGCGCGATCTTGCCGACCTCGGTGACCTTGGACTGGTCCGCCTGCCAGGCCTCGCCGTCCTCGAAGAAGCCGGGGAAGTTACGGCCGTCCGACCAGGGCACGTACTCGTGCGGCATCCAGTCCTTGGCGACCTTGAGGTGGCGGTTGAGTTCCTTTTCCACCACCTCTTCCAGGGCGAACAGCAGTCGGGCGTCTGTCCACGCGTCCGAACTGCCGAGGTGGGGAGAGGTGATCGACACGGGTGCTCCAGGGGGACGGAGATGTACCTACGGGTTCGTAGGTTACGACACCGTAGGTTAAGGCCGCGATAAGCCGGAGCCAAGCCCCGTGGCCGAAGAAGCCCTTACGCTCCGTTATGCGTACAGGTCGCGCAAGCGTACCGAGAGGCAGGTCACGCACCCTTCGAGCTTCTCGAACTCGCTGATGTCGACCGGCACCGGGGTGTAACCCAGATCCGTCAGCAGCGCGGCGGTCCGGGGCGCGCTCGCCGCGATGAGCAGTTTCCCGCCGCCCAGCAGCACCACGTGGCCGCCGGACTCCTCCGGTACGGGCAGGAAGCGCGGGAAGACGGACGCGGCGTCCACCAGCGGCCCGTACCCGATGACCGTCGAGTCCGGCAGCGCCGTCACCGCCGACTTCAGATGCAGCACCTTGCTCACGGGTACGGCCACCACCCGCGCCCCGAGCGGTTCGAAGGCCGCGCGCAACTGTGCCACGCCTGCCGCGTTCGTCCGGCCGCCCCGGCCCACGTAGACCGTGTCGCCGACCTTGAGCACATCGCCGCCGTCGAGCGTGCCCGGCTCCCGCACCCGGTTCACCGAGCAGCCGAGCGCGCCGAGTTCCTCCTCCACCGCCGCCGTCTCCGGACGGCGCGTGAGGGCGCCGGGCCGGGAGATCAGGGCGACGTTCCGGAACATCACCACCGTGTCCTCGACGAACACCCCGTCCGGGCAGTCGTCCACCGGCGCCACCTCGACGGTCTCCCAGCCGTGCTCGCGCAGGGTGCGGGCGTACTCCTCCCACTGGCGCAGCGCGAGCCCGGCATCGACGGCGGCGGACCGCTCGATATGGGTCACCAGCCCCTCGGCGAGGCGCGGGCTCGGGCGGCGGATCAGGGCTTTCCTGCTGGTCACGGGCGAACCTCCGGGGTGATGAGGGCGGTGGGTCGGTACCCGCCCATCATCGCCCCGGGGCGCCGGCCGCCCGGACCGGGGTGGCCGGGCCGTACGTGCCCGGGGTGGCCGGGGCCGTCCGGACCCGGGGCCGTCCGGCCGTACGGAGCGCTCAGGCGGTGCCGCCCGCCGCACGCACCTCCTCGGGGGTGGTGTCGCGCAGTTCACCGTCGAGCAGCAGCCAGCGGGTGATCCCGATCGACTCCAGGAACGGCACATCGTGGCTCGCCACGATCAGCGCGCCCCGGTACGCCTCCAGCGCGGCCGTGAGCCGGCGCACGCTCGCGAGGTCCAGATTGTTCGTCGGCTCGTCCAGCATCAGCAGGCGCGGCGCCGGTTCGGCCAGCAGCAGGGCGGCGAGCGAGGCGCGGAACCGCTCTCCGCCCGACAGCGTGCCGGCCGGCTGATCGGCCCGCGCGCCCCGGAAGAGGAAGCGGGCCAGTTGTGCCCTGATCAGGTTGTTCGTCGCCTCCGGGGCGAGCCGCGCGACGTTCTCCACCACGCTCAGCCCGTCGTCGAGGACATCGAGGCGCTGCGGCAGGAAGCGCAGCGGCACCTGGGCCAGCGCCTCGCCGGAGACCGGCGCCAGCTCCCCGGCGACGGTGCGCAGGAGCGTCGTCTTGCCCGCGCCGTTGCGCCCCACCAGGGCGATCCGCTCGGGGCCGTGGACGGTGAACTCGCCGCGCGCCTCGGCTCCGTAGCGCAGCCGCAGGTCACGCAGGGTCAGCACGCCGCGCCCCGGATGGACCGTGGTGTGCGGCAGGTCGATCCTGACCTCGTCGTCGTCCCGTACCGCCTCCACCGCCTCGTCCAGGCGCTCCTTGGCCTGGCTGAGCTTCTCGGTGTGCATGACGCGGTGCTTGCCGGCGGATTCCTGGGCCGCCCGTTTGCGCGCGTTCATGATGATCTTCGGCTCGCGCCTGTTGTCCCACATCTTCTGGCCGTACCGCTTGCGCCGGGCCAACTTGATCTGGGCATCGGCGAGTTCGCGCTTCTGGCGGTGCACGTCCGCCTCGGCGACGCGGACCATCCGCTCGGCCGCCTCCTGCTCCTGGGCGAGGGCCTCCTCGTACGCGTCGTAGTTGCCGCCGTACCACCGCACCTCGCCGTCCCGCAGCTCGGCGATCTGGTCGACGCGCTCCAGCAGTTCGCGGTCGTGGCTGACCACGACCAGCACCCCCGACCAGGAGTCGACGGCGTCGTAGAGCCGCCGCCGCGCGTGCAGATCGAGGTTGTTGGTCGGCTCGTCCAGCAGGAGCACGTCCGGGCGGGCCAGCAGCAGCGCGGCCAGCCGGAGCAGGACGCACTCGCCGCCCGACACCTCGCCGATGGTCCGGTCGAGTCCGATACGGCCCAGACCGAGCTGGTCGAGGGTGGCGACGGCCCGCTCCTCGACGTCCCAGTCGTCGCCGACGGCGGTGAAGTGCTCCTCGCTCGCGTCGCCGGCCTCGATGGCGTGCAGCGCGGCACGGGTCGCGGCGATGCCGAGGGCGTCGTCCACCCGCAGCGCCGTGTCGAGCACCACGGTCTGCGGGAGGTATCCGACCTCGCCGGTGATGCCGATCCGGCCCTCGGCGGGGGCGAGATCATTGGCGATCAGCCTCAACAGGGTTGACTTTCCGCATCCGTTGAGGCCGATCAGCCCGGTTCTGCCGGGGCCGACGGCCAGTTGGAAGCCGTCGAACACCTCGGTCCCGTCGGGCCAGGCGAAGGACAGGGCGGTGCAGGTGATGTGGGTGGTGGGGGAGGGGGCCATGGCAGGTCTCCGGTCGCGGCGGGGGCTCCCGGGCGAGAAGGCGCGGCGGGAACCCGGTGGTTCGGGGCAACGGATGGAGACACCGCGATCCGGGGAGTCCTGGGCGGACGGGAGAGATCCCGGTCGGGAGGACGGCTGGATCCTGTCCGGCGGGATCGCCTGGACGGGACCTGGGCAGCCGAGGTCACACACGATCCGCGCGGCGGCCGGTGAACGGCGGGCCGGGCGGCACGGTGTCTCAGGACCTCAGATGCGCAACGTCCTACTCCGATCGGCGACAACAGGACATGACCCACGGTAGGGAGGGGGCTCGGCGGGTGTCAACGCGATTGATGAGCCCTCGGACGCGCGGGCGCGATCGGTGGGTGGATCGGGAGGGGTGCGGGGGGAGGCGGGGCGTACGGACGACCGGACCCTCAGCGCGCGTCGCGCAGCAGTTCGGTCAGATCGTGGTCCAGATTCAGATAGAGATGCTCGCGGCCGGCCGGCACGAGCCCCTGGACGCGGTCCAGGAAGCGCCGCAGCTCCGAGGTGCGCAGATGGACCATCGCGGTGCCCTCGGGGGCGTGGAACTCCAGGACCGTACGCCCGTACCCGAAGGGCCGCACCCGCACATCGCCGACACCGGCGGCCTCGCTCACCCCGGTGGCCAGCAGCTCGCGGGAGAACTCCCACGTCACCTCGGTGCCCTCCAGCGTGGCCGGGGGCGGGAAGGCCATCCGCACGGCGAACGGGTCCTCCCGGTCGTAGAGGAGCGTCGCGGGAACGGTCTCCATCCGGGGAGCGGACGAAACGAGTCTGGCCTGCACGGCCTGCTCGATGACGGGTGACATGTCCTGCTCCCCTTCGTCGCACGGTGGTCCGACGGCATCGGACCGGAGATCGATCGCGGTCTTCCCCGCGGGAAAGACGGCCCACAGGGAAAGACGGTGGAAGGGCTCGATACGTGCGCGGAAAGGGGAGTGAGTTGTGTCACCGTACGGCGGGAGCGGCGCCCGCGCCACCGGCCGGACGACAGCCGCGAGAGCCGGTCGCCATGCCTGCCGCCGGGCGCTACGCCTGCCGCCGGTACGGCTCCAGCGCGGGCGCGGTCTTCGTCGCGGCGAACTCGGTGATCCGGTACACGCAGACCGCGCCGGTCACGAACGGATCGGCCGCCGTGAGCCGTTCCATCTCCGCGCGGTCCTCCCCGACCGCCAGGATCACCCCGCCGTCGCGCGGGTTCTTGCGGCCCGAGGCGATGAAGGTACCGGCCGCGTATCCGGCGTCCAGCCAGGCCGCATGGGCGTCGATCAGCGCGTCGACGCGCTCGATGGATTCCGTGTAGGTCAATTCCAGTACGAACATGATCATCAGCCTATGACCGCGAGCGGGGCTCTAGGCTGTGCTCGCCATGAAGAAGATCAGAACACCCGCCGACGAGGCCGAGGCCCGCGCCGTCCAGGACGAGCTGCGCGGCCTGGTCGTGCGCGACGAAGCGGGCCCGCCCCCGGGCACGGGCCTGGTCACCGGCGTGGACGTGGCCTACGACGACGAACGCGACCTCGTCGCCGCCGCGGCCGTCGTGCTCGACGCGGCCACCCTCGATGTCGTCGAGGAGGCCACGGCCGTCGGCCGGGTCGCCTTTCCCTACGTGCCCGGTCTGCTGGCCTTCCGGGAGATCCCGACCGTCCTGGCCGCGCTGGAATCCCTGACCTCGGACCCCGGTCTGGTCGTCTGCGACGGCTACGGGCTCGCCCACCCGCGCCGCTTCGGGCTCGCCGCCCATCTCGGCGTGCTGACCGGACTGCCCGTGATCGGCGTCGCGAAGAACCCGTTCACCTTCTCCTACGACCCGCCGGGCCCCCGGCGCGGGGACTCCTCGCCGCTGCTGGCGGACGACGGGGAGGAGGTCGGCGCCGCGCTGCGCACCCGGGCCGACGTCAAGCCCGTCTTCGTCTCGGTCGGCCACCGCGTCGACCTGCCCACCGCCCGCGCGCACACCCTCCGCCTCACCCCGCGCTACCGCCTGCCCGAGTCCACCCGGCGCGCCGACGCCCTCTGCCGCCGGGCGCTGCGCGACGCGACCGCGGCGACGGGGAGTTCGCCGGGCGGGGCCAGCCGGGCGGCGGGTGACGGCGGCGTGGGATCCGGCCCGTCCTACGGCGTAGGCTCGTAGGTGCTGAGCGCTTGCTCACCACGACGGGTCGTGCCGGGTGGTGACGGGCGCCCGGCACGCGGCCCGTACCTCCGTCACACGGTCGCACCGCCACCATCGGGCGGATCAGTCGGATCAGTTGTGTCACAGAGCGCTGGGGGCCCCATGACGGCGACAGGAAGCGGTCCGCTGACCGGTGTACGCGTGGTCGAGCTGGCCGGGATCGGTCCCGGCCCCTTCGCCGCCATGACGCTCGCCGACCTCGGCGCCGATGTCGTAAGGGTCGACCGGCCGGGCGGCGCGGGGCTGGGCATCGATCCGGCGTACGACCTCACCAACCGCAACAAGCGCTCCGTGCTCATCGACCTCAAGGCCGACGACGGGGCCGCCCGCGTCCTCGAACTGGCCGAGCGCGCCGACATCCTCATCGAGGGCTACCGGCCGGGCGTCGCCGAGCGCCTCGGCATCGGTCCCGCTCCGTGTCTGGAGCGCAACCCGCGGCTCGTGTACGGCCGGATGACCGGCTGGGGGCAGGACGGCCCGCTCGCGGAGCGCGCGGGACACGACATCGACTACATCGCCGTGGCCGGGGCGCTCTCCATGATCGGCAAGGACGACGAGCCGCCCGCGCTGCCGGCCAATCTGCTCGGCGACTACGCGGGCGGCGCTCTCTACCTGGTCATCGGGGTGCTCGCGGCGCTCCAGCACGCCCGTACCCCGGACGGCGCCGGACAGGTCGTGGACGCGGCGATCGTGGACGGCACCGCCCATCTCACCACCATGGTCCACGCCATGATGGCGGCGGGCGGCTGGCAGGACCGGCGCGGGGCCAATCTGCTCGACGGCGCCAGCCCCTTCTACGGTTCGTACGAGACCGCCGACGGCCAGTACATGGCTGTCGGCGCGCTGGAAGGGCGGTTCTACCGGCAGTTCGTGGAGCTGCTCGGCATCGCCGGCGAACTGCCCGCCCGCAACGACATCGACCGCTGGGACGAGCTGCGGGAGGCGGTCGCCGCCCGGTTCAAGGGGGAGACCCGGGAGCGGTGGACCGAGATCTTCGCCGGGTCCGACGCCTGTGTCGCGCCGGTGCTCTCGCTCCGCGAGGCCCCCGCGCACCCGCATCTCGCGGCCCGCGCCACCTTCACCGAGCACGCGGGCATCGTCCAGCCCGCCCCCGCGCCCCGCTTCTCCGCCACCCCGGCCTCCGTGCGCCGCGCGCCCGCGCGGCCCGGCGCGGACGCCGCCGAGGTCGCCCGCGACTGGCAGCTGCCGAGCCGCGACCCGGACGCCGGTCCCGCCTGAAACACCCGAACCGACCGAACCGAAAGGCAGTCGCCGTGAGCAACGAAGCGTACGTGTACGACGCGATCCGCACCCCGCGCGGCCGGGGCAAGGCGGACGGAGCCCTGCACGGCACCAAGCCCATCGATCTCGTCGTCGGTCTGATCCACGAGCTGCGCGCCCGCCTCCCCGGACTCGACCCGGCGGCCATCGACGACATCGTCCTCGGAGTGGTCAGCCCGCTCGGTGACCAGGGCTCGGACATCGCCCGGGTCGCGGCCGTCGCCGCCGGACTGCCCGACTCCGTCGCCGGCGTACAGGAGAACCGCTTCTGTGCCTCCGGTCTCGAAGCCGTCAACCTGGCCGCCGCCAAGGTCCGTTCCGGCTGGGAGGACCTCGTCCTGGCGGGCGGCGTCGAGTCGATGTCGCGGGTGCCGATGGGCTCCGACGGCGGCGCCTGGGCGATGGACCCGATGACCAGCTTCGCCACCGGCTTCGCCCCCCAGGGCATCGGCGCCGACCTGATCGCCACCCTCGGCGGCTACAGCAGGCGCGACGTCGACGAGTACGCGGCGCTCTCCCAGGAGCGGGCCGCCGCCGCGTCGAAGGACGGCCGCTTCGCCCGCTCGCTCGTCCCCGTTCTCGACGGCAACGGACTCACCGTCCTCGACCACGACGAGCACCCGCGCCCCGGCACCACCGCCGACTCGCTCGCCGCGCTGAAGCCGTCCTTCGCGCGGATCGGCGAGGCGGGCGGCTTCGACGCCGTCGCCCTCCAGAAGTACCACTGGGTCGAGGCCATCGACCATGTCCACCACGCGGGCAACTCCTCCGGCATCGTGGACGGCGCGGCCCTCGTCGCCATCGGCTCCCGGGAGACCGGTGAACGGTACGGGCTGACGCCGCGTGCCCGGATCGTCTCCGCCGCCGTCTCCGGATCCGAGCCGACGATCATGCTCACCGGACCGGCTCCCGCCAGCCGCAAGGCCCTCGCCAAGGCGGGACTGACGATCGACGACATCGACCTCGTGGAGATGAACGAGGCCTTCGCCGCGGTCGTGCTGCGTTTCGTGGACGACATGGACCTCACCCTGGACAAGGTCAACGTCAACGGCGGAGCCATCGCGCTCGGCCACCCGCTCGGAGCCACCGGCGCGATGCTCCTGGGCACCCTCGTGGACGAACTGGAGCGCCAGGACAAGCGGTACGGGCTCGTCACGCTCTGCGTCGGCGGCGGCATGGGCGTCGCCACCGTCGTGGAGCGCCTCTGACCGCCCGCCTCTGACCGCCCGTCCCTGTCCGGCCCCGCCTCCCGATCCCCGATCCGGAACTCCCCATACGGAGCAGCAGCATGAGCGAGCCCACCGCCCCCGCTTCCCCCGCCTCCCCGGATTCTCCCGCCATCCGCTGGGAGCGGGACGGCACCGGAGTCGTCACCCTGGTCCTCGACGACCCGGACCAGTCCGCCAACACCATGAACCAGGCGTTCCGGGACTCCCTCGCGGTGATCGCCGACCGCGCCGAGGCCGAGCGGGACTCCATCCGGGGCATCGTCATCACCTCCGCCAAGAAGACCTTCTTCGCGGGCGGCGACCTCAAGGACATGATCACGTACGGGCCGGCGGACGCCCGGCCGGTCTTCGAGGGCGGCATGGCCGTCAAACACGCCCTGCGCCGCCTCGAAACCCTCGGCAAGCCGCTGGTCGCCGCCATCAACGGGGCCGCCCTGGGCGGCGGTTACGAGATCGCCCTCGCCTGCCACCACCGCATCGCCCTCGACGTCCCCGGCTCCCGGATCGGGCTGCCCGAGGTCACGCTCGGGCTGCTGCCCGCCGGCGGCGGGGTCACCCGTACCGTACGGCTCCTGGGGCTGGCCGACGCGCTGCTCAGGGTGCTGCTCCAGGGCACCCAGTACCCTCCGGCGCTCGCCCTGGAGAACGGTCTGGTGCACGAGGTCGCCGCCACCGCAGACGAGATGCTCGCGAAGGCCCACGCCTTCATCGACGCCCACCCCGCATCGGCGCAGCCCTGGGACGTCAAGGGATACCGGATGCCGGGCGGCACCCCGGCCAGTGGGCCTCTCGCCGCCCAATTGCCCTCTTTCCCGGCCAACTTGACCAAGCAGCTCGGCGGCGCCCCGTTCCCCGCGCCGCGCGCGATCCTCGCGGCGGCCGTCGAGGGCGCGCAGGTCGACTTCGAGACCGCGCAGACCGTCGAGGCCCGTTACTTCACCGGGCTGGTGACCGGACAGACCGCGAAGAACATGATGCGGGCGTTCTTCTTCGACCTCCAGGCCGTCAACTCCGGTGCGAGCCGCCCCCGGGACATCCCGCGGCGCGAGGTGCGCAAGGTGGCGGTCCTGGGCGCCGGGATGATGGGCGCCGGCATCGCCTACTCCTGCGCCCGCGCCGGATTCGACGTCGTCCTCAGGGACGTGTCCCCGGAAGCCGCCGAGCGGGGCAAGGAGTACGCGCGCGGGCGCCTCGCCAAGTCGCTCGCCCGGGGCCGTACGACGGAGGCCGACCGCGACGCGCTGCTGGCCCGGATCACCCCCACCGCCGACTCGGCCGACCTCGCCGGGTGCGATGTCGTCATCGAGGCGGTCTTCGAGGACGGCGCGCTCAAGCGGAAGGTGTTCCAGGAGGTGCAGGACCTCGTGGAGCCCGACGCGCTGCTCTGCTCCAACACCTCCACCCTGCCCATCACCGAGCTGGCCGAAGGCGTCCACCGGCCCGCCGACTTCATCGGGCTGCACTTCTTCTCACCGGCCGACCGGATGCCGCTGGTCGAGATCATCAAGGGCGGCCGGACCGGCGAAGAGGCCCTCGCCCGCGCCTTCGACCTGGTGCGCGCGCTGGGCAAGACCCCGATCGTCGTCAACGACGCGCGGGGCTTCTTCACCTCGCGGGTGATCGGACGCTTCCTCAGCGAGGGCGTCGCGATGATCGGCGAGGGCATCGAGCCCGCCTCGGTCGAACAGGCCGCCGCGCAGGCCGGCTACCCGGCCAAGGTCCTGGCCCTCATGGACGAGCTGACCTTCACCCTCCCGCGCGCCATCCGCGAGGAGGCCAGGCGGTCGACGGAGGAGGCCGGCGGCGTCTGGACCGGGCACCCCGCCGACTGGGTCGTCGACCGGATGGTCGACGAGTTCGACCGCCCGGGGCGCGGCGCCGGCGCCGGCTTCTACGAGTACGACGAGAACGGCGCGCGCACCCGGCTGTGGCCGGGGCTGCGCGAGCACTTCTGCACGGAGGCCACCGACGTCCCCTTCCATGACATGAAGGAGCGGCTGCTCTTCTCCGAGGCCCTGGACGCCGTCCGCTGTCTGGAGGAGAACGTGCTGACCTCGGTCGCCGACGCCAACATCGGCTCCCTCATGGGCATCGGCTTCCCCGCCTGGACCGGCGGCGTGCTCCAGTACATCAACGGGTACGAGGGCGCCCTGCCCGGCTTCGTCGCGCGCGCCCGCGAGCTGGCGGAGCTGTACGGCGAGCGCTTCGAGCCCCCGGCGCTGCTGGTGGCGAAGGCGGAGCGGGGCGAGACGTTCGGCGACGGCTGACAGCCGGCCGCCCGGTGGTGGGCCTCCCGGCCCACCACCCGTGTCAGGCGTCGGCCGTGAGGTAGGCGATCACCATGTCGCCCAGCAGCGCGCGATAGTGCTCCCGGCGGTCCGGCGCCGTCAGGTCGCGTCCGAACAGGCTGCTGAAGGTATGCCTGTTGGCCACCCGGAAGAAGCAGAACGAACTGATCATCGCGTGCAGATCGATGGCGTCCACCTCGGCGGTGAAGACGCCCTGCGCCCGCCCCTCGTCCAGGATCCGGCCGATGACCGCGATCGCGGGGGAGTTGAGCGAGCCGAGCGTCGACGACGCCGCGATGTGCTCCGCCTCGTGGATGTTCTCGATCGAGACCAGCCGGATGAAGTCCGGATGCGCCTCGTGGTGGTCGAAGGTGACCTCGGCCAGCCGCCGGATCGCGGAGACCGGGTCCAGATGCGCGACGTCGATCTCCTGCTCGGCGGCCCTGATCACCCCGTACGCCCGCTCCAGCACCGTGGTGAACAACTGCTCCTTGCTGCCGAAGTAGTAGTAGATCATCCGCTTGGTGGTCCGGGTGCGCGCCGCCATCTCGTCCACCCGGGCGCCCGCGTACCCCAGCCGGGCGAACTCCCGGGTCGCGACGTCGAGGATCTCCTCCCGGGTCCGCGCCGCGTCCCGCGTGCGCGTGACAGGTGGTGTCGACGGGGGGACGGCGGCTCCCATGGGGCTCCTCGCGGCGAAGTGCGTGGTGGGCCCCGAGTCTAACGAGACGGCTCCTGGCCGGGGGTGGGCCGCGGGCCGCGGCGGTCAGCCCCGGCCGGCGGCGTGCTGGACGGCGAGGCGTACGGGCGCGTTCCGGGCGCCGTAGCCCCGGTAGCCGCCGGTGCGCTGGACGATCTCGAAGAAGACCCGTCCCACCGTCGCGGTGTAGCAGTGGTGGAACTCCCCGTCCGCGTCGCGGTCGTAGAGGATGCCGTACTCGCGCAGCGCGGCGAGCCTCCCCGGGGCCCACGTATAGCGGGCCTCCAGGTCGTCGTAGTAGTTGCCCGGGACGCGCAGCAGTCCGGCGCCGCGCTCGCGCAGCCGGCGCGCGGTGGCCACGATGTCGTCGGTGGCGAGTGCGATGTGCTGCGGGCGCGCCGACCGCTCGCCGGGCCCGGGGGCGACGTTCAGCGCGATCCGCAGGGAGCCGTCGGCGTTGGACACGGCGCGGCTGCGCACCAGCCCGAACGGGTCCGCCAGGTCCAGGCTCTCGTCCGGTTCGAGGCCCAGCACACTCCGGTAGAAGAGGGACGCCTCGTCGAACTGGTGCCAGGGCTGGGGCAGCGCGACATGGTCGATACGGGTGAGACCGGTGGGTTCCCCGGTGCCCGTGATCCCGGTGTCGCCGGGGCCGGGGACCGCCGGGAAGTCGCCCCGCCAGCCCGCCGTCCCGCCTGTTGCCCCGCCTGTTGTCCCGTCCGCCGCCGTGCCGCAGAAGAACAGCTCGGTGCCGTCCGGCGCCGCCACCGCGTCCAGCGGCGCGTCCCGCTCGGCCCGCCTGCGCGGCACGACCGGTGCCAGCAGCGCCTCGGCCCGCCGTACGGCCGCGTCCTGGGCGGGGGTCTCCAGACCGAGGGCGGCGAGGGCCGCGCCGTCCCGCCGGCCGGCTCCGGCGCCGCTGAGCAGGATCCGCGCCTCGCCCTGCTCCCACAGGTCCACCGGCTTGGTGGCGTGCCGTCCCGTCCGGGCGAAGCCGAGTGTGCGCAGCAGGGCGCGCAGCGGTTCGGTGTCGGCGGTGACCAGCTCGGCGAAGGCGAACCCCGTCGCCGCGACGGGCGCGGGCGGCGCGCTCAGCCCCGCCGACTCCTCCAGGGTGAGCAGCGAGCGCAGCGCGTCGACCGCCGTACGGCCCGCGTCCCCCTGCCGGAAGACGTCGTTGAACACCTCCAGCGACAGCGGCCCGGTGTAGCCGGCCCGCACGGTGTGCCCCACCAGGCCAGCGAGGTCGAAGTCGCCCTGGCCGGGGAAGCAGCGGTAGTGGCGGCTCCACTGGAGGACGTCCATGGCGATCCGGGGAGCGTCCGCCAGCTGGAGGAAGAAGATCTTCTCCCCGGGGATCTCCTCGATGCCCCGGGGATCGGACCCGCGCGAGAGGATGTGGAAGCTGTCCAGGCAGACGCCGAGCGCGGGATGGCCCGCCGCCTCGACGATGCGCCAGGCGTGGTCGTACGTATGGACGTGCCGTCCCCAGGCGAGCGCCTCGTAGGCGAGCCGGATCCCGTGCTCCGAGGCCAGCGAGGCGAGCCGGTGGAGCTGCTCGGCGGCGAGCGCGTCGTCGTCGACCGCGTCGGGCGAGACGCTGGAGCAGACCAGCAGCAGATCGGCGCCGAGCCGCTCCATCAGAGCGAACTTCCGCTCCGCGCGCCGCAGATTGCCGGCGAGGATCTCCTCGGGTACGGCCTCCGCGTCCCGGAACGGCTGGTAGAGGTCGATGGTCAGGCCCAGATCGGCGGCGCGGGTACGGATCTCCTCGGGGCTCAGGGGGCTCGCGATCAGATCGTTCTCGAAGATCTCGACCCCGTCGAACCCGGCGGTGGCGGCGGCGCCGAGCTTCTCGGAGAGAGAGCCGCTCAGCGACACCGTGGCGATGGACTTGCGCAGGGCGGTCTTCCGCACGGCGGTCTTCCTCACGGGGTGGGGGCGCCGACGAGGTCGGCGAAGTCGTCGAGCATCAGGTCGGGGTGCGGCTCCAGGCCGGTGAACAGCCGGAACGCGTCGGCGGCCTGGAAGACCGCCATGGCGCCGCCGTCGAGGGTGGGGCAGCCCAGATCGCGGGCCAGCCGCACGAGTTCGGTGTCGAGCGGCCGGTAGACCACCTCGGCGACCCACAGCCCCGGCCGCAGCAGTCCGGCGGGCAGCGGCAGCCCGGGGTGGCCGGCCATGCCGGTGGGCGTCGCGTGGACGAGGCCGTCGGCGCGGGCGAGCCGCCCGGCCAGGTCGCGGCCGGCGAGGGCGCTCGCGCGGCCGGGCCCGAAGTGCGCGTTCAGCGCGTCGGCGAGGGCCACCGCGCGGGCGTGGTCGGTGTCGGCGAGCGCGAGCCGGTCGGTGCCGAGGGTGAGCAGCGCGTGCGCGACGGCTGCCCCGGCCCCGCCCGCGCCGAGCTGGACCACCCGGCCGGTGGGGACCCCGGGCAGCCCCCGGGCGAAGGACTGCGCGAAGCCGGTGACATCGGTGTTGTGCCCGATGGTCCGCCCGTCCCGGAAGACGACGGTGTTGACCGCGCCGAGCGCCGCCGCCCCCGGGGACAGCTCGTCCAGATGCCCGATCACCAGCTGCTTGCAGGGGTGCGTGATGTTCAGCCCGTCGAACCCGAGCGCGCCCGCGGACCGCACCAGTTCACCGACCGCCTCGGGCCCCACCCCCAGCCGGTCGATGTCGATGACGCGGTAGAGCAGCCGCAGTCCGTGCCGGTCCGCCTCCCGCTCGTGCAGAGCGGGGCTGAGCGAGGGGCCGATGCCCGCCCCGATCAGACCGGTGAGGTACGAGGCGCCGGTCATCGGACCACCGCCGTCAGCCGGGCCAGCTGCGCCAGTCCCAGCGCGTAGCCGTACGCGCCCGCCCCGCAGATCACGGTGGAGGCGACGGCCGAGACGTACGAGAAGTGCCGGAACGGCTCGCGGGTGTGGATGTTCGACAGATGGACCTCCACGACCGGGAGGTCCGAAGCGGCGAGCGCGTCGCGCAGCGCCACCGAGGTGTGGCTGTAGCCGGCCGGGTTGATGAGGATGCCCCGGTGCGCGGTACGGGCCTCCTGCACGGCGTCGATCAGCACCCCCTCGTGGTTGCTCTGCCGGAAGTCGGCCCGCAGGCCGTGTTCGGTCGCGGTGGCGTGGCACAGCGCCTCGATGTCGGCGAGGGTCTCCTTGCCGTACACCTCGGGCTCCCGCACCCCGAGGAGGTTGAGATTGGGGCCGTTCAGTACGAGGACGGGGCGGGCCGTGGAGCGGTCGGACGGGTCAGTCATCGGTGATCTTTCCGGTGAGGGGGAGTGGGCGGGCCGGGATGTTCGGTCCGCGAACGGGGGGCCGGTCCGGGCGGGCCGGCCCCGGCCGGGTCGGGCGCGGGGCCGGCCCGCCCGGTCAGGCGCGTACGGAGCGCGGGGTGTCGCTCCCGGACGGGGTCCGGCCGTCCCCGCCGTCCCCGTCCGCCGGGTCGCTCCTGACGCCGAGTTCCGCGGTGGGCACTCGATGAGTCTCCCGGCCGGTCACCACGGCCAGCGAGCTGAGCGCGCAGAAGACGGCGGTGAAGATCCCTACCCCCACCCAGTTGTCCCCGTCGGGGCCGGCGATCCGCGCCGCGAAGCTCACGGCGAATCCGGCGACCGCGAAGCCGATCTGGGTACCGATCGCCATGCCCGAGAGCCGGACCCGGGTGGAGAACATCTCCCCGTACAGGGACGGCCAGATGCCGTTGGCCGCGCTGTAGACGACGCCGAAGAACACGATGCCCGCGAGGAGCACCAGCGGATAGGAGCCGGTCGAGATCGCCCACAGATAGACGAAGACCATCACTCCGGAGCCGAGCGAACCGATGAGGAAGACGGGCTTGCGGCCGATCCGGTCCGAGAGCCGCGCCCAGAGCGGGATGGCCAGCAGGGCCACGGCGTTGGCGCTCACCCCGACCCACAGCATGGCCGTCCTGCCCATGCCGACGGCGTCACTGGTCGCGTACGAGAGGGCCCAGACGGTGAAGATCGTGGAGACGGTCGCGATCGTGGCCGCCGCGACGACGCGCAGCACATCGGCCCAGTGGTTGCGCAGCAGATGGACCAGCGGCAGCTCGGCCCGCGTCCGGGCCGCCGACTCGCGCTCGCGCTGGAAGACGGGGGTCTCCTCCAGATTGCGCCGGATGAGATACCCGGCCACCGCGACGAGGGCGCTCAGCAGGAACGGGATCCGCCAGCCCCAGGTGTAGAGCTGGTCGTCGGGGAGCGCGGCGACCGGGATGAAGATCAGGGTGGCGAGGATCTGACCCGCCTGGGTTCCGTTCAGGGTGAAGCTGGAGTAGTACCCGCGCCGGTCCTCGGGGGCGTGTTCCAGCGTCATCGAGCTGGCGCCGGCCTGCTCGCCCGCGGCCGAGATCCCCTGGAGCATGCGCATCAGGACCAGCAGGACGGGCGCGGCGGCCCCGATCTGGTCGTAGGTGGGCAGAACGCCGATGAGGAACGTCGAGATGCCCATCAGGATCAGGGTCAGGACCATCACCCGGCGCCGGCCGAGCCGGTCGCCGATGTGGCCGAGGAACAGCGCGCCGAGCGGCCGGGTCGCGTACGCCACTCCGAAGGTGCCCAGCGAGATGAGAGTCGCGGTCGCGGGGTGGTCCGGGTTGAAGAAGACCTTGGGGAAGATCAGGGCCGCGGCGCTGCCGTAGATGAAGAAGTCGTAGTACTCCAGGGCGCTGCCGATCCAGGCGGCCACGGCCGCCTTGCGGGGCTTGCCCTGCGGGGCTGCCGGTGCCGGTCGCGAGGCGTCGGGCGAGTGTGCGGACACGCGGGCTCCTCAGAGGGGGGACGGGACGGGGAGGCGGCGCAGAGCGCCCGGTGCGCGAGGGCGCTCGGCACGAAAGACGCGCTAATTAACGCACTGGATAGTTAATTACGTTGAGCAGGATCCTCGGACCGGCACCGGAAACTGTCAAGACATCGCGCGGAAACCTCTCCCGAAGGCGCGGTGGCGCTTGGCTGCCCGTCGCGTCCCGCACGACACGCGATGCCCGTACGTCCCGCTTTCGCCGGACTGATCACTCAACGGGAATAATGTTCCAGTTCCTGCCCTGCCCGTGGACGGTGTCACATGAGTGCTGCACGACCGAAGTCACCGAACCCCCGACGGAGCGGGAAGCCCGGCCGCGGCGGCGCCCCCGCCAACGACCGGCTGCTCCGGATCCTGCTGCGCCGCCGCAAGGAGCCCCTCAGCGCCGACGACGTCACGGTCACCGACAAGCCCGAGGTGCGCCGGGCGGTCTCCGCGGCCGCTCTGGGCAACACCATGGAGTGGTTCGACTTCGGGGTGTACGCCTACCTGGCGGGCACCCTCGGCAAGGTCTTCTTCCCCTCCAGCTCACCGGGGACCCAGGTGGTCTCCACCTTCGCCACCTTCGCCGCGGCCTTCCTGGTCCGGCCCCTCGGCGGCCTGGTCTTCGGCCCGCTCGGCGACCGCATCGGCCGTAAACGCGTACTCGCCGCCACCATGATCATGATGGCGATCAGTACGTTCGCCGTCGGCTTCCTGCCCGGCTACGGCACCATCGGCTTCGCCGCGCCGCTCCTGCTGCTGCTCTGCCGCCTCGTCCAGGGCTTCTCCACCGGCGGCGAGTACGCGGGCGCCACCACGTACATCGCCGAGTACGCACCGGACAAGCGGCGCGGATTCCTCGGCAGCTGGCTCGACTTCGGCACCTTCGTCGGCTACTCGCTCGGCTCCGGCATCGTCACCCTGCTCACGGCCCTCCTCGGCGAGGACGGCATGGTGGACTGGGGCTGGCGCCTGCCGTTCCTGGTGGCGGGACCACTGGGGCTGATCGGCCTCTACATGCGGCTGCGGCTGGAGGAGACCCCCGCCTTCCAGAAGGAGAGCGAACAGGCCGAGCTGCGCGCGCGGCAGAGCGGCCCGGACCAGGACCCGGTCGAGGAGGCCCGGCAGTCCGGCAAGGGGCGGCTCAAAGAGATCTTCACCCGGCACTGGCAGGCCGTGCTGATCTGCATGGGACTGGTCCTGCTCTACAACGTCACCAACTACATGGTGACCTCGTACCTGCCCACCTACATGACCGAGACCGTCGGCCAGGAAGCCCTCACCGCCCAGCTGCTGGTGCTCGGGACGATGGTCGTGGTCGTCCTCACCATCACCACCGTGGGCCGCACCTCCGACCGGTGGGGCCGGCGCCCCGTCTTCATGGCGGGCAGTATCGCGCTGGTCGTGCTGTCCGTACCCGCGTTCCTGCTGATCCGCACCGGCGGCATCGTGCTGTCGGCCCTCGGCTGCCTGATCCTCGGGCTGCTCCTGGTGTCCTTCGCCGGTACGTCCGCGTCCACCCTGCCCGCGCTCTTCCCCACCCGGCTGCGCTACGGCGCCCTGTCGATCTCCTTCAACATCTCCGTATCGCTCTTCGGCGGTACGACACCGCTGTTCGCGTCCGGCCTGGTGGAACTGACCGGCAACGACATGGTGCCCGCGTACTACCTGATGGTCGCGGGCGTCATCGGCTTCGTCTCCACCCTCTTCCTGCACGAGACCGCCGGCAGGCCGCTGCGCGGCTCCGGGCCGATGGTGGAGGACGAGGAACAGGCCCGCCGGCTCGTCGCGCACAGCCGTACGGAGGCGGGGCGCCGGGCCAGGGACGTCTGGCTACGGCTGCGCCACCCCCGGGCCCCGCACCACCAGGACCCGGGTGGCCCCGACGGCCAGGGCGGCCCGGACCGGGGCTGAGCACCGGTCCGCGCCGCCCGGCCATTCCGGTACGCGCGACTCGTCAGCCGAGACCGAGACCGCCGCGGCCGACGACCTCCGCGTACCAGCGCGCGCTGTCCTTGACCGTGCGGCGCTGCGTCGCGAAGTCGACGTGCACGATGCCGAACCGCTTGCTGTACCCGTACGCCCACTCGAAGTTGTCCAGCAGCGACCACAGGAAATAGCCGCGCACCGGCGCGCCGTCGCCGATCGCCCGGTGGACGGCGGTCAGATGCCCGCGCAGATACTCCACCCGCTCCGGGTCGTGGACCGCGCCGGACGGGTCGGCGTAGTCGTCGTAAGCGGCCCCGTTCTCCGTGACCATCAGCGGGGTGCCGGGCAGCTCGTCGCGCAGCCGCGTCAGCAGCTCGTACAGCCCGTCCGCGTCGACCGGCCAGTCCATCGCGGTGCGCGGACCCGGCGCGGGGAGGAAGCGCACGCGGCCCTCCGCGCCCGGCCACGGCGACGCCTCCTCCGTGTCCCCGGCGGGCTCGCCGGGGGAGGCCGCCGCGACGACCGTGGGGGAGTAGTAGTTGATCCCCAGCGAGTCGATGGGCGCCGAGATCGTCTCCAGATCGCCGTCCCGCACGAACGACCAGTCCGTCACCGAGGCGGTGTCCTCGACCAGGTCCTCCGGCAGCCGCCCGTGGAACACCGGATCGAGGAAGATCCGGTTCCCCACCGCGTCGATCCTGCGCACCGCGTCCAGGTCCGCCGCCGAGTCCGTCAGCGGACGCAGCGAGTGCAGATTCAGGGTCAGCGAGACCTCGGCCTTCGCCGGCAGCGTCTCGCGCAGCGCCCGGGTGGCCAGACCGTGCGCCAGATTGAAGTGGTGCGCGGCGCGCAGCGCGGCGGCCGGGTCGGTGCGGCCCGGGGCGTGCACGCCGGACGCGTACCCGAGGAACGCCGCGCACCAGGGCTCGTTGAGCGTGGTCCACGTCGTCACCCGGTCGCCCAGCGCCTCGGCCGTGATCCGCGCGTACTCGGCGAACCGCTGCGCCGTCTCGCGCTGCGGCCAGCCGCCCGCGTCTTCCAGCTCCTGGGGCAGATCCCAGTGGTAGAGGGTGGCGACCGGCGTGATGTCCGCCGCGAGCAGCCCGTCCACCAGCCGCCGGTAGAAGTCCAGCCCCCGCTGCACGGCCGGTCCGCGTCCCGTCGGCTGGACCCGCGGCCAGGCCACCGAGAAGCGGTAGTCCGTGACGCCCAGCTCCTTGAGCAGCGCGATGTCCTCGTCCAGCCGGTGGTAGTGGTCGGCGGCGATGTCGCCGGTGTCACCGTTGCGCACCCGGCCGGGGACGCGGCTGAAGGTGTCCCAGATGGACGGGGTACGGCCGTCCTCGGCGGCGGCGCCCTCGATCTGGTACGCGGCGGTGGCGGTCCCCCAGCGGAAACCGCGCGGGAAGCGCAGCTCCGTGGCGATCGGGGAACGTGCGTCGACAGCGGTCATGTGGAAGGAACTCCTGTGAGAAGAGGCGGAACGAGTGGCGGGAACGTAGGGGGGAAACAGGGACGGAGCGGTGACGGACCCTCAGCCCTTGACGGCGCCCTGCATGATGCCGCCGACGATCTGCCGTCCGAGCAGCCCGAAGACCAGCAGTACCGGCAGCGTGCCGAGCAGCGTGCCCGCCATGATCACGGACTGGTCGTGCACATAGCCGCCGCCGAGCTGGCGCAGCGCCACCTGAACGGTCGGGTTCTGCGAGGAGAGCGCGATGATCGGCCAGAAGAAGTCGTTCCACGCGGCCATGAAGGTGAGCATGCCCAGTACGGCCATCCCCGGGCGGGCGATGGGCACCACGATCGACCAGAAGATCCGCGCGGTGGAGGCGCCGTCCACCCGCGCCGCCTCGATCAGCTCGTCCGGCAGCGACTGCACCAGGTACTGCCGCATGAAGAACACCCCGAAGGCGGAGACCAGTCCGGGCAGGATGACGGCCTGGAGCTGGTTCACCCACTGGAGCTCCGCGATCAGCATGAACAGCGGAATGACCCCGAGCTGCGGCGGGATCATCATGGTGCCGATGGTGATGGCGAGGAGCGCGCCCCGGCCCCGGAAGCGCAGCTTGGCGAAGGCGAACCCGGCCAGGGTGCAGCACAGCACCGTACCCACCGTGATCGAGCCCGACACGATCAGCGAGTTGAGCAACGCCTTGCCGATATCGGCCTGTTCGAGCACCGCCTCGAAGTTGCCGATCAGGTTCGGTCCCGGCAGCAGACTCGGCGGCACCTTCGCCAGATCGGCGTTGGAGCGGCTGGCCGCCACGATCGTCCAGTAGAACGGGAACGCGGAGAACAGCAGCGCGACGGCCAGGATCACATACGAGAGCTTCCCGCCGTGCTGGGTGCGCCCGGCCCGGCTCCGGCGGCCGGGCGGCTTCGGCCGGTCCGTGTCCCCGGCGGGCTCGGTGGGCGGGGTCGGCGGTGCGGCGAGCGCGGTCATCGGCCGGCCTCCTTGCGGGAACGGCGCCGCGCGATCAGGGCGTTGACCCCGACCAGCAGCACGATCAGAACGAACATCACCCAGGCGATCGCGGCGGCCCGGCCCAGATGGAAGAAGCCCCAGCCCTGCTCGTACATGTAGAGGCCGAGCGTCTGGTACTGGTGCGAGATCCCGCCCGAGATGGACCCCTCGAACAGCAGTGGCTCGCCGAACAGCTGGGTGGCGCCGATGGTCGAGACGACGACGGTGAAGACGATCGTCGGCCGCAGCCCCGGCAGGGTGACATGGATGAACTGCCGCCAGCGCGAGGCGCCGTCGACCTCGGCGGCCTCGTACAGCTCGCTCGGAATGGACTGCATGCCCGCCAGGTAGATCAGCGCGTTGTACCCCGTCCAGCGCCAGACGACGATGGAGGAGACGGCGATCTGCGAGGCGACCGTGCCGGTCTGCCAGTCCACCGGGCTGATGCCCACCAGCCCCAGCACGTAGTTGATCAGCCCGAAGTCGCGGCCGAAGAGTTGGGCGAAGACCAGGGTGGCGGCGGCCACCGAGGTGGCGTACGGCAGCAGCATCGCCGTACGGACGAAAGTCCGGCCCCGCAGCTTGTAGTTGAGCAGATGCGCCAGCCCCAGCGCCATCACCAGCTGCGGCACGGTCGACAGCACACCGATGGTGAAGGTGTTGCGCAGCGCGGTCCAGAAGAACTCGTCACCGAAGATCGAGGCGTAGTTGCCGAAGCCGCGCCACTCCAGGTCGCCGGGCGTCTGGAGCTCCACCCGGTAGAGCGAGACGTACGCGGTGTAGAGCAGCGGGAAGAGCCCGAAGGCCGCGAACAGGGTGAAGAACGGGGCGAGGTAGGCGTACGGCGAGAAGGCGCGCCAGGCGCGGCGCGCGGCGGACGCCCGGCCCGCGGGGCGTCCGGGCGGCGGCGCGGGCGCGGCCTTCGCCGCGCCCGCCTTCGCGGTGCCAGTGAGAGTCATGGAACGGCCTTCGGGAGCGGGAGCGGAAGAAGGAGAAGGAGCGGGGACACGGGCAAGTGGGGCCGGGGCCGGTCCCGTTCACAGGACCGGCCCCGCCGAACCGCTCAGCCGATGACGTTGTCGACGCCCTTCTTCGCGTTCGACCACGCCTTGTCGGACGAGATGCCCTTGCGCTCCACCTCGCTCAGCGCGTTGGTGATCTGCTGGGCGACGTTCTGGTCATGCACACCGAGGACCTGTACGGGGGCGTCCTTGGCCGCGTCGCCGAAGATCTGGCCCGTCGGCGCGTCGGAGAAGTACGGGTCCTGGGCGTCCGCGACCTTCTCGATGGCGCCCGTGGAGGACGGGAAGATGCCCTGGTCCCGGAAGAGCTTCTCCTGCTGCTCGGGGGCGGTGAGCCACTTGATCAGCTCGTACGCCTCCTTCTTGTGCTGGGCGGCGCGCGGTACGGAGAGATACGAGCCGCCCCAGTTCCCGGCGCCGCCGGGCAGCTTGGCGATGTCCCACTTGCCGGAACCGTCCTTGCCCGCCTGGCCCTTGATGTAGCTGAGCATCCAGGCCGGGCACGGCATGGTGGCGAACGAGCCCGCCGCGAACGCCTGGTTCCACTGGGGTGACCACTGGTCGAGCTTGGCGCTCAGCCCGGCGCCCGCCGCCGTGACCGAGGCGGCCCAGGCATCCTTGACGGCCGGGTTGTTCTCGTAGATCAGCTTGCCGGAGGCGTCGTAGTACCGCTCCTTCTCCTGGCCGATCATGATCGAGTAGAGGCTGCCGACGCTGTCGAGCCAGGCGCTCTTGGCCGGCGCCTTCTTCTTGTACTCCTTGCCGAGCGCGAGGTAGCCGTCCCAGGTGGACCACTTCTCCGCCAGCTCGGTCCGGTCGGTCGGCAGGCCCGCGGCCTTGAACAGATCCGTCCGGTAGCACATCGCCTCGGGCCCGACGTCGGTGCCGAGCCCCAGCACCCGGCCGTCCTGGGTCGTCGCCGCCGACCACTTGGCGTCGGCGAACTGGTCCTTGAGCTTGTCGGCGCCGAACTGCTTCAGGTCCTCGAACTTGTCGGCCTGCTGCTGGGTGACCGAGGCGATCCGGCCGACCTCGACGCCCTGTACGTCGGCCAGTCCGCCACCGCCCGCCAGCCGGGTCTGGAGCGACTTCCAGTAGTCGGCCTCGTCCTCGGTGTCGCTCTGCTTGACCGTGATCTCCGGGTGGAGCTTCTGGTACTCCTCGTAGAGCCCGGCCTCCTTGTAGCCGAACGATCCGAAGAGGTCGACGGTCAGTGTGACCTTGCCGCCCGCGCTGTCGGAGGTTCCTCCCGAGGAACCTGATCCACACGCGGCGAGCAGTGCCCCGGAGAGCACGACCGCACCCAGGCGGACCGCGGCCCTGCCGGCGGCTCGGGCGATGGGCATGAGAAGCCTCCTTTGGCTTCGAAGTACAGACGAGAGCCATTGAGAGCGCTCTCAAAACCTGGGGTGGAGCGTGCCCCGGGCTGCCTCCCTTCGTCAAGACTCGAACGCGTAACGGCCGGGTCTCGGCGGGAACTCCCGTTTGTGTCGGGCGTATTGACACTTCTGTTTCAGGAGTTTTACGTTTCTTTGCATCTGAGAGCGCTCTCGGATGCCCTTTCCCCCCATGCTCTTGAGGTGTCGTCCATGTCCGTCTCCCGAGCCAGACCCGCCTCAGCGCTGGTCCTGGTCGCCGCCCTCGCCGCCGCCGGCCTGGGCCCCGCCGCCGCCCCCGCGGTGGCGGCCGAGATCCCCGCAGGTGCGGGCAGCTACTCCGACACCCGGCCCGCCGGCACATCGGGCCCCACCACCAACACCGGAACCCCGGTCACCCCCAAGGTGACCGAGTCCGCCCGGGACAAGCCGGTGCCCACCAACGACTGGTGGTCGTCGCTGGCCTTCCAGCGGTACGGCGACAACCCGTACTCGACCCCGATGTACGGCCACCCGCTCACCTACCAGGCGACGTCGGGCGGTCTGGAGGTCGGCTATCCGACCTCGCCGTCGATCGTCGGCGACGGCCGCCAGTACGAGTACCCCCACAAGGCCGACCTCACCGTGGGCCTGACCGGGCTCAACTCGCCGGACACCAAGGCCGACGACTGGTCGGACTGGACCGTCACCCCGTACTGGGCGGACGGCACCCGCACCCTGCGGACCACCATCGGCCACGGGCTGCCCTTCGTCTACGCCAAGGGCTCGGGCGGCGACGCGCGGATCACCACCGCCGCCGCGCCCGAGGTCTTCGCCGACGACGGCAATGTCCTCGGCATCACCGTCGCGGGCCACCACTACGCCCTGTTCGCGCCCACCGGCAGCGACTGGACGGTCTCCGGGTCCACCGTGACGGCCGGGCTCGGCGCCCACGACTACTTCTCGCTCGCCGTGCTGCCGTCCACCGACGCGCTCGCGACGTACCGGAAGTACGCGTTCAGCTTCGTCACCGGCTCCGAGGTCAGCTGGAGCACCGAGGGCGGCAAGGTCGGCGCGACCTACCGCCTCACCACCGAGCCGCAGGAGGGCACCGAGACCGGTACGCTCCAGGCCCTCTACCGGCACCAGTGGCTGCACACCACCGACGCGCTCACCCCTTACACCTACGTCTCACCGCGCTCCACGATGAAGGTGCGCGAGGGGACGTCCTTCAGCACCGAGCAGGCGTCCTCCGGGGTGCTGCCCGCGCTGCCGGAGTCGAGCGGTGTCGACCGGGCGCGGCTCAAGGGGTATCTGGACGAGGTGGCGGGCGCGGCCGATCCGTTCTCCGGCGCGACGGACACGTACTGGACCGGCAAGGCGCTCGGCAAGCTGGCCCAACTGGTGCCGGTGGCCGACCAGATCGGCGAGAGCGCCACGCGCGACAAGCTCCTCGGGCTGATCAAGAACCGGCTGGAGGAGTGGTTCACGGCGGGCGGCGCGTCCGAGTTCTCGTACGACAAGGACTGGAAGACCCTGACCGGTTACCCGGCCTCGTACGGCAGCGACACCGAGCTGAACGACCATCACTTCCACTACGGCTACTACGTGTACGCGGCGGCGATCGTCGCCCAGTACGACCAGGCGTGGGCGGCAGACTCGGCCTGGGGCACGATGGTCAAGACGCTGGTGCGCGACACCGCCAACCCCAGCCGCGACGACGCGGACTTCCCCTTCCTGCGCGGCTTCGACATCTACGCGGGCCACAGCTGGGCCTCGGGTCACCAGGGCTTCGCCGCGGGCAACAACCAGGAGTCCTCGTCGGAGTCCATCAACCTGAGTGCCGCGCTGGTGCTGTGGGGCTCGGCGACGGGTGACAACAGCCTGCGCGACCTGGGCAGCTTCCTGATCGCCACCGAGTCCGAGGCGATCGCCCAGTACTGGTTCGACGCCGACCAGGAGGTCTTCCCGGCCTCCTTCGGCCACGAGACCGTCGGCATGGTGTGGGGCAGCGGCGGCGCGTACTCCACCTGGTGGACCGCCAACCCCGAGGAGATCCACGGCATCAACGTCCTTCCCGTGACCGGGGGTTCACTGCACCTGGGCCGCGAGAAGGAGGCGATCAAGCGCAACCTCGCCGAGATGGAGCGGGAGAACGGTGGTCCGGCCGCCGAATGGCGCGACATCCTCTGGGAGTTCGAGTCGTTCGCCGACCCGGCGGCCGCGAAGGCCAAGTGGGACGCGGGACACGCCGACTACACGCCCGAGGACGGTGAGACCAAGGCCCACACGTACCACTGGCTCACCACCCTGGACGCGCTGGGCGCCCCCGACGCGACCGTGACCGGCTCCATCCCGACCTCCGCCGTCTTCAGCAAGGGCGGAACGCGCACCTACGCGGCGCACAACTTCGAGTCGGTGGCGCGCACGGTCACCTTCTCGGACGGTACGACACTCGACGTACCGGCCAGGTCGACGGCGACCCGGTAACCGCACCGCGCTCGGACGCATCACACACGGACGTACCACGCGTCACGCACCGCTGTACGTACGGCGGGTCTCCCCTCAGGCGGAGGCCCGCCGTACCAGCGTCGTCGGGGTGATCACCGAGGACGGTCCCGGACCTTCCCCCGCCCGCTCCCGGTCCAGACCGCGCAGCAGCAGCCGCGCCATCAGCCGGCCCTGCCCCTCGATGTCCTGCTGGACGGTGGTGAGCGGCGGATCGGTGGCCGTGACCACCGCGTCCACATCGTCGAAGCCGACCAGCGCCACCTCGTCCGGCACCGCACGGCCGCGCTCCCTCAGGACACGCAGCGCGCCCGAGGCCATCAGATCGTTGCCCGCGAAGACCGCGTCCAGATCCGGACACCGCTCCAGCAGCTCCGCCATGGCCCGCGCGCCGCTCTCGGCGGTGAACGCGCCCTCGGCGATCAGCGCCGGATCCCCGTCGGGCAGCACATCGCGGTAGCCGTCGAGCCGGTCGATGGCCGAGGTCTGGTCCAGCGGCCCGGCGATGTGCGCGATCCGCCGCCGCCCCAGACCGCACAGATACCGCACCGCCTCGCGGGCCCCGCCCCGGTTGTCGGCGTCGACGTACGACACCGCCTGCCGGTCCGCCGTCGGGCGGCTCGGCCGGCCACCGTAGACCGTCGGCATCCCGGCCCGCTCGATGATGGCCGGGATCGGATCATCGGTGTGCAGGGAGAAGGCGAGCGCGCCGTCGACATGGCCGCCCGCCAGATAGCGGGCGATCCGGTCGTAGTCGCCGGGCCCTTCGAGCAGGAGCAGCACCAACTGGGTGTCGTGCGCCGTCAGTTCCTTGCTGATGCCGCGGATCTGCTGGGAGAAGAACGGGTCGGAGAAGATCCGGATCTCCGGCTCCGCGATGATCACGGCGACCGCGCCGGTGCGCCGCGTCACCAGGGAGCGGGCCGCGTGGTTCGGTACGTATCCCAGCTCCTCCACCGCCTTGCGCACCTTGTCGGCCAGCGGCTCGCGCACCCCCGCGCCGCCGCGGACGACCCGGGAGGCCGTGGCCCGGGAGACCCCGGCGCGCGTGGCGACGGCTTCCAGCGTGGGACGGGACCCGGGGGACGGCTCGGACAAAACGTGCGCTCCTCGTGGGCGGTAGAGGCGGTGACGCCGCATCCGTCGATCCACCGCATCCGGCTGGATCGCGATGGTGCGGATACGGCGGGACAAAGCCGGACGGCTACAGCGTAACCGCTCGTCCCGCCCTGTTGGGAGCGCTCTCAGGCTGTTCGCGCCGCGCATGGCGTGGGAGCGGCCGCTTCGGCCGCCGTCGCCTCCGGTGCCGGTGCGGGATCCCGCGCCCTGCCCGACCTCCGGCCGTTCGCTGCCCGTCCGCCACCCTTCCCGTGCCCGTGTCCCGCCCGCCCCGGTACCCCCGCCGGTCCGGTACTGCCCTCTTTTGAACGGGAGTTGACCGGGGTAGCTTCCGCCCCATGGAGATCCGTGCGCGGGGAGCCCGCTGGTCGTGCAGAGCGCTGGTCACGGTGGCGTCCGCCGCCCTGTGCGGGGTGCTGCTCGCCCCTACGGGAGCACAGGCCGCGACCCCGGGCCCGGCCCCGGGCCCGGCAAAAGCCCCGGTGAGGGTGAGCGAGCCCGTCTACTCGTACGAGGGCGCCATCCGCGAGTCCGTCTGGGTGGACACCGGCCTGGACGGGGACGGGGACGGCAGGACCGACCGCGTCGCCGTCGACATCGTCCGCCCCGGTGAACCCGCCCGCGAGGGCCGGAAGATACCGGTCATCATGGACGCGAGTCCGTACTACTCCTGCTGCGGCCGGGGCAACGAGAGCCAGCGGAAGACCTACGACGCCAACGGCGACCCCCTGGGCTTCCCGCTCCACTACGACAACTACTTCGTCCCGCGCGGCTACGCCTTCGTCGCCGTCGACCTCACCGGAACCAACCGCTCCGACGGCTGCGTGGACGTCGGCGGACGCTACGACGTCCAGTCCGCCAAGGCCGTCGTCGACTGGCTGGGCGGCCGCGCCCAGGGCTACGCGAGCCGCACCGGCGGCCAGGCGGTGCGGGCCGACTGGACCACCGGCGCCACCGGGATGATCGGCAAGAGCTACGACGGCACGATCGCCAACGGCGTCGCCGCCACCGGCGTCGAGGGCCTCAAGACCATCGTGCCGATCGGGTCCATCAGCTCCTGGTACGACTACTACTTCGCGCAGGGCGCGCCCCTCTACAGCTCCGGCCCCGACTGGCTCTCCAACTACGTGGAGAGCCCCGAGGCCCGCACCCGCTGCCAGGCCGTCCAGCGAAGCCTGGTCGAGGGAGCGCCGCGCACCGGCGACCGGACGCCGCTGTGGACCGAGCGCGACTACGTACGCGACGCGCACAAGGTCACGGCCAGCGTCTTCGCCGTCCACGGCATGCAGGACCTCAACGTCCGTACGAAGCACCTCGGCCAGTGGTGGGACGCGCTCGCCGACGCGGGCGTGGAGCGCAGGATCTGGCTCTCCCAGACCGGCCACGTCGACCCGTTCGACTTCCGGCGCGCCACCTGGGTGTCCACCCTGCACCGCTGGTTCGACCACTACCTGCTCGGCTACGACAACGGCGTCGAGCGCGAACCCATGGCCGACATCGAGCGCGCGCCCGACCAGTGGTCCACCGACCGCGTCTGGCCGCCGCGCACCACCACCGCCACCACCCTGCGCCCCGGCGCCGGAACGGTCCCCGGCGTCGGCACCCTCGGCCGTACTCAGGCGGCGCCCGGCACCACGGAGACGTTCACGGACGACCGGCGCCAGAACGAGGAGGACTGGGCCGCCGCCATCGACCGCTCCACCCCCGCGAAGAACGGATTCATCACCCAGCCGCTGAGCCAGGACCTGCGGCTGTCGGGTTCCGCGCGGGTGACCGTCACCGCCACCCCCTCCACCACCACCGCGCATCTGACCGCCGTCCTGGTCGATCTCGGACCCGACACCATCCGTGACTACGGCGCGTCCGGCGAAGGCATCAGCACCCTCACCCACCGCACCTGCTGGGGGCCGAGCACCGCCGCCGACAGCTCCTGCTACCTGGAGACCGCCGCCCGCACCACCGACGTCGACCACACCGTCTTCAGCCGGGGCTGGGCGGACCTCGGCACCTACGCCGACCCGGGCAAGGGCCGTCCGCTCACCCCCGGCACGCCCTACACGCTCACCATCGACCTCGCCGCGAGCGACCACGTCGTCCCGGCCGGCCACCGGCTCGCCCTGATCGTCGGCGGCACGGACAGCGGCCTCATCGACCCGCCGTCCACCACCCCCACCCTCACCCTCGACCTGGCCCGTACGGAGGCGGAGCTGCCCCTGGTCGGCGGCGCCGCCGCGTTCCGGCGCGCCACCAGCGGCTCCGTACCTCCGCACAGCGCACCGAGCGAGTCCCGTCCGAGCGGCGTGGCCGTGCCGCGTCCGACCCCTCCGATCCCGGGAGACCGCAGTTGATGACGTTCCGACCGGCACCGCGCGTCCGCGCCCTCGCCCTGGCGGTCACCGCCGCCGCGTTCATCGCGCCGCTCGTCACGATGCCCGCCCAGGCCGCCGCCACCCCCGCCACCGACGCGGCGCCGCGCACCGGCTTCGAGGCCAACGGCGGCGCGCGGTGGACCAGCCAGCCGCAGGAACAGGAGTTCCTCTCCGAGGTGGCCCGGGGCAGCGCCGCCCAACTCACCACGATCGGCACCACCAAGCAGGGCCGCCCGCTCCAGCTCGTGGACCTCGGCGCCCGGCACGCGCCCGTCACCGTACTGCTCGTATGCAGCCAGCACGGCAACGAACCCTCCGGCCGCGAGGCCTGCCTGAGCACCGTCCGCGATCTCGCCTACGCCAAGGACAGCGCCACGAAGCGGTTCCTGGCCCGGACCAACGTCCTGGTCCTGCCCACCGCCAACCCGGACGGCCGCGCCGCCGACACCCGGGGCAACTCCGACGGCACCGACATCAACCGCGACCACATCGAACTGAAGACGGCCGAGGCCCGCGCCATGGCCGCCGTCATCCGCGACCGGCGCCCCGAGGTCATCTACGACCTCCACGAGTACGGCGCCACCCCGCTCTACTACGACAAGGACCTCTTCGACCTCTGGCCGCGCAACCTCAACACCGACCCGCACGTGCACGACGAGTCGCGGACGCTCTCCGAGCGGTACGTGCGCCCCGCCGCGCAGGCCGGCGGCCACTCCACCGGCACCTACGGGATCTGGACCGACCCGGTCACCGGCGACCCGGTCCGGCAGACCGCGGGCGACGGCCAGGAGCGCATCCTGCGCAACGCGTCGGGCGTCAAGCACGCGCTCGGGCTGCTCATCGAGAGCCGCGTCAACCCGGTGACCGAGGAGGAGAAGGCCGACGCCGCGGTCAACAACAAGCGCCGGGTGACCAGCCAGCTCGACGCCCTGAAGGGCCTGTTCACCTTCGCCGGTGAGCGGGGCAGCCGGATCGCCGCCGCGACGGCGAGCGCCCGGCTGACCGGGCTGAAGGACCGCGGGCCGATCTACCTCGGCGGCGCGGACAACGACCCGGCCACCCCCGACCGGATCATCCAGAACCCGCCGTGCGGCTACCGGCTCGACGCCGCCCAGTACGCGGACGTCAAGGACGAACTCGCCCTGCACGGCGTCCTGTCGCTGCCCGTGGGCAAGGGCGCGTACGTGCCGCTGCGGCAGTCGCAGCGCGCGCTGGCGGCGCTGCTGCTCGACGAGCGGGCGGAGTACCACCTGACGGCGGGGCGGCCGGTGGCCTGCTAGGCCCTGCCCAGCCTGTCACCGGCGACACCCACCGAAACGGTCCCTGTCGAGCGTCCGCGACGCGGCAGGCGGCAGGGAGGCGATCCCGATCATCCCGGCACGCGGCACCCGGGCACTCGGCCACCGCACGGCTCAAGGCGCCAGAGGCTCAAGGCTCCACGGGTTCAGGGCTCCAGGAGGCTCAACGCCCCACGGGACCGCCCGGCAGTTCGTCCGTCGCCAGCCGGGCGGCCTCCCGCGCGCACCCCCAGGCCACGGTGACGCCCGCGCCGCCGTGGCCGTAGTTGTGCACCACCCGGCCGCCGCCCGGCAGGGGCGACGCCTCCAGCCGTACCTCGGGGCGTGACGGCCGCAGTCCCACCCGGTGCTCCAGCACCCGCGCCCCCGCCAGCTCCGGCCGGATCCTGGTGCAGCGCGCGACGATCGCGTCGGCCTCGGCCGCGTCGGGGCCCAGATCCCAGGAGTGCTCTGTCGTGGTGCCGCCGAGCAGCACCCCGTACGGCTGCGGCATCACATACGTGGTCTCGGCGGAGCCCGGCGGCGTTCCCACGAACCACTCGTCGATGCCCGGGTTCTCCACGATCACCACCTGTCCGCGCACCGGCCGCACCGACGCGTCCGACGCCAGCTCACGGGCGCCGAGCCCGGAGCAGTCCAGCACCACGGGCGCCTCGGCGGCCGGTTCGGCGAAGCCCGTGACCGTACGCCGCTCGACCGTGCCGCCGGCCGCGCGCAGCCGCGCCTTGAGATACCGCAGATGTACGGGCATGTCGATCAGCGGCACGGTGGCCCGCAGCCCCTGGCCGAACCCCTCGGGCAACTCGTCGGCACGCGCCTCGCGCAGCCCGCGCACCTTGGTGGCCCAGCCGCCCAGACCACCGAGCGGGGTGTCCGCCATCAGCCCGGGGACCAGCCGCACCCCGGTCCGGTCCGGATGCCGCGCGAGATCCTCGTAGTGGCGCAGCGACTCCTCCAGCCAGCCGCCGACCCGGTGGGCCGGCTCGATGCGGTACGGCCAGAACAGCGCCCCCGCCACCGCCGACGTGGTCCGCCCGACCGGATCACGGGTCCACAGCGCGACACGACGGCCGCCCTCCGCGAGTACCAACGCCGTCGTCAGTCCGATGACTCCGCCGCCGACCACGATCACATCGCTCTTGCTGCCGCTCATGCCCGGACGGTAGCGGAATCCGGATGCCAGGCCCATTCCGTGGCCGGTACCCGGAAATGATCATGGCGGCATGTCGTTCCCGTCCGCTCCCGCACCCCCGGCCGCGCGCCGGCGACGGCCTGCACGCCCGGACGCTTCCGCAAGATCCACCGCCGCTGAGCCCCGGCGGCGGCCGTTAGGATCGACGGTCTGATGACTGCCACGCTCGTAGCCAAGGATCTCGCCGCAGGACACGGCGACCGTTCACTCTTCGCCGGGCTCGACCTGGTCGTCGCGCCCGGCGACGTGATCGGACTCGTGGGTGCCAACGGCGCCGGAAAGTCCACCCTGCTCCGGCTGCTCGCCGGACTCGACACACCCGAGGACGGGGAGCTGAGGCTCTCGCCGCCCACCGCTGCCGTCGGCCACCTGCCCCAGGAGCCGGAGCGCCGCGCGGGGGAGACCGTACGGGACTTCCTCGGCCGCCGTACCGGCGTCGCCGCCGCGCAGAGCGCGCTGGACGAGGCCACCCAGGCGCTGGTGGACGCCGCGCCCGGCGCGGACGACGCCTACGCCGCCGGGCTGGAGCGCTGGCTCGCCCTCGGCGGCGCCGACCTGGACGAACGGGCCGAGGAGATCGCCGCCACGCTCGGTCTGACCGTCGGTCTCGACCAGCCCATGACGACGCTCTCCGGCGGCCAGGCGGCCCGCGCGAGCCTCGCCTCGCTGCTGCTGTCCCGCTACGACGTCTTCCTGCTGGACGAGCCCACCAACGATCTCGACCTCGACGGTCTGGAGCGGCTGGAGAAGTTCGTGACCGGCCTGCGCGCCGGGACGGTCGTCGTCAGCCACGACCGCGAGTTCCTGGTGCGCACCGTGACCAAGGTCCTGGAACTCGATCTGGCCCAGCAGCGGATCACCCTCTACGGCGGCGGCTACGAGGCGTATCTGGAGGAGCGCGAGACCGCGCGGCGGCACGCCCGCGAGGAGTTCGAGGAGTACGCGGACAAGAGGTCCGCGCTGGAGACGCGGGCGCACACCCAGCGCTCCTGGATGGAGAAGGGCGTCAAGAACGCCCGGCGCAAGGCGACCGACAACGACAAGATCGGCCGGAATCTGCGGACGGAGTCCACCGAGAAGCAGGCCGCGAAGGCGCGCCAGACGCAGCGGATGATCGAACGCCTCGATGTCGTCGCGGAGCCGCGCAAGGAGTGGGAACTCCGGATGGAGATCGCCGCCGCCGACCGCTCGGGCGCGGTCGTCGCGACCCTGAACGCCGCCGGTGTGACCCGCGGCGACTTCCGCTTCGGCCCCGTCACGCTCCAGATCGACCGGACCGACCGCGTCGCCATCACCGGCCCCAACGGCGCCGGGAAGTCCACGCTGCTGGCCGCCCTGCTGGGCCGCCTCCCGCTGGACACCGGCCACGCGACGCTCGGCTCCGGTGTGGTCGTCGGCGAGGTCGACCAGGCGCGCGCGCTCTTCCACGGGCCGCAGAGCCTGCTCGACGCGTTCCGCCCGGCCGTCCCCGACACCGAACCGGCCGAGATCCGCACGCTCCTCGCCAAGTTCGGCCTGAAGTCGGACCATCTGAACCGCCCCGCGACGACCCTCTCCCCGGGCGAACGGACCCGCGCGGCGCTGGCGCTGCTCCAGGGCCGGGGCGTCAACCTCCTGGTCCTGGACGAGCCGACGAACCATCTCGACCTGCCGGCCATCGAGCAGCTGGAGTCGGCGCTCGACTCGTACGACGGCACGCTGCTGCTGGTCACCCACGACCGCCGCATGCTCCACGCGGTCCGCACGACGCGGCGCTTCGTGGTGGCGGACGGCAGGGTGAGCGAGGAGTAGGACCGCCGAGGGGCGGGGCCCGCGCGGGCCCCGCCCCTCCTGCCGTCAGCGCTTGCCGCCCCGCCCGGGGTCCGTCAGCCCCGCCCGGCGCAGCGCGTCGGCCATCGCGCTGTTCGCCGGGGCGGGAGCTCCCTGGCGGGCACCGCCACCGCCACCGCCGCCGCGGTTGCCGCCGCGTCCACCACCGTTGCCGCCGCGCCCGCCGCCGCCCTGGCGCTGCTGCGGCGGCCGGCCGCCGCCTCCCGGCCGGTCCGACTTCGCCGCGGACGTGGTCGAGTCCGCGGTCGCCTCGTCGTCCAGGCGCAGGGTCAGCGAGATCCGCTTGCGGGGGATGTCGATGTCCATGACCTTCACCCTGACCACGTCGCCCGGCTTCACCACCTCGCGCGGATCCTTGACGAAGTTCCTGGACATCGCAGAGACATGGACCAGCCCGTCCTGGTGCACCCCGATGTCCACGAACGCGCCGAAGGCCGCGACATTCGTCACGACCCCTTCCAGCACCATCCCGGAGGCCAGGTCGCCGATCTTCTCGACGCCGTCCTTGAAGGTGGCCGTCTTGAAGGCCGGGCGCGGGTCCCGGCCCGGCTTCTCCAGCTCGCCCAGGATGTCCGTGACGGTCGGCAGACCGAAGGAGTCGTTCACGAAGTCGCCGGGCTTCAGGGAGCGCAGCACCGAGGAGTTCCCGATGAGGGACGCGACATCGGCGCCGGTGGTCCTCACCATCGACCTGACGACCGGGTACGCCTCCGGGTGCACGGACGACGCGTCCAGCGGATCGTCCCCGCCGCGGATCCGGAGGAAGCCCGCGCACTGCTCGTACGCCTTGGGGCCGAGCCTGGCCACGTCCTTGAGCGCGCGCCGCGACCGGAACGGGCCGTTGGCGTCGCGGTGCGCGACGATGTTCTCCGCGAGCCCCGCGCCGATACCCGAGACGCGCGAGAGCAGCGGCGCCGAAGCGGTGTTGACATCGACACCGACGCCGTTCACACAGTCCTCGACGACGGTGTCCAGGGAGCGGGAGAGCTTCACCTCGGAGAGGTCGTGCTGGTACTGACCGACGCCGATGGACTTGGGGTCGATCTTGACGAGTTCGGCCAGCGGATCCTGGAGCCGGCGCGCGATCGAGACGGCGCCCCGGATCGACACGTCCAGCTCGGGCAGCTCCTGCGAGGCGAAAGCGGAGGCCGAGTACACGGAGGCGCCCGCCTCGGAGACCATCACCTTCGTCAGCTTCAGCTCGGGATGCCTGGCGCACAGCTCACCGGCGAGCTTGTCGGTCTCCCGGGACGCCGTGCCGTTGCCGATGGCGATCAGATCGACCGCGTGTTCCTTCGCCAGCCCGGCCAGCCTGGCCAGCGACTCGTCCCACCTGTTCGCCGGGACGTGCGGATGGATCGTGTCGGTGGCGACGACCTTGCCGGTGGCGTCGACCACGGCGACCTTCACCCCCGTACGGAAGCCGGGGTCCAGGCCGAGCGTGGCGCGCGTCCCGGCGGGGGCCGCGAGCAGCAGGTCCCGCAGGTTCGAGGCGAAGACCCGTACGGCCTCGTCCTCGGCGGCCGTCCGCAGCCGCAGCCGCAGATCGATGCCGAGACGCACCAGGATCCTGGTCCGCCAGGCCCACCGGACGGTGTCCCCGAGCCACTTGTCGCCGGGACGGCCCCGGTCGGCGACGCCGAAGCGGCGCGCGACCATGGCCTCGTACGCGCCGGGTCCGGGCAGCTCCGCCTCCGCCGCGGGCTCCTCCGGCTCCATGACCAGGTCGAGGACATCCTCCTTCTCGCCGCGGAACATGGCGAGGATCCGGTGCGAGGGCAGCCGGGAGAAGGGTTCGGCGAAGTCGAAGTAGTCGGCGAACTTGGCGCCCGCCTCCTCCTTCCCCGTCCGTACCTTCGCGGCGAGCCGTCCCCGGGTCCACATCCGCTCGCGCAGCTCCCCGATGAGGTCCGCGTCCTCGGAGAACCGCTCGGTGAGGATGGCGCGCGCGCCCTCCAGGGCGGCGGCGGGATCAGCGACGCCCCGGTCCGCGTCCACGAACGCGGCCGCCGCGGCCTGCGGTTCCACCGACGGATCGGTCAACAGGCCCTCGGCGAGCGGTTCGAGACCTGCCTCACGGGCGATCTGCGCCTTGGTGCGCCGCTTGGGCTTGAACGGCAGATAGATGTCCTCCAGGCGCGCCTTGGTGTCGGCGGCCCGGATCCGCGCCTCCAGGGCGTCGTCGAGCTTGCCCTGTTCCCGGACGGATTCCAGGATCGCGGTCCGCCGCTCCTCCAGCTCCCGCAGATAGCGCAGCCGCTCCTCCAGGGTGCGCAGCTGCACGTCGTCGAGCATCTCGGTCGCTTCCTTGCGGTAGCGCGCGATGAACGGCACGGTCGAGCCGCCGTCGAGCAGCTCGACCGCCGCCCTCACCTGCCGCTCCCGCACACCGAGTTCCCCGGCGATCCGGTTTTCAATGGATGTCGTCACGCTCACGCTCCGCTGTTCATTGGTCCGCCACCAGCATTGTGGCAGGCGGCAGTGACATCGGCGGGCGCGACCGGCCCCCGACCGGCGCTCAGCGCACGCCGAACAGCCCCGCCGGGAACGCCCCGGCCGCCACCGCCGTCGCCGTGAAGGCGCCCGCCAGCTCGGTGAGCCGGGCCACACCGGCCGCGCCCAGGCGCTCGTACGGGGCCCGGTCCAGCCGGTCGGTCTCGTACTCCAGGGTCTTGCGCAGCTCCGTGCCCGCCGGGGTCAGCTCGTCCGCGCCGTCCAGCAGCCCGCGCGCCCGCAGCCGCTCCTGGGCCGCCGTCCACTCCTCCTGGCTCCAGCCGCGGCTGGCGCGGACCCAGCCCTGCTCCATGCCCCGGCCGCTCGCGGTGTGGCTGGTCAGCGCCTCGACCGGGTCGAGTTCCGCGGTCACCAGCACCGCGAGATGTCCGTCGCCCCGGTGTTCGCGCAGCAGCGTCGCGGCGTGCCAGAGCGCGAGATGCGGCGCCCGCGGCACCGGCAGGTCGGCGTTGGCCGCGTACAGCGGGCGCGCCGGGCGCGTGCCGGCCCCGGCCGCCAGCAGCGCCAGTTCGGCCGCCTCGGCCAGCTCCCGCGACGCGATGGCCTCCTCGCCCAGCAGCCGCCGCAGCATCGAGTCGGCGGCGCGCAGGCGCGCGTCGAGCGCCTGCGCGGGGGAGACGGTCTCCCACAGACGCGGGATGTACCGGCCGACGTGCTCGTGGCTGAAGTTGTAGAAGGCCGCGGTGACGACCCCCGCGCCGACCGGGCCGAGCGGAGCGGCCCGGGCCGCGAAGTAGGCGCCCCGCGCGTCCACGTCCAGGCGCGCGAACTCGCTCGTGAGGTCGGGGGAGAAGTACAGGGCCGAGTGGAGGGGATTGAGGACGGCTTGACAGTGCCGCGCGGCGCGGTCGGTCCGGGAAGTCATGGCATTCACGTTACCGACTGGTCGGTACGAGGCCACGGGCGAGGTGGGGATGGCAGGAAAAGAGGGGTATTCGTCATTGCGGACACCGTTCCCGGCCCCGAAGAATGAGCCCCATGACCGAGCGAACCGTGCTCGTCGTCCTCTTCGACGACGTGCAGAGTCTCGACGTGACAGGGCCGGTCGAGGTGTTCACGGGCGCCGCCCTCGCGGCCGGCGACCCGGGTGCCTACCGGATCCGTACCGCCTCCCTCGACGGCGCCCCCGTCCGCACCAGCAGCGGGCTCGTCCTCGTCCCCGACCTGGCGCTCCGCGACGCCCCCGACCCGCACACACTGCTCGTCCCCGGCGGACCGGGCACCGATGTCCCCGACCCGCGTCTGATCGCCTGGCTGCGCGAGCGGGCGCCCCGGGCCGGCCGGATCGTTTCGGTCTGTACGGGAGCGCTGCTGCTCGCCGAGGCGGGGCTGCTCGACGGGCGCCGCGCGACGACCCACTGGCGCGCCACCGAGCACCTCGCGAGGAACCATCCCGCCGTCGATGTCGAACCCGACCCGATCTACGTACGCGACGGCGAGATCTCCACCTCGGCCGGCGTCACCTCAGGCATCGATCTCGCCCTGGCCCTGGTGGAGGAGGACCTCGGCCGAGACGTGGCGCTCACCGTCGCCCGCCATCTCGTCGTCTTTTTGCGCCGCCCCGGAAACCAGGCGCAGTTCAGCGCCCAGCTCGCCGCCCAGAGCGCGCGCAGCGAGCCGCTGCGCGCGGTGCAGAGCTGGATCAGCGAGTACCCCGGCCGCGATCTCTCGGTCGAGTCCCTGGCCGCCCGCGCCCGGCTCTCACCGCGCCACTTCGCCCGGGCCTTCCGCGCGGAGACCGGCGTGTCCCCGGGCCGCTATGTCGAGCGGGTGCGGATCGAACACGCCCGCCGGCTGCTGGAGGACAGCGCCGACGGCGTCGAGGAGATCTCCCGGGCCTGCGGATACGGCACGCCCGAGGCGATGCGCCGGGCCTTCGTCAAGACCCTGGGGACGGCCCCGGCCGAGTACCGCCGCCGCTTCCGGCCCGCCGGATCCCCGCTGCCGGCCCACCCCTGACCACCACACTCGAACCTCACTCCGGAAAGGCCCGCCATGCGGATCGCCATCCTCCTCTTCGACCGCTTCACCGCGCTGGACGCCGTCGGCCCGTACCAGATGCTCTGTTATCTCCCCGGCGCCGAGACCGTCTTCGCCGCCGAGCGCACCGGCCCCTTCCAGGACGACGCCGGGGCCCTCTCGCTCGTGGCGGACAGGACCCTCGCCGAGCTGACCGCCCCCGACATCCTGGTCGTGCCGGGCGGTCCCGGGCAGCTGGACCAGATGGAGAACGGCGCGCTGCTCGACCGGCTGCGGGCGCTGGACGCCACCACCACCTGGACGACCTCCGTCTGCACCGGCTCACTGCTGCTCGCCGGCGCCGGTCTGCTCAAGGGCCGCCGCGCCACCTCGCACTGGGCGGCGCTCGAACAGCTGCGGACGTACGGCGTGGAGCCGGTCTCCGAACGGGTCGTCACGGACGGCAAGTACCTGACGGCGGCCGGGGTCTCCGCCGGGATGGACATGGGCCTCACCCTGGCCGGCAGGGTCGCGGGCGACCGGTTCGCCCAGAGGGTGCAGCTCCTGACGGAGTACGATCCGCAGCCGCCCTACGACGCCGGGTCCCCGGCGAAGGCACCCGCCGATCTGGTGGCGGAGCTGCGCGGCTAGGGCGTGTCAGGCGCCGGTGTTCCCGGGGGTGTCCAGGTGAAGCGCGGCTCCCGGCGCTCCAGGAAGGCGGCGGCCCCCTCCGCCGTATCGCCGCTGCCGCGCGCCTGCGCCGCCCAGTACGGGGCCGTACCGGTACGCCCCGAGGCGAACTCCTTGGCCGCCGCCTGGGTCAGGGCCGAGCGCGAGACGAGCAGCCGCGTGAACTCGGCCACCCGCTTGTCCAGTTCACCGGCCGGCAGCACCTCGTCCACGAGCCCGGTGCGCAGCGCCCGGTCCGTGTCGATCAACTCGGCCGAGAACAGCAGGTACTTGGCGGTCGCCGGGCCCACCAGCGAGACCAGCCGCCGGGTGGACGACTCCGGGTACACGATCCCCAGCCGCGCCGGAGTGACGCCGAAGAGGGCGCCCTCCTCGGCGAAGCGCAGATCGCAGGCGGCCGCCAACTGGCAGCCGCCGCCCACGCAGTGGCCCCGCACGGCGGCGAGCGTCGGCCGCGGGAAGGCGGCCAGCGCCTCCTCGGCCCGTACCGCCAGCGCCTGCGGTTCCTCGCCCGGCGCCGCGGGGTCCCGCAGCGAGGAGATGTCCGCGCCCGCGCAGAACGTGCCGCCCCCGCCGGTCAGCACCAGGACCCGTACGGCGGGATCGGCCGCCAGCCGGTCGAGCAGCGGTGGCAGCTCCCGCCACATGGGCGCCGTCATGGCGTTGCGCTTGGCGGCGTGGTGGATGACCACGTGCGCCGTACCGTCGGTGACGGTGTGCAGCAGTTGGGGCTCCATGTTCCGGATGCTATCCCTCGGGCACATGCCGCTCCGCCCCGCCGGTCAATTAGCGCTGGAGAGCGATCTGTTTCGCGCTGCTTTCTGTCAAAAGAGCACTCACTTCGCCAATAGCTGCTGACTTCTGTTCAGTAGTCCGGAACGGACTATCTCGGTCCCCACACTCGGTAATCGTGGGAGTCCGTCGGTGGCGGACACCGACGCGAAGACGACCGGTCCAACCGAAGGTGGGATACCTCAGCATGGAGAGCCGCGTGAGCGTTCCGGCCCGGCCGCTGCCGTACGAGGGGGTCTGGCGCTTCACGGCCCCCACCGCCGACGTCTCCGTACCGCGCGCCAGGCACGCCGTACGCGATCTGCTCCGGCGCCAGCGCGTACCGGTCAGGGACGTCGTGGTGCAGGGAGTGCTGCTCATCGTCTCCGAGCTGGTCACCAACGCCGTGCGCCACGCGGCCCTGCTCTCGCCCGAGGTGTCCGTCGAGGTCGCCATCGGCGCGGAGTGGATCCGGGTGTCCGTCGAGGACAACCACCCCTACCGGCCCACCGCGCTGGAGACCGACCACGCGCAGACCGGCGGGCGCGGGCTGCTGCTCGTGCGGGAGACCACCCGCGAGGCCGGCGGTGGCTGCGGGGTCGAGCACACCGCCGGCGGCGGGAAGATCGTCTGGGCGGTGCTGCCCTTCCTCTGCCCGGTCGCCGCGGAGCGTCCGCGCGGGAGCGTCACCAGCCCCCGGCAGAGCCTGTGAGCTCCCTGACCGCCGGGCGCGCCGCGTCCAGCACGGTCATGAACCACGCGGAGAACGGCGCCGCGCGGTGCCGCTCGGTCAGCTCGGCCGGGGTGACGAACGCGGTCTCGCCGACCTCCTCCGGGTCGGGGAGCGGCGAGGACTGCGCCAGCCCGACGAAGAGGTGGTTGTACTCCTGCTCGACGAGTCCGGACTCCGGGTCGGGGTGGTTGTAGCGCACCGTGCCCGCCTCGGCGAGCAGCGAGGGCGAGATGCCCAGCTCCTCGTGGGTGCGGCGGGCCGCCGCCGCGAACGGCGCCTCGCCGGGGTACGGGTGCCCGCAGCAGGTGTTCGACCAGACGCCGGGGGAGTGGTACTTGCCCAGCGCGCGGCGCTGGATCAGCAGCCGGCCCTGCTCGTCGAAGAGGAAGACGGAGAACGCCCGGTGCAGCCGGCCGGGCGGCTGGTGGGCGCTGAGCTTCTCGGCGGTGCCGATGGTGTTGCCGTGCTCGTCGACCAGCTCCAGCATGATCGTTTCTTGTGCGCCGTTCGACGAGCTGTTCGCCGTAGTGACTGGTGTGGTCGGCATAACCATCCTTCGCTTCGGGCCTCGGCCGCCAAGTCTGCCGTACAAAAGCCCCGTGTCCGTACTTCGGGGGCGTGGGCATGTCCGTTCGGCCCGGGGCCCCGGACCGAACGGCCGGCCGGTGTCAGTGGCAGAGCTTCGCCTCGTGCTCCGCGTGCCCACCCGGCTCCAGCTGGAAGGTGCAGTGCTCGACGTCGAAGTGGTGGCCGAGGCATCCTTGCAGGTCGTGCAGCATCTTCTCGTGCCCCGCCACATCCAGGGACTCCTGGTCGACCACCACGTGCGCGGAGAGCACCGGCATCCCCGAGGTGATCGTCCAGACGTGCAGGTCGTGCACGTCCACCACCCCGGGCAGCGCCAGCATATGTGCCCGTACCTCGCCCATGTCCACGTCCTTCGGAGCCGCCTCCAGCAGGACGTCGAGCGTCTCCCGGAGCAGCTTGAGCGTACGCGGGACGATCATGAGGCCGATCAGCAGGCCCGCGATCGGGTCGGCGGTCTGCCATCCCGTGGCCAGGATGATCCCGGCCGAGACCAGCACCGCGAGCGAGCCGAGGGTGTCCGCGAGGACCTCCAGATAGGCGCCGCGCACATTGAGGCTCTCCTTCTGCCCGCGCATCAGCAGGGAGAGGGAGACGAGGTTGGCGGCCATACCGATCAGGGCGAAGACGATCGTCAGCCCGCCCTTGGTCTCCGGCGGCGTGATGAAACGGTCGACCGCCTCGTAGAGGAGGAAGCCGCCGACGCCGAGCAGCAGCAGACAGTTGGCCAGCGCGGCGAGGATCTCGGCCCGCGCGTAGCCGAAGGTGCGCTTCGCCGTCGCCGGGCGCCCCGCGAAGTGGATGGCCAGCAGGGCCATGCCGAGCCCCACCGCGTCCGTCGCCATGTGCGCCGCGTCGGCGAGCAGGGCGAGCGAGTCGGAGAGGACCCCGCCCACGATCTCCACCACCATCACGGACAGCGTGATCGACAGCGCTATCCGCAACCGGCCCCGGTAGGCGGCGGTCGCGGTCCCCGCCGGTGGTGCTCCGTGCGTGTGTCCGTGGTTGTGCCCTGCCCCCATGAGGACGCCTCCCGGTCGTCTGGGCGATCTGCCGACCACGCAAGTGAACACCGGTGGGGGGTATGGGGCAACACGGGACTGAACACCGTTGTCAACTGCTCTGACCTGCGGAAATGATCGCAGGTCAGAGCGTTGACAAGATCACTCTCGCGAGGCGGCGGGTCAGCTCGCCCGCGCGGCCGGACGGTGCGTCCGCCAGCCCGCCCAGGCCGACTCGACCATCTCGCGCACCCCGCGACGGGCCGTCCAGCCCAGCTCCTCGGAGATCAGCTCGACCGAGGCGACCGCCCGCGCCGCGTCCCCGGGCCGCCGGGCCCCGATCACCGGCGGCGTACGGTCGCCGGTGACCTCCGCGACCAGATCGGCCAGCTCGCGCACCGAGACGCCCTCGCCCCGGCCGATGTTGACCGTGAGGTCCGACGGCTCCCCTGCGGCGTCCAGGTCGGCCAGCCGGCGCGCGGCGGCGAGATGGGCCTCGGCCAGGTCCGCGACATGGATGTAGTCGCGGACACAGGTGCCGTCGGGCGTCGGGTAGTCGCCGCCGAAGATCAGCGGGGCCTCGCCCCGGCTGATCCTGTCGAAGAACATCGGAATGATGTTGAACACCCCGGTGTCGGACAGCTCGGGCTGCGCCGCGCCCGCCACATTGAAGTACCGCAGACAGCCGGTGGCCATCGCGTGGGTCCGCCCGGTCGCCCGCACCAGCCACTCGCCCGCGAGCTTGGTCTCGCCGTACGGATTGATCGGCACCGCCGGAGTCCGCTCCGTGATCAACTCCACATCCGGCACCCCGTACACGGCCGCCGACGAGGAGAAGAGGAAGCGCCGGACATCCGCCGCCACCACGGCCTCCAGCAGCACCGTGAGCCCGTGCAGATTCTCCCGGTAGTACATCAGCGGCTGCTCGACGGACTCGCCGACCCGCTTCTTGCCCGCCAGATGCACCACCCCGGTGACCCCGTGCCCGGCGAGCGTGCCGTCGAGGAGTTCCCGGTCCAGCAGCGAGCCCCGCACCAGCGGGATCTCCGGCGGCAGCCGCTCCGCGAATCCGGTCGACAGATCATCGAGGACGACCACCCGTTCCCCCGACGCGGCCATCGACCGCGCCACATGTGCCCCGATATAACCCGCTCCGCCTGTGATCAGCCACGTCATGGGGCCACCCTAGAGTGCCGTCCCGGACGGCGGCCGTCCCGGACGGCCCCCCGTCCCGCCGGTCGCGGTTTGGTGGGACGCGCACCGATCGACAATGATGATCCACGCCTGGGCGGTTCCCCGCCCGGACCAAGGCGACCGGGGCGTAAACGGGCGGTGAACTCGCCCTTCCGTCCATCCGATAGCCTCTGCCGACATGCCGCCCCCGCCCGGATACCGGGCGGTGCCGTCGCGCCCCCAGCCCTGTCAGTGCCAAGGAGTGAGTTCGTCTGCCGACCGCCATCCTCGCCGGTCCTCCGGTACCCGGATCGTCGCTCGAAGGCGATCTGCGGGCGCTGGGTTTCGACGTACGTAACGCGCCGGGCGCCATCGAGGCCCGGGAACTGATCGCCTCGGCCCCCGCCGCCGAGCGGGTCGCCCTGGTCGACCCCCGCTTCGTCGGCCACGTCCACGCCCTGCGGCTGGCGCTGACCGACCCGCGCTTCCCGGCCGCCGCCGTCCCCGGCGCGCTCACCGCCCAGCCCGAGGCGCGCCCCGCGCTGCTGCGCGCCCTGACCGCGCTGGCGGACGACGGGACCCCGGCGCGGACCGGCACGGCCGGGCCGCACGCGGCCACCGCCACCGTCGCCGCGCCCTCCCGCCCGGACACCGAACAGCTCGGCTCCGCACCGGACTTCGCCGGACCGGTGAGCCCCTCCGGTCTGGACCTCGCCGACCGGGCCGCGCTCGCGCTCGACGCCGACGGCACCCCGGTCACCCGGCCCGACCTGGGGTCGCTCATCGCCGCCGTACCGGCCAACGCGCGCACCAGGGAGAAAGCCGCCGCCGAGGTCGCCGCCGTGGACGACGAGGCGGTACGGCTGCGCTCCGCGGTCAAGGCCCGCGACGGCTTCTTCACCACCTTCTGCGTCAGCCCGTACTCCCGTTACCTCGCCCGCTGGTGCGCCCGGCGCGGACTGACCCCCAACCAGGTCACCACCGCCTCGCTGATCACCGCCCTGATCGCGGCGGCCTGCGCGGCCACCGGCACCCGCGGCGGCTACGTCGCCGCCGGCGCGCTGCTGATCTTCTCCTTCGTCCTGGACTGCACCGACGGGCAGCTCGCCCGCTACTCGCTCCAGTACTCCACGATGGGCGCCTGGCTGGACGCCACCTTCGACCGCGCCAAGGAGTACGCCTACTACGCGGGCCTCGCGCTCGGCGCGGCCCGCGGCGGTGACGACGTATGGGCGCTGGCGCTCGCCGCGATGGTCCTCCAGAGCTGCCGGCACTTCGTCGACTTCTCGTTCAACGAGGCCAACGCCGACGCCGCCACCGCGGCGGCCGACGGCAAGGCCGTGGTGGGCACCCCCACCTCCGCCCTCTCCAGCAGGCTCGACAGCGTCGGCTGGACGGTCTGGATACGCCGCATGATCGTGCTGCCGATCGGCGAGCGCTGGGCCATGATCGCCGTCCTCACCGCCCTGACCACGCCCCGGATCGTCTTCTACGCCCTGCTCGCCGGCTGCGCCTTCGCCGCCTGCTACACCACCGCGGGACGGGTCCTGCGCTCGGTGACCCGCAAGGCCGTCCGTACCGACCGCGCCGCCGACGCGCTCGCCGACCTGGCCGACTCAGGACCGCTCGCCGAGACCGTCGCGCGGGTGCTGCGCCGCCCGGCCCGCGCGCTGCGCGGCCCGCTGCCGTTCCTGACCGCGCTGGCCGGCGGCGCCGCCGTCGTCTGCGCGGCGGCCTTCGCGCACCTCGACAGCCCGGTGCTCCTCCTCGGCGCCCTGGTGTACGTCCTGACCTCGGGGTTCGTCGTCGCCCGCCGGATGGGCGGCGCCCTCGACTGGCTGATACCGCCGGTCTTCCGGGCGGCCGAGTACAGCACTGTCCTGATCTTCGCCTTCCGCGCCGACGTACCCGGCGCCCTGCCCGCGGCGTTCGGGCTGGTCGCGGCGGTCGCCTACCATCACTACGACACGGTGTACCGGATCCGCGGCGGCGCCGGAGCCCCGCCCCACTGGCTCGTCCGGCTGCTCGGCGGGCACGAGGGCCGTACGTTCCTGGTCGTCCTCGCCGCCTTCCTCACGCGCGGAAGCGACTTCGCGCCGGTCCTGACGCTGCTCGCCGTCGCCGTGGCGCTGATCGCGCTCACGGAGTCCATCCGGTTCTGGGTGTCCTCCGGAGCCCCCGCCGTACACGACGAAGGAGAAACCGCATGATCGGCCTCGTACTCGCCGCCGGTGCAGGACGGCGTCTGCGCCCCTACACCGACACGCTGCCCAAGGCCCTCGTGCCGGTCGACCCGGCGGGGGAGGGCACCACCACCGTCCTCGACCTGACCCTCGGCAACTTCGCCGCGGTCGGGCTGACCGAGGCCGCGATCGTCGTCGGCTACCGCAAGGAAGCCGTGTACGAGCGCAAGGCCGCCCTGGAGCGGACGTACGGCCTGAAGCTCACCCTGATCGACAACGACAAGGCCGAGGAGTGGAACAACGCCTACTCCCTCTGGTGCGCCCGCGACGTCCTCGCCCGCGGGGTCATCCTGGCCAACGGTGACACCGTGCACCCCGTCTCCGTCGAGAAGGACCTGCTCGCCGCGCGCGGCGAGGGCCGCCGGATCATCCTCGCCCTCGACACGGTGAAGCACCTCGCCGACGAGGAGATGAAGGTCATCACGGACGGCGCCGGGGCCGTCACCCGCATCACCAAGCTGATGGACCCGGCCACCGCGACCGGCGAGTACATCGGCGTCACCCTGATCGAGCCCGAGGCCGCCGCCGACCTGGCCGACGCGCTGCGCACCACCTTCGAGAAGGACCCCGACCTCTACTACGAGGACGGCTACCAGGAGCTGGTCGACCGGGGCCTGACCATCGACGTGGCGCCCATCGGCGACATCCCCTGGGTCGAGATCGACAACCACGCCGACCTCGCGAAGGGCCGTGAGATCGCGTGCCAGTACTGACCCGGCTCATCCCCTCGCCGGTCGTCGTGGACATCAGGCCCGGCGCCATGGACGATCTCGCCGGTCTCCTCGCGGACCAGCGGATCTCCGGCTCGGGCAGGCTGGCCATCGCCATCAGCGGCGGCTCGGGCCTGGCCCTGCGCGAGCAGCTCGGCCCGCTGCTGCCCGACGCCGACTGGTTCCCGGTCGGCGACGGCACGATCGACTCGGCGGTCAAGCTCGCCGACGACATCAAGGGCAAGCGGTACGACGCGGTGGTGGGCCTCGGCGGCGGCAAGATCATCGACGTGGCGAAGTACGCGGCGGCCCGGGTCGGACTGCCGATGGTGGCCGTCGCCACCAACCTCTCGCACGACGGCATCTGCTCGCCCGTCTCGATCCTCGACAACGACAACGGCCGGGGCTCCTACGGCGTCCCCACCCCGATCGCCATGGTGGTCGACCTCGATGTCATCCGGGACGCGCCGCCCCGCTTCGTGCGCTCCGGGATCGGGGACGCCGTCTCCAACATCTCCGCCATCGCGGACTGGGAGCTGTCCCACCAGATCAACGGCGAATCCGTCGACGGCCTCGCCGCCGCCATGGCCCGTACCGCCGGCGAAGCCGTCCTGCGCCACCCCGGCGGGGTCGGCGACGACGAGTTCCTCACCGTTCTCGCCGAGGCGCTGGTCCTCTCCGGCATCGCCATGTCGATCAGCGGCGACACCCGGCCCTCGTCCGGCGCCTGCCACGAGATCAGCCACGCCTTCGACCTGCTCCACCCCAAGCGCGCCGCGCTCCACGGCGAGCAGGTCGGCCTCGGCGCGGCCTTCGCCATGCATCTGCGCGGCGCCCACCGGGAGTCGCGGCTCTTCACCGAAGTGCTGCGGCGCCACGGGCTGCCCGTGCTGCCCGAGGAGATCGGCTTCACCGTCGACGAGTTCGTACGGGCCGTCGCCTACGCGCCGCAGACCCGTCCGGGCCGCTTCACCATCCTTGAGCACCTCGACCTGTCCACCGACCAGATCAGGGACGCGTACGCCGACTATGCCTCGACCCTCAGTAGCTGAACTCCGCCCGGTCGTCCACCCGGCAGGAGTGAAGGACCGGCGCAGTGGTGAGCACTGGGCCGGACGTATGTACATGCGGGAAATCTCGCTGCGCGTCGACCGGTACCTGGTGAACACACGGGTCACGCCCAACCAGCTGACGTACGTGATGACCGTCGCCGGTGCCCTCGCCGCCCCCGCCCTCCTGGTGCCGGGCATCACGGGCCCGCTGCTCGCCGTGCTGGCGGTCCAGCTCTATCTGCTGCTGGACTGCGTCGACGGGGAGATCGCCCGCTGGAAGAAGCAGTACTCGATGACCGGGGTGTACCTGGACCGGGTCGCCGCCTATCTGTGCGACGCCGCCGTTCTGGTCGGCTTCGGGCTGCGGGGCGCCGACCTGTGGGGCACCGGCCGGACCGACTGGCTGTGGGCCTTCCTCGGTACGCTCGCCGCCCTCGGCGCCATCCTGGTCAAGGCCGAGACCGACCTGGTCGGCGTCGCCCGTCATCAGCAAGGGCTTGCCCCGGTCAAGGAGTCGGCCTCCGAGCCGCGCTCGTCCGGTATGGCGCTGGCTCGCAGGGCCGCCGGGGCGCTCAAGTTCCACCGGCTCATCCTCGGTATCGAGGCGTCCCTGCTGATCCTTCTCCTGGCGATCCTGGACTCGGCCAGGGGAGACCTGTACTTCAGCCGCCTCGGCATCGCCGTCCTCGCCGGGATCGCGATCCTCCAGACGCTCCTGCACCTGGTCTCCATCCTGGCGTCCAGCAGGCTGAAGTGAGCGGCATGCGGCTCGGCGCGGTGATCATCACCATGGGTGACCGACCCGGTGATCTGCGCGCGCTGCTCGACTCGGTCGCCCGGCAGGACGGCGACCCCATCGAGACCGTCGTGGTCGGCAACGGCGCCCCCGTGGGCGCCGTTCCGGCCGGGGTGCGGACCGTCGAGCTGCCGGAGAACCTCGGTATCCCGGGCGGCCGCAACGTCGGCATCGAGGCGTTCGGCGCGGCCGGTTCCGACGCGGACGTCCTCCTCTTCCTCGACGACGACGGGCTGCTGGACCGCACCGACACCGCCGAGCTGATCCGGAAGGCGTTCACCGCCGATCCCGCCCTGGGCATCGTCAGCTTCCGGATCGCCGACCCGGAGACCGGAATCACCCAGCGCCGCCACGTCCCCCGGCTGCGCGCCTCCGACCCGCTGCGCTCGTCGCGGGTGACGACCTTCCTCGGCGGGGCCAACGCCGTACGGACGAAGGTCATCGAGGAGGTCGGCCCGCTCCCCGGCGACTTCTTCTACGCGCACGAGGAGACCGACCTCGCCTGGCGGGCCGTGGACGCCGGCTGGATGATCGACTACCGCGCCGACATGGTGCTCCTCCACCCGACCATGCCGCCGTCGAGGCACGCGGTCTACCACCGCATGGTCGCCCGTAACCGGGTGTGGCTGGCCCGTCGCAATCTGCCCGCGCCTCTCGTTCCCGGCTATCTCGGTGTGTGGCTCCTGCTCACTCTGGTCAGACGTCCCTCCGTGCCGGCGCTCAAGGCATGGTTCGCCGGGTTCCGGGAAGGCTGGGCCACGCCGTGCGGCCCGCGCCGTCCCATGAAGTGGCGTACGGTGTGGCGGCTGACCCGGTTGGGCCGACCGCCCGTCATCTGACAAGCTCGGCTCTGAGAGCATCGGGCGTACTTCTCCCGGGGCGCGGGTCCCCCGCCCTCGCCCGACCGGCTGCGCATCTTGAACACGAAAGTTTCAACTTGTGAGTGACACAACCCAAGAGGGTGCGATCGCTGTGAGCGCCCCCCCTTCGCCCGACGACGGTCTGTCCTCGGCCGATCTCGCCGCCAAGTACGGGCTGGCGGTGAGCGGTGCCCGGCCAGGACTGCGGGACTACATCCGGCAGCTGTGGGGCCGGCGCCATTTCATCCTGGCCTTCTCCCAGGCGAAGCTCACGGCCCAGTACAGCCAGGCGAAGCTGGGCCAGCTGTGGCAGGTGGCGACGCCGCTGCTGAACGCCCTTGTCTACTACTTGATCTTCGGCCTGATCCTCGGGACCAGGAAGGGCTTCAGCCAGGAAGTATTCATCCCCTTCCTGGTCACCGGCGTCTTCGTCTTCACCTTCACCCAGAACTCGGTGATGGCCGGGGTCCGGGCGATCTCCGGCAACCTGGGCCTGGTGCGGGCGCTGCACTTCCCCCGGGCCTCCCTGCCGATCTCCTTCTCGCTCCAGCAGCTCCAGCAGCTGATGTACTCCATGATCGTCCTGGTCGTCGTGGCCGTCGGCTTCGGCAGCTATCCCCGGCTGAGCTGGCTGCTGGTGGTGCCCGCGCTGGCCCTCCAGTTCGTCTTCAACACCGGGCTCGCGCTGATCATGGCCAGGCTGGGCAGCAAGACGCCCGACCTGGCCCAGCTGATGCCGTTCATCCTGCGTACCTGGATGTACTCGTCCGGGGTGATGTTCTCCATCCCGGTCATGCTGGAGAAGAAGCCCGCCTGGATCGCCGACGTCCTTCAGTACAACCCGGCCGCGATCTACATGGATCTCGTCCGGTACGCGCTGATCGACGGCTACAGCTCATCGAACCTGCCCGCGCACGTCTGGCTGGTGGCGCTGGCGTGGTCGGTGCTGCTGGGCGTCGCCGGCTTCGTGTACTTCTGGAAGGCTGAGGAGCGGTACGGCCGTGGCTGAGGAGAAGAACCAGGGACGGATCCCCACCGTCATCGCCGACGACGTGCACATCGTGTACCGCGTCAACACCGGGGGCAGCGCCAGAGGCAGCGCCACCGCGGCCCTGAGCCGCATACTCCGGCGCGACAAGGGGGAGTCGCGCGGGGTCCGCAAGGTGCACGCCGTGCGGGGGGTCACCTTCACCGCGTACCGCGGCGAGGCGATCGGCCTGATCGGCACCAACGGCTCCGGCAAGTCGACCCTGCTGCGTGCCATCGCGGGTCTGCTCCCCGCCGAGAGCGGCAAGGTCTACACCGACGGCCAGCCGTCCCTGCTCGGGGTCAACGCCGCCCTGATGAACGATCTGACCGGTGAACGCAACGTCATCCTCGGCGGCCTCGCCATGGGCATGACCCGCGAACAGATCAGGGACCGCTACCAGTCGATCGTCGACTTCTCCGGCATCAACGAGAAGGGCGACTTCATCACGCTGCCGATGCGCACCTACTCCTCGGGCATGGCCGCCCGGCTCCGGTTCTCCATCGCCGCCGCCAAGGACCACGACGTCCTGATGATCGACGAGGCGCTGGCCACCGGTGACCGCCGGTTCCAGATCCGCTCGGAGCGGCGGATCAGGGAACTGCGCAAGGAGGCGGGCACCGTATTCCTGGTCAGTCACAGCAACAAGTCGATCAGGGACACCTGCGACCGGGTGCTGTGGCTGGAGAAGGGCGAGCTGCTGATGGACGGACCCACCGACGAGGTGCTCAAGGCGTACGAGAAGGAGACCGGCAAGTAGTCACCCGGCCCGCCCCCGCCGCGGTCGTACGGCCCCCGCCGGATCCTCTCCGGCGGGGGCCTTGTGTCAAAAGTCGGTCAAGTCCATTACGCCGGGGGATGGTTGGGATGGGTCGCGATGCTCTTGTAATGCGCTCAACACCCCGAGGTGTTCCTCTTAGTTGTACAACGTAAGCTGTGCTGGGCCGATTCGCGGCAAGTGGGGCCAATACCCACTGAGCACCCTGCCCGCCGAGCGGCCTTCCGCACTCGCCGCGACCGGCGGCGTGTCCGAAATGGGATGTATTGAGTCGGCAGTGTAGAACGGGAGATGTGACGGCAATGACGGAAAATCTCCAGCTCCGCGAGGATTCCGCCGTCCCCGTACCGGGCAGTGCGCGGTGACGGGCACCCCACGGGTGGGCCCCGGCGGCTCCGCGCGCGCCACCCTCGACAAGGCCACGGAGGAGAACTTCCCCGTGGCACCGTTCTTCCTGCCGCGCGCCTGGCGCGACGACCTGATGGCCGTGTACGGCTACGCGCGGCTGGTGGACGACATCGGCGACGGCGATCTGGCCCCCGGCGGCGCGGACGCCCGCCACCTCGGTGTGGACCCCGCCTCCGCCGACGACCGGACCGCGATGCTCGACGCCTTCGAGGCCGACCTGCGGCGCGTCTTCGATCCGGCGGGCCCGGCCCCCGCGCATCCGCTGCTGCGCGGCGTGATCCCGACCGTCCGGCGCCGCTCGCTCACCCCCGGGCCGTTCCTCGGTCTGATCGAGGCCAACCGGCAGGACCAGTTGGTGCGGCGCTACGAGACCTACGACGACCTGCTCGCGTACTGCGAGCTGTCCGCCAACCCGGTCGGCCGCCTCGTCCTCGGGATCACCGGCACCGCGAGCCCCGAGCGGATCCGGCGCTCCGACGCCGTGTGCACGGCGCTCCAGATCGTCGAGCACCTCCAGGACGTGACCGAGGACCTCGGCCGCGACCGGGTCTATCTGCCCGCCGAGGACATGAAGCGCTTCCACGTCACTGAAGCGGATCTGGCCGCGCCGAGCGCCGGCGCCTCGGTGCGCGCCCTGATCGCCTTCGAGGCGGAACGCGCGCGGCTGCTGCTGGACGAGGGCACCCCGCTGGTGGGCAGCGTCCACGGCAGGCTCAGGCTGCTGCTCGCCGGATTCGTGGCCGGAGGGCGCGCCGCCCTCGTTTCGATCGCGGCCGCCGGGCACGATGTGCTCCCCGGGCCGCCCAAACCCACCAAGCCGCGTCTGCTGCGCGAAGTGGGAGCCGTCCTGCGACGTGCGCACAGAGAGGGGTGAGCGGGAACATGGAGGGACAGACGCCCATGTCCGCACCGGTACTGGCGGCCTACAGCTACTGCGAGGCCGTCACCGGGCAGCAGGCCCGTAATTTCGCCTACGGCATCAGGCTGCTGCCGACCGACAAGCGGCAGGCCCTGTCCGCGATGTACGCGCTCGCCCGCCGGGTGGACGACATCGGGGACGGCACGCTGGCGCCGGGGATCAAGCAGGCGCGGCTCGACGACACCCGCGCCCTGCTGGAGCGGGTCCGCGCCGGCGAGATCGACGAGTACGACACCGACCCGGTCGCCGTCGCCCTCGCGGACGCGGCGCACCGCTTCCCGATCCCGCTCGGCGGGCTCGACGAGCTGATCGACGGCGTGCTGATGGACGTCCGGGGCGACACCTACGAGACCTGGGACGACCTCAAGGTCTACTGCCGGTGTGTCGCCGGGGCCATCGGGCGGGTCTCGCTCGGCGTGTTCGGCACCGTGCCGGGCGCGCCCGGCGCCGAGCGCGCCGCCGAGTACGCCGACACGCTGGGGCTCGCCCTCCAGCTGACCAACATCCTCCGGGACGTGCGGGAGGACGCGGGCAACGGGCGTACGTATCTGCCCGCCGACGACCTCGCCAAGTTCGGCTGCTCCGAGGGATTCCACAGCGCCACCCCGGCCGCCGGAGCCGACTTCGCCGGACTCGTGCACTTCGAGGTGCGCAGGGCGCGCGCCCTGTTCGCCGAGGGGCTGCGGCTGCTGCCCCTGCTCGACCGGCGCAGCGGTGCCTGCACGGCCGCCATGGCGGGGATCTACCGCAGGCTCCTCGACCGGATCGAGCGCGACCCGCTCGCCGTCCTGCGCGGCCGGGTCTCGCTGCCCGGTCACGAGAAGGCGTATGTCGCGGTGCGCGGGCTCTCCGGTCTCGACGCCCGGAACATCTCCCGGCAGGCCGTCAGGAGGCGCGGCTGATGCGGCACCCCGTGCGCGTCGCCCTGTCGCCCGCCGCCCCCGCCCGGCCCCTCCCGTCGAATATGTGTACGCACCGGAATCGCTCAACCCCGGATGTATATGACGCGTCCCTGACTACGACGGCCGTAGGAGGGAACGTATGAGGTCGACCGAGGACGGCACGCGGGCCCACCACGCGGTCGTGGTCGGCGCTGGGCTCGCCGGGATCACCGCCGCCCTACAGCTCGCCGACGCGGGGGTGCGGGTGACGCTCGTCGAGGGACGGCCGAGGCTCGGCGGCCTTGCTTTCTCCTTCCGCCGCGGCGACCTCGTCGTCGACAACGGCCAGCACGTCTATCTGCGCTGCTGCACCGCCTACCGGTGGTTCCTGGACCGGGTGGACGGCGCCGCGCTCGCGCCGCTCCAGGACCGGCTGGACGTTCCCGTGCTCGACGTCGGCTCCGGCCGCGGCCCCCGGCTGGGCCGGATCCGCCGCAACGCGCTGCCCGTACCGCTGCATCTGGCCGCCGGACTCGCCGCGTACCCGCATCTCTCGCTCGCCGAACGGGCCTCCGTCGGCCGCGCCGCGCTCGCCCTCAAACGGCTCGACCTCGGCGATCCCGCCCTGGACGACACGGACTTCGCCACCTGGCTCAGCCGGCACGGACAGTCCGCCCGCACCATCGAGGCGCTGTGGGACCTGGTCGGCGTGGCGACCCTCAACGCGACCGCGCCCCACGCCTCCCTCGGGCTCGCCGCCATGGTCTTCAAGACCGGACTGCTCTCCGAGCCCGGCGCCGCCGACATCGGCTGGGCGCGGGTCCCGCTCGGCGAACTGCACGACACCCTGGCGCGCAAGGCGCTGGACTCCGCGGGGGTACGCACCGAGCTGCGCACCCGCGTCGGCTCCGTCTCCCGCGCCCCCGGCGGCGGCTGGCACGTCGACCTCGACGGCGAGCGGCTCGACGCGGACGCCGTCGTCCTGGCCGTACCCCAGCGCGAGACGCACGACCTGCTGCCCGAGGGCGCGCTCGAACACCCCGGCCGGCTGCTGGAGATCGGCACAGCGCCGATCCTCAACGTCCATGTCGTCTACGACCGCCCGGTGCTCCGGCGCCCCTTCTTCGCCGCGCTCGGCACGCCCGTCCAGTGGGTCTTCGACCGCACCGACGCCTCGGGGCTGAAGGAGGGCCAGTACCTGGCGCTGTCCCAGTCGGTGGCCGACGACGACATCGACGCGCCCGTGTCGGAGCTGCGCGCCCGCTATCTGCCCGAACTCGAACGCCTGCTGCCCGCCGCCGGGGGGGCGGAGGTACGGGACTTCTTCGTCACCCGGGAGCGCACCGCGACGTTCGCCCCCGTCCCCGGCGTGGGCAGGCTGCGGCCGGCCGCCCGCACCCGCGCCCCCGGCCTCTACCTGGCCGGCGCGTGGACCGCCACCGGCTGGCCCGCGACCATGGAGGGCGCGGTGCGCAGCGGCTTCAGCGCCGCGGGCGCGGCCCTGCGTGAACTCGGCCGCCGCCACGAACACCCCTTGCGGGAGGCGGCATGAGCCCGAGTACCGCACCAACGAGTACTGGAACAAGAGGAGAGACCGTGCCGACTGTGCCCCCGGCCAATCCGGCTGTCGACACCGCGGATGTCCACGCGCTGCTGGAGCGCGGGAGGAGCCTGTCCACGCCGGTGCTGCGCGCCGCCGTCGAACGGCTCGCCGCACCCATGGACACCGTCGCCGCCTACCACTTCGGCTGGATCGACGCCGAGGGCCGGCCCGCCGACGGCGACGGCGGCAAGGCGGTGCGCCCCGCGCTCTCGCTGCTCTCCGCCGAGGCGGCCGGAGCCACCGCCGAGACGGGCGTTCCCGCCGCCGTGGCGGTGGAACTCGTCCACAACTTCTCGCTGCTGCACGACGACCTGATGGACGGTGACGAGCAGCGCCGCCACCGCGACACCGTATGGAAGGTGCACGGTCCCGCGCAGGCCATCCTGGTCGGCGACGCGCTCTTCGCGCTCGCCAACGAGGTGCTGCTGGAGATCGGCACGCCCGAGGCGGGCCGCGCGACCCGCCGGCTGACCACCGCCACCCGCAAGCTGATCGACGGTCAGGCCCAGGACATCTCCTACGAGCACCGCGAGCGGGTCACCGTCGAGGAGTGCCTGGAGATGGAGGGCAACAAGACCGGCGCCCTGCTGGCCTGCGCGGTCTCCATCGGCGCTGTCCTCGGCGGAGCCGATGACCGGACGGCCGACACGCTGGAGGCGTACGGCCACCACCTCGGCCTGGCGTTCCAGGCCGTGGACGATCTGCTCGGGATCTGGGGCGATCCCGAGGCCACCGGAAAGCAGACCTGGAGCGATCTGCGCCAGCGCAAGAAGTCGCTTCCCGTCGTCGCCGCGCTCGCCGCGGGCGGCCCGGCGTCCGAGCGGCTCGGCGAACTGCTGGCCGCCGATGCGAAAAGCAATGATTTCGAGACCTTTTCCGAGGAAGAGTTCGCCACGCGCGCGGCGTTGATCGAGGAAGCTGGTGGCCGCGAGTGGACCTCCCAGGAGGCCCGCAGGCAGCACGCGATCGCCATCGAGGCTCTTGATGGTGTGGACATGCCGGAAAAGGTCCGGGCGCAGCTCGTCGCGCTCGCCGACTTCGTCGTCGTACGGAAGAGATGATCACGATTCCCTTATGCCTCCTTTCCTGGTGTTGATCCCCATATCCCGAGCAGTCGCCGTCCGCCGCCCTTAACAGCGCCGGACGACGGAGACCCCAGCACAGCAGAAGCACACCACTGCACGAAGGGGAAGCCATGACAGCGACGACCGACGGAAGCACCGGGGCCGTGGGACCCCGCGCACCTTCGGGCAACGGAACCACCGATACCACCGTCCCCGCGCCGGGCGGTGACCCGATCAGGGTCGCCGCCGAGCGGGCCACCGCACGATCCGTCGAGCATCTGCTCGGCCGGCAGGACGCCCAGGGATGGTGGAAGGGCGACCTGGCCACCAATGTGACGATGGACGCCGAGGATCTGCTGCTGCGTCAGTTCCTCGGAGTCCAGGACGCCCGCACCACCCATGACGCGGGCCTCTTCATCCGGGGCGAGCAGCGCGCGGACGGCACCTGGGCCACCTTCCACGGCGGCCCCAGCGACCTCTCCGCCACCGTCGAGGCGTATGTCGCCCTGCGACTGGCCGGGGACCGGCCCGACGACCCGCACATGGCGCGTGCCTCCCAGTGGGTACGCGAACACGGGGGAATCGCCGGGAGCCGGGTCTTCACCCGGGTCTGGCTGGCCCTCTTCGGCTGGTGGAAGTGGGAGGACCTCCCCGAACTGCCCCCGGAGCTGGTCTTCCTGCCCAAGTGGTTCCCGCTCAACATCTACGACTTCGGCTGCTGGGCCCGGCAGACCATCGTGCCGCTGACCATCGTCTCGGCCAAGCGGCCCGTACGGCCCGCGCCCTTCGCCCTCGACGAACTGGTCGCCGCCCCGCCCGCCGGCGGCCGGAGCGCTCGGCCGGCGCCGGTGACCAGCTGGGACGGCGTCTTCCAGCGGCTCGACAAGGCCCTGCACGTCTACCACCGGTTCGCGCCCCGCAGGCTGCGCAGAAGCGCCATGAACGCCGCCGCGCGCTGGATCATCGAGCGCCAGGAGAACGACGGCTGCTGGGGCGGGATCCAGCCGCCCGCCGTCTACTCCGTGATCGCCCTGCACCTGCTCGGATACGACCTCGACCACCCGGTCATGCGCGCCGGACTCGAATCGCTCGACCGGTTCGCCGTCCGCCGCGAGGACGGCGCCCGGATGATCGAGGCGTGTCAGTCCCCGGTCTGGGACACCTGTCTCGCCACCATCGCGCTCGCCGACGCGGGGCTGAGCCCCGACCACCCGGCGCTGGTCAAGGCGGCCGACTGGATGATCGGCGAACAGATCGTGCGCCCCGGCGACTGGGCGGTGCGCAGACCCGGGCTCACCCCGGGCGGCTGGGCGTTCGAGTTCCACAACGACAACTACCCCGACATCGACGACACCGCCGAGGTCATCCTCGCGCTGCGCCGGGTCGCGCACCCCGACACCGAGCGGCAGGACGCCGCGATCGAGCGCGGTGTCGGGTGGAACCTGGGCATGCAGTCCAGGAACGGGGCCTGGGGCGCCTTCGACGCCGACAACACCAGCCCGTTCCCCAACCGGCTGCCGTTCTGCGACTTCGGCGAGGTCATCGACCCGCCCTCCGCCGACGTCACCGCGCATGTCGTGGAGATGCTCGCCTACGAGGGCAAGGCCCACCACCCCGACACCCGGCGCGGAATCGAGTGGCTCCTCGCCGAACAGGAGACCTTCGGCGGCTGGTTCGGGCGCTGGGGCGTCAACTACGTGTACGGAACGGGATCGGTGGTGCCCGCGCTGACCGCGGCGGGGCTGCCGACCTCCCACCCCGCGATCCGGCGCGCCGTCTCCTGGCTCGAATCCGTCCAGAACGAGGACGGCGGCTGGGGCGAGGACCTGCGCTCGTACCGCGACGAGGCGTGGATCGGGCACGGCGCCACGACCGCCTCCCAGACCGCCTGGGCGCTCCTCGCGCTCCTCGCGGCCGGGGAGCGGGAGAGCAAGGCCGTCGAGCGGGGCGTCGCCTGGCTCGCCGAGACCCAGCGGGAGGACGGCTCCTGGGACGAGCCGTACTTCACCGGTACCGGCTTCCCCTGGGACTTCTCGATCAACTACCACCTCTACCGGCAGGTCTTCCCCCTCACGGCGCTCGGCCGGTACGTCCACGGAGAGCCCAAGGCCCTCGCCGCACTCGCCGGCACGCGCAAGGGGAGCTGATGGAGCGGTCCTCGGGGCCGTCGCCCCGTCCCGCTCCGCCCACCTCGCTCCTGATCGCCTGCGCGCTCTCCATCGAACGCCTCGCCCTGCGCGGCGGCCGGGGCGAGGCGGCCGGACCGGTGACCGTGGTGCGTACGGGCATGGGGCCCAGGAACGCCGAGCGCGCAGTGGCACGCGCGCTCGGCGAGCCCGCGCACCGGGACGCGGCCGTCATCGCGTCCGGATTCTGTGCCGGGCTCGCCCCGGGGATGCGCCCGGGTGACCTGATCGTCGCCGAGGAGACCCGGGGCCCGCGGGGCACCATCCCCTGTACGGGGACGGGGCCGCTCGTCGACGCCCTGGTCAGGGCCGTACCCGGGCACACGGTCCACACCGGGCCGCTGACCGGCTCCGACCACGTGGTACGGGGCCGGGAGCGGGCGGCGCTGCGCGCCACCGGGGCGCTCGCGGTGGACATGGAGTCCGCCGCCACGCTGCACAGCGCGCTGGCGTCCGGCCCCCGCCCGGTTGCGGCCGTCCGGGTGATCGTGGACGCTCCAGAGCATGAGCTGGTCCGTATTGGCACAGTGCGCGGTGGAATATCAGCCTTTCGTGTTCTTCGTGCCGTCTTTCCTGCTTTTCATGAATGGCACCGTTCTTTGCTGCTCCCCAGGAGGTGAGCTAGATGGCCATGCCGCTCCGTCAGACCATCAGGGTCGGGACGTATCTCTTCGAACAGAAGCTGCGCAAGCGTGAGAAGTTCCCGCTCATTGTCGAGCTGGAACCCCTCTTCGCCTGCAATCTGGCCTGCGAGGGCTGCGGGAAGATCCAGCACCCCGCCGGGGTCCTGAAGCAGCGCATGCCCGTCGCCCAGGCCGTCGGGGCGGTGCTGGAGTCCGGCGCGCCGATGGTCTCCATCGCCGGCGGTGAGCCGCTGATGCATCCGCAGATCGACGAGATCGTCCGTCAGCTGGTGGCCAAGCGGAAGTACATCTTCCTCTGCACCAACGCGATGCTGCTGCGCAAGAAGCTGGACAAGTTCACCCCCTCGCCGTACTTCGCCTTCGCCGTGCACATCGACGGGCTGCGCGAGCGGCACGACGAGTCCGTGGCGAAGGAGGGCGTGTTCGACGAGGCCGTGGCGGCCATCAAGGAAGCCAAGAGCCGCGGCTTCCGGGTGACCACCAACTCCACCTTCTTCAACACCGACACACCGCAGACGATCATCGAGGTGCTCAACTACCTCAATGACGACCTGAAGGTGGACGAGATGATGATCTCGCCCGCCTACGCCTACGAGAAGGCCCCCGACCAGGAGCACTTCCTGGGTGTCGAGCAGACCAGGGAGCTGTTCAAGAAGGCGTTCTCCGGCGGCAACAGGGGACGCTGGCGGCTGAACCACTCGCCGCTGTTCCTGGACTTCCTCGAAGGCAAGGCCGACTTCCCGTGCACGGCGTGGGCCATCCCCAACTACTCGCTCTTCGGCTGGCAGCGGCCCTGCTACCTGATGAGCGACGGGTATGTGCCGACGTACCGTCAGCTCGTCGAGGAGACCGACTGGAGCAAGTACGGCCGCGGCAAGGACCCGCGCTGCGCCAACTGCATGGCGCACTGCGGCTACGAGCCGACCGCCGTCCTCGCCACCATGGGCTCGCTGAAGGAGTCCCTGCGGGCGGCTCGCGAGACGGTCGTCGGGACGCGGTGACGTCATGACCGCCGGAGAGCCGGTCGCGCCGGGGGGACCCCGCGCGACCGGCCCGGCGGTCACCGCGGGCCCGGGAGGGCAGGGGGCCCGCCGTCGGTGGCTGCCCGCCGCCACCGTGAGGTGAAACGTATCCGAGAGGGGGCCGCACGTGTCGATCCTGGAAAGTGTCCGGGGGCCGGACGATCTCAAGGCGCTGACAACGGACCAACTCGGCGAACTGGCCGAGGACATCAGAGAGTTCCTGGTCCGCGCGGTGGCCAGGACCGGCGGTCATCTCGGGCCCAACCTCGGGGTGGTGGAGCTGACCATCGCCCTGCACCGGGCCTTCGACTCACCCGTCGACCGCGTCCTGTGGGACACCGGCCATCAGAGCTATGTGCACAAACTGCTCACCGGACGGCAGGACTTCTCCAAACTCCGCGGCAAGGGGGGCCTGTCCGGCTACCCCTCCCGCGAGGAGTCCGCGCACGACGTCATCGAGAACTCGCACGCCTCCACCGTGCTCGGCTGGGCCGACGGCCTCGCCAAGGCGCGCGAGGTGCTCGGCCGGGACGAACACGTCGTGGCCGTCATCGGTGACGGGGCGCTCACCGGCGGTATGGCCTGGGAGGCGCTGAACAACATCGCCGCCGCCAAGGACCGTCCGCTGATCATCGTCGTCAACGACAACGAACGGTCCTACGGGCCGACGATCGGCGGCCTCGCCAACCACCTCGCCACCCTCCGTACCACCGACGGCTACGAGGACGTCCTCGCCTGGGGCAAGGACCTCCTCCAGCGCACCCCCGTCGTGGGCCGGCCGCTCTACGAGTCGCTGCACGGCGCCAAGAAGGGCTTCAAGGACGCCTTCGCCCCGCAGGGCATGTTCGAGGACCTGGGCCTCAAATACGTCGGACCGATCGACGGACACGATGTCGCCGCCGTGGAATCCGCCCTCCTGCGGGCGAAACGCTTCCACGGACCCGTACTGGTGCACTGCCTGACCGAGAAGGGCCGCGGCTACGCGCCGGCCCTGGAGGACGAGGCGGACCGCTTCCACACCGTGGGCGCGATGGACCCGCTCACCTGCGAGCCCCTGACCCCGCCGGCCGGCCCGTCCTGGACCTCCGTGTTCGGGGACGAGATCGCCGAGATCGGCGCCGAGCGGCCGGACGTCGTGGCGATCACGGCGGCCATGCTCCACCCCGTCGGGCTGACGAAGTTCGCCGAACGCTTCCCCGACCGGGTCTGGGACGTCGGGATCGCCGAGCAGCACGCGGCGGTCTCCGCCGCCGGCCTCGCCACCGGCGGCCTCCATCCGGTCGTCGCCGTCTACGCGACCTTCCTCAACCGCGCCTTCGACCAGGTGCTGATGGACGTCGCCCTGCACCGCTGCGGCGTCACGTTCGTCCTCGACCGGGCCGGGGTCACCGGCACCGACGGCGCCTCGCACAACGGCATGTGGGACATGTCGATCCTCCAGTGCGTGCCCGGCCTGCGGATCGCCGCCCCGCGCGACGCCGCCCAGCTGCGGGCCCAGCTGCGCGAGGCCGTCGACGTGGACGACGCGCCGACGGTCGTACGGTTCGCCAAGGAATCGGCCGGCCGGCCGATCGAGGCCGTCGGACGGCTGGGCGGAATGGACGTGCTGCGCCGGGCGGAGGACGCCGAGGTGCTGCTCGTCTCGGTGGGCGCCCTCGCCCCCGTCTGTCTCGCGGCGGCCGAGCTGCTCGCCGAGCGCGGCGTCGGCTGCACCGTCGTGGACCCGCGCTGGGTCAAGCCCGTGGACGAACAGCTCGCGCCGCTGGCCGCCGGGCACCGGCTGGTCGCCGTGGTGGAGGACAACAGCCGCAGCGGCGGCGTGGGTTCGGCCGTGGGCCAGTCGCTGCGCGACGCCGGTGTGGACGTACCGCTGCGGACCTTCGGCATCCCCGAACAGTTCCTCGCCCACGGCAAGCGCGCCGAGGTACTCGCCGACATCGGGCTCACCCCGGTGGAGATCGCGGGACGGATCAGCGCGGCCCTAGGCCCCAAGGAGAACAAGGAATGACGACCGAGCCCAAGGGCTTCGACCTGCAAAGACTCCTCGCCGAGCGCGGCGCCGAGCGCTATGAGCTGCACACCAGGCATCTCAACCACCAGCTCCCGCGCATGCTGCACACCATCGGCTTCGACCGGGTCTACGAGCGGGCCGAGGGCGCCTACTTCTGGGACGAGGACGGCAACGACTACCTGGACATGCTGGCCGGCTTCGGCGTGATGGGCCTGGGCCGGCACCATCCCGTCGTACGCAAGGCCCTCCACGACGTCCTCGACGCCTCGCTCGCCGACCTCACCCGCTTCGACTGCCAGCCGCTGCCCGGCCTCCTCGCCGAAGAACTCCTCACCCACAGCCCCCATCTGGACCGGGTGTTCTTCGGCAACAGCGGCACGGAAGCCGTGGAGACGGCCCTCAAGTTCGCCCGGTACGCCACCGGCAGGCCCAGGATCCTCTACTGCGCCCACGCCTTCCACGGACTGACCACCGGCTCGCTGTCGGTCAACGGCGAGGACGGCTTCCGCGACGGATTCGCGCCACTGCTGCCCGACACGGCGATTCCCATGGGCGATCTCGACGCGCTGGAAAGGGAGTTGAAGCGGGGCGACGTCGCCGGATTCGTGGTCGAGCCGATCCAGGGCAAAGGCGTGCACGCGGCGCCGCCCGGCTTTCTGCGCGCCGCCCAGGAGCTGCTGCACCGCCACAAGGCACTGCTCATCGTGGACGAGGTGCAGACCGGTCTCGGCAGGACCGGCGACTTCTACGCGTACCAGCACGAGGAGGGCGTCGAGCCGGACCTCGTCTGCGTGGCGAAGGCGCTCTCCGGCGGCTATGTGCCGGTCGGCGCGACCCTCGGCAAGGACTGGATCTTCAGACGCGTCTACTCCTCGATGGACCGGGTCCTGGTCCACTCGGCCAGCTTCGGCTCGAACGCCCAGGCCATGGCGGCGGGGCTGGCCGTCCTCGCCGTGATGGAGGACGAGGGGACCGTGGCGAACGCGCGCGTCACCGGTGATCTGCTCAGGACCCGGCTGGCCGCGCTCGTCGACCGCTACGAGCTGCTGCACGAGGTACGCGGCCGGGGTCTGATGATCGGCATCGAGTTCGGCCGTCCCGACTCGATCAGGCTGCGCGGCCGGTGGACCATGCTCCAGGCCGCCCGCAAGGGACTCTTCGCGCAGATGGTGGTCGTACCGCTGCTCCAGAAGCACCGGATCCTCACCCAGGTCTCCGGCGACCATCTGGAAGTGATCAAGCTGATTCCGCCGCTGACCATCGGGGAACGGGAGGTCGACCGCTTCGTGGACGCCTTCACGGCCGTGATGGACGACGCCCACGGCGGCGGCGGGCTCATGTGGGATTTCGGGAAGACACTGGTGAAGCAGGCGGTCGCCAACAGGTAGCCGCCGACCGACGCGACGTTTTGCCTCTGAGGCAAGGGATTTGCCTCAGAGGAAAGATGCTGGCGCAATGGAGGTATGAGCACACCTCCCGCCGGAGAGCCGCCCGACGACCCCACCGACCAGCTGCCCGACGTCGCACCCCGCCTGCGCGAGCTGCGCCGGGGCCGACGGCTCACCCTGGAGGCGGCGGCCCGGCGGGCGGGGCTCTCGCCCGCCCATCTGTCCCGGCTGGAGACGGGGCGCCGCCAGCCTTCGCTGCCCATGCTGCTCGGGCTGGCCCGTATCTACGGTACGACCGTCTCCGAACTCCTCGGGGAGCTGCCGTCGGAACGCGATCCCATAGTCCGGGCCGCCCGGATGGAGCCCGTGGCGGCCGACGGCTGGACGTACCACCAGGCCGGAGCGCCCGGCAGAGCCATGCAGCCGCTGCGGCTCCAGGTGCCGTACGGGGTGCAGGGCGACCTCGTCCGCGTACACCCGGGGGAGGAGTGGCTCTACGTCCTCGACGGGCCGCTGCGGCTGAGCCTCGGGGATGCCGCGCATGTGCTCGGCCCCGGGGACAGCGCGCACTTCGACTCGCTCACCCCGCACCGGATCGCCGCGGCCGGTCCCGGGGGGACCGAGCTGCTCTTCGTCCACACCCTGCTGCAGAGCCCCGCCGCCGAGCTGTGCTTCGGCGGCGAGGTTCATCGCCGCTGACCTGCCGAGAGAGGTCCGCCACCATGCCGGAGACAGAGAAGACCGTGCCCACCACCGAAGCCGCCGGACCCGCCGAGCCCGCGGAACCCGCCGAACCGGAGGCGGCGCCGGACACCGTGCCGGACCGAGCGCCGGACCGAGCGCCGGACCGGGTGCCCGATCGGGTGATGGACGAGGAGAAGACGTTCCCCATGGGGCTGGTCATCCGGCTCTTCGCCTATCTGGTGGCGGGCCATGTCCTCGCCTTCTTCCTCTATCTGCTCTTCACCCTGGGAGCCAAGGGGTAGCGGGCCGGGGCGCCGTCAGCCGTTGCCGCCGCCTTCTTCGAGGAGCCGGTCGCGCAGCCGCTCGCGCGTCTCGGGGGCGAGCCCGAGCCCCTCGGTCAGATAGCGCTCGGTGGTTCCCCAGGTCTTCTCGATGCTCTCGAACGCGGCGGCGAGGTACTCGGCGCGGGCGTCGAAGAGCGGACCGAGCAGCTCCATCACCTCCGGGGAGGTCCCGGCCGGGGAGCTGTCGCTGCGGCGCACCCGGTAGCGGCGGTGCGGATCGTTGGACATCAGGTAGTCGGCCTCGATCGCGTCGGGCTCGACCCCGACCGCCAGCAGGGTCACCGCGATGGAGAGCCCGGCGCGGTCCTTGCCCGCAGCGCAGTGCATGAGCGCGGGGACGGCTTCCTCGGCGAGCGCGTGCAGCACCCGGCTGTGCTCGGCGGTGCGCTCCGTGATGATCGTCCGGTACGAGCCGATCATCCGGGCCGCGGCTTTCCCCTCGGCGAGCAGCGAGCGCAACTGGTCGAGATCGCCGTCCCGGACCATCCGCCAGAACTCCGCGCCGTCGGCCGGGTCGGAGAGCGGGATGTTCACGTGGCGCACACCGGGCAGCTCGACATCCGAGCCGTCCAGCCTCAGATCGGCGGAGTTGCGGAAGTCGAACACCGTGTGCAGCCCGAGGCCGGCGAGGTACGCCGCGTCGGCGGCGGTGGCGTGGGCGAGGTGGCCGCTGCGGAAGAGGACGCCGCCGCGCACCCGCCTGCCGTCCGTGGTCGGCAGGCCGCCCACGTCGCGGAAGTTGCGCACAGCGGACAGCTGGGGTTCTGCCGACGGGACTTGCGGAAGCTGCTGCGTCACGGCGTGCTCCTCCGTGTCTGCCGCCGGCGCGGCTCGCCGACGAAGTCGACTCCTGACCCTACGACATCCGTTCGGGAGTGATCGGAGGTATCGGGTCCGGCGGGACAGGATTCAGATGCCCACCAATCGGACATCGCACGAGGTCGAATATCGCCCTAATAGGGATCTATCCGTATTGCGATGTTATGTATAACCTGCCCTGTTAGCAGGGGAGATGAGAGGTCGCGGGTGAGCAGGATCATATCCGTGACGTTGCGTGGTGACGGTGGGAAGGGGGAGCGCCACCTCGTAAGGGAACCGAAGATCCGTAGTCCACGCAGGGTGACGGGTGGTGCTCGGTGATATTCGAGTGACGGGCCGTGGCTCAAAACAGCCGCTTGTTCCGGCCGTCCGACTCGCTTACGTTCACCCTCAATCCGGACGGAACGCCGAATCCTGCCGCCGACCGGACCACACATCCACCCATCCACGTGTGGCAGGAGCGGGGGACCCAGGTAGTACGCCGATCCGGACACTCCGGAGCGGCTAGGGGTGAAGTCGCGCACCACGCGCGACCGGGCAGCTCCAGCCCGAACCCGACAGCTCACCTCGTAGGCGCCGGAGAGGAACGCACCATGCCCGCCAAGGGTAAGCACCGCCGCCCCAAGGCCAATCCGTTCTCGCGCGGATTCATCGTCGCCGGTACGGGGAGCGCCGCCATCGCGCTGCCGCTCATCGGCGCCACCGGTGCGCACGCGGCCCAGCAGGGCGCCGCACCCGCCGCCGCGCCGCAGGCGGCCCCCGCCACGACGCACACCGCGCCGAGCCTGCCGCTCGCCGCGCAGCAGTCCGCCGTGACCCGGACGACCGCGACGCAGACCGCCGCGCAGGCGACCGCGACGACGAAGAAGACCAAGGTCTACTCCGTGGTCTCCGGCGACTATCTGTCCAAGATCGCGGCGGAGCAGCGGGTACGGGGCGGCTGGCAGCAGCTGTACGAGGACAACCGCCAGGCCATAGGCGGCGACCCCGGGCTGATCCACCCCGGTCTGAAGCTGAGCATCGGCGCGCGGGCGGCCTCGGCGCCGTCCACCACGTCGAGCGGCGCGGCCGAGGCGCCGGCGAAGTCCTCCGGCACCGGCTCCACGGCGCCCAAGTCCTCGGCGCCGAAGTCCACCGCGCCCAAGTCGTCCGGCACCGGCTCCAGCGCTTCCGCGGGCACGTCCACCGGCACCTCCGCCTCCAACACGGCCACGCAGACCACCGGGGCCGGCTTCACCAAGCCCGTCGACGCGTCGATCGGCACCTCCTACCGCGCGGCGGGCGGCAGCTGGTCCAGCGGCTACCACACGGGCGTGGACTTCATCGCCTCGTCGGGCTCCACGGTCAAGGCGATCGGCGCGGGCACCGTCGTGTCGGCCGGATGGGGCGGCTCGTACGGCAACCAGGTCGTCATCCGGCACAGCGACGGCAAGTACTCGCAGTACGCCCACCTGTCGGCCCTGTCCGTCTCCGTCGGCCAGAGCCTCTCCGCCGGGCAGCAGATCGGCCTCTCCGGCGCTACCGGCAACGTCACGGGACCGCACCTGCACTTCGAGGTCCGCACCGGCCCCGACTACGGCTCGGACATCGACCCGATCGCCTACCTCCGCTCGCAGGGCGTCACCGTCTGACCCGTCCGTCCCGACGGCATCCGCCACCCGGCCCGTCACGGCCGTCGCCCGGTACCTCGTACCGGGCGGCGGCCGTTTCCGGCTATTCCCGGTTGGGGGAAACTTGACCGATGGTGTTTCTCACCCCTGGTCAACCCCTCCTTACGGTCGCGTAGGTCACATCCCCGGGTGAAGGATGTCTCGCTGTGGCAAACGATTCGAGAACAAGAAGAAATGATGTGTTCGGGTCGTACGCGGCGATCGGCGACAGTTTCACGGAAGGCGTCGGCGACCCGGGACCCGACGGTCTGTTCGTCGGCTGGGCGGACCGGCTCGCGGTCCTCCTCGCCGACCAACTCCCGCACACCGGTACGACGGTGGACACCGCGCACGGGGACTTCCGCTACGCCAACCTCGCCGTACGCGGCCGACTCCTCGACCAGGTCGTCGAGGAGCAGATTCCCCGGGCGAGGGCTCTCGCCCCGGACCTGGTGACCTTCTGCGCGGGCGGCAACGACATCATCCGTCCCGGCACCGACCCCGACGAGGTGGCCGAACGCTTCGAGCGGGCCGTCGCCGACCTCACCGAAGCCGTCGGCACCGTCGTGCTGGCCACCGGCTTCGACACCCGTGGCGTCCCCGTACTGCGCCATCTGCGCGGCAAGATCGCCACGTTCAACCTCCACACCCGGTCCATCGCCGACCGTTACGGCTGCTCCGTGCTGGACCTCTGGTCCCTCAAGTCGGTCCAGGACAGGCGGGCCTGGGACGGCGACCGGCTGCATCTGTCGCCCGAGGGGCACACCCGGGTCGCGCTGCGCGCCGCCCAGGTGCTCGGGGTCGACGTCCCCGCTGACCCGGACCAGGCATGGCCCCCGCTGCCCCCGCGCGGCACCCTGGAGGAGCGGCGCGACGACATCCACTGGGCGCGCGAGTATCTGGTCCCCTGGATCGGACGCAGGCTGCGCGGCGAGTCCTCCGGCGACCACGTGGAGGCGAAACGGCCCGATCTTCTGCCCCTCGAACACTGAGGCGACGGGAGCCCGGTGGCCCCCGTCACGTCGAGCCGGTCGGGGACAGGGATATGGCGGGAGTGGGGGCGGGGGCGGGGACGCGCTCCAGCACTCCGCCGGCGAAGACGTCGTACAGCGGCAGCGTCTCCAGGTGCACATAGCCGATGTGGCAGTCGCACACCGCCAGCGGGCACTCCCGCGGCGCCAGCGCCCGCCGGTACGAGCCGTCGTACAGATTGCCCAGCTCGGCGGGGACGAAGTGGCAGCGCCGCACCGTGCCCGCGCCGTCCACCGAGATCACCGACTCGCCCGTCCGGCAGGGCAGACCGGCCGAGCGGTGCGGATGGCGGCTGTACGGGAAGAGCGGATCGAGGTCCGTCCAGCGGGCGGCCTCCTCGTCCGTGTACGTGTGCCCCTCGGCCGCGTTGATCCAGAGATAGACGTGCGCGGGCAGCTCGGCGCGCAGCCTGCGGGCGGGCTCCAGATGCTCGTCGAGGCCGACGACCCCCACGCTGAACCGGATGCCCAGACGCGCCAGTTCACGGGCCTTCGTGAGGAACCGGTCGTACGGCGTCTGCCCCGGGTGGTACGTGCACCACAGCGCGAGCTTCTCGGGGTCGGCGTCCGCCAGCCAGTCGGTGCGGCAGCTCAGATTCGTCTGGATCGCCACCCGGCGCAGGTGCGGCAGGTGCGACAACTCGGTGAGCGTCCGCCGGTACCAGGACCGGACCAGGCCCTCGCCCCAGGGGGTGAACAGCACCGACAGCCGGTCGTCGGTGGGCCGTGAGGCCCAGGCGGCGAACCGCTCCAGGGCGGCCCGGTCGGCGCGCAGCTGACCGGGGCTGTCGCGCCGCTTCGCGAACGGGCAGTAGGGGCAGTCGTAGTCGCAGGAGGCGAGCGGGCCGCGGTAGAGGATCGTCAGGTCCACAGGGATCTCACTTCGGCAGATACGCGGCCATCGCGGCCCGCACGGCGGGGGAGAAGAGGGCCGGGCCCAGCGCGTCCGAGTGCGCGAGCCCCTCGGGCGAGAGCCGCAGCAGGCCGGGGTCCGCGCCCTCGTCCAGCCAGCCGAGCGCGGCGAACCGGTCCAGCTCGGCCGGGAAGTCCTCGGCCGGCGCCGAGCCGAACCGCTCCCGGTACTCCGCCACCTCCAGGCCCCGCGACTGGAGCAGCGACTGGAGCAGATGACGGCGGCGGGCCTCGTCGCCGTCGACGCGGCGCCCCACCTCGGCGCGGGAGAAGTCCTCCGTCGCGGTGTACGTGTCGATGATGGCCCGGATCTCGCGCATGTCGACGGCGTAGTCGAAGGAGTAGTGGAGCGCGGAGGTGTACGAACGGGCCCCGCAGCCCAGCCCGATCATGCCGTCCGTCTGGCACGCGTAGTCGTCCGCGCCCTGCGCGGGCGAGCCGGGGCGGCGGAACATCCGCATGGACACCTGCTCGTAGCCGTGGCCGAGCAGATGATCGCGCCCCTGCCGGTAGAGCCGCAGCCGCTGGGCGTCCCAGGCGGCGTCCCCGCCCGCGCCGAGCCTGCCGAGGCCGGTGAGCGGCCGGACGTACAGGGGGTAGAGGTACAGCTCCTCCGGCTGCCAGGCCAGCGCGGCGTCCAGGGAGTGGCGCCAACTGGCCTCGGTCTGGCCGTCGATGCCATAGATCAGATCGATGTTGAGGACGGGGATCCGCGCGTCGCGGATGCGGCCGAGCGCGGCCTCGGCCTCGGCGCGGCGCTGCGGCCGCACGGCGGCCTTCGCCTCCGCCCCGACGAAGGTCTGGACGCCGATGCTCAGCCGGGTGGCGCCCCGGTCGGCGAGCACGGCCAGCCGGTCGGCGGTGGCCGTGGCGGGGGAGGTCTCGACGGAGAGCGGGACGGCGCGCAGATCGGCGCCCATGCGTTTCTCCGCGATGTCACAGAGCCGCTCCAGCTCCCCGGCGGTGAGGAAGGTGGGTGTACCGCCGCCGAAGGCCGCGGCGGCGAACCGCGGGGCACCGGGGCCGTCGGGGCCGTCGAGCGCGTCGCGCACGGCGGTCGCCTGGCGGTCCAGGGCATCGAGATAGCGCGTCGTCAGCTCGTCGGGGGCGCCGATCCGGGTGAAGAGGTTGCAGAAGCCGCAGCGGACCTCGCAGAACGGTATGTGCAGATAGAGCGAGAGGGCGTCCTTGCGCTCCCCGGCCCACAGCTCGCGCAGCGCGGGGCGGTCGGCCAGCGGGCGGTAGGCCGTCTTGTGCGGATAGGCGTAGACGTAGCTCTCGTACGGGCGCGGCACGGCGTGGCTCCCGTACGGGAGCGGTACGGCGGGTGTGGTCATCGGGCTCCACCTGGCTCCAGGAAGAAATGGGCGTACGGCACGGTCCACACGGACTCGTGGCCCAGCCGGTGACCGGTCCAGCCCTCGTCCCCGTAGGCGGTGCCATGGTCCGAGCAGACGATGGCGAAGCAGCGGCGGCGGCTGCTCGCGGCGGCGAAGAGGCGGCCGATGTGCCGGTCGACGTACTCCAGCGCGGCGGCGTGCGTGGCCCGGGAGTCACCGGCCTCCCGGGTGGCGCCCGGCAGATGGAACCAGTTGGGCTGGTGCAGCGCGGCCACATTGACGAAGAGGAACAGCCGCCGCCCGGGATCGAGACCGGCGATCACCTGCTCCGCGCGGTCGACCTGGGCCTCGAAGGAGGTGGGCGAGGCGACACCGAACTCCGGCTCCCAGTGGCTCTCCTGGAACATGCCCGGCAGTACGGAGCCGAGCGCCCCCCGCTTGTTGAAGAAGCCGACCCCGCCGACGCACACCGTGCGGTAGCCCGCCGAGGCGAGCCCGGAGACCAGATCGGCGCTGTCGAACACGTAGGTCCGCTCGGCGGTGGACTCGCTGCCGCCGAAGCGCGCGGCGAACAGCCGCGGATGCGGCCCCTGGGCGGCGGGGGTGGGCAGGAACCCGGCGAAGATCGCCTGGTGCGAGGCGTAGGTGAAGCTGCCCGGCGCGTGCCGCTTCTCCCAGCGGCCTTCCGGCAGATGGCGGGCGAGATGGGGGATCCGGCCCGCCGCCGCGAGTTCCCGCGCGACGTCGAAACGCAGGGTGTCGAGGGTGACGAGCAGCAGATCGTCCCGCCCGACGACCTCGTTCATGTCGATCGGGCCGGCCGGACCGGCCACGTCCCTCACCTCGGGGCCCGGCATGCCACACCTTCCTCCGGGGCACGGACGGCGCGCCGGGGCAGCGCCGCGAGCTGCGCCGCATAGGTGTCCAGCCCCTCGGCGCCGCTGCCCGGCAGGCCGGTGAGGCGGGGCAGCAGATCGCCGAAGGCGTTGACCTCGCAGACGGAGAACCGCCGCCAGTCGGACGACGGCATCAGGTCGACACCCACACAGTGGGTGCCGGGGAAGCAGTCCGCGGCCTGTTCGCACAGGGCGAGGGCGGCGGACCAACTGCCGCCGGACGCCTCGGTCTCGGCGCGGACCGCGTCGAGGTCACCCCGCGCGCCGCCGAGATGGAGATTGGTCATGGGGGAGCGGCTGGTCCGTACGACCGCGTGGGTCGCCCGGCCCGCGACGACCACCACGCGCAGATCCGCCGACCTGCCGTCCACCGTGCCCTTGGCCAGCCACCGTTCGATGTGCAGGCCGTCGGGGGCCAGGGTGTCGACGATGGCGGCCACCGCGCGCTCGCCCGTATAGGTGCGCACCCGCAGCGAGTTGTAGAGCCGCCCGGCCGCGTCCCGCTCCACCGACGTGGTGGCCCGCACCCGGCCGGGCCCCGCGATCTGCACGGCGAGGACTCCGGAGGCGGAGGAACCGTGCGCGATCTTGACGAACGCCCGGCGCAGCCCGGCCCCGGCCATCAGGGCCCGTACGTCGTCCCAGCCATGGACGGCCGGGGCGTCGGCGCCCGAGGTGGGCGACTCGGGAACCGCCACGCCCGCCGCGTCGAGCACGCCGTGGCACAGCCGCTTGTCGAAGAGCACCGCCAGCTCCTCCGGGTCGTCCAGCAGCTCGGCCCCGGCGCCCCGGGCCCGCTCGCCCAGCTCGCGCGCTGCGGCGGTGAACCGCTCGTACCAGCGGCCCGTGCCCTCGACGCGGGTGGAGTCCTCGGCGCCGCGCAGCAGCCGGTCCACCTCGGGGTCCTCGCCCGGCGAGTCGATCCGTACGGTCTCACCGGCCGCGAACCCGGCCCGGCCACGCAGCACATCGAGCCAGGACACCTCCCGGGCCGGGGGCAGCCCGGCGGCCCGTACGGCGTCCTGGAACAGCGTCGTGCGGCGGTTGCCGGGGATCCCGACGACGGTCAGTCGCGGCTCCCGGTCCCGGCCGCTGGAGAGGGGGCGCACGGGCTACTCGGCCACCGCGACGTAGCGGTGTTCCTCGTCGTCCCACTCCTCCGGTTCCTCGACCTCGGAGAGGTCGACCTCCACTCCGGCCGCGCCGAGGGTGGACAGGAGACGCGCGCGTGTCTCCTCACCCACGTAGTGGTGATGCAGATCGAGTCTCTTCAGGTGCGTGAGCGACTGGCCCGCGAGGAGCGCTTCCGCGCCTTCGTCTCCCAGGGTGCCCATCGAGAGATCGAGACTCTCCAGACGGGCCACGACGGGGGCGCCGGACAGCGCGGTCGCGATCTCGTCCTGGATGTCGCTGTTGCGCAGCGCCAGATGGCGCAGCCTGGGGAGGCGGGAGCCGGCCAGGATGGGTTCGAGGTCGGACACGTTCGTGTTCGCGCCGTATTCGTCCGTGCCGAGCCAGAGGTCCAGGCTCTCCAGCGAGGGCAGGTCGCTCGCGCCGATGCCCCGCACCACCTCGGCGTCCAGGCCGCCCGTCTCGATGGTGAGCGAGCGCAGCCGCTCGTGCCGTACGGCGGGGAACACCAGGCCGGCGCCGCCGCGCGCTCCGAACTCCTCCAGCCCGGGGAAGGCGTCCAGCAGCGGGGTGAGCGCTCCCTGGGTGATCCAGGAGATCTCGCAGTCCTGACTGATCATGTCGCCGATGAACAGGGCGCGCAGTCCGGGCAGCCGGTCGCGGGCCGCGACCAGGGCCGACACGATCGGGTCGGACGCCGATTCGTACGCCTCGCTCCACGAACCGACGATCAGCGCCCGGACGCCGGTGGTGTCGACGCTCGCCGTGAAACGGGCGAACGCCTCCTCCCACTCCTCGTCCGCACCGTACGAATCGACCGAGATACGCCAGGCCACCGAGGCCGGGTCCGGCAGCTCCCCGGTCCGGTCGGCGCCGGGGAAGCCGAAGACGGGCAGGCCGTACAGCTCCCGCAGGTAGTCGTCGTTGTTGGTCATGTCGAACGCTCCAGACACCGGCGTGCGGTGGTCGGTTGATGTGGAGCAGTTCTACCAAGCGCCACTGACAACGCCGGTGGCGAGGCTCGCCCGTGCGCCGCTCAGACGCTGTCGACCAGCAGCGCGTCCGGCCCGATCAGCGCCTCGCCGCCCTCCGCCGTGCAGGCGTGGGCGCCCGCCAGCGCGCCCAGCCGGGCGCACTCCTCCAGGCCCCGGCCGGCCAGCCTGCCGTGCAGGAAACCGCAGACGTACGCGTCGCCCGCGCCGTTGGAGTCCACCACGGGACCGGGCGGCGGGGTCGCGGGGACCGGGCGCGGGGTACGGCCGCCCTCCCGCGTCATCAGATACGAGCCGCCCGCCCCGGCCATGGCGATCACGGCCTCGGCGCGGCCCTCGCGCAGGATCTCCCGCATCACGGAGGCGATGCGCTCCTTCGCGCCCGCCGCGCTGAGGAAGACCAGATCGGAGCGGAAGGCGAACTCCCGGTGGTAGTCCGACAGTCCGTCCCAGTCGTGCAGATCGGTCGAGACCGGTACGCCCAGCGCCTCGATGTCGTCGAAGAGGTACCGGGCGAAGTTGGTGAGGGAGAGATGCGCGTGACGCGTACGGCGCAGATGCGGCAGATAGAAGTCGCGCGGCATCCGCAGATCGTCCGGGTCCCGGGCGTCGTGGAAGGACATCCGGCGGCCCGTCCTGTCCACGAGGTTGACGGCGCGGCGCGTGCCCGCCGGGGATATCAGCGCCTCGAAGTCCACCCCGCCGGCGGCCAGCCGCTCGCGGACCTGGCCGCCCGTCCAGTCGTCGCCTATGTAGTCGAGGAACTTCACGTCCAGGCCCAGGGCCCGGCAGCCGAGCGCCACATTGCCGCCCGTGTGGCCCGGCCATTCGCGGATCGGCCCCACCGAGACCGAGTCGGCCAGTGGTACGGGCAGCGAGTCGACCCGGACGACGGTGTCCACCCCGCTGCCTCCGACGACCAGCACGTCGTGATGGAGCTGATCGGTCTGATCGGTCCCCTGCTGAGCCACAATCTCCCTCTCCGGTGCCCTGATGTCCGCCGGCCCGACCGGGCCCGGCGTCCCTGTGCGTACCGCCGCGCTACCGGCCCCGCCCCTGACTGCCCCCGCTGTCGCCGTCACCCTATCGAGCGGCCCGGCGACGACGGCCGGATTGGGGGCGTACTCGGGAATCCTGGGGGCACTGACAACGTTGGACCGGCGTACGAGGCGCCGGGTCGTGTCCTGATCGAGTGTGATCGACTCGACCCGCGCAGTTCTGTATACACGGTCATAATAGGACGAAATCGAACCTCCAGGAGGTGCTGTGACAGGCGCTGGTTCCCCCCTTCCGTTGCGTTCACGGCTGCGCTCGCTGCGACCCACCGCCTTCGGGGCCGACTCGGCGGGCGAGAGGCTGGAGCGGATCCACCGCTCGCCCAACTTCGCGGACGGAGTGTTCCAGAACCCGGTGGGGTCCAGGACCAGACCGTCCGGCGCCTCGGGCCTGGAGCTGGCGAAGATCTACTTCCAGAAGGACGCGCGTACGCGCCGGGCCCCGTCCGGCGCCATCCCTGTCCACCCCACCACCCTCGCGGACCTCGCCAAGCCCCCCGCCTCGGGGCTGCGGCTCACCTGGATGGGGCATTCCACCGTCCTCGCCGAGATCGACGGCCGGCGGGTGCTCTTCGACCCGGTCTGGGGCGACCGCTGTTCGCCGTTCGCCTTCGCGGGGCCGAAGCGGCTGCACCCCGTACCGGCACCGCTCGCCTCGCTCGGTCCCGTCGACGTGGTCGTGATCTCCCACGACCACTACGACCACCTCGATCTGCCCACGATCAAGGCGCTCGTCTCCACCGACACGGTCTTCGCCGTGCCGCTCGGCGTCGGTGCCCATCTGGAGAGCTGGGGGGTGGCTCCGTCCCGGCTGCGGGAACTCGACTGGAACGAGTCCACCGAGGTCGCGGGTATCCGGCTGACCGCCACCCCCGCGCGCCACTTCTGCGGGCGCGGCCTGCGCAACCAGCAGCACACGCTCTGGGCTTCGTGGGTGGTGGCCGGACCCGAGCACCGGGTCTACCACAGCGGCGACACCGGCTACTTCCCCGGCTTCCGGGACATCGGGGCCGAGCACGGCCCCTTCGACGCCACCATGATCCAGATCGGCGCGTACAGCGAGCACTGGCCCGACATCCACATGACCCCGGCCGAGGGGATGCGCGCCCACCTCGACCTCCAGGGCGGCCGCCCGTCCGGCGTCATGCTCCCCATCCACTGGGGCACCTTCAACCTCGCCCCGCACCCGTGGGCCGAGCCCGGCGAGGGTACGGTGGCCGCCGCCGACGAGGCGGGCGCCGGGCTGGCGCTGCCGATCCCCGGACAGCCGTTCGAGCCCACGGGGGACGGTGTCCCCGACTCCCCGTGGTGGCGTTCCGTGGCGGTGCCCCCGGCCGGCGGCTGGCCCGCGCGTTCCGCGCCCGCGATCGCCGAGGTGATCGCAGGTACGGACCTCGGCGCCGGGCCGAAGGGGACGGGTGCGGCGGGCCGGGCCGAAGAGACGGCGTCCTCCGCGTAGCCAACCCGCGGCCGCGCGTGGCGGCGGCCGTACGACGGACGACGGCCTGTCCGGGTGAGGTTCGCCCGGACGGGCCCAGTGGGGCCGGGCTGTCGCCCGGCCCCACTCGCGTGCCCGGCCCCGGCCCCGGTTCCGGCCCCGGCCCCGGTTCCGCGGGCCGTGCGGGCAGCTCGCGCACACCGCGCCGCCGGAGCCCTCGTTCGAATGCCGTATTTCGTGCTGGTGTGCGATGCCTCATCCCGGGGTGGGACGCTCTGTGGGGAACTTCGTCAACTCCCCACCGCGAGGGAACGCTTGACGACTACCGTGTGTGCTCGGTGATCAACGGAGGGCTGAAGCGGCATGCGCCGGTCCTGCCGCTGCGCCGTTTCCGGAACACCAGCACGACGCCGCTTCCCGGGGCCTCACGTACCGAGGACACTGATGTCTCAACTTCGCGCACCCGCCGCGCGGCCCGAGCGCCGCGAGGGCGGGCGGCACGGCCGGCCCGGCCCCCGCTCGCCGCTCTCCCCGGCCAGGGCGCAGGCACAGGCGCCGACGGCGCCCGACGCCCGCATACGGCCGCAACTCGTACGTACGGCGGTTCTGCCCGCGATAGTCGCCGCGCTCAGCGGCGCGGCGGCCGTGATGCTCGTCCTGCGCTCCACCGGCGCGGAACCGACCGCGCGGATCTGGACGGCCCTGTTCGGGACGGCGCTGCTCGCCTTCGCCGCCATCGCCGCCGCCGCGCTCGGCGCGGAACGTACCGCCAGGTCCTTCCTCGGGCGCTGCGACGAACTGCGCCTCTCCAGCGCGCGCGGACAGGCCGAGCTGCGCGCGGTGGTCGAACGGCTCGGACGGGGCGAGAAGGTCGGCGAGAGGACCGGCGAGAGGACCGGCGAGAAAGCCACCGCGGCCGTCCTCGGCGGCGATGAATTCGACCTGCTCGCACGGGAACTGAGCCGCTCCCAGGAGGCCGCCCTCGGCGCGGTCGTGCAGGCGTCCCAGATCTCCGGGAGCGTCAAGAACGAACAGAAGGTCGAGGTCTTCGTCAATCTGGCGCGCAGGCTCCAGTCGCTGGTCCACCGCGAGATCCAGCTGCTCGACGAGTTGGAGAACGAGGTCGAGGACCCCGAACTGCTGAAAGGTCTCTTCCACGTCGACCACCTGGCGACCCGTATCCGCAGGCACGCCGAGAACCTCGCCGTGCTCGGCGGGGCCGTCTCCCGGCGCCAGTGGAGCAGGCCGGTCGCCATGACGGAGGTGCTGCGCTCGGCCATCGCCGAGGTCGAACAGTATCCGCGGATCAAGCTGGTGCCGCCCATCGACGGCACCCTGCGCGGCCACGCGGTCGCCGATGTCATCCACCTGCTGGCCGAACTGGTCGAGAACGCCACGCTGTTCTCCTCCCCGCACACCCAGGTCCTGCTGCGGGCGCAGCATGTGACGGCCGGGCTCGCCATCGAGGTGGAGGACCGGGGGCTCGGGATGCCGGCGGGCGAGCAGAAGCGGATGAACGCCCTGCTCACCGACCCCGATCGGGTGAATGTGGCGCATCTGCTCCAGGACGGGCGGATCGGACTCTTCGTGGTCTCGGCGCTGGCGCGCAGACACGGGATCGCGGTACGCCTCCAGGCCAACATCTACGGCGGTGTCCAGGCCGTACTGGTCCTGCCGCAGACGCTGCTCGGCTCGGACCGGACCGACGGCCCGGGACACGGGCAGGGTCAGGGTCAGGGCTCGGCCGCTCCGGCGGGCCCACCCGTACCGCGGCACCAGCCGTTCACCGGGCAACAGCAACAACAGCCGCCGCATGAGCAGCCGCAACAGCTCCAGCCGCAGCAGCAGCCGATGCCGCCGAAGCCTCAGACGTACGAGAGGCAGCCCCACTCACAGTCGTCCGAGAACGGCGCCGGGCAGCCCGGCGCCCCCGCCCCGCTGCCCGTCCGGGGCGCGCACGCGCAGCGCCCCGGCCCCCGCCACGCCGACCGGCGCCCCGAGTCCGCCCCCGTACCCCCGCCCCGGCCGCCCGCGGCCCCCGCTCCCGCCGCCCCCGCTCCCGGCGCGGACGACGGTGTCATGGAGCCGGACGGCACGATCCACAGCGCCGCGAGCAAGCCCCAACTGCCCCGGCGGCGCGGCCAGGAGCATCTGGTACCGCAGCTCAGGGACGCCCCCGCCCCGCCCCGGCCCACCGAGCCGACGCTCCACGATCCCGGCCTGATGGCCGCCTTCCAGCGCGGCATCGGCCTCGCCGAGTCCCAGCCGGTCCACGGTGCCTCGCCTGCCTCACCGGCCGATCCGCTCGACGACCGCCCCGCGGCCCCTCTGCCGGAACCGCAGCGCCACGACACCACCCCCACTTCGAAGGAGTAGATGAACCATGGCGAGCGATGTGCCCACCGGCCATGTCTCGGACCTCGACTGGCTGTTGAACGGTCTGGTCCAGCGAGTCCCCTATACGCGCAGCGCCGTGCTGCTCTCCTCCGACGGCCTGGTCAGGTCCATGCACGGCATGGACGCCGACAGCGCCGACCACATGGCGGCCCTGGCCTCCGGTCTCTACTCCCTGGGCCGCAGCGCCGGGGCGCGCTTCGGCGACGGGGGTGAGGTCCGCCAGGTCGTCGTGGAGCTGGACTCGACCCTGCTCTTCGTCTCCACGGCGGGCTCCGGCACCTGTCTCGCCGTGCTCGCCGGCCGCGAGGCGGACGCCGCGGTGCTCGGCTACGAGATGGCGATGCTGGTCAAGAGCGTACGGCCGTATCTGGTCACCCCCCTGCGACAGGGCGCCGGTACGTCACCGGGCGCCGAGGCCCGCTGACCGTGCCGCTCCCGACGGAAGGACCGTGGCTCGACGACGCGGCCGGCCGCCTGATCCGCCCGTACGCCGTCAGTGGAGGCCGGACCCGGCCGACGACGGCGCTGGACCTGCTGACGCTGGTGATGTCCACGGGGTCGGTGCCCGAGGCGCATCTCGGTCCCGAGCACGCCCAGGCCGTCGGGCTCTGCCAGGGGCCGACCTCGGTGGCGGAGATCGCGGCGCATCTGCGGCTGCCCGCGACGGTCACCAAGGTCCTGCTCTCCGACCTGGTGGACTGCGGGGCGATCGCCGCACGGCCACCGAACAGCTTCGACAACCCCACCGACCGTTTCCTGCTGGAGGCAGTGCTCGATGGCCTACGACGACAGCTCTGACCCCCTGTCCGGGTTCGCCCCCGCCCCGGCCCTCCGTGCCGACCCCCTTCCGGCGCCGGAGCCGGAGCCGTTCCCGACCGCGCTGAAGGTCCTGGTCGCGGGCGGGTTCGGGGTCGGCAAGACGACGTTCGTCGGGGCGGTCAGCGAGATCGCGCCGCTGAGCACCGAGGAACTGCTGACCCAGGTCAGCGCGGCCACCGACGATCTGACGGGGGTCGAGGCCAAGACCTCCACGACGGTCGCCATGGACTTCGGCCGGCTGACGCTCGACGAGCGGCACGTGCTCTATCTCTTCGGCACCCCCGGCCAGGAGCGCTTCTGGTTCATGTGGGACGAGCTGTCACGGGGCGCGCTCGGCGCGATCGTGCTGGCCGACACCCGGCGGCTCGAATACTCCTTCTCCGCCGTGGACTTCTTCGAGCAGCGCGGCATCGGATTCGTCGTCGCGGTCAACGAGTTCGACGGTTCGTACCGCTACGAACCGGAGGAGGTGCGGGCCGCGATAGACCTCAAGCCCGAGGTGCCGATCGTGCTCTGCGACGCGCGGATCGCCAGTTCCGGTATCCAGACCCTGGTCACGCTCGTTCAACACTTGATCACCTCGTCCCCGCCGCTGCCTCCCGTACCGGAGAACGCCGAATGACCCTGATATCCCCGACCGACGGAGCCCGCGCATGACGTACGACCCGATCGGCCGTCTGCTGCTGACCCCGGTCGACCAAGGGGCGCCCGAGCGGGCGGTGCGGCTGCGCGGGCTCGGCCTCGGGGAGCGCCCGGAGCCGGCCCTCGACGCCTACGCCGGCCAGCTGGCCCGGATGACCGGCGCTCCGTACGCGATGGTCAACTTCATCGACGAACACCGGCAGTTCTTCGCGGGACTGCACGCGCCGCCGGGCGACCTGGGCGAGCGGTTCATGGCCAAGGACCACGGCTACTGCCCCTATGTGGTGGTCCGGCGCAAGGCGCTGGTCCTGGAGGACGTACGGGACTTCCCCCGGTTCGCCGGGAACGCCCTGGTGGACGAGATCGGCATCCGCTCGTACCTCGGTGCGCCGCTCATCGACCGGACGGGCATGGCGCTGGGCACCGTCTGTGTCGCTGACACCGAGCCGCGGCGCTGGGGGCGGACCGGGCTGGACACCATCAAGTCGTTCGCCGGGCAGCTGATGGCGGAGATCCACCGCAGGGAGTCCGGCCATCTCTGAGACCGTGAGACCGTCCCGCCCTGTCTCGGATACGGGATATCGTTCCAGATGTGAGAGAGAACGCTGACGACCCCGTCGACGCGCTGCTGGCCGAGCGCCTCGCCGAGCTGCGGAGCGCGCGCGGCTGGTCCCTGGAGGAGCTGGCCCGCCGCAGCGGAGTGAGCCGCTCCACGCTGTCGCGCGCCGAACGCGGCGAGATCAGCCCCACCGCGTCGCTGCTCGGCCGGGTCTGCGCGGTGTACGGACGCACCATGTCGCAGCTGCTCAGCGAGGTCGAGGCGGAACCCGCTCAGCTGGTCAGGGCGGCGGAGCAGACCGTCTGGACCGACGCGGCCTCCGGTTTCGTACGCCGCTCGGTCTCGCCACCGCAGGCCGGGCTGCGGGCCGAGGTGGTCGAGGCCACCCTGCGGGCCGGCGCGGACGTGGCGTACGAGCGGCCGCCGGTCCCGGGCATGGAGCAGCACCTGTGGGTGCTGGAGGGAACGGTCGAGTTCACGGTCGGGCGCGAGCCGCACCTTCTGCGCACGGGCGACTGCCTGCGCACCCGGCTGTGGGGGCCGACCCGGCTGCGCTGCCCGGGACCCGGGCCCGCCCGGTACGCGATCGTGGTGGTCCAGCCGTGAGGCACGAGGTGGCGGCCCTGTCCGCCGACGGACTCCTCGCCGCCGCCGACGAACTGGCCGAGCTGCTGGTCGACGCGGTCGCGGGCGGGGCCTCGGTCGGATTCCTCGACCCGCTGGACCGGGCCGCCGCCGCCGGCTGGTGGCGGGCGCAGGCCCCGGCCGTACGGGACGGACGGCTGTCCGTACGGGTCGCCAGGTCCGGCGGGCGCGTCATGGGAACGGTCGGGGTGACGTACGCCGACAAGGCCAATGGCCGCCATCGCGCCGAGATCGGCAAGCTGCTCGTCCACCGCGAGGCCCGGGGGCGCGGCCTCGGACGTACGCTGCTCACCGCCGCCGAGGAGGCGGCCGCAGGGTCCGGGGTGACGCTGCTGCTGCTCGACACCCAGACCGGCAGCCCCGCCGAGGCGCTGTACCGGTCCGCGGGGTGGACGGCGGTGGGGGTGGTCCCGGGACACGCGGCGGACCCGGGCGGGACGCCGCGCGCGACGACGTTCTTCTACAAGGACCTCGCCGCCGGGGCCGACGAGCCCGCCCCGGGCCCCGCCCTGACCGCGGCCCCGGCCGCGGCGCCGGTCAGGGGCGCTCCAGCCAGCCCCTGACGAACATGGCCTGCCCGGCGTGCTGGAGGTCGTCCGCGACGACGCTGACCAGCCGTGCGCCGAGGGTCACCGGCGGGGTCCACGCGTCGTCGACGATCCGCCCGAGGTCCGCGTCGTCGAGCGTGCCGAGATACGCGACCGTCCGGTCGTGCACGGCGTCGTGGTACCCGGCCAGCAGATCGGCCCCGACGCCGCTGCCGCCGAGCGCGGCCACGTCCTCGGCCCGGTGGCCGTACCCGGTGGCACCGGACGGGAACGGCAGCGCGAACCGCTCCGACCACCGCTCCGCGAGCCAGACCTCCTCCGTCCCCGCCACGTCCGCGACATGGTCGTCCTGGACCCGGGTGAGATGCCAGACGAGCCAGGCGATGGAGTTCGCGCCGTCGTCGAGCCGCACGGCCAGCTCGTCGGGGGAGAGGCCGTCCACCGCCTCGTGGACGATCTCGCGGATCCGGCCGAAGGCGTCGATCAGCAGGTCACCGCTCGCGGTCATGACGGGCTCCTCTCGTGGGGACGTACGGGGCAGGTCTTCAGGGTCCCCCGTACGGGCCGCGCGGGCACGGCGACGCGCCTTTCGTGTCTCTCGTACCGCTCACGCGGTGAGCCGGCCGGGCCCGCCCGGAAAGCGGTTCGTGATCACCGCCCGGAGTGCGGTATTGTTCTCATGCGCGTTCGGACCGGGGAAACCGCAGGTCAGACGGGCATCGGGACGTGGCGCAGCTTGGTAGCGCACTTGACTGGGGGTCAAGGGGTCGCAGGTTCAAATCCTGTCGTCCCGACTCATGGGAGTCGAGGTCAGGGCCGGTATCGGAGGAATCCGATACCGGCCCTCGATCGTTTTTGGGGACCAGCTGGGGACCAGCGTCCTTGACCGGGTCAGCGGGTCATGACGATGGGGCTCGGCAGCGAGCGTGGTGCGCGCAGCGCGTTGAAGTGGGCCGAGAGCGCCGCTCCGGCTGCTGTGATCGTGTGTACGTCGGGGTGCAGGTAGCGCTGGGTGGTGGTCAGGGTCGTGTGGCGAGGCCGTGAGTGGCACTGTACGACCGGCGCGTCAGCCAGAGGTGATCTGACTCCTCTACACCGCAGGCCCTCCGGGCATGGGCGCGGAGGGCCTGCGGCGTGCCGGGGAGAGGGGAACAGTTGCGACGTATCCCCGTCGCCTCTCCCCACCACCCGTGTCCGGGACATGGGGGAAGAGCCTGGAAGGCGGCGGACGGCTACTCGTCGTCCGAGCCCCAGCCCCCGTCCTGGTTCTGCGTGTACTGGACACCCGCACCTTCACCCGCGCTGAGCTGCGCGCTGAACTGCTGGAAGTCCGAGTAGTCGTCCGCGTGGGCCGACGTGACGGCGATTCCGCTGAGCACGAGAGATCCGAGAAGTACGGCGGCGATACGGCGCATTGAGCGTCCTCCACTGTCCACTAAGGTCGAGTGTCACCCTTGCTCACCCATATTCGCGAAGCGGTGCACGCGGACGGGGGCGCCGCGCCCGGGCCGGTCCGAGGTAACGATTCACCATCTGACACCGCCCGACGACCGATCCGGAGGCAACCCGGTATTCCGTTGCCTGGCCCGGCCTGGGGAGACCTCGACCCCACCCAGCACCTGGTACGCCCGGCCAACCGGCCGGGCACCGCGATCTCATGCCGGCGCCCGAAGCATTGTCCCGTCGGCGCCGCGCGGGGCGGGGCGGGCGGTCCGGTCGGGGTCAGACGACGATCATGGTGAATGCCTGGTTCTTGCGGGCGGGGCCCTTGGCGGTGCGCACCAGTACAGAGCCGGTACTGCTCCCGCACACGGACTGCTTGGAACGCGCGACCTCGATGATGGAGTTCCGGTCGGCGCTCAGGTTCGGCGACACCAGGATCACCGCGGTGGTGACGTTGAACCCGGAGGCGGAGACGTTCACGCAGTACTCGCCCACGCCCTTGCGCTGGACCGACGTGACGGCCTTGCCCCGGATCAGCTTGCCCGCCGCGTCGACGACCGCCGCGGCCCGCGCGTACGGAGCCACCGCGACCGGCGCCGCGGCCGGGGCGGCGGGCGCCTTGTCCGGCACCGCGACCGCGACCGCACCCGCGGCGAGCACACACGCCGCACCGGCCGCCACGGCGACGACAGGCGATTTCCTGAAAACCGTCATGAGGAACCTCCCTTGCACACCAAACAATTGACTACCCACAGTGCCGAACGACTCCTATGGGTGACCAGGTCGCATGGGTACGTTCACTCGTACGAGTTCCTCCACGCAGCGCCACTCGCGGGCAGCGCCGCCGCAGCCGCGCCCGAGCGTCCCGTCCGTCCGGCGACGTCGTGCCGCCCGGCGGCGAAGAAGGCGGCCGCGACCGCCCCGCGCTTCCCTCGCGGCCCGCTCGCTGACGGTTTCGAGGCGCCGGGTGGGGCAGGGTCCGGCGGCGTCCGTTGTCGGCGGTGCCCGGCACAGCGGTGAAGACGGCGCCCGGGTCTCGATCTCCAGCACGGTGGTGGGCTTCCATCCGAGGGTTTCCCGGGCGAGCGTGATGTCGGGGCAGCGCGCGGCGCCCCCCCCCGATTCCGCGCTCGCGCCGGTCCTGACAGTGCCGGAGCCGACCGTGGCGACCACCAGTGCGGCCAGGTTCCCGATCCCGGTGCCCTCGCCGGCACCGAAGGTTGACCGGCCCGGGGGCATCCGACTCCATCATGGCGATCAGCCCGGCCACGAAATCGTCGACGTAGCAGAGGCTGCTGACCGCGTCCGGCCCGTTCACCACGAGTTCCTGCCCGGCCAGGGCCTTCACCACGAACGCCGCGACCACGCGCCGGTCCGAGGGCAGCATTCCGGACCAGCTCCTGGTCGTCGTCGATGTCGGCGGGCTCCTCCGGAGCGGGGACGACGGCGGCCGGGCGCGGCGCGGGCAGCACGACCGGGTCGCCGGCGCGTCCACGACGTCGTCGGTCGACTGAGCGGCTGCGGCTTCGGCGCGGTGGGCCTTGGCGGCGGTCTGCCTACCACACCAGCCGGGGCAAGTCCGGTACGAAGGGCGGCGTGACCCTCTTCTACTACTTCAAGGGCACGGCCATGCACCTGATCGCTCTTGGGTCCCACGCGAGCGCGGTCACCTACACCATCGATCGCGATCTCGGCCAGGAGCCTGGCGACGGCACCAAGACCGTGCGGGCCTTCCAGAAGAAGAAGACCGTCAGCACCGGCGGCATCTGGTGGGGGAAGTAGCCGCCCGAGCCGGTATCGGTGGCGGTGCACTGAACCCGTGGGGCCCGTGCACCGCCACCGGCTGCCTCCCCTCACCCCGGCCAGGGCCGCCGAGGTCTCCTTCACCGCCGACGAGCGCCCGGACCGCACGCGAGGCTTCCGCCGGCCGGGCCGACCGCCAGTCGCCCCCGGTCTACATCCCGTCGGCGGGCCGTCAGCTTGTCCTACCTTCCAGGCGTGGGTCTGAGTCGGTCATTCGTAAGATCGACGGGCCCGGGGGTTCTGGGTATGGCTGTGAGCTTGTCGCCGTTGGATGGCTCAAAGAACTTGGCCGCCCGGAGCCCCGCGACGACTCGACCGCTAATTGGGATACGCGACTTGATCGCTTCGTAGGACAACGTCGGCGAGGTCGTTCTTTATCTACCGGGCCTCGAACGGCTTCTTGAACTGAGTCGCTCACCTGGGGGTTCGCCGGACGTGAGGTCGGCCTTCGTCTGATCCTGTGCTCCGACCAAGGTGCACGTGACCGAGACGAAGGCCGTGAGGATGAGTCTGCTGGTATGCGAACTGACGGAACCAGCACGGCGGATCACCGGCAGCGACCGGCTGCTGGCCGTCCGTGGCCGCAAGGGGTTCCAGGCAGGGCGTCCTGTCGGCGCGGGCACACTCTTGAACGTCCCGGCCGCCACCCGGCGCAGGTTCGCCGGATCAGCCATCCTCCAGAACTTGAACGCCTCCACGTCGGCGGGCACCGCCTCACGACGGCCAATCCGCAGCCCTCGACGCACCAGCGCTAACCATGCACGAGCTCGTTAGTGATCACATAGCGCAGCAGCAGAGCCCGAAGCCGTCTGCGGCTCCGGGCCCTGCGCCGTGTCGACGGGCTCCGGGATCAGACACAGGCGCTGAGCTGAGCGCGGCGGCCACGGAGACAGGACAGTGGCCAGGAGGGAGAGAAGAGCGATCCGTAGCCGCCGAGCGGGACGGTCAGGGCCGAGTGCGAGAACCGGGTCGGCATGCTTGCACCCCGACCATGATCGTTCTCAGCGCCACCGCTGTACCGACGTTCTCTGAGGCCGTACTTACACCCGAAAGCCCCCATTCGTAGGTGACAAGGCTGACGGCGTGTCGGGTGGCCGTCGGCTTGCCGGCATCGAGAGAGTGACCTGTTGATTGCACTACGTCACCATCAGGAGTAAGTGATGCCCGAAGTCACCACCCCGTACGCGACCGGCACGCCGTGCTGGGTCGACCTTTCAGCCAAGGACCAGCAGGCGGCACTGGACTTCTACCAGGCCTTGTTCGACTGGAAGTTCGACGTGGGCCCGGCAGAGCTCGACGGGCACGCGGTCTGCGAGGTGAACGGAAAGGCCGTGGCCGCTATCGGCCCGGCCATGCCAAGCGGCGAGGGCATGACGCAGCCGCCGACTGCCTGGATCACCTACCTGGCCAGCACCGACGCGGAGGCCACCGGAGCCGCGATCGACGCCGCGGGCGGCACCGTGCTCTATCCCGTGGCGGACGTCGCAGACCGCGGCCGGATGTTGATCGCCGCGGACCCGCAGGGCGCCGTGTTCGGCGTCTGGCAGCCCGGCAAGTTCTCCGGCGCCCAGGTCGTCAACGAGCCCGGCTCGCTCTCCTGGAGTGAGCTGCACACCAGTGACGTGCCTGCCGCCGCCGCCTTCTACTCAGAGGTGTTCGGCATCGAGATGACGCTCGTTGAGGGCCTGGAGTCCGAACAGGACATGCGGGTCGGCGGCCGTACATTCGGCACCATCACGTCGGTCACCTTGCCCGACATGTCGGCGCGCTGGCTGCCCTTCATCGCGGTCGACGACGCGGATGCCAGCACGGACGCCTTGGCCAGGCAGGGCGGCATGGTCCTCATCCCGCCGTCCGAGACCCGGATGGGCCGGACGACGGTAACCGCCGACCGTGAGGGAGCGGCGTTCGCGATGATCAGGCCGAAGTCGAAGTAGACGGCAACCTACGCCCGATGCCTGCCCGGCCTCCGGGCAGGCATCGCAGACGGAGCCTCAGATGTTGTTCAGCTCGTCGAGGGTGTAGACCGGGAAGTTCTGTTCCGTCCCGAAGGGGTCGTCGGGGGCATCGTCCGGCCCTCGCCGCACGGCCACCAGGCGAGCACTGGCATCTTCTGTGTCCCGCATGCGGATGCTGCCAGTGTTCTGATCGTCAGAGATCCACATATCGCCCTTGCCCGCGATATCCATGCGCAGCCTGAACGCAATGTGGGCGCTGGTGATCGCGGCATCTTTGATGGCGGGCATCTTCCAATCGCCGTCCGTGGCGAGGTAGTAGTCCTTGCCTTTGCGCAGGTACAGGCTCTGCCAGTGGCCGTTGCCGGGCCGCCACTGGAGCTGGCTGGTCCTGAGGGCGTATGTGTCGAGTTCGGTGGCGGTGGTGCTGAACCGGAACTGCACCAGGCCGGAGGGCGCCCCCGCCTTGGGCGACATGTCCTTGCCGACGAGCCCCACCGGATGCATCTTCCGCCCGTCGTCACCGTTCTCCCAGTACAGGACGAACGCCATCCCGCCCCGCAGCGGCTGCTTCTTACCGCCCGGACCGTTGTAGTGGATCCCCATGCTGATTCCCCTCCTCGCGTGCCGCGGTCCCGGCCGACCGGCGGCGTAAGCAATGTGGCGCCTTCATGGAACCCCACTTGATCACCCAACGTCAAAGATTCACTCCATAGAGTGACTAAATCAATCGTCATCCCGCACCCCACTACGACGTGGGCAAGACCGTCGAACCGCCCGCTGTCCGCGAGTCGGACGTCTGCATCACCATGGGCTGCGGCGACACCTGCCCCGTCTTCCCCGGCAAGCGCTATCTCGACTGGAAGCTGGAGGACCCGGCGGGTCAGGGATCTGGCGAAGCCTCACAAGCACCGAGCTGTTCACCGGCCAGCTCGACCTGGGCGCCGAGGGCTACCGTCGCCGCCCCGACCACGCGCACCAGCGTGCCGGGGGTGTTCGCTGCCGGCGACATCGTCGGCCACACCTACCGCCAGGCCATCACCGCCGCCGGCACCGGCGCGGCCGCGGCCCTGGACGCCGAGCGCTACCTCGCTGCCCGTGGCGCCGTCGAGACTGAGCCGGAGACCGCCGCCTTCCCGACCTGAGCGGCGCTGGGAGGAGGACTCGCCCTGTCCCGCAGTACAAGTAGGGAAGGTTGAGCGTTCTCACCGAAGGTTCCGGATCGTTTGATCTCCGGCGTCTTGGGGCGGCAGAGCCATCGCAGGGTTCCGGACGATCTTGATCAGCGTGTCTCCCTTGGTCATCCGCTCGTTGGGGGACGGGTATCGAAGACCTTCTAACGAAAGGAACCGCGGTGATCGTAAGGATCATGGGCGAGGGTCAGTGGACGGTGGCGGAATCCAACCTCGACGTGCTGAATGCGCTGGACAGTCAGGTGGTTTCCGCGGTGGAAGACCACGACGAGGAAGCCCTTGGGGGCGCCTTGGCCGCTCTTCTCGGCAAGGTTCGAGAGGTGGGCACCTCGCTGCCCGATGATGCTCAGGAAGCCAGCGACCTAGTCCTTCCGTCATCTGATGCTTCCCTCGACGAAGTCCGCGAGAAGCTGAGCGACTCCGGCCTCATCGCTGGCTGACCTCCGGACCCGGCACTGACCAGGTCCCGCACGGCCGGGCCTGGTCAGCTGGGCCACTCAAGGTTCAGTGGGAACGCCCGCGCCCAACGCGGAGTACGACGACCGCGAGCTCCTGGACCTCACCGGCCTCACCAACTGCACCCTCTACTTCACCCCGGCACCGGCGAGGATCCCGTGCCCGCAGGCGGGTAACCCCGCCGGCGGGCATCCGTGGGCACCGACCGCTGCGACGTGTCCGACAGAGCGTCCTGGCTGTCCCGTCTCGCCGGCCCCGGTCTGCCTGGGTCCGGTGAGCGGGCCTGGGTCCGGTGGGTGGGGTTCATCGTGTGCTGAACGTCTTCGTGAACTCGTCGAAGGTGATTTCCTTGTTGTGGTCGGCGTCGCTTTTGTCGAAGAACTCAATGGCCTCGTCGATGTCCTTGAAGTCCGCAAAGGCGAACTCGGAGGTACCGCCCTCCTTGCGCGCCTTCACCCGCAGGGCGGTGATCAGCTCGCCCCGGGTGAGGACGCCGTTCTTGTTGAGGTCGAGCGAGTTGAACAGGCTCCGCAACTCGGCTTCGTTTACCAACATGTACGTACTCCTTCGACCAAGATGTCCGGCATGTGCCAGGACAGACTGCCCACGCTCCGCGGCACGAACCCGGTCCCGACCCGATCGGGTGACCGGCCACCACCTCCGCCCGTCACGGTCGACCGAGCCGGACATCGAGGTGGCCGTTCACCTCGCCCGTGCGGGCCTTCGCACCGGGCACTGTGCGGGCGAAAGTCCCAGGAGCCGCACCCGCACGGTCTCCCGGCAGGCATCCAGGAGGCGCTCGCCCGAGGAGGCGGACACCGTGCCGGCCGCCTGGCGCGGGGATGTCACGTGGGGCCGGCCCCCGGCCTGGAGACGACGACCCCGCCACTCCCCGATGACCTTGGCAACCGGCTCCAGCGGCATGGATGTTGATCCGAGAACTGTCTCCTCACGCGAAGTAGGCCAGCCAGTGGGCCGGGCGCCCGGCGGGCCGTCGGTGAGCAGCGTGACGCCGCCGACCGGGGCGCCGCCGAATTCGGTCGGTTGACCTCGGCCGTCACCGGGGGAGTTGGGAGGTCCTCTCCGGATGGGCGACGCCGACGTAGTGCATGGCGGTCTTTTCCGTGATGCCGAACAGGCGCGTCAGCTTCAGCGGATCGCCGGTCTCGAACGCCTCGTTGAGGATCCGGTCCTGTCGAAGGCCGTCCAGCGTGAACCCCTTGGGCAGGTGCCTGTGCAGCATCGTCATGCTGACCGGCGGGTGGTCGGGATCGAGCGCGGTGCGCTGGCTGACGAGCAGGTGCGGGTTGGTCGAGGCCAGGCCAGCGCCGATGGCGGTAGGTCAGCCACTCGGCGGCGAGGGCGTGGGTGAACTCCTCGATGTAGAGGGTGTGGCGCAGCATGCCGCGGCGGGCATCAGGGACCTGAGCGGGGAGCGGTCACGGTGACGGTTCCGTCGGGTCCGCTTCTGGGCGGTGAACGCCGTTGAGCCCGGCGGCGAGCGGGTGCTCGTCGCCGGGCTCAGGGTTCTCGCCGTTCCCCGTCCCCACGGGTCCGGCGAGTGCGGGGCCGATACCGCCATGGTGGCCCCGGTCTCAGGGGGTGGCTGCCTGCGGGAGGCGGCCGCCGGGTTGGTTACTTGCTGAGGACGCGTTCGGGGGCGTCCTGGTCGGCCGGTGTCGCGGGGGCGGGGTGCTTGCGGGTGATGGCCTCTCCTTCGACGTCGATGCGGGGCAGGATCCGGTCGAGTCGGCGCGGCAGGCGCCAGGCGCGGTCGCCGAGGAGGGCGAGGACGGCGGGCACGATGGCCATCCGGACGACGAAGGCGTCGAAGAGGACGGCGATGGCGAGCCCGAAGCCGATCATCTTGATCATGGATTCGTCGGCGCCGACGAATCCTGAGAAGACCGCCACCATGATCAGCCCGGCGGCGACGACCACGCGGGCGCTGGTGCGGAATCCGGAGACGATCGCCTGCCGGGCCTGCTCACCGTGGACGTATGCCTCGCGGATCCGGGAGACCAGGAAGACCTCGTAGTCCATGGCGAGGCCGAAGACGATGCCCACCAGGAAGATCGGCATCATGCTCATGATCGGGCCGGTCTGTTCGACGCCGAGGAGTGCGGCGCCGTGGCCGTACTGGAAGACCGCGACGACCACACCGAGCGAGGCCAGTACGGAGAGCAGGTAGCCCAGGGCGGCCTTCAGCGGTACCAGCAGGGAGCGGAAGACCAGGAGCAGCAGCACGATCGCCAGGCCGACCACGACGATCAGGTAGGGGATCAGCGCGTCCTGGAACTTCTTCGCGACGTCGATGTTCATCGCGGTGCTGCCGGTGACCTCGTAGGTGGCGCCGGATTCCCGCTCGATGCCGGAGCGTTCGGCGCGGATGGTCTTGACCAGGTCGATGGTCCTGGAGTCGGTGGGGCTGGTGGAGGGGGTTGCGGAGAGTATCGCGGCGTCCTGGGTCTTGTTGAACTGTGCCGGGGAGACGGAGACGACGCCCGGGGTGTCCGCGATCCGCTTGCTGATCACGGCGGCGGCCGCCTTGGAATCGTCGGTCCCCTTGGTGTCGACGACGATGGTCAGGGGGCCGTTGAAGCCGGGGCCGAAGCCGTCGGCGAGAGCGTCGTAGGCGCGGCGTTCGGTGGTGGAGGTGGGCTTGGCCTCGTCGCCGGGCATGCCCAGTTGGAGGTCGGCGGCCGGCACGGCGAGCGCGCCCAGGCCCACGACGCCGAGCAGCAGCACGGGCAGGGGATGGCGTATGACCAGGCGTGCCCAGCGGCTGCCGGCGTTTTCGGCGTTGCCCGCGCTGTCCGTCTTGGCACGGCGGGGCTTCTTTCCCTTGCGGACGCGGCGTGCGAGGACGGCGTCGGGCCAGAAGCCGAGGAGGGCAGGGACCAGGGTCAGGCAGATGAGGACGGAGACGACGACGGCGCCGGCCGCGGTGAGACCCATCTTGGTGAGCATCGGGATGCCCACCACCGACAGTCCGGCCAGCGCGATGACCACGGTCAGACCGGCGAAGACCACCGCGGACCCGGCCGTACCGACGGCCATGGCCGCGGCTTCCCTCGGCGCGCGGCCCTTTCCGCGCTCCTCGCGGTAGCGGGAGACGACGAACAGGGCGTAGTCGATGCCGCAGGCCAGCCCCAGCATGGAGGCGAGCGTCCCGCTGGTCAGGGAGAGTCCGAACGTGCTGCCCAGGGCGATGATGGCGGTCATGCTGACGGCGACGCCGATGACGGCGGTCAGCAGCGGCAGCCCGGCCGCGGCCATGGACCCGAAGGTGATCAGCAGGACCACCGCCGCGATCGCGATGCCGATCATCTCGGCGGACCCGCCCGCCGCCGGCTGCGTCGCCAGGGCGTCGCCGCCGATCTCGACGGTCAGGCCCGCGTCCCGGGCCTGTTCGACGGCGTTCTCCAGGTGCTCCTTGCCGGCATCGGTCAGATCGGCGGCGGGGGCTTTGAAGGAGACGGTGGCGTAGGCGGTGGAGCCGTCCTCGCTGACCGCCTTCGCCTGGAAGGGGTCCACCGCGCCGGCCACCTGCGGGCCTTCGGCGGCCTCGTCGACCAGATCCTCGATCACGGCCTTGTTCCCGGCGGCGGTGACCTTCTCCCCGCTCGGCGCGATGAACACGATGCGGGCGCTCGCCCCGTCGGCTCCCGTGCCGGGGAAGCGCTCGTCCAGGAGATCGAACGCCTTCTGGGACTCGATGCCCGGCATGGCGAACCCGTCATCGGGAGCGGCCGGGGCCCTCATGGCGGCGAAGCCGACAGCGCCCAGGACGGCTACCCACAGAAAGGTGACGAGCCATCGCCACCTGAAAGCGACGCGGCCCACGTGGTACAGGAAAGTTGCCATGGCGGTGAGAACGCCTCCACATCGGCGGTACAGGACAGAGGGGAAGAGAGGCTCCCTCCGTCCGCGTCGGGTGGAGACGGGGACGGCGTGCCTCAGTGATCTCCACGATCCGCTCCGGCGGGCTCCGCCACGAGGGACCACCCTCCCGAACCCGGGGTGTAGCCAGCTACACCCTCCCCGCCGTTCCGGCCCCGTCGGGGCCGAGGAAGCCGGTCACGCGTCGTGGCCGAGGGCATGACTCATTCGTGAATCGGCGACCGCCATTGGTACCCGGTGTCATGCTGGAGACTGTGACTCACTCATGCGAGCAGGGGCCGAGCGAGAGGTAGGGTCGTGAGGTGAACGCAGGACCGCGTACGAGAACAAGGGACATCGCACGGGCGGCCGTGCGGTCGGAGCTGGCTCAGGCGGCCTACGACCTGATCCGTCGCGAGGGCTTCGACCAGGTCACCGTCAACGACCTGGCCGCGGCGGCGGGAGTGTCCCGCAGCACCTTCCTGCGGTACTTCGGTACGAAGGAGGACGCCGTCCTCGGCGCCGTCGAGGCCCAGGGCGAGCAGTTCGCCGAGGCCCTGCGCGCCCGCCCCGCCGACGAGGACGACTGGACGGCGCTGCGGCGTTCGCTGGACGCCCTCGTCGAGCCGTACCGGCAGGATCCGGCCGAGGCGCTCGCGACGACCCACCTCATCATGGGCACTCCGGCCCTGTGCAGCCGGCGGCGGGAGAAGCAGAACGGCTGGCGCCCGTTTCTGGTCCGGGCGCTCGCCGAGCGCACCGATCCGCCGCGGCCCGAGACGGTGGCGCTGTCGGTGAAGGCCGCCGCGGCGCTGGAGTGTCTGAACATCGCCCTGGACCACTGGACCGGGTCCGACGGACGTGCGGACCTCGTCGGCCTCCTGGACGAAGCCTTCGCCACGCTCACGCTCCCGTAGGCGGGGCGCGGGTGTGGAAGGGCCCGGGACACGCGGACCAGCCACGCACATGTCCTGGTGCCTACGCACCACGCGCGCACACGCACCGCAGGCCGACTCGGGCCTCAGCGGGGCTTGATGCCGCGTTGTCCGCCGCGCGGGAGCCGGTCCGGGGCGGCCCGGGGCGGCCCGGGCTGTCCCGGACGCCGCCCGGCCCGCCCCGGGGGCGGACGGCGTCCGGGGTGGGGTGAGGGTCAGGAGCAGCCGGAGGCGATTTCCTGGAAGTTGTCGTAGTGGTCGCCGGTGTACCAGACGGTGTGGGTGTCGGGGTCGCGGACCAGACGCTCGGCGTCGCGATGCTGTCCGGGGTTCCGGGGGTTGACGTCGTACTCGCGGTAGGTGCCGTCGGCGGGGAGGTCGCCGGAGCGGTTGCGGTAGGTGTTGCTGCCGCGGATCACGAAGCGGGTGTTCACGACCGGGTAGTCCGTGGGGCGGTTGGCGGCCGGCCAGTCCAGTTCCTTCCAGATCCCGCAGGCCTCCTTGACCTGGCCGGGGAACGCCTCGACGGGCTGTGGGGGATCGATGACATCGGCGGCCCGGGGAGCGGGCGCCGGTACGGGGGTTCCCGCTGTCGCGGAGGAAGCGCCCGGAACGGCGAGCGCGGTCAGCAGCAGAGCGGCGGCTGCCGCGTAACGCTTACGGAAGAGAGTCATACTCCTCCAAACCGGCCGCCGGGCCGATCGGTCACGGCCTGTCACGCCGCCTCGTTCGCGTCCCGGGCGGGATGCCGGGCGGGGTACCGGCTCGGGACCCCGGTGACTGTCGCGCGTCCGGCCGGCCTTGCCGGAATCGTTGACGCGCCCGCGTCCCGAATCTATCTTCTGATCGGATTACCGAACGATGTTCGTCATATCGAACGGCCAGTGCTTCGTGAGGAGACGTGCCCAGTTCCGCGACCGGCACCTCTCGCAGACGCAGACGCACACAGAGACGAGGAAGCCATGGCACCGCCCCTCACCCGACGAGCCCTCCTCCGGACCGCGGCGATCGCCGCGGCGTCCTCGGGGATCTCCTCCGTCGCGACGGGTCCCTCCGCCGCCGCCACCCTCCCGGCACCGGCCTCCTGGAAACTCCACCCCTTCGGCCTCGACGAGGTGACGCTGCATCAGGGCGTCTTCGCCACGAAGCGCCGGTTCATGCTCGATCACGGCCGTGGCTACGACGTGGACCGGCTGCTCCAGGTCTTCCGGGCGAACGCCGGGCTCTCCACGCGCGGCGCGGTCGCTCCCGGCGGGTGGGAGGGCCTCGACGGCGAGGCCAACGGCAATCTCCGCGGCCACTACACCGGCCACTTCCTCACGATGCTCGCCCAGTCCTACGGCAGCACCGGGGACCGGGTGTACGCCGACAGGATCGGCTCCATGGTCGGCGCCCTGGCCGAGGTCAGGGCCGCGCTCCGGACCTCCCCCGCCGTACTCGGCACGGCCGGCCGATTCGGCACCGCCGCCGAGAACGTCCGCGGCTCCCACCAGTACGTCGACCTGCCCGCCCCGGTACTCGACGGCGCCGCCGACGTCACCCTGTCGGCCTGGGTCCGGCCCGCTCACGACGCCGCCTGGGCGCGCGTCCTCGACTTCGGCGACGACACCTCCCGCTATCTCTACCTCGCCGCCCGCGACGCGAACGGGGTGCCGCGCTTCGCCGTGACGGCCACCGGGGCCTCGGGCGAGCAGGCCCTCGTGGGCGACGCGCCGCTCCCGCCGGACCGGTGGAGCCACCTGGCGGTCACCATCGGCGGCCGCACCGGCACGCTCTACGTCAACGGAACCGCCGTGGCGCGGCACACGGGAATGACCCTCAACCCGGCGTCGCTGGGCACACTGCGCGACCACTGGCTGGGCCGCTCCCACTACTCCGCCGATCCCGTGTTCGCCGGTGCCCTCGACGAGTTCAACATCTGGTCGCGCGCGCTCACCGCCGAGGAGATCACGGCGCTCCAGGGCAGCCGCGCCGCCGATTCCACTGCGGGCCCCGGCGACCTGGCCTCGTACGCCTTCGACGAGACCGCGGGCGGCACCTTCGCCGACGGGTCGGGGCGCGGCCTGCACGCCACACTGCGCCGCACCTGGGGCGGGCCGAGCCATCCGGGGTTCCTCGCGGCGTACCCGGAGACGCAGTTCATCACGCTGGAGTCCATGACCAGCAGCGACTACGGCGTGGTGTGGGCGCCGTACTACACCGCGCACAAGATCCTCAAGGGTCTGATCGACGCCCATCTGGCCACGGACGACGCGCGGGCGCTCGACCTCGCCTCCGGCCTGTGCGACTGGATGCACTTCCGGCTGTCCCGGCTGCCCGCGAGCACGCTGCAACGCATGTGGGGCATCTTCTCCAGCGGCGAGTTCGGCGGGCTGGTCGAGGCGGTCTGCGATCTGTACGCCCTGACCGGGAAGGCCGAACACCTCGCTCTGGCGCGGATGTTCGACCTCGACTCCCTCATCGACGCCTGCGCCGCCGACCGGGACGTCCTCGACGGCCTGCACGCCAACCAGCACATCCCCATCTTCACCGGGCTCCTGCGGCTGTACGACGTGACGGGCGAGGCCCGCTACCTCGCCGCCGCCAGGAACTTCTGGGACATGGTCGTCCCCGGCCGGATGTACTCCATCGGCGGCACCAGCAGCACCGAGTTCTGGCGGGCCCACGGCGTCGTGGCGGGAACGATCAACACCACCACCGCCGAGACCTGCTGCGCGTACAACATGCTCAAACTGAGCCGCGCGCTGTTCCTCCACGACCAGGACCCGAAGTACATGGACTACTACGAACGCGCGCTCTACAACCAGGTCCTCGGCTCCAAGCAGGACAGGGCGGACGCCGAGAAGCCGCTCGTCACGTACTTCATCGGACTGACGCCCGGTCATGTCCGGGACTACACACCGAAGTCGGGAACCACCTGCTGCGAGGGCACCGGGATGGAGAGCGCCACCAAATACCAGGACTCGGTGTACTTCAGGGCGGCCGACGACAGCGCCCTCTACGTCAATCTGTACAGTCCGTCCACGCTGACCTGGGCCGAGCGGGGGCTCACCGTCACCCAGAGGACCGACTACCCCACGGAACAGGGCTCCACCCTGACCATCGGGGCCGCCGGGGGCCGCTCCGCCGCCTTCGAGCTGCGGCTGCGCGTGCCGTCCTGGGCGGACGGCGGCTTCGAGGTGACGATCAACGGTCGCGGGGCGGAGGGGACGGCGCGCCCCGGCAGCTACTTCGCGATCGCCCGTACCTGGCGCGCCGGTGACACCGTCCGCGTCCGCGTTCCCTTCCGGGTCCGGGCCGAGCGGACACCCGACGACCCGACCCTCCAGTCGCTCTTCCACGGTCCGGTCAATCTCGTCGCCCGCTCCACCGCGACGAGTTATCCGCGGTTCGGGTTCTACGGCAACGCCTCGCTCTCCGGGGACCTGCGGCCCGCCCTCACCCCGGTCGAGGGCAAGCCGCTCCACTACACCCTCCGCGGCACCGAGTTCGCCCCCTTCCTCGAAGGGACGCAGGACCCGACCCATGTCTACTTCCGCCGGGACGAACCCCGCGTCGTCTTCGGCGGTACCGACTCGGGCGTCGCCAATCCGGCCCGGCCCGACGGTACGAGCCTGCTCGACGAGATCTGGGCGGGCGCCCCGTTCGCGGACAAGGGCGCGCTCGTCGCGCGGGTGCGCGGCACGGTGGACGCCTGGGTGGCCGAGGGGCTGCTCGGCGGCGCCGACGGCCGGACGGTGGTGAGCACGGCGCGCAGCGCCTCCTACCTGCCCTGACCCCGGCGGGTCCGCCGTGATCCCGTCCGGCGGACCCGCCCGCTCCCGCGCCGGTTGGCCCGGCTGCCGCGTCCCGGTGGCCGGGGGAGCGGCGCGAATGCAGCGTGGGTGCCATGGCACAGACTTCGACGACGGTGTCCGGCCCGCGCCGGACGCCGCCGAGGCCGGGAGCGGCCTGGCGGGCCGGCGGCGGTCTCGCCGGGCCGGCGGCCGTCGCGGTCGTCTACACGCTCGTACAGCTGGCGCTGCTGGTGGCCGGGGCGGGGCTCGGCTGGGACGAGACGGTGTACGTCAGCCAGGTCAGCCCGGGGGTGGACGCCGCGTTCTTCAGCGCGCCGCGCGCCCGGGGCATTACGTTCCTCGTCGCGCCCCTGACCGCGCTGACCCCGTCCGTCGAGGCGCTGCGGGTCTATCTGGCCCTGCTGTCCGGCGCCGGACTGTTCCTCGCGCTGCGGGTGTGGCGCCCGCTGCTCCCGGCGCGCGTACTGACCCTGGCCGGCGCGCTGTTCGCCGGACTGTGGATCACCGTGCTCTACGGGCCGCAGGTGATGCCCAATCTGTGGGTCGCGCTCGGTTCCCTCCTCGCGGTGGGCTGTTTCCTGCGCGCCGCCCGGGACCGCGCGGACCGCGCCGCCCTCGCCGGGCTCGGCGCCGGGATGGCGTTCGTCGCGCTGATGCGGCCCACTGACGCCTGCTGGCTCGCGCTGCCGCTCACCGTCGCCGCGCTGTGCGTCGGTGCGTGGCGGCGTCCCGTTCTGCTGCTGACGCTCGTCGCGGGGGTGGTTGTCGGCTGCGCGCCCTGGGTCGTCGAGGCGTATCTGAGCTACGGCGGGCTCGTCGCGCGGCTGCGCCGGGCCGACGAGATCCAGGGCGCGCTGGGCTGGCACCTCGCCTTCTACGACCAACTGCGCGCGCTTCAGGGGCGATTGCTGTGCCGCCCGTGCGACGTGGCATGGCGGCGGCCGGGCACGGGGGTGTGGTGGTTCGCGCTGCCGCCGCTCGTCGCCGGCGGCGTCCTGCTGGCGGCCCGGGTCCGGCTGCGGGCCGTCGTGCTGGTACCGGCGCTGGCCGGGCTGTCGCTCGCGGTGCCGTATCTGCTGCTGATCGGCTACGCGGCGCCGCGCTTCCTGCTGCCCGCGTACGCGCTGCTCGCCCTACCGGCGGCGCTCTGTCTGCTGTGGATCGCCGAGGCCGCCCGCCCCCGGCCGGTGGCGGCCGCCGGGCTCGCCGTACTGCTGGGCGCGCATCTGGTCGTCCAGTACGGGATCCTCGACGGCGCCGCCGCGCGCGCCCGCGTCAACCGGACCGCCTTCGGCCGGGTGGCGGCCGAGCTGGGCCGCCAGGGGGTACGGCCGCCCTGCGTGGTCAGCGGCGAGGAAGCCGTACGGATCGCCTTCCGCGCCCGCTGCGCGTCACGGCAGACCGGCGGCCACGATGCCTCCATCACCCCGGCGCGGCTCGCGGCCCTCGCCCGCGACCGTCCGGTGGCGGTCGTGGTGTCGGGGGCGGACGAACCCCCGGCGTACGCGCGCTCCTGGCGTCTGCGGCGCCTCCCGGACCTGCCGGGCACGCACCACCTGCGCGCCTACGTGTCGCCCTCGGCGGGGCGCTCACCCAGTGTTTTGGTGATGGAAGTCATTTTCATATAGCGTGCGGCTCAGTCACACGCACCCCGGAGGTTCGCCATGGCCGTACCCAAGCGGAAGATGTCCCGCAGCAACACCCGCCACCGCCGCGCCCAGTGGAAGGCGGCCACCCCGCAGCTCGTCCCCGTCACCGTCGACGGCGCCTCGTACCTCGTACCCCAGCGCCTCGCCAAGGCGTACGAGCGCGGTCTGCTGCGCCCGGACGGCTGAGCCCGTATGCGGCACGCCCCCCTGCCCGTGACCGTGCTGTCGGGATTCCTCGGCGCGGGCAGGACCGCACTGCTCGACCAGGTCCTCGGCAACCGCGCGGGTCTGCGTCCCGGGGCGCTGCACGACGCGCTCACCGCCTGTCTCCTGACCGACGGCGACCGGGACCGGGAGTGCGACGATCCGTTCCCCGCCTGGGACACGTACGGGAGCGACGACGCCTGTGCGCACGAGCACCCCGAGCGGACGGGTCCCGAGACGGGTCCCGTGGAGCCGCGTGCCGTGGAGCCGCTTCTCCCGGAGGTCTGAGGAGCGGCCGAGCGTCACCCGCCCTCGCGGTGGAGGGCGGGTGACGCGCCTCAGCGCGCCGGGCTCAGCGCGGGCAGGGACGACGTGGCATGGGCCGCCGCCGGGCCCGGGTGGCGGGCCAGTCCCGTCGGCCCGGCGGGCAGGCAGGACTGGAGGGCGGACAGCAGCCGCTGCACGTCGTCGTGCGGGCGCACCACGAGCCGCACGAACTGACTGCTGCTGCCGAGCTTGTTGCCGCACTCGCGGATGAAGATGCCGTACTGGGTGAGCAGCCGGTCGCGCAGCGCCACACCGTCGACCCCGTCGGGCAACTTGACCAGCAGGAAGTTCCCCTGGGAGAGAAAGACGATGAGATCGGGCACCGCCGCCAGCGCCTGCGCCATATGGGCGCGGTCACGCGAGAGCAGCGCCAGGCTCTCGTGGTACTCCACCCCGTACTCCTTGATCATGAAGACGACGCTCTCGGCGAAGGAGTTCAGATTCCACTTCGGCAGCGCCCTGCGCACCGTCGCGGCGAGCGCCGGATTGGCCACGAGGTAGCCGAATCTGATGCCGTGCAGCCCGAAGTTCTTGCCGAGACTTTTCAGCACGATCACATTCGGCCGGATGGCCGCCTCGTCGGCGACGGACGGCGCGCGTTCCGCGTCCACGAAGTCGATGAACGACTCGTCGACGACCACCAGGTCCAGGTCCGACAACTCATCGAGCAGCCACAGCACTTGATGACGGCGCAGATAGCCGCCGTCCGGGTTGTTGGGGTTGCAGATGACCGCCACCCGGGAGCCGCGCTGCCGGATGAAACGCACGTACTCCCGCAGATCGAGTGTGAAGTCCTGGTCCTCCTGGAGGGGGAACATGTCGACGCGCTTGCCGGTCTCCATCGGCTGGTCGGTCCACCTCCCGAAGGTCGGGATGGGGATGGCCAGGCTCTCCTTCACCAGCAGATGGTCGATCCAGGTGATCAACTCGGTGGAGCCGTTGCCCATGGCCACCGTCTGCGGGTTGAGGCCGAGGACCGAGCACAGCTCGGAGGTCACCGTGTCGGCGTCGCTCGGGTAGTACTTCAGGATGGATTCCAGCGATCCCCGCATCCTGGTGAACATGTCCGGCGTGGGGAAGTACGGGTTGCACGGAATGCAGAAGTCGACCCGCTCCTGCACCGGTTCGGCCCTGGCGTAGGGCGAGTGCCGCCCCACGGGCTCGACCTGATCCGCCGAGTCCGCCGGTGACAGCCGGGACAGCATGGCCCAGGAGGGACTGTGCGCCGCGGTGTGCAGGAGGCCGGTTTCGGGTGACGGGGACATAGGTGCGGTCTCCTTCTACGGTCGGACCAGTGTGAGCGGACGGTACGGACGACAGCCGTACGGGTGGGGCCGCACGGAGGGGAGGTACACGCGGGGGAGGTACGGGTGGGGCCGTACCGGTGAGGGGGGAGGGAGCCGGTGGATCCGTACGGTGGGGGACGTACGCATCCACCGGCCGGTAGGGGCCGGGCGTGCGGAGGTCAGCGGACGCGCCGCTTGCGCAGCAGGAACACGCCGATCCCCGCGAGGATCGCCGCGCCCCCGGCCGCCATCGGCACGATCTCGGACGGTGAACCGACGGGCACGGTGTCGGCCGCCCGCGCCGCCGAAGCCGTGTCGTCGGCCGGCGGCTCGGAGGCGACCGGAACCCCGGCAGCCGCTCGCGCGGTGGTCTCCACCGGGGAGGGAGTGGCCGAAGGAGCCGTGGGGGAGAGCCCGGTGGGGGAAGGCGCGGGCGTGTGCTGATGGGTGGGGAGTGTGGTGACCGGCCGGGGCGCGAAGGACGGCGGCTGTTCGGGCGTCACCGCCCCTGCCTGCCCGTCCTCGTCGGCCGCCTCGCCGGGGAAGACGACGTCGGAGCACGAGTAGTACGTGTCGGGCGTGCTGGTGTTCCGCCAGATCGTGTACAGCACATGCCGGCCGGTGCGGTCCGTGGGCAGTGTGCCCGAGATGCGGTACGCGCCGCCCTCCAGCTGCGGGTCCCGCGCCGTGGCGAACGGCTCAGGGGCCAGATCGTCCCAGGTCAGAGCCGTTCCCGGCGCGTATCCCTGGCGGGTGAGATAGAGGCTGAACGACCCCTCGTGGGGGATGGTGGAGCGGTACGTCATGGTGAACGCCGCCCCGGCGCGCAGGGTAGTGGCCGGCCAGTCGGCGCGGGTGACGTCGAGCCCCTTGAACGCGTCGAGTCCGCCGCTGCACAGCCTGCCGTCCGGGATGGACTCGCGGTCCCTGCCGTCGACCCCGGCGAGCCGCAGATTGTCCCAGTCGTCGAACGCTCGGCCGTCGTTGGCGGCGACGGCCGCCCGGCAGGCGTCCGAGGAGGCCGCCGCCCCGCCGTCCGGGCCGCAGGCGGCGGCCCGGCTGAGCGGGTCCGTCGGCGCGCCGTGCGCGTACGCGGGCCCCGCGCCGAGCGCCGTCAGTGCCGTCGCACCCGCGAGCAGGAGTGGAACAGTGCCGGCGAAGGCCGCTGACGCGGCAGTGCGATGGCGGAACATCCGTGACAGACCTCCTCGGTGGGCCCCGCCAACCTCGGGGCCCAGCAACCTGCCGTCTATTACGGCCGTCGCCCGCCGGGCGTTCAGCGCACCCGCGACGATCTTGCGAGGAGGCGCGCTGACCCTCTGGACCGGTCAACTCCCTTGCTCTGAAGCCTAGATGGGGGCGCCCGGTGGGACGCGCGGCTCGGGGCCGAGCCGCGGCGCCCGGCTCTGCCCCGCCAGGAACCCGCTGATCGTCCGGGCCGCCTCCCGCTCCGCCTCGCCGCCGTTCCGCCACTCCTCGGCGAACAGCCGCAGCCGCGCGCCGATCCCGGCCCGTACGGTCGCGTGCGGGACGTCGCCGCCCATCACCCCGAGCACGGCCCGCAGCACCGCCCAGCCCGCGGTCTCCTGGACGGCCGCCGCACCGGCCTGGTCCGGGGCTTCCCCGGACGGCGGGTCGGCCGGGCGCCACGCGGCGCGCAGCAGGGTGTCCACCACCGCGCCGGGCGAGGGTACGGCGGGATCCACGGCGTGCTGCCAGCCCAGCCGGTTGAGCCGGGCCGGATCCAGCAGCTCCCGCGTGACCAGCGCCACCGTCGCCTCCACCGCCGCGAACGGGTCGAAGACGCGGCCCGCGCGCGTGTCGAAGTACTCGGCGGTCCGTTCGTACCGGATGGCGGGCGGCGTGAGCACGGACAATACGTGAGCGGGCAGGGCGAGTTGGTCGGCGCGCAGCAGCTCGGCCAGCCGGTCCAGCGCCCGCCGCTGGATGTCCGCCCCGACGGGTACGGTGCCGGCGCCGTCCTCGCCCGCCAGCCCGTAGCCGTACCGCACCCCGCCCACCAGGCGGGCGACGGCGGCGAGTTGGGAGCGGTGGTAGAGCTGGAGCAGCACCGCGCGCTCCTCCAGCTCCCCGGTCTGCCGGCCGGGCGGCAGCACCGCGCGCGAGAAGCCGTCGAGCGCGGCACGCCGTACGGCCAGCGCCTCGTCCAGGGCGGCGAAGGCGTCGGAGACCGGCGCGACCCAGACGACGGCGTCCGCGTGCGCCGCCTCGGGGCCCCGCGCGTCCTCGTCGGTCACGTAGAGCAGTCCCCGCTCGGCGGCCGTGCGCCGCAGCCGCGCCAGCGCGGTGTCCTCGTCCTCCCCGGGGAAGCGGCCGTAGGCGTGGGCGACCAGGAAGTGGTCCCAGGGGCCGAGCCCTTCGGGGTACGCGTGCGCGGAGTCGGGGCGGCCGTCCGGGCCGACCGTGACGCGGGGGTGCGGATAGTCCATCACCGAGGGGCTCGGGTGGTGCGTGCTGGCGAAGTTGTGCATGAAGCCCAGCGCGTGGCCGATCTCGTGGGCCGCGAGCTGCCGCATCCGGCTCAGCACCAGCGCCTCCACCGCCGCCAGCCGCTCGCTCTCGTCCGGCTTGCCGTACGGCGCGTGGAGCGCCTCGGCCAGCGCGGTGATCTGCTCGACGCGCTGCGAGCCGAGCCGGACCCGGCCGCAGATGATCTCGCCGGTGCGCGGGTCGGTGAGCCCCTGGCCGTGCGACCAGCCGCGGCCGTCCCGGTGCACCCAGCGGACGGAGTTGACGCCGAGGTCGTGGTCGTCGGGACCGGCCGGGGCCACCTCGACGCGGAAGGCGTCGCGGAATCCCGCCCGTTCGAAGGCGTCCCGCCACCAGTTGCCGCCCTCGACGACGGCGCCGCGCACGGGTTCGGGGACGGCCGGGTCGATCAGGAAGACGATCGGACGCCGTACGGCCACGGGCGCGCCGACGGACGCTTCTCCCTCGGCCGGTTCGAGCCGGAAGCGGGGCTGGAGTTTCACCTGGGTGCCCGCCCGCGTACCGGCGCCGTGGTCGTCGTGGCCGATGCCGTAGGCGCCGGAGGCCGGGTGGTAGCGGCGGGCCCTCATCGCCGGATCGGGCAGCGGGACGAGATGGAGCTGCTGGACGACGCTGAGGGCGCGCGGCGCGGGCACCACGTCCCGCAGCGCCGCGCCCGGCGAGGTGCCCGGCAGTGCCCTCAGGGTGAGCAGCGCGGGCAGCCGGGTCCCGCCGGGGCCGGTCGTCGCCTCCCGCGCGAGCGGGAAGCTCGCGTCCGGATCGACCTCGTACGCCCCCTGTTCCCGGGCCCGCAGGTCCTCCGCGATCCCGTGGAAGTCGGTGAGGGCCAGGCCGGTCGCGTCGACCACCGCGGCGCCGTCGCGCTCGCGCAGCACCGGGGCGCTCCAGACGACCGAGGTGGCGAAGGACTCCTCGCCCGCGCGGACCGCCGCGGCGTCTCCGGTGGCCAGATGGTGCTTGTTGCGGAGCACGAGCAGCACCCGGCCGCCGATCCGGCGGAACTCGGCGACCTTGACCTTTCCCGCCTTGCCCCGGTCGAGACCGAGTGCGCTGGAGCCCGCGCCGTGCGAGAGCGCGGCCATCAGCAGGAACGGTTCGCCGAAGCGCCCGATTCCGAGGAGCAGCCGGTCGTCCTCGGGGTCCGCGCACAGGCCGAGGAAGTCCGGCGGGGCGTCGGGGCCGGGGCCGGGGCCGGGCAGGTCCGGCGCCGCGCCGGTCGTCCGTGCTGGGGGCAGGTCGCTCACGCCGGGCTCGCTTCTCTCGCGTATGCGGAAGAGCAGATCGTACGTCCGTGACGTATCGGGCCGGATGTCCGGGCCCACCGGCCGGTCTCCTGCGGCCCGTCTCCTGCGGCGGGGCCGCCGGCAGCGGGCCGTCAGCCGTCGGCGGGCTCGGCGGGGATCTCGTACGCGAGCCGGAACCGTTCGCCGGGCACCACGAGATCCGCCGTCTCCAGCGGCCGGTCGCCCGCGTAGTAGGTCCGCTCGATGGCGGCGACGGGCGCGCCCGGGGTCAGATCGAGCGCGTCGGCCTCCTCCCGGGTGGCGGTGCGGGCGGTGACGGTCTCGGTCGAGCGGGTGATCCGGAAGCCGATGTACGACATCCGGGCCACCACGCTGCTGCCCGCCATGGGGCCCGCGCCGGGCAGCGAGACGGGGGTGCCGCCGGTCACGGTGAGCGGCTCCCAGCTGACGCAGAACATGGCGGGCCGGCCGTCCCTGGTGATCATGTATTCGCTGCGGATCACGGGTTCGGCGGCGGGGACCGCGAGGCGCAGGGCGATGTCCTGCGGCGCCTCGCCGGTGGTGGAACGCGGCGTCCCGCGTACCGAACGGCCGTCGTCGCCGGTGGCGTCGCCGCCCGCGCCGTCCCGGGCGATGCTTCCGGGGCCGCTGCCGGGGGCGGTGCTGCCCGGGGCCGCGCTGCCCGGGGTCGCGCCGTCCGGAAGCGTGCCATCCGGAACCGCGCCGTCCGGAAGCGCGCTGCCCGGAACCGCGCCGTCCGGGGCGGCGCGGGACGGCGCGGGCCCCGCTCCTGTCCGGGCCGCCGTGACCGCGAGCCTGCCCTGGAGGCGCTCATGCGTCCAGGACCTGGCCATCGTCCCGGACGAGGGCCGCTCCCGTACGAACACACCGCGCCCGGCCCGCCCCTTGACGAGCCCGTCGGCGGTCAGGGCGCGCACCGCCGCCGCGGCGACGTTCGAGCCGACGCCGTAGCCGCGCGCGAGTGCGGCGCGGGACGGAAGGGGGTCTCCCGGTGCGAACTCACCCGTCTCGATGCGGCGCCGAAGGTCTTCCGCAACCGCCCGATAGGCCGCGACCGCCATCTGATGTCTCACCTTTCGGACAGCGTCTCAGTAAGTGAGAAGTTTCTCCTCGGATCCGGCCCGCCCGGGACGCTCCGCTCCTGATCTTCGGGAGCGGTCGCCGAGCACCTGATGCATCAAGTGAGGCCGAAAATCCACTATCCCGGGAAGTCTGCCACGTGAGCCCGGCGACCTGTTGCATCAGGTGCCCCTGTCCGCATGCGTCCCGGCGTGCCCCGTCCGCCCACGGAACAGCCCTGTTCCGCAGGGGTGGGGGCTTTGCGCGGGCGCCCCGCGCGGAGCTACTTTCAGCTCCTGTCCCACCGGCAGCCGTGTCCTTTCGGCCGGACAGGGGGACGGACAACCGCACGGGTACGGGTGAGGAGGACCGAGAATGAGCCAGGGCACAGAGCACGGCGCTCCGCACCGTCCCGGTCTGGCCGAGCACACCGACGCCGCCCGTCGCGTCCTGCTCACCCCGGACCACCCCGGCGCCCTCACCCCCGCACTGCGGATCATGGCGGCGGCCCGCGCGGCCGAACACACGGGGCAGCCCCGGCTCGCCGCGCGCTACCGGGCCCTGGCCCCCGGCGCCGCACCGGAAGGATCCGCCGCACCGGACGGATCCCGCGCCCCGGAACCCGCTACGCCCGAGGCCCGCGCGCTGGCCGAGGCCGTCCAGGACTTCACCGACAGCGTCACGTTCGACCCCGCGGGCACCGGCCCGGCCGCTCTGCGGAATCTGGCCGCTCACGGACTGGACGCGCCGGCCGTCGTGGCCCTCGCCCAGATCTGCTCCTTCGTCGCGTACGAGGCCCGCGTCGTCTCCGGGCTCGCGCTGCTGGCCCAGGCGCAGGCCCCGGCCGACGAGGCCGCCGGGACCGCCGGAACCGCCCGGCCGGGAGACACCCCCGCGCCGCCGTCCGCACCACAGGAGCGGGACTTCACGCTGGACCAGCTGACCTGGCGGCCGCGCGTCCCCGCCGTCGACGCCGACGCGCTCACCGACACGCAGCGCGCCGTCCTCGACGCGCACACCACCCTGTCGGCCGCCTCGCCGTACTACCGGACGCTGCTGCACGACCCGGCCGCGCTCGACCACCGCACCCATGTCTACAACGCCGTCATGTACGGCCGGGGCGGCCTGCCGCGCGCCGAACGCGAACTGGCGACCCTGCTGGTCTCCCGTGCCAACGGCTGCGTCTACTGCGCCTCCGTGCACGGCAGGAAGTACGCGCAGCTGTCCCGCGACGAGGCGGCCGCGCTGCGCGTGCTCGGCGAGGGCGCCGCGGCGCTCGCCGGTGACGCCCGGGGCCTGGCCCTCGCCCGCTTCACACAGGCCCAGACGCTCACGCCGCCCGCCGCCACCGCCGCGGACGTGGCCGCCCTCCGCGAGGCCGGTCTCGACGAGGCCGCGCTGACCGATCTCGTCCACGCCGTCGCCCTGTTCGGCTGGGCGAACCGTCTGATGCTCGTCCTCGGCGACGTACACCCCGCCAGGAAGCTCGACGCGGGCATTCCGCGCACCGACGCGCGGGAGTCCTGTAGCGGGACGTCGGGCCGGACCGCACGGGCGGGCGACGCGTAGCCGTCCCCCCGCGGGCCCCGGCCCGACGTCGCCCCGCGCCCGTGGCTCCTCAGCTCCTCGGAAATCCTCGGCCCCCTCGGAACCCCTCCCGGATCCGCGCCCCCGACCCTCCCGATCCCGCCCGACCGGAGACCGCCATGCCTGCCCTGCGCCCCGCCCTCACCACCGTCGCCGTACTGACCGGTACCGCCCTGCTCGCGACGGCCTGCTCCTCCTCCGCCACCTCGCCCTCCGGCTCCTCGGGTGACGCGGGCGGCAAGCAGACCGTCACCTTCATGGGGTTCTACGGCACCTTCCAGGACTCCTTCACCAAGACGGTGATCAAGCCCTTCGAGAAGGCCAACCCGGACATCACCGTCAAGTACGTCCCCATCCAGAACTCCGCCGAGGTGCTGGCCAAGCTGCGCGCCAGCACCAAGCGCCCGGTGGCCGATGTGGCCCTCATGGACAGCTCCGTGGCGCCGACGGCCAACAAGGAGAAGCTGTTCGCGCCGCTCGACGCCGCGAAGGTCCCCAACCTCGACCACCTCGTCCCCACCGCGAGGAGCAAGGACGGCTACGGGCCCGCCGTCACCTTCGACAGCCTCTCGATCCTCTACAACTCCAAGAACGTCAAGAAGGCGCCCACCAGCTGGAACGACCTCTGGAACGCGGAGTACAAGGGCAAGCTGGCGATGCCCGTCGCCGACACCCGCGGCGTCGCGCTGATCATCGCCCTGGAGAAGATCCTCGGCGCCGACTACCAGAAGGACATCGACCCAGCGATCGACAAGCTCAAGAGCCTGTCCCCCTCCGTCCAGACCTGGCAGCCCTCGCCCGACGTCTACACCGCCATCCAGTCGGGCGACGCGGACGTCGCCGTCGGCTGGAACGCCCGGGGCCAGTACTACAAGGACTCCTCGCAGGGCGTCGTACAGCCGGTGCTGCCCAAGGAGGGCACGGTCACCCAGGTCAACACCATCAACCTGGTCAACAACTCCTCGCACACCGCCGCCGCGCAGAAGTTCATCGACTACGCGATCGGCGCCGAGGCCCAGAAGGCCTTCGACGACGAGGCCTTCTACGCGCCGGTCAACAAGGACGTCCGGCTGGCGCCCGAGACCAAGGAGCGCACGCAGGCGTCCGCCGTGCAGCAGAAGAACCAGATCCCCGTCGACTGGGCGTGGCTGACCACCCGCTACACCGCCTGGGTCGACCGCATCAAGCAGGAGGTCATCGGTGGATGACACCTCGGTGAGCGACGGACACCTCGTACTGGAGTCCCTGGCCAAGACCTACCCCGGCAAGGACGGCGCCGCCGTGCGCGGCATCGACCTGACCGTGGAACGCGGCCGCATGCTCGCCGTCCTCGGCCCCTCCGGCTGCGGCAAGTCCACCACGCTGCGCATGATCGCGGGGCTGGTGGAGCCCACCTCAGGGCGGATCCGGGTCGACGGCAGGGACCTCACCGACGCGCCGGTGCACCGCCGCGACATGGGCGTCGTCTTCCAGTCGTACGCGCTCTTCCCGCACCTGGACGTCGCCCGCAACGTCGCCTTCGGTCTTGAGATGCGCAAGACCCCCAAGGCGGAGCTGAAGCGCCGGGTGGACGAGGCGCTCGAACTGGTACGGCTCGGTCATCTCGCCGGCCGCCGGATCGCCCAGCTCTCCGGCGGCCAGCAGCAGCGCGTGGCGCTGGCCCGCGCGCTGGTCGTGGAGCCGGCCGTGCTCCTGCTCGACGAACCGCTGTCGAACCTGGACGCGCAGCTGCGCTCGGCGATGCGCGACGAGATCGTGCGCATCCAGCGCGAGACGGGCGTCACCACCGTCTTCGTCACCCACGACCAGCAGGAAGCCCTGTCCATGGCCGACAGCGTCGCCGTCATGAACCAGGGCCGGATCGAGCAGGTGGGCACCCCCGAGGCCATCTACGAGCGCCCGGAACGCCCCTTCGTCGCGCGGTTCGTGGGCCGCGCCAACCTGCTCGACGGCACGGTCACCGGCACCGAGGGGGACACGGCCTCGGTCGACCTGCCCGGCCTCGGCACGGTCCGCGCGGCCGGCGACCGGGTGGCGGTGGGCGACACGGCCACCGTCATGTTCCGTCCGCACCGGATCGCCCTCACCGCAGCGGCCCCCGGCAGCGGCGCCGTACGCGGCACGGTCCTGTCGGCGGGATACGCGGGCGAGACGGTCGCCTACCGGGTGCGCCTCGGCGACGACGGGCCCGTACTGGACGTCGAACGGCCCACCGGCGCGCACGCGTCGTACGGCCCCGGCGCCGAGGTGGAGCTGTCCTGGGACCCGAAGGCCCCCCGCCTGGTGGCCGGCGAGAAGGGCACGGCGTGACAGCGGACACCGTGACCCCGTCTCCCGCGACCGCCCCCGCGCGCGGGCGGACCCCCGTACGCGGGCGGGGACCGGCGCGCGCGGCGCTGGCCCTGCTGGTGCCCGGCCTGCTGGCCCTGCTGCTGACGTACGCGCTGCCGCTGGTGTGGGTGGTGCGGATGTCGCTCAACGAGTCGGGGGAGGGCGGCCTGATCCGGCAGACCGTCTCCCTCGCCACCTTCGGCGAGGTGCTCGGCAGCTCCCACTACTGGAACGTGATCCGGCAGACCGTCGAACTCGGCGTGCTGGTCACCTTCTTCACCCTGATCGTCTCCTACCCGGTGGCCCTGTTCCTGGCCCGTACCACCAGCCGGTGGCGCAGCCTGCTCATGGCGCTCGCCATCGCGCCGCTGCTGATCTCGTCGGTGGCGCGCACCTTCGGCTGGATGGCGATCCTCGGCCGGCAGGGAGTCGTCAACAAGACACTGGACGCTCTCGGGCTGATCGACGCCCCGCTGCACCTGGCCAACAACCTCACCGGGGTGGTCATCGCCTCGACCGAGATCTACATGCCGTTCGCCATCCTCGCGATGATCAGCGGCTTCGGCCGGCTCGACCCCGCCCTGGAGCACGCCGCCGCTTCGCTGGGCGCGCCCCGCCGTACGGTCTTCCGCCGGATCGTCCTGCCACTCACCCTGCCGGGCGTGCTCACCGCCGGGCTGCTGGTGTTCGTCCTCAGCCTGAGCGGCTACGTCACCCCGCGGCTGATCGGCGGCGGACGCGTCTTCGTGCTGGCGACCGAGATCTACGACGAGGCGATCACCAGCCTCGACTGGCCGGTGGCCGCGGTCCTCTCGATGCTGCTGCTCGCGGTGTTCGGGATCGTGATCGCGGTCTACCTCTGGGCGCAGAGAGCCCTCGAAGCCCGCTTCACCGGCGCACAGGAGGCCCGCTCATGACCACGCGCCGGCTGACCGGGGCGGTGTGGGCCGTCGTGCTCACCGTCCTCTATCTCTTCCTGCTCGCGCCGATCCTCGTCGTCCTCGTGGAGTCCTTCGACCACTCCACCTATCTGCGCTTCCCGCCGGAGGGCTTCAGCCTGGAGTCCTACCGGCAGGTCTTCGCCAACGACGCCTTCCGCGAGGGCTTCAAGGTCAGCGGGATCACGGCCGCGGTGACCGCGCTGCTGGCGATGGCGACCGGGGTACCGGCCGCGCTGGCGCTGACCAGGCTGCGCTTCCGGGGCCGGGCCGCGATCGAGGCGGTCTTCCTCTCGCCGCTGCTCGTACCGCACATCGTGCTCGGTCTCGCGCTGCTGCTCATCCTGGCGCCGATCCCGCTCACCGACACCTACTGGGGGCTGATCCTGGCGCATCTCGGGGTGAGCGTGCCCTATGTCGTACGGACGGTGTCCGCCGCGCTGGTCTCGGCGGACCCGAGGGCCGAGGAGGCGGCGCGCACGCTCGGTGCGAACGGACTCAGGACGTTCTGGCGGATCACCCTGCCCGCCATCCGCCCGGGGCTGTTCTCCGGGGGCGTCATCGCCTTCCTGCTGTCCTTCGACGAGACCGTGATCTCACTCTTCGTCTCCGGCCAGAACACCGTGCCGCTGCCGGTCGCCGTGCTCCAGTACGTCGAGTACCGCAGCGATCCCTCCGTGGCCTCCCTCTCCGTCCTGCTGGTGCTGCTCTCCGTGGTCGTCGTCGTGCTCGTGGAGCGCGGCCTCGGACTGCGCCGCACGCTCAGATCCGGCTGAGCCCCCCACATCCGTCCGTACCGCTCCAAGGAGTTCCACCGTGTCCGACAGCCCGGCGCAGCCCCTCGACCCCACCGCGCTCCACCGTGACAGCGTCGTCTTCAACGCGCTCGACTGCACCCCGCTGGCCTGGGCGGACGAGACCTACCTCGGCAAGCTCGCCGCCTCCGGCGTCACCGCGATCAACCACGCGGTCTCCATCTCCCAGGACTACGACGCCGCCGCCGCGTCCATCGTCGGCTGGCAGCGGCGGCTCGCGGAGACCGACGGCCGGGTCTTCCAGGCGTACGGACTCGACGACGTCGCCCACGCCAAGGCCGAGGGCCGGGTCGCCTGGTTCGCCGGCTTCGAGGACAGCAAGCCGGTGGGGGAGGACCTGTGGCGGCTGGAGACGCTGTACCAGCTGGGGCTGCGCTTCATGGGGCTGACGTACCAGAACCGCAACTACGCGGGCGACGGCAGCGGCGAGAGCGCCAACGGCGGGCTGAGCCGCTTCGGCCGCGCCCTGGTCATGGAGTGCAACCGGCTGGGCGTCGCCCTCGACCTGTCGCACACCGGTGAGCGCTCCACCCTGGAGGCCATCGAGGTGTCCGACCGGCCCGTCCTCGTCACCCACGCGGGGCTGACGCACTTCGTGGACAGCCCGCGCAACAAGAGCGACCGCGTGGTGCGGGAACTGGCCGCGCGCGGGGGCGTGTTCGGACTCGCCGCCAAGTCCGGGTTCCTCACCCCGGACGGGCTGACGCGGCGGCCCGGCGCCGACGTCTTCGCCGACAACATCGACTACCTCGTCGAACTGGTCGGCATCGACCACGTCATCGTCGGCACCGACGTCGGCGACGAGCGCAAGTACTCCCGCGAGGGCATGGCGCGGGTGCGCCGCCTCTACCCGGAGATCCCCATCGTCGGCGAGGACCTCGACCTCGACCGCATCCACCCCGAGGGCATGGGCACCCCCGCTGACCTGCCCCGCATCACCGAGCTGCTGACCGGCCGCGGATACAGTGGCGAGGACATCACCAAGGTCCTCGGCGGGAATCTGACGCGGGCCCTGGCGGAGATCTGGGACTCGGGAGTGTGAGCGTGCGCCGTCCGATCAGCGTCGCGGTGGTCGGGGCCGGGCCGCGCGGCACCGCCGTGGTCGAACGCCTGATAGCCAACCTCGGGCCGCACGGGTCCTGGGCGGGCGCCCCGGCCGAGCTGCACGTCGTGGAGGAGCACACGCCGGGCGCCGGCCGGGTCTGGGATCCGGCACAGCCCGAGCACCTGCTGATGAACACGGTCGCCGGGCACGCGACCGCGTTCCCCGACGACACCGTGACGATGGACGGCCCCGCCACCACCGGGCCCACGCTCATGGAGTGGGCGCGCGAGCACGCGCCCGGCCTCGAACCGTGGCAGCACCCCCACCGGGCGCTGATGGGCCGCTATCTGGCCTGGGCCCACCAGTGGATCGTCGGGGGAGCGGCCCCGGCCACCCGCGTCGTGCCCCACGCCACCCGCGCCGTCGGACTGGACGAGGCGCCCGGGGACCGGCTGCGGCTGCGCCTCGCCGACGGGACCGAGCTGCTCGCCGACGCGGTGGTCCTCGCCACCGGCCACACCGACCAGCTGCCGTCGGCCGAGGGCCGCGCGCTCGCCGCCGCCGCCGAGCGGCACGGGCTGCTGTATCTGCCGCCCGGCCACCCCCGCGAGACCAGGCTCGATCTGCTGCCGCCCGGGGAACCGGTCCTGGTCCGGGGGCTGGCGCTCAACTTCTTCGACCAGCTGGCGCTGCTCACCGCCGGACGCGGAGGCCGCTTCGAACCGGCCGGTCCTGACGGCCGGCTGCGCTATCTGCCCTCCGGCCGGGAGCCGCTGGTCCTCGCCGGGTCGGGGCGCGGCGTGCCGTACCTGGCCCGTAATCAGGTGCCGGGGCAGATGCCGACGGGACACACACTGGTCCACTTCGACGGGGCGGCCCTCGCGCGGCTGACCGCGCGGGCGCCGGGCACCGTCGACTTCCGGACCGAGGTGCGCCCGCTGATCGAACGCGAGGCCGCCGCCGCGTGGGACCGGGTGGGCGACCCGGCAGCCGGCCCCTTCGACCTGGCGGCCGTCGACCGGCCGCTGTCCGGGCGGAAGTTCGCCGACCGCGCGGAGTTCGGCGGATGGCTGCGGGAGTGGCTGCGCGCCGACATGGCGGCGGCCAGCGCACCGGAGCTGAGCCCGCTCAAGGCCGCCGCCGGGGCGGTCACCGCGGTGAAGGGGCAGGTACGGCGGCTGGTGGCGGCCGGGGTGCTGAGCGGCGCCTCGTACCGCGAGCTGGAGTGGTTCCGCTCCTTCGGAGCGCATCTGTCCAGCGGCCCGCCCGCCAGCAGGATCGCCGAGCTGATCGCCCTGAACGAGGCGGGCGTCGTCGAGTTCACCGGGGCGCGGCCCGCCGTCACCGTGGACGCCGCGACCGGGCGCTTCACCGTCACCTCCGCGACCACCCGCGCCCCCGCGGCGACGGCCCGCGCGCTGCTGGACGCCTGGCTGCCCGGCCAGGACCTGGCGGGAACCGCCGACCCGCTGCTCGGCGGACTGGTCGCCGCCGGTCTGGCCCGCCCGCACACGGCGGGCACGGGCGAGGGTACGGAGGTGACGGGCGCCCTCGACGTGGGCGCGGACGATCTGCGGGTGCGCACCGCCGACGGACGGCCGCACCCGCGTCTCTTCGCGGTCGGCATCCCGGTCGAGGGCGTGCACTGGAACACCCCGATCGGGGCACGGGCGCGGGCCGACGCGGAGATGTTCCGCCAGGCCGACACGATCGCCCGCTCCGCCCTGGCGGCACCGCTCGGCTGACCGCCCCGGGCAGGTCAGCCGAGCAGCGCCGCCACCGCCACCAGCACCGGCACGGACGCCACCGTGGACAGCAGAATCGATTCGCGCGCCAGCCGTTCGCCGACCCGGTACCGCGAGGCGTACGTGTAGAGGTTCTGCGCGGCCGGCAGCGCGGAGGTCACCACCACGTCCAGCAGGGCCGCGCCGTGCAGCCCGAAGACCCCGGCCCCCAGCGCCCACGCCGCCAGCGGCATGCCCACGGCCTTCAGCCCGGCGGAGAGCAGCACCGCGAACCGGTCGGGGCCCCGGCCCGGCATCGCGCTGCCGCACAGCGAGATCCCGAAGGCCAGCAGCACGGCGGGCACCGACATGTTGCCGATCAGGATCAGCGGATCGAGTACGGGCCCCGGCACCGTCCACCCGGCCGCGGCGAACGCCACACCCAGCAGTGAGCTGGCGCCCACGGGGTTGCGCAGCGGGGTGGTCACCCGCTGCCAGACCGAACGTTTCTCCGCGTCCCCCGACAGATCGAGCACCGTCAGCGCGATCGGGGTGGCCACCAGCTGCTGGAACAGCAGGACGGGCGCCACCAGCGAGGCATCACCGAGCACGTACACCGCGATCGGGATGCCGAGATTGCCCGCGTTGACATAGCTGGAGCACAGCGAGCCGATCGTGGTGCGCCCCACGTCCCAGCGGCGGATCAGGGCGACCGCGACGAACGCGCCGGCGGCGATGAAGGTGCTGATGGCGGTGATCAGCAGCCTGCTGGAGAGGATCACCGACAGATCGGCCCGCGCGAGCGTGGTGAACAGCAGGGCGGGGGTGGCCACATGGAACGCGAGCTTGGTGAGCACCTCACGGCCGTTGTCCCCGAGATACCGGCGCCGCCCGATCACATAGCCGACCCCGATGACCACCGCGATGACGGCGAAACCGGTCAGAACTCCGCGCACGGCATGTTCCCGTCATGAGTGGAGGCGGTGGTCTGCGGTGGCACGGATAGATGGATCACGCAGCAACTTTCCCGAGGAAGGTCGGGCCAGGTCAACGTGATCTCGCGCACCGATACGGGAGGCCCGCCACAGGGTGCCCGCGAAGTCCGTTCCGGCAGGTAATACGGTGAGAGCGAGGAGTGTGTTTCGGCCCGGCACCGCCACTCACCAATCCGCCGCGCACGACCCCGCCGCGCACGACCCGCCACTCACGAGACCGCCACTCACGGCAGACAGCGCCGCGACCCCACCCGCCATCCGCCCCACGGACCACTTCCCCCCGTCGATCGAGGAGCACGCCCATGACCCCCGCCACGCCCACCCCCGCCGAGGCCTCCGCCGAAGCCGTCGCGCGGCTGCGCGCCACCTTCGGGACCGGCCGGACCAAGGAGCTGTCCTGGCGGCTCGGCCAGCTGGCGGCGCTGCGCGCGCTCCTCACCGAGGAGGCCGAGACGCTCCAGGCGGCGCTGCTGGCGGATCTGGGCAAGAACCCCGTCGAGGCGTACCGCGCCGAGGTCGGCTTCACCATCAACGAACTCGACCACACGGTCACCCACCTGGAGGAATGGCTGCGCCCGAAGGCCGCCGCCGTCCCCGACGCCTTCCTCCCCGCGGAGGCCCGGGTCGTGCGGGACCCGCTCGGTGTGGTGCTGATCATCGCGCCGTGGAACTACCCCGTACAGCTGGCTCTCGCGCCGCTGGTCGGCGCGCTCGCGTCGGGCAACGCCGTGGTCGTCAAGCCGAGCGAGCTGGCCCCGGCCACCTCCGCCGCGCTGGCGGGGCTGCTGCCGAAGTATCTCGACACGGACGCGGTCGCCGTCGTCGAGGGCGCGGTCCCGGAGACCACGGCCCTGCTGGAGCAGCGCTTCGACCACATCTTCTACACCGGCAGCGGCAATGTCGGCCGCATCGTCATGACCGCGGCGGCCAAGCACCTCACCCCGGTCACCCTGGAGCTGGGCGGCAAGAGCCCCGTCGTGGTCGAGCCGGGCGCGGATCTGGAGGTCACCGCGCGGCGGATCGCGCGCGGCAAGTTCGCCAACGCGGGCCAGACCTGTGTCGCCCCCGACTACGTCCTCGCCATCGGCGACACGGCGGCCCGGCTGGAGCCGTACCTCGCCGCCGCGGTCCGGGAGCTGTACGGGGACGACACGGCCGCCAACCCCGGCTACGGCAAGATCGTCAACGACCGCAACTTCGACCGGCTGACCGGCCTCCTCGGCGCCGGACGCGTCGTCACCGGCGGCGGCCACGACCGTACCGCCCGCCACATCGACCCCACCGTCCTCGCCGATGTACCGCCGGACGCCCCGGTGATGAGCGAGGAGATCTTCGGTCCGATCCTGCCGGTCCTCCCCGTACCCGACCTGGACGCCGCGATCACCTTCATCAACGACCGCGACAAGCCGCTCGCCCTGTACGCCTTCACCGGGTCCGACCGCACCAAGGAACGGCTCACCCGCGAGACCTCCTCCGGCGCCCTCACCTTCGGCCTCCCCGTCCAGCACCTCGCCGTGCCCGAGCTGCCCTTCGGCGGCGTCGGCGCGAGCGGCATGGGCCGCTACCACGGCGAGTACTCGATCGACACCTTCAGCCACGCGAAGGCGATCCTCGACAAGCCGCTGGACTGACGCCGTCCGACGGCGGCCCGGTCAGGGGCAGCCGGCCGCAGCCGGCTGCCCGGAGCTGGCGCGGGCCAGCACCTCCGGGTCGAGCAGGGTCAGGGACGGCGCGGTGGGCCGGCCCTCGGCGATCGCGCGCCACAGCAGCTCGGTGGCCTCGCGGGCCATCCGCCGCTTCGGGAGCGCCACCGTGGTCAGCGGCGGATGCGCGTGCGCGGCCTGCGGGATGTCGTCGACGCCGATGACCGAGATGTCCTCGGGCACCCGCAGCCCGTGGTGGCGCACCGCCTCCATCACCCCGAGGGCGGTGGCGTCCGTGGAGCTGAACACGGCGGTCGTACGGTCGTGGACGGGCCGCTCGGCCCGGTCGCGCAGCGCGCGCGAGGCCGCCTCGTACCCGGACTCCGGCGTCGCCCCCGGCGCGGCGAACACCCACTCGTCCGGTACGGACACACCGTCCTCGGCGAGCGCGCGGCGCAGCCCCGCCACCCGTACCCGGTGCGCCGGCAGGTCGGCGACCACCGTCACCCGCCGGTGCCCCAGCTCCCGCAGATGCCGGCCGGCGAGATACCCGGCCCGCTCGAAGTCGATGGTGACGACGGGCAGGGTGCGCGGCGGGTCGATCTCCCACGCGCACAGGACGAGCGGCGGCCCGTGCCCCTCCGGCGCCGGCGGGCACTCGCTCAGGTCGAAGTCGCCGGCCACGAGCAGCGCGTCCACGGAGCGGCTGGAGAGGGAGGCCAGCTGGCGCCGGGCCCGCGCCCCGTCGCCCCGGGTGGTCGCCAGCAGCAGATGGTAGCCGCGCGTCTCCAGCAGCGCCTCCACCTCCTCGACCACCGCGGAGTAGAAGGGGTTGGCGACGGTCGGCACGACGAAGCCGACGGTCATGGTGGTGCCGGTGGACAGTCCCCGGGCGACCAGATTGGGCGTGTAGCCCAGCTCGTCGATCGCCGCCTCGACCTTGGCCCTGGTCCCGGCGCTGACGACCGTGCGTCCCCGGACCACATTGGACACGGTCTGTTTGGTGACGCCGGCGCGCTTCGCGACGTCCGCCATGGTGACCACCGAGCGGTACCGCCTTTTCTTTTGACCGGTAAATCATGATTTGGCTCTGTAGTCTCGCGCACGCCGGGGGCGCGGTCAAGTGATCCGGTCGGGGGTGCCGGGCCGGATCCCGTCAGCGGGTCAAATCCCGTGCGTGCACCATCTCTTGACGCCTCGGAAACGCGCCGTTAACGTCTCGCCCAGTCTTTGACCGGTCAAATCGTGGACGTCACTCCTTACCCCCCACTCCTCGCCCCACCCCGTACGGGTCCATCCGAAGGAGCCATCTATGTCAGGTACACAACACATCCCCGCCGCGAGCCGCCGCGATCTCCTGAAGGCCGTCGCCGGAATCGGCGCCGCCGCCATGGTCGGCACGACGGCCGTCACAGCCCTCGCGGGCACCGCCCACGCCGCGCCGTCGGCCGCCGGCCACCCCGGAATGCTGCACACCCAGGCCGACTTCGACCGGATGGCCGCCGCGGTCAACGCCGGTACCCAGCCCTGGAAGGCGGGCTGGGACGTGCTGATCGGCAACTCCCACTCCCTGCCCACCTGGACCGCCAACCCGCAGAGCGTCATCTACCGGGGCGGTGGCAGCGAGAACTACGGCATCCTCTACAACGATGTCGCCGCCGCCTACCAGAACGCGCTGCGCTGGAAGATCCAGGGCCTGACCGCCCACGGCGACGCGGCGCGCGACATCCTCAACGCCTGGTCGGGCAAGCTCACCGCGATCGACGGCAGCGCCGACCGCTTCCTCGCCGCCGGGATCTACGGCTACGAGTTCGCCCAGGCCGCCGAGATCATGCGCGGCTACAACGGGTTCGACCTCGACCGCTTCAAGACCATGATGCTGAACGTGTTCTACCCGCCCAGCAACAGCTTCCTGGTCGATCACAACAGCGCGTACATCTCCAACTACTGGGCGAGCTGGGACCTGTGCAACCTCGCCAACGTCCTGGCCATCGGGATCCTCTGCGACGACCAGGCCAAGATCGACCAGGCGGTCACGTACTTCAAGACCGGCGCCGGCATGGGCTCCGTCCTCAACGCCATCCCCTACGTCTACAACGACCAGGGCCTCGCGCAGTGGGTGGAGAGCGGCCGGGACCAGGGCCACACCATGCTCGGCATCGGGCTGATGGGGACGGTCTGCGAGATGGCCTGGAACCAGGGCATCGACCTCTACGGCTACGACGACAACCGCTTCATGAAGGCGTGCGAGTACGTCGCCAAGTACAACCTCGGCGGGAGCGTCCCCTTCACCGAGTACACGTGGCACTACGGCGCACCCGGTGTGTGGGAGGGCTGGCAGACCTTCACCGCGGTGTCGGCCGACAGCCGGGGGCAGTACCGGCCGGTCTGGGCGCAGCTGTACAACCACTACGGGGTGCGCAAGGGGCTCTCCGTCCCCAACACCAAGGCGTACGCGCAGCTCGTCCAGCCCGAGGGCGGCGGCGGTGACTACGGTTCCACCAGCGGCGGTTACGACCACCTCGGCTTCGGCACCCTGACCCACACCCGGTAGCAGCGCGGCCTCGGCCGCGACCGGTCGCCGCGACCGGGCAGCGTCCCGGACCGGGCCCGACAGCACGCCCGGCCGCCGCCCGCTCTTCCGGGGCGGCGGCCGGGCGGCCGGGAGCGGGCCCCCTACCGGGCCTCGCCGGTCGCCACCCGGCCCTGGAGCGGCGCGGACTCGCCCGTGCTCGGCTTCGGGGCGTCCGGCCGGCGCATGAAGGCGACGCCCAGGGCCGCCAGTACGGACGCCGCCGCGAGGGCGTACAGACCGCCGTGCGTCGTGCCGGTGGTGTCCTTCAGATATCCGAAGAGCGTGGGGGAGACGAAGCCGCCCAGGTTGCCCAGGGAGTTGACCACCGCCAGCCCGGCCGCGGCGATCTTCAGGTCGAGCCCGGACTGCGCCATCGGCCAGAACAGGGTGGCGGCGCACTTGCCGCCGACCGCGGCCAGGGTGATGGCGACCAGCCCGAACCAGGGGGAGCCCAGGGTGGCGAGGAAGGCGCCCGCCGCCGAGAGGATGAGACTGATCGCCAGATACGGTCGGCGGTCCCGGGCGCGGTCGGTGAAGTGGCTCATCGAGTACATCGCGATCACCGCGCAGATCCACGGGATGGCGGACAGCAGCCCGATCTGGAAGGGCGAGAGCCCGCCGATCTCGGCGACCAGGCTCGGCAGCCAGAACGTGATCGCGTAGCCGGTCAGGGCCATCGCGAAGAAGACGCCGGTCAGCAGCGCGACCTGCGGGTGGACGATCAGCTTGAGCCGCGACACCTTGGGCGCCCGGCTGCGGGACTCCTGGTCGCGCGCGACCGCCGAGCTCAGCGCCTCCTTCTCCTCGTCGGTGAGCCAGCGGGCCTCGCCGATGCGGGAGACCAGGAAGAATCCGGCGACGATCCCGACCACGATGGAGAAGGTTCCCTCCAGCGCGAACATCCAGCGCCAGCCGGCGAACCCGCCCAGACCGTGCAGCTCCAGCAGCGCCCCGGTGATGGGGCCGGTCACGATGTACGCGGTGGCGGAGCCGCCCAGGAAGATCGCGCTCGCCCGGCCCCTGCTGGAGTCCGGCAGCCACTGGGTGAAGTACAGGAGCACGCCGGGGAAGAAGCCCGCCTCGGCGACACCGAGGACGAAGCGCAGTACGTAGAACGTCGTGACGTTGTGGATGAGACACATCGCCAGGATCACCAGACCCCAGGTGATCATGATGCGGGTCAGCCAGACCCGGGCGCCGAAGCGCTCCATGAGCATGTTGCTGGGCACCTCGAAGAGCGCGTACCCGATGAAGAACAGGCCCGCGCCGAGGCCGTAGGCGGTGGCGCTGACTCCGACGTCGGCCCTCAGCTCGTCCTGGACGAACCCGACATTCGTCCGGTCCATCTGGTTGACCAGGAGCATGAGTACCAGAATGGGCAGCATGCGGCGCAGGAATTTGCCGACCGCGCGGCTTTCGGCGTCGGGCTCGCTCTTGGGACTCTTCGCAAGAGGCTGCGGGACCATCGTTGTCTCCCACTTCGATTGCCGTGACGGCAAGCCAGATATGTCTGGGGCCCACTCCGTTGACCGTGTGGGCCGGACTCCGCTCGCGAAGGCGAGGGGTCTCGGTGCGCCCCCGAGCGGGGCGGTGTACAGCTCAGTCGTATATGTATGTGAACATCTGTCACACGTGTGGTCACGTTACGGATGGGTGTCCACCGGGTCAATGGCTTGCCGCGCGAAATCTCGCCGGGCCGCCGCGATCACCCGGTCAGCAGTGCGAAGCACGTCAGGAGCGGTGGGTGACGGGAGGATCGCTTGACGGTTCCGGTGCCGCGTCCTAAGTTGACTGACGTTTCCATAAACGTAGCTCGCGGTTATATACGTGAACGGAGTCTTATGCTTGACGGAGTGCTGTTCTTTCCGGTCACACCGTTCGCACCCGACGGCGCCCTCGCCCCCGAGGCCCTCCGGGCGCATGTGAGGGCGGGTGTGGCGGCCGGTGCGGGCGCGGTCTTCCCCGCCTGCGGCACCGGAGAATTCCACGCCCTGTCACCGGACGAACACACCGAGGTCGTCCGGTACGCGGTCGAGGCCGCCGAGGGCAAGGTCCCCGTCTACGCCGGTGTCGGCGGCCCGCTGCCCACGGCCGTGGCCCTGGGCAGCGCGGCACGCGAGAACGGCGCCGACGGGCTGCTCCTGCTCCCGCCGTACCTCGTCGCCGGGGATCAGGCCGGTCTCGTGCGGTACGTACGGCAGGTCGCCGAGGCGGCCGGACTGCCCCTGATCGTCTACAACCGCGCCAACGCCCGGTTCACCCCGGAAGCCGCCGCCGAGGCCGCCGCGATCGACGGCGTCGTCGGCTTCAAGGACGGCGTCGGGGACATCGAGACGCTGGCCAGGACCGTCTTCGCCGTACGGGAGGCGCTGCGCGAGAGCGGCAAGCCGTTCCAGTTCTTCAACGGGCTGCCCACCGCCGAGGCCACCGTCCCCGCCTACCGGGCCATCGGCGTCCCCCTCTACTCGTCCGCCGCCTTCTGCTTCGCCCCCGAGATCTCCCTCGCCTTCCACCGTGCGGTGACCACCGGGGACGACAAGCGCGCCGACGCGCTCCTGGCCGGCTTCTTCCACCCCCTGGTCGCCCTCCGCGACAAGGTCCCCGGATACGCGGTCTCCCTGGTCAAGGCCGGTGTGAGACTGCGCGGCCTGGACGCCGGCCCCGTACGCGCCCCGCTCAGCGACCCCGCCCCGGAGGACCTCGCCGCACTCTCCGCGCTCCTGGAGCGAGGACTCGAACTGGTAAGGAGCGCCTGACAGTGAGCACCGAACAACTGCGGATCTCCGCCGTCACCATCACCCCCGTAGCCTTCCGCGACCCGCCGCTCCTCAACTCGGTCGGGGTCCACGAGCCGTACGCGCTGCGCGCGATCGTCGAAGTGCGCACCGACGGCGGGCTCACCGGGCTCGGCGAGACCTACGCCGACGCCCGCCACCTGGAACGCCTCCAGGCCGTCGCCGAGCACATCGTCGGACTCGACGTCTACGCCACCGAGGAACTGCACCGGAGGGTCGGCGAGATCATCGCCCGGGTCGGCGGCGTCGGCGGCTCCGGGCTGACCGGGATGGTCACCACGAGCAGCACCGTCGACCGCGTGCACTCCCCGTTCGAGGTCGCGCTCCTCGACATCCAGGGACAGGCGTGCGGCCGGCCCGTCTCCGACCTCCTCGGCGGCGCCGTGCGCGCCGCCGTGCCCTTCAGCGCCTACCTCTTCTACAAGTGGGCCGCCCACCCCGGCGCCGAGCCGGACGAGTGGGGCGCGGCGCTGGACCCCGAGGGCGTGGTGGCCCAGGCCCGGCGCATGGTCGACGCGTACGGATTCACCGCCATCAAGCTCAAGGGCGGCGTCCTGCCGCCCGAGGAGGAGATCGAGGCGGTACGGGCGCTGCGCGCCGAGTTCCCCGAGCACCCGCTGCGGCTCGACCCGAACGCCGCCTGGACGGTGCCCACCTCCGTCAAGGTCGGCCAGGAACTCGACGGCGTGCTGGAGTACCTGGAGGACCCCACCCCGGGCATCGAGGGCATGGCCGCCGTCGCCCGCGAGGTGTCGATGCCGCTGGCGACCAACATGTGCGTCGTCGCCTTCGACGAACTCCACCCCTCGGTGGCGGTGGACGCCGTCCAGGTCATCCTCTCCGACCACCACTACTGGGGCGGGCTGCGCCGCTCCAAGCTCCTGTCCGGCATCTGCGACACCTTCGGCATGGGTCTGTCCATGCACTCCAACTCGCATCTGGGCATCAGCCTCGCGGCCATGACGCATCTCGCTGCGGCCACCCCCAACCTCACCTACGCCTGTGACACCCACTGGCCGTGGAAGACCGAGGACGTCATCGAGCCTGGCGTACTGGAGTTCAAGGACGGCTCGGTGGAGGTGCCCACCACCCCGGGACTCGGCGTCACGCTCGACCGTGACGCCCTGGGCACCCTGCACGAGCAGTACCTGGCCAGCGGGCTGCGCAACCGCGACGACACCGGCTACATGCGCACCATCCACCCGACCTACCGGGCCACCAACCCGCGCTGGTAGCCGGGCGGCCCCCGCCCGGCCCCCGGCCGGGCGGGCCGCTCAGTGCCGTACGAGCGCCCTGATCAGCTTGCCGCCGTCGCCGAGCAGATCGACCGTGACCTCGGCCAGCCGGTGCACCAGCGGCCAGCCGTATCCGCCGGGCAGCCACTCCTCGTGGTGCGCCGCGGTCGCCGGCAGCGACGGACTCGCGTCCCGTACGGCGATCTCCACCACGCCGACACCGGCGGAGACCCGAAGCCCCGTCACCCCGCCCGCGTGCCGTATGGCGTTGGTGACCAGCTCCGACACGATCAGCAGCACATCGACCGTGGTGTGCTCCGGCACGGTCGGCGCGTGCCGGCGCAGAAACGAGCGCACCAGCGCGCGCGCCTCCGCCGTGCCCGCGGGCCGCGCCTCCAGCAGGGCGGACGCCCCCGATGCGGCCTGGTCCGCCCCGTCGTCGACCGTGGTCATCCCCGCACCCCCGTACCGGCTGTGGTTGGGCAGAGCATCGCATGTTTCCCGCGCGGGCGAGCCGGTGTGCCGGAATGCGGTGATCCGCCCCCGGGCACCCGGCCCGCGCCGGGGAGCGTTCTCCCACCGCGGCCGGACCGGTGGGGCGGCCGTCGCATATGCTTCCCGCCGGAACGACGCCGGGTGACCGGCGCCGTCGGGTGAGGGGGTGGAGTGTGGTCGAGTTGCCCGTGGGCCTCGCGGCGCGTCCGGCGGGAGGCCGCCGTACCGCGGTGCCGGGAACGGTCGCCCAGGGCGGCGCGGGCCGCGTGCCGGTGCCCGGGACCGTACCCGCGCCGGGGCCCTCTCCCGACGCCGTCGCGGTCGTCCGCGACGCGCGGTGGGCGCTCGACGCGGTCATGCTGCTCGTCGAGGACGACGCGGGCGACGCGCTGCTGGTGGAGGAGATGCTCGCCGACAGCGACCTCGACTCCTCGCTCACCTGGTGCCAGACGCTCGCCGAGGGGCAGCGGTTCCTCGCCGACCGGACCGCCCCGGTCTGTGTGCTGCTCGACCTCCATCTGCCGGACGTCCACGGGGTCGACGCCGTCACCCGCATCCTGCGCACCGCCCCCGACGCGGCCATCGTGGTCCTCACCGGGATGGCGGAGGGCGAGGCCGGACTCTCGGCCGTGGCGACCGGCGCGCAGGACTACCTCGTCAAGGGACGCATCGACCCGGAGGCGCTCAGCCGGGCCGTCCGCTACGCCCTCCAGCGCAAGCAGGTCGAACAGGCCACGGCCGCCCTGCGCGCCAACGAGCTGATGGCACAGGAGAACGCCCGTCTCGAACGCGGTCTGCTGCCCGTGCCCCTGCTGCGCGGCGACGACTTCGAGGCCGTCGCCCGCTACGAGCCGGGGCGCGTCCACGGCCTGCTCAGCGGCGACTTCTACGACGTCGTGCAGACCGCCGACGGCACGGTCCACGCGGTGATAGGCGACGTGTCGGGCCACGGCGCCGCCGAGGCGGCCCTCGGCGTCTGCCTGCGGGTCGCCTGGCGTACGGCCGTGCTGTGCGGCACCCAGCCGCTGGAACGGATCCGGCTGCTGGAGGAGATCCTCGTCGCCGAACGCTCCGACCCGCACGTCTTCGCCACCGTCACCTCGCTCGTCTTCCCGTCCGGCGGCCGGGAGGTGCGTGTCGTGCGCGCCGGACACCCGGGGCTGCTCGTACGCCACCACGCCACCGTCCGCTGGGAGGAGCCGCGGGCGGGCATGGCCCTCGGGCTGCTGCCCGGCGCGGGACGGTGGACCGAGACCATCCTGCCGCTGCCGCCCGGCGGCCATGTGGTCCTGTTCACCGACGGCCTCTTCGAGGGACGCACCGGACCCGCCACCCGGCTCGGAGAGAGCGGGCTGCTCGGGCTCGCCGCCCGGCACAGCGCGCTCCCGGCGAGCGCCTTCGTCGACGCGCTGGTCGGCGGCGCGGCCGAGGGAGCGGCGCCCTACGGCGGGCTCGCCGACGACGTCGCCGTACTCCACCTCGGCTGGAGCCACACACCATGACCGGCGCCCGGAAGACCACGCACACCACGCACACCACGCACACCTCGAACACCGCGGAGAACACCGTCCCTACGGAGAAGAACGCCCCCCGCGGCCCCGCCTCGCGGCTCTCGGTGCAGGGCTGGGTCCAGCTGATCCTCGGGGCGCTGGTGCTGGTGGTGTGCGGCTGCACCGTCGTCGCCGGTGTCCTGCTGACCCGCACCAACGACCGCACCAACGAACTCGTCGACCGCATCCAGCCCGCCAGGTCCAACGCCTTCCAGCTCCAGCGCGCCCTGCTCGACCAGGAGACCGGAGTGCGCGGCTTCGCCCTCAGCGACGACCCGTCGTTCCTCGCGCCGTACAAGAAGGGCGTCACCGACGAGCGGCACTACACCGGCCGGATGAGCGCCGTCATCGGGTCCGACCCGCGCTTCGCCGGGGACCTCGACCGCATCACCCGCGCCGCCGAGAAGTGGCGCGCCGAGGAGGCGGAGCCGCTGGTCGCCTCCGTACGGGCCGAAGGCGCCGCCGCGGCCTCCGCCGACCGGGTCACCCGCAGCAAGCGGAGCTTCGACGAGCTGCGGCGGCTCTTCGCCGTCCAGCAGACCCACCTGGACGAGGCCAGGGACAGCGCGCGCCAGGAGCTGAACGACGCCCGCGCGCTGCGGGACGCCGTGTTCATCGCGATCCTCGTCGTCTTCGTCGTCGCGGTGCTGGTCCTCGCCCTCGTCCTGCACCGCATGGTCGGCCGGCCGCTCGGCGCGCTGCGCGCCGCGTCCGACGGCGTACGGGACGGCGCCTTCGACCGGCGCATCGAGGTCGGCGGCCCCTCCGACCTGCGTGCCGTCGGCGCGGCCGTCGAGGACATGCGCCGGCGCCTCGCCGACGAACTCGCCGCGAGCCGTTCCCGGGAGGCGCTCCTCGCCGAGCAGACCGAGGAGCTGCGCCGTTCCAACTCCGAGCTGGAACAGTTCGCGTACGTGGCCTCGCACGACCTCCAGGAACCACTGCGCAAGGTCGCCTCCTTCTGCCAGCTGCTGGAGAAACGGTACGGCGATCAGCTGGACAGCCGTGGCAAGCAGTACATCGACTTCGCGGTCGACGGCGCCAAACGGATGCAGATCCTCATCAACGACCTGCTCACCTTCTCCCGGGTGGGACGGGTGCACGACGCCTGGCAGAGCGTCGCACTCGACCAGGTCCTCGACCGGGCCCTCGGCAACATCGCCCTGGTCGTCGAGGAGTCGGACGTCACCGTCGTACGGGAGGACCCGCTGCCGGAGGTGACCGGCGATCCGACCACGCTCACCATGCTCTGGCAGAACCTCCTCGGCAACGCGGTCAAGTTCCGCCGCCCCGACGTGCCGTCCCTGATCACCGTCGGATGCCTGCGCGAAGGGGACCAATGGCATCTGACCGTCACCGACAACGGCATCGGGGTCGCGCCCGAGTTCGCGGAGAAGGTCTTCGTCATCTTCCAGCGGCTGCACGCCAGGGACGAGTACGAGGGCACCGGCATCGGTCTCGCGCTCTGCCGCAAGATCGTGGAGTTCCACGGTGGCGGAATCCGGCTGGAGCCGGTGCCCGAGGGCGGCACCCGGATCCACTTCACGCTCCCCGCCCTGCCCGAGGACGACCCGGAGGAGCCGGCCGGATCCGCGGATCCGCAGGCGTCCGGGGAGCCCGAGGGACCGGATGCCGGGACCCACACCCCGCCCGGCCACCCGCACGACGCACCGACGACCACCCCGCACGGAGCCGCCCAGTGAACAACCGCGTAGAGCCCATCGAGGTCCTGCTCGTCGAGGACGACGCGGGGGACGAGCTGATGACCCGCGAGGCGTTCGAGGACAACAAGATCCGCAACACCCTCCACGTGGTGCGCGACGGCGAGGAGGCCCTCGACTTCCTCTACCGGCGCGGCGCCCACCAGCAGGCACCCCGGCCGGATCTCGTACTGCTCGACCTGAACCTGCCCAAGTACGACGGGCGCCAGGTCCTGGAGCAGATCAAGTCCGACCCGGAGCTGTCGCTGATCCCCGTGGTGGTGCTGACCACCTCCTCCGCCGAGGAGGACATCCTGCGCAGCTACAAACTGCACGCCAACGCGTATGTGACCAAACCGGTCGACCTCGATCAGTTCATCGCGGCCGTCCGCCAGATCGACGAGTTCTTCGTCAGCGTGGTCCGGCTTCCCGGGCGCGGCTGAGAGGCCGGTGGAGGGCGAAGACCGTGACACCTTTCACGAAACCGGTGGGCATACCCGCGGCGTGTGAGGGCATAAGGGGATCGGAGAAGGGGGTCCCGCGATCGCCCTCACCGGTGCGCGGGCAGGAACTATGAACGAACAGATCATCAGCGGTACGGGGTTCGCGGCCATCGCGGACTCCGTTGCGTCACTGCGCCGGGCCGGCCAGTTCAGCGGCGAGCCCGGCTGCATCGCCGACGCCAGACTGCTCGCCGTCCAGTTCCTCCAGCAGCTGGAGGCCGAGTGGTTCGCCACGCTGGGCGAGCGCACGAGCGGCGATCTGCTGCTGGTCGTCAGCGAACTGGTGACCAACGCCGAGCGGCACAGCCACGGCCCGTACGTGCTGGAGCTGGAGGGCACCGCCCGGCAGGTGATCGTCACCGTGTACGACAGCAGCTCGGTCCTGCCGTGCCGCTACGAGCGCGATCCCGGGCGGCTGGGCGGGCACGGGATGGAGATCGTGCACGCCATCGCCGACGGGCTGCTCGCCGAGCGGGTGCCGGTCGGCAAGCGCGTCCAGGCCGTCTTCGACCTGGAGCGCCGCCGGGTCACGGCCTGACGTCACGGCCCGACGTCAGCCGCCCGGACCGGAGCCGGTGGCACCGTCCCTGCCGAACCAGTCCAGGCAGAGCACCAGCGCGTCGTCCGTCGACTCGGCGTCCCGGTAGGCCGCCAGTTCCCGCAGCACCGCGCGCGGCACCATGGCGGCCGGCAGCAGACCGCTGGCGCCGATCGCCCGCGCCAGCGCCCGCTCCCCGTACGCCTCGCCCTGCGGCGAGAGCGCCTCGTATACCCCGTCGCTCAGGAAGAGCAGCCGGTCACCGGGCAGCACCCGGAAGGTCTGCGCCACGTACTCCGACTCCTCGAACATGCCGAGGGGCAGCTGCGCCTCCAGGTCGACGCGCTCCACGGCCCTGCCCCGCATGCGCCACAGCTGCGGCGAACCGGCGTCCACGACTTCCACCCGGCCCGTGTCGAGTTCGAACCGCAGCAGCAGCGTGGAGACATAGGACGCGCCCCCGTACTGCGCGTACAGCGCCTGGTCCGCCAGCGACGCCTGGTCGGCGAGGCCGATCCCGGCACGACGGGCGTTGCGCAGGGCGTTCACGGCGAGATTGGTGAGCAGGGACGCCTGGATGCCCTCGCCCATCCCGTTGGTCACCGCGAGCGTCAGCTCGTCGGAGTCCGACGCCCAGTCGAAGTTGTCCCCGTGGATGGCGTAGGCGGGCTCCAGCTGCGCGCCGATGGCGTACTCCCGCGCGGTGCAGGCGCGGGCGGGCAGCAGCTGCCACTGCATCTCGGCCGCCAGGGTGAGCCGGCTCGCCCGCCGGGCCCGCCGGTAGAGGTCGGTGTCCCGCTCGGCCACCAGGATCTCGTGCCCGAGCAGCTCCGCCACCTGCGTCAGCTCCTCGACCGTGTCCGGCGTGGACAGATCGCCGGGCAGCCGGACCGTCAGAATGCCGAGCCGCTCGCCCCGGACGGTGACCGGCAGATGGTGATCCACCGCGTCCCCGTGCCGTACCTGCTGCTCACGCGGCTCCTGGCTGCCGAAGGCCCGGCCCTCGGGGGTGTTGTGCAGCGACAGCGTCCCGTCGGGACGCTCCGCCGGGTCGACGGGCTGGAGCACCGTGAGCCCGTAGTCGGCCAGGTAGAGCTGTACGGTTGCTGTGCCGTACGCGGCGGTGATCGCGTCACGCACCGAGTCCACCAAGGCGTGCGGAGCCGCTGTGCGGACCGCTCTTTCCACATCCGCGAGTAGAGTCACGAGTCGTTCGAGCCTTCTTCTTCAAGGGGCGGTCGGTCCGGGCTGACAAAAACCCACGCCGGATGAAAGGGTGAATCGATGTCCCGCTTCACCGGTGAACCGCGCCGACGCGATCAGGTAGCCGAGGCCGCCAGTGCGGCCTCGGAGCTGCTGGAGCTGCTGTGGGGGCGGGGCCAGGAGGCCGCGCCCTCGGGGCCTGTCCCGCCGTCCCAGCTACGGGCCCTTCTGGTCATCGAGAACCAGGAGGGCGCCAATCTGCGGACCCTCGGTGACGCGCTCGGCTCGCGGCCGTCCTCCGTGTCCCGGCTCTGCGACCGGATGGAGGCCATGGGCCTGGTGTCCCGCTCGCCCAGCGCGATCAGCCGCCGCGAGGTCGAGCTGCGGCTGAGCCGGCGCGGGCACACCGTACTGAACGAGTACCGCGCCTTCCGTACCCGCGAGGTCGGACTCGTACTGGAGCGGATGGCCCCCTCCGACGTCCTGACCCTGGCCGAGGGCCTCAGCGCCTTCCGTGCGGCGGCCCTCGCCGGCCTCGGCCGGGAGGACGCCCCGGCCGCCGGTGCCGATTCCGGCGCGGACGCGGACTCCGCGCGGAGCGATGTGGCGGACAGCGCATAGCTTCATTCGGCCCCACTTCCTGGCAGCGACACGTTACTCTCCGCGCAGAGCAGTTGTGCGGAAGCCGTGAACAGATTGTTGCGCACCAGAGAATGTTGTCAAATGGCAACTGTCACTTCTATCGTTGGTGCCGCTGTTCTCCTACCCAGCCTCGAAGGATCCCCGTGCAACCTCCTTACAGCGCAGGTCAGGCCATAGGCCTGGTCAAGAGACAGGTCGGCGACGCGATGGTCGTCGCCGTCAGCGGTGATCTCGACGTCGAGAACATCGCGCCCCTCGGCACCGCGCTGGCCGAGGCGGGGGAGAAGGTCACCGGCCCGGTCGTCGTGGATCTGTCCCGCGTCGACTTCGCGGACTCCACCACGGTGAACCTGCTCCTCCAGGCCCACGGTTCCCTGGGACCGAGACTACGCCTCGCCCAGCCGTCGGCCTTCGTCCAGCGCCTGTTCGCGGTCATCGGACTCGAACAGGCGCTTTCCGTGTACGGCACGGTCGAGGACGCGCTCGCGGCCGCCGAGCCGTCGGAGGCGCTCGCTCCCGACGGCGGCGAGTGAGCGGCTCCGGCGGACGGACGTCACCCGGGACTCTTCAGCATCGATCGCGGGGGTACACGACGCTGAAGAGATCGCGGCACGTGACGTCCAACCATCGGGGTGAGCCCAATGCACCACTTGCTCAGGAGCGACAACAAGTCCGACATCCCCGACGGCCCGACGGAGTGGGCCTGCCGGCCCGAGCTGGCGGCCGAGGCCCGGGAGGCGACGGACGGTTTCCTCGCCGGGCTGTGTCCCGAGCCCTCCGACCGCACGCGGCAGAACCTGCTCCTGGTGGTCTCGGAACTGGTGACCAACGCCCTGCGGCACGCCGGTGAGGTCACCTCTCTGCGGCTGCGCGCGGACCGCCGCAGCCTCCAGATCGAGGTCCGCGACCCGAGCCCGGTGCTGCCGCTGGACCGTACCCCCGACCTCACCGGCAGGTCCGGCGGTTTCGGCTGGCCGATGGTCCAGCGGCTGGCGGACCGGGTCAGTGTCCGCCCGGCCTCCGGCGGCGGCAAGATGATCCTGGCGGTCCTCGTGCGCTGAGCCCCGGCGGTTCTCGTACGCCAAGCCGCCCCATGACCGGGAGTCGTCCGCTCCGGTCATGGGGCGGGTGCCGGCGGGCCGGGCGGGCCTGCCCCGGCGCCGCTGTGTCAGCGCGTGTGCGTCGTCAGTCCGCGTACGCCTCGAGTTCGGAGAGCTGCCCCGCGGGCCAGCCGGTGTTGGCCGTGAAGGTCAGCCGCAGATAGCGGGCCGGGGTGCCGTCGAGGGCGATGGTCGCCTTGTTCCCGCCGGCCGGATCGAAGGTGTGGCCCGCCGAGCCCTTGAGCGTCGTGTACGACGTGTTGTTCGTGCTCCCCGACACGCTCAGGGTCTGGGTACGGGTGGACCACGCCGCCGACGGCGGCAGCTTCAGCACCAGGCGCTTGACCGCACGGGCCGCGCCGAGGTCCACGGTGATGGACTGCGGGAAGGCGTTGTTGACGCTCTCCCAGTAGGTGTTCGCGTCGCCGTCGACCGCGTTGGCCGCGCCGTACACGTCGGCGTGGCCGGAGTCGGTGACCGGGCGGCCCTGGGCGAGGTTCCCGTTCGCCGGCGGCGTGGTCGGCGGGTCGGTCGGGGGTGTGGTGGGCGGGTCGGTGGGCGGAGTCGTGGGACCGCCCGGCACACCGCCGTTGGTCCACACCGGGTCGGGCCAGGTCCCCGTGCAGGCGGGCGGATCGGCGTACCAGCCGGAGTTCCCGGTGCCCCGGGTGATCTGGAAGCCGCTGCCCACACAGTTGTGGATCGGGTTGGACTGGGCGATGTGGGTGGCGGTGACATTGGTGAACGATGCCGTGCCGGGGGCCTGGATCTGGAGCGCGTACGTCCCGGCGCCGTCGATCTTGATGTTGTTGAAGCGCAGCCCGTTCGTCGCGCCCTCGATCAGATGGATCGCGGCGTAGGAGCTGTCCAGGACCTCGCTGTCGGTGATGTCGATGGTGGCGTTGATCGGTTCGTTGAGCCCGCTGAACCACATCGCGCCGACCCCGAAGCGCCAGTTGAAGTCGTTGTTCCCGGCCCGGATGAGGGTGTTGCGCGCGGCGGTGATCGTGCCGGAGACCGCCGTGCCCTGGCCGGAGTTGACGCCCGGATAGCGGTTGGCGATGTGCAGGCCGCCGCCGTTGGTGATGGTGTCCGACATGACGTTGTCGGAGAGCGTGATGTCCTTGCCGCCGTACGTGACGATGTTGTTCGCCAGGATCGGCAGGATCACGGTGTTGAACGTGAACTTGTTCTTCACGTTCGGGATGTTCTCCGCCCACATGGCCAGACCGTCGTCGCCGGTGTTGCGCACGAAGGTGTTGGTGACCGTGGAGTTCGTGACGCCGTAGTGGAAGTTCACACCGTCGGCCGTCTGGTCCAGGATGCGGCTGTTCTTGATGGTGAGGTTGTCCATCGGGCCGTCCATCCAGGCGCCGCACTTGGTGTGCTGCATCCAGACGTTGTCGATCACCGAGTCGGACATCGCGCCGCCGATGGCGTTGACCTGGTCCTCGTCCACACGTTCACGGATGTCGCCCATGATGGCGAAGTCCTTGAGCGTCACCTGGCTGCTGCCGCCCGCCGAGGCGTACTTGCCGTACACACCGACGGCCTTCTTGCGGTCCACCGGGTCGCGTCCGGTCAGCACGCTGTACCAGGGGCCGGCGCCGCGCAGGGTGACCTTGTCGACCACGATGTGGTCGCGTACCTGGAAGGTGCCCTGCGGCAGGTAGACCTCCTTGCCCTGGGTGCGCCCCGCGTCGACCGCCGCCTGGATCCTGGCCGTCGAGTCGGCGGCTCCCGTCGGGTCGGCGCCGAAGTCGCTCACCACGTCCAGCGCGCCCGAGGGTCTGCCGATCGGCGCGGCGACCTGCTCGAAGTCGGCCAGGTCGAGGGTGAACGTGGGTGAGGCGGCCGTCGAGGAGACCTGGAGCCTGACCTTCGTACCGGTCGGCAGGGTGGAGCCGAACATGGTGCGGGTCTCGTCGTAGAAGTGGTGCGGATTGGTGTCACCGGGGTTGTTGTTGAAGGGATAACCCCCGTAGAACCAGCCGTACTTGGAGGTCACCGGCACGCTCTTGAGCGAGGTTCCGTCGATGCGCAGGTCCAGGCTCGCGTCCCGGCCGGTCCCCGCCGCGTTGTCCGGCAGCGAGTAGCGGAACGACATCGCGTTCGCCGGGGCGGTGAGGGTGAACTCCACGTACTCACCGACCGCGTCGAGCGTCACGGCCTGCCGCCCCGAGGCCTCCGAGGGCAGCGATCCGTAGAGCCGGTCGGGGCCGATCAGGGTGCCGTTGGTGGCGGCGTACTCCGCCTCCTGTTCCTTGAACGGTACGGTCGCGCCCCGGCCCTGTACGTCCAGCGGCGAGGGCGCGGGCACCGCGGCGGCCTGCGCCGCCGGCGCGGTGGACAGCGCCACGGCCGCGGCGGTCCCGGCCACCGTGAGTGCGAGGGACACGGACGCGGCCAGGCCGCGGCGCAGCAGCCGGCCCCGGAGAACTCCGAGGGGGCCAGGGGGTCTTGGTCGTGCGGGGGGAAGGTTCACCGACATCGTCCTTGCGGCTCGTGGGGACTCGCGGACGCAAAAAGGCTAGAAGTGGCACCACAAGAAGTCTATGAATCTGCGCAAAATTCGACGATGAAGTTAAAAATCATCGACCTTGAGCAGAGTGGCCGACAGATGGCCGGAGTGGGGAGCGGCGCTGGGGACTCCCCTCGCGCTGCGCGCCCACCACCGGCCCCACGCGCACCCCTTGTCGTGCGGACTCGGTCGGCCCTACGATGCCTGCCGGGCCATGAAACGTTTCAATCCGCGTCGCGATTCGAGGGAGCCGCTATGGGCATGGGCTGGACACGCCGAGGTCTCCTGCACACCTCCGTGGTCGGGGCCGGGGCGGGAGTGCTGGGGGCGGCGGCCGCCTCCCCGGCCGGTGCGTCCGGCGCGGCGGGGGGCCCGGCGGGCAAGGGCGGCGGTGGCGCGCTGCGGGTGGTGACCGCGACGGTCGAGTACACCGAGCGGCTCCTCGGCACCGATGTCGCCCGTCCCCTGCTCTCCTGGGAACTGGAGGCGACCGGCGCCCCTTCCGGTGGCCGTGGCCAGGGCCGCGGCGGGCGGCCGAGCGCACGGCAGAGCGCCTATCGGATCAGGGCCGCCGCCGATCCGCGCGACCTCGCCGCCGGGCGCGGGCTCCTGTGGGACAGCGGCCGGGTCGACTCCGACCGCAGCGTCGCCGTCCCGTACGGGGGACCCGCGCTCGCTCCCCGTACCCGCTGCCACTGGCAGGTCCGCGTCTGGGACGCCGACGGGCACGCCTCGCCGTGGAGCACGGCCGGCTGGTGGGAGAGCGCGCTCGGCGGTGAACGCTGGGAGGCCGAGTGGATAGGCGCCGACCCGGCCGCCGCGCCGCCCGGTTTCGCCGGCGCCTCCTGGATCTGGACCCCGGACGCCACCACCTCCAACGCCCCTGTCGGACCATGCCGGTTGCGCGGCGCCCTCGAACTTCCCCCCGGCGCCGACATCACGCGCGCCACCGTGCTGGCCACCGCCGATGACGACTTCACCCTCTGGCTGGACGGCCACGAGGTGCTGCACGCCCCCGAGCGGACCGACGGCTGGCGGACCGGCCGGATCGCCGATGTCACCGAGGCCGTACGGTCGGCGGGCACCCGCGTCGTCCTCGCCGCACTCGCCACCAACCGGGGCAACGTCTCGGTCAACCCGGCGGGACTGCTGGTCAGGCTGCTGGTCGAGACCGCCGCGGGGGCCAGTGTGCAGCTGGTCACCGGAGCGGACTGGCGGGCCACCGACGCCGACCCCGAGGGCTGGCGGCGCCCGGACTTCGACGACAGCGGCTGGCCCGGCGCTGCCGTCCTCGCCCCGTACGGCCAGGGCCCCTGGGGCAGCGGCGTCTCGATCGCCGCGCCCGAGGCCGCCGCACCCCTGCTGCGCCGCGCCTTCACCGTGTCCAAGCCGGTCAGCCGAGCCCGGCTCTACATCAGCGGACTCGCCTACTACGTAGCCGAGTTGAACGGCGAGCGCGTCGGCAGCCAGGTCCTCGACCCGGCCTTCACCGACTACGACGAGACGGTGATGTACGCCGTCCACGACGTCACCTCGCTGCTCCGGCGCGGCGCCAACGCGATCGGGGTGACCCTCGGCCGGGGCTTCTACGGCATGACCACCCCCAACGTCTGGAACTGGCACCAGCCGCCCTGGCACGGCGAACCCCGGCTGCTGTGCCGGCTGGAGGCCGAGCACCCCGACGGCTCCCGTACCACCGTCGTCAGTGACACCGACTGGCGCATCACCGAAGGGCCCACGCTCACCAACTCCCTCTACGCGGGCGAGACCTACGACGCCCGGCTGGCGCCCGCCGGGTGGACGAAGCCCGGCTTCGACGACAGCGCCTGGCGCCGCCCACGGCCGCAGAGCGCGCCCGGGGGTACCCTGCGCGCCCAGCCGCACGACCCCATCGAGATCGTCGAGACCCTCACCCCCACCGCGATCACCGAACTGGGCGACGGTGTGTACGTGGTCGACATGGGCCGTACGACAGCGGGCTGGACCCGCCTGAGCGTACGGGCCCCGGCCGGCACCGTCGTCTCGCTGGTCCACGGCGAGCGGCTGGCCGACGACGGCAGTGTGCAGGCCGAGACCGGACATGTGCCCGGCCGGTTCCAGCGCGACGAGTACATCTGCGCCGGCGGCGGGCGCACCGAGGTGTGGGAGCCCGCCTTCTCCTACAAGGGCTTCCGTTATGTGCAGGTCAGTGGCGTGCCCAGCCGTCCGCGCCCGTCCGACGTGCTCGGCCGGGTCGTCCACACGAAGGTGGCCGAGGTCAGCGGCTTCGAGTGTTCGGAGCCGTTCTACGAGCAGCTCGACCGGGCGATGCGCCGCACCCTCCTCAACAACCTGCACGGCATCCCCACCGACACCCCCATGTACGAGAAGAACGGCTGGACGGGCGACGCACAGCTCGGCGCGCCCGTCATGGAGTACGCCTTCGGAGTGCACCGCTTCCTCGCCAAGTGGCTCGGAGACCTGGCGGACAGTCAGAACGCCGACGGACAGCTGCCGGTGATCGTGCCGAGCGGCGGCTGGGGCTACGGTGACCTGGGCCCGTCCCCCGAGTGGACGACCGTATATCCCTTCCTGGTACGGGAGATGTACCGGATCTACGGCGACGACCGGGTGGCCCGCGAGCACTGGACGACCCTGACCCGTTATCTCGACTGGGAGTTGGAGCGGCTCCGCGACGGTCTCGCGGTCACCGCGCTCGGCGACTATCTGCCGCCCGGCTACGGCGGCAACCCGCCCGAGGACACCCGGCTGACGGCGACCGCGTATCTGCACCGCGCCCTGACCCAGACGGCCGAGCTGGGAGAACTGCTGGGCCACGACGGGACCGCCGAACGCTACCGGCGGGCCGCGGCCGGGCTCAAGGAGGCGCTCAACGCCACCTTCCTCAACGCCTCCGGCCACTACAGCACGGCGAAGGACCCCGGCTACCGGCAGACCTCCAACGCCCTCCCGCTGGCCTTCGGGCTGGTCCCCAGCGGCGCCCACGCCTCGGTGCTCGACAGCCTCGTCGCCGACATCACCGCGCGCGGCGACCATCTCAACACCGGGGCGCTGGGCACGAGCGTGCTGCTCCGGGTGCTGTGCGCGCACGGCCGTCCCGAGGTCGCGCACGCGATCGCCACCCAGCGCACGTACCCGAGCTGGGGCCACTGGTTCGACAACGGCGCCGACACCATGTGGGAGATGTGGCCGCTCGACTCACGCTCCCGCGACCACTACTTCCAGGGCACGGTCGCGCAGTGGCTGTACGAGAACGTCGCGGGGCTGCGCCCCGGGGACGCCGGCTACCGCACCTTCACCGTGCGCCCCGACGGCCGCACCGGGGTCAGCTGGGCCCGTACCTCGATCCGTACGGTGCGCGGGACGGCATCGGTGGCCTGGTCGCAGATCGGCCGCGACCTGCGGCTCACGGTGGGCGTCCCGGTCGGGGCGACGGCCGAGGTCCACGTCCCGGCGGACCGGCGCGAACAGGTGAAGGCGCCGGCCGGAGCGGAGTATCTGCGCACCGAACCCGGCTTCGTGCTCTACCGCGCGGGTCACGGCTCCTGGGACTTCGTGGGACGTTCCTGAGGGCCGTGCTGTGCCACCGTACGGAGAAAGGTTCTGATCCATCCGATGTCTGACGCATCATCACCTCCATGGGGGGACTTCCCCACGCCCCCGCGCCCGACATATGCTCCGCCCATGCGCGCCGCCCTGTTCCTCACCTGCGTCAATGACGCCGTGTATCCGTCCACCGGCATCGCGACCGTACGGCTCCTCGAACGCCTCGGCGTCGAAGTCGACTTCCCGGAGGGGCAGACCTGCTGCGGACAGCCCCAGTACAACACCGGATACCGGCGGGAGACGGAGCCGCTGGTCCGGCGGATGGCCCGGGTGTTCGCCGGATACGACTACGTGGTCACCCCCTCCGGATCCTGCGCCGCCATGGTCCGCAAGCACTATCCCGGCATCGGCGACGAGGCCGCGGCCTCCCTCGCGGCGCGCACCTACGAGCTGACCGAGTTCCTGGTCGACGTGGTGGGCGTGACCGATGTCGGCGCGTACTTCCCGCACACCGTCACCTACCACCCGTCCTGTCACGGACTGCGGATGCTCGGGCTCGGGGACCGGCCCAGAAAGCTGCTGGAGTCGGTCCGCGGGCTGGAGCTGCGCGAGCTGCCCGGCGCGGACGAGTGCTGTGGCTTCGGCGGCACCTTCGCCGTCAAGAACTCCGATGTTTCGGCAGCCATGGGCCAGGACAAGGTCCACAACGCGGTCGCCACCGGCGCGGAGGTGCTGTGCGGCGCCGACAACTCCTGCCTCATGCACATCGACGGCATCCTGAGCCGTGAGGGCGCCGCCCCGCGCGCCGTGCATCTCGCGGAGATCCTGGCGTCGACCGAAGAGGAGCCCTGGTCATGAGCGGTACGTATCTGGGGATGCCCGCGTTCCCGGTGGCGGCGAAGGAGGCCGTGGGCAACGAGACGCTGCGAGCCAATCTGCGGCACGCCACCCACACCATCCGCGACAAGCGGGCGAAGGCCGTGGCGGAGCTGGACGACTGGGACCGGCTGCGCGAGGCCGGAAAACAGATCAAGGACCACACCCTGCGCCATCTGGACCGCTATCTGATCCAGCTGGAGGAGTCGGTGACGGCGGCGGGCGGCGTGGTCCACTGGGCGGCCGACGCCGACGAGGCCAACCGCATCGTGACGGACCTGGTGAAGGCCACCGGCGAGAGCGAGGTCGTCAAGGTCAAGTCCATGGCCACCCAGGAGATCGGCCTCAACGAGGCGCTGGAGGCCGAGGGCATCTCCGCGTACGAGACCGACCTCGCCGAACTCATCGTGCAGCTCGGCGAGGACCGGCCCTCGCACATCCTGGTCCCCGCGATCCACCGCAACCGGGGCGAGATCCGCGACATCTTCCGCGACCGGATGGGAGCCTGGGGCCGGGCGGCCCCCGAAGGTCTCTCCGACACCCCCGGCGAACTCGCCGAGGCCGCGCGGCTGCATCTGCGCGAGAAGTTCCTGCGCGCCAAGGTCGGTGTGTCCGGGGCCAACTTCATGGTCGCCGAGACCGGCACCCTCGTGGTCTTCGAGTCGGAGGGCAACGGACGCATGTGCCTGACGCTGCCCGAGACACTGATCTCGGTGGTGGGCATCGAGAAGGTGGTGCCGAGCTGGCGGGATCTGGAGGTCTTCCTCCAGACGCTGCCGCGCTCCTCCACGGCCGAGCGCATGAACCCGTACACCAGCATGTGGACCGGGACCCATGACACCGACGGCCCGAGCACCTTCCACCTGGTCCTGCTCGACAACGGACGCACCGGCACACTGGCCGACGAGGTCGGCCGCCAGGCGCTGCGCTGCATCCGCTGCTCGGCCTGCCTGAACGTCTGCCCGGTGTACGAGCGGGCCGGCGGCCACGCTTACGGCTCGGTCTACCCGGGCCCCATCGGGGCCATCCTCAGCCCCCAACTCCGCGGCACCGAGAGCGAGATCGACGCCTCGCTGCCGTACGCCTCCTCGCTGTGCGGAGCGTGCTACGAGGTGTGCCCCGTCGCCATCGACATCCCCGAGGTCCTGGTCCATCTGCGCGAGCGCGTCGCGGACCAGGGCGGCAAGGGCCACCGGCTGGAGAAGGCGGCGATGAAGGCGGCGGGCTGGGTCTTCGACCATCCGCGCGTCATGGCCGCGGGGGAGCGGGCCGCGTCGCGCACCCGCGGGCTGCACCCCTCGAAAGTGCCGGGCGCCGGTGCCTGGACCAACGCGCGCGACCTGCCGAAACTGCCGCCGGAGCCGTTCCGCGACTGGTGGAAGAAGAACCGCGGGAACGACCGTAAGGACAGTGGGACATGAGCGGGGTCACGGGTACCGGTACGAGTACGGGTACGGGGACGGGGACAGGCCCGGACGGCGACGGCAGCGGCGGGGGAGCGGGTGCCGATCCGGGCTCGGGCGGGGGCTCGGGCTCGCGGGAACGGATCCTCGCCCGGATCCGTACCGCTGTCGCCGACGCCCCGGACGCTCCGGAGCCCGTACGCGACTACCTCGACACGCACACGCCCGAGAGCCGCACCGTCGACCTGCTCGCCGAGAACCTCGCGGACTACCGCGCCCTCGTCCACCGCACCGACACCGCGGGACTGCCCGCGCTCATCGGACGACTGCTGGCCGAACGGGGCGCCCGTACGCTCCTGGTCCCGCCGCTGCTGCCGCCCGACTGGCTCGCCGGCACACCGGACGGCCTCACCCGGATCGCGGACGACCCGGCGATCACCGCCGGGGAGCTCGACACGGTCGACAGCGTCGTCACCGGCTGCGCCCTGGCCATCGCCGAGACCGGCACCCTGGTCCTCGACGCGGCCCCTGACCAGGGACGACGCCGTGTCACGCTCATCCCCGACCACCACATCTGCGTGGTACGCGTCCCGGACCAGGTCGTCGGCTCCGTACCGAGGGCCATGCCCCGGCTCGACCCGACCCGCGCGCTGACCTGGATCTCCGGCCCGTCCGCCACCAGCGACATCGAACTCGACCGGGTGGAGGGCGTGCACGGCCCGCGCACGCTGGAGGTCATCCTGCTCACGGAGTGAGGGGGCCCGGCCGGCGGGTCAGGCGGGGCGCCTCCCCGGCGGCGTCCACCGGCCCGTCCGCCTCCGTCCGCTCCACCCGCCGCGCCAGCTCCCGGGCCCACGCCGCCAGCCCCGCCACATCGAGGCCGTGCGGATCCGCGTACGCGCCGATTCCCGCCGCGCCCCGCCGCAGCAGCCGCGCGCCGCCCGTCGTATTGCCCCGCGCGGCGTGCGTCAGCCCCACCGCGAGCTGCGCCATCCCCCGCCACAGCGCCCGCTCCTCCTCGGGCCCCGACTTCCACGCGTCCTCGAACACCTCGTGCGCGTGGAACGGCTGCCCCCGGTCCAGCAGCAACTGCGCCTCCCGCAACGTCTCCGGCGCCGTACGCACCACCCCCTCGGGCTGCCGCTCCACCCCCTGGGCCCCATAAGGCAACGGCCGCCCCAGCCCGTCCCGGGGCCGCGCGCTACGAGCCCGCCCCTCACTGTCCCGATCCCGCCCGTTCTCGCTCATCAGCCGATTGTCCTCCCGCCGGGTGGCGTCCTGCCCGCTGCCAGGAGTGAGGTAATGTACTCCTGCGTGGTCGGACCGGGCGGGAAACCCTCCGGCGGACCGGGCATCGGGACGTGGCGCAGCTTGGTAGCGCACTTGACTGGGGGTCAAGGGGTCGCAGGTTCAAATCCTGTCGTCCCGACTTGTGTTTTCGCAGGTCGTAGGCGGTATCGGAGAAATCCGGTGCCGCCTTTCCGTGTTTCCTGGGGACCAGTTGGGGACCAGGGGGTCTCACGGTGTCGTCCTGCCGCCGGTTGGACGGCGAGGGTGAGGGGCGTGCGGACGGGGTCGAGGTGTGCGGTGAGGGCGTGGCCGGCGTTGGTGATCCGGGTCATGTCGGGGTGGAGGCAGCGCCGGACGGCGAGGGAGGGATCGAGTGTCTTGAGTTCCAGGTCCCGCAGGGCCAGGTCCATATCGCTCGTGCCGTACTCGGACAGGGCACCGTGGCCACGTCCGGAGCGATACCGGTCCGGGCGGGCCTGGAGGATGCCGGAGATCCACTCCTCGGCCTGCCCGCCGTTGTCCGCGCCGACGAACACGCCCGGCACTTCGCACCTGACGGGCTCATCCCTTACACCGGAGCCGAGATCCCCGAACTCCTCGCCCTTGCCCCCACCCGTCGGCCCCCCCCGCACAACGGCAGAGTCGCGCACGGCCTGCGTCGGTCACACCCGAGGCGGCAGCACCAGGCCGTCTCCAACGGAGGTCACCGCAGACGCCGGACCAGCGAGCCCGCCCTGAAACGTGACTGAATGGGGTAGTTATCGCCAAGGGCAGCGTGGCAGTCCCGGAAAAGGATCCTCAGATGTCCACACGAAGTTGGCGGGGACGTTGCCCCACCCCTGTACGGCTGGGAGCTGAACAATCTCGTCGCCCTGTGTGTAGTACCAGACGTTGTTGCCACCAGGGTGCGGGTCTCCCAGAGTCCAGCATACGAACCAGCTGGTCGTGGACTTGAGGCGGCCGGTCAGCGGAGCGGAGGGGGTCGCACGACCGTAGAGATCGGCGGGGACGTTCTCGCAGTAGAGATCCTTGGTGAAGGTATTCCCGAGAGTGTCCGCATGCGGCGTGTTCTCGCGGATGTAACAGGTTCGCGCCGCCGGCGTCGCCGTCGCCGCGGCCGCGCCGGAAGCGGTGGGGACGCACATCGCGGCTGCGAGTGTCAGGACCAGGATCGCGGCGGGGCCTTGGCGCGGGCGCTTTTTCACCGGTCTCCCCGCACGTTGTCCGGGGTGCAGGCGGGCAGTCCAGGGAACGGGTCCGTCGTGGTGGTGAGCCGGTAGGCGGGGACGTAGCCCCAGCCCTTGCGCAGGGGCCAGTTGAGGATCTTGTCGCCTTGTGTGTAGTACCAGATGCGATTGCCCCCAGCGTGAAGCTCGCCCGTCTCCCAGCAGACGAACCAGCTCAGAGTGCTGGTGAGCTTGGCATTGACGGTGGCGTAGTTCTCCGATTTGACGTATACGTCGGCGGTGACGTTCTCGCAGTAAAGGTCCTTGGTGAACGTCTTGTTGACGTGATCGGTGTGCGATACGTCGGTTCTGATCTGACAGATGCCTTGGGCGTCCTGGCCGCCAACGGCCACCGCCGACGGTGCCGTGACCGTCATCGCCGTGACGACGCTGACGAGTAACGAGAGCGCTGTACGGACAGCGACGCTCCATCCGACCGGTTTCATGGTGTCAGCCCTTCTTTCTCATCCGGTTTATGCCCACGAGCACTTCGGCAGCCCGGGAACGGGGTGGGAGTCCGACTGCAGCATGCTGGCGGGCAGATAGCCCCATGCCGCGGTGGACGGCCGGGAGACGACTTCGTCGCCCTGCGTGTAGTACCAGAAATTGTCGCTGCCGGAAGCACCGTCTCCGGTCTTCCAGCACACGAACCAGCTGCGGGTGGTGTGAATCCTCCCGACTACCGGGCTGTTCACGAAGGACTGCAGCCTGACGTCGCCGGGGGAGTTGTCGCAGACCACGTCGTGGTCGAACCACATGCCGGTCCAGTCGACGTGCTCGGACCCTTCGCGTGTCTGGCAGGCGGCTGCGGCTCGGGGCGCGCCATGTCCTGTCCGGCCGGTCCTCGCCGGGTCCGGGGCATCTGACTCCGCACGTCGCGGCGTTGTTGGTGTGTCCCCTGGTGGCGTACCGCACCGGACTCCGTGGTCCGATCCGACCTGGCCGACCGGGCAGGAAGTGGACGTACGCGCGGTGGTCCCGATGCCCGCGCTCGCCGTGGCGGCGGAGGCGGCCGTACCCGCCAGGACCGCGACGGCGGCCGGAATGGTGATCAGGCGTCGATTCCATGACGTCGGCATGGGGCGTCCTTTCGGTCTCCGTCGACCGGTTGGGGTGAATCAGTACCCGCCCGTCTTCATCCGAACCTTCTCCGTCATTCTCAGGAGATCAGCCCGTGACGAATCGGAGCCGAAACGGTGTGCGAATAGGAAGCTACTCCACGGTGGGGCCGGAGGAGGCCAACTTCGCGATAGCGCGTACCGTGCTCGGCGCGGTAGAGGTGCGTGAGCTGCCAAGCGATCAAGGAGGGGCGGATGTTGCGGGAGGCGAGTACGTGTCGCGCGAGCCGGTCCAGCTCTTCGCCTCCATCACGGGTCCCCATCCCTTTGCGATTCGGTGCGAACGGAAGTCCAAAATGGAATCCCTGTACGACTTGTTGAGTGAAGATGAAACTCAGAGCCCGAACGGGGGCAGGGCGCTGAAGACGAGTACGGAATATAGCGCAGCGCGGAACGCGATGAAAGCCGATTCGAGCAGGCGCGGCTCGACCTTCCGACGGGCAATGAGCCCCACAGCGTTCTTCTGCATCGTGAAGAACTCTTGTCACAGCAGATCGAAGATCGCTGTGCGCCGGCCGGCATCCGGGTCCAGGTCGAGAGACGATCACGATCGACACACCCATCGGGGGCGCCGAGTGGCTGTTCGCGCGCTTCGACGGGCGGGTCGTCCACGGCGTGGACGCCGTGGACGACCCGATCACCCTCGATCGCGCTCTCACCAGCACCTGGGGTCAGGGCATCGGGGCCGAGATCATGGGCCGGGGCAAATCCCCCGCAGACCGGCGGCGAGGCGGGTAGACGACGCCCCTACTCGAAGCGTGCCGGGTCGCCCGCGCCCCGGCGCACGATCTCGACGTCGCCGCCCGAGAAATCGATCACCGTGGTGGGTTCGGTGCCGCAGTCGCCCGAGTCGATCACGGCGTCCACCACGTGGTCGAGCCGTTCCTTGATCTCCCAGCCCTGCGTCAGCGGTTCGTCCTCGCCCGGCAGCAGCAGGGTGCTGGAGAGCAGCGGCTCCCCCAGCTCGGTGAGCAGTGCCTGCGTGACGACGTGGTCGGGGATCCGGACGCCGACCGTCTTCTTCTTCGGGTGCAGCAGTTGGCGCGGCACCTCCCTGGTCGCCGGGAGGATGAACGTGTAGCTGCCCGGCGTCGCCGCCTTGATCGTCCGGAACACGTCGTTGTCGATCTGTACGAACTGCCCCAGCTGTGCGAAGTTCTGGCACACGAGGGTGAAGTGGTGGCGATCGTCGAGGTCGCGGATCGCCCTGATCCGGTCGATGCCGTCGCGGCTGCCGAGCTGGCACCCCAGGGCGAAACAGGAGTCCGTCGGATACGCGACGAGCGCGCCGGAACGGATGCTGTCGGCCACGCTGCTGATGGTGCGCCGCTGAGGGTTCTCCGGGTGCACGTCGAAGTATTTCGCCATCAGTTGAGCGTACGTGATGGCCCCCCGCGCCCTCACGAGGCCGCCCGGCCCGCCGCATCGCCGACTCCCCGGACTTCTTTCCGCAGGCGGCTGGTGACGCACGGTTGAATCTCGCATCTTGTGCCCATTGCATGTGCTCAGCGTGATTTCCCCTGATTCCGCGTCAGTGATTCGCGGATCGAGCCGCTGAGTACTCCAGCCGTAGATCGTGATGTGACGGACCAGCGGCCTAAGACGACGGCCTCGCCCCACCCTCGGTAGTGGCCGCAGGCCCTAGGTCCGCGCGCGGTTCCCGGCCTCGCGGCCGACGGCGTCGCCGTCCTCCGGCTCCGGCGGCCCGGACGGGGTGCGGCGTTCCAGGAGTGCGAGGAGCGGGCCGGTCATGGCGGTGGTGACCAGCGCCATCACGACCATGATCGAGTACATGTCCTGGTCGAGCAGCCCCAGTTGCAGTCCGATCGACAGCACCACCAGCTCCGTGAGACCGCGCGTGTTCATCAGGACGGGCAGCACCGCCGCCGAACGCGCCGGCAGCCGCCCGATCCGCGCGGCGGCGTAGGTGCCGCCGGTCTTGCCGACCACCGCCACCGCGATGACCAGCACCAGCTCGCCGACGCCGCGGACGTCCAGTCGGCTGAGATCCACCGAGAGACCGCTGAGCACGAAGAAGGCGGGCATCAGCAGCGAGGAGATCTGCTCGGCGGACTCCCGCAGACGGCCCAGCGCCGACGGGGCCCCGGCAGGGCCCGCGCCGGTTCCGTCACCGCCGTCGAGGTCCTCCTGGTCGCGCGGGACGACGAGCCCGAACAGGAGCGCGCCGAAGATCAGGTGCATGCCCATGGCCTCGGTCGCCGCGGCGGAGAGCAGCGCGCCGACGATCAGCGCGAGCGGCCCCGGCCGCCGGGCGGTGCGGGCCAGCAGCGGGCGCACCACGAGCAGCATGAACAGCAGGTAGGGCACGAACAGCAGGACGATCGCCCGCCCGTCCGACACCACCGCGGTGAGCGCGGCGAGACCGGCCCAGGCGAGGACGTCCACCACCGCGGCGGACGCCATGGCGACGGTGCCCTCCAGCGTGCGGGTCAGACCCCGGTCCGAGAGGATGCGGGCCAGGACCGGCAGCGCCGTGACCGAGAGCGCGAGGCCCAGGAACACGACGGAGGCGGTCGACCGGCCGCCGGAACCTCCCGGCGGCAGCACCGCCCCCAGCCCCGTGCCGAGCAGGAAGACGGGGACCGTGGCCCCCACGGTGACGACGGCGGTGGCGCGCGACTGCTTCGCCAGCTCCGCCGGCCGCAGGTGCAGGCCGACGCCGAACATGAAGAGAGCAAGCCCGATGTCGGCGACCGCCAGGAGCAGCGGGCGGATGTCCGTGGGGAAGAGGAACCCGCCGACGGCACCGTGCAGGACGGTGGGGCCGATCAGGACGCCGGCGGCGATCTCACCGACCACGGGTGGCTGGCGCAGCCGGACGGCGAGCCGCCCGGCGACCCGGGAGAGCGCCACGGCGGCCGCGATCCCGGTGAAGAGGTGGACGATGTCCGGGCTGGTGCTCATGGCGTCTACCGCCCTTGGATGAGGAGAACGAGGAGAGTGAGGGGTCCGTCCGACGGGGTGGGCGGAGGAGGACCGTGCGCCGCTCCCCACCGATGGGCCCGCCCCCACCGATGGGCCCGCCCGGGTCGGCCCGCGGGGTCGGGCGGCGGCAGGCCGGTTGCGGTGGCGACCGTGCCGGATCGGACGACGACGGCGCGGCCCAACGGCGGAACGGGGAGGCGACGGCGCGGCCCAACGGCGGAACAGGCGGCGCGACGGATCGGGGACGCGGCGAGCGGGGGAGGGCCTCGGCCCGGCGGTCGCCCGCCGGGCCCGTCCCTCCCGGCGGGAGGAGTTCCGGGTCAGGCGGCCAGCGCCTGGCGCCACCGTACCGGCGCGCCCACCCGCAGCACCGAGTTGCGGTAGATCCGCGCCGCGAGCACCATGCAGCAGGCCGTGACGGCCAACAGGATTCCCGCGGCGGCCATTTGCTCCTGCACCGTCACCGTGCCCACGGACGCCTTGAGCGGCATCAGCAGCCCGGAGAACGGCGGCACGTACTGCGCGACCGAGACCCAGGGCGCGGAGAGCTGGGCGGCGGCGGCCGTCGCCGCGCCGACCGGCGCCAGGGCGAGCAGCATCACCGGCGTCAGCACGCCCTGGAGGTCCTCGGGTCTGGACACCAGCGATCCGGCCGCCGCGTACAGCGAGGCGAACATGGCGAAGGTCAGCAGGAACCAGAGCACCGTCACCAGCAGGGCCCGCGGCCCCGGCATCGCGGTGGCCGGCTCGGAGAGCACCGACTGCGCCCCCACCACCGCCCCCAGCATCGCGGCCACCTGCACCATGCCTGCCGTGACGATCCCGGCGACCTTGCCCACGAGCAGTTCCAGCGGGGTCAGCGTGGCGAGCAGCACCTCCACCACCCGGGTGGACTTCTCCTCGACCACGCCCTGCGCGATCACCGAACCCTGATTGACGATCTGCATGAACAGCACGATGATCAGGCTCGCCGCCGCGCCCAGTTGGAGCGAGCCCACCGATTTCCCGACGGTCACGGAGGTGGGCGCCGCCGCCTCGGTGTCCCGCGCGAGCCGCCCCAGGTCGACGTCCTGCCGGAGCAGGGCCTGGTTGCCTGCCCAGGTCCTGGCCAGCGCCTCGGCGCCCGCCCGTGCCTGATCGCTGGTGTCGGCGCGGGTCAGCAGCGAGGCGCGGCCCGCGCCGACGACGACCGCCGCGTCCGCGTCGTTGTCCCTGACGAGCCCGCGCGCCCGCGGCATGCCGTCGCAGGACGTCACCCGGACGCCGGGCGGCGCGGTGCCGAGGGCCGGGGCCGGTGTGCCGCAGACGGCCACGGTGGCGGAGGTGGTGTGCCCCATCAGGCTGAAGCCGATCACCAGGCCGAAGGTGATGAGGGAGAGCAGGGCCAGGCTGATGACATAGCCCCTGGTCATCATCCGCGCCCTCAGTTCCCGGACGTAGACCAGGCGGACGCGGGCGGGGCGCGGCGTGTGCCGCTCGGAACCGGGGCGCTTCACGCGGTCACCTCGTCCATCTCGGCGGTACGGTCCTCGGAGCCCGCGTCCGGCGCTGGCGGGTCACCGCCCGGTTCGACCAGGTCCCGGAAGAGTTCGGCGAGGCTGGGCACGTGCCGCCGCATCTCCCGGACCGTGCCGTGCCGCACCGCCTCCACCAGCAGGTCGTTCTCGCTGCGGCCCGCGGCGAGGTCGACCAGGACGCCCTGCTGGTGGGCCTTGAAGCCGGCGGCGGCGGGGCACCCCGCGGGCCAGTCCTCGCCGGCGCCCTCCACCTCGACGTACACCTGGCCGCTCGCCTGCGCGGGCCGCAGCTCCGCCAGGGAGCCGCAGGCCACCCGGCGTCCGGCGCGTACGATCGCGACCCGGTCGCAGAGCTGCTCGACCAGGTCCAGCTGGTGGCTGGAGAAGAGCACGGGCACGCCCAGCGCGGCCTTGTCGCGCAGGACGTCGCTCATGTCGTCGACGGCGAGCGGGTCGAGCCCGGAGAACGGCTCGTCCAGGACGAGGACCTCGGGGTCGTGGACGAGGGCGGCGGCCAGCTGCACGCGCTGCTGGTTGCCCAGGCTGAGGGTGTTGACCCGCTTGTCGCGGTGCTGTGTGATCCGCAGCCGCTCGGTCCAGCGGAGCATCGCCTCGCGGGCGTCGGCGCGGGAGAGCCCGTGGAGTTCGCCGAGGTAGACCAGTTGCCTGGCCACGGTCATCCTCGGGTACAGGCCGCGCTCCTCCGGCATGTAGCCGAACCGCGCCGACTCCAGCCGCCCGACCGGAGCCTCACCCCACAGGACCTGTCCCCGGTCCGGTGCGAGGACCCCGACGCCGATGCGCATGGCGGTGGTCTTGCCCGCCCCGTTGCCCCCGACGAAGCCGGAGATCTCCCCGGGTCTCACGGTCAATGTCAGTGAGTCCAGGGCCTGTTGCGATCCGAACCGCTTCGACACTCCCTCGAGAACCAATGGCTTCACAGCCTTCCCCCTTCTGCCTGCCTGTGCCGTCGATGTGTGCGCGGAGTCTACTTTCCTGTTGGGAAAATACCTGCTACTTTCTCGACAGGAAAGTAGCAGTGCTCCTCAGGAAGAAGCGAGGGCCGATGGCGTCCGACGACCAGCACGACAGGAACCCCTCCGACCAGCGGGCCGTGACGCCGGCCGATGCCGCCGCCGCGCTCGACGACATCCGCAGACGCCAGGAGCAGTCCGGCGTCGCCGAACTCCGCTTCGGGCTGTCCCGCCCGACGCTCCTGACGGCGGCGCTGCTGCTGTTCGTCTCCTTCGCCTCCTACGACCTGCCCAACCCCTGGGGCGGCGCGGTGCTGCTCCCGGGGCTGCTGCTGGTGGCGCTGCTGGTGGTCCGTCACACCTACGGCGCCCCGGTGCGCAACCGTCCGGCCCCTCGCGCCGTGCTGATCGGGCTGGTCTGCGGACTCGCCGGGTACGCGGTGTTCCGGGGACTGGCCGCGGCGCTCTCCTCGGGCGGCGTACCGGGACCCCACGCCGTCGCCGCCGCGGTGGTGGTCGGTGCCGGCCTGCTGGTGGCACCCCGCGCGCGGGGGTACGCGGAGGAGCGGCTGCGGCGCCGGGCCGAGCGGCGGATCTGATGGACGCCGACTTCGACGCCTTCCTGCACCCGGCCCCGCGGCTGACGATCGTCGCCCTGCTGGCGCCCGCCGGATGGACCGAGTTCGGATTCATCCGGGACGCGATCGGCTCCAGCGACTCCGCCCTGTCCAAGCAGTTGTCGGCCCTCGCCGCCGAGGAGTACGTCGAGGTGCGCAAGCAGGTGGGGGTGGGCGTCCGGCGCACCCTCGCCCGGCTCACCCCGAAGGGGCGGGAGGCGTTCCTGCGGCACGCGGCGGCGCTCGAACGGATCGCGGCGACGGCGCGGGCGGCACGCCCCGCCGACTGACCGCTCCCGTCGGCCCGGCGGCACGCCCCGCCGGCCGACCACTCCCGTCACCCCGGGGGCACGCCCGGGGGCGGACGCGCGACCGAACGGGCCGTGGGGTACCGGCCCGTCCCTTTCCCGTACCCACCTCCCTGTACACAACGTTCACCACAGGAGATTCAGTGCGATGATCGAAGTCCGAGAGCTGACGAAATGGTACGGAAGGACCCGGGCGGTCGACGCGCTCAGCTTCCGCGTCGAGCCGGGACGGGTGACCGGATTCCTGGGCCCCAACGGCGCCGGCAAGTCCACGACGATCCGCGCGATGATCGGCCTCGACCGCCCCACCTCGGGCGAGGTCCTCATCGACGGCAAGCGCTACGAGGACCTGCCCCGCCCCCTGAAAACCGTCGGCGCCCTGCTCGACGCCCGCGCGGTGCACGGCGGCCGTAGCGTGCGCGGACACCTGGCGGGCCTGGCCCGCAGCAACCGCATCCCGCCCGGCCGCGTCGACGAACTCCTGGAGGCCGTCGGACTCGCGAGCGTCGCCGACAAGCGCGCGAAGGGCCTCTCGCTGGGCATGGCGCAGCGCCTCGGCATCGCCGCCGCCCTCCTCGGCTCCCCCCGTGCCCTGCTGCTGGACGAGCCGGTCAACGGCCTCGATCCGGAGGGCGTCAAGTGGATCCGGGACCTGATGAAGCGCATGGCCGACGAGGGCCGGGTGGTCCTGGTCTCCAGCCACCTCATGAGCGAGATGGCGCTGACCGCCCAGCACCTGATCGTGATCGGCCGCGGCCGGCTCCTCGCCGACACCTCCGTGGACGCCTTCATCACCGACAACTCCCGCTCCTACGTGCTCATCCGCACACCCGAACCCGAGCGCATGCGCGACCTGCTGGCCGCCCGCGGTGTCCACGTGGACACCGGACCCGACGGCGCGCTGGAGGCGGTCGGCACCGACCCCAGGACGGTGGGCACCCTGGCCGCCGAGCACCGGATAGCCGTCCACGAGGTCAGCCCGCGGACCGCCTCGCTGGAGGACGCGTTCATGCAGTTCACCGCGGACGCCGTCGAGTACCGCGCCGAGCAGGAGGCAGTGCGATGAGCAACGACCTGAACGCGGCCGTCGGATTCGAGCTGTCCAAGATGCGCACCCTGCGCTCCGTGCCGTGGAGCCTGGTGCTCTGCGTCGCCCTCAGCCTCGCCTTCGCGGTGCTCACCGGAGCCGTCGTGCGGCACCAGTACGCGGACAAGCCCGCCCCCGCCTCCTTCGACCCGGTCTCCACCGGATTCAGCGGACTGCGGCTCGGCCTGATCGGACTCGTCGTCTTCGGAGTCCTCGTCGTCACCAGCGAGTACTCCTCCGGCACCATCCGCAGCTCCCTGGCCGCGGTGCCGAGGCGCGGCGTCTTCTACGCGGCCAAGATGCTCGCCGGCGGCCTGACGGCGCTGGTCGTCTCCGTCGCCGCGGTGTTCACCAGCTTCCTCCTCGCCCAGGCCACCATGGGCGACGAGAGCGTCTCCCTCACCGCCGACGGTGTGCCGACCGCCCTGGCCGGCGCGGTGCTCTACACCACCCTGCTCTGCCTGTTCACCATGGGCATCGCCGTCCTGCTGCGCTCCTCCGCGATCACCATGGGCATCCTCGTCCCGCTCTTCTTCACGGTCTCGACGATCCTCACCAACATCCCCGGCGTCGGAAAGGCCGCGCAGTTCCTGCCCGATCAGGCCGGCGGACTGGTCCTGTACCGCGAGGTGCCCGACGGCTATGTGCTCGGCGCCTGGTCGGGGCTCGGCGTCCTCGCGGTGTGGACCGCCTGCGCGGCGCTCGCCGGATACCTGGCCCTGCGGCGCCGCGACGCCTGACACCACCGCCCCGGTCCGGGCATGCGGAGCTTATGCGCGGGCGATGCGGACTCTCCCCGGTCGGCGATGCGGCGGCCGAATGTCGGTCTCAGATGATCGGTACAGGCGCTGGTCACGAACGACAGTTCGGGGCTCGCATCCACCACACAAGGGAGAACCCCATGTACCAGGGCGACCTGTCCCTCCTCGAGGAGATCGAAGAGCAGGACTTCGACGGCATAGCGTACGGCGCGTGCACCACCAACACCTTCTCGCTCTCGGACGCGCTGGGCAACAGCGGCGGCTGGTGCACCCTCACCAAGGAATGCCAGCCCAACTGCAACTGAGCTCTGCCACGGCAGACGAGGGAGAGCCATGCAGAACGAGAAGGACGTCCTCGGGGCGTACGACGAGGCCGAGCTCATCGAGTTGAGCGAGGCCGATGTCACCGGTGGTACGACGCCGGTCTCCGTCGCGGTCACGATCGCGGCCAGTGCCGCGTTCTGCCCGACCACCAAGTGCACCAACTCCTGTTGACAACTGACCTCTGCCAGGGGTGGGGAAGGAAGATCATGCAGAACGAGAAGGACGTCCTCGGGGCGTACGACGAGGCCGAGCTCATAGAGCTGAGCGAGGCCGATGTCACCGGTGGTACGACGCCGGTCTCCGTCGCGGTGACGGTGGCGGCCAGCGTCGCCTTCTGCCCGACCACCAAGTGCACCAGCTCCTGCTGAGTGCCCTGTAGGTCGGTGTAAGCGGGCGGGGCGGAACGGACCGGCCCTCAAGCGTCCATTCCGCCCCGCCTTTGGGGGCACTTCACATCGCGTGCAGAAGGACAGCAATGAGATCTGCGATCAACCTCTACCCGGAGTTCGACGAGACCGAGATCGGTGAGACCATCACGCCGCTCGCGCCCTTCGACGACCACGTCCTCGCCGTGGTCGCCGGTGAGCCGCAGCGGCCCGCCGCCGCGTCCGAGCGGCCCGGGATCGTCGAGGACTGGCTGACCCGGCCGGAGCAGTACCCGTTCCAGCGCGTGATCAGGTCCATCGCGGCGGGCGCCGCGGACGGAGATCCGCTGGGCGCCTTCCCCGGTCTGTTCGCCGACCCCGGCACCGCGTTGATCGAACTGCTCGGCAGGGTCGAGATCCGCGTCCGCGAGACGTGCACCCGGCCGCTGGTCGCGGCCGTCAACCACGCCCGCGAACAGGGACTCCTGAAGGGGGACAGCTCCGAGGAGCGCTACCGGTACTTCGTGGACGAGGCCGCCCGCGGCTCGTTCACCGCCACCGGAGGTCTCAGTTTTCCCGTCCTGCGCGACCTCACCCCGGTGGTGCTGGCCTCCACCGTCGACGCCGTCGTCGAGCTCTGCTCCCGGGTCGCCGCCGACCGTGAGGCCCTCCGCGACACCTTCGCCCTCGCACCGGACGACCGCCTGCGCTCCTTCGGCACCCCCGAGGGCGACACCCACCACCACGGCCGCGCCGTCTGCGTCCTCACCTTCGAGTCCGGCGCACGTCTGGTCTACAAACCCCGCGACGTCTCCTGCGAGGCCGCCTACGTCCGCCTCGCCCGCGAACTCAACTCGTCCTTCGGCACCCGGCTCGTCACCGCCACGGCGCTCGCCCGCGACGGCTACGGATACGTCGAACACATCGAGACCGAGGACGTCTCCGACATCTCCGAGCGCTTCATGCGCGACAGCGGCGAACTCGCCGCCGTCCTCTACGCGCTGAACGCGCGCGACATGCACTTCGAGAACATCCTGCCGACCCGCCGCGGTCCCGTCCCGGTGGACCTCGAAACCCTGCTCCACCCGGAACGGGTCCACGACGGGCCGGTCCCCGAAGCCGAGGGGAACGCGTACACCACCATCGGGCAGTCGGTCTACGGCGTGGGAATCCTGCCCCTGGTGATGGCCGGCCGGAAGAAGGACCGCGGCGGCCACGTCGACCTCGGATTCCTCGGCGGACCCGGGCGCGGCACCTCCCCCTTCAAGCAGGTGACCTTCGACGCGCCCTACACGGACCGCATCAGACTCTCCCTCAGGCCCCAGGGCGTCCAGGGCCGCAGGACCGTCGTCGGCGAGCGCACCGAGCAGGAGATCCTGCGCCTGGGCCGCGAGATGGCCGACGGCTTCACCCGGACCTACCGCGCGCTCCTCGCCGCACCCGACACCTGGACCGCGCTGCTGCGCACCACCGCCGAGGGCCTGCGCATCCGCTACGTCCACAACCCCACCGCGCTCTACTCCCAGATCCTGCGCATGACCACGGGACCCAGCGCGCTCGACGACCCGGCCACCTACCTCGCGCTGCTCAAGCGCGTCGCCATCGCCAGCAAGACCTCGGCCCGGCCGCTGATCGTCTCCGAACTGCGCCAGATGGCCGAACGGGACGTCCCCTACTTCACCGTCGGCGCCACCGCCACCCGCGTCTGCGACGGCGACGCCCACGAGGTCGGCGCCGCGCTCGGCCACTCCCCGCTCGACCTCGCCCTCGCCAAGGCCGCCCGCCTCGGCGAACGCGACCTCGCCCAGCAACTGCGCCTCATCCGCTCCGCGTTCACCGCGCAGTTCCCGGACAACCACCTCTCTCCCGCGCAGGACACCCGGGCCCCCGCCGCGGACACCGACGCCGCCCCCGACGAGCGCCGTGAACTCCTCGCCCTCGCGCGCGAACTCTGCGACGACCTCGTCGAGACCTCCCTGCCCGACCGCTTCGCCCACCTGCCCAGGACCTGGATCGGCCCGCTCGCGTCCGCCGAGGCAGACCGCCCCTGGCCCCCCGGCGTCCTCGGCTACGACCTCTACACCGGGCGGACCGGGATCGCCCTCACCCTCTGCGCCGCCGGACACGTCCTCGACGACGACCGCTACCTCGGCGCCGCCCGCCAGGTCTTCTCCGCGACCGCCGACATCCTCGCCTCCCACCGCTACGAGTCCCGCAGCCTCCAGCAGGCCGGATACGGCGGCTACACCGGCATGGCCGGCATCCTGTTCACCCTCTCCGCGGCCGGCCGCCTCAGCGGCGAGGACGACTGGGTGAACGCCGCCCGGGGCGCCGTCCCCCTGGTCCTCGACCAGATCCGCGCCGAGCGGACGGGCAACCTCCCGCTGGACGTCATCAGCGGACTCGCCGGCGTCCTCAACTGCGTTACCGACATCCTCGGCCCCGCGCAGAACGAGGCGGTCACCGAGATCGCGCTCCTGCTCGCCCAGGAGATCCAGCAGGACGGCCCCTTCGCCCGCTCGGTCCTCGACCAGTCGGGATTCGCCCACGGCATCAGCGGAGTCGTCCACGCCCTTTCCCGCGCCCACGGCCTGCTCCCCGCCGCCCACCGGCCGCGTGTCGAGACGGTCCTCGGCACCCTCGTGAGGCGCCTCGACGGGTTCTACCACCCGGACGAGCGGAACTGGTCCTCCCGCGGATCGGGCGAGGGGACCTTCGCGACCGGCTGGTGCCACGGCTCCACCAGCGTCGCCCTGGCCCTGTCCGCCTACGCCACCGTGCCCGGCGCCGACGACGTCACCGCCCCGCGCGACCAGGCGGTCGACAACACGCTCCGCCTCGGCTTCGGCCGCAACCTCACCTGGTGCCACGGCGACCTCGGCAACCACGCCGTCCTGCGCCACATCGCGGGCCCGCACGGCACCCCGCTGCACACCCGGGTGCGCGAGCAGGAACGCCGCTGGCTCAGGCCCGAGACCTTCCGCCGCAAGACCGCCGACCCCGACAGCCGGTACGCGCACACCAACAGCCTCATGGTCGGCAGCGCCGGGCTCGCCCTGCACCTGCTCAACCGGATCGACCGGGACCTGCGCCTGTGCCCGCTCACCCTCACCGCGGGAGGGCGCTGACCATGACGACACCCCGCCGGGAGAAAACCGCCACGGCACGCCGGGTACCGACCGTCACCCAGGTCACGCAGACGGAGTGCGGCCTCTGCTCGTGCGTCGCCCTGCTGCGTTACCACGGGCGCGCCGAGGAGATCGTCAGCGCCCGCGAGGTCATGGAGGCCGGCCGCGACGGCCTCTCCGCCGGCCAGCTCGCGCAGTTCCTGCAATCACGCGGCATGCGCGTCAAGCCGTACCGGGTCAGGAACGTGGCCGCCCTCGCTGACTTCACCTCACCGGTCATCCTCTACTGGGAGAACTACCACTTCGTCGTCCTGGAGAACTTCGACGGCCGCACCGCGGTCGTCATGGACCCCGCGGTCGGACGCCGCCGCATCAGCCGCGAGGAACTCGAGAAGGGCTTCACCGAGATCGTCCTCGCGGCCGAGCCCGGCGAGGAGTTCGAGCGCAAGCGCGCCAGGCCGTTCGCCGAGTGGCGCAAGTTCCTGCTGCTCACCAGGGAAGCGAAGAAACGCATCGGCATGGTGGCCCTGCTGTCGCTCAGCGGGTACGGCACCGTCCTCGGCATCCCCGTCCTCACCCGCTGGGCCGTCGACCGGTACGCCCACTGGGACGGCCTCGAGGACTCCGCCGTGCTGCTCGGTGCCGTCGTCGCCGCCGCCCTGTGCTACTACCTGCTGCACCTGACGCGCGTCATGCTGCTCTCCTCGCTGGTCGCCGTGCTCGGCAAGGACCTGATGAGCCAGACGTTCACCCGGCTCCTCAACCTGCCCTTCAAGTTCTTCACCACCCGGCCGCCAGGTGAACTCATCTACCGGCTCAACAGCGTCACCTCGGTCCGCGACCTGATCTCCTCCCGGATGGCCCAGGGCGTCCTCGACGTGGGCACCCTCGTCTGCGTCACCGTCTACCTGCTGGTCACGGAGTGGCGCCTGGGCCTGGTCGCCGTCGGACTCTTCCTGCTCAACGCCCTGTACCTGATGCGGACGCGGTACCGCGTCACCGAGGCCGTCGACTCCGAGATCGCCTACCTCGCCAAGAGCCAGGGCACCCAGCTCGACGCCATCGTCTCCATCCCGGCGATCAAGATGGGCGGCTACGCCGAGGAGTTCCTGACCGGCTGGAGCCAGACCTACAGCAACTCCCTCGACGCGATGAAGACGCGCATGCGGCTCCAGCAGGGCCGCATAGCCGGACTGTCCACCACGACCCAGATGTTCGGCCCGCTGGTCCTGCTGCTGTTCAGCCTCTACCTGGTCGGCCACGGCGGCCTCTCCCTCGGGGCCGCCGTGTCGGTCCAGGCGATCTCCGCGACGTACTTCTCCCTCGCCGGCTCCGTCTTCCAGACATACACCTCCTTCAACGAGGTGTCCCGGTACGTGTCCCGGCTCGCGGAGATCTCCGAGGAGGAACCGGAGTCACCCGGCGGCACCCGCACCGAACCCGCCTCGGCCTCCATCACCCTCAAGAACGTCGGCTTCCGCTTCACCCGCCACAGCGACACGGTGGTCAAGGACGTCACCATGACGATCGGCGCCGGAGAACGCGTCGCCCTCGTCGGTCCCTCCGGCTCCGGCAAGAGCACCCTCGGCCGCATCATCTGCGGGCTCTACGGCCCCAGCGGCGGAACCATCGAGTTCGGCGGCCACGACATCGAGGAGTACGACAGGACCGCCCTGCGCCGCACCATCGGATACATCCCCCAGGAGGTGCACATGCACAACCGCACCATCCTGGAGAACCTGACCCTCGGCAAGGACCTCTCCGAGGAGCACGTACGCGCCTTCTGCGACCGCCTCGGCATCCTCGACTTCGTCGACGACCTGCCCATGGGGTTCAACACCCTCGTCTCCGACATGGGAGCCAACTTCTCCGGAGGCCAGCGCCAGCGGATCGCCATCGCCCGCGCCCTGCTCGGCAACCCGCGGATCCTGGTCATGGACGAGGCCACCGCGGCACTCGACAACATCAACGAACGCCGCGTCATGCGGGTCATCTCCGAGATCGGGGCCACCCAGGTCGTCATCGCGCACCGCCTGGCCACCGTGCAGTCGGCCGACCGCATCTACGTCCTCGACAAGGGCACGATCACCGAGTCCGGCACCCACGAGGAACTCCTCGGCGAGGGCGGGCTGTACGCAGACCTGTACGGAGACGACCAGCGGGAGGAAACGCTGGTGGGGGGAGAACGAGCGTGACCGACCCACAGGTGGCAGTCGTCGACTTCCTGCCGTTCTACACCGACCGGGTACCCCGGCAGGCGGTCGTGGACCGACTGCGCGAACCCCTCTCCCGCGTCGCCACGCCCGAGCACGCGCGGCACCTCACCGACCAGATCTGGGAAGACCTCGTCACCACCGTCGAGGGACACTCCCTGCGCGTCCTGATCGGCGAGTTCCACGCGTTCAGGGAAGCCCGGGGACTGCCCATGTCCGCCGACGGCGACGAGGCGCTCCGCATGTTCCGCCGCCACCTCGACGACCCCGGCAACTGCCGCGACCTCCTCGGCCGTTACGAGGTGCTGCGCCGCCGCCTCACCGTGGTCCTCGACCACTTCCTCGACGCGTACGACGACCTGTTCACCGCCTTCCACCAGGACCGGGCGCGGCTCGTGGCGAGCGGCCTGCTGGCGGACGCCCACGACACTCTCGTCTCCCTCATCACCACCGGCGGCGACCCGCACAACGACAACCGGCGCGTCGTGGCCGCATGGCTCGCGGGCGGCGGAAAACTGGTCTTCAAACCCCGCACCCTGGCGGCCGACGACTTCGTCCGCGACCTCTACGCCGCGGCCGCCCCCCACCTCGCCCACTCCCTCGACGGCTGCGTACCGGCGTCGCTGTCCGTCGGCGACCACGGATGGCAGCGGTTCGTCACCCCCCGCCCCATGACCGAGTCCGACCAGCCCGCCCGGTACTTCTACCGCTTCGGCGCGCTGTGCGCCCTCTTCGGCGCCATCGGAGCCTCCGACCTCCACGACGAGAACCTGCTGGCCGCGGGGGAGCACCCCTGCGTGATCGACACGGAGATGATGCTGCGCCCCGGCGCCGGGACCGGGACCGACTCCCTGGAGAACCGCCTCATCAACCACGTCGAGGCATCCGTCGCCTCCACCATGCTGGTCCCCAACGTCCGCCCCGAATCCCCGATCGACGTGATCATGGCGGGCGTCGGCGTCGGCCCCGAACAGGTCTCCGGCAAACTGCGCAGGACCGTGATCGACGGCGCCGGCACCGACGCCCTGCGCCTGCGCTGGGAACCCGTCGTCTACCGGCACAAGGAGAACGTGCCGCGGCTCGGCGAGGAGCGGCTGGCGGCCGTACGGCACTACCGCGACATCGTCGCCGGATACACCGACGCGCTGGGCGCCGTCCGCCGGCGCGGGACCGTCGAGGGCGTCCTCGACCGCCACCCCGGCCTGCCCGTACGCTGCCTGATCCGCTCGACGATGGTGTACGGACGCTTCATCGACGCCGCCACCCAGCCGCGCTACCTGCGCGACCCCGGCGAGACGGCACGCCTGCTGGGACTGCTGAAGCAGTTCCCCCGCCATCTGAGCCCCGAGGCCCGCGTGTTCGCCGGCGAGGCCGAACGCACCGCGCTCGACACCGGCAACGTCCCCTACTTCACGGCCCGCGCCGACTCCACCGAGCTGGCCACCAACACCGCCCGCCAGGACGCCGCCCACCCGTCGTCACCGGCCGACTTCGCCCGCGCCGGCCTCGTGCTCCACGCCGGACAGAGCGACACCTACCACCGGTTCGTCCTGGAGGAGTGCTTCGGTGAACTCGCCGAGGCGGCCCCCGACGTCATGGCCGCCGGCAGCGTCTTCGCCCCCGTCCTGCACACCACCGCCGACGAGCCGTGGTGGCCCCGGGTGGCCCGCATCCTCCAGGACATCCGGGTGACCCACCAGGACGAGCACGGCACACAGAGCGGCTGGATCGGGGGAGTGGGACCCGACAGGGGCGTCCCCACCATCGTGCCGGGCAACTACCTCTCCTTCCACGACAACGGAGGGATCGTCACCTTCCTCCAGGCCGCCGCGCGGGAGGACCCGGACCTCGGCGCACTGCACCGCAGCGCCGAACGCGGCCTGGACGCACTCCTCGGCGTGTACGACGAGGCGCTGCTGCGGGCCCCCGAGAGCGTCTTCACCGGAGCCGCCTCCCACCTGCTCACCCGGCCCGACCGCCAGGACCCCGTCTGGACGGCCCGGCTGCTGGAGCGGATCCCGGAACGGACCGAGACCGGCACCCTGGAGACGGACCTCGCCAACGGCCCCGCGGGACTCCTCATGGCCGTCCTGGCACGCCTCGAAGCGGGCCGGCCGCCTCTGCTGGACGAGGACCGGCTCACCGGCCTGTGCGACCTGGTCCTCAGCCAGGCACGGAAACCCCTGGACCGCCCCTGGTTCGATGTCGCCCACGGAGATGTCGGCATGCGCTGGGCCGTCTCCCGCATCGGCAGGCACCTGGGCGACCAAGCCCTGACCGACGCGTCCGCGCAGTGGCTGACCGAACGCCTCACCGACGCCGAACAACCCCCCGTACCGGGATGGTGCAACGGCAGTGCCGGACTGCTGCTCGTCGCCGCGGAGATCCTCACCTCCGCGGGCCGCACCGGAACCCCCGCCGACCGCCGCCTCGCCCAACTCGCCGACCGTGCCACCACGTTGCGCGAGCAGGGCCCCGTGGACCTGTCGGTGTGCCACGGCTCCGCCGGAGTGATCCAGTCACTGATCACGGCGAGTACGCTCCTGCGGGACCCGTCCCTGCTCGACCGGGCGGCCGACCACCGCGTCCGTGTGACGCGGGCGGCCCGCGAACGGGGGTTCCACACCGGCTGCCCGGGGAGAACCTCACTGCTGGGCTACATGTTCGGCTGGTCGGGCATCGGCCACACGGACCTCCTGCTGAACCGGGCACTCGACGGCCGGCCCCCGGCCTTCGTACCGGTCGCGCTGACGGCCTCCGGCCTCCCGGAGCCCCCGCCCCCGCGGCCACGCCACGGGAACGCCCCCACGGATGTCCCGCGTTGATCCACTGCGACAAGGAAGAACGACAGATGAACCAGAACAAGCAGAACGGCATGGCCCCCGCGTATCCCCTCTTCATCGGGGCCGTGATCGCCGCCGTGGCCTTCAGTCAGGACAACCGCGGCGGTGCCGTGCTCGGACTGGTGGCCGGTGCAGTCATCTCCCTGATCGTGTCGGTACGCCGACGGAAGCGGTAGCCCGCGATGAAGTACTCGATCCTCCTGCCGGTGGTGCCGGCCCGGCCCGAGCAGGCGGTTCTCTTCGCGAACCTCGTGCAGTGGACCTCCGCCGAACGCCTCTGGCAGGGCCAGTCGCTGCTCCTCGACCCCCACCACCTGGCGGCCTGGCTCGCCGGGATCGGGGTGCGCGTGCCCATGGGTTTCGGGGTCTCCCTGATGCCCATGCGGTCGCCCTACCAGGCGGCCTCCGAGGCGCGCTCGGTCGCCCTCGCCACCGGCCACCCCGTGGTGGCCGGGTTCGGCCCGGGACCCACCTCCTTCCAGAGCGCGCTGCTCGGACGGCCCTACACCCGTCCGTTGCGGGCCTGCCGGGAGTACGCGACGATCGTGCGCGCCCTGGTGGCGGGCGACGACGCCATGGTCGAGGGCGAGTACTTCTCGGTCGCCGCCCGGCTGCTGAAACGTCCGGCACCCCCGGTGGAGGTGGGCCTCGGGGTGCTCCGGCCGAAGATGGCGGCCCTCGCGGGCGAGGTCGCCGACCGCGCCATCACCTGGCTGCTGCCGGCGAGCCACCTCGGCGAGACCCTGATCCCGGCGATGCGCGCCGCCGACCGCAAGCTGGAAGGCGCCGTGCGCACCACGGCCATCGTGCCGCTCGCCGTCGAGCGTGAGGGCCGGGACGCCACCGCCCTGGCCGAGGCGACCTGCGGGAACCACCTCAAGGCGCCCCACTACCAGGACGCCCTGCGCACGGCCGGCATCACCGTCTCCGACCACGGCGACGCGCGGGACGCCGCGCGGATCGTGGACGCGGGAGCCTTCCTCTACGGCAGTGTGGACCACCTCCACGACCGGCTCGCCGAGTTCGCCGCCGCGGGGGTCGACGAGGTCGTCCTCAACACCATGGGCGTCGCGCAGCTGCACGGACCGAAGGCGGCGGCGGCCGACCTCCTGCAACTCCTCGGTGGGGCGAAGGACGCGCCGACGCCCGACGCCGCCCTCACCTGACGCGCGGCCGGCCGGGCGTCACCCCGCCCGGCCGGTCCGCCGGATCAGCTCCTCCCCACCCCACACACGCGTTCGCGCGTCACCCGCCGTGCCCCGACCACAGTCCGCCAGCAGAGAGGGCGACCGCACATGTCCCGTACCGAGAACGTCGATGTCGTCGTCGTGGGAGGCGGCCCGGCCGGATCGACCGCCGCGAGCCTGCTCGCCAAGGCCGGCCACACCGTACTCGTCCTGGAACGCGAGACCTTCCCCCGCTACCACATCGGGGAGTCCATGGTGTCCGGCATGGCCCCGCTCATGGAGGAACTGGGCCTCATCGAGGAACTCGACGCCCGCTTCCGCCACAAGAGCGGGATCACCCTGCGCTGGGGCAGGGACCCCGAGCCCTGGCGCAGCGACTTCTCCGCGGCCTTCTCCGCCACCGGCAGCCACTTCACCCACGCCTGGCACGTCACACGCGGCGAGTTCGACGAGCTGATGCTCGACAACGCCCGCAAGCTCGGCGCCCAAGTCCACGAGGCCGCCCAGGTCACGGAGGTCCTCCAGGACGGGACCGGCCGGGTCACCGGAGTGGCCTACGCACAGGACGGCGAGACCCACCGGGCCACCGCCCGCTTCGTCGTCGACGCCTCGGGCCAGGGCCGCACACTGACCCGCCAACTGACCCGCACCAACTGGCAGGAGGACCTGCGCAACGTCGCGGTGTGGACCTACTACGACTCCTTCACCCCCATCGCCGACCAGGACGACATCCTCGTCGAGGCCATCCAGGGCGGCGGCTGGGTGTGGGGCATCCCGCTCTCCGACACCAAGCTGAGCCTCGGCTACGTGCTGCCGGCCGAGCAGCTCGCCGAACGCACCCGCGGCGGCCGCACCCAGCGGGACGTCTTCCTCGACTGCCTGCACGGCAGCCACGTGGCGAAGACGATGGTCGACGTGGAAGCCCTCGGCGACCTGCGCACCACCCGCGACTGGTCCCACGTCTGCGACACCTTCCACGGCCCCGGCTGGGTCGCCGTCGGCGACGCCGCCGCCTTCATCGACCCCCTCTTCTCCTCCGGCGTCTGGCTCGGCACCTCGGGCGCCTGGCTGGCCGCGCGGGCGATCGACGCCGCCCTCACCGACGGCACCCGCGAGGAACAGGCACTGGACCGGTTCGACTCCCTCTACCGCCAGTTGTTCAAGGACATCCTGGCCTACGTCCGCTTCTTCATGGACCCGACCCGGCTCCGCGAGGAGTACGAGGAGCGGGCACGGGAGATCGGGAAGATGGTCACCCAGAGCTCACGGGTCGGGTTCGTCTCGATGATCTCGGGAGTGAACGCCGTCGCCGACGTCGTCGACTTCGACCCGATGAGCGTCGAGGACGTCGAGGACGTTCTCCAGGAGTGGGACGAGCAGACCACCGCGAGCGGGAACACCGTCGCCGACGACGACGAGCGCACCCGCGCCCAGGAGGTGAAGGCGCCCTGACGGCGCCCGCACCCCGGAATCCGGGCTCCCCGGAACCCCGGCACCCGGCGCCGCCCCACGCGGCGTCCGGCTGCCCGACCGAATGGAGAACCACGCCTTGTCCCCGCGGCTTCGGCCTCTCCCCACGACGACGGCCGCCTCGGATTTCGCCTGGCCGACCCCGCCGAACCGGCCCGCGCCGGGCCCCAGGACGAGGGCCCGCGCGCCCGCGCCGCGCACGGCGATGACGGACACGGGACGCGGACGGACCGGTCGACCACGCGCGCGGGGCACCTGGTCGACCGGCCGCTCGGAAGAGCCGTCCCGTCAGATCCACTGCCGGCGCGACGCCTGCACACCGGCCGCGAAGCGGCTGGAGACACCGAGCCGCTCCATCAGCGCGGCCAGCTTCCGCCGCTCCGTGCGCACACTGATGCCCAGACTCCGCGCCACCGTGCTGTCGGTGAGCCCCTCGGCGAGCAGCTCCAGCAGCCTGCGCTCCTGGGGCGTGATCTCGTCGAGCGCTGACTCATGGGGAGCCGCCTCCTGCGGAAACCGGCTCGCGTGGTCCCAGTGCGCCTCGAACAGCGCCCGCATGGCCAGCACCACCAGCCTGTTCCTGAACAGCAGCGTCGCGCCCGTGCCCTGACCGGGCAGCCCGCTCACCACCGCGGCCGTGGTGTCCACGATCAGCAGCCGCATCGGCAGGGACGGCGCGGTGCGCACCTCGCAGTGGTGCTCCGCCATCCACCGGGCGTGCGATCTCGTCACCCGGTCACGCAGGACACTGTCGATGTAGATCGAGCGGAAGCGCACCCCGCGGGCCAGCGCGCGCTCGTTCAGGGGCCTGGCGGCCCTCACCGACTCCTCGGTCAGTCCCCCCGCGGGGTGGAACGCCAGGCTCTCCTGATCGCACGACTCCGCCAGCGCCTCGATACGGGTGCGGATGTCGTCGATGTGGTGCAGCCACTCGATGCCGTCGACCTGGGCCGACCGCCCGGCGGCCGCGTACTCCGCCGCGATCGCGTCGAGCACTGTCGTGTTGTGCTTGAAACGGTGCTCCCGCCAGGCGAGTTCCTCCTGCTCCCGTTCGAGCAGGACCCTCATGCCGTGCAACGGGTCGACGGCTCTCAGCCCTCCGGGGGAGTGCTGGGACGGGGCGAGCAACGACAGGCCGACGAGGCGTTCTATGGCCGCCCGGACGCTGTCGTCGTCGCTGTCGGTCAGTCGGGCCAGCTCATGCGCGTCCTGTTCGTTGTGGAACAGGAATGCGCGATACACCCGGAGTGTTTCTTGGTCAAGTGTCAGCACATCCGTCAAGGTGTTTCCCCCCGTGAGTCGCCCTGAGAACCAGCGCACGCAGATCACATGCCCTCACTCGGCGATGACAGCCGGTGTGTTCTCGATGGCGCTCCTGTCAACAACCTGCATGATCGTCATGATAGCGACTCGTGTCGCCGGGCGTGTCTTCCGGACGCCGGCTCATTCCTTCCGCTCACCGTCCCTTGAGTATCTACGGAGTTGGCCGAAAGAGACCTCCGTCGTCGCGGACGACCGGCACGCACGGTTCCGGTTCGTCCCGTCATGTCCCGGATCTATGTGGCAACAGGCTGCCCGGCAATTACCTGACAGTTCGAGCATGCGGACAGGCGGGATACCCAAATGATTACCTCTCTTCGGCCGCCGGTCCTGCCGGAAGAGGGCGGAGCGGCGACGGCGAAGGGGGGCGCCGCCGGCTGGCTTCCTCCCCCTGACCGTTGCGCACACACGAATCGGAGTCGAGGCATGTTTTCTGGCCGTCGCGTCTGCCCAGGCACCGCCGGGCGCGCCGTGAACCGTGAGGTCGCCGGAGCCCGGACCAGGCCCGGCGCCTCGCGCGGCCTGTGATCGCGAACGACGACGCGAACGCCCGCGGGCCGTGTGCCCGCCGTCGGGCACAGTGAACAGATCATCATATTGAGGAATTGTGGGGGACAATTATGACCTCGATCAAAGGACGTTACATCGTTCTGCTGAGATCCTTTCCCGAGAGAAAGGAGCAGCTGACGGATACGTGCTGTCCGCTCCCATGGAAGGGATAGGTGGCACGATGCTGTTCAGAATTCTGGGACACCTCCGGGTGCAGGAAGCGGTCGAGGTTCGTTCCCCCACGCGGCGGGCGATTCTCACGGCCCTGCTCCTGCGGTCCGGACACCCCATCGGAATGACGGAACTCGCCGAACTCCTCTGGGACGACCCGCCCATGTCGGCCGGCGCGAACATCCGCAGCCACTTCACCGGACTGCGACGCGACCTCGACCGGGCCATGCCGGGACTGAGCCACCGGATCAAGACCTGCCGAGGCATCCGCAGCGGCTACCGGATCGAGGCCGGACCCGAAGAGGTGGACCTCCCCACCTTCGTCCAGGACTCCCGGCAGGGCCGCGCCTGCCTGGCACGGGGCGAGGTCGACAGAGCCATCGCCGTACTCGAGGACGCACTGGTCCTCTGGCGCGGCCCGTTCGGCCAGGACCTCCCCATGACGCGCTGGTTCGACGCGCACGCGACGGGACTGAGCAACGGCCGCCTCGACACCTACGAGGACCTTTTCACCGCGCTGCTCATCGCGGGCAGGACCGAGATGCTCGCCTACCGCATCGAGACGGTCATCGCGGAAGCACCGTACCGGCAACGCCTGTGGGAACTCCTCGCGGCCGTGCACTGCGTCCAGGGCGACTCGGCAGGCGCCCTGAGCGTCATCAAGCGCTGCGGGACGGTTCTGGTCGAGGACCTCGGCCTCGACGTGCCCCCGAGAATCGAGGCCATCAGGGGAGCGGCGCTCACCTGGGACGGCGACGAAGCCCTGCGCCTGGCCGTACGCCCCGCCTCCGCCCGCCCCCGGGCCCGCGACGACGGACCCGGCACCGGGCACCAGGAGGCCCTGCCGCTCTGCGCGACGCCCGCCTCCCGGATCCCCTTCCGGGAGAAGGCCGGGTGAGAACCCCGGCCCGACGGCACAGCCGCCGGCCGCTTTCGGTGAGAAGAGGACCCGCGGCCCCGGAGGCCCGACGGACGCACCGGCGAACAGCCGGTCCCCGCACCCTTCCCTGACCGATGACCAGCCCCACGGCGTCGCACGCGAGGGCACACACCGCAACCGTCGAACCCGAGTGCCGACGCCGAATCACGGAGGAGCCATGGAACACCCGAGAGACCTCTCGAACGCGATGGACGACGTCGTCGCCACACTGACCGCCGGAGACTTCCTCCCGCGGGTCTACCACCACGAACACCGCGTGTTTCCCGGTGCCGCGGAGAAGATCACAGACCTCTTCGGCTGGGACGACCTGAACCAGATCCTGGAGACGCATCAACTCCGCTCCCCGCAGCTGCGGTTGTCGCGTGACGGCAAGCAACTCCCCGAGACCGCCTACATGGAGGCGCGCGCGGCAAGGCGCGGACGGCGGCGGATCCGCGTCGATCCGGCGAAGCTCCGCGCGGCGCTGAGCACCGGCCACACCCTCGCGATGCGGTACATGGACGAGATCCACCCCGGACTGTCCCAGCTCTCCGAGGCGTTCGAACGCAGACTGCTCAGCGACTTCGAGTTCAACCTCTACGCCTCCTGGCAGCCCACCGGCGGGTTCAACGCCCACTGGGACAACCACGACGTGTTCGCCATCCAACTCCGGGGAAAGAAGCGGTGGCGCATCCTGGGGCGCAACGAATTCTCCATGCACGCACGGGACTCGGCGATGGGAACGCCCCCCGCCGAGGTCGTCGACGACCTGGTGCTCGCTCCCGGCGACGTCCTCTTCCTGCCGCGCGGCTACTGGCACGACCCGGTGACCGAGGAGGGCCCCTCGCTCCACATCACCGGCTCGATCCCCAGCACCACGGGCATGGACCTGGCCCGCTGGCTGCTGGACCAGCTCCGCGAGGACGAGGCCATGTGCGCCGAACTCCTGCGCTTCGGCGACCCGGAGGGCCCGCGCGAGGTGCTGCGCAGGGTACGGGAGCGCCTTGACGAGGCGTTCGACGAGGAGGACCAGCTCAAGCGGTTCTTCGCGGTCCGCGACGGCGCCCAGTTCGGAAGGTTCAAGCTGGGCCTCCCGGACGTGGACACCACCGCACCGGTGAGGTAGGCCGCCCCTGACCGAGCCGCCGGCCCCGGTCGGCGGCTCGGCCGGGCGGCGAATCCCGACGATGGTGACGTAGCCGTACCGGCCCCAGGAGGAGCCGGGGCCGACGGCCGCGTCGTTGACCCAGGTGTGAGGTCGCGGCGTTGTCGCGGTGACCGGAGCGGCGATGCCGCGGATGGGTTGCGGCGGTCGCGCGGGGCCCACCGGGTTGAGGTGCCTCTCGCCGCGTGCGTCACAATGAGGGCACGAGGCGACGGGGACCAGGAAGCCGGTGCGAATCCGCGCGGTCCCGCCGCTGTGACCGGGAAGCGAACCTCCCGCACGCCACTGACCGCGGTACGCGGACGGGAGGCGGAGGCGAGCGACGATCCGGGAGCCAGGAAACTGACCCGTCGCCGGTCCGACGACTGGGGCGAGGACACCCCGGAGAGGCTCGATGTGACGACGCATGCCCGGACGCAGCCGGAGCGACGACCGCAACCAGGCAGGCGCGGTGTGCTGGCGGCCTGAGGCGCCCTGGCGCTCGCCGGTTCCGGCCTGCTGAGCGGCTGCGGCGGTGACACCAAGGACGGGGGAGGCGGCGACCGGTTCCGCGCCGCGTTCACCTCCGGCGGCTCCCAGGAGACCCTCGACCCGCACGTCGCGCCGAACTTCGTCGACCGGGCCCGCGCGAAGGCCCTCTACGACACACTCGCTACGTACGCGGAGGACATGTCGGTGCGCAAGCGGCTCGCGGAGTCGTGGGAGAGCGACTCCTCGGGCACCCGGTGGCGCGTACGCCTGCGCGATGCGGCGTTCCACGACCGGAAGCCGGTCACCGCGAAGGGCGTCCTCTACAGCTACCGTCGCGCCGCCGACCCTGGGGAATGGCTCGCCCTCGCAGGTGTTGCTCTCCGCGATCGACTTCACCGCGAGCAGGGCCGACGGCACGCGGTCCGTGCTCTTCGTGCTGAAGGCGCCGAACTTCGAGTTCCCCACCGTCTTCGCCGGTCCCGGAACCGAGATCATCCCGGACGGGACGACCGACTTCCGCAAGCCGGTCGGCTCCGGCCCCTTCAGCTACGTGTCGTTCACCCCCGGCGGCACCGCCCGCTACCGCGGCTGGGCGGATCACTGGGACGGTGCCCCGTACATCGCCGAGCTGGAGATCGTCCCCGCCAACGTGCAAGATCTGCACACCGGACGTGCCAGCCGTCAGGGCGTGAGGAGCAAGCAGATCGCGGCTCAGCCCTGCTGGCGGTGCGGCTGCCGGCCAGCAGCTGCACCGCATCGGTTAAGGACGTCACTCCTGGCGGTAGTCGGGGTGTTCCGCGTATGCCTGTGCGAGGACGCGAATGGTGTAGGTGAGTCCCGCTTTGCGGGAGTCTGTGGAGTCCACGGTGTTGTAGTCCCGCGCCAGCAGGTCGATCAGGTCGAGCATCGGCAGGTGACTGTCGAGCAGTGCCTCGGCACCGAAGGTGTGGGCCACGTAGGCGTAGGCATGGTTGTCCTCCGCGTTCCGTGCGCGGAGGAAGTTCAGAAGGTCGTGCATGCGCTCATCTTTGCGTGCCGCCCTCCTCGTGGAGGCGGCAGCCTGGGGCAATCCTCGTGCTCAGCTGCGGGTCCAGATACGGATGGCGGCGAAGTGGAGGGCAGCTTGGTAGGCGAGGGCGAGTTTGTCGGTTCGCATGGTCAGACCGCGCCATTGCTTGAGGTGGGCGATGCGGCGTTCAACCGTGTTGCGCTCTTTGTCGGTGCCCGATCTGGTCGGCGGGCTGAGGGATGACGGCCCGGACAGCAGGTCGGCCGAGTTCTCGGTCTCCCAAGTCCGCCGCGCGGAACCCGGATCCTGGCCATGATGGCCTTGAAAGTGGGTGCGTCACCGGCCTGACCGGACCGGCAGTGACGTGCAGGGTCAAGGGTCGTGCGTGGCTGTCGCTGGCCAGACGAACCTTGGTACTCGGGCCACCGCGAGAACGACCGAGTGCGTGATCGTCAGGTTCCGAGCGGTGGGGCGCCCTTTTTTCTGGCTCCGGCAGCGTGCCGGTGGGCCCGGCAGACGGTTGAGTCCACCGACATTGTCCGACCGACGTCGTCCACGAAGTTCGCCACGGACAGTATCGCCAGCGCTAGCCGAGGTTTCCAAAGACGCGCGGTACCCACTGATCGAGCTGGGTGCCGAAGGCTGCTGCCGATGTGATATCGAACGCCGGTATCGGTCCGCCGTCGTCGAGGCCGTCGAAGTAGTCCACGTCAGCCCAGCCGCCGCGGAACAGCACCACGGACAGCCCAGCGTCCCCCGGGCCGGAGATGAGCACGCCGACGGAGTCGGGATCACTCACGAGAGTTCTGTCAGTCTCAAGCCGCTGAGGCCACGGCGCGGTTCCGTCCCGCCACGTCACCTGCCCAACCTCGCGGCCGGCCGCCAGCCATCGCACAGCCCGCTCAGCGATTACTGCGGCTGCCTGATCAAGATCGATGACGCGCTCCATGAGCGGATGATGCCCCACTCCGGCGCACCGTTCCACTGACTTCCGCACACCCTCCGGTCGGACCGCACACCACCGAGCCGACTCCGGTGCTCTCAATTCTTAGCGACATGTTCAGAGTGCCCTGCCGTCAACCGCACTTGGAAGCCACTGACAAACGCTCTCCAGTCTCACCTCGCCCGCCCAGGGCTGGTATCGAAAGTCCCGCCTGCCTGGCGACGCCTGGCACGGACGCTCGCTGCGTTGTCGGTATCGTTCCAGTACATCCAGTACATCCAGTACTGGAATGATCCTCAGCCCTGTGATCGTACGCACCAGACGCCGCCGCCCGTTCTACGGGCGGACGACGCTACCTTCGCAACACGCTAGTAATCGATGACCCAGGTCATGGTGCCGCTACGGGCACCGCAGGCGACGGCGCTGTTGCTCCACTTGAGGTAACCGCATGTGGAGTTGCCGATCGGAGTCCGCGCGTTGTCGCTCAGGGATGCCACGGACCAGTTGGTCTCCGCGCTGGTGCAGGCACGCAGGTATACGCGCTGTTCATGAGCCTGGCCGGTCATGCACCAATTACCCAGACCGGGGAAGCGGTTCTGAAACTGGAAACCGACGTTGGCCCAGCGCTGGTTGGCGTGGTTCTTGTCGCACGTGACCAGGTCGAGGTAGTGGTTGTAGTCCGGGGCGGTGAGGCACTTGCCGGTCGCCACGTTTCGGATGCTGAACCCGCTCACCGCCGCCTGGGCGGGAGTCGCCGTGGCAGCGGCGCTGACAGTGAGAACTGCCGAGGCGCACATGGCCGCGATTTTCGCCGAGGCGCGCATGCTGTTTCCTTTCGTCGCGGTGGTCACCAACACGACGGAACCAAGCTGGCTGAACGTGACATGGCCTGACGAGGAATTTAGTCCGGAGCTGCACCCCGGCCTGGCGTGGAAGGCTTGGCCCAGGGCAGCGGCAACATCAGCCCCGGGCAGCAGAACGACCAGTCGGCTCCAGGTGTTGGCGTCCGGCCGCAGCCGGGGCGAGACGTCCGCGGTCGGCACCAGCCGGCCGTCCGCAGCACAGGACAGCAGTTGCACCAGGACGTCACCGCCCAGGCGTGGATCCGCGAGCACCGGTGGGCACAGGTCCGCGAGCAGCAGGTCGCCGCCGCCACCCGGCACTGGGTGCACGCCCTGAACCAGGATCTCGCCGACAAGGGCGTCTACGCCGGTCTGCTCCTGGTGGCGGGGGTCGTCGAGGGCAGCCAGGCGCAGCGGGAGGCGGTCCGGCTCGGTATGGACCTCACCGCCATCCCCACCGTCTCGCCGGCCGACCTCGCCGACGCGCACTTCGACCTGTTCACCACGCGCGACCGCGTCGAGCGGATCGTTCCGCGGAACGCGTCCTGACCGGCCACGCCGCCCGCGTGTGGTCCCGGCCCCGGGGGAGCAGGACCATACGGCGGGCGCAGGGCGCTCGGCACCTCCAGACCCCAGGAGTGATCCATGGACTCGAAGACCATCGTCATCACCGGCGCGAGCGACGGCGTCGGTGCCGACGCCGCCCGGCAGCTGCATCGCCGCGGCCACCGGGTCGTCGTGGTGGGGCGATCCCCGCGCAAGACCAACGCCATCGGCGACGAACTCGGCGTCGACCGTCACGTCGTCGACTTCTGCCGCCTCGCGGACGTCCGCGCACTCGCCTCCGATCTGCGCGGCGCCCATCCCCGTATCGACGTGCTGGCCAACAACGCCGGCGGCATCTTCGGTGACCGCACCAAGACCGTGGACGGTTTCGACGTGACCTTCCAGGTCAACCACCTCGCGCCGTTCCTCCTCACCCACCTGCTCCTGGACACCCTCACCACCAGCGGGGCCTCGGTGATCCAGACCTCCAGCGCCGGTGCGCGCCTGCTCGGCAAAGTCGTCCTGGACGATCTCGAACACGACCGGGACTTCACCCCGCAGCGTGCCTACGGCACCGCCAAGCTGGACAACATCCTCTTCACCCAGGAACTGCACCGCCGCTTCCACGGCCGAGGCATCTCCGCGGCCGCCTTCCACCCCGGCACCGTGGCCTCCAACTTCGCCTCCAACTCAGGCAACTTCGTGCAGCGCATGTACGGCAGCCGCGTCGCCCGGCTGCTGATGACGCCACCGGCGAAGGCCGCCGGGCAACTCGTCCGGCTCGCCGAGGGCCGCCCCGGTACGGACTGGGTCTCCGGCACCTACTACGAGAAGGGCAAGCCCGCGAAGCGCAACCACCCGCAGACGCGCGACAAGGACATCTCCCGGCAGCTGTGGGACAGGAGCGAGCAACTGCTGTCGCTCCCTCAGGAATGGCCCGAAGCCCCGGGGCGAGTGCCCCGGGGCTCTTCGTCGGCCGGGCGGCCGCGGTGGAGGGCCCGCGCAGGGCGGGGCGTCTAGAAGAAGTGCTTGCGTCCACCGATCGTGCGTCCGCTCGCGCCCAGGATCCACAGGACCGCGCCGACCACGACAAGTACACCGCCGACGGTCGTCAGCAGCGAGATACCGACCAGCAGGCCGATGATGAGCAGAATGGCGCCAAGGACAATCATGTCGGTTCCGATCTTCACGTCTCTTCGGTGCTGTGGGCCTTCGCCCTGACTCGCAGCACCCTCCTCCCGCCCGCCGCATACCGCGGAGCGGGTGAGATCCAGGCCGTCCGCGCGATCGGCGGTGACCGGATCCCTGTCGTGCTTTCTTCGTGTGCCCCGCTCTCGGCCACCCATGCCCACCCGCCGGGGGCCGCCGTCGTCAGGGGCTCGCGTGAGCGCCGAGGTCCCTCCGAGCCGGTGCGGAGGGACGGAAGTAAGCATTTCTACGGACGTGGCGCCCGCCCGCCGCTCCTACTGTCCTTCCACGAGCCCCCGACCGGGATCACCGGACACGGGGCGGGGCTCAGGACGGAGAGCGAATATGAGCCGTTTGGAAGGAAAGATCGCACTTGTCAGTGGCGGGGCCCGGGGCATCGGACGGGGGATCGCCGAACTCTTCGCCGCGCAGGGGGCCACGGTGGTGGCCGCCGATGTCATCCGGCCCGAACCCGGGACGCCGGACGGCCGGGCGGATGGTGCCGGGGCCGTCGCGTTCGAATGGCTCGACGTGACGGACGAGGACGCCTGGGCCCGTGTCGTGGGCGTGGTCGAGGACCGCTACGGCGGTATCGATGTCCTGGTCAACAACGCCGGAGTCGGCTCGTACGAAGCCGTCCACGAGCTGGACGCCGCCGAGTGGGACCGCGTACTCGGTGTGAACCAGACCGGTGTCTTCCTCGGGATGCGGGCCGTGATTCCCGCGATGCGGCGGCGCGGTGGCGGTTCGCTCATCAACATCTCCTCGATCTACGGCGCCGCCGCTGTGCCCGGATCGCTCGCCTACCAGGCGACGAAGGGCGCGGTGCGCAGCATGACCCGCAACGCGGCCGTCACCTACGCCGCCGAGTCGATCCGGGCGAACGCGGTGCTGCCGGGCTGGATCCGTACGCCCATGACCGAGTCGCAGAGTGCCGAGTTCAACGACGCCGTCATCGCGTCGACTCCGATGGGCCGGGGCGCCGAGCCACTGGACATCGCGTACGGGTGTGTCTACCTGGCGTCGGACGAGTCGTCGTACGTGACCGGTACCGATCTGGTGATCGACGGCGGTTTCCTGGCGCGCTGACCCAGCGCGCCGCCTTCCCGCACCACAGCACACCGAAACCGCACCACAGCACATCCGCACCACAGCACATCCGCACCGCACCTCATCACACCGCACCACAACACACCGCACTGTGACCGGCCGTGTGCCGGTAGGACTGGAGAGCACATCATGGGGCGTTTGGCGGGCAAGGTGGCCCTGGTCACCGGGGGTTCCCGGGGGATCGGTCGGGGGATCACCGAGGCGTTCGTCCGTGAGGGCGCCGTGGTCGTATCCGCCGATCTGACCGTGGCGGACCCACCGGTGCCCGGCGTCCGGGAGATCCGTCTCGATGTCACGGACGAGAACGGCTGGGCGGAGGCCGTCGCCGGTGTGGAGAGCGCGCACGGTCGCCTCGACATCCTCGTCAACAACGCCGGTCTCATCTCCTACGAGCCCATCGACACCCTCACCCTCGCCGAATGGGACCGGGTCATCTCCGTCGATCAGACCGGTGTCTTCCTCGGGATGCGGGCGGCGATCCCCGCGATGCGGCGCGCGGGCGGTGGCTCGCTCATCAACATCTCCTCGGCCTGGGGCGTGGTGGGCGGTGTGGGGACCCACGCGTACCACGCCGCCAAGGGCGCGGTGCGCAGCATGACCCGCAACGCGGCCATCACGTACGCCGCCGAGTCGATCCGCGCGAACTCGGTGATCCCCGGCTGGATCGAGACCCCGCTGACCGACGCGCAGCCCGCCGACCTGAACGCGGCGGTACTGGCGGGCACGCCGATGCGCCGAGGTGGCACGCCGGCCGAGATCGCCTACGGATGCGTGTACTTGGCGTCGGACGAGTCGTCGTACGTGACCGGTACCGACCTGGTGATCGACGGCGGGCTGCTCGCCCAGTGAGCCGCCGCCCACCACAGAGTCGCCCGTCACCGTGCCGCCCGTCACAGTGCCGCCCACCACAGAGAGGACAGATCCGAGATGAGTAACTCCCTGACCGTCGCGGCGGCCCAGTTCGAGATGCGCGAGGTCGACGGATTCGGCGCCTTCGCGGGACAGGTGCGCGGCCTCCTCGACCGTACGGACGGCGCCGACCTGGTGGTGCTGCCCGAGCTGTTCACGGCGGCCCTCTTCACGGCACGCCCCGGCTGGCGCGCCGACCCCGTCGGCGAGCTGAGCCGCATCGCGGACTACACCGACGACTACGGCGCCCTGTTCCAGGACTTGGCCCGCACCCGGGGCCAGGTCATCGTCGCCGGCTCCCACCTGGTGCGTGCCCCCGACGGCGACGGGGTGCACAACACGGCGTTCGTGTTCTTCCCCGACGGCTCGGTCGTCCGCCACATCAAGACCCATATCTTCCCGGCCGAAGCCGGCTGGGGGACCGGCGAGGGAGACGCGCTGGAGCCCTTCCGCGTCGGCTCCGTCACCGTCGGCGTCTCCATCTGCTACGAGACGGAGATCCCCGAGGTCGCGACGGTCCTCACCCGCAAGGGCGCGGACCTGATCGTCAGCCCTTCCTACACCTTCACCCCGGCCGGTTTCTGGCGCGTCAGACACTGCGCCCAGGCCCGCGCCATCGAGAACCAGGTGTACGTGGTGCACTGCCCGACCACCGGCGACCCCGGGGCTCCGCTGTCCCCGGGCAGGGGCCGCTCCTCGGTCCTCGGCCCCTGCGACGCGGGCTTCGCCCCGGACGGTGTGCTCGCCGAGGCCGCCCCGGACACCCAGGACGTCGTCATGGCCCGGCTCGATCTCGACCTGCTCCACGAGAACCGGCGTACGGGTGCGGCCACCACCCACACCGACCGGCGCCGCCGCGCTTCGGTCTACCGCGACTACGCCGACGAGCTGCTCGCCGGTCTCTGACCCACGGCCGGCCCCCGGCCTCCGGCACCTCTTCCCGCGCACACCCTCTCCCATCGGAGGACGACATGCCTCTCCACCTTCCCGAGGGCAAGACCCTCGCCGTCTCCATCGGTGCCGACTTCGACGCGCACAGCGTCTGGATGGGCACCTTCAACCTCAGCAGCCCCAGCTATCTGTCCCGTGGTGAGTTCTGCGCCGAGGTCGGGGTGCCGCGGCTGATCAGCCTCTTCGAGCGGTACGGGGTACGGGCCACCTGGTGCACTCCGGGGCACTCGATGGTGACGTTCCCCGAGCGCTTCCGGGAGATCGTGGACGCCGGTCACGAGATAGCCGCCCACGGCTGCTACCACGAGGGGGTGCCGAGCCTCGACCTCGATACCGAGCGGCGGTTGATGGCCGCGCAACTGGCCCAGCACGAGAAGCTGGTCGGGGTCCGCCCGCGCGGATACCGTTCGCCGGCCTGGGACTTCACCGACGGGACCCTTCAGATCCTGGAGGAGAACGGTTTCGAGTGGGACTCCTCGCTGATGGGCCGTGACTTCGAGCCGTACCACCCCCGGCCGGTGACCGTGGGCTGGGAGGAGGGCAGCAGCTTCGGTCCGCCGAGCCCGCTGCTGGAGTTCCCCGTCTCGTGGTTCCTCGACGACTTCCCCGTCGCCGAGTACATCCCCGGCGTCAACCAGGGGCTGGGCTCCAGCGAGGTGATGTTCCAGCGCTGGAAGGACCACTTCGACTACGCCTACCAGCATGTGCCGTCAGGTGTGCTCGCGCTGACCGTGCACCCGCAGACCATCGCGCGTGCGCACAACCTGATCGGTTTCGAGAAGCTCATCGACTACATGCGCGGTCACGAGGGCACCTGGTTCGCCGGTCTGAGCGAGATCTACGACACCTGGACCGAGGACTGAGAGGGCCCCGCCGCACACACTGCACACACCGCACGCACCACACCCCGCACACACCGAACCCACCGCACGCACCACACCCCGCAGACACCGCACCCCGCGCCCGCTCCCCCGGCCGCCCCACCCCCCGCGCTCCCCGTGTCACCTCGCCCGTACCCCCGTAGGGAGAACGACCATGGAACGACTTCTCAAGAGCTCCGGCGCGCGCAGACCCGGCACCGGCACCGGCACCGGCACCGGCACCGGCACCGGCACCCGCACCCGGCGCGGCGCGCGCTCCCTCCTCTCGGCCGCCGCCTGCGTGTTCGCCGTGACACTGACCGCCGCGGCGTGTTCCGTCCCCTCCGACCAGGCCGCGTCCACCGCCGACGGCGCCTCGTCCACGGGCGCCAAGGGCCCGGCCGAGGTCTCCGATCTCAAGATCGCCTACTTCTCGGCGGGCACCAGCAACGCCTACCTCCAGGCGGCCATCAAGGCGGCCAAGAAGGAAGCCGGCGCGCTGGGGGTGAAACTCGACGTCTTCGACGGGCAGTTCGACGCGCAGAAACAGTTCGACCAGATACAGACGGCGCTGACCAGCGGCCGGTACAACGCCTTCGCCGTCGAACCGAACGACGGCAACCTGGTGTGCAAGCTGCTCACCAAGAACGCCGCCGACAAGGGCATCCTCGTCTCCGTCTTCAACCTGCCGATCTGCGGCCGTGCCACCGAGCTGGGTGACAAGACGTGGGAGCCGGGAACCGTCACCTATGTCGGTGGCCAGACCCTCGACGTCTACCGCGCGTGGGTCGACCAGGTGATCAAGGACAACCCCGGGGGCGCCAAGGTGGCGCTCATCTCAGGCCCCGACCTCAACGCCAACACCATCTGCTTCCAGGAGGCGGCGAAGGAGTTCGCGAAGCACAAGGGGTTCAAGGTCGTGGCCCGGCAGTCCACCGACTACACCACGCCCAAGGGCCTGGCGGCGGCCCAGACGATCCTGCGGGCCAACCCGGACCTCGACGTCATCATGTCCAACTTCTCCGGGATGAGCCGCGGTGTCGTCCAGGCGGTCAGCGGTGTGAAACGCGCCGGGAAGGTCAAGATCTACGACTTCGGCGGCGACGCCTGGGCGCTGGACTCGGTGAAGCGGGGCTCCCTGGAGCAGAGCGTGATGATGCTGCCCGCGCAGGAGACCATCGAGGCGATCCGGGCACTGGCCGACCACGTCAAGGGCGAGGACGTGCCGCACTTCATCAACCTCACCGAGTCGTCCGCGCTGCCCGGCACGCCCTTCGCCACCCGGGCGACCATCGGCGACTTCCACCCCGAGTACTGAGCCGGTCCGTGCCGTGTCAGGAGAGGAGCCAGAGATGACAGCGGAACCCACCGCGTCCGGTCCGGCCGCGTCCCGTCCGGTGGCGCAGCCGCCCCCGCCGGCCGTGGTGTGCCGGGGAGTCGGCAAGGTGTTCGGCAAGACGTACGCGGTACGCGACGTCGACCTGGAGATCCCCGCCGGCGCCGTACACGCCCTCGTCGGCGAGAACGGCGCCGGAAAGTCCACCCTGCTCGGGATGATCAGCGGCCGGCTCGCCGCCGACACCGGCTCCGTGGAGGTCTTCGACACCGTCCTGGGCGCCGGCGGCCCGCGCAAGGCGCGCGGGCTCGGCCTGGTGACGGTCTATCAGGAACTCACCATGGTGCCCGCGCTGAGCGCCGAGGCGAACGTCTTCCTCGGCGGCCAGCTCACCCGGCACGGGCTGCTCTCCCGCCGCGAGATGCGCCGCCGGTACGAGCGGATGTGCGCGGACTTCGAGGTGTCGATCCCGGCCGACGCCCTCGCCCGTACCCTGTCCGTCTCCCAGCAGCAGATCCTGGAGATCATGCGCGGTGTCCAGGCAGACGGCCGGGTGCTGCTGCTGGACGAGCCGAGCGCCGCGCTCGCCGAACACGAACGGGACATCCTGTACCGGATCCTGGACCGGCTGCGCTCCCGGGGGACGACCATCGTCTTCGTCAGCCACAACCTCGAAGAGGTGCTCCGGCTGAGCGACACCATCTCCGTACTGCGCAACGGGCGCCTGGTGGAGACCGCGCCCCGGGAGCGGTGGAACCGGCAGGCGCTGATCCGCTCCATGGTCGGACGGGAGATCGGCGTGACCGCCCGCGGCGGCACCCACGAGCCGGGCGGCCCGGCGCTGGAGGCGTCCGGAGTCACCGTTCCCGGCATCGTCGACGACATCGGCGTCCGGGTCCACCAGGGCGAGATCGTCGGCCTGTGGGGACTGGTCGGCTCCGGCCGCACCACGTTCATGCGGGCCCTGGCGGGCCTGGACCGTACGTCGTCGGGTGAACTGCGCCTGGGTGGCGAGCCCGTGCCCTGGCCGCGCTCCGCCCGGGACGCCATCAGGAGCGGCGTGGTCATGGTCCCCGAGGACCGCAAGAACGGGCTCGTACCCGGCATGGACGCGGTGGGCAACGTCAGTGTCGGTGTCACCCGCCCCACCCGGCTCGGCCGTATCGACCGCGGACGGGAACGCGCCGAGGCCGAGGAGTTCACCCGCTACTTCGGCTTCGCCGCCGACCGGCTGGACGCCCCCGTGCGCCATCTGTCCGGCGGCAACCAGCAGAAGGTCCTGCTGGCGAAGTGGGCGGCCCGCACCCCGCGCGTGTTCCTCATCGACGAGCCGACACGCGGGATCGACGTCGGCGCCAAGTCCGAGGTGCTGGCCAGTCTGGTCAGCCTCGCGCGCGACGGCGCCGCCGTGATCGTGACCTCCTCCGAACTGGAGGAGGTGCTCGCCATCGCGAACCGTCTCCTGGTCTTCGCGAAGGGGCGGGTGGTCGGTGAGATCCCCGCCGACTCCCCCCGGTTCCGGGTGCGCGACATCGTACGCCTGGGCTTTCACGAGAAGGAGACCGACAGATGAGTTCACCGGCCGTGTCCACCACACCGTCCGTACCACCCACCGGCGGCGCGGGCGCGCCCGCCGGACCGGAACACCCCGCCGACGGCGCCGCGGGTACGGGCCGGGCCGCCCGCGTCCGGGCGGTCGCCCTGCGCTACAGCATGCTGTGGGTCCTGGTGGCCCTCGTCCTCGCCGCCACCCTGCTGTACCCCGGCTTCCTCCAGCCCGCCAACGTGCAGGACATCCTGACGCAGAACGCCGCCGTGGGCATCATCGCGGTGGCCATGACGTTCGTGATCATCTCCGGTGGTTTCGATCTCTCCGTCGGGGCCACCTACGCCCTGGGGGCCACGGTCTTCGCCGGGGTCACCAAGAGCACCGGGTCGGTCGTCCTGGCGGGCGGCTGCGCCCTGCTGGCTGGGTTCGCCGTGGGCGCCGCGAACGGCACGATCATCGCCCGCTGGAAGGTGAACCCCTTCGTCACGACGCTGGGCATGTCCTCGGTGATCGCGGGGCTGGCCTACGTGTACTCCAACTCGGCGCCGTTCATCGTGGACGGCATCTCCTTCCAGTACCTGGCCCTCACCGCGGTCGCCGGGGTGCCCCTGCCGATCTGGATCCTGCTGGTCGTCTTCCTCGTCGGCGCCGTACTGCTCTCGCAGACCGGCTACGGGCGCAACATCTACGCCATCGGCGGCAACGAGGAGGCGGGCCGGCTGTCCGGCCTGCGGGTGCCGTGGCTGGTGGGCAGCGCGTACGTGATGACCGGAGTGACGGCCGCGCTCGCGGGGATGATGGACGCCTCCCGGCTCGGCGTGGGCCAGGCCGATGTCGGCGCGACCGTGGCGCTGGACACCATCGCCATCGTCGTGGTCGGCGGCACCTCCCTGCGCGGCGGCGAGGGAGCCGTCTGGCGCTCCGGGGTGGGGCTGCTGATCCTCGCGACGCTGACCAACGTGTTCTACAGCCTCAACATCAGCCAGCACTGGCAGCTGATCGCGAAGGGCACCATCGTCGTGGCGGCCGTCGCGCTCGACTCCCTGCTGCGCAGCCGACGGACCTGAACCGCCCACGGCCCCGGAAGCCCGGACCCGGGAGGCCCGGATCCCCTGATCCCCCGTGCGACCGGTGCGGGGGTGAAGATGGCAGGAAGATGGCCGAAACAACTCCTTATCTGTTTGTTACGTATATCCCTGTTGGTCGGCGCCTGTCCCCGGCATGATGAGCGCGTATCACACTGCGGTCCCGGGACTGTCCGGGCACCGCGCCGGGGCCGCGTCGTCCGCGGCCGTCCTCATACAAGGGACGGGGGATATGCCCGTGTCCACAGTGAAGAAAACTCCTCCTCCCCGGCACCACGGCACGCCTCTGACACCCCCGGCCACCGCGATCGTGCTGGCCGACGGGCAGGTCGAGGCCACCGAGCGGGCCCCAGGTGCCGCGTCCGCCGCGCCGGACCCGGCCGTCGCCTTCCTCCGTACACACACCGCGCTGACCGACCTGATCAGCGCGTGTGTGCGGACCGAGCCCGGCCGGATCGGTTTCATGTGGACCGACAGCACGGCCCGGGGCCTGGTCCGGGTGTGGGTGGATCCCTTCCGCGACGCGGGGGACCGGCCGCTGGGCCGTGTCCTGATCGAACCGTGTCACCCCTCGCCGTACGGGCTGACCCTGCGGGAACTCGACGTCCTGACCCTGATCGTCGCCGGGCTCACGAACAACGAGATCGGCGAGCGGCTGTTCACCAGCCCCCGTACGGTGACCACCCACGTGGACCGGCTGCTGACCAAACTCCAGCTCTCCAGCCGCGCCGCGGCCGCCGCCGTCGCACTGGACCAGGGCCTGGTCCGGCTGCCGTTCCCCGGCGGGGGCGCGCCGTTCGGACGTCTCGCGGTGGGCCGGATCGCGGTCGCCGCGCAGGGCGGCACCCCCGTACCGGCGCCCGTTCCGGGACCGGTCCGGCCGCTGCGCCGGCGCCCGCTGCTGCTGGGCGCGGTCCTGCCGCTGACGGGACCGGCGGCGGACGACGGCAGGGAGATGCTGCTGGCGACCCGGCTCGCGCTGGAGGAGATCAACGACCTGGGCGGGATCGCGGGCCGCCGGGTCGAGGTGGTCACCGCGGATGTGGAGGTGACGGATCCGGCCTCGGTACGGGGGGCGTTCGAGGAGTTGGTGGCCCTGGAGGTCGACGCGCTGACCTCCGGCTACATCGGTCCGCAGGACGTGGCGCACGAGATCGCGGCGGACTACGGCTGTCCGTACCTCCACGCGGCGACACTGGACTCGATGGTGGCGCGGGTCGCGGACGACCCCGGGCGGTACGGCGGTGTGTTCCAGGTGTGTCCCAGCGACACGCGTTACGGCCCCGGCTACGTCCGCTTCCTGACCCGGCTGCGGGAGAGCGGCCGGTGGCGCCCCGATTCGAACCGGCTGGTGGTGGTGCAGGGAGTGTGGCCCCTGGGCGATCTGGGCCGGGGGGAGATGGACCGGGCCGTGGAGGAGGGCGGTTGGTCCCTCACCGTGCTGTCGGGCATCGGCATGGCCGGGGCGGAGTGGGAGTCGGTGGCCCGGCGGGTACGGGAGATGGCCCCGGCCTCGGTCCTGGTCGGCCACTACTTCATGCCCGGGAGCCTCGCGTTCCTGCGCGAACTGCTGCGCGACGGCGGTCCGCCCGTGCTGCCGTACCTCCTCTACACCCCCTCCATACCGAGCTTCCGGGAGGCGCTGGGGCCGCTGGCCGAGGGGCTGCTGTGGGCGACGGTGACGGGTACGTACGCCGACCACATCGGCCGTTCCTTCGCGGCGCGTTACCGGGTGCTGCACGGTGTCGCGCCCGGCCGCTCGCACGCCGGGATCGCCTACGACCGGGCGCGGATGATCGCCGGGGCATGGTCGCGGGTGGACGATCCCCGGGACTACCGGCGGGTCGCCACCGCGCTGCGGACCACGATCCACCGCGGTGTGAACGGCGCCTACTACCTGGCCGATCCGGGGCAGGCCGCGCTGGCGTATCCGGAGCTGACTCCGGACCCGTCGATCGGCCAGGCCCACCTCGTGCACCAGATCCAGGACGGCCGGCACCGCATCCTGTCGCCGTCCCCCTACGCCGACGGCCGGTTCCGGCTGCCGCCCTCGTACACCGTCCCGGGGCCGTCGGGAGCCGGTGGAGCCGGAGTCGGTGGATCCGGAGCCCGCTGACGCCCGGTCCGTCCGGGGAGGGGCGGCGCGGCAGGACGGCCGGTCGGTCGGGCGGGGCGTCTCGCGTACGGGCTCGACGGTTCAGGTGCGCAGGTGGGAGGCGCCGTTGACATCGAGCACCGTGCCGGACGACCAGGCGGCTTCCGGCGAGGCGAGATAGAGGACGGCGGCCGCCACTTCCTCGGGGGTACCGACCCGGCCGAAGGGGCTCTGGTCGCGCAGCGCCCCGCCCTCCGGGCCGGCCAGCTTGCCGGCCTGCCGCTCGGTCGCGACGAAGCCGGGCGCCACGGAGGTCACCGAGATGCCGTGCGGCGCCAGCGAGACGGCCATCGACTGCCCGAAAGCGTGCAGCGCGGCCTTGCCGGCCCCGTACGCGGGGAAGTCGGGCTCACCCCGGAAGGCGCCTCGGGACCCGACGTTGACGATGCTGCCCGGCTCACCGCGGTCGATGAGGTGCCGCGCGACCCCGTAGGTCACGTTCACGGCACCCAACAGGTTGACCTGGATCATGCGATGCCAGATCTCCCGCCAGTCCGCATAGGAGACGTCGGCCACCGCGTGGCGGTTGTCGGCGCCCGGCGCGAGCGCGGCGTTGTTCACCAGGACGTCGACTCCGCCGAGAGCCCGCACGGCCTCGTCGACGATGCCCCGGGCCACCTCGGGGTCCGCGAGATCGCCGCCGACCAGCACATGGCCGTCGCCGGGCAACTCCCGCAGCGTCCGCTCCCCGTCGTCGCGCCTCGTCGCGTAGTGCACCGCCACGCGGTCACCGCGTTCGGCGAACGCGCGGGCCACCGCCCGGCCGATACCCCGGGACGCCCCGGTGACCAGGACCCGCCTCATGACGCGAACACCTTCGACGGACGCACCGCAGGACGCATGGGCATGACGCAACTCCTCAATGATCGGTCGGGCTTCGAGAATGATCGTCGGGCTTCGAGCCTGTTCCGCACCGCGTCCGAATGTCAACATGGAGACATGGCCTCGGGGCCGGTACGGCCGGGTCCTCCACGCCGCGCACCAGCCTCTGTCGTGTGGTGTGCATCACATGATGGGACTCTCGTGGCGTAAGCGGAGGGCGTGGTGCCGGGGCCCGTGAGGCGGTTCGCGTACCCGCGCCGGAACTCGGCGTCACCGCGCTGATCGCTGAGTCCCGCCCCGAACCGGCCCGGCGGCCAGCCCGCGCAGGAACCCGTCCACCAGCGAGGTCTGTACGGACTCGGGGAACCGCTCGGGGTCGAAGAGGGCCTGGACGACCAGACCGTGCGTGAACGCGACTGCCGCGGCGGCGAGTTGGTCGAGGTCGGCGGCGGCCGGCAGTTCGCCGCGGTCGCGCGCGGCATCGAGGTGCGGCCGGACCGCGGACCGCATGCGCGCGTAACGCTCCGCCTGGCCGGAGCCCAGCCCCTCGTCGGCCAGGGCGAGGTCCCAGGAGCTGACCCAGACGCGGTTGCGGGCCGTGCCGTCCTCGGTGAGCGGCAGAACGTCCAGCAGCACCGCGCGCAGGGCGGCGAGTCCCTCGGTGGGCCGGTCGCGCCGGGGGCGCTCGGCGGAGCGCTTCTCCAGGACGTCCAGGGCGTGGACGACCAGCGCCCGCTTGGTCGGGAAGTAGTGCATGAGCATCCCGGTCGAGACGCCCATCTCGGCCGCGACGGCGCGCAGCGTCAGGCCGCCGAACCCCTTGTCGGCGAGCGTGCGCCACACCGCCTCCGAGACGTCCTCACGGCGGGCTTCGCGGTCTCCTCGGGCGGGCGGCATGGCTGTTATCTTACATACCGAACGCTCGTTACGTACCTGTTCCCGTGAGTCCCCGCGTCGAAAAGAGACCGCCGTGTACGCGCTCGCCCTGGGCGACAACGCCCTGCTCCGCCCCCTCGAACCCTGGCAGGCGCCGGAGTTCCTCGCCCACATCGACCGCGCCCGGCCCAACGTGGACCCCTGGATCCCCTGGGCGACGTTCTCCACCGACCTGGCCTCGGCCACCGCCGTCCTCCAGCGGTACGCCGACAACCAGGCCAAGGACACGGCGCGGATCCACGGCATCTGGCTGGACGGCACACTGGTCGGCGGCGTCATGTTCACCACCTTCGACGCCGCCTCCGGGGTCTGCGAGATCGGCTGCTGGCTGGAGGCGGCGGGGGAGGGGCGCGGCCTGGTCAACAGGGCGTCCCGCGCGCTGATCGACTGGGCGTTCGGGGAGCGCGGGATGAGCCGGGTCGAATGGTGGGCCGCGTCGGGCAACACCCGCAGCGCCGAGGCCGCGCGCCGGCTCGGCATGACCCGCGACGGGGTGCTGCGGCAGCGCTACCCGTACCGCGGTGTCCGGCACGACAAGGAGATCTGGTCCGTGCTCGCCGACGAGTGGCCCGCCTCCTCCTCCTCCTCGGAGCGCCCCGAGCCCCGTCCGGCCTGACAGCGCGTCACCCCGTCGCGGACTGGACGCGAGTCGTGTTCGCCCCGAGAATGACTCTGCGATTCGCGAACAGTCCGAACAGGTCATCTCCCAAGGGGTGTTCATGCGTCGTCTGCTCATCGGACTCACCGCCCTCGCGATCGTGGCCCCCCTCACCGCCTGCGGTTCGACGGACTCCCCGGGCGGGCGGCGGGACGACGGTTCGGCCGCGATCACCGTGGGCGTCATCCCCATCGTGGATGTCGCCCCCATCTACCTCGGCGAGAAACAGGGCTTCTACCGTGACCGGGGCATCGACCTGACGCTGAAGACCGGTCAGGGCGGCGCCGCGATCGTGCCCGGCGTGATCAGCGGCCAGTTCCAGTTCGGCTTCTCCAACGTGACCTCCCTGCTGGTCGCCCAGGCCAACAAGGTGCCGGTGCGGGCGGTGGCGAACGGGGGCGCCTCGACCGGCCGGGACGGCGCGGACTTCGGCGGCATCACCGTCGGCAAGGACAGCGCCCTCAAGACGGCCAAGGACCTCGCCGGCAGGAAGGTCGCCGTCAACACGCTCAAGAACATCGGTGACACCTCGGTACGGGAGTCGGTGCGCAAGGCGGGCGGCGACCCGGACCGGGTCACCTTCGTCGAGCTGGCCTTCGACCAGATGGCCGCCGCCCTCGACAGCGGCCAGGTCGACGCCGCCTGGGCGGTCGAACCCGCGCTCTCCACCATCAAGGGCAGAGGCGGCAGGGTCATCGCCTCCAACTTCGTCGACGTGGCCCCCGACCTCACCGTCGCGCTCTACTTCACCTCCGCCGAGTACGCGCGGCGCAACCCCGAACTGGTGGAGAAGTTCCGGGCGGCCACCAAGGAATCGCTCGCCTACGCCACCGGCCACCCCGACGAGGTACGGGAGATCCTCACCACCTACACCCGGATCCCCGAGGCGACCCTGCGCGCGATGACGCTGCCGCACTGGCCCCAGGAGCCCAACCGGGCGTCGATCGAGACGCTGGCCGCACTCGGCGAGAAGGACGGGATCTTCAAGTCGGCGCCCGATCCGGACGAGCTGCTGCCATGACGGCGGCCGCGCCCGGCCCCGGCGTCGGCTCCCCGCCCGGGACCGGCCAGGGCTCGCCGTCCGGGACCGGCGCCCCGCTCACGGATACCGCCGCACCCGGACCCGAACTCGGCCCTGGCCCCCGACCTCAACCCGAACTCGGCCCCGGCCCCGGCAAGAGCCTGCCCGGCCCGTCCAACGCCCTCCTCGGCCTCGCCGGAATCCTCGGCTTCCTCGTCTGCTGGGAGGCCGTGTCCCGGGCCGGTGCCGTCTCCGCCGACTTCTTCCCGCCCGCCTCCCGCGTCCTGCGGGCCCTCGCCTCCGAGGCCGCCGAGCCCGCGTTCTGGTCGGCGCTCGGCGACACCCTCACCGGGTGGGCCCTCGGCCTCCTCATCGCCACCGCCGCCGCCCTCGCCACCGGGACCGTGATCGCGGTCGTACCGTATCTGCGCGAGGTGACGGCCTCGACCGTCGAGTTCCTGCGCCCCATTCCCTCCGTCGCGCTGATCCCGCTGGCCGTCCTCCTCTACGGCACCGACCTGCGCTCCACCCTGCTCCTGGTCGTCTACGCCGCCTTCTGGCAGGTCCTGGTCCAGGTCCTGCACGGCGTCCAGGACGTCGATCCGGTCGCCGAGGAGACCGCCCGCTCCTACGGCCTCGGCACCTGGGCGCGGATCCGCCATCTGCTCTGGCCCACCGCGCTGCCGTACGTCATGACGGGCGTCCGGCTGGCCGCCGCCGTGGCCCTGATCCTCGCCGTCACCGCCGAACTGGTCATCGGCGCGCCGGGGCTCGGGTCCCGGATCGCCGTCGCCCAGACCTCCCAGGCCGTCCCCGAGATGTACGCCCTCGTGGTGGTCACCGGACTGGTCGGGCTGCTGATCAACCTCGGGGCGAGGCTGGTGGAGCGCCGGGCCCTGTTCTGGCACCAGTCCGTACGCGGGGAGGCCGCCCTGTGAGACTCGCCCTGCGCCGGGCGCTGTTCACCGTCGCGCTGCCCGCCCTGCTCCTGCTCCTGTGGCTGGCCGCCTCGGCCGGCAGCACCAGCGTCTACTTCCCGCCCCTGCGGACGATCCTCGGCTCGTTCGGGGAGGTGTGGAACGCCGACCGGCTCACCCACGACGTCCTGCCCAGCCTCGGCCGGCTGGCCGCCGGCTACACGATCGGGGCCGCCGCCGGAGTGGCCGCCGGGGTCCTGATCGGAACGCACCGCAGGGTACGGGCGACGGCCGAACCCGTCCTGGAGTTCCTGCGGGCCGTTCCGCCGCCGGTGCTGGTGCCGGTCATCATGCTGTTCGCCGGTATCGGCGACACGATGAAGATCGTGGTCATCGCGAGCGGCACGGTCTGGCCCGTCCTCCTCAACACCGTGGAAGGCGCCCGCGCCGTCGACTCCGTGCTGTCCGAGACCGCCCGGTCCTACCGCGTCACCGGCATCGCCCGGCTGCGTCATCTCGTACTGCCCTCGGCGGGCCCGCAGATCTTCGCGGGGCTGCGGCAGGCCCTCTCGATCGGGATCATCCTGATGGTCATCAGCGAGATGTTCGCGGCCAGCAACGGCCTCGGCTTCGCCATCGTCCAGTTCCAGCGTGGGTTCGCGATCCCCGAGATGTGGAGCGGGATCCTGGTCCTGGGGCTCCTCGGGTTCCTGCTGGCCGCGCTGTTCCAGCTGGTCGAGCGCCGGGCCCTGCGCTGGTACCACGGTCTGCGCGCGGCCAGGCGGTCGTCATGAAGGGACACCCCATGCTGGACGTGCGCGGCCTGCGGAAGATCTACGACGGGCACGGCCGCCGGGTCGAGGCGGTCCGCGACCTCACGTTCACCGTCGCCGCCGGTGAGCTGTGCTGCCTGGTCGGCCCCTCGGGCTGCGGCAAGACCACGCTCCTCAAGTGCGTCGGCGGACTGCTCGCCCCGACCTCCGGCGAGGTGCTCCTGAACGGCGAGCGCGTCACCGGACCGCCGCCGGCGATGGCCGTCGTCCTCCAGGAGTACGGCCGCAGCCTCTTCCCCTGGATGAGCGTGCGCGCCAACGTCGAACTGCCGTTGCGCCAGAAGAAGTCGCTCGGCAAGGAGCGCCGCAGCGCGCTGGTGGCCGACGCCCTGCGCGCCGTCGATCTCGCGGACGCGGGCGCCGCGTACCCCTGGCAGCTCTCCGGCGGCATGCAGCAGCGGGTGGCGATCGCCCGCGCCCTGGCGTACGAACCCGAAGTGCTGCTCATGGACGAGCCGTTCGCCGCCGTGGACGCCCAGACCCGCGCGGAACTGGAGGATCTGGTCCGCCGGCTGTGGCGGGAGCGGGGCATGACGATCCTCTTCATCACCCACGACATCGACGAGGCCGTCTACCTGGGACAGCGGGTCCTGATCCTGTCCGCCTCACCGACGGTGGTACGCGAACAGCTGACGATCGGCCTGCCGGCCGACCGGAACCAGCTCACCACCCGGGCCGAGCCGGGCTTCGCCGAGCTGCGCACCCGGGTGTACGAGCAGATCCAGGCGGCGATCCACGCGGGCCGGGGCTGAGCGGCCGCCGCGCGCCCGCCCCCCCGTCCCTGTCCCTGTCCCCGCCCGTCCCGACGAAGATCGAAGTTCCGCGTTCCCGGCCGTGTCCGCGCGCCGGTCGGCGCCCTCGCGGCGGGTATCGTCCGGACGGACCCGGAAGGACGCGCCGGATGAACACGATCACCAACTGGCTGAACGGGCTCTCCGGCCCCCTGATCTACGCCGTGGTCGGCGCGCTCGTCTTCTGCGAGGACGCGCTGTTCATCGGCTTCGTCCTGCCCGGCGAGACCGCCGCGATCCTGGGCGGAGTCCTGGCGGGCCAGGGCAAGGTGTCCCTGTGGTGGCTGACGGCGGTGGTGGTGCTCGCCGCCGTCCTCGGCGACAGCACGGGATACGCGTTGGCCCGCCACTTCGGCGACCGCGTCCTGACCACCCGTACGCTGCGCAGACGCCAGGAGCGGACCGACCGTGCCCGCGTGATGATCCGCGAACGCGGCGCGGTGGCGGTGTTCCTGGCCCGCTTCGTCGCCTTCCTCCGGGCGTTGATGCCCGCGCTCGCCGGCCTCTCGGACATGGCGTACCGCCGGTTCTTCCTGTTCAACGCCCTGGGCGGACTGAGCTGGGGCATCAGCTGCACGGTGCTCGGCTACTTCGCCGGGGCCGCGTTCACCCGTATCGAGTCGCGGGTGGGGGTGATCGCGGCGGCGGCGGCCGTGGCGGTCGTGGTCGTGGCGCTGACCGTGTGGGGGCTGCGCAGACGCCGCAGGGAGCGCGCGGAACGTGCGGCGTACGACGCGCGCGAGGAGCGCGCGGAGCCCGGGGACTCCGACGAGCGTGAGGATCCCCAGGACCGCGAGGATCCGGAGAAACCCCGCTGACCGCGCCGCCGCCTGCCCCGCGCCCTCCCCGCGCCCGTCCCGTCAGGCGCTCAGCGCCGCAGCGACCACCGCCTTGGCCTCCTCCTGCACCCGGCCGAGATGGCCGGTGCCCAGGAAGGACTCCGCGTAGATCTTGTAGACGTCCTCGGTGCCCGAGGGGCGGGCCGCGAACCAGGCGTTCTCGGTGGTCACCTTGATGCCGCCGATGGCCGCGCCATTGCCGGGCGCCTCGGTGAGCACCGCCGTGACCGGCTCACCGGCGAGCGTGTCCGCGCTGACCTGCGCGGGCGAGAGCCGGGCCAGGACCGCCTTCTCGTCCGGGGTGGCGGGGGCGTCGATCCGCGCGTACGCGGGTTCCCCGAAGCGGCCGGTGAGCGCCGCGTAGTGGGCCGAGGGCGAGGAGCCGGTGACCGCGAGGATCTCCGAGGCGAGCAGCGCCAGGATGATGCCGTCCTTGTCGGTGGTCCACACCGAACCGTCGTGCCGCAGGAACGAGGCGCCGGCCGACTCCTCGCCGCCGAAACCGAGCGAGCCGTCGCGAAGCCCGTCCACGAACCACTTGAAGCCGACGGGCACTTCGACCAGCCGGCGGCCGAGATCGGCGGCGACCCGGTCGATCATCCCGGAGGACACCAGCGTCTTGCCGATGCCCGCGCCCGCGGGCCACCGCTCGCGGTGGGCGTACAGATAGCCGATGGCGGTCGCCAGATAGTGGTTCGGGTTCATCAGCCCGCCGTCGGGCGTGACGATGCCGTGCCGGTCGGCGTCGGCGTCATTGCCGGTGGCGATCTGGTACTGCCCGCTCCGGCCGATCAGCGAGGCCATCGCGTACGGCGAGGAGCAGTCCATCCGGATCCTGCCGTCCCAGTCCAGCGTCATGAACCGCCAGGTGGGATCGGTCAGCGGATTGACCACGGTCAGATCGAGCCGGTGCTGCTCCGCGATCCGGCCCCAGTACGCGACCGAGGCGCCGCCCAGCGGGTCCGCCCCGATCCGGACACCGGCGGCGCGCACCGCGTCCAGGTCGAGGACGGACGGCAGGTCCGACACGTACGTACCGAGGAAGTCGTACCGTCCGGTGCCCGGCGCGGCCAGGGCGCGCGCGTACGGGATCCGGCGTACGTCCTTCATGCCGCCCGCGATGATCTCGTTGGCGCGGTCCTGGATCCAGTCGGTCGCCTCGGAGCCCGCCGGGCCGCCGCTGGGCGGGTTGTACTTGAAACCGCCGTCGGCGGGCGGGTTGTGGGACGGGGTCACCACCACCCCGTCGGCGAGAGCCGAGGTACGGCCCCGGTTGTGCGTGACGATGGCGTGCGACACGGCGGGGGTGGGGGTGTAGCCGTCGGCGCTGTCGACGAGCACCGTCACCCCGTTGGCGGCGAACACCTCGACGGCGGTCACCCGCGCGGGCTCGGACAGCGCGTGGGTGTCGGCGCCGAGGAAGAGGGGACCGTCCGTGCCCTGCCGGGTCCGGTACTCGCAGATCGCCTGGCTGGTCGCGGCGATGTGGTCCTCGTTGAACGCGGTGGCGAGCGACGACCCGCGGTGGCCCGAGGTTCCGAACGCGACGCGCTGGCGGGGCTCCTCGGGGTCCGGGTGCAGCGCGTAGTACGAGGTCACCAGCCGGGCGACATCGATGAGGTCCGCCGGCCGCGCCGGCTGTCCCGCTCGTTCGTGCGGCATCTGCGCACTCCTCCACATCGGTTGGTGCGATCGGTTCTTCAGTTCATCTTCGCGGGTCGTGCGGACGGCCGGCGGCCGCCCCGCCGTACGGACCCGGCACCCGGCGGGCTTCTCAGCTCGTGGCGAGGGTGGAGTCACGCACCATCAGCTCCGGGGTGAACCGGCGGGAGCGCGCGGTGCGCCCCTCGACCATTCCCACCAGCGCCGTCGCCGCCCGCTCGCCCATGTCGCGCATCGGGGAGCGTACGGAGGTGAGGGGGATGGGCAGTTGGGCGGAGAGCGGCACATCGTTGTAGCCCGCCACGGCGATGTCCCGGCCGGGGGTCAGCCCCGAGGCGCGCAGCGCGCCCATCACCCCGATCGCGGCGAAGTCGTTGACGGCGAAGACGGCGGTCGGCCGCGGCTCGGCGGCCAGCAGCCGGTGCGCGGCCCGCTCACCGCCGTGCACGTCGAAGGGCGCGTTGACGATCAGCTCCGGGGCCACGGGTATGCCCGCCTCCGCGAACGCGTCGGTGAAACCCTTGGTCCGCTCGACCCCGGTGGAGGCGTACGGTTCGCCCGCCACCACGCCCACCCTGCGGTGCCCCAGCGACAGCAGATGCTCCGCCACCAGCCGCCCGCCGACCAGATCGTCGCAGGTGAAGGAGGTGACCCCGCGCAGCCGCCTGGACACCAGCACCAGCGGCACCCCGCGCGCCACCAGCTCGGGGGCGAGGGTCGTGTCGCCGCGCGCGTCGCCGAGGAGCAGCCCGTCGACCCGCAGCGCGAGCAACCGCTCGACCTTGGCGCGCTGGACCGCCGGATCGTCTCCCGTGTTGGAGACCACGGCGTGGTACCCGGCCGCCGCCGCGCCGGCCTCGATGCCCTCGTAGACCGTGGCCAGCACGATGTCGGTGAGCCGGGGGACCAGCACCCCCAGCAGCCGGGAGCGTCCGGTGCGCAGACTCGCGGCGGCCGGGTTCACGACATAGCCGAGGCGCCTGGCCGAAGCGCGCACCCGGTCGGCGGTGGCCGCGCCCACCCCGGCGCCGTCGCGCAGCGCGCGGGAGGCCGTGGACTGGTGGACACCCGCGTCGGCCGCCACATCGGCCAGGGTCACACCGCTCTCTCCCGGCTCGCGGGGATCGCGGGTGTCTGCGGGCTGTCGTCTCACGGCCGTCGTCTCCTCGTTCCTGTCCCCGAATTTCCGGAACCATCATCTTCCATGAAGATCCGATTACGGGGGTTGCCCTCCGGGGCGAGTATGGAGCACAGTTGCGCAATCGTTCTCGCAATCGATTGTGGAGCCTCGCATGCAGCTGCGTCTCATCGGTACGGGTGGCACCATCGCCAGCCGCTCCACCCCCGCCGGGCGGGTCGCCTCCGTCGGTGTGAAGGAGCTGCTGGAGACGGCGCTGGTCTTCCCGGTGCCCGAGCGGGCCCGGGTCACCTGCGACGAGATCGGCCTGCGGGCCAGCTTCGCGCTCGGCCTGCCCGATCTGGCCCACCTGGCCGGGGCGGTGGGCCAGAGCCTGGCCGAGGGAGCCGACGGCGTGGTCATCACCCACGGCACGGACTCCATGGAGGAGACCGCCTTCGCGCTCGCCCTCGTCCACGACGACGACCGGCCGATAGTCCTGACCGGCGCCCAGCGGCCCGCCGACGACCCGGCGGCCGACGGACCGCGCAATCTCGCCGCCGCCCTGACCTGGGCCGCCCACCCCGCGGCCCGGCGCCACGGCGTCAGCGCGGTCTTCGACGGCGCGGTCTGGCCCGCCATCGGCCTGCGCAAGACCGACACCCTGGCGCCCGCCGCCTTCGGCGCGCCGGGGCGCGGCCCGCTCGCGCGGGTGGACGACGGCCGGGTGCGGCTGATCGGCCGGCCGCCGCGCCCCGCCGCCCTGATCTCGGCCGACGACCTCGGCCGGCTGCCCCGGGTGGACGTGGTCCCGCTCTACGTCGGCTGTGACACCGCCCTGCTCGACGCGGCCGTGGCCGCCGGGGCGCGCGGCGTCGTGCTCTGCGCCTTCGGGGCGGGAAACGCCCCGCCCGAGGTGACCGAGGCGGTCGGCCGGCTGGTCGCGGACGGCATCGCGGTCGCCGTCGCGAGCAGGGTGCCCACCGGAGCGACCTCGGCCGCTTACGGCGCGGGAGGCGGCGCCGACCTGCTGCGGGCGGGCGCCGTCTTCGCCTCCGACCTCTCGCCGTGGCAGCTGCGGCTGCTGCTCGCCGCCGCACTGCACCGTACGGCGGGGCAGGGGCCGGCGGGGGCCGCCGAGGCGACACGTACCTGGCTCACCGACGCCGGGCACCAGACCGGGTGAACACACCGGCACCGGGCGGCCGGCGGCCGCCCGGTCGACGGCCGCCCGGTGGACCGGGACCAGAAACACACCGACAGGCACGCGGAACACACCGACACACGCAACACACCGACAGGAGAAGCGATATGCCGAAAGAGATTCTCGTGGCCTACGGAGTCGACGTCGACGCGGTCGGCGGCTGGCTCGGCTCGTACGGGGGAGAGGACTCGCCCTGCGACATCTCCCGCGGCCTGTTCGCGGGCGAGGTGGGCGTCCCCCGGATGATGGAGCTGTTCCGCCGCCGGTCCATGAGGACCACCTGGTTCTGGCCGGGCCACTCGATCGAGACCTTCCCCGAGGAGTTCGACGCGTGTACCGCCGCCGGCCACGAGATCGGGGTGCACGGCTACAGCCACGAGAACCCGATCGCGATGAGCCGGACGCAGGAGTCCGACATCCTCGACCACTGCATCGACCTGATCTCCACCCGCATCGGACGCCGTCCCACCGGATACGTCGCGCCGTGGTGGGAGTTCTCCGGGGTCACCAACGAGCTCCTGCTGGAGCGCGGGATCACCTACGACCACTCGCTGATGCACCGCGACTTCGAGCCGTACTACGTACGGGTCGGCGACAGCTGGACGAAGATCGACTACGACCGGCCCGCCCAGGACTGGATGAAGCCGCTGGAGCGGGGCGCGGAGACCGGCCTGGTGGAGATCCCGGCCAACTGGTACCTCGACGACCTGCCTCCGATGATGTTCATCAAGGCCAGCCCCAACAGCCACGGCTTCGTCAACCCCCGTGACCTCGAACAGATGTGGCGCGACCAGTTCGACTGGGTCTACCGCGAGAACGACTACGCGGTCTTCACCATGACCGTCCACCCCGATGTGTCGGGCCGCCCGCAGAACCTGCTGATGCACGAGCGGCTGATCGACCACATCGACGCGCACGAGGGCGTCCGCTGGGTCACCTTCGACGAGATCGCCACCGACTTCGTCCGCCGTCGCCCGCGCGCCTGATCCCTCGCCCCGGGGCCCGGGGCCGCCGCCCGGGGCCCGCATCCCCACCCGGGTCCGGCACTCCGTCCCCACCGCACACCGCACACCGCACACCACACACCACACCACGTCCCACCGCGTCCCGGTGAGCGCCGCGCCTCTCCTCCCGGCCCGGCACCCGCGTCCGACGGCCCATCCCCGCACGTCGGACGCCCCGCCCGTCCCCTCCCCGCCGGTCTCCGGCGCCACGGCCACATCCCCGGGCCGGCGCCGGAGGACCCGCCCCCTCCGCGCGTGCCGCTCCCCGCCGCGCACCGTCACCCGCCGCACACGTCGTGGCGCGTCGCGACACGTCGTACGTGCCGTACCCCCGTCCCCACTTCCGTTCCTCCGCATCGGAGACCGCCGTGCACTCTTCAGCGACACCCCCGTCCCCCGCCACACCGTCGTCCCCCATAGCCGAGTCCGGGGAACCCCAGCGCTCCGGGGAACCCCAGCGCACCGAACCCCAGCGGTCCGAGGCGGCGCTGCCGTCCCGCAAGCTGGTCGTCCGGGCCTCCGTGATCTGCTTCCTGGCCTGGGTCTTCAGCGTCTACGACTTCACCCTCTTCGGCACCCTGCTGCCCAAGATCTCCGAGGACTTCGGCTGGTCCAACGCGACCGCCGCCAATGTCGTCACCGGGGTCACGGCGGGCACCTTCGTGGTCTCGCTCTGCGTCGGCCCCATCCTGGACCGCTTCGGCCGCCGCCCGGCCCTCATGATCACCTCGGCCGGCGCCGCCTTCACCTCCGCCGCCACCGCACTGGTCATGGGCCCCGTCTCGATGGTCGCCGTCCGCGCCTTCTCCGGCTTCGGCTACTCGGAAGAGGTCGTCAACACCGTCTATCTCAAGGAGATCTACGGAAAACACCCGAGGCGCGGCCTGTACTTCAGCTTCGTCCAGAGCGGCTGGCCGGTCGGCGCCCTCGTCGGCGCCGGTGTCACGGCCCTGACCCTGCCCACCTTCGGCTGGCGCGGCAGCTTCGTCATCGCCGCGGTACCCGCCCTGATCATCGCCGTACTGATGCGCACCCTGCCCGAGTCCCCGGTCTTCCTCGGGCTCAGGAAGGCCCGCGCGCTGCGCGCCGGGGGCCGTGCGGCCGAGGCCGCCGAGCTGGAGAAGTCCGCCGGCATCGAGACCAACGAGAGCAAGCCCGGACTGCGTGAGGTCTTCGCGCCCGCGCTGCGCCGGCACACCCTCTGTCTCTCGGCGGCCTGGCTGCTCAACTGGATGGGGATCCAGATCTTCTCCGTCCTCGGCACCACGGTGCTCGTCGAGGCGAAGGGCGTCTCGTTCAGCAGCGCGCTGCTCGTCCTCGTCCTCGCCAACCTGGCGGGCTTCTTCGGCTACGTCTTCCACGGCTGGCTCGGCGACCGCGTCGGCCGCCGCACCACCATCATCATCGGCTGGAGCTGCGGCGGCGTCGCCATGACGGCGATGCTCTTCGGCCCCACCACCACCGCGGCCGTGATCGGTCTGTACGCGCTCGGGCTGTTCTTCCTGACCGGCCCCTACTCCGCGATGCTCTTCTACATGAGCGAGTCGTTCCCGGAGCAGGTGCGCGGGATCGGCGCCAATGTGGCCCACACCATGGGGCCGGTCGGGGCCATCGTCGGCTCGGCGCTGCTCGGCGCGCTGCTCTCGGCCGGGGTCTCGATGACCATGGCGGCCTTCGTCGCCGGAGCCGTCGGCATCTTCGGCTCCGGCCTCGTGATGCTCGGCGCGCGCGGCGACGACCGCCGCGCCGCCCCGGAGCGGATCACCCCGCAGGCCGGCTGACCCGGCCCGACACCCCTCACCCGCACAGAGATCCCGACACCCCTCACCCGCACAGAGATTGGGACACCATGACCGACGTACGACAGCGCGGCGCCGCCCTCGTCACCGGAGGCGCCAGCGGCATCGGCAGGGCGACGGCCGTGGCCTTCGCCGAGGCGGGCATCGACACCGTCATCGGATATCACACCGCCGATCCGCACGATCCGCGGGAGACCGTCGACGCCGTCCTCGCGGCCGGCGGCCGATGTCTCGCGGTCGAGGCGGACGTCGCGGGCGCCGAGGGCCCCGAGCGGCTGGCCGAGGCCGCCGTCGCCACGTACGGGAGGCTGGACATCGCCGTCGCGGCGGCGGGCATCCTGCGCCGGGCGCCGCTCGCCGAACTCACCGACGACGCCTGGGACGGCATGCTCGGTGTCGACCTCACCGGGGTCATGCGCACCTTCCGCTCCGCCGCCGAGCGGATGACGGGCCCCGGCGCCCTGCTCGCCGTCTCGTCCATCGCGGGCGGCGTCTACGGCTGGGGCGATCACGTCCACTACGCGGCGGCCAAGGCGGGCGTGCTGGGACTCGTACGCTCCCTCGCGGTCGAGCTGGCGCCGCGCGGGATCCGGGCGAACTCCGTCATCCCGGGGCTGATCGAGACGCCGCAGTCGCTGGACGCGCGCAACTCGCTGGGACCCGAGGGGCTGCGCGCGGCGGGCGCCGGGATTCCGGCGGGCCGGGTCGGACGCCCGGAGGAGGTGGCCGCCGCGATCCGCTTCCTGTGCGCGCCGGAGGCCTCGTACATCACCGGGCAGCAGCTCATCGTGGACGGCGGACTGACCGTCCGCTTCCCCGACTGAGCCCTCCCGTCCCGAAGCTCTCCCGAACCGAGCCCTTCCGGTCCGAAGCCGCCGGACCCTCTCGGCCCACCACTCACGCCTCATCACGTCTCATCACGACTCACGGAGCGACGACCATGAGCACCCCGCACCCCCGTACCGTCCTGATCACCGGCGCCGCCAGCGGAATCGGCGCCGCCACCGCGGAGGCGTTCGCCCGGGAGGGCGACCGGCTGGCGCTCGCCGACCGCGACACGGAGAAACTCGACGCCCTGCGCGAGCGGCTCCCGGGCGCCGCCGCCGTCACCCTGCACACCCTCGACGTGGCCGACGCCGACCAGGTCAGGGAGACCGTCGAGGAGGTGGTGCGCGCGCACGGCGCGGTGGACGTCCTCGTCAACTCGGCCGGAATCCTCACCGAGGTCCCGCTCGCCGAGATGGACCCGGCGGTCTGGGACGAGACCATCGCCGTCGACCTGCGCGGGGTCTTCCTCAGCTGCCGCTACACCCTCCCGCACATGATCGCGCGGGGCGGCGGGCGCATCGTCAACATCGCCTCCCAGCTCGGCCAGAAGGGCGGCGAGGGGCTGACCCACTACTCGGCCGCCAAGGCCGGTGTCATCGGCTTCACCAAGGCGCTCGCGCGGGAGGCCGCCCCGCACAACGTCCTGGTCAACGCCATCGCCCCGGGACCGGTCGAGACCCCGCTGGTCGACGGGCTCAGCGCCGACTGGAAGCGAGCCAAGCAGGCGGAACTCCCGCTCGGCAGGTTCGGCAGGCCGGAGGAGATCGCGCCCACCGTGCTGCTGCTCGCCTCCGACCCGGGCGGCAACCTCTACGTCGGACAGACGCTCGGCCCGAACAGCGGCGATGTGATGGCATGAGCGGGTCGACAAGGGACAGCTGAGCGGAAGGCGACCTCATCATGTGCGGTGTGTGCGGGCGGCCCGCGACCGGCTGGGCCGAGCGCGTGGCCCCGCTCGGCCCCGGCGGTACGACCGCCCGGCACCGGGCCGTCCGGCGGCTGCTGGCCGGTACCCGGATCACGGTGCGGCCGTGGCCGGGCGGCGGCTGGCAGCTCGCCGACCGGGCGGGCCGCTGGCGCCACTGCCCGGATCTCGCGGCGCTCTGGGGGACGGTACGGTCCCTCGCCGGGCCGGTGATCACCCCCGGCCCGGCCGATGCCACCCGGAGCTGGACCCTCCCCGGCGCCGACGTGCCCCGGCCCGATCCGCACGCCCTGGTGGTCTGGACGGCCGCCGCACTGCACGCGGGCCCCGGCCCGGAGGGCCTGTCCGTACGGGCGGCGGGCTGGCGGCTGACCGGCGCGGCGGCCCCTGACCCGCTCACCCCGAACCCGCTCACCCCGAACCCGCTCACCCCCGTCCGCTGCGCCGGGGACGGACTGACCGTCGAGGCGCCTTCGGGCGCCCGTACGCTGGCCCGGCAGCTCGCCGAGCTGATGGCGCCCCCGGCGCGGTGACGGCCGACGCTACCCGTGGAACCGACATTTCCGCAGGTCAGAGCAGCTTTGTCAGAGTGCGGTGTTAGCCTCGTGGCATGGATGCGCAGGATCTCGCCAACCTCGCACACCTGCGCCGGGCGCGGGACGCGATCGACCGCGACTACGCGCGCCCGCTCGATGTGCCGACGATGGCCCGGTTCGCGCTGATGTCCCCGGCCCACTTCTCGCGGCGGTTCCGGGCGGCGTACGGCGAGACGCCGTACAGCTACCTCATGACCCGTCGTATCGAGCGCGCGATGGCGCTGCTGCGGGCCGGGTGGAGTGTGACCGACGCGTGCGTGGAGGTCGGCTGTACGTCGCTGGGCTCGTTCAGCTCGCGCTTCACCGAGATCGTGGGGGAGCCGCCGAGCGCGTACCGCGCCCGGGAGCACCCCGCCGTGACGGCGATGCCCCCGTGCGTGGCGAAGGTGCGCACCCGCCCGGCCAGGGACCTGCCGGTCAGGGCAGTGCCGTCCGGAGCCGGGCCGACGGGGGACGGGCCTACGGGAAACGGACCGACGGGAGCCGGGCCTACGGGCGGTGTCGTACCGAGCAGGATTCGAGAAGCGCCCCCCGAGGCCGCCGCCTAACGTTGGCCGCATGAACATCGCACTCCAGTACTGCCACATCACCGTCAACGACCTCGACGAGACGCTCGCCTTCTACCGCGACGGCCTCGGACTCGACATCCGCAACGACGTCGCCTCGGGCGACTTCCGCTGGGTCACCCTCGGCAGCGCGACCCAGCCCGGCGTGGAGATCGTGCTCTCGGAGCCGCACGCCGGCCGGTCCCAGGCCGACGGCGACGCCCTTCAGGAGCTGCTCACCAAGGGCGTTCTGCCGATGGTGATCTTCCGCTCCGACGATCTCGGCGCGACCTTCGAGAAGGCGCTGGCATCCGGCGGCGAGGTGCTCCAGGAGCCCACCGACCAGCCCTGGGGCCCCCGCGACTGCGCGTTCCGGGACCCCTCGGGCAACATGGTGCGGATCTCGCAGGCCCCCAAGGAGTAACCCGGCGCGTCGCGGCCCCCGGCCGGCGGACCGGTCCCCCCCCGAGCCGGTTCGATAAGGTGGCCCATCACGCCTTCAGTACGCTCCGCGGCGTCGTGCCCGCATCATCGAAGGGGTCGAGGATGGCCACCATCAGGGACGTCGCCGAACGGGCCGGGGTCGCGCCGAGCACCGTGTCGTACGTCTTCAACGGTTCCCGGCCCATCTCCGAGGAGACCCGCCGCCGGGTGCGGGAGGCGGTGGACGCGCTCGGCTACCACCCGCGGGCCAGCGCCAGGACGCTGCGCAGCAGCCGTACGCACGTACTCGCGCTCGCCCTGCCCCGCGCCGCCGGGGAACGGCACTCGGTGGACGGCCGGTTCGCCATCGAGGTCAGCGACGCCGCCAACGCCCGCGGCTTCGATCTGCTGCTCACCACCTCCCGTGACAAGGCCGAGGGGCTGCGCCGGGTGGCGCGCAGCGGACTCGCCGACGCGGCGGTCCTGATGGCCGTCGACATGGAGGACGCGCGGATCGACGTCGTACGGGAACTGGTCTTCCCCGCCGCGCTCATCGGGCGCCCGGCGGACGAGGACGCCCTCCCGTGGACCGACCTCGACTGGGAGGAGGCGGCGGCCCTCGCCGTACGCGAACTGGCCGCCGCAGGCCACCGCGACCTGGTCTATCTGGCGCCCGGCGAGTCGGAGGTCAGGGGGCGGCGCAGTTACGCGCTGCGGGGGATCGCGGGCGCGCGGCTGGGGGCCCGTACCACCGGGGCCGCCGTCGAGGTGGTCCACTCGGTCAACGACCCCGCCAGCCTCGCCCAGCGGCTCCACACCCTGCTCGGGGACGGCCGCGCGGCCGGGGGAGCGCGGCCGACCGCGCTCGTCGTCCAGCACCCCTCGGCGCACCACCACATCCTGGCGTCCGTGACGGCGGCCGGGCTGCGGGTGCCGGAGGACCTCACCGTCGTGGTGATCGGCACGCTCCCGGGCGACCCGTCGAGCCGACGGCTGCCCCGGATCGAACTGCCCGTCGCGACACTGGCCACCGAGGTCACCCGGCTCGCCGTCTCCGCCGCCGCGGCGCTGCGCGAGGACCCCGCGCGGGGTACGGAGCCCGGCGAGCGGCTGCTCGCCGACGCGGTGGGCCATCTGCTGATCGCCCCCGCCCTGCTGCCGGGCACGGCCCCGCTGGGCCCCGAACGGTAGACCGCTCCCCGATGCCGCGCCCGTGACCGGGCTCGGCCGCCGCCGCGCTCCCGACCGGGCCGCCCGGCCGCTTCCGCGCGCCGTGCGCGCCGGTGCGCGGCTCACCGTGCGCGTTCACGCGATCCGTGTCGCACCCCTTGTCGCCGTTTCCGGGAGCGCCTAGCATCGCCGCATCGTCCATCGAATCGATTCGATGCTCGTTCGACACGCTGTTCTCCACCGGTGCGGGCACCCCCGCCGACACCGCCCGCACCACCCCGCGCACCACCTCCGTCTCCTTACAGAGCCGTAGACCGAACGGAGAGCCTCTCGCCATGCCTCAACTCCGCCGGCGCCCACCGGCGCCGACCCTGATCCTCACCGCGCTCCTCGTCACCCCGGGCCTGGCCGGATGCGCCAAGGCGCCCGATTCCGGGACGTTCACCGTGCTGAACTCGGCCACGGACACCCATGAACACGCCGCGCAGCAGGAGTTCTTCGACCGCTGCGCGAAGCCGCTCGGCGTACGGGTCAGGCAGACCAGCGTCCCCGCCGACCAGGTCGCCTCCAAGGCGCTGCGGATGGCCTCGTCGCACTCCCTGACCGACATCCTGGAGCTGGACGGCTCCGAGCTGCCCCAGTTCGCCGACACCGGCGGTCTCGTGCCGCTCAAGGACGCCGGGGTGGATGTCACGGGGATGTCCGAGGGCGCCGTGAGCATGGGCAGCTTCCGCGGCACCCCGTACGGCATCGCCCGGTCGGTCAACTCGCTCGCGCTCATCTACAACGCGGACCTCCTGCGCGAGGCGGGTGTCGAACCGCCCACCACCTGGGACGAGTTGAAGACCGCGGCCAAGAAGCTCACCCGGGGCAGGACCTTCGGCATGGCCTTCAGCGCGACCCCCGACGCGGACGGCGTCTATCAGTTCCTGCCGTTCTTCTGGTCGGGCGGCGGTGACGAGTCCCGGCTCGACGACGGCAAGGGAGCACCGGCGCTCCAGCTCTGGAAGGACCTCGTCACGAGCAAGTCGGCCTCCAGCGCCGTGGTCACCTGGAACCAGCAGGACGTCAACGACCAGTTCATCGCCGGCCGCGCCGCGATGATGATCAACGGCCCGTGGCAGGTGCCGGTACTCGGCGCCCACAAGGACCTCAAGTGGGAGGTCGCCCCCGTACCGGTCCCCGAGGCCGGCCGCCCCCCGGTGCCGCCGATCGGCGGCACGGTGATGGCCCTGCCGAAGACCGGGGACAGCGGACGGCAGCGGACGGCCGCGAAGATCCTCAACTGTCTCAACGAGCAGCGCAACCAGGTGGACTGGGGCGAATCCGTCTACAACGTCCCCACCCGCACGGCCGCTGCGGCCGCCTACAAGGCCCAGAACCCCAAGCTCGGCGCCTTCGCCGACCAGGTGGCCACCGCCCGCTCGCGCACCGGCCGGGTCGGGGCCCGCTGGCCGGTCGTCTCCGACGCGCTGTCCGGCGCGTTCCAGTCCGTACTGACCGGGCGCGCGACGCCCGAAACCGCCCTGAAGCAGGCCCAGTCACGGGCCACGGCCGGAAAGTGAGGTGAGCGAACCGTCATGACCACCACCGTCACCACCGCCGTACCCGCGCCGTCAGCGCCCGCGAAACCGGCCGGCCCGGCCCGCGAGCGCCGGCGCGCCACCCTGCTGCGCTGGTGCTTCGTCGCCCCCGCGGCCCTCTACATGCTGGCCTTCTTCGGCTACCCGCTCGTACGCAACATCCTGATGAGCTTTCAGCACTACACGCCGCAGACCTACTTCACCGGTGAGTCGCCCTTCAACGGCCTCGACAACTGGCGCGGGGTCTTCGACAACCCGCTGTTCGCCCAGTCGCTCTGGCACACCCTGATCTTCACCTTCGGCTCCCTGCTCGGTCAGTTCGTCCTCGGCCTCGCGCTCGCCGTCTTCTTCTCCCGCCGCTTCCGGCTCTCCGGATTCGTCCGCGCCGTCCTGCTGCTGCCCTGGCTGGTTCCCATGGTCGTCTCCGCCGTCGTCTGGCGGAAACTCCTCGACCAGGAGACCGGCGTTCTCAACACACTGCTGATGGACCTGCATCTCACGTCGTCCGCGATCCCCTGGCTGAGCAGCCCGAATGTCGCCCTGTTCGCCGCGATCCTGGTCAACGTGTGGATCGGCATCCCGTTCAACATGGTGATCCTCTACGGCGGGCTCCAGGAGATCCCGCGCGATCTGTACGAGGCCGCCGCGCTCGACGGCGCCGGGGCCTGGCGTACGTTCCGCAGCCTCACGCTGCCGCTGCTGCGGCCGGTCGTCACCGTCGTGCTGATCCTCGGCTTCATGTCGACGGTGAAGATCCTCGATCTGATCCTCGCGCTCACCGGCGGCGGCCCCGCCGACTCCACCCAGACGCTGGGCACCCTCACCTACCAGCTCTCCTTCCAGCAACTGGACTTCGGCCAGGGCGCCGTGGTCGGCAATGTCCTCGTCCTGGTCAGCGCGGTCTTCGCCGTGCTCTATCTGCGCGCCAACCGTTCCGACTTCGGCCAGGGGAAGTGACCGCCGTGCCCACTCGCGCCCTACCCGTCCCCGGCACACCGCGCCGCGCCGGCAACACCGTCATCGCGCTGGCCATCCTCGTCGTCCTGCTCTTTCCGCTGTACTGGATGCTCAACATCGCCCTCCAGCCCGGCGAGAGCCTCGCCGCGACGCGCTGGCTGCCCACCTCGGCCGGCTGGGACAACTTCCAGCGTGCCCTGAGCAGTCAGGGCGGCTCGCTGGTCACCAGCCTGGTCGTCGCGGTCGGCGCGGTCGTGGTCTGTCTGGCGCTCGCCGCCCCCGCCGCGTACGCGCTGGCGCAGTTCGGGATGCGCTCGGGCCGGGCCATCGTGTTCGCCACCCTGATCACCCAGATGGTGCCGGGCATCGTCATCGCCAACGCCCTCTACAGCGCCTATGTCGATCTGGGCCTGGTCAACTCCACCCTGGGCCTGATCCTCGCCGACGCCTCGCTCGGACTGCCCTTCTCCATCGTGCTGTTGCGGGCGTTCATGGTGTCGATACCGCGCGAGGTCGTGGAGGCCGCCCTCGTCGACGGCGCGAACCGGTTCACCGCGTTCGTGCGTATCGTGCTGCCGATGAGCCGCAACGCCCTGATCAACGCCGGCCTGTTCACCTTCCTCTTCGCCTGGTCGGACTTCATGTTCGCGCTGACCCTCAACACCACGGACGACGTCAAACCCATCACGCTGAGCATGTACGAGTACATCGGCGCCCATGTCAGCGACTGGGGAGCGGTCATGGCGACCGCCGTCGTCTCCGCGGTCCCCGCCGCGATCCTGCTGGTGGTGGCGCAGAAGTACGTCGCCGCGGGGATCACCGGTGGCTCCGTCAAATAGCCGGGCCGCCCGGCCGCCCGCACCCCGGCCGTCCGCCGTGCCGACCCCACCGGCACGGCCACACCGCTACGAGCAGAAGCAGGAGCACTGATGAAGTTCACCGACGGGTACTGGCAGATGCGCCCCGGCGTCACCGCATGCCACGCGGTCTCCGTGACCGACGCCGTCGTCACCGACGACCGGGTCACCCTCTACGCGCCGGTCACCCGGGTGACACACCGGGGCGACACCCTCAACAGCCCGCTGCTGACGGTGGAATGCTGGTCACCGGCCGAGGGCGTCATCGGCGTCCGCGTCACCCACCACGCCGGAAAAGTTCCAGGGCGGCCGGAGTTCGCGCTCACCGGCGGCGTGGAGAGCAGCCACGCCAAGGTGGTCAGGGAGGGCTCCACGATCGAGCTGGTCTCCGGCGAACTCTCCCTGAGGACCGACACCGCCGCCCCCTGGCAGCTGGACTTCAACGCCGGCGGACAGACCCTCACCTCGCTCGGCCGGCGCGGCGCCGGCTTCGCCACCGACGCCGACGACCGGCACTTCATGCTCGCGCAGCTCTCGCTCGGCGTCGGGGAGAGCGTGTACGGGCTGGGCGAGCGCTTCACCCCGTTCGTCAAGAACGGCCAGACCGTCGACATCTGGCAGGCGGACGGCGGCACCAACAGCGAACAGGCCTACAAGAACGTCCCGTTCCACCTCACCAGCCGGGGTTACGGCGTCTTCGTCAACCACCCCGGGCTGGTCTCCTACGAGGTGGGCTCCGAGACCGTCGGCCGGGTCCAGTTCAGCGTCGAGGACCAGAGCCTGGAGTTCTTCGTCATCCACGGTCCAGGCCCGCGCGAGATCCTCGCCCGCTACACCGCGCTCACCGGCCGCCCCGCGCTGCCGCCCGCCTGGTCGTTCGGACTGTGGCTGTCCACCTCCTTCACCACCTCCTACGACGAGGCGACGGTCAACCGCTTCGTCCAGGGCATGGCGGACGCCGAGATCCCGCTCAGCGTCTTCCACTTCGACTGCTTCTGGATGCGCGAGTACCAGTGGAGCGACTTCGTCTGGGACCCGGACGTCTTCCCCGACCCGGAGGGCATGCTCGCCCGCCTCAAGGAGCGCGGACTGCGCGTCTGCGTCTGGATCAACCCGTACATCGCCCAGAAGTCCGCGCTGTTCGCCGAGGGGATGGCCGGGGGCTATCTGCTCAGGAAGCCCGACGGCGACGTATGGCAGTGGGACCGCTGGCAGCCCGGCATGGCCCTGGTCGACTTCACCAATCCGGCCGCCCGCGACTGGTACGCGGGCAAGCTGCGCGTCCTGCTCGACCAGGGCGTCGACTGCTTCAAGACCGACTTCGGCGAGCGCGTGCCGGTGGACGTCGCCTGGCACGACGGATCCGACCCGGAGCGGATGCACAACTACTACACGCAGCTGTACAACGAGACCGTGTTCGAACTGCTGTGCCAGGAGCGCGGCGAGGGCGAGGCCGTCGTCTTCGCCCGCTCGGCGACCGCCGGCGGCCAGCGGCTGCCCGTGCACTGGGGCGGCGACTGCGAGTCCACCTTCGAGGCGATGGCCGAGTCGCTGCGCGGCGGACTCTCCCTCGGGCTCTCCGGGTTCGGCTTCTGGAGCCATGACATCGGCGGCTTCGAGGGCACCCCGACCCCCGCCGTCTTCAAGCGCTGGGTGCAGTTCGGGCTGCTCTCCTCGCACAGCAGGCTGCACGGCTCCAAGTCCTACCGGGTGCCGTGGGACTACGGGGACGAGGCCGTCGCCGTCACCCGCTCCTTCACCCGGCTCAAGCACCGGCTGATGCCCTACCTCTACCGCGCCGCGCTCCAGGCCCGGGACTTCGGCACCCCGGTGATGCGCGCGATGGTGCTGGCGTTCCCCGACGACCCCGCCTGCCACCCGCTCGACCGGCAGTACATGCTGGGCGACGATCTGCTGGTGGCGCCCGTCTTCACCGAGGACGGCACGGTCGACTACTACGTCCCCGAGGGCACCTGGACCCAGGTACTCACCGGCGAGCGGATCCAGGGCCCCGGCTGGCGGCGCGAGACCCACGGCTTCGACACCCTGCCGCTGCTGGCCCGGCCGGGCGCGGTGATCCCGTTCGGAGCCGTGGACGAGAGCCCCGAGTACGACTGGGCGGACGGGGTGACCCTGCGGGTGTACGCGCCGGGGGACGGCGACACGGAGGCGGTGACGACCGTCCCCGCGCCGGACGGCTCGGGCGACACCGCCGTCTTCACCGTACGGCGCACGGGTACGGAGGTCGTCGTCGAGACCGGTAGCGAACTCCCCTGGCAGGTGCTGCTCGTCGGAGCCGCCCCCACCGGCGACGGCGTCGCCGACCCGCTCGGCGCGCTCCACACCTGCCCGGCCGGCACCGGCCGGCTGACCGCCCGCTGGGCCTGACCCGGTGAACTCCCGGCGGGAGGGCGCGCCCTCCCGCCGGGAGTTCACAGCGGGGCGCTCGCCGGTCGGTGGCGGTCTCCAACTGCTGGCCGTCGCCGCCTGAGCGAAGATGGTCCTGGACGCCTGGACGCCTGGACGCCTGGACATCGGCCCCGGCGAAGGGGCGGTGCCACCGGCTCACCGGCCGGTGGCACCGCCCCTCACGGGCGTTACGGCGTCTGCGTCAGCAACCGAGATCGCCGCCCGGGTCGACGCCCAGGACCGACGCGAAATTCGTGTAGAGGTCGATCCTGCTCTGCACCTGGGCGGGGTTTCCGCCGTTGCATTCGATACTGCCGTTGATGCTGCGAATCGTCTCGCCGAATCCGGCGCCATTCACCATGGCGCTGTGCGGGGTCATGGTGCCGGGGCCGCTCTGGGTGTTCCAGTACCAGAGCCCCGTCTTCCACGCCACGGCGGAATCGTTCTGCACGAGATCCGGATTGTTCAGCAGATCGATCCCGAGCGCGTCGCCCGCGCTCTTGTAATTGAAGTTCCAGCTGAGCTGAATCGGACCGCGCCCGTAGTACTTGTCCTGGCCGGCCGGGCAGCCGTACGGCTGGGTCGTGTCGCAGTAGTGCGGATAGTTCGCGGTGTTCTGCTCCACCACATGCACCAGGCCGCCGGTCTCATGACTGACATTGGCCAGGAACGCCGCGGCTTCCCGCTTCCGCACGTCGTCGCCCCCCGCACCGGAGAAGTCCGGATAGGCGCTCAGCGAGGCCGTCAGGCCGCTGTAGCTGTAGAACGGGTTCCGGTTCGGGAACATCTGGTTGAACTGGGCCTCGCTGACGACGAAGTCGTCGGCCGACGCGGCCGGAGCGGGCTGCGCCGAGGAGGAGGGCGCGAGGGAGAACAGGGAGAACGCGGCTGCCGACGCGGTCGCGGTGAGCAGCCCGATGATGCGCTTGCGCACGTGATTCACTTCCTTGGATCCGGCCGCCCGACCCGCGGCGGCCCCTGCGTGTGGGGGCGGGCGCGCCCCCGCGTGGGGGCCGGGGCGCGTCCGGTGAGAGGTGAGGGATCCGGTGCGGCTCAGCCGCCGACGTTCACGTCGATGCAGGCGTAGAAGGCGTTCGTGGTGTCCGCGATGTTCCAGACGGCCAGCACCTTCTGCTGACCCGTCAGCCCGCCGAAGTTCACGTCATGGCTGACGGTCGCGCCCGGCTGCGCGCCGTTGTCGTTGAATTCGGCGATCTTCTGTCCGCCGGCGTAGTACTCCCAGGTGCTGGTGGAGTGACGCGCGGTCAGCTGCCACTGGAAGGTCGTGGTGCTGTTGACCGGGGTCACGGTCCAGCCCTTGGAATCGTCGTCGAGTTCCGAGAACCGCGCGTTCCCGCCGCTGCAACTGGTGAGCCCCTTCGGGCCCTCCACGCTCTGCGGCTCATAGGTGATGTCGCCGCAGGCGACCGTTCCCGCGGCGCACTGCGCCTGCCGGCTGGGCGGGGACGATATGTATCCGTGGGCGCTCGCGGAACTCGCGGGAAGACTCACGACGAGTACGGGGGCGACGACGGCGCCGAGCGCTGCGGCCAGCTTCCTTTTGGTGTTCATGGGGGAAACTCCTTCACTTCAGGACTTCCCGCTGAATATGCGGACCGTGGGGGACCCGAATACCGCGGGCCGGCCTCTCGAGTGTGGGGACAAGAGGCGCGAAGGGCGGCGGCCGATTCCCTTTCCCGCGCGGTGCGTTCGGCATGGGGTCCGGCGTTGCAACCGGAAAGGGCCCGACCGCTTGGACTAGACCATACAGGCCGAGATGATCCCGTCAAGAGGGTTGTGTGAAAGGCCAGTTGAGGCGGTGGATGGGTGCGGCGCGCCCGGTAAAAGACCTGATCGATGCTTTTCTCGGCGCTCTGCGCGAAATGCCCGGCGCCGGAGTGAGGGGCGGGGCGTGGGCCGGTCAGGGCGGCCGCAGTCGCCCTGACACGGATACGGGTCGCGGACGCCGGATCGGGGACGCCGGGTCGCGGATACGGGATCGCGGATGCGGGATGGCGGTCCAGCGGTCATGGTGAACGGGAGTACGTCCCGAGCGAGGAGCCCGCACATGTCGATGCTCGACAAGCTGAAGAGTCTGCTCAAGGGCCATGAGAGCACGGCCCGCCAGGGCGTGGAGAAGGCCGGTGACGCCTTCGACCGGAAGACGGGGAACAAGTATCAGAGCCAGGTCGACGCCGCTCAGAAGAAGATCGACGAGCAGATCGGCACGGACGAACAGCACCCCGGCGACCGTCCCCCGAACAGCTGACCCGGCACGCGTGACGCGCTGACGCGCGACGGCAGGACGAGGCCGCCGCGCGTCAGCCGCGCGCGGGGGCCGCGTGTGGGCGCCCGTACGGGTCGCGTCCCTGCGGGGCGCCGAGCACCTCCCGTACGGCTCTCGCCCGTGCCGCACCTCCCGTACGGCCCTCTCCCGTCCACCCGGGCCCGGTCGAACCGCAAGCGCTCCGCGGCCGTGCCATGAGTGACCGGCCGTGCCGCCTCACGGCACGGCCACGCCCGTCACCGGAGAGGGACCGACCCGCGATGATCAGAACCGAGTTACCCCGCCACTCCGCCCGGCGCGCCCGCCACGCGGCCGTCGTCCTGGCCCTCGCCCTCACCGCGCTGGTCGCGGTCCCGACCGCGTCCTCGGCCCGGCCCGCCGCCGCCACCGAGGTCGTCACCTGGGCCGCCAGCGCCGACCGGCTGGACGCGGCCGTGCCCGGGCGCACCCACCGCGTCGTCGTCCACACCAGCGCGGGCGGCCGCGACCTGCGCGTCCGGCTCTCCAACGCCTTCGGCGAGCAGCCCGTGACCTTCGGCCGCGCCTACGCGGGACCGCGCGCCTCCGGCGCCGCCGTCGTGCCCGGCCGCAACCGCGCGCTCACCTTCCGGGGCGCCGCCTCGGTCACCGTCCCGCCCGGCGGCTCCGTCTACAGCGACCCGCTGCCCGGCACCGTACGCCCCGGCGCCGATCTCGCGATCAGCCTGTACGTGCGGGACGCGGCCGGTACCGCCACCGGCCACCGGATGGGTCTCCAGACCTCCTACATCGCCCCCGAGGGCGACCACGCCGCCGAGGAGTCCGACGCCGCCTACACCGAACGGACGACCTTCCGCCACTACCTCGACGCGGTGGTGGTCGGCGCACCGGCCGGCACCGGAGCCGTGGTGGCGCTCGGCGACTCGATCACCGACGGCGCCGTCTCCACCCCGGACACCAACCGCCGCTGGCCCGACTTCCTCGCCGCCCGGCTGCGCGACGACCGCCGGACCTCCCTCAAGGGCGTGGCCAACGAGGGGATCTCCGGCAACAAGGTCCTCGGCGACGGCGCGGGCGTCAGCGCGCTCAAGCGGCTGGACCGCGACGTCCTGTCCCAGCGCGGCCTGCGCACGGTGATCCTGCTCGAAGGCGTCAACGACATCAAGGCCACCCCCGCCCCCACGGCCGCCGAACTGATCGACGGATACCGGCAGATCATCGCCAGGACCCACGCCGCCGGTGCCTGCGTGGCCGGCGCCACCGTCATGCCGTACGAAGGCTGGGGCGAGTGGAAGGAGAGCGGCGAAGCGGTCCGCCGGGAGGTCAACGCCTTCATCCGCGACAGCGGCGCCTTCGACGCCGTCGTGGACTTCGACGCGGTCGTACGCGACCCGGCGGCCCCGGCGAGGATGCTGCCCGGGTACGACAGCGGGGACCATCTGCACCCGAACGACGCGGGCATGGAAGCGATGAGCGACCGCGTCGACCCGCGCGCCCTGCGCTGCTCCCGGTAGCCCGCGTGGCCCGCGCAGCTTCGGTGGCCGCCGCGGTGCCGCCGCCGAGGTGAGCGAGGCGGGCTCCGGAACCCGTACGGCGCAGCAACGCAGCGCTCTTGTGCCCCGGACCCCGGAGAGTGGGGACGTACGCCCGTTCCCGCCCCGAGGCACCTGCGACGTGCCCCGACACCCCGGAGCCCGCCATGACTTGTCACACCCGACGCGACCTCGGCCTGCTCGCCCTGCGGCTCGGCACCGGAGGGGTGCTCGCCGCGCACGGCGCCCAGAAGCTGTTCGGCTGGTTCGGCGGCGGGGGCATCGAGGGGACCGCGCAGGGGATGGAGGCCATGGGCTACCACCCGGCCAGGCCGAGCGCGATCGCCTCCGGGGCCGTCGAGGCCGGGGGCGGTCTGCTGCTCGCCCTGGGCCTGGCCACCCCGGCGGCCGGCGCCGCCGCCGCGGGCGGCATGGCGGGAGCGGCGGCGGTGCACGCGCCCAGCGGGTTCTTCGCGCAGTCGGGCGGCTTCGAGTATCCGGGCTTTCTCGGCTGGACCGCCGCGTCCATCGGGCTGGCGGGCGCCGGGCGTTACTCGCTCGACCACGCGACCGGCCACTGCTTCGACCGGCACTGGATGGTCCCGGTCGCCTTCGCTGCGAGCGCGGCGGCCGCCGTCCTGGTCATCCGCAAGCGCGCCCGGGGGCTGGCGGCGGCGTCCGACGAGACCGCGCCCGGCGACACGGCTCCGTAAGAGAGCGGATCAGGTCGTTAGCCTTGCCCCATGCTCGCGCTGCTGCACACCTCCCCGGTCCATGTCCCGGTCTTCGACGCCCTCGCGGACGCGGACCACCCCGGGCTCGCCCTGCGCCATCTGGTGCGCGAGGACCTGCTCGCCGGAGCCAGGGCCGCGGGTCCCGAGGCCGTGGCGCACGAGGTCGGGGCCGTGCTGGCGGGTGCGGTCGCCGAGGGCGCGACGGCCGTGCTGTGCACCTGCTCGACCCTCGGCGCCGTCGCGGAGAAGGCCGCCCCCGCGCTCGGCGTGCCCGTGCTGCGGATCGACCGGCCGATGGCCCGGATCGCGGCGTCGGCCGGGCGGGTCGTGGTCGTCGCCGCGGTGGAGAGCACCGTGGGGCCGACGGCCGCGCTGATCCGCGAGGAGGCGGCGGGGCGGGACCTCGCGCTGCGCACGGTGCTGGCCGAGGGCGCCTGGGAGCTGTTCGAGGCGGGCGACCGCGAGGGCTATCTCGACGCGGTGGCCGCCACCGCCGACGCCGTCACGGGGGCCGACGTGATCGTGCTCGCGCAGGTGTCGATGGCCGACGCGGCCGAACGCGTCACGAACGGCGTTCCGGTGCTCGCCGGTCCGCGCACGGGACTGGCCGCCGCCGTGGCCGCCACGACCGCCGCCGGGGCCGCCGTCGGCAACCGTACGGGCTGATCACGCGTGGATCCGGCGCGCGTGGGCACGCGCTCCGGGAGACATTGGGAACGCACGACTCCCGCACTTCTGGAGGACAGGCATGACCAGTCCCTACCCCGACCCCGTACCGCCGTCGCCCACCCCGCCGCCGGGACCTCCGGGGCCCGTTCCCGGGCCGGTTCCGGCGCCGCCGCCGGGTCCCGCGCCCATGCCGGGGCCCGATCCGGTCCCGTCGCCGCCGGGCCCCGGCCCCGCCCCCGTACCGCCGCCGGAGCCCGAGCCGCAGCCCGGTCCCGTGTAGGACCCGCGCACGAAGAGAGCGGTGGGTGAAACGCGCGTCGGGCCGCCGGACCGGCTGGCGACAGCCGGTCCGGCGGCCCGACGGCCGTACGCGCGAAGCGGTCAGTCGCTCGCGACCTCGGAGCGGTCCCCGCCCCACAGCGTGTGGAACGAACCCGGGCGGTCCGTGCGCCGGTAGGTGTGCGCGCCGAAGAAGTCGCGCTGGCCCTGGGTCAGCGCGGCGGGCAGCCGCTCGGCCCGCAGCGCGTCGTAGTACGAGAGCGCGGCGGCGAAGCCCGGCGTCGGGACGCCCTGGTGGACCGCGGAGGCGACGACCGCGCGCCAGTCCTCCTGCGCCGAGCCGATCTCCTCGGCGAACTGCTTGTCGGACAGCAGGCTCGGCAGGTCGGGCCGCGCGTCGTACGCCTCGCGGATCCGGTCGAGGAACGCGGCGCGGATGATGCAGCCCGCCCGCCAGATCGCGGCGATCGACCCCAGGTCGATGTCCCAGCCGTACTCCTCGCTGCCCGCCTGGATCTGGTGGAAGCCCTGGGTGTACGAGACGATCTTCGACGCGTACAGCGCCTGCTCGACCTGGTCGGCGAAGCGCGCCGCGTCGGCCTCGGAGAGCGGCGTCGCCGTCGGGCCCGGCAGCGAGCGCGACGCCTCACGCAGTCCGGCGTGTCCGGACAGCGAGCGGGCGAAGACCGCCTCCGCGATACCGGAGACCGGGACGCCGAGGTCCAGGGCGATCTGTACGGTCCAGCGCCCGGTGCCCTTCTGCTCCGCCTGGTCGGTCACGATGTCGACGAACGGCTTGCCGGTGGCCTCATCCGTATGGGCCAGCACCTCGGCCGTGATCTCGATCAGATACGAGTCGAGGCGGCCGGTGTTCCACGCCTTGAAGGTCTCGGCGATCTTCGCGGGGGAGTAGCCGGCGACGGACCGCAGCAAGTGGTACGCCTCGGCGATCAGCTGCATGTCGGCGTACTCGATGCCGTTGTGCACCATCTTCACGAAGTGACCCGCTCCGTCCGGGCCGATGTGCGTGGAGCACGGGGCACCGTCCTTCGCCTTCCCCGCGATCCTCTCCAGCAGGGGACCGAGCGACGCGTACGACTCGGGCGAGCCGCCCGGCATGATGCTCGGGCCGTGCAGCGCGCCCTCCTCGCCGCCGGAGATGCCCACGCCGACGAAGTGGATACCGCGCTCGCGCAGCTCCTTCTCGCGGCGGCGGGTGTCGGCGAAGTGCGCGTTGCCGCCGTCGATGATGACATCGCCCTCTTCGAGCAGCGGGGCGAACTCCTCGATGACGGCGTCCGTCGGGTCACCGGCCTTGACCATGATGACCAGGCGGCGGGGTCGCTCCAGCGCCGCCACGAACTCCGCGGCCGACTCGGCCGCGACGAACGTCCCCTCGTCGCCGAACTCGTCCACCAGAGCACGGGTCTTCGACGCGGTGCGGTTGTGCAGCGCGACGGTGAAGCCGTTGCGGGCGAAGTTCCTGGCGAGGTTGCGGCCCATCACCGCGAGCCCGGTGACGCCGATCTGGGCAGTACCACTCATGCGTGTGCTCCTGGATATCCGTCGGGTGTCGTGCTGGTCGCTGTGCCGCGCTCCGCAGAGGGATACGTACTGCTGAACACGGCCGTTCACTCATCGTCAAGCGCCCCGGGGGCTTCCGCATTCCGGGACCGGTCCGGGAGCCCGGAGGCGGGACCGTTCACAGAGTATTGACATGTTCTCAGCGGCGGCGTAACACTGACACGGCCTCGGAGAGCGCTCTCCCGCTGTAACTCCGGTGATTCCGGCGCGATTCCAGCGCCGGCCGCACGGCCCAGCACGGCCCCGCACGGTCCAGACGCACTCGTCCCCCCACCGCGCGCCCCCGACGCGCGCGGCTGAAGCGGCACGGAGGTCCGCATGGCCGAGAGATTCCGCAGTACCGCCCTGATGTCCACGCTGCTCGTCGCCACCGTCCTGGCTCTGGTGGCCCTCGGGCTCACCGCGATACCGCGCGCCGCCCGCGCCGAGGCCGCCACGGCCCCGGCGGCGGGGGCGGCCGCCCACATCGGACACACGATGGCGAAGCCCGCCCTCGTACCGTCCGGCGACGACCCCGACGGCGACGGGTACATTCCGGCGAACCCGCCGGTCACCGGCGTGGAGCCGTCCACCGAGATCCCGCCGCACCGCTACTTCCACGAGTTCCAGGCGAACTGCTCGGTCACCCACACCCGGCCCGACGACCCGATCGTCTTCCCCGGGCAGCCCGGCGCTTCGCACGACCACACCTTCATGGGCAACAACACGACCGACGCCCACTCCACCACGGCCTCGCTCGGCGCGGGCGGCACGGCGTGCAAGGCGCCCGGCGACAAGTCCGCCTACTGGATGCCGACGCTGTTCAACGGGAACACCGAGGTCCGGCCGGAGGGCCCGCAGACCATCTACTACAAGTCGGGGGTCACCGACTACCGCTCCGTACGCCCGTTCCCCAAGGGGCTGCGCTTCGTCGTCGGCAGCCCGATGCAGTCGGCCGCCGAGTTCCGCGGCCATCCGGGGTGGGTGGAGGGCTGGGAGTGCGGTGAGCAGTACAACAACACCGAGTTCCCGGCGAACTGCCCGACGGCCCGCGACGTCCAGCTCAACCTCCGCTTCCAGGCGCCCAGTTGCTGGGACGGAAAGTATCTGGACACCCCGGACCACCAGAGCCACATGGCCTATCCGACCGCGCAGGGCGCCAATCAGGACGTGTGCCCGGCCTCGCACCCGGTGGCGCTGCCGATGATCGAGTTCAAGATGGCCTGGCCCGTCAATGGGGACATGTCGCAGGTCAGACTGGCGAGCGGCACCGGGCACTCGTTCCACTACGACTTCTTCAACGCCTGGGACGACGCCACCCTGAAGGCCCTGGTGCGGCACTGCGTCATCGAGGGTCTCCAGTGCGACGCCCGGGGCTACGACCAGACGCACCCGGAAGCCGGCGCCGCGCTCGACGCCAACTACGAACTGCCCTGACCCCTTTCCCCCCCCACCGCGCTCTCCCGCCACGGGTGCGACCGCACCCTCGCGGGAGAGCGCTCTCCCAGTCCCGAGGAGACCGCACACCATGCACCGACCAGCCAGCACCAAGAGGCGCGCGGCGCCGCTCGCCCTCGCCGCCCTGTTCGCGTCCTGCGCGGTCGCCCTCCCGGCCCCCGCCGCGCACGCGGCGGGCAGCGTCGTCAAGGTCACCGGAGCGCAGGGCTCCTGGCAGCTGACCGTCGACGGCGCGCCGTACCAGGTCAAGGGCCTGACCTGGGGCCCCGCCGTGTCCGACGCCGCCCGCTACATGCCCGACGTCGCTTCGACGGGCGCCAACACCGTACGCACCTGGGGCACCGACGCCACCAGCAAGCCGCTGTTCGACGCCGCCTCCGCCAATGGAGTCAAGGTCATCGCCGGCTTCTGGCTCCAGCCGGGCGGCGGTCCCGGCAGCGGCGGCTGCGTCGACTACCTCACCGACACCACGTACAAGAACAACATGCTCGCCGAGTTCCCCCAGTGGGTGAACACCTACAAGGACCACCCCGGGGTCCTGATGTGGAACGTCGGCAACGAGTCCGTCCTCGGCCTCCAGAACTGCTACAGCGGCGCCGCGCTGGAGCAGCAGCGCGACGCGTACACCACCTTCGTCAACGAGATCGCGAAGAGGATCCACGCCGTCGACCCCAACCACCCGGTCACCTCGACCGACGCGTGGACCGGCGCCTGGCCCTACTACAAACGCAACGCGCCCGATCTCGACCTGTACGCCGTGAACTCCTACGGCGATGTGTGCAATATCCGCAAGACGTGGGAGGACGGCGGCTACACCAAGCCCTACATCGTCACCGAGGGCGGCCCCGCCGGTGAGTGGGAGGTGCCCGACGACGCCAACGGGGTGCCCGACGAGCCCACCGACACCGCGAAGGCGGCCGGCTACACCAAGGCGTGGGAGTGCGTCACCGGCCACCGGGGAGTGGCACTGGGTGCCACTCTCTTCCACTACGGGACCGAGTACGACTTCGGCGGCGTCTGGTTCAACCTGCTGCCCGCGGGCGAGAAGCGGCTCTCGTACTACGCGGTGAAGAAGGCGTACGGGGGCGACACCTCCCGGGACAACACGCCCCCGGTGATCTCCTCCATGGCGGTCGACGGAGCCGGCTCGGTGCCGGCCGGCCGGGAGGTCGCCGTCCGCGCCTCGGTCGCCGATCCGGACGGCGACCCGCTCTCGTACCAGCTGCTGCTCGGCGGCAAGTACGTGGACGGTTCCGGGCAGTTGACCGGCGTGCCCTTCACCTCGGCCGGTGACGGCACCTTCAGGTTCACCGCGCCCGACCGGCTCGGTGTCTGGAAGGTGTACGTCAAGGCCACCGACGGAAAGGGCAACACCGGCATCGAGACCAGGTCGTTCAAGGTGGTGCCGCCGCCCGTCGCCGGCACCGATCTGGCCCGCGGCAAGGCCGCCACGGCCTCCAGCTGGCAGACCGGCGGCACCGGCTGCCCCTGCGGTCCCGGCAACGCCGTGGACGGCTCGCTGGACACCCGGTGGGCGAGCGACTGGAGCGATCCGCAGTGGATCCAGGTCGACCTGGGCGCCAGGACCGCGTTCCGCCACGTCCAGCTCGTCTGGGAGACCGCGTACGCCAAGGGGTACACGCTCCAGACCTCCGACAACGGCCAGGACTGGACCACGCTGCGGACCGTCACCGACGGCAACGGCGGGGTCGACGACCACGAGGTCGACGCGACCGCCCGCTATGTGCGGATTCACGCGACCGAGCGCGGCACCGCGTGGGGGTACTCGCTCTACCAGCTCGGCGTCTACAACTGACACGCCCTCAAAATCCGCGTCGGTCCGGGAATCGTCTCCGGGCCGGCGCGGACCATTTTTGGTCTGTCCATGCCCGCATACGGGCAGCGTTTCCTGGGCAGGGGCGGACCCAAGCGGGCACCGAACGGGCACGCGCCCACCCGCATACGGGCAGTGATCCGCGTAACACCGACCCCCTTTCCCCGGTTGACCAGTACGGCTACTCTTCGTCAAACGGGCATGAACGGTCACAGTCGATGCTGCGAAGAGCCTGGTCGCAGCGGGTCCGTTGCTTGTACAAACGACGCATGAGCCCGAACGGGTGCTGAGCCGCAGCAAGCAGGGAAGTGTGTTGTCGTGGACACCGACGAACGCAGACGAGAGATTCTTGAGATCGCCCGACGTGACGGGTCAGTGGAGGTAACAGCACTGGCCGGAAAGCTTCAGGTCGCCAAGGAGACCGTCCGGCGTGATCTGCACGCCCTTGAGGGACACGGACTGGTCAGGCGCACCCACGGCGGCGCCTATCCGGTGGAGAGCGCCGGGTTCGAGACGACCCTCGCGGTCCGGACGACCCGGCTCGTACCGCAGAAATCACGGATCGCGGCGGCCGCCGCCGATCTCCTCGGCGACGCGGAGACGGTCTTCGTCGACGAGGGCTTCACCCCCCAGCTCGTGGCCGAGGCGCTGCCCCGCGACCGGCCGCTGACCGTGGTCACCGCCTCCCTGGCCGTGGCGACCGCGCTCGCCGACGCCGAGAAGATCGCCGTACTGCTGCTCGGCGGCCGGGTACGCGGATCGACGATGGCGACGGTCGACCACTGGACCACCCGGATGCTCTCCGAATTCGTCATCGACCTGGCGTACGTGGGAGCGAACGGCATCTCCCGCGAGTACGGCCTCACCACCCCCGACCCGGCCGTCAGCGAGGTCAAGGCGCAGGCCATGCGCAGCGCCCGCCGCCGGGTCTTCGCCGGCATTCACACCAAGTTCGGCGCGGTGAGCTTCTGCCGCTTCGCCGACGTGAGCGACTTCGAGTCGATCGTCACGGACGCCGGGCTGCCCTCGGCCGAGGCCCAGCGGTACTCGCTGCTCGGGCCGCAGGTCATCCGCGTCTGAACCGCGGCCCCGGCCGCCCCCCTGTCTCCGTAGCCGCCCCCTCCTCCGCGCCTTCCTCCGGCGGGAGGCGGATCGGCGGCGCCCCGGACCCTTACCGCAACGAATGATCAGGAGAAATCTCATGCCCCTCCAGCAACGACGACGTGGAATCCGCGTAGTGGGTGCGAGCGTGGCCCTCACGGGCCTGCTCGCGGGGTGCAGCGGCGCCGGTGGTGCCTCCTCCTCCGGAGGAGACGAGACCATCAACGTGCTCATGGTGAACAACCCGCAGATGGTCGAGTTGCAGAAGCTGACCGCGGACAACTTCACCAAGGAAACCGGGATCAAGGTCAACTTCTCGGTCCTGCCGGAGAACGACGTCCGCGACAAGATCACCCAGGACTTCGCCAACCAGGCCGGTCAGTACGACATCGCCACCATCAGCAACTTCGAGGTTCCGTTCTTCGCGAAGAACGGCTGGCTGCACTCGCTCGACGAGTACACGAAGGAAGACAAGGACTACGACCAGGGCGACATCCTCAAGCCCCTCCAGGAGTCGCTGACCGCCGAGGACGGCAAGCTCTACGGTCAGCCCTTCTACGGCGAGTCGTCCTTCCTGATGTACCGCAAGGACGTCTTCGAGGCGAAGAACCTCACCATGCCGGCCAAGCCCACCTGGAAAGAGGTCGCCAACCTCGCCGCCAAGGTCGACGGCGCCCAGAAGGGCATGCGCGGCATCTGTCTGCGCGGCCTGCCGGGCTGGGGCGAGGTCATCGCCCCGCTGACCACGGTCGTCAACACCATGGGCGGCACCTGGTTCACCAAGGACTGGGAGGCGCAGCTGACGTCCCCCGAGTTCACCAAGGCCACCAAGTTCTACGTGGACCTGGTCCGTAACCACGGCGAGGCGGGCGCCCCGCAGGCCGGCTACGCCGAGTGCCTCAACAACATGACCCAGGGCCACTCGGCCATGTGGTACGACGCCACCGCCGGCGCCGGCTCGCTGGAGGCCAAGGGCTCCCCGGTCAAGGGCAAGATCGGCTACGTACCGGCGCCCGTCGACAAGACGGACAGCTCCGGCTGGCTCTACACCTGGGCCTGGGGCATGCAGAAGGCGTCCAAGAAGACCGACAGCGCCTGGAAGTTCATCTCCTGGGCGTCCGGCAAGGAGTACGAGAAGCTCGTCGGCGAGAAGATCGGCTGGTCCAACGTCCCGGCCGGCAAGCGCGCCTCGACCTACACCAACCCGGACTACCTGAAGGAAGCCGGCGCGTTCGCCGAGGTCACCAAGGACGCCATCGCCAACGCCAACCCGACCGACCCCGGCACCCAGCCCCGTCCCACGGTCGGCATCCAGTTCGTCGACATCCCGGAGTTCACGGACCTGGGCACCAAGGTCTCGCAGGAGATCAGCGCGGCCATCGCCGGTAAGAAGTCGGTCGAGGACGCCCTGAAGACCTCGCAGAAGCTCGCCGAGAAGGTAGGCGCGAAGCAGCGGTGAGTACCTCCGTCAGCACACCCCCACAGTCCCCGGCCGGCGCGCCCAGCGCCTCCGCGCCCCGGCGCGCCGGCCGGGGCGGTGCCGGGCGCGCCCGCGCCTGGGCCACCCGCGCCCCCCTGCTGCCCGCGCTCGTCTTCCTGGTCGCGGTCACCCAGCTGCCCTTCGTGGCGACCCTGGTCATCTCGCTCTTCGACTGGAACTCGCTCTCCCCGGACGACCGTTCCTTCGCGGGCGTCTCCAACTACGGCTCCGTGTTCACCGACGCCGACCTGCGCGACTCGGTGTTCACGACCATCCTGCTCACCGCGACCGTGGTGATCGTCAGCGTCATCCTCGGACTGCTGCTGGCGCTCCTGCTCGACCGCAAGTTCCTCGGTCGCGGCCTCGTCCGTACCCTGCTGATCACGCCCTTCCTGCTGGTGCCCGTCTCGGCGGCGCTGATGTGGAAGCACGTGCTCTACAACCCGGAGTACGGCCTGCTCAACGGCGGCTGGGCCTGGTTCACCGGGCTCTTCGGGGTGGAGAACCCCACCCAGCCCGACTGGATCTCGGACATGCCGCTGATCGCGGTCGAGACCGCCCTCATCTGGCAGTGGACGCCGTTCATGATGCTCATCCTGCTCGCCGGACTCCAGAGCCGGCCCGCCGAGATCATCGAGGCGGCGAAGCTGGACGGCGCGACGCTCTGGCAGACCTTCCGCTATCTGACGCTGCCGCATCTGCGGCGCTACCTGGAGCTGGGCATCCTGCTCGGGTCGATCTACATCGTGCAGAACTTCGACGCGGTGTTCACCCTGACCTCCGGCGGACTCGGCACCGCGAACCTGCCGTACACCATCTACCAGACCTTCTACCAGGCTCACGAGTACGGACTGGCCTCCGCCGCGGGAGTCGTCGTCGTGATCGGCACGATCGTGATCGCGACCTTCGCCCTGCGCGTCGTCTCGTCCCTCTTCAGTGAGGAGGCGAACCGCGCATGAGCACCCTCTCCGTACCCGACGCCGCCCCGGCCGCGCGTCAGCGCGTCGACAAGTACGCCCCCGCGGCCAAGCGGGCCAGGCGGCGCTCCGCCGGTCTGGGCTTGCTGGCCTGGATCATCGGCATCGTCTTCTGCCTGCCCGCGCTGTGGATGCTGCTCACCTCCTTCCACTCGGAGGCGGACGCGGCGACCAACCCGCCGTCCCTCACCGCGTCGCTCACCCTCGACAGCTACCGGGTGTTCTTCGGCGAGGGCGGCGGCGCCAGCCCCTGGCCGCCGCTGATCAACTCGCTGACGGCGTCGCTGTTCTCCACGCTGTTCGTGCTGGTCCTGGCGCTTCCGGCGGCGTACGCGCTCTCCATCAAGCGGGTGGAGAAGTGGACGGACGTCATGTTCTTCTTCCTCTCCACGAAAATGCTGCCGGTCGTCGCGGGGCTGCTGCCCGTGTACCTCTTCGCGAAGAACGTCGGCATGCTGGACAACATCTGGCTGCTCGTCATCCTCTACACGTCGATGAATCTGCCGATCGCCGTCTGGATGATGCAGTCCTTCCTCGCGGACGTGCCGGTCTCCATCATCGAGGCCGCCCAGGTGGACGGCGCCCGGCTGCCGACCGTCCTGATCAGGGTGGTCGCGCCGGTGGCCGCGCCCGGCATCGCGGCGACGTCGCTGATCTGCTTCATCTTCAGCTGGAACGAGCTGCTCTTCGCCCGGGTGCTGACCGGGGTGACCGCGCAGACCGCGCCCGTGTTCCTGACGAGCTTCGTGACCAGCCAGGGGCTCTTCCTGGCCCAGCTGTGCGCGGCGTCCGTCGTTGTCTCCCTGCCGGTGCTCGCCGCGGGGTTCGCCGCCCAGGACAAGCTTGTCCAGGGCCTTTCTCTTGGAGCTGTGAAGTAATGAGGGCAGCGATCGTCGAAGCCGTCGGCAAGGTCTCCGTCACGACGGTTCCCGACCCGACCCCCGGCCCTCGGGACGTTGTGGTGTCCGTCGCGGCGTGCGGACTGTGCGGTACCGATCTGCACATCCTCCAGGGCGAGTTCGCGCCCACGCTGCCGATCATCCCCGGTCACGAGTTCGCCGGTGAGATCGTGGAGATCGGCGCCGACGTGACCGAGCTGGCGGTGGGCGACAAGGTCGCCGTGGACCCGTCGCTCTACTGTCACGAATGCCGCTACTGCCGCACCGGGCGCGGCAACCTGTGCGACCGGTGGAACGCGATCGGCGTCAGCAAGCCGGGCGGCGCCGCCGAGTACGCCGTCGCGCCCGTCGCCAACTGCGTGAAGCTCCCCGACCACGTCGACGTCAAGGACGCGGCGCTGATCGAGCCGCTGTCCTGCGCGGTGCGCGGGTACGACGTGCTCAAGTCGACGCTCGGCGCCGAGGTGCTGATCTACGGATCCGGCACCATGGGGCTCATGATGCTCGAACTCGCCAAGCGCACCGGCGCCGCCTCCGTCGACATGCTCGACGTCAACGCGGAGCGGCTGGCGACCGCCGGCAAGCTCGGCTGCTCGCGCTCGGCCGCCTCGGCCGACGAGTTCGACCGGCCCGGCGGCTGGGACCTGGTGGTCGACGCGACCGGCAACGCGGGCGCCATCCAGGACGGTCTGGGCCGGGTGGCCAAGGGCGGTACGTTCCTCCAGTTCGGGGTCGCCGACTACGCGACGACCGCCGTCATCGAGCCGTACCGCATCTACAACCAGGAGATCACCATCACCGGCTCCATGGCGGTGCTGCACAGCTACGAGCGCGCCGCCGCGCTGTTCGCCTCCGGCGTGCTCGACCCGAAGGTCTTCATCAGCGACCGGCTGCCGCTGGAGCAGTACCCGCAGGCCATCGACAAGTTCAAGGCGGGCCAGGGCCGCAAGATCGTGGTCGAGCCGTGACCCCGGCGCGCGAGGCCGGACCGGGCGCCGTCCTGGTGCTGGGGGAGGCGCTCATCGACCTCGTCCCCACGCCGGACGACCCGGCCGGCTTCCGGGCCGAACCCGGCGGGGCGCCCGCCAACGTCGCGGCCGGGCTCGCCAGGCTCGGTACGCCCAGCTGGTTCGCGGGCGCGCTCGGCGGCGACGGCTTCGCGCGGCTGATCGAACAGCGGCTGGTGTCCGCGGGCACCGAACTGGGCCTGTGCGCCCGCTCGGAGCTGCCCACGACGCTCGCCGTCGCCGACCCGGGCCCGGACGGCACCAGCTACCACTTCCATCTCGCGGACACGGCGACCTTCCGGCTGCCGGACCACTCCGCCGAGGTGGAGCGGTTCGCCGTGGTGTACGCGGGCGGGGTCGCCGCCGCCGTCGACCCGTCCGCCGACGCGGTCGCGGCCACCGCGCGCGCCGGAGCGCGCCACTCCCTGCTGGTGGTCGACCCCAACGTCCGCGAGGACCGGACGATCGACCCCGTGCTGAGCCTGCGCAGACTGCGCGAGCTGTGCGAACTGGCGCAGGTCGTCAAGGCCAGTGACGAGGACCTGGCCCGGCTGTGGCCGGACACCGACCCCGACGAGAGCGGCCGCCGGCTGGCGGCGGGCGGCCGGCTCGTGCTGGTCACCCGGGGCGCCGAGGGCAGTACGGCGTACGCCGGCACCGCCGAGCCGGTCTCCGTGTCCGCCGTGCCCGTCGAGGTGGTCAACACCATCGGCGCCGGGGACGCCTTCATGGCTGCGGTGCTCCACTGGCTGAGCACCGCGCCGGTCGACCGCGCGGGCGGACCGGCCCTGCTGGAGCGCGCACAGATCGCGGAGATGCTCGGCTTCGCGTCGAGAGTCGCCGCCTCCGTCTGCGCCAAGGCCGGTACCGAACCGACGCCTCCCCTGCCGGGAGAACGCTGATCCGACGCGGACTCCGGGCCCCGACGAGAGCCCGGAGCACGCACCGAAACCACCTCCCCGCAGTGGCCGGAGCCACCGCCCTTCACCGACAGGGCGGTGGCTCCGGCCGTTTCACGAGCGGGTGCCGGTATGGAGTCCGGGCCTGGCGGTGTCACGCGGCGCGACGGCCGCGCCCGGAGGCCGCCCGGATGATCTCCGCGTACCGGTGGCCGCTGCCCTTGACCGTCCGGCGCTGCGTCCCGTAGTCGACATGCACCAGACCGAACCGCTTGTCGTAGCCGTACGCCCACTCGAAGTTGTCCATCAGCGACCAGGCGAAGTACCCGGCCAGCGGCGCGCCCTTCTCCACCGCCCGCGCGCAGGCCGCCAGATGCTCCTCCAGATAGCGGGTCCGCTCCGGGTCGTCGACCGTGCCGTCCGCCCGTACCGTGTCGGGGAAGGCCGCGCCGTTCTCCGTGACGTAGAGGCGCCGCGCGCCGTACTCCCCGGTCAGCCGGCCGAGCAGCTGCTCCAGGCCGTCCGCGTGCACCTCCCACCCCATGTGCGTGGTGCGGGCGTCGGCCACCTCGACCTGTCGTGCGTACGGTACGGGGCCGGTCGGATCGTCCCGGACGATCTGGCGGAAGTAGTAGTTCAGCCCCAGCCAGTCCAGCGGCGCCGCGATGGTCTCCAGGTCGCCGGGGCGCTCGGGCAGCTCCACCCCGTACAGCTCCCGCATGTCCGCCGGATAGCCGCGGCCGTGGATCGGGTCCAGCCACCAGCGGTTGGTGTGGCCGTCGGCCCGCACGGCGGCGGCGCGGTCCGCCTCGCTGTCGGTGGCGGGCTCGATCGGGCTGAGGTTGTTGACGATGCCGATCCGGGCGTCGGCGGAGGCGGCGCGGATCGCCTGGACGGCCAGGCCGTGTCCGAGGTGCAGATGGTAGGAGGCGCGCACGGCGGCCGTGAGATCGGTCAGCCCCGGCGCCATCCGGCCTTCGAGATGGCCGATCCACGACGAGCAGAGCGGCTCGTTGAGGGTCGCCCAGTCCTTCACCCGGTCGCCCAGGCGCCCGGCGACGACGGAGGCGTACGCGGCGAAGTGCTCGGCGGTCTCCCGGACCGGCCAGCCGCCCCGGTCCTGGAGGACCTGCGGCAGGTCCCAGTGGTAGAGGGTCGCGAACGGGGTGATCCCCGCCTCCAGCAACCCGTCCACCAGCCGGTCGTAGAAGTCGAGCCCCGCCTTGTTCACCGGCCCGTCGCCGCCCGGCACGATCCTCGGCCAGGCGAGGGAGAAGCGGTAGGCGCCGACGCCGAGCCGCCGCATCAGCGCGATGTCCTCGGGCACCCGGTGGTAGTGGTCGCAGGCGACGTCGCCGGTGTCACCGTTGTCGACCGCGCCGGGCGTGTGGGAGAAGGTGTCCCAGATGGAGGGGGTGCGGCCGTCCTCGGCCACCGCGCCCTCGATCTGGTACGCGGCGGTGGCGACGCCCCAGGTGAAGTCGGCCGGGAGGGCGTTGAGGTCGTTCACGTACTGCCTTTCCGCAGGGGGCACCCGGGGGTCGGCCGGGCGCCGGGGGGTCACTTGACGGCGCCGGCGGTCAGACCGGCGACGAGATAGCGCTGGAGGAGCAGGAACCCGGCGACCACCGGCACGCTGACGACCAGCGAGGCGGCCATGACCTGGTTCCAGTACACGTCGTTCTGGGTGGCGTAGCCCTGGAGCCCGACGGCCAGGGTGCGGGTGGCGTCGTTGGTCATGACGGAGGCGAAGAGCACCTCGCCCCAGGCCGTCATGAACGCGTAGACGCAGACCGCGACGATGCCGGGGGTCGCGGCCGGCACCACCACCCGGAAGAGCGCGCCGAACGCGCCGCAGCCGTCCACCATGGCGGCCTCGTCCAGATCCCTCGGGATGGAGTCGAAGTAGCCGATCAGCATCCAGATGGAGAAGGGCAGCGAGAACGTCAGATAGGTGAGGATCAGGCCGCCGCGCGACCCGTACAGGGCGATTCCCGTGGTGTTCCCGATGTTCACGAAGATCAGGAAGAGCGGCAGCAGGAAGAGGATGCCGGGGAACATCTGGGTGGAGAGCACGGTGACGGTGAAGACCCGCTTGCCCCGGAACCGGTAGCGGCTGACCGCGTACGCGGAGAACACCGCGATCACCACCGAGAGCACCGTCGCCGACCCCGCCACGATCAGCGAGTTCACGAAGTAGCGGGCCAGCGGGACGGTGTCCCAGATGTCGAAGTAGGGGCGGATCGTGAGATCGGTGGGGATCCACTGGAACTTCCCCGAGACGTCCTGGAGCGGCTTGAGCGAGCTGCTGATCATCACGTAGACGGGCAGCAGCGCGAAGACCGTCAGGAACGTGAGGACGACGCGCCGGGTCCACAGGAAGGACGCCGGCGGCGCGAGCGGGGAGCGCGGCCCGCCCCGGCGCGGGGTGCTAGACATCGGAGCCCTTCCTCCCACGGGTGGTGAGCAGCAGATAGACGGCTGTGACCAGCAGCAGGAAGAGCAGCAGGAGCACGGACATCGCGGAGCCCGAGCCGAAGTTCCAGGTGACGAACGACGACTGGTAGATATGGATCGAGATCAGATCGGCCGCTTCCGGCGCCGACTTGCCGAACAGCACGTAGGGCGTGTTGAAGTCGTTGAACGTCCAGAGGAACAGGACGAGCACCAGCACCTGGTTGACCGGACGCAGCGACGGCAGGGTGATCCGGCGGATCTGCTGCCAGATCCCCGCGCCGTCGATCGACGCGGCCTCGTACAGCTCGCGGGGGATGTTCTGGAGGCCCGCCATCACGATGAGGAAGGCGAACGGCCAGGACTTCCAGACGGCGACGACGATCAGCGCGTAGAAGCTGTTGTCGCCGATCAGCCAGAAGGACGGCTGGCCGGTCAGGCCGAGCTGGTCGTGCAGGACGTGGTTGACCAGCCCGTTGTCCCGCTGGAACATGAAGGCCCAGGTGATGACGGCCGCGTACACCGGCAGGGCGTACGGGACGAGGAAGACGGCCCGCAGGATGCCCCGGCCCCGGAAGCCCTCCTGGAGCAGGATCGCGGCGGTCACGCCGAACAGCCAGCACAGACCGACGGCGCACAGGCTGAACACACAGGTGACGAGGAAGGAGTGGAGCAGGGCCTGGCCGATCGGAGCGTCGAAGTCGACGGCGACGCGGTAGTTCTCCAGGCCCGTCCACGGCGCCTCGCCCCAGTTGCGGATGTAGAACTGGGTGAGCTGACGGAAGCTCATCACGATCCCGATGATCATCGGGATCAGATGGACGAGCAGTTCGAGCAGCACGGCCGGCAGGAGCAGCAGATAGGGCAGACCGGCGCGGCGGACACGGTCGGGGACGCGCGGCAGCCTCCGGCGCTTGTCCCCGCCGTCCGGTCCCTGCCCGCCCTCGGCCCGGTCCGTAGGGCCGGCCGTCACGGTGGCGGTCATGGTCGGGGCCTCAACTCTGCATCTGCTGCTGGGCCTTGGTCAGGCGGGCCCTGACCGACTCGGTGGTGACCGGCCGGCCGGCGGCGGCGTCGGCCCACAGCTCCTTGACGGCCGTGCCGACCGTCGTCTCGAACTGCGACTCGGACGCCACCTGCGGCAGCGGCGCGGCGCTGGTCGCGAGCGTGTCGCGCAGGACCTTCAGCTCCGGCGCGGAGAACGCCTCGTCCTCCTGGGCCGCCTTCACCGGCGGAATCGCGCCGTAGGTCTTGTTGAGGAGAATCTGTTCCGCGTCGCTCGTCATGAACTTGACGAACTTCTTCGCGCCGTCGATGTTCTTGGTGTTCTTGAAGACCGCCATGTTGATCCCGGCGACCATGGAGTTGGTGCTCTTGTCCGCGCCCGGGGCACCGGCCGGCACCGGTACGGGGGCGACGCCCCAGTCCGCGGGCTTCATGCCCTGCGAGGCGAAGGTGGAGGCGGCGGCCTGCCACAGCACCATCGCGGTCCTGCCCTTGGAGAAGTCCTGGAGGGACTGGTTCTGGGCGTACTCCGCGTTGCCCGGCGCGATGATCTTGTCCTTGGCCATGAAGTCCACGTACTGCTTCACGGCGGCGACCGCGCCGTCCGAGGTGAAGGTCGGCTTGCCCGCCGCGTCGAAGAAGTCGGCGCCGTGCTGCTTGGCGAGGACGAACACCTGGTGGATGTTGTTGGAGAGGTTGGCGCCCTCGGCGCCCAGCGCCCACGTGCCGTCCCCGGAGAGCTTCCTGCCGTCCTCGACCAACTCGTCCCAGGTGGCCGGGGGCGTGCTGATGCCCGCGTCGGCGAACATCTTCTTGTTGTAGTAGAGCGCGTAGGCCAGCGAGTACAGCGGTACGGCCGCGGGGTCCTGGTCCGCCGCGCCCGTGGAGCCGACCGCCGAGTCGACGAACCTGTCCCGGCCGCCGATCGCGTCGAAGTTCTTCTTGTCCCACGGCAGCAGCGCGCCGGTCGCCTGGAGCGAGGCCGACCAGGTGTTCCCGATGTTCAGCACGTCGGGGCCCTGACCCGAGGTGGTGGCGGCCAGGATCCGGTTGAGCAGATCCGCCCACGGGACGACTTCGAGCTTGACCGCGATGCCCGTCTCCTTCTCGAACTTCTTGAGTTCGGGGGTGAGTATCTTCTTGTCGGCCTCGATGCTGGGGCCCTGGTTGGACGCCCAGTAGGTGAGGGTCTTGGGCGCCTCGTTGCTGCCGCCGCCGGACGACGAACCGCCGCCGCATCCGGTGACGGTGGCGAGGACGCCGAGGACGGTGACGGCTGCCGCGGCTCTGACTCTGCGCATGTGCGTGGCCCCTCTTTGGGGATGGCCGTGTTCACGAGAGGAACCAACCTCGGACCAACGGCCTCCAAGACTTAATTTATGCCGTGATTTAAGAGGTGAGGGAAGGTCGCGTCAAGGCTTGCGACCGGGGTATGTTGCGTCGAGGGAAGGAGCACCATGGCGGAGCGTGACAGACGGACAGTGCGTGACCTGCGCCGGGGCAACCGGGCACGGATTGTGCAACGGTTGTATTTCGACGGTCCGCTGAGCCGCCAGGAGCTGGGCCCGGCCACCGGGCTGAGTTCCGGGTCCATCAGCAACGTCGTCGCCGAACTCGTCGCCGAGGGCCTCCTGGAGGAGGCCGGGGTGGTCGACTCGGACGGCGGCCGTCCGCGTACCCTGCTGCGGGTCGCCCCGGGCGGCGGGCTGCTGATCGGCATCGACATCGGGGAGACCCGGGTGCGGGTCGAGCTGTTCGACCTCACCCTCACCGAACTCGCCCGCACCGACCGGCTGCTGGCCCAGCACGGGTACGACGTCGACCGCGTCGTGGAACACGTGCGCACCGGCGTCGCCGATGTGCTGCGCGACGCGCAGGCCGACCCGGAGCGGCTTCTCGGTATCGGGATCGGGGTCCCCGGGATCATCGAACGCGGCGGCCCGGACGGCGACGTGGTCCACGGGCCGACCATCGGCTGGGACGCGGTCCCCTTCGAGGCGCTGCTGCGCTCGGCCCTCGACGTGCCCTCCGAGGTGCCGCTGTTCATCGACAACGGCGCCAAGACCCTGGGGCAGGCCGAGATGTGGTTCGGCGGCGGCCGGGGGACCGGTACCGCCGCCATCGCGCTCATCGGCTCGGGGATCGGCGCGAGCGTCGTGCACGGCGGCGCCCTGATCGAGGAGAGCGGCCGGGGCAGCGCCCTCGAATGGGGCCACACCACGGTACGGATGGGGGGCCGGCGCTGCCGCTGCGGTTCCATCGGCTGTCTGGAGGCGTACGCGGGCGCGGAGGCGATGCGCGAGCGCTGGCACGAGGCGGGCGGACCGCTCCCGGACGACGCGGACGACGAGACGGCGCTCGCCGCCCTGCTCGCCGCGGCCTTCCCGGGACCGGAGGGGCCCGAGCCCGACCCGGTCGCGGTCTCCCTGCTGGCGGACACGGCCGAGTGCCTGGGCGCGGCCCTGGGCGATCTGATCAATCTCTTCCTGCCGGAGCGTGTGCTCCTCGGCGGCTGGGCGGGGCTGCTGATCGGCCCTCGGCTGCTGCCGGAGATCCGCCGCCACGCGCGGGCGTACGCCCTCGCGCCCGCCCTGGCCCGTACCACGATCGAACTGGGCCGGCTCGGACCCGACGCGGTCACGGTGGGGGCGGCCACGCTGCCGCTCGCCGGGTTCCTGGAGCGCGGCGGCAGCAGGCCGCGGCCGGCCGGGCCCGCGGGCGAACCGGAGCCCGGCGGGGTGAGCGCGCCCCGGCGCTGGCAGCGCGCGCCGGCGACGGCGGCGGAGAGCCCCTGAGGTGACGGGGCGCCAGGCAGTGGCGGTCGGGTCGTGGCGGCCGGGTCGTGGCGGCCGGTAGCGGTCAGGCCGAGCCGCGTACCACCAGCGACGGCTCGAAGATCACCGAGGTGACGGCCCGGTCGGACCCGGCGAGCCGCTCCAGCAGCAGCCGCGCCATCCGCGCCGCCATCTCCTCCACCGGCTGGCGCACCGTGGTGAGCGGCGGGCGGCAGGAGAGGGCCGCGCTGCTGTCGTCGAACCCGATCACGGCGACGTCCTCGGGCACCCGCCTCCCGTGCTCCCGCAGCACATGGCAGGCGCCCACCGCCATCAGGTCGTTGGCCGCGAACACCGCGTCCAGATCGGGGTGTTCGGCCAGCAGCCGCGCCATCGCCGCCTCGCCGCTCTCCTGGGTGAACCGGCCCTCGGCGACGGGGATGTACGGATGCCCCCCGTCCGCCATCGTGTCGCGGAAGCCCGCCAGCCGCTCCTGCCCGGCGGGCACGTCCAGCGGTCCGGTGATCGTGGCGACCCGGCGGCAGCCGCGCGCGAGCAGATGCTCGGCGGCCAGGCGCGCGCCGTCGCGGTGGGCGAGATCCACGTAGCTGATCCGGGTGGGCCGGGCGGGGCGCGCGTAGAGCACGGCGGGCAGTCCCGCCTCCGTGATCAGGGCGGGCAGCGGATCCTCGGCGTGCGTCGAGACCACCAGCGCGCCGTCGGCGCTGCCCTGACGCAGATACGCGAGGACCTCCTCGCGGGCGCGCGAGGTCTCGGCGAACATCAGGACCGGATACATCCCGCGCGGCCGCAGATGGCTGACGACCCCGGTGACCACCCGGCCGAAGAACGGGTCGGCGAAGACCCGCGCGGTGAAGGAGCCGCTGCCGTCCTCGCCCCCGGCGCCGTCCGTGTCGCCGTCGTTGCCGGGCGCCGGATCCGGCGCGGGCCGGTCCTCGCGGGCCGGGTCCGGGTCGTCCCCGGCGCCCGAGACCACCAGCGCTATGGCGTCGGTCCTGCGGGTGACCAGCGAACGGGCCGCGCGGTTGGGCGCGTACCCGGTGGCGGCCACCGCCCGCCGGACCGACTCCTGGATCACCGGGTCGACATTGCGGACCCCGTTGACGACCCGCGAGACCGTGGCCCGGGAGACACCGGCGGCCCGCGCCACATCCTCCAGGGTGGGTGCGCCCGCCGGTCGCAGATCTTCCGTCATGGTCCCCTTTATAGCATTAATGGAGAGCGCTCTCCGGGGGCGTTTCCCGCGCCGCCGGGGACAGGGCCGTCACCGCGCGGAGCGGCAGGTCACCGGCCGACCGCCCGCAGAGCAGGGTCACCTCGCCCGGCTCCGTCACCCAGCGGTGCTCCCGCGTCGACCAGCGGGCCGCCGCCCGGCCGTCCACCCGTACCACCGCGACGGCCCGCTCGCCGGGGTCCGAGGTCACCGCCGTGTGCCCGACGAGCCGGGGCACCGGTGGCCCGCCGTCCGGCTCGGGCCCGGCCAGATAGAGCTGGACGACCTCGCGCCCCCGGCGCGCGCCCGTGTTGCGCAGCACGGCCCGCACCTCGAACGGCTCGCCCGCGCCCACCTCGGCGGGCACCTCCATCGACTCGTACGCCCAGGTCGTGTACCCGAGGCCGTGGCCGAACCAGTACGCGGGGACGGCGCCCGCGCGCAGCCAGGCCCGGTAGCCGATGAACGGGCCCTCGGCGTAAGGGAGTACGCCGCCCTCCGGGCGGGTGCGCAGGACGGGGGCGTCGTCCTCGGCGGCCGCCCAGGTCGTGGGCAGCCGGCCGCCCGGCTCCGCGCGCCCGAACAGCACATCGGCCAGCCCGGCCCCGGCCTCCTGCCCGGGGAACCAAGCGAGCAGCAGCGCGCGGGCCTCGTGGCGCCAGGGGAGGGTGACGGGGCCGCCCGTGTTCAGCACCACCACCGTGCGCGGATTGGCCCCGGCGACCGCCCGCACCAGCGCGTCCTGACCCTCGGGCAGCGCGAGCGTGTCCCGGTCGCGGCCCTCGGACTCGCTCTCCCGGGTCGCCCCCACGACCACCACAGCGACCTCCGCGTCCCGGGCCACGGCGACCGCCCGCTCGTGCTCCGCCACCGCGTCGCCCGGCGGCGGGGCGGCGGCCAGCACGGTGGCGACCCCCGTACCGGCGCCGAGCCCGCGCCTGACGACCAGCTCCACCTCCCGGCCCCCGGTCAGCGGCGCCCGGACGCGGCGGTAGGGCGGGTCGACATGGACCCGGGTCGGATCGTCGGAGTCCACCGGGAAGGTGCCGGTCAGCACGGTCCGGCCCGCGACCGACAGGGAGAGCGGACCCCAGCCGGCGACCGCCAGCGTCCAGGTGCCGTCCCGGTCGGGCCGGAACAGCGCCCGGATCTCCACGGTGTGCGCCCCCGGCACCTCGGCGGGCTCCACGATCCGCCCCGACAGCCGGTGCTCGGCGTGGAGTTCGGCCCCGGCCGCGTCCAGCAGCCGCACCAGCACGCCCGGTTCGCCGCCGCGCGGATCGCGGGTGTCCGCCCGGTCCAGCGGCCGGGGCAGGGTGCTCGACGGCAGCCCGGGGGCGTGCACCACCCGCGCGGTCCCGGCCAGTGCGGCCGTGATGCCCTCCAGCGGCGTGACCAGGGAGGCGGGGAACACCTCGGCGCTGCCGCCGCCCTGGATCCGTACGTCCGTCGCGTGCGGGCCGATCACCGCGACCGAGCGCAGCCGGGCCGGGTCGAGCGGCAGCAGGGAGCCCTCGTTGCGCAGCAGGACCGTCCCGGCGGCGACGGCCCGGCGCAGCAGTCCGCGCTCCCGCTGCCGCGCGTCGCTTCCTGATGGTCCGTCAGTTCCCTTGGCCGCGGCAGCCCATGACGTTCCGCCGATCGCCACCTCGGGCGGATCTTCCCACGCGCCCGCCCACGCGGCCAGCCGCAGCAGCCGCCGTACCTTCTCGTCGATCACCTCCACCGGCACGGCGCCCGCCTCCACGGCGGCGCACAGTCCGTCCGCCCAGGGGCTCGCCGGGCCCGGCATCGCCAGATCCTGCCCGGACCGCGCGGTGTCGAGCAGCGAGCGGACCGCGCCCCAGTCGGAGACGACCGGACCCTCGAAGCCCCACTCGTCCTTCAACGGCCGCTCCAGCAGCGGCCCCGCGCTCATGGTGCGGCCGTTGACGCGGTTGTACGCGGACATCACCACCCGTACCCCCGCCCCGACCGCCGCCTCGAAGGGGGCGAGATAGACCTCGCGCAGCGTCCGCTCGTCCACCCGCACGTCGACCGTCAGCCGGTCGGTCTCCGCGTCATTGGCGACGAAGTGCTTCGCGGTCGCCGCGACCCCGCCCGCCTGGATGCCCCGGATCAGGGCCGCGCCCGTACGCCCGGTCAGCAGCGGGTCCTCGGAGAAGCATTCGAAGTGGCGGCCGCCCAGCGGCGACCGGTGCAGATTGAGGGTCGGCGCGAGCAGCACGTCGACGCCCTTGCGCCGGGCCTCGGCGGCGAGCAACCCGCCCGCCTCGTGGACCAGTTCCTCGTCCCAGGACGCCGCGAGCGCCGTGGGGGAGGGCAGCACGAGCGCGGTGTCGCGTTCGTCCCAGGCCGTCCCGCGCACCCCGGCGGGCCCGTCGGAGAAGGTGAGGGCGCGCAGTCCGGCGGCCGGTTCCGCGTAGGTGCGCCAGGTGTCCGCGCCGGTGAGCAGCCGCACCTTCTGCCGGATGTCCAGCTTCTCCAGCAGACGGCCGATCTCGGCCCCGGTCAGCTCCGCCCCCATGGCTGCTCCCTCCGCGTACGTCGTGCGAACGTATGTGGGAGAGCGCTCTCCCCGGCGTCAAAAGGGTTGCCGGACGGCGTCCCCGTGTCAATGGCGGCAATTTCCGGCTCCCGCGGACACATCGGGCCCCGGAGTGGGACGCTGAGGGACGGCCGACGGCCCGCGTGCGGCGGGTGAAGGGGTGAGGTCTTGTCACGGTCCTTACTCAGCCCTTACGTTGGCCGCTCGCGACGAGTCCTACAGCCAGTGGGGGAACCAAGCCATGGCCGCAACCGGTCGGCACCGCCGATACCAGCCGAGCCGAATCAACCGCGCGTCGCTGACCGTCACGGCGGGCGGCGCGGGAATGGCGCTGCCGCTCATCGCGGCGGGCGCGGCGCACGGCGCTTCGGTGGACACCTGGGAGAAGGTCGCTGCCTGCGAGTCGACCAGCAACTGGCAGATCAATACCGCCAACGGCTATTTCGGCGGTCTCCAGTTCACCCAGTCCACCTGGGAGGCGTACGGCGGCGCACGGTTCGCCGCGCGCGCCGATCTCGCCACCAAGGACCAGCAGATCGCGATCGCGGAGAAGGTCCTCAAGGGGCAGGGCGCCGGAGCCTGGCCCGTCTGCTCGGTCCGGGCCGGACTGACCCGTGGCGGCGAGGCGCCCGACATCACGACCGGGAGCGACCGTTCCACCGGGAACACGCCCAGCGCCGAGACCCGGGCGCGCAGCGGGCCGATCGAGGTCAAGAGCGAGCCGGACGCGAGCCCCGCGAAAACCGGGACGAGCACGCGGAAGGCCGCGTCGCCCACCTCCGTACCGACCAAGCGCGAGGGTTACACCGTGGCGCGCGGCGACTCGCTCTCCGGGATCGCCGTCGAGGAGTCCGTCAAGGGCGGCTGGCAGCGGCTGTACGAGGAGAACCGCCGGCTCATCGGATCCGATCCCGACCTGATCTTCCCCGGCCAGAAGCTCGTCCTGCGGGTCCAGACCCCGGTGAAGGGCAGCGCCCCAGCCCCGCAGAAGCAGTCCGCGAAGCCGAAGACGGCCGAGAAGCCGAAGCAGACGGCGAAGCCCGAGGCGACCGCGAAGTCGAAGCAGGCCGAGAAGCCCAGGACCGAGGCGAAGACCGAGCACAAGCAGCAGGCCAAGGCACCGGCCCGCACCGAGACCGGTACCAAGTCCGGCGCGAAGAAGACCAGTACGCTCACCGCCCCGGTCGCCGCCTCCACCGGCACCCAGTACCGCCAGGCCGGCTCCTGGGCCAGCGGCTACCACACCGGTGTCGACTTCCCCGTGCCCACCGGCACCTCCGTCAAGGCAGTCGGCCCCGGCACGGTCGTCTCGGCGGGCTGGGCGGGGGCGTACGGCTACCAGGTCGTCATCCGGCACGCGGACGGCAAGTACAGCCAGTACGCGCACCTCTCCGCCCTCAACGTGCGCGAGGGCCAGACGGTCGGCGGCGGCCAGCGGATCGCGCGGTCAGGAACCACCGGCAACAGCACGGGACCGCATCTCCACTTCGAGATGCGTACGGGGCCCGGTTACGGATCCGACATCGACCCCCTCGCCTACCTGCGGGCCGGCGGAGTGCGCCTCTGAGTACCCGGCGCGCTCCGGCCGGGGCCCGGAGGTGAGCAGGATCAGCCCGCCCGCCGTCAGGACGCCCGCGCCGAGCGCCAGCAGCGTGCCGAGCAGCCCGTACCGGAACCCCTCGCCGAAGAGGGTGATGCCCACCGCCGCGGCGACCACCGGGTTGACGACGGTGACCGCCGCCAGGGGCGCGGCCAGCCCCGCGCCCCGGTAGGACGCCTGCGAGAGCAGCAGCCCGAGCGCCGCGAGGGCGGCGATGACCAGCATGCTGGGTACCTGTACGGTCGCCCCGCGCGAAGTCCAGTCCACGGCGACGGTCTTGGTGAAGACCGAGCCGATACCGAACGCCACCCCGGCGGACCCGGCCAGCAGCAGACTCCGCACGGCGGGCCGGTGCACGAGCTGCGCGGTCAGGAAGAGCAGCCCCACCCCGGCGAAAGTGGCCGCCGTCAGAATCACCCGCTCCAGGCCGTCCAGCGAGTGGGCGTCGGTGGAGCCCGTCAGCGCGAGCAGCCCCGCCAGCCCCGCCGTCGTCATGATCGCGCCGCGCCACGCGGTGCGCCCGGCACCCCTGCCCACGAACAGCGCCGCCAGGGGCAGCGCGAAGACGATGGTGAGCGCGCCGAGCGGCTGCACCAGACTGAGCGGCCCGAACGCCAGCGCCGCGACATGGAGCACCGCCCCCAGCCCGTTCAGGGCCACGGCGGCCCACCACACCCCGTGGTGCAGGGGTGCGTAGGGCCGGTCGGGAGTGGCTGTCGCGACCCGTTCCTGGAGAATGGCCCCGGACGCGTAGACGATCGCGGAGACCAGGGACAGCAGGACGGACAGGGCCAGAGCACTCATGCCGTCCACGATCTCCCGGACGGGGAGTTTCGTCGTCGTCCTGTAGTTGGCAATCCGGTGTACTGCTCCAGTTGTAGGGCGCACCGCCGATGTCCACCCGCAGACGGTATCGACCCAGGTCAACGTCGGTAACGGCGAGCCGGGCCGAGACGCCTGCCCGGGCGTCCCGGCCCGTGGTCAGAGCATCCGGCGCCGCCGCCCCAGCCAGGTCTGCGCGATCACCACCACCGCGAGGAACGCGCCGCTGACGACCTGCTGGTACGCGGAGTCCAGCGAACCGATCTGGTTGATGACGTTCTGGATGACCTTCAGCAGCAGCACCCCCACCAGCGACCCGCTGATGAACCCGAAGCCGCCGGTCAGCAGGGTGCCGCCGATGACCACGGCGGAGATCGCCTCCAGCTCCATACCGGTGCCGAGAATGGTCACCCCGGAGACCAGCCAGGCCGCGTTGAGCGCTCCGGCGAGCCCCGCGCAGAGCCCGGAGAGCGTGTAGACGGCGATCTTCGTACGGGCCACCGGGGCGCCCATGAGGGCCGCGGCGTCCTCGTTGCCGCCGACCGCGTACACGTACTGCCCGAAGCGGCTGCGGCGCAGCGCCAGCGCGCCCAGCACGAAGAGGGCCACCGTGATCCACACCGGCACGCCGATGCCGAGCAGGGTGTCCTGGCCCAGCCGCGCGAAGAACGAGGTGTCGTCGACCAGATAGGTCGTCGAGCCCTCGTCGGTGACCGACAGCAGCACCCCCCGCGCCAGCAGCATCGCGGCGAGGGTCACGATGAACGGCGCGAGCCGGGCCCGCGCGATCAGCAGGCCGTTGACCATGCCGATCAGTCCGCAGACCGCGAGCGGGAGCAGCAGCGCGACCACGGTTCCGTACTGCGATCCCCAGGCCGCGAGCACCCCGCCGAGCGCGAACAGCGACCCCACGGAGAGGTCGATGCCGCCGGTGATGATCACGAAGGTCATGCCGAGGGCGACCACGGCGAGGAAGGCCGAGGAGACCGCCATGTTCTCCAGGTTGTCGCCGGTCAGAAAGGTGTCGAAGCCGATGGAGGCGGCGAGCGCCACCAGCACGAGCGTGACGAGCGCGCCGTGTTGTTGGGCGAGCGCGCTGAACCGTTCGCCCCGGCTCGCGCCGAGCGGCTCCGCGCGCGCCGGCGCGGGCGCGCTCTCGGTCGTCGTGGTCCGCACAGCGGTCACCGCTTCCCCCGTTCCCGCGCCGCGTACACCGCGAGCACGATCACCACGGCCTGGGCGATCTGCGTCCAGGACGGCGGCAGATCGTGCTTGATGAGTGTGGCGGTCAGCAACTGGATCAGTACGGCGCCCGCCACGGTGCCGCCGATCCGGATCCGGCCGCCGGTCAGGGGCGTGCCGCCGACCACCACCGCGGTGATCGCCGACAGCTCCATCAGGGTGCCCAGCGAGGTCGGGTCGCTCGCCTGGAGCCGGGCGGTGGCCAGCACGCCCGCGATCGCCGCGAGCACGCCCGAGCAGACGTAGACGAGGATCAGCACCCGGCGCACCGGCAGACCCGCCAGCCGCGCGGCCGGCCGGCTGTCCCCGATCGCCAGGAGCTGCCGGCCGAAGGTGGTGCGCCGTACGGTGAAACCGACCGCCAGCGCCAGCGCGGCCGCGATCAGTACCAGATACGGGACACCGAACAGATCGCCGGAGCCGAGCGCGGCCAGGCCCGGGTCCCGTACGTCCTTCAGCTGCGGCAGCAGCACCAGCGCGATGCCGCGCCCCGCGACCATCAGCGCGAGGGTCGCCACGATGGGCTGCACCCCGATGAAGGCGATCAGCGAGCCGTTGGCGAGACCGATCACCGCCCCGCCGAGCACGGCCACGATCAGCGCGATCCACGGCCCGTAGCCGAGATAGAGCGAGAGCAGGGACGTGGAGAGCGCCATCACCGAGCCGACGGACAGATCGACGCCCTCGCTGCCGATGGCCAGCGCCATCCCGAGCGCCACGATCAGCACCGGCGCGACCTGCACGGCCTGGGTACGGAAGTTCTCGGCGGACAGGAAGTGCGGGGTGAACGCGACGTTGGCGAGCAGCAGCACGGCCACGCCCGCGTACACGCCGTACTCCTGAAGGAACGTCAGCACCCGGGCGCGGTCCAGGGGGACGCGCCGGGGCGCCGTCAGCTCACTCATCCCCGTCCCCCTCCGCTCCGGGTGCGCGCTCCGCCGCGATCGCGTGCAGCAGCCGCTCCTCGGTGACCTCGGCACCGCTCAACTCCGCCACCACCGCTCCGTCCTTGAGGACCACGACCCGGTCGGAGCCCTCGATCAGCTCCTCCATGTCGGACGAGATCAGCACCACCGCGAGCCCCTCGTCGGCGAGTTCGTCGATCAGCCCCTGAACCTCGGCCTTGGCGCCGACGTCGATGCCCCGGGTGGGCTCGTCCAGGAGCAGTACCTTCGGCCGCATGGCGAGCCAGCGGGCGAGCAGCACCTTCTGCTGGTTGCCCCCGGACAGCTCGCCGACCTTCTGGTGCGGGCCGGACGCCTTGATCCGCAGCCGCTTCATGAAGGTGTCCACCAGCCGGTCGATCCGGGCGTCGTCCACCAGTCCGAAGCGGGAGAGTCCGGGGAGCGCGGCCAGGGCGATGTTCTCGCGCACGGACAGACCGGGCACGATGCCCTCGGCCTTGCGGTCCTCGGGCAGCAGGCTGATACCCGCCCTGATCGCCGCGGGCGTGGAGCCGCCGCGTACCGGCGCCCCCGCCACCAGTACCCGGCCCGAGTCGGTGGGCAGCGCCCCGGCGATGGCCCGCGCGGTCTCGCTGCGGCCCGAGCCGAGCAGCCCGCCCAGGCCCACCACCTCGCCGGGACGGACCCGGACCGAAACCGCACGCAGTTGATGACTGACCGTCAGATCTGTTGCTTCGAGCACGGGTTCGCCGCCGGTGTCGTGCGCGCCGGTGAATTTCGTGAGCCCTTCGCCGCGCACCTCGCTCATCTCGCGCCCCAGCATCAGGGAGACCAGCCGCAGCCGGTCGAGATCCGCGATCGGGCCGGTGTGGACCCGCTTGCCGTCCCGCAGCACGGTGACGGTGTCGCAGACCTCGTACAGCTCGTCGAGCCGGTGGCTGACATAGACCACCGCGATCCCGCGCTCCTTGAGCATCCGGATCACACCGAACAGGGTGCTGACCTCGCGCGGTTCGAGCGAGGAGGTGGGCTCGTCCATGATGACCACCCGCGCGTCGACCGAGACGGCCCGCGCGAGCGCCACCATCTGCTGGGCACCGACCCCGAGCGAGCGCAACGGCCGCCGTACGTCCACCCGCAGGCCGAGCCCGCCCAGCGCCTCGGCGGCCTCGCGGTGCATCCGGCCGAAGTCGATCAGGCCGAGCCTGCCGCGCGGCTCGCGCCCCAGGAAGAGGTTGCGGGCCACGGACATCAGCGGGACGAGATTGACCTCCTGGTAGATGGTGGAGATCCCGGCGTGCTGCGCCTCCAGCGGGGTGGCGAACCGTACCGGCCCGCCCCGGAAGGTGATCTCGCCCCGGTCCGGCCGGTACACCCCGGTGAGCAGCTTGATGAGGGTGGACTTGCCCGCCCCGTTCTCGCCGATCAGCGCGTGGACCTCGCCGGGCCCGACGGCGAAGTCCACGCCGTCGAGCGCCCGCGCGCCGGGGAAGGATTTGGTCAGTCCGCGCACCGACAGCAGGTCGGATGTCACTGACGTCACGTCAGAAAGCCTTGTCCAGATCGGCCTTGGCGTTCTCGCCGGTGTAGGCGCTGTCCTGGATGACGATGTCCTGGTCGACCTTGTCGCCCTTGGTGAAGGTGTCGAGCGTCTCGAAGGCGAGGGGGCCGAACCGCGGGTTGGACTCGATGACCCCGGAGATCCAGCCGTCCACGATGGAGCGCACCGCGTTGCGGGTGCCGTCGACCGTCACGATCTTGACGGCGCCGGGCTTCTTGCCCGCGCTCTTGAGGGCGTTGACGGCGCCGAGTCCCATCTCGTCGTTCTCGGCGTAGATCCCGGTGATGTCCGGGTTGGACTGGATGAGCTGCTCGGTGACCTGCTGGCCCTTCTCCCGGGCGAACTCGCCCGTCTGCTCGAACACCACGTCGAGGTCGGGGGCCTTCTCCTTGATCCGGTCCTTGAACCCCTTGGTCCGCTCGGTGGTGACATTGTTCCCGGCCGCGCCGAGCAGGATGGCGACCTTGCCCTTCCCGCCGGTCGCCTCGATCATCTGATCCGCCGCGCGGCTGCCCTGCTCGATGAAATCCGAGCCGATGAAGCTCACATAGTCCTTGCAGGCGGTCGCGTTGATCTTCCGGTCGATGGTCACGATCGGGATCTTCTTCGCCGCCGCCGCGCGCAGCACCGGACCCCAGCCGTCCGAGTTGAGCGGCGCGATCACCAGCAGGTCCGCGCCCTTGGCGATCAGGTCCTGGACATCGCTGATCTGCTTGGAGAACTGCGACTGGGCGTTGGCCGTGAGGAGTTTGACGCCCCGGCGCTTCGCCTCCGCCTTGATCGAGGCGGTCTCGGCGATCCGGAAGGGGTTGGCCTCCTTCTCGGACTGGGAGAAGCCCACGGTGGCGTCGGCGAGGTCGGACTTCGTGCCGCCGAACTGGTCGACGGTGCAGGTGGCGGTCTTGCCCGCGCCGGGAGTGGCGACGACCTGACCGCCGCCGCTCCCGGTCGCGGTGGCGGAGTCGCCGGCCTCGTCGGACTCGGACTTGGCGCATCCGGCGAGCGCGAGGGAGGCGACCAGGCTCGCGGCGAGAACAGCTGTGGTGGTGGAACGGCGGACGGCGGAAGACTTCATGGCGGAACCCCATCTCGGCGCGGCCCCGCGCGAAAGCACGCGGAGGTCCGGCTCGTACGGTCTGCTGGTCGGCATGGTCCTGCTGCGATCGTTCGATGGGTTTTTACATCGTTGTACGGAGCCTGTAAACCCCACGCGTCATAACAGCCCTCCGCGCGGGGTCATCGCCCGCCGATCGTGCTCTCCCGCTCCACCAGCCGGAAATCCGCCCGGAGTTCGCGCGCACCGCCCGGTCCGGCGGGCCCGCCGGGGGCGGCCGGACCCGGCTCACCGCGCAGCCGTTCCACCACGCACCGTACGGCGAGCCGCGCGATGGTGTGCTTGTCCGGCGAGATGGTGGTCAGGGTCACCGCGCCGTAGCGGCCCTCGGAGATGTCGTCGAACCCGACCACCGCGACATCGTCCGGCACCCGCAGCCCCCGCTCCGAGAGCACCCGCATCGCGCCGATCGCGATCAGGTCGTTGTACGCGAAGACCGCGTCCGGCCGCTCGCCCGAGTCCAGCACGGCCGCCATCGCCGCCGCGCCGTCCGCGTGCTCCCAGCCGCCCGTCGCGGCGATCAGCGAGTCGGGCGCGGGCAGCCCGGCCGCCGCCAGCTCCGCCCGCCAGCCGCGCACGCGCAGCTGGGAGGGCTCGTTGACCCGGTCCGTGCGCGCCCCCAGGAAGACGATCCGCGACCTGCCGAGACCGAGCAGATGCCGCACCGCCGTCCTGGCCGCCGCGACGTTGTCGATCGCGATGTGGTCGTACGGCAGGTCGTACTCGCGCTCGCCGAGCAGCACCAGCGGGGCGTCGTGGTCCCGGGCGAGCAGATCCTCGCGCTCCAGCTCGATGGGGCTCAGGATCAGCCCGTCGATGACCCGGGCCCGGAACCCCTGGCTGACGAGAACCTCCTGCTCGCGGCGGCCCCCGGTGTGGTCGAGCAGCACGGTGTAGTCGTGCTCGGCCGCCGCGTCGATGACCGCGCCGGCCAGCTCGGCGAAGTACGGATTGCCCAGCTCGGGGACGGCCAGCGCCAGGATGCCGGTACGACCCTTCCGCAAATGACGGGCCGTCAGATTGGGCCGGTAGCCCAGCTCGTCGATGGCCCGCTGGACCCGGGAGCGCATCGCGGGAGTGACGTGCGGGTAGTTGTTGACCACGTTCGAAACGGTCTTGATCGAGACGCCCGCGCGTTCCGCGACGTCCTTGAGGCTGACGGACACCGACACTTCCCCTCCGGGGCCGACCCGCGGGCCCGCCCTCATGGCCATGGTGCGCGATGGTGTACAGCGGGTCCAGGGCGCACGGAACCGCACCTTGTCATGACCCTGGACATCGAGCGGAACGGCGTGCTGTCATGCCAACTGCCGTTCCTTCCAACGTTGTACAGACTGACGCAGCGAGCCGCCACCCTCTCATCGCAAGGAGGATTTGTGCGCATCCGAAGAAAACTGGCCCTCTTGCTCGCCGCCGTGCTGGGCGTCGCCGGGCTCTCCGCCGCCCCCGCGGCCTCGGCCTCGGACCCGCCGGTCGAGGCCCACGGCCTCAAGGGCGAGTACTACACCCAGTCGGCCCCCGGAGCCTTCGACTTCCACGAACTCAAGGCCACCGCCTTCGACCCGACCATCGACTTCGGCAATCTGGAACCCCGGCTGAGCGCCACCACCGGCCGCACGACCGATGTCAACGCCCGCTGGACCGGGAAGATCGTGCCGGCCACCACCGGCGCGCACACCTTCTCGATGATCGGCGACAACGGATTCCGGCTCTGGGTCGACGGCCGGCTCACCATCGACCACTGGGTCGACGACTGGGACAAGGAACAGACCGCCCAGCCCGTCGATCTCACCGCGGGCCGGGCCTACGACATCAAGGTGGAGTACTTCCAGCACTACGGCGGCGCCAACCTCCGGCTGCGCTGGACCGAGCCCGGCGGCAGCAAGCAGCCGGTGCCCCAGTCGGCGTTCCGGCTGCCGGACGGCTACGCGTACGACGGCGCCCTCGCCGCCACCGTGCTGCCGGACGGCCGCACCCTGCGGCTCGACTTCGCCCAGAAGCTCGCCGCGCCGCGCGCCGGGGCCCTCGCCGGACTGCGGGCCGTCATCGGCGGCGCCGAATGGCCGCTGGGCACCGTCAAGCGGGACCCGAAGGACGCCCGGCGGCTGCTGGTCACACTCAAGGAACCCGTCGTCGGCAAGGGCGGCACCGCCGATGTGCGCTACGACGGCACGGGCGGTCTCGTCTCCCAGCAGGGCAAGCGGGTCGAGGCGTTCTGGAGCAGCGGGCCCAACCACTCGGAGTACGAGCTGACCACCCCCTGGGCCAAGGACGTCGGCCCGAAGAACGCCCACCCCGAGTACCCGCGCCCGCAGCTCACCCGAGACGCCTGGCAGAACCTCAACGGGCAGTGGCAGTTCGCCGCGGCGAAGAAGGGCGAGAGCCCGCCGTTCGGCAGGACGCTGGGCGAGAAGATCCTCGTCCCGTACCCCGTGGAGTCCCAGCTCTCCGGCGTCGAGCGGCACGAGGACCGGATGTGGTACCGCCGTACCTTCACCGTCCCGGCCAACTGGCAGGTCGGCAAGGGCAAGCGGCTCAACCTCAACTTCGACGCCGTCGACTGGCAGGCCGAGGTCTACGTCAACGGCAGGAAGGTCATCGAGCACAAGGGCGGCTACGACCGGTTCAGCGCCGATGTCACCGACGCGCTGAAGCCCGGCCGCACCCAGGAGCTGATCGTCGGCGTCTACGACCCGACCGACGCCAAGGACGGCGAGAATCCGCCCATCGGCAAGCAGCGCCTCGACCCGAGCGGCATCTGGTACACCCCCTCCTCCGGGATCTGGCAGACCGTCTGGATGGAGCCCGTCGCGGCCGACCACATCGGCTCCCTCAAGCTCACCCCCGACGTGCCGGGCCAGAAGCTCGCCGTCGAGGTGCGCGGCCTGAGCGACGGGATACCGGTGACGGCCACCGCCTACAACGGCAAGCGCAAGGTCGCCACGGTCTCCGGCCGCAGCGGTACGGCGCTGAGCGTGCCCGTCCGCGACCCCCGTCTCTGGTCGCCCGACGATCCGCATCTGTACCGGCTGGAGGTGAAGGCCGGGGCGGACACCGTCGGCAGCTACTTCGGGATGCGCTCCATCGCGGTCGAGAAGGTGGACGGCACCCCGCGCACCCTCCTCAACGGCAAGCCCACCTTCCTGATGGCCACCCTCGACCAGGGCTTCTGGCCGGACGGACTGCACACAGCGCCGACCGACGAGGCGCTCGCCTTCGACCTCAAGGAGCACAAGAGGCTCGGCTACAACTCCGTGCGCAAGCACATCAAGGTCGAACCCGACCGGTGGTTCTACTGGGCGGACCGGCTCGGGCTCCTCGTGTGGCAGGACATGCCCGCGATGAACACGATCACCCCGAACACGGAGTCCCGCGCCCAGTACGAGCGCGAGATGAAGAAGATGATCGACCAGCACAGCAGCAGCCCCTCGGTGATCATGTGGGTCACCTTCAACGAGGGCTGGGGCCAGTACGACCAGGCCCGGGTCGCCGACCAGGCCAAGGCGTGGGACCCGACCCGGCTCATCAACAACATGAGCGGCGTCAACTGCTGCGGCGCGGTGGACGGGGGCAACGGCGACATCGCCGACGCCCACGGCTATCCGAGCGCGCAACTGCCGGCCCCCGACGGCAGACGGGCGCTGGTCGCCGGTGAGTACGGCGGTCTCGGCCTCGCCGTGCCGGGCCACGCCTGGCCGGTGCAGCACACCTATGTGGGCGTCGACCAGGCCGCGTACACCGACGCGTATCTGGCCGAGCTGGACAAGGTGCGCACCCTCGCCTGCCGGGGCGGCAACGGCGCGGTCTACACCCAGATCACCGATGTGGAGGGCGAGCTGAACGGACTGCTCACCTACGACCGCAAGGTGATGAAGCCCGACGTGAAACGGCTCAAGGCGGCCCATGACGCACTGATCCGCGACGCCTCGGACCCGTCCTCGATGGAGTGCGCCACCTCCTGACCGAGCGGCGAGAACGGCCCCGGTCCCTGCCTCCCCGCAACGGACCGGGGCCACCCGCGCGCCCGGACGGGCGCGGCCCGGGACGCGGGAGCGGGGAATCCGTCCCGGTGGCCGGACGCCGGGAATAGAGCGCCGGAGATCCGCATTTCCCCTCTGTCACCGGAAGAGTCGACGATCGAGGTCAGCGCGCATGAGTGGTACCCGGCAGTCCGTACAGCATCCGCGGGACCGGCCCGCGGGCTCCGCCGACGCCGCGCCCCACCCGCTGGACCGGCCCGCGTACTCCGCGCTCACCGGAGCCCACGCGCACCTCGCCGAGCGGCGCGGCCGGCTGCTGCGCTACCTGCCCGACGTCTCGCCGTGGCTGGCGCTGCCCGAGGACGCCGACGCCGCGGACTGGGCCGACGCCGCCGCGCTCGCGGGCCCCGGCGGAGGCATCGTGCTCGCCGGATACCTGGGCGCCGTGCCGGACGGCTGGGAGGTCACCTTCCGCGCCGAGGGCGTCCAGCTCGTCGACGCCGGACTCGCCACCGCGCCGGACGCCGAGGCCGTACGGCTCGGCCCGGCCGAGGTGCCCGAGATCCTCGACCTGGTGGAGCGCACCCGGCCCGGACCGTTCCTGCCGCGCACCATCGAGATGGGCACGTATCTGGGGATCCGGCGCGACGGCGTGCTCGCCGCGATGGCGGGGGAGCGGATGCGCCCGGACGGCCACACCGAGATCAGCGCCGTCTGCACCGCCCCGGAATTCCGCGGCCAGGGTCTCGCGGCCCGGCTCGTCCTGGCGGTCGCCGACGGCATCAGGGAGCGCGGCGAGATCCCGTTCCTGCACGCCGCCGCCGACAACACGAACGCCGTCAGGCTGTACGAGAAGCTCGGATTCGCGCTGCGCCGCACGACCCGGTTCGTCGCGGTCCAGGTACCGGGCTGAGCGGCGGGCCGTCCGAGCGCCTGCCGCGCCGTCCGCCCGCCCTCCCGGCCGTCCGTCGGCGCTCCGGACCCCGCCGACCGGATAAGATGTTGGGATTTTGTTGACCCCCGGCGCGTCGGTATGCTCCTGACCTGCGGGGATCGCCGCAATAGCCAACAAAAGCCCCAACGGGGACTCCGGCGTACGGGTGACCCACGAGTGATCGAGGAACGGCAACAGCGATGACGGTGACAGAGGACGGCCCCGCGTACGGCGCCACCGAGGCGCACGGCGAGACCCCGGCGTACGGCCCCGGCATCGACCCCGAGCGCATGGCCGTCTGCCTGGCCGTGCTCGACGAACTCGACAAGCTGGACGTCGACCACCCCGACGCGATCGCGGTCCGGCGCGCCACCGCCGGGATCTACCGGACCGTCAAGCAGCGCCGCCGCCAGGACCGCAGGGCCGCCAAGACCGCCCACGACAAGGCCGTCACCGAGGCCACTGCCACCGGCTCCGCCGAGCGCATCGACGACGAGACCCAGGGACTGCTGCCGTCCTCCTCGGCCGGGGGCGAGATCGCGGGCATCCTCCGGCGCCCGCGCTCCTGCTACATCTGCAAGTCCCGCTACACCGAGGTCGACGCGTTCTACCACCAGCTCTGCCGGCCCTGCGCGGCCGAGAACCGGGCCCGCCGGGACGCCCGTACGGATCTGACGGGACGCCGCGCGCTGCTCACCGGCGGCCGGGCCAAGATCGGCATGTACATCGCGCTGCGGCTGCTGCGCGACGGCGCCCACACCACCATCACCACCCGCTTCCCCGGTGACGCGATCCGCCGCTTCAAGGCGATGGAGGACAGCGCCGACTGGATCCACCGGCTCAAGATCGTCGGCATCGACCTGCGGGACCCCGCGCAGGTCGTCGCCCTCGCCGACTCCGTCGCGGCCGAGGGCCCGCTCGACATCCTGATCAACAACGCCGCGCAGACGGTGCGCCGCTCCCCGGGCGCCTACCGCGAACTCCTCGCCGCCGAGTCCGCCCCGCTGCCCGCCGGCGAACTGCCCGCCTCCCACGTCATCGGCGCCTTCGGCAGCGGCGCCCAGGCCGTGCTGCCCGCCGCCGGCGCCGAGGCGCTGAGCGCCTCCGACGTCACCGGCCTCGCCCTGGTCGGCGGCTCCGCCACGCTCGCCAGGATCGAGGCGGGCACCGCGATCGACGCCGGCGGACTCGTACCCGACCTGCACGACTCCAACAGCTGGGTCCAGACGGTCTCCGAGGTCGACGCGGTCGAGCTGCTCGAAGTGCAGCTGTGCAACTCCACCGCGCCGTTCATCCTCATCAGCCGGCTGCGCCCGGCGATGGCCGCCGGGGCCGGGCGGGCCTACGTGGTGAACGTCTCCGCGATGGAGGGCGTCTTCAGCCGGGGCTACAAGGGCGCGGGCCATCCGCACACCAATATGGCGAAGGCCGCGCTGAACATGCTCACGCGCACCAGCGCGCAGGAGATGTTCGAGAAGGACCGGATCCTGATGACGGCCGTCGACACCGGCTGGATCACCGACGAGCGCCCGCATCCGGACAAGATGCGGCTGGCCGACGAGGGCTTCCACGCCCCGCTCGACCTGATCGACGGCGCGGCCCGGGTGTACGACCCGATCGTGCGCGGCGAGAGCGGCGAAGACCTCTACGGCTGCTTCCTCAAGGACTACGCGCCCGCCAACTGGTAGACCGTCACTCCGCCGTCCGCCAACCGGTAGTACGCCGACTGGCCGGAACATCACCCGAAAGCGAGCCCTATAGAGCGCACTGCCGCTCATCTGGTTACTCTGGTGCGTGCACGGCCAACGCAGGGGATCCACCGTCCTCACGGCCGCACCACTGGGACAGGCCCACCACCAACGGCCGTTCCCGTCCGAAAAACGGCGCCACCGCGACGGAACCCACCTGTCCCAGAGTTACCCGACACAAAGGAGTGCGCGGTGACACCAGAACTCACGCAGTACGAGGAACGTCCGGCGGAGCCAGTCGAACGCAAGCGCGGGGGAGCCGAGAAGATCGGCAACCTCGAAGTGTGGGCCCGGTCCGCCCCGATCAGGCTGGCCGGTTACGAGGACGACCTCGCCGAGCCGCACATCCTGCCCGGCGTCGACTGACCCACCCGGCCCACTCGGCGCACCCGGCCCGCCGGGTGCGCCCCGGCCGGGCGCGCGAGTCGCGCGTCCGGCCCGCAGCCGACCGGTTCGCCGGGCGCCAGAGCCGGGCTGACCAGCACGGACGCACCGCACTCCGGCGTGCGGCCGGACGTACCGCACCTCCGCCCGTGGCGACGGCCCTCCGCCCGACCGCGTCCAGGCCCCGGGCGTGTCGCGGGCGGCCCGGCTTGCGGGCCCCCCGCGGGTCCGGCAGATATGGAGCGACATCCCTGGAGGAAGAAGAACGGGAGACCCAGGTGCGCTCACTCATCCGCCGTCGGTACGCCGCGCTCGCCGCACTGTCCGCCGGAGTGCTGGTCACGGCAGGCTGCGGGATCGGCGGTGGCGGCGGGCACGCGTCGGATGCCAGGGAGCTGTATCTCCAGCCGGCCGGCGCCGCCGGGCCCGACCCGTTCACCGCGCCGCAGCGCGATGACACGCCGAGCGGCCGGGCCGCGCGGAACAAGGCCACGCCGAGCAGGGGCCTCCAGGGCAGTGCTCCCGGCAGCGGGGCCCCGGAGAGCGGACGGGAGGCGGGCCAAGCCGGATCGGCGCCGACCGCACCGCGCGCCCTGCCGGGCTCCACCCCCGGGCTCTACGGCGGCGCCTCCGCCACCGGCTGCGATGTGGCACGGCAGGTCCGGCTGCTGTCCAAGGACCCGGCGAAGTCCCGCTCCTTCGCGCGGGCGGCCGGGATCGGCAAGGAGTCCGTCCGCGACTTCCTGCACGCGCTGACCCCCGTCGTGCTGCGGGCCGATGTCCGGGTGACGGACCACGGCCACCGCGCGGGGGCCGCCACCGCCTTCCAGGCCGTGCTCCAGTCGGGCACCGCCGTGATGGTCGACGGCCGGGGGCTGCCGAGGGTCCGCTGCGCCTCCGGGAACCCGCTGGGACCGCCGGTCGCCTTCAAGGGCTCGGTGGAGTACCGGGGCGAGCGCTGGGCGGGCTACCGGACCGAACGGGTCATCGTCATCCACCGCTCCGAGGAGGACCTCGGCGGTCTGGTCATCGTCGACCCCGTCGACGGCGCCTGGGTGGAGCGGCGCAGCGGCACCGACGGCGGCGAGGACATCGCGCCCGCGGTCCTCCCGGCGTACGGGCCCGACGCCGACCTCAGCGACCCCGAGGTGGTGAAGCCGCCGGACGCGCTCCTCCCCGGCGAGCCCTCCGCCCCCGCGTCCGCCGCACCCTCCGCCGACGCCTCGGCGCCTGGGCGTGCGCCGGCGGAGCGGCAGCGGACCCCGGAGGCCGAACCGGCGGACCCGGGAACGGCCGACGGCGGCTCCGTACCGAACGACGGCGAGCTGTTCGGCCCGCTGCCCGACGGGCAGCAGCCGGGCGCCGCGGCCGACGAGGCCCTGGTCGGCCCCGACGCGTTCCAGGGCTGAGCGGAACTCCACGGTGCCGGGGATGTTCCGCGGGTCGCCCGGACCGCTCGAAAAATCCGACAAATGATGACAGAGTGTCTCCATGGCTGAACGGGCAACGGGTCCCCTGTCGCTTCCCGACGACTGGCCCGTCCAGCCGGTCACCAGCCTCTCCCTCAACCGGATGGGCACCTTCGACTGGGACATCGCCAGCGGACTCCTGCATCTGGACGCGCCCGCCCTCGACGTCCTCGGACTGCGCGCCGACGAGTTCGACGGCCGGGTCCGCGGCCTGGCGGCCCTGATCCCGCGCGGTGAGGTCAACCGGCTGGACCTGGTGGTCGAGCGGGCGTTCCGGGACGGCAGCGCGACCTACGGCGCGTATCTGCGGATCCGCCGCCGGGACGGGACGCTCTACTGGGCCCACACCCAGGGCGCCATCCGCCGCGACGGGGACGGCCGGCCCTTCCGGGTCATCGGCGTCGTCCGCGACGCCACCCAGGAGCTGGCCGACTCCACCGCCCGGCTGGAGCTGAACGCCGTACGCCGGGTGCGGACGAGCGTCGTGGAGGGGACCACCGCCGCGCTCGCCCACGCCAGGACCGTCCAGGACGTCATCGACGTGCTGAAGGCGTCCCACGGCCTGGCGCACCTCGGCGCCACCAGCCTGGTCATGGGGCTGATGGAGGCCGGGCGCATCCATCTGGTGGCGGAGGGCCCCGAGGGCTCGTACGTGCCGGGGACCCGGGTGACCAGGACCGACGAGGAGTACCCGATGAGCGAGGTCGTCACCACGCTCAGCCCCCGCTTCATCGAGTCCGCCGAGGAGTTCGCCGACTCCTACCCGCTGTTGTGGCCGCACATCAGCGGACTCGGCATCAACAAGGCCGCCTACCTCCCGCTGATCGCCCAGGCGCGTCCCGTCGGCGCGCTCGGGCTGCTCTACCGGGACAGGGGCGGCTTCACGGCGGAGGACCGCAACCTGCTGGTCGCCCTCGGCAGCAGCATCGCCCAGAGCCTCCAGCGCGCCGTCCTCTTCGAGCAGGAACACGATCTGGCCGAGGGGCTCCAGCAGGCGATGCTGCCCCGCCGTATCCCCGCCGTCGAGGGCGCCGAGATCGCCGTGCGCTACCGCTCGGCCCGGCTCGGCCGGGACATTGGCGGCGACTGGTACGACGTCATCCCGCTGCCGGGCGGCCGGGTCGGTACGGTCATCGGGGACGTGCAGGGACATGACACGCACGCCGCCGCCGTGATGGGACAGCTCCGCATCGTGCTGCGGGCCTACGCCGCCGAGGGCCACACCCCGGCCACCGTGATGGCCCGCGCCTCGGTCTTCCTGCACGAACTGGACACCGACCGCTTCGCCACCTGCGTCTACGCGGAGGCCGACCTGACCACCGGACTGGTCCAGGTGGTCCGGGCCGGCCATGTCGACCCCCTGGTCAGGGACGCCGACGGCAGCTGCCGCAGAGTTCTGGTGCCCGGCGGGCTGCCGCTGGGGCTCTCCGCGGCCTTCGGGGTCCTCGACTATCCGGTGGAGACCGTCGAGCTGGACCCCGGCCAGGCGCTGCTGCTCTACACCGACGGCCTGGTGGAGCAGCCGGGCGCCGACCTCGACGACGGGATGCAGCTGCTGGCCGGTCTGGTGGCGGACGGGCCGCGCGATCTCCAGGCGCTGGCCGACCGGCTCTGCGAGGTGGTCGACGCGCGGGGCGGCGAGGACGACGTCGCCGTACTGCTGCTGCGCCGGGGCGGCGCGCGTCCCGAGCGCTCCGCGGGCCGGCTCCAGCAGCATGTCCCCAAGGCCGATCCGCAGGCGCTGAGCACCGTGCGCCACATGATCAGGGCGGCGGTGAGCGCCTGGGGCGCCGGGGAGCGCTCCGACGGGATCGAGCTGGCCGCCGACGAGCTGATCACCAACGCGCTGACCCACGCCGAGAGCGCGGCGACCGTGGTCGTACGGGTGCTGCCGAGGGCCGAGCGGCGGATCAGGGTGGAGGTCGAGGACGGCTCCAGCGCCCTGCCGCACCGGCGCGACGCCGGGGCGTCGGGCGTCTCGGGGCGCGGGCTGCTGCTGGTGGAGGAGCTGGCCGACGGGTGGGGCGTGGAGTCGCGGGGCAGCGGCAAATGCGTCTGGTGCGAGTTCATCGTCCCGGACCGGCCGGCGAGATGAGCCCGTACGGGAATCCCCGTACGGCAATCACCCGCACCTGACGCGGTCGCACATGGCGGTGGCCGGGCACGTGACCGGCTGAAAGCGACATGTCGGCCCGCCGGGCCCGCACCCGTGAGCGGCAGTGCCCGCAGAGGTGTTGACGGGTCGGGCCGGTGCATGAATATTCGTCATGATCCGGTACACACACCTCGGGAGGCCACGGATGCGGCACACCACGCTCGGACACAGCGCGGTCGGGGTGACGGAACTGTCCTTCGGGGCGGCCGGGACGGGCAACCTCTACGCCCCGCTCGCCCCCGAGCAGGCCGCGGCCGCCGTCGACGCCGCCTGGGACGCCGGTATCCGGTACTTCGACACCGCGCCCCACTACGGCCTCGGGCTCTCCGAGCGGCGGCTCGGCGAGGCGCTGCGCGACCGGCCCCGGGACGAGTTCACCGTCTCCACCAAGGCAGGCCGGCTCCTCGAACCCGTCGCGGCCGGCGCCGCACCCGTCGCTGACGACCTCGACCACGGCTTCGCCGTACCGGCCACCCACCGCCGGGTCTGGGACTTCAGCGCCGACGGGGTACGGCGCAGCGTCGAGGAGAGCCTGGAGCGCACCGGCCTCGACCGGATCGACATCGTCTATCTCCACGACCCCGACGACCACGCGGAAGCGGCCTTCCGGCAGGCGTATCCGGCCCTGGAGCGGCTGCGCGCCGAAGGCGTCGTCGGGGCGATCGGCGCCGGGATGAACCAGACAGCGATGCTCACCCGCTTCCTGCGCGACACCGACGCCGATGTCGTCCTGTGCGCCGGACGGTTCACCCTGCTCGACCAGTCGGCGCTCACCGAGCTGCTCCCCGAGGCGACCGCGCGCGGCAGGAGCGTCGTCGTCGGCGGAGTCTTCAACTCCGGGCTGCTGGCCGACCCGCGCCCCGGCGCGACCTACGACTACACCGCGGCCCCGCCCGCCCTGCTCGACCGGGCCCTGCGCATGGACGCCGTCACCCGGCGCCACGGCATCCCGCTGCGCGCGGCGGCCCTGTGCTACCCGCTGCGCCATCCGGCCGTCGCCAGTGTCCTGGTCGGCGCGCGCTCGGCGGCGGAGATACGGGACGCGGTCGCGCTGGCGGAGCGTACCGTCCCCGACGACCTGTGGGCCGAGCTGCGCGCCGAAGGGCTGCTGGACGGGGAGACGGTCCGATGACCGCGCCGCCCCCGCCGGCCGGCCTCCTCGACGCCCATCACCACCTGTGGGATCTCTCCGTACGCGACCAGGACTGGATCACGGGCCCCGAAATGGCCCCGCTCCGCCGGAACTTCACCCTCGCCGACCTGGAACCGGAGGCGCGGGCGGCCGGGGTGGGCGCCACCGTACTCGTCCAGACCGTCCCCGACCCCGGCGAGACCCCCGAGCTGCTCGCCGTGGCCGACGGCGGTGAGCTGATCGCGGGCGTCGTCGGCTGGACCGACCTCACCGCGCCGGACGTGGCGGGCACCCTCGCCGCCCTGCGCGCCCTCCCCGGCGGCCACCGGCTCGTCGGCGTGCGCCACCCGGTCCAGGGCGAGAGCGACCCGGAGTGGCTGCTGCGCCCCGAGGTGCTGCGCGGGCTGCGCGCCGTCGCGGGCGCGGGGCTCGCGTACGACCTGCTGGTACGGCCGCACCAACTGCCCGCCGCCGTGCGGGCGGCGCGGCTGCTGCCCGGGCTGACCTTCGTCCTCGACCATCTGGGCAAACCGCCGGTGGCGGCGGGGCCGTTGGAGCCCTGGGCCGGGGACTTCCGGGCGCTGGCCGCCGAGCCCAACACCGTCTGCAAGCTCTCCGGGCTGGTCACCGAGGCCGCGTGGGAGTCGTGGACGGCCGGGGACCTGCGTCCGTACGGGGACGTCGCCCTCGACGCGTTCGGCCCCGGCCGGCTGATGTTCGGCTCCGACTGGCCGGTGTGCCGGCTGGCCGCCCCGTACGGGACGGTGCTCGACGCGGCGCGTACGGTGACGGCCGGCCTGAGCGCGGACGAGCGCGACGCGGTGTTCTCGGGGACCGCCCGGCGGGTCTACGGCCTGTGACCCCGACGCCCGCGCCCCCGCCCCCTACACCCGGGGCACCGGCCGTGTCCGGCCCCCGGCCGCGCTCAGGAACGCCTGCCCCACCGCGTCGGGGAACGGGTTCATCCCGAGCAGCGCGGTGACCGAGCCGGTCGCCAGCGCGTGCCAGGTACGGGCCCGGCGCAGCATCGCGTGATCGCCGCCGGTGAGCAGTACGGCGCAGGCGTCCGCGCCCGCGTCCCTGGCCCGGGCGGCCATGGCGACACTGCCGCGCGGATCCGTCATCCGGTCCCGGTCGCTGTGCAGCAGCACCACCCGGCGGCCCCTCAGCTGCTCCACCGGCTCCTGCGGCGGGCACCAGGGGGCGAGCCCCACGACGCCCGTCACCAGATCGTGGCCGGCGGCGGCCAGCGCGGCCCGGCCGCCCATCGAATGCCCCACGAGCACCACCGGCACCGTGGAGACCAGTTCCTCCAGCGAGTCCAGCGCCCGCAGCGCGTCCCGGGCGGCGTCGGCGCGGCTGCCGTTCCACCCCCGGTGCCGGTAGCGGACCCGGCCCACCACGATGTCGCACCCCTCGGTGGCCCGCAGTACCGCGCGGGTGAACGGCCGCATCCGGGCGGCCGCCGCGTTCAGCCGGGCCGGCGGGTCCATGCTGTCCGCGCGACCGCCGTGCAGCACCAGGACGGCGGCGCGCGGCCGTGCCGCCGTCCTGTCGAGGACCAGGGCGGACGGGACGGTGGTGGCTCGGTCGCGTACGGGCACGTGGGGCCTTCCTTCCAACGGTGGTCTCCGCGGGGGAGTACCTCTCGCGGTGTATTCGTGGCCGAGGGGCCGGCGGACGCCTCGGGCCCGCTCCTTGTGGGCCGTATCACGCGGTGGGCCGGTGCCCACCCCGCCCACCGGGCGTTCGCGCGGCGCCTGCGGCACGCTGGACGTATGCCGGAAGTACCCGAAGTCGAAGCGCTGCGCGAGTTCCTCGACGAACACCTGGTGGGCAAGGAAATCGTCCGTGTCCTGCCGCTGACGGTCAATGCCCTGAAGACCTACGATCCGCCGCTGACCGCGCTGGAGGGCGCCACGGTCACGGCCGTGGCGCGCCACGGCAAGTATCTCGACATCGTCGCGGGGGACGCCGCGCCCGGCGGGCTGCACCTCGCGGTCCATCTCGCCCGCGCGGGCTGGCTGCGCTGGAAGGACTCCTTCCCCGCCGAGCCGCCGCGGCCGGGCAAGGGGCCGCTGGCCCTGCGCACGGTGCTCGCCGGGGGCGACGGCTTCGATCTGACCGAGGCGGGCACCACCAAGCGCCTCGCGGTCCATCTCGTACGCGACCCGACCGACGTCCCCGGCATCGCCCGGCTCGGTCCCGATCCGCTCGCCGACGCCTTCGACCGGGCCGCGCTGGCCGCACTGCTGGCCGGGGAGGGGCGCCGGATCAAGGGCGCCCTGCGGGACCAGCGGCTGATCGCGGGCATCGGCAACGCCTACAGCGACGAGATCCTGCACGCGGCGCGGATGTCGCCCTTCAAGCCGGTGAAGAACCTCTCCGAGGACGAGATCACCACCCTCTACGAGGCGATGCGCGCGACCCTCGGCGAAGCGGTCGAGCGCTCGCGCGGGGTGGCGGCCGGACGGCTCAAGGCGGAGAAGAAGAGCGGGTTGCGGGTGCACGGCCGGACCGGCGAGCCGTGTCCTGTCTGCGGGGACACCATCCGTGAGGTGTCCTTCAGCGACTCCTCGCTCCAGTACTGTCCCACCTGCCAGACGGGCGGCAGGCCGCTCGCCGACCGCAGGATGTCGCGGCTGCTCAAGTAGGCGCCCGCCCGGGACCGGCACCGGGATCGCCACCGGAACCGATGCGGAACCGGGGCAGCGGCCGGACGGAGCACCGTGGCGCTCATCCGCCGATCGTCACCAGCAGACGGCCGTCCGAGGCGCGCACCTCGAAGCGCGCGATCTCCCCGGGACGCAGCGCCGCCCCGCCCCGGGTGACCAGCCGCTCGCCGTCCTGCGCGTGCGACGCCCAGGTCATCACCGTCTCCCGCGACCCGTCGAGGCCCACCGCGATGAGCGCGCAGACCTCGGAGACGCCGGGGCGGACCAGCTCCAGGCCGACGTCCGTGCCCCAGACCGTCTCCGCCGTCGTCACCACGGCCGAGGTCCCCGTCGCCCGGTCCGAGGCGGTCCACCGTACGGTCGCGGGGCCGCCCGGGTCCGTCCCGGACGCCGCGCCGAGCACCGCGAGCGGCCCGCCCACCACGAGCACCGCCGCCACGGCCGCCAGCGCGAGGCGCCGCCTGCGGCTCTTGCGCCGGCCGGCGGCCGTACGGTCGAGCAGCCCGGCCAGCAGCTCCGGGCCGGCGACGGCGTACGGTGCCACCTCGGCGGGGGTCTGCCGGGCATATCGGTCGAGTTGTGCCTTCACTCCGCCGAAGTCCGCCAGCAGCAGTGTGCACTGCGGGCAGACCATCAGATGGTCCTCGAAGCGGAAGGCGTCCGAGGCGTCCAGCACCCCGAGGGCGTAGGCGCCGACATCACGATGGAGGTCCAAGGTCCGCATATTGTCTGTTACGCAGCGAAGTACGGATTCACTCAAACCGTGGCGCGTTCGCATGACGATCCCACGGGTCCTGCCCGGTCCCGTGCGGCCCCGCAGGATCTAAACTCCGGCCTCATGCTGCGCGTACTGGCTGTGGACGACGAAGAACCGGCCCTTGAGGAGCTGCTCTATCTGCTCAGGGCCGACCCGCGCGTCCGTGCGGCCGAAGGAGCCACCGGCGCCACGGAGGCGCTGCGCCGGATCGGCGCCGCGCTCGACTCGGGTCCCGCGGGGCCCGACGCCGTCGATGTGGTCTTCCTCGACATCCACATGGCCGGGCTCACCGGACTCGATGTCGCCCGGCTGCTGGCCGGCTTCGCCGAGCCGCCGTTGATCGTCTTCGTCACGGCGCACGAGGGCTTCGCCGTGCGGGCCTTCGATCTCAAGGCCGTCGACTACGTGCTCAAACCCGTCCGCAGGGAGCGCCTCGCCGAGGCCGTACGCCGGGTCGCCGAACTGGTGGGCGAGCGCTCCCCGGCGCCCGAACCGCCCCCGGCCGCCGACCAGATCACGGTCGAGCTGGGCGGGGTGATCCGGTTCGTCGCCGTGGCCGACATCGCCTACGCCGAGGCCCGGGGCGACTACGCCCGGCTGCACACCGACACCGGCAGCCATCTCGTACGGATCCCGCTCAGCACACTGGAGGAGCGCTGGCGCTCGCGCGGTTTCGTCCGGATCCACCGCCGCCATCTCGTCGCGCTGGCCCGGATCGACGAACTGCGCCTGGACGCGGGCGCGATGAGCGTCCGCGTCGGCGACGCCGAGCTGGCCGTCAGCCGCCGCCACGCCCGCGCGCTGCGCGACCTGCTGATGCGGCAGGAGCGATGACGGGGGAGTCCGCGCCCCGGCGCGAGGTCGTCACCGGTGAGCCCCGGCGCGTACGCCCGCTGCCGCGCTACCGCGCCCAGGCCGAGATCGAGGAACAGACCGCCCTCGGCGACGCCTATGTCCGCTCCCTGATGCGCAGTCAACTACGGGCCGGGCTCACTGTGTTCACGGTGCTCGCGCTGACCGGCGGCACCCTGCCGCTCGCCTTCGCCGCCCTGCGCGACGCGACCGCCGTCTGGGCGGTGCTCGGCTTCGCCGCGTATCCGCTGCTCACTCTGGGCGGCTGGTGGTACGTACGGCGCGCGGAGCGCAACGAGCGTGACTTCGCCCGGCTGGTGAAGGGGCGGCCCGCGCCGTGAGCCAGAGTTACACGGTGACGGCCGTCGCCGTCGTCGTGCTCGCCACCGTGCTCGTCGGCGGCTTCGGGCTGCGGATATCCCGTACCACCTCCGACTTCTACGTCGCCTCCCGCACGGTCGGCCCCGCGCTCAACGCCGCCGCGATCAGCGGCGAATACCTCTCCGCCGCCTCCTTCCTCGGCATCGCGGGCCTGGTGCTGCTGCACGGCCCCGACATGCTCTGGTACCCGGTCGGCTACACCGCCGGATACCTCGTCCTGCTCGTCTTCGTCGCCGCGCCCCTGCGCAGGTCCGGCGCCTACACCCTGCCGGACTTCGCCGAGGGACGGCTCGAATCGCGGGCGGTGCGCCGACTCGTCAGCGTGTTCGTGGTCGGCGCGGGCTGGCTCTACCTCGTCCCCCAACTCCAGGGCGCGGGACTGACCTTGAAGATCCTCACCGGAGCGCCCGGCTGGTTCGGCGGAGTGCTCGTCGCCCTGGTCGTCGTGGCGGCGGTCGCGGCGGGCGGGATGCGCAGCATCACCTTCGTCCAGGCGTTCCAGTACTGGCTCAAGCTCACCGCGCTGCTGGTGCCCGCGATCTTCCTGCTGCTGGCCTGGCGGGGCGACGACCGGCCGCGCCCCGCCCTCGACCTCGCCTCCGCCGTCGCCGTCCGCGCGGACCATCCCCTCTACGCCACCTACGGCCTGATCGTGGCGACCTTCCTCGGCACGATGGGGCTGCCCCATGTCGTCGTCCGCTTCTACACCAGCCCCAACGGCCGGGCCGCCCGCCGCACCACCGTGGCCGTACTGGCGCTGATCGGCGTGTTCTACCTGCTGCCGCCCGTCTACGGAGCGCTCGGCCGCATCTACGCACCGGGGCTTCCGCACGGCACCGACGCCGACGCCGCCGTGCTGCTGCTGCCGGAGCGGGCGATCGGCGGCCTCGGCGGGGATCTGCTCGGCGCCCTCGTCGCGGGCGGCGCGTTCGCCGCGTTCCTCTCCACCGCCTCCGGACTGACCATGGCCGTCGCCGGCGTCCTCACCCAGGACGTACTGCCCGCGCGCGGCGTACGGCAGTTCAGGCTCGCCACCCCGCTCGCCATCGTCGTCCCGCTGTGCGGATCGCTGCTGGTCAGCAACGCGCCCGTGGCCGACTCCGTGGGCATGGCCTTCGCGGTCTCCGCCTCGTCGTTCTGTCCGCTGCTGGTCCTGGGCATCTGGTGGCGCCGGCTCACCCCGCCCGGCGCGATCGCCGGGCTGCTGCTCGGCGGCGGACTCTCGTTCGCCGCGACGGTGATCACGGTGACCGGGACCGTACGGTCCGGCTGGCCGCACGCCCTGCTCGCCTGGCCCGCCGTCTGGTCCGTACCGGTCGGCTTCCTCGCCATGATCCTGGTGTCCCTGGCCACCAGGACCCGGATACCGGCGGGCACCAACGCCGCCATGACCCGCTTCCACCTGCCGGAGGGTCTGACATGAGCCCGTCCGCCCTCGCCGTGCTGACGGTGCTCGCCGCGCTGCTCCTCGCGGGCGGCTTCCTGCTCGGCCGGCGCACCGCCCGCCCCGCGCGCCCCAGCGATGTCGGCACCCCCGTGGAGCACGCCACCTTCGAGACGCTGCACACCGCCTCCCTCGCCGCACCCCCGCTGCGAGCCGGACTCACCGAGGAGAGCGCGCGCAAGGCCGCCCGGCGGCTGCGCTCCCTGCTGGGCACCGACGCGCTCTGCCTCACCGACCGGGAGCGGGTCCTCGCCTGGGACGGCAGCGGTGAGCACCACGGCGAGCGGGTGATGGAACGGGTCGAGGGGGTGCTCGACAGCGGCCGCGGCACGGCCTTCGCGGACGGCTGCGGCGACCTGGACTGCTCCCTGCGCTGGGGCGTCGCCGTCCCGCTCACCGTCGACAACCGGGTGCTCGGCACGCTGGTTGCCTACGCGCCGCGCGAGTCCGCCGTCCTGGTCAGAGCCGCCGGAGAGGTCGCCCGCTGGGTCTGCGTACAGCTGGAACTGGCCGAGCTGGACCGCTCCCGCACCCGGCTGATCGAGGCCGAGATCAAGGCGCTGCGGGCCCAGATCTCGCCGCACTTCATCTTCAACTCGCTCGCCGCGATCGCCTCGTTCGTCCGTACCGACCCGGACCGCGCCCGGGAACTCCTGCTGGAATTCGCGGACTTCACCCGCTACTCGTTCCGCAGCCACGGCGACTTCACCACCCTGGCCGACGAGTTGCACTCCATCGACCAGTATCTGGCCCTGGTGCGGGCCCGCTTCGGCGAGCGGCTCTCCGTGACGCTCCAGGTCGCCCCCGAGGTGCTGCCCGTCGCGATGCCGTTCCTCTGCCTCCAGCCGCTCGTGGAGAACGCCGTCAAGCACGGCCTCGAAGGGGCCGCCACCACCAGCCGGATCACCATCAGCGCGCTCGACGCCGGAGCCGAGGCCGAGGTGGTCATCGAGGACGACGGGGTCGGCATGGAGCCGGACCGGCTGCGCCGGATCCTGCGCGGCGAGGGCGGCGCGTCCACCGGGATCGGCCTGCTCAACGTGGACGAACGGCTGCGCCAGGTCTACGGGGACGAGTACGGCCTGGTCATCGAGACGGGCGTCGGCGCCGGTACGAGGATCACGGTCCGCATCCCCAAGTACCGCGCGGGCGTGCACGGCAGCTGACCGGGCCCGCGCGGCGGCCGGCCCGCACCGGGCGGCCCGTACCCCGCACCCGCCGGCACGCGCGCGAGCACGTGGACCGGCCGTACGCCGCGCGCCGGTTCAGAACAGATGAATCGCCAGATGCCCCAGCGGCAGCCCGAGCTGCCACGCCGGCGTCCACACCTGCGGCCCCTCCTCCTCGCCAGCGGTGAACGGATCGGCGCCGTAGGGCGCCATGGCGTCGAGGTCCGGCGCGAGCAGCTCCGTCTCCTCCAGCCACCGCCAGGCGGTGCCCGCCAGCGCCAGATCGGGATCGCGCTTCTGCGAGCCCGACTCGAAGTCGACCGCCTCCAGCCGGTCGAGCCGCGCGCAGACCCACTCCCGCCAGCACGTCCCGTACGCCGTGAGCGAGCGCCACTCCTCCATCCTGGCCACGACGCGCGGGCCGCCCACCGAGCCGTCGGAGAGGAAGATGGTCAGGGCCAGCGCGTCCCGGCCGGCCCGGTACTCCAGGGTCGTCGGTGGCATCAGATCGCCGGTGCGCAGCAGCTCGTCGGCGATGTACTCCGCGTACATCCACGCCATGGGCACCAGCAGCCCGCCACCGCCCGCCCCTTCCCCTTCAGTACATTCCGGACGCATCGATTTTCCGCCTTCCTTCCTTCCCCCGAAGCCTGCTTAAGGGAGCATTGAACCGGCGGCAGCCCCTCCGCGTGGCCAGAAGGGCAGGATCGGGCGGCTGACGGGAGCGGATTGTGACGGGTGTGGCCGACGGTGACGGGTCCGCCGATGGAGCGGACGAATCCGGCCCACATGTGCGGTCGCTGCTCGGCGCCTATGTGCTCGAAGCGCTCGGCCCCGAGGAGGACCGGCGGGTCGCGGACCATCTGGCGGGGTGCGACCCGTGCGGCGCGGCCTATCTGGAGGTGGCCGACACGCCGTCACTGCTCGCGTTCCTGGACGAGGACGACCTCCGGTAGCCGGGCAGCGCGCGGCCCAGTGCCCGCAGGGCGTAGTAGGAACGGGACTTGACCGTGCCCGGCGGAATGCCCAGCACCGCCGCCGCCTCGTTCACGCTCAGCCCCCGGAAGTAGAGCTGGACGAGCACCGCGCGGTGCTCGGCGCTCAGGGTGCGCACCGCCCGCCGCACGTCCAGCGCCGCGACGGCGCTCTCCGTACGGTCCTCGGGGTCGGGCGTGGCGGCGAGGCCCGCGTCACCGACCTCCGGCGGGCGGGCCAGCCGCGATCTGCGGGCGTCGATCGCGAGCCGGCGGGCGACGGTGAACAGCCAGGGCCGCATCGACTCGAACGGCCCGTCGAACGCCTCGGGGTGGAGCCAGGCCCGCACCAGGGTCTCCTGGACCAGGTCCTCGGCCCGCTGCCGGTCGCCGTAGGTCAGGCCGAGCAGGAAGTTCAGCAGGGCGGGCCCGTGCCGGCGCTGAAGGTCGCTCAGCGCTCGCTCGTCGGTCGTCTCCGTGGCCGTGGTCATCGTGAACGCCCTTTCCCGCCGGTGCGGCTGTCCCGCGCGGCGCGCTGCCGTGTGGCGTATCCGAACGCATGGCGGCGCCGGGGGACAGACAGCGCGCAGAGATCTGCGACGAGCGGTCGCTCACTGCGACGAGTGGTGCGGTGAACGGTCGTCAGGGGGCGTTCGGTCCTATTGGGGCGTGGTGTCGGCTTGGCTCCTTGACATCCGTTTATATGACTATATGGATTCATGGGGACGGTATTCCCGGACCATGGAGCGCCCCCGATGACTCAGCGCATGCGATACGGAGCGGTGGCCGCCGCGGCCCTGCTCGGCACGGCCGCGGCGGCCTGCGCCGGCCCCCCGGGACCACCCGGACCGCACGGCCCCCCGCGCGGGGGCTCCGCCCCGGCCACCGCGCCGGCCCGGGGCTTCACCCTGGCCGCCTCCGGCGACGTCCTGCCGCACGAGTCGGTGATCAGCCGGGCCCACGCCGACGCGGACGGCTCCGGCCACGACTTCGCGCCGATGCTCGCCGCGGTCAAGCCCGTCATCTCCGGGGCGGACGCGGCGATCTGCCACATGGAGACCGTCTACGGCGAGGACGACGGCCCCTTCACCGGCTACCCGGACTTCGTCTCCCCGCCCGAGGTGGCCCAGGGGCTCAAGGACACCGGCTACGACTCCTGCTCCACCGCCTCGAACCACGCCCTCGACGACGGCTCCGCCGGGGTACGGCGCACCCTCGACGCCCTCGACAAGGCGGGCGTCCGGCACACCGGCACGGCCCGCTCGGCCGCCGAGGCGACGCGTCCCGCCCTGCTGACGGCGGGCGGCGCCCGGATCGCCCAACTGTCCTACACCTACGGCGTCAACGACCATCCGTTCCCCGACGGACAGCCCTGGGCCGTCGCCCTGATCGACGAGAAGAAGATCGTCGCCGACGCACGCGCCGCCAGAAAGGCCGGCGCCGACGTCGTCGTGGTCAGCCTTCACTGGGGCACCGAGTGGCAGACCGACCCCGACGAGATCCAGCTGGACCTGGGCCGCGGGCTCACCGCGTCCCGCACCGGCGCCCGGCCCGACATCGATCTGATCCTCGGCACCCACGCACATGTCCCGCAGGCGTACGAGAAGGTCAACGGCACCTGGATCATCTACGGCATGGGCGACCAGATCGCCGGTGTGATGACCAACGACGACGGCGAGCTGGACGGGCGCGGCAACCAGGGCTCCATCGGCCGCTTCACCTTCGGGCCGCCCGCCGCGAAGGGGCAGCGCTGGCCCGTCCGCAAGGCCGAGTTCATCCCGCAGCTGATGGACACGGACACCGGCCGCGTGGTGAACCTGCGCGAGGCCGTCCGCCAGGACCCGGAGCGCGACGACTACCGCGAGGTCCTCTCCGACATCAGCGCCACCGTCCTGAGCCGCGGCGCCGCGGCCGACGGACTGACCCCCGGGTAGCCGCTCCCGCCGGGCGCGGGCCCCGCTCCCGGCCTACGGGACGACCGTCACCGGCCAGCGCCCGGCCTTCACCAGCCGTACCGCCACCGAACCGACGATCCGGTGCCCCGCCGACTCCGAGGCGCCCACCACCACCGCGTCCGCCGTCAGCTCCTCGGCCGCGGTGACCAGCCCGTTGTACGGGTCGCCGTGGAAGGTGTGGAACTCCCAGCGCACGTCCCAGACATCCTTGACGCGCTCTATGGCCGTACGGATCTCCCGCACCAGCTCCTCGGCCACCTCGCCGGTGGTCGCCACGGTCGGAATGCCGAGCGAGGCACCGGCCGCCATCACGGGCTGTACGTAGACGATGGCGAGCAGCGCCTTCTGCCGCCGCGCGAGACCGCCCGCGTAGGCGGCGGCGCGGAACGAGGACTGCGATCCGTCCACGCCGACGACGATCACCTTCGGGCCGTCGGTCCCGCGTTCGAATCGAGTGTGCTGCTGGTCGGTCACGGCAGGCAGGCTACCGGCTCCCGACGGGCGACCCGGCGGCGGTCTCCCTAGAGTCGGATCATGAGTGTCCGCGCGCAGGAGTCCCCGTCCGCCCGCGACCGCTTTCTGAGCCGGGTGCCGGGCGCGTTCGCGATGTTCTTCGTGGCTCTCGGCCTGTACTGCGCGGTCATCGCGCTCATCGCCCCGCTGCGCCGCGCGGCCGGGCCGGTCACCCTCTTCCTCGACACCGTGTTCGTCCCGGTCAGCGCCAACCTCGCGTACGCCGTCTTCCTGCTGTTCCTCGCCGCGGCCATCGGCGCCAGGAAGCGCGTCGCCTGGTGGCTGGTCGTCGTCTACCTGGGGCTGCTGGTCCTGGTCGACGTACCGCTGGTGACACTGGAGGAGTGGGAGTGGCTCCCCAACCTCGTGCTGTGCTGCGCGGCGCTCGCCGTGCTGGTCCTCGCGCGCGGCCGCTTCTACGCCGAGACCCGCCACGGCGCCTTCCGGCGGGCCCTGCTGGTGCTGGTCCTCTCACTGGCCGCCGGGACCCTGCTCGGCTGGGGCCTGGTCGAGCTCTTCCCCGGCACGCTCGTCCCCGGCCAGCGGCCGCTGTGGGCCGCCAACCGGGTGCTGGGCGGGCTCGCCTCCGGCGGCAGCTTCGACGGAACCCCGCCCCGGGCGCTGTTCTTCTTCCTCGGGCTGTTCGGCGCGCTGGCGCTGCTCGCCGCCGCCGGATCCCTCTTCCGCTCCCAGCGCATGGAGTCGGCCCTGCACGGCGACGAGGAGCCCCGGATCCGCGCCCTGCTGGGCGCGTACGGAGCACAGGACTCCCTCGGCTACTTCGCCACCCGCCGGGACAAGGCCGTCGTCTTCTCGCCCAGCGGCAAGGCCGCCGTCACCTACCGCGTCCAGACCGGTGTCTGTCTCGCCAGCGGCGACCCGGTCGGCGACCGGGAGGCGTGGGCGCCCGCCATCGCGGCATGGCTCGACCTCGCCCGCCGCTACGCCTGGGCCCCGGCCGTGATGGGCGCCTCGGAGACGGGCGCCACCGCCTACGCGCGCGCCGGGCTCGGCGCCATCCAGCTCGGTGACGAGGCGATCCTGCGCACCGACCGGTTCGACCTGGCGGGCCGCGAGATGCGGGTCATCCGGCAGGCCGTCAACCGGGTCCGCAGAGCGGGCGCCACCACCCGTATCCGCCGTCACTCGTCCCTCACCGGAGAGGAGATGGCCGAGGTCACCGACCGGGCCGACGCCTGGCGGGACACCGAGGCGGAGCGGGGCTTCTCCATGGCGCTCGACCGGCTCGGCGACCCGGCCGACGGCGACTGCCTGCTGGTCGAGGCGATCGACGCGGAGGGCCGGGTGATCGCGCTGCTCTCCTTCGTCCCCTGGGGCGCCGACGGCATCTCGCTGGACCTGATGCGCCGCGACCGGGGCGCGCCCAACGGGGTCATGGAGTTCATGGTCGCCGAGCTGTGCGACCGGGCGCCCCGGCTCGGCGTCCGCCGGATCTCGCTGAACTTCGCCGTCTTCCGCTCGGCCTTCGAGGAGGGCGCCAGGATCGGCGCGGGACCGGTGCTGCGGCTGTGGCGCGGCCTGCTGCTGTTCTTCTCCCGCTGGTGGCAGCTGGAGGCGATGTACCGCTCCAACGTGAAGTACCGGCCGCAGTGGTTCCCGCGCTTCCTGTGCTACGCGGACGCCGGCTCGCTCGCCCGGGTCGCGCTCGCCTCCGGGATCGTCGAGGGGTTCGTGCCCGTACCGCGGCCGTTCGCGCGACGACGGCGCCGCCGCGGGCCGGGCGTGCTGGGCGTGCTGGGCGGCGCCGCTCCCGTCCCGCTCCCGCCCGCGGTCCCCGGCGCCGCCCCGGGGCTCGCACCGGTCGGCGGGCCGGGGGAGCGGCACCTGCCCGAGCAGACGCGGATCCGCCACCGCAAGCTCGAACGGCTGCGCGCCGAGGGCACCGACCCCTACCCCGTCACGGCCGCCGCGCGCACCGGCACCCTGGCCGAGATCCGCGCCCGCCCCGCACCGCCGGCCGGCTCCCGCACCGGCGGGGGCGCGCCGGTCACCGCCGCCGGACGGGTGATGGCGGTACGGGACCTCGGCGGCATCGTCTTCGCCGTCCTGCGCGACTGGTCCGGCGACCTCCAGATCGCCCTCACCCGCGAGGGCGACGGCGCCGGCGGCCCGCTGGAGCGCTTCACCCGCGACATCGACCTCGGTGACCACATCACCGCCACCGGCCGGATCGGCGCCAGCGACCGCGGCGAGCCGACCCTCTTCGCCACCGACTGGCAGCTCACCGCCAAGTGCCTGCGCCCGCTGCCCGACAAACGGCGCGGACTCGCCGACCCCGAGGCCCGGGTCAGAGCGCGCCATCTCGACCTGGTGACCAGGCCCGGCGCCCGCACGGCCGTACGGGTGCGCTCCGCCGCCGTCCAGGGGCTGCGCCAGGGCCTGCTGGACCGGGGGTACCTGGAGGTCGAGACACCGATGCTCCAGCAGATCCACGGCGGCGCCAACGCCCGCCCGTTCACCACCCACATCAACGCCTACGACCTCGACCTCTACCTGCGGATCGCGCCCGAGCTGTATCTGAAGCGGCTGTGCGTGGGAGGCATGGAGAAGGTCTTCGAACTGGGCCGCACCTTCCGCAACGAGGGCGTCTCCGCCAAGCACAACCCCGAGTTCACCATGGTGGAGGCGTACCAGGCGTTCGCCGACTACGACGTGATGCTCGATCTGGCCCGCGAACTGATCCAGGGCGCGGCCACCGCCGCCCTCGGCGCGCAGATCGCCCGCAGAACCGGCCCCGACGGCAAGCCCTTCGTCCTCGACATCTCCGGACCGTGGCCGGTCAGGACGGTGTACGGCGCCCTCTCCGAGGCGCTCGGCGAGGAGGTCGGCGCCGACAGCGGCGAGCGGGAGCTGCGCCGCCTCTGCGACCGGGCCCGGGTGCCGCACACCCACTGCGGCGGCCGGGGAGCGGTGGTCCTGGAGATGTACGAGCGGCTGGTCGAGGCGCGGACCGGGCCGCCCGTCTTCTACAAGGACTTCCCGGCCGACGTCTCCCCGCTCACCCGCCCGCACCGCCACGACCCGCGCCTGGCCGAGCGCTGGGACCTCGTCGCGTACGGCGTCGAACTCGGCACCGCCTACTCGGAGTTGACCGACCCGGTGGAGCAGCGCCGCCGGCTCACCGAGCAGTCCCTGCTGGCGGCGGGCGGCGACCCGGAGGCGATGGAGCTGGACGAGGGGTTCCTCGACGCGCTGGAGTGCGCCATGCCGCCGACCGGCGGTCTGGGACTCGGGGTCGACCGGCTCGTCATGTTCCTCACCGGGCTGACCATCCGTGAGACACTTCCCTTCCCGCTGGTGCGCCGTGGCTGAGACCCGTACCCCGCAACTCGCCCCATCGGGTGCTTTCCCCCGGACGACCGGTGTGGGGGAGCGGTACGGAGCGGCCGCCGTGCGAGCCATTGGTCATGAAAAAGGACCAGATGCTTCCGGGGCGGCGTACCGTCCTGCGAATCGGCGCCTGTGCCGGAGTGGCCCTCGCCACCCGGCTGCTGACCGCCGGACAGGCCCAGACCCCCGACCGCGCCGCGCCCCCGTCCCCGGCCGCCGGACCACCGGCGGCGGGAGCCCCCGCCGGCGCCCCCCAGCGGCCCTCCGCGTACCGGCTCCAGCCCATGACCGAGGGGGCCCTGCCCGGATCGGGCAGGGCGGCGCCGCCCGTGCGGGTGAAACCCATCCTCGAACTGCCGGAGCTGGGCGACACGATGGTGCTCACCTTCGACGACGGCCCCGACCCCTCCTACACCCCCGCCATCCTGAGCACGCTGCGCCGGTACGACGTACGCGCGATGTTCATGGTCTGCGGCGAGATGGCGCACGACAACCGCGACCTGCTGCGCCGGATCTCCGACGAGGGCCATGTCATCGGCAACCACACCTGGTCGCACCCGCTGATGACCAGGCTCACCCGCTCCGGGATCCGCGGCGAGATGGAGCGCACCAGCGAGGTGGTGGCACAGACCGTCGGCGAGCCGCCGCTCTGGTACCGGGCGCCCTACGGCGCCTGGAACCGGCACTCCTTCGAGGTCGGCGCCGAGCTGGGCATGGAACCCCTCGCCTGGACCGTCGACTCGCTGGACTGGACGACCCCGGGGACCGGCACCATCGTCCGCCGTGTGGTGGACGGCGCCGGTCCCGGCGTCGTCATCCTGTCGCACGACGCGGGCGGCGACCGCACCCAGAGCGTGGTGGCGCTGCGCCGCTATCTGCCCCGGCTGCTGGACGCCGGCTACCGCGTCGCCGTACCGCACCGCTGACCCGGCGGGCTCCGCGTGGCGGCGGGCCCGGCTGGTCAGCGGGTGCTGACCAGCCGGGCGAAGACGACGACATTGCCGTCGTAGCCGCCCGCCCGCGAATACCCGCCGCCGCAGGTGATGACCCGCAGCTCGGCGTGGCCGGTGTCGCCGTACACCCGGGAGCCCGGGAAGTCGTTCTTGGCGTAGACCTCGACCCCGTAGATCTCGAACTCGGCGGTGCGGCCGTCGTACCGGTCCACCTCGATGTGCCGGCCCTTCTCCAGCGAGCCCAGCCCGTAGAAGACGGCGGGCCCCGTGTGGTTGTCCACATGGCCGACGACCACGGCGGTGCCGCGCTGCCCGGGCGCGACGCCGTTCTGGTACCAGCCCGCCAGGTTCGGGTCCTGCGCGGGCGGGGCGGCGATCCAGCCGTCCGGGTGGAGCCCCACGTCCACGACCGGCGTGTCGACCTTCAGGTCGGGGATGCGCACCCGTGACATCGGGGCGTACGGCAGCGGCTTCACGACCGGGACGGTGGTGGTGGCGAGCGCGGCGGGATCGGCCAGCCCGGCCGACGCCGCGGCGGCGGGCTGCGGCGGTCCCAGCGGTGTGTCGATCCCGTTGCGCATCAGCGCGATGCCGGTGAGCATCACGAGAGCCAGAACGCCCCAGGGCGAGCGCTTCCTCGACTCAGGGACGTGGTGGTCCTGGCCCATGGTTCTCCCTTCGTGGCACCTGCTGGCACGTTAAGGGCGCGGAGCCCGGGCGGCGATCACTGGCGGGCGAACGGGTGGCGGGGACGGGCGCGGTGACCCATTGGAGGGGCCCGCGCCCATAATATTTCTGACGGTCTGTGACCTGCGGCTCCGTCCGGCACGGGCGCCGTTCGACGGCGTGTCGCCTCACTGGGGTGGACCAGTGCCGAAATGCGCCGTTCCGGTCGCGCGGTGAGGGTTCGTCATGGAAGGCGTACTCGTCGAATTTCCCGGAGCACCGCTTTGGGGCGTCTTCCACTGGAGGTTCAACGATGCGTGCTTCACGCGCTCTCGCGGTGACCGCGGCCGCCTGCGCGGCCGTGGCGCTCTCCGCCCCGCTCGCCGCCGCCACCAACGGTCCGAGAGACGTCACCGTCAACCCGTACGAGGTCCACCAGGGCGGCACGCTCCACATCCGCGTCGCGGGCTGCGGCCACGGGGGCAGCGTCACGTCCAACGCCTTCTCCAGGGCGGAGCTGTCGGACAACGAGTCGGGACACTCCTCGGCCAGGGTCCGCATCCACGACCGCACCACCCCGGGCCACTACAACCTGGCCGTGCGGTGCAGCGACAACGACCGCGTCGCCACGCACCAGTTCCGGGTGCTGGAGGGGCGGGGCGCGCTCGGCGGTCTCGGCGGTTCCGTCGGCCCCGGTTCCACGGAGGTGGCGGTCGGCGGCGGGCTGGTCGCCGCGTCGGCGGTGGGCGGTTCGCTCTTCCTCGCGCGCCGTCGCCGGGCGAGCGGCGCGGGCGTCTGACCGTACGTCCGGGGGCCGGGCTCGCCGGTCCCCCGCGCACGGACGCCTGTCGCCCCGAGTCCTGGCGGAGGACTCGGGGCGACAGGCGTCCGTGCGCGTGCGGTGCCGCTTCGTGCGGTGGCCGGGGTACGTGACGGTCAGTGGCCGCGGCCGTCCGCCCGTCGCCGCACCACATGGGCCGTGCCGAGGGCGGCTGCCGCGACCAGCCCCGCCCCCGCGGCGAGTTCGCCGGTGCTCACGCCGACGCTGCCGCCCAGACCGCCCCTGACCCCGCTGGGCACGACCGTGGAGGTCGACCTCGCGGTCGGGGTGGCGGGGACGGCCGCCGCACGGGTCGGAGTACGGGTCGGTGTGGCGGTCGGGGCCCGGGTGGCGCCCGAGACCTTGAGGTCGGTCCGGCCCATGACCCCGTTGCAGGTGAAGGTCACCTGGTAGGCCGCGCCCGGCTTGGCGTCCCAGTCGACCGTGGCGAGGGCGGTGCGGCCGGCCGGGATGTTGACGGTGTCGAAGACCCCGGAGGACGCGGTGGCGGTCGAGGCGCAGTTGGTGACGCCCAGGGTCACCCGGCCCCCGGGCGCGACCGTGGCGGGGCTGACGGTGAAGCCGAACGGAGCGGTGCCTCCGTCGACCGCCGCCGTCGCGGTGGGCGCGGCCAGAGCGAGTGCGGCCACCGCTAGCAGAGCGGCGGACGGGGCGCATATCGCGCGCATGGTGAATCCTCCGGGTCCCCGAGGAGCAGCTGCGGAACCGTTTTCCACACAAGCCGGTACATGCGCCTCGATGCCGGAAACGCTAGGAGCGCCTTATCACAGCCGCGATCGCTGACGGTCGAATGGGGCACGGGTGTCCCCCGGTCGGCGGACCCCCGTGCCCCGTCGCTCATCCGCTCAGGAGCCGATGTGCGGGAACAGGTCGAGGAAGGGCCTCGTGCTCGCGCCGATCCCCCGGCCGTAGGGCGCGTCGAAGTCCCAGATGAGGAAGAGCAGGAAGGAGATCAGCACGCTGAACAGGCCCGCCAGCAGCAGCTCGCGGAAGGTGCGGCGGATCTGGAGCACGAAGATCAGCCCCACGGTGACCACCGCGCCGATGATCAGGCCGAACCAGACGACCCCCGGCATGGTGGCCCGCGCGTTCGCCCCGCGGGCGCCCCTGGCGTCGTCGGCGGCGGCCACCTGGTCGACCAGCGGCTGATACGCCTGTCCTTCGAGGTCGGTGCGGGGCACGAACTGGGTGACGTCCGTGCGGATCCGGTCGAACAGCTCGGTGCCCCGGGTGCTCAGCGCCGCGTGCTCGGACAGGTGCGGCCACTCCGTGCGGACGACGTACGAGACATACGCGTCCACGTCGTCCCGGATCCTCTCCCGGGTCTCGGCGGGGTAGACCTGGACCCGCTGGGTGATCTCGTGCAGGGCCTGGGCCTCCTGGCGCACGGAGTCCTGGGCCGCGCTGCGGCCCTCCCAGACCCCGGCGATCGCGAGCCCCAGCACGATGGCGTAGATCACGCCGATCATCATCGTCATGTAGTCCATGACGTCCGGGGTCCCGCTGGTGTCGTCGTCGGCGCCGACATGACGGCTGCTGTAGACGACGATGGTGAGGACGACCGCGCAGGCGGCGGCCATCGCGATGCTCAGTACGAGCCATTCCGACATGGTGTCTCCGTGGATCAGCGGGAACGGGGGCGCAGCACGGCGACGGCGAGCACCGCCGGGGCCGTGAGCAGGAGCATCATCAGGACCGGAGAGGTGTGATTCCGCGGCTGTTCACGCGTCGCCTTGCGGTAGACGGGCACGGCGACCGAGGACGGGGTGGGTGCCGCCGACGGGGTGGGCGACGGCGTCGGCGAGGGCCGCGCCGGGACCTTCGTGGCGGGCGGCGGCGCCGGCGCCTGGACGGGCACGGGCGCGGGGGGCGGTGTCGCGCGCGGCGGCCGGGGCGTCGGCCGGGCGGCCGGCGGCGGTGGCGGCTTCGGCACCACGACCGGCGGCGGTGGCGCGGGCGGCGTGGGCCGCGGTGGCGGGCTCGGCGGCGGAGGTGTCGGTGGCGGCGGTGGTGTCGGGGGAGGCGGCGGAGGTGTGGGCGGTGGCGGGGGTTTCGGCGGTTCGGGCGGCGGGGGAGGCGTCGGGGCCGGCGAGCAGTGTCCGCCGCCCGCCGACGCCCATGCGGAACCTCCCGCCCCGCCGGAGGCATAGGCGCAGCTGTCCGCGGCGGCGGGCGCGGCCGACAGAGATATGAGTGCGGCGACTGCGAGGAGCCGTCCGACGAGCGATCCGTACACGGGCGGGAGCTTGTTCCTCTTTCGGCCTCGGCACGCCGGAAGTCGTTCGGATTCCCCCAAATAGGGGGTATTTGGCGAGGGGTTCGTGAGGTCGCGCAAGATTTTTTCGGCCGCGTTGAACGCGGAGCCACCCCTGCCGCGTACTTAAGGCCAGGAAGCAGCGCAGATCGGCGCAGCAACTGGCTTACTGACAACAGGAGTTGACATGAACACCTGGCGGAACGCCTCGCTCGCGGTGACCGCGGCGGCCGTACTGGCCCTGACGACGGCGTGCGGTCAGGACCAGGGCACCAACACCAACGGGCAGTCCGTCGGGGCGGCCAAGCCGGCCGATGCCGGATACGGCTCCGGCAGTGACTACGGATCGGACGCGGGTACGGCGAACACCGCCGCCGCCAAGCCGGCCGGACAGCTCACCGTCGCCACCAACGCGAAGCTCGGCAAGGTTCTCACCGACGGCGAGGGATTCACCCTCTACCGCTTCGACAAGGACACCGCCAGCCCGCCGAAGTCCAACTGCGAGGGAGACTGCGAGAAGGCGTGGCCGGTGGTCACCGCCGACAACGCCAAGGCCGCGGCCGGTACGGACGCCCAGCTGCTCGGTGAGGTCACCCGCGCCGACGGGACGAAGCAGCTCACCGTCGACGGCTGGCCGATGTACCGCTACGCCAAGGACACCGCCGCCGGTGACGCCAACGGCGAGGGCGTGGGCGGCACCTGGTTCGCCTCCGCCCCCGACGGCAAGAAGGCCGCCGCCGCCGGCGGCGGAGCCGCGGGCAGCGACACCGCGGGCGGCGGGACCGCCCCGGCCGACCTCAAGGGTCTGTCGGTGCGCAAGGACGCCAAGCTCGGCGACATCGTGGTGGACGCGAAGGGCATGACGGTCTACCGGTTCACCAAGGACTCCGCCTGGCCGATGAAGACGGCCTGCACCGGCGAGTGCCTCGACAAGTGGCCGGTTGTCGCCCCTGTCGACAAGAACGACTCCGACGCGGCCATTCTCAAGAAGGGCTTCGTGACCTTCGACCGGCCCGACGGAATCAAGCAGCAGACCATCGACTGCTGGCCGATCTACACCTTCGCCGACGACAAGAAGCCGGGCGACACCAATGGCCAGGGCGTAGGAGGCACCTGGTACGCGGTTTCCCCGGATTCCAAGCTGGTCGGGGCGTCCGAGTAGTCCCCACGCCGACCGCCCCGGCCTGCCGGGCCGCTGTCGCACCTCCGGGTGCGCCGGCGGCCCGGTTGTACTTTCACCGGCGTGTGACCAAGAACGGATCGCTAATTTCCGTTTGGGCTCGCTCTCTTGGCGGTCGATCAGTAGCCTCGGCTCGAACAACCGGCCATGTACATGGCCGTGTCCCGTGGCGACTTGTTGGAGATCTCGATGGAGCGTCCCGCCTGGGCCCCGCAGGGCATCGACATATCGATGCCGAGCGTTTCCCGCATTTATGACTACTATCTGGGCGGTTCGCACAATTTCGAAGTGGACAGGGAAGCGGCTCGCAAGGCCATGGGGTTCATGCCCGGCCTTCCGACGATCATGAAGGCGAACCGCGCGTTCATGCGCCGCGCGGTGCAATTCGCCCTGGATGAAGGCGTTACCCAGTTCCTGGACATCGGTTCCGGCATTCCGACCTTCGGCAGTGTCCACGAAGTCGCGCAGCGCGCGAACCCGGACGCCAAGGTGGTGTACGTCGACCACGACCCGGTCGCCGTCGCCCACAGCCGGGCGGTCCTGGCGGACAACCCCAACGCCACCGTGCTCAACGCCGATCTGCGCGATCCGGCCTCGATCCTCAAGAGCCCCGAGCTGGCCCTGCTCGACCTGGACCGGCCCGTGGCGCTGCTGCTGGTCTTCGTCCTGCACTTCCTGGAGGACGCGGACGATCCGTACCGCGCGGTGGCCGAGCTGCGGGACACGCTCGCCCCCGGCAGCCTGCTCGTCCTCACCCATGCCTCGTACCACGGCGTCCCGGTCTCCGAGGAGGAGGCGGGCGGCGCGGTCGCCGTCTACAAGGACATCCGCAACCCGCTGGTGATGCGCAACCGCGAGCAGACGAACCGATTCTTCGACGGCTTCGAGCCGGTCGAGCCCGGCCTGGTGTCCATGCCGCACTGGCGCCCCGACTGCCCCGCCGAGGGGGAGGACCCGTACGCGTTCTCCGGCTTCGCCGGCGTGGGACGCAAGGCGTGATGGTGCCGGAGGCGACGGGCCCGGAGGCGGACCCCGACGGCCTGGAGGACAGACTCAGGCGTTTCGCGACGATCTGGAGCCGGGCGATCTTCCCGGCGACCGCCACGTCCTTGACGCGCCCCGAATTCGAAACACTGCTCCTGCCGCTGGCACGGACGTTGCAGGAGGCGCTGCACGCGTACCCCTTCGACACCACACCGGCCGCCCGCGTGGGCACCGCCCTGATCGCGGGACACTGCACCGACCCCGAGGCCCTCGGCCGCACCCTCGGCGTCATCGACTCGTATCTGGTCCTGTACTGCGGTACGGACGAACTCACCACCGAGGACAACCGGGCCCGCTGCGCCCGCCTCCAGCACGCCCTGGCCGCCGGCTACGCCCAGGCGCTGCGCGAGCGCACCCTCGCCGAGCAGGAGGCGATCGCCCGCTCCGCGCTCGCCGCGCGCAGCGACGCCGAGGACGCCCTGCACGCCACCCAGGCCCGCTTCCACGCGGTGTTCGAGGGCGCGGCCATCGGCATCGGCATCGCCGACCTGGACGGCAACGTGCTGGAGGTCAACGACACCCTCACCCAGATGTTCGGCGGACTCGAACACCATGTCCGCAGCCGCAACGTGAGCGAGTGGGTCCACCCCGAGGACGCCCCCCACGTCTGGCGCATGTACGGCGAGCTGGTACGCGGCGAGCGCGAGCACTTCCAGGTCGAGAAGGCGTTCTACCGCAACGACGGCACCGTGCTCTGGACCAACCTCACGCTCTCGCTCCTGCGGGACGCCGAGGGCGCTCCGCAGTACCAGCTGGCGCTGATGGAGGACACCACCGAGCGGCGGCTGCTGCATCTGCGGCTGCGCTACGAGGCCACCCACGACGCCCTGACCGGGCTGCCGAACCGGACGCTGTTCTTCGAACGCCTGGAGAAGACGCTCGCCGCCGGCGGCGACGCGCGCTTCGGCCTGTGCTACCTCGACCTCGACGGCTTCAAGGCAATCAACGACAGCCTCGGCCACTCCTCGGGAGACCGGCTGCTGGTCGAGGTCGCCGACCGGCTCCAGAGCTGCGCCACCGCCTCCGGCGAGATGGTGGCCAGGATCGGCGGCGACGAGTTCGTGGCGCTGACCACCGGGCCCGACACCTGTGGCGGCGTCTCCGAGCTGGCCTCCCGGATCCTGGGCGTCCTCGCCTCGCCGGTCCGCATCGAAGGCCGGGAGTTCACCGTCCGGGGCAGCATCGGCATCGTGGAGGGTCCGGCCGCCGGACGCAGCCCCGCCGAGGTGCTGCGCAGCGCGGACATCACCATGTACCGGGCCAAGGCGGCGGGCGGCAACCGCTTCGAGCTGGCCGACCCGGAGGCCGACGCCCGCGCCATCACCCGGCACGGACTGACCACGGCGCTCCCGGCGGCCCTGGAGCGCGGCGAGTTCTTCATCGAGTACCAGCCGCTGGTACGGCTCGACGACGGTACGGTGCACGGCGCCGAGGCGCTGGTGCGCTGGTCCCACCCGCAGCACGGCGTCCTCGGCCCCGACCGGTTCATCCCGCTCGCGGAACACACCGGACTGATCGTCCCGCTCGGCCGCTGGGTGCTCGAACAGTCCGTACGGCAGGCCCGGTTCTGGCAGCAGCAGCTGCCCGAGGGAGCCCTCGGGGTGCCGCTGCGCGTCAATGTGAACCTGTCGCCCGCCCAGCTCCACCACCCCGGCCTGGTCACCGACACCGTCGAGGTGCTGGAGCGGATCGGCCTGCCGCCGGGCGGCCTGTGTCTGGAGGTCACCGAGTCGGCGCTGATCGGCGCGGACGAGGACCTGCTCAAGCCGCTGCGCCAACTCGCCGAGATGGGCGTGGACATAGCGCTGGACGACTTCGGCACCGGCTACTCCAACCTCGCCAATCTGCGTCGGCTGCCGGTGAGCGTGCTCAAGCTGGACCGTTCCTTCACGCAGGGCATGCAGCAGCATCCGGCCGATCCGGTCGATCTGAAGATCGTCGAGGGGATCGTCTCGCTCGCGCACAGCCTTGAGCTGGCCGTGACGGTCGAGGGCGTGGAGACCGGTGCGCAGGCCGACCATCTGCGCCGGCTCGGCTGCGACACCGCGCAGGGCTGGTACTACGCCCGGCCGGGCCCGCCCGAGCGGCTGCACACCCTGCTGCTGGCGGACGCGGTCTGATCAGCGGCCCTTCGGGGCCCCGCCCTTCGGCGCCCGGACCGCCGTCGCGGCGGTCCGGGCGGCGTTCTGCGTGGACAGCAGGACCTTCTGCAGCTCCCGGGCCGCGCGCGGTGGGGCGACGTCGTTGCGGTGGGCGAGGGCGATCGTCCGGCTCAGTCCCGGGCCGGCCAGCGCGGTGACGCGCAGATCGGGGGTGCGCGCCGCGACCATGCTCGGTACGACCGCGAGGCCGAGACCGGCCCGTACGAAGCCGAGGACGGCGTCCATCTCGCCGCCCTCCACGGTGAAGGACGGTTCGAAGCCCTCGGCCCGGCAGGCGGCCACGGTCAGCTCCCGCAGGTCGTAGCCGTGCCGGAACATCACCAGCGGCCGGCCCGCCAGATCGGCGACGGCGAACGGGTGCCGGGGCGCCGGGGCGGTGACCGAGGAGACCACGACCAGATCCTCGTGGAGCAGCTCGACCGTGGCCAGCGCGGGGGAGCCGGCGGGCAGCGGCATCACCACCAGCGCCAGATCGAGCGCCCCGCGCGCCAGCTCCCTGACCAGGTCGTGCGAGCCGCTCTCCTCGATCAGCAGCTCGATGCCCGGGTGCAGATCGTGGAAGGCCCGCAGCACCTCGGGCAGCAGCCCGGTGCACAGGCTCGGCGGCGCCCCCAGCCTGACCCGGCCGCGCCGCAGCTGGACCAGCTCCTGCACCTCGACCCGGGCCGTCTCCGTGTCGGCGAGGATGCGCCGGGCGAGCGGGAGCAGCGCCTCGCCCGCGTCGGTGAGCGAGACGTTGCCCCGGGCGCGGCTCAGCAGCTCGGCGCCCAGTTCCTTCTCCAGCGCCCGGATCTGCTGGGAGAGCGAGGGCTGCGAGACATGGACCCGCTCGGCGGCGCGGGTGAAGTGCCGGGTCTCGGCGACGGCCACGAAGTACAGGAGCTGCTGGAACTGCATACCGCCGAGGATAGCCCCACGATAGGCACAGGCTATGGAGATCAGCCGGACCATGTCTTGGACCTCTCGGCCGCGGCGGCCTAGCGTGCTGCACATGGCTCTGGCAACGCGGACGGACCGGAAACAGCGGACGGACCGAAAACAGACGGACCGGCGACCGTCCCTGGTCCGCACCCTCTGGGCATCCACGATCGGGAAGAAGACGGTCATGGCCGTCAGCGGCCTGATCATGCTCGGCTATCTGGTCGCGCACATGTTCGGCAATCTCAAGATCTTCTTCGGCGCCACGGAATTCAACGGCTACGCGCACTGGCTGCGGACCATGGGCGAGCCGATCCTGCACCACGAATGGGCGCTGTGGATCGTCCGGCTGGTCCTGGTCGCCGCCGTCGTCCTGCACGCGGTCTGCGCCTACCAGCTGAGCCGCCGCGACCTCGCCGCCCGCCCGACCGGGTACGCGCACAAGCGCCGCCGCGCCAGTTACGCCACCCGCACCATGCGCTGGGGCGGTGTCATCCTCGCCCTGTTCATCGTCTGGCACATCCTCGACCTGACGACCGGCACCGTGCACTCCGGCGGCTTCCAGCCGGGCCACCCGTACCAGAACGTCATCGACACCTTCTCCACCTGGTACGGCAACGCCGTCTACCTGCTCGCGATGCTCGCCCTCGGCCTCCACGTCCGGCACGGCTTCTGGAGCGCCGCCCAGACCCTCGGCGTCGGCAGCGCCACCCGCGAGCGCGTCCTGAAGGCCACGGCCAATCTGCTGGCGCTGGTGCTGACCGCGGGCTTCATCGCCGTACCCGTCGCCGTCATGACCGGAGTGGTGAGCTGACATGAACGAACCCACCCGCTACACCGAATACACCACCGGCGAGCCCATCGCCGACACCAGGGCGCCGGACGGACCCGTCGCCGAACGCTGGAACCGGCGCCGCTTCGAGGCGAAACTCGTCAACCCCGCCAACCGCCGCAAACACACCGTCATCGTCGTCGGTACGGGACTGGCCGGCGGCGCCGCCGGCGCCACCCTCGCCGAACAGGGCTACCACGTCGTCCAGTTCTGCTACCAGGACTCCCCGCGCCGCGCCCACTCCATCGCCGCCCAGGGCGGGATCAACGCCGCCAAGAACTACCGCAACGACGGCGACTCCATCCAGCGCCTCTTCTACGACACCGTCAAGGGCGGCGACTTCCGCGCCCGCGAGTCCAATGTGCACCGCCTCGCCGAGGTCTCCGTCGAGATCATCGACCAGTGCGTCGCCCAGGGCGTGCCCTTCGCCCGCGAGTACGGCGGCCTGCTCGACACCCGTTCCTTCGGCGGTGTCCAGGTCTCCCGCACCTTCTACGCGCGCGGCCAGACAGGCCAGCAACTGCTCCTCGGCGCCTACCAGGCGCTGTCCCGGCAGATCGCCGCCGGCGCCGTCGAGATGCACGCCCGCACCGAGATGCTCGACCTGCTCGTCATCGACGGCCGGGCGCGCGGCATCGTCGCCCGCGACCTGATCACCGGCGAGATCACCCCCTACATCGCCGACGCGGTCGTCCTCGCCTCCGGCGGTTACGGCAATGTCTTCTACCTCTCCACCAACGCGAAGAACAGCAACGCCACCGCCGTCTGGCGGGCCCACCGGCGCGGCGCCCACTTCGCCAACCCCTGCTTCACCCAGATCCACCCCACCTGCATCCCGCGCTCCGGCGAGCACCAGTCCAAGCTGACGCTGATGAGCGAGTCCCTGCGCAACGACGGCCGGATCTGGGTGCCGGCCGCGCCCGGCGACCAGCGGCCGCCGGGCGAGATCCCCGAGGACGAACGCGACTACTACCTGGAGCGGATCTACCCGGCCTTCGGCAATCTCGTCCCGCGCGACATCGCCTCACGGGCCGCGAAGAACGTCTGCGACCAGGGGCGCGGCGTCGGCCCCGGCGGACAGGGCGTCTACCTCGACTTCGCCGACGCCATCGCCCGGCTCGGCCGCGCGGCGGTCGAGGAGAAGTACGGCAACCTCTTCGAGATGTACGAGCGGATCACCGCCGAGAACCCGTACGAGGTCCCGATGCGGATCTATCCGGCGATCCACTACACGATGGGGGGACTGTGGGTCGACTACGACCTCCAGACCACCGTCCCCGGGCTCTTCGCCATCGGCGAGGCCAACTTCTCCGACCACGGGGCCAACCGGCTCGGCGCCTCCGCCCTCATGCAGGGCCTGGCCGACGGCTACTTCGTCCTGCCGTCCACCATCAACGACTATCTCGCCCGCCATCCGCACCACGACACCGTCGACACCTCCCACCCCGCCGTCACGGAGACCCTCGCGGACACCGAGGACCGGCTGCGGCTGCTGCTCGCCGTGGACGGCGACCGCACGCCCGACTCGTTCCACAAGGAGATCGGCGAACTCCTCTGGGAACACTGCGGCATGGCCCGCACCGAGGCCGGTCTGCGCAAGGCGCTCGACCGCATCCCGCAGATCCGCGAGGAGTTCTGGCGCCGGATCAAGGTGCCGGGCACCGGCGAGCAGTTCAACCAGTCGCTGGAGAAGGCCAACCGCCTGGTCGACTACCTCGAACTGGCCGAGCTGATGTGTCTCGACGCCCTGCACCGCGCCGAGTCCTGCGGCGGCCACTTCCGCGAGGAGTCCCAGACCGGGGGCGGCGAGGCCGAGCGGCGCGACGAGGAGTTCTCGTACGCGGCCGCCTGGGAGTTCAGTGGCACCGGCACCCCGCCCGTCCTGCACAAGGAAGACCTCGTCTTCGAGTACGTCCACCCCACCCAGCGGAGCTACGCATGAGGCTCACCCTGCGCGTCTGGCGCCAGCCCGGCGCCGACGCACCCGGCGCCATGGTCACCTACGGCATCGACGGCATCTCCGAGGACATGTCCTTCCTGGAGATGCTCGACACCCTCAACGAGGAGCTGATCCTCAAGGGCGACGAGCCGGTCGCCTTCGACCACGACTGCCGGGAGGGCATCTGCGGCGCCTGCGGCGTCGTCATCAACGGCGACGCCCACGGCCCCGAGCGCACCACCACCTGCCAGCTCCACATGCGGCACTTCGCCGACGGCGACACCATCGACGTCGAACCCTGGCGCGCCGGGGCCTTCCCCGTGGTCAAGGACCTCGTGGTGGACCGCTCCGCCTTCGACCGCATCATCGGCTCCGGCGGCTACATCACCGCGCCCACCGGCGCCGCCCCCGAGGCGCACGCCACCCCGGTGCCCAAACCCGACGCCGACTTCGCCTTCGAACACGCCGAGTGCATCGGCTGCGGCGCCTGCGTGGCGGCCTGCCCCAACGGCTCGGCGATGCTCTTCACCTCGGCCAAGGTCAACCACCTCAACGTGCTGCCGCAGGGCGCGCCGGAGCGCGAGACCCGGGTGCTGGACATGGTCGCGACCATGGACGACGAGGGCTTCGGCGGCTGCACGCTGGCGGGGGAGTGCGCCACGGCCTGCCCGAAGGGGATTCCGCTGCCGTCGATCGCCGCGATGAACAAGGAGTGGCTGCGGGCGGCGCGCAAGGCGCCGCGGTAGAGGCCGTCACCGCGTCCCGGCCCCGGGCACGAGGAGGGCGGCCAGCCGTCGGTACGAGTCGAGCAGCGCTTCGCGGTCGTACGTGCTCGTCGTGACCAGGAACTCGTCCGCGCCGGTGCGCGCCAGCAGCTTCTCCAGGCCCGCAGCGACCTCGTCCGCCGTGCCGTACAGCCGGCCGCGCGCCGCCTCCTCGAACAGGGCGCGCTCGCGCTCCGTCATGACGGTCTCCCGCACCGTCGCGACGGACGCGAGCGGCGGGAAGTCGCCGCGCGTGCGGGAGTACGCGGTGGCCCACGCCTCCGGCAGCAACAGGGCGCGCGCCTCCTCGGTGGTGGCCGCGACCGCGACCGTACCGGAGACGACGACATGCGGCCGCTCGCCCCAGCCGGACGGGCGGAAGGCCGCGCGGTACTCCTCGATCGCCCGCAGCATCGCGTCCTCGCCCCGCACCGGCGCGACCACCAGCGGCAGCCCGGCCCCGGCCGCGACACGCGCGCCCTTCCCGGTGGCGAGGACGAACGCGGGCACGCGCAGTCCCTCGGCGGGGCGGGCGTGCACCCGGGGGTGCGCGCCCTGGTCCCCGGTGAAGTAGCCGAGCAGCTCGGCGAGCTGTCCGGCGAAGTCGTCGGCGTCCCGCTTGTCCCGGCCCAGCGCCGCCCGTATGCCGTCGGTGAATCCCACGGAACGCCCGAGCCCCATGTCGATCCGGCCCGGGAACAGCGACTCCAGCACCCCGAACTGCTCGGCGACCACGAGGGGTTGGTGATTGGGCAGCATGACCCCGCCGGTGCCGACCCGGATCGTCGAGGTCGCGGCGGCGACGGCCGCCGCCAGCACCGTGGGCGCGGAGCCGGCGATTCCTGGCACGCCGTGGTGCTCGGCGACCCAGAAGCGGTGATAGCCGAGCGCCTCGATCCGCCGGGCCAGGTCCACGGTGTCGCGCAGCGCTCGCGGGCCGTTCCCGCCCTCGCGGACATGGGAGCGGTCGAGTACGGAGAAGGGGACGGTCGACAGAGGGCTCACGGAGTGTTCAACAACGCGACGGCGCGAGGATTCCCCGGGGCCGACGCGTTGTCGAACGCTCCGTGCCCCCGCGTTCAGACCTCGTCGTCCAGCCGGAAGCCGACCTTCAGCCCCACCTGGTAGTGCTCGATGTCGCCGTCCACGATCTGGCCGCGTACCTCGGTCACCTGGAACCAGTCCAGACCGCGCAGGGTCCTGGCCGCGCGGCCGACGCCGTTGCGGATGGCGTCGTCGACGCCCTCGTGGGAGGTGCCGACGATCTCGGTGACCCGGTAGGTGTGCTGGGACATGGGGCCTCTCCTCTGTGTCTGCCCTCGGCGTCCCCGTCATCGGCCGCGTCTGCGTCATCGACGTGTCCGCCGCGGCGGGGACGCGGTGTCACTCCACCGTGCCCCACGGCGCGGCGCTCCGCGAGATGTGCGCCGCCGGGGCGGCCGCCGACGGTACGTCGTGGTCAGAGGTGTGCCGCGCCCGTTCGGGCAGCCGCCGGGCGTGTCGCTGCCCGCGGGGGGCCGCCTGCGGGGCTTGACCAGCCCTTTGGTACGTACCAAAATCCCCAACACCCGTGCGAATTCTTTTCGTGTCCCCCACGTCGGGCTCTCTTTTCGTGCCATCACGCTCTCGTGCCACCACGCAAGAAGGTTGACCTACGTGAAGAACCGCTGTCTTGTCTGCTCCGTGGCCCTGGTCTCCTCCCTCTCGCTCGGAGGCTGCGGCATGCTGCCGGGCACCGGGTCCGATTCCCCGACGGTCACCGTCTGGCTGATGAAGGACAGCGTCTCCGACGACTTCCTCCAGCGCTTCGTCGGCGAGTACGAGAAGGAGAACCCGTCCGTCGAACTGGACGTGAAGATCCAGGAGTGGACCGGCATCGGTGAGAAGGTGCTGTCCGCGCTGGAGAGCGACGACGCCCCCGACGTCATCGAGGTCGGCAACACCCAGGTCGCGCAGTACGCGCAGAGCCGCAATCTGCGCGATCTCACCCTGGAGTCGGTACGGGACCTGGGCGGCGAGGACTGGCTGCCCGGTCTCGCCCAGCCGGGCAGCATCGGCGGCGCGCAGTTCGGCATTCCCTGGTACGCGGCCAACCGGGTCGTCATCTACAACAAGGACCTCTTCGCGCAGGCCGGGATCGAGGAGCCGCCCAAGACCCGCGCGCGCTGGCTGACCGACACCGCCGAGCTCAACACCGGCGCGAACCAGGGCATCTACCTCGCCGGCCAGGACTGGTACACCCTGGCCGGTTTCATCTGGGACGAGGGCGGCGAACTGGCCGTCGAGTCCGGCGCTCAGTTCCAGGGGGCCGTCGACTCGCCCGCCGCCCTCAAGGGCATGGCCTTCTACAAGGACCTCCAGGCGCTGGGCAAGGGCCCGAAGGACTCCGATGAGGCGACACCGCCGCAGGCGGAGGTCTTCGCCAAGGGCGATGTCGCGCAGATCATCGCCACCCCCAGCGCCGCCAGGATCATCGAGGAGAAGAACCCCGCGCTCAAGGGCGTCCTCGGCTTCTTCCCCGTCCCGGGCAAGACCGCGGCCAAGCCGGGAACCGTGTTCACCGGCGGGTCCGATCTGATCGTGCCGCAGAACGCCAGCCACCGTTCCGCCGCCGTCGACGTGGTCAAGGCGCTGGCGGGCGAGAAGTGGCAGACCGAACTGGCCAGAACCATGAGCTACGTGCCCAACAAGACGACCCTGGCCGGGGTGATCGAGGGCGACGAGAGCACCGCCGCGATGGCGGTCGGCGCCGCGCGGGGGCGGGCCACCCCGAACTCGCCGCAGTGGGCGAACGTCGAGTCCGACAACCCGATCAAGCCCTACATGACGGCCGTCCTCCAGGGCCGGGATCCCAAGGAGGCCGCGAAGACGGCCTCCGACGCCATCACCACGGCCCTGGAGGACTGACCGGCACTTCGGGGATTCAGCCGTCCCACATCCGCACTCCGCCGTCCGGTCACGTCGAATCCAGCCGGTCACGGAAGAAACGAGGTGCCGGGCCGTCGCGTGAGCGGCGGACCCCGGCGCCCGCCTCTCCCCACCGGCACAGGAGTCCGCCATGACCGCCGTCGCCCCCGCCCCGCTCCCCGTCCCCGCGCCCTCCCCGCTGCCGTCCGGCCCGGCCGGCGCCGGGCCGCGCTACGCCGTCTCCCTCGCCCGCACCGAGGAGGACGTACGGGCCGCGCAGCGCCTGCGCCACCTCGTCTTCGCCGGCGAGCTGGGCGCCCGCCTCGACGGGCCGGAACCCGGCCTGGACAGCGACGCGTTCGACGCCCACTGCGACCACCTGCTGGTCCGGGAGGAGCCGAGCGGCGAGGTCGTCGGCACCTACCGGCTGCTGCCGCCCGAGCGTGCCAGGGCCGCCGGACGGATCTACTCCGACAGCGAGTTCGACCTCGCCCGGCTCGCCCCCATCCGGCACGACCTGGTCGAGGTCGGCCGCTCCTGCGTCCACCCGCTGCACCGCACCGGCGCGGTCATCGCGCTGATCTGGGCCGGACTCGCCCGCTACATGACGGCGAGCGGCCACAACTGGCTGGCCGGCTGCTGCTCGGTGCCGCTCGCGGACGGCGGCGCGCTCGCCGCCGCCACCTGGAACACCGTGAAGGACAAGCACCTCGCGCCCGAGGAGTACTGGGTCACCCCGCACCGGCTCTGGACCCCCGCCCCGGGCGCGGCCACCGCGGCGCCCGCCGAACTGCCCGCGCTGCTGCGCGGCTACCTGCGCCTCGGCGCCTGGGTGTGCGGGGCGCCCGCGCACGACCCGGAGTTCGGCGTCGCCGACCTGTACGTCCTGCTCTCGATGCGCCGGACCAACCCCCGCTATCTGCGCCACTTCCTCTCGCTCGCCCCCTCCGCGTGAGCACCTGGCCGCCCACCGCGCCCTGCACCCCCGGCGACTGCGCCACCCGCCACGGCCCCCCGGCCGGCCCGGCGACCGCCGCCGGCCGGCTGGTGGCGGGGTGCGCGCTGGTGCTGGCCGGGGCGCTGCTGACACCGCTGCTCGCCCCGCTGGGCGCGGCGGTACGGGACCGGCTGACCCGGCGCTGGTGCCGTACGGTGCTGCGGGCCTTCGGCCTGCGGGTCGACGTGCGGGGCGCCGAGACGGCGCGGCCCGCGCGCGGAACCGGCGTACTGGTCGTCGCCAACCACATCTCCTGGCTGGACATACCGCTGCTGGCAGCCGTGTTCCCCGCCCGGATGCTGGCCAAGAGCGAGATCGGGCGCTGGCCCGTCCTCGGCGCGCTGGCCGCCAGGGGCGGCACGCTGTTCGTGGAGCGCGACCGGCCGCGGGCGCTGCCCGGCACCGTACGGACCCTGGCCGCCGCGCTCACCGCGGGCTCGCGGGTGGCCGCCTTCCCCGAGGGGTGCACCTGGTGCGGCCGGGACCAGGGCCGCTTCACCCGGGCCGTCTTCCAGGCGGCGCTGGACGCGGGCGCCGCCGTCAGGCCCGTACGGATCACCTACCGCGCCGCGCGCGGAACGCCGTCCGGCGCACCGGCGTACGTCGGCGACGACACCCTCCTGGCGTCCCTGTGGCGGGTGGTGACGGCCGGTGGGCTCACGGCCGAGATCACGGTCCTGCCGCTGATCCCCGCCGGACGCCACACCGACCGCCGCGCCCTGGCCGCGGCGGCCCGGTCAGCCGTGACCGGGGGCGCCGCCGAACGGTGGGACCCCGTTCCCGGTCAGACCGCCGTGGCCAGCGACAGCGCGAACCGCTCCGCTCCGTCCGTCCACCAGTGCCTCAACTCCATTCCCGCACCGGCCAGTTCATCCCGTACCCGGTCCTGACGGAACTTCGCCGACACCTCCGTACGCACCTCCTCGCCCGCCTCGAAGTGCACCACCAGATCCAGTTCCGGGATCTTCACGGTCAGGGCCCGGCGCGCCCGCAGCCGCATCTCGATCCACTCCCGCTCCCGGTCCCAGCGCGCCACATGGGTGAAGTCGCCGGGGTCGAAGTCCGCGCCCAACTCCCGGTTGATGACGGTGAGTACGTTCTTGTTGAAGGCCGCGGTCACCCCGGCCGTATCGTCGTACGCCCGGACCAGCACGGATGCGTCCTTGACGAGATCCGTACCGAGCAGCAGCGCGTCCCCGGGCTCCAGCAGCGTCCGGACGAGCGCCAGGAACTCCGCGCGCTCCGGCGGCAGCAGATTGCCGATCGTGCCGCCGAGGAACGCGACCAGCCGGGGGCCCGGGGTGGCGGGCAGGCTCAGCGCATGGGTGAAGTCGGCGATCAGCGCGTGCACCCGCAGTCCGGGCCGCTCGGCGAGCAGCGCCGTCGCTGCGCCGGTCAGCGCGCTCTCGCTCACATCGACCGGCACGTAACTCGCCAGACCGGTCAGCTCGTCCAGCAGGTGCCGGGTCTTGTCGGACGAGCCCGACCCCAGCTCGATCAGGGTGCGCGCCCCGGTCGCCGCCGCGATCTCCGGCGCCCGGTCGATGAGGATCTCCCGCTCGGCGCGGGTCGGATAGTACTCGGGCAGGGTGGTGATCTCGTCGAACAGCTCACTGCCCCGGGCGTCGTAGAACCACTTGGGAGGCAGTGTCTTGGGGCTACGGGTCAGGCCCTGGAGCACATCGGCGCGCAGAGCCGCGTCCGTGGCGTCCTCGGGGAGCGTGCGGGTCAGCTGGAACGGGCTCACGCGGAGGGCTCCTTGAGAGGGGTCAGCAGGACGTCGTCGCGGGTCGCCACCAGCAGGGTGCGGTCCGGGACCTCGCGCCAGCGGGGGTCGTCGTCGTACGGCTCCGAGGCCACCGCCACCGACCGGTGGCCGGGATCGGCGAGATACCACAGGGAGTCGCCCCACGCGGTCGCCGCGATCCGGGCGCCGTCGGTGACCAGCAGATTGAGCCGGGAGGCGGGGGCCTCCCGCGCCACATCGGTCACGGTGTCGGTCAGCGCCTGCCCCAGCTCGTCGCCGGCCCGCAGCCGGTGCAGCAGCAGCGCCCACACCAGCGCGGAGTCGCTGCGGGCCGCCAGGGCGAGCAGCTCCTCGGCGGGCAGGGCCGCGGCCGGGGCCGCGAGCGAGCCCGGCCAGCCGCCCACCGAGCCGTTGTGGCTGAACAGCCACGGCCCGGCGGCGAACGGCGCGGCGGCCGCCTCCCCGTCGGCGCCCGGCAGGGTCGCGTCCCGTACCGCCGCGAGCAGTGTGCCGCTGCGGACCACCCGCGCCAGATCGGTCAGCCCGACATCGGCCCAGATGGGACCGGCGCGCCGGTAGCGGGCCGGCACCGGATCACCCTCGGCGTACCAGCCCACCCCGAACCCGTCGGCGTTGACCGTCCCGTGCCGTTGCCGGCGAGGCGCCCAGGACTGCCGGTACAGCCCGTGCGGAGGCTCGAAGATCAGCTCGCCGAGCGCCACCGGCGGCCCCGTATAAGCGAAGTGACGGCACATCAGGCACCCTCGCCGGGCAGGGCGGCGCGCGCGGTGCGGAACCCGGAGAAGATCTGGCGGCGCACCGGCAGGTCCCAGTTGCGGAACGTGCCCCGGCAGGCCACCTCGCCCACCGCGAACGAGCCGCCCCGCAGCACCTTGTGCGCGCTGCCGAAGAAGACCTCCGAGTACTCGCGGTACGGGAACGCCACGAACCCCGGATAGGGCAGGAAGTCGCTCGACGTCCACTCCCAGACGTCCCCGATCAGCTGCCGCACCCCGAGCGGGGACGCCCCCAGCGGATAGCTGCCCGCCGGGGCCGGCCGCAGATGGCGCTGGCCGAGGTTGGCGTGGTCCGCGGTGGCCTCCTCGTCGCCCCACGGATGGCGCAGCGACCGGCCGGAGACGGGATCGTGCCGGGCGGCCTTCTCCCACTCCTCCTCGGTCGGCAGCCGCCGCCCCGCCCAGCGGGCGTACGCGTCGGCCTCGTACCAGCTCACATGCAGCACCGGCTCGTCCGCCGGGACCGGCTCCACCGTGCCGAAGCGGCGGCGCAGCCACTGACCGCCCTCGCGCCGCCAGAACAGCGGCGCGCCGATGGAGTGCTCGCGGATCTGCGCCCAGCCCTCCGGGGCCCACCAGCGCTCGTCCGTGTAGCCGCCGTCCTCGATGAAGCCCTGGTAGGCGCCGTTGGTCACCGGAACGGTGTCGATACGGAACGCGGGCACCAGCCGCTGGTGCGCCGGGCGTTCGTTGTCCAGCGCCCACGGTTCCGCGGAGGTGCCCATGGTGAACGGACCGGCCGGCACGAGCACCTCGTCCGGCAGCCCCGCCGTGTCCCCGGCGGGCGGCGGGGGCGCGGTCAGCGCGGTGGGCCCCCGGCGCAGCTGGTGGGTGATGAGCATCGTCTCGTCGTGCTGCTGCTCGTGCTGGGCGATCATCCCGAACGCGAACCCGGCGTCCAGCAGCGGCCCGCCGCGCAGCGGGGAGCGCTCGATGACGTCGAGCACCCGCCCCCGTACGTCGGCGGCGTAGGCGCGCGCCTCGGCGGGCGGCAGCAGCGGCAGCGTGGGCCGTGCCGCACGCGGATGCTCGAACGCGTCGTAGACGGAGTCGATCTCGGGGCGTAGCGCGTCACGTCCCGCGACGGCCCGCAGCAGCCACTGCTCCTCCTGGTTGCCGATGTGCGCCAGGTCCCAGACCAGCGGCGACATCAGCGGCGAGTGCTGCGCCGTCAGGTCGTGGTCGTCCACGCAGGAGGTCAGCAGGGCCGTGCGGTCCCGGGCGGCCGTCAGCGTGGTGACGGCGCGCTGGCGCAGCAGCTCGGTGGAGAGGTCGACCGCCTCGGCGGATCCGGCGTGGCCGGTGGTGTCGGCGATGTCGGTCATGGGCGCAGGTCCTTCCCGGTCACGGGGATACGCTGATCATCCGCCGGGCAGCGGCCCGGCACCACGTAGCGCTCGGTGAACGCGGCGACCGCCTCCTGGACGGCGGGGGTCGCCCCGATGCGGGGGAGCGCCTCCCTGGCCGCGGCGAAAGCGGCGATCGCCGCGCTGTGCAGCTCCGGGTCCGCCAGCCCGTACCGCGCGGCGTTGACCCACAGCGGATTGTGCGGAGCGGGCAGCGCGCCCGCCGTCTCGGCGAGCGGCTTGACGGCGCGGTAGACCGTCTCGGACGCCTCCGGATCGTCGAACAGCGCGGTGGTGACCGCGAGCGGCACCATCCAGCCGTCCTCGCCCGGCTGGGCGTCGATCATCCGCAGCTCCAGATGGCCGCGCGGCCGTACCGGCGGGAAGAGCGTCGTCAGGTGGTAGTCGAGATCGGCGCGGAGCGGCGGACGCGGCACGCCCGACCGTATCCACTCCCGGAAGGTCAGCCCCTCCGGAACGGCCCAGGGCCCCCGCGGCGCCCGGACGCACATCACCGGCGCGTCCAGGGCGTGCGCGGCCCAGCCCGCGCGCGGCTCGTGGCGCGGGGCGGGCGCCCCCGTACGGGCCGGGTCCAGCTCGGACCACAGTGCCTGCCGGGTGGAGCGCCAGCCGGTCGGGGCGCCCTCCCGCACCGAGGAGTTCGCGAACGCGGCGACCAGCACGGCGCCCAGCAGATGGGCGAGCTGCCAGCGTCTCGCGTAACCGAGCGGCCCCGGCTCCTCGTGGCCCGCGTCCAGACACACCTGGATGGACGCGGTGGTGCGCATCATGGCGCGCCCGGCCGGACCGATCCGGTCGAGATAGGTCTCCATGGCGTCGTAGCGCGGCTCGCGCAGCATGCGGTCCGGAGAGTGCCAGGGGTCCTGTCCGATGCCCGCGAGCGCGAGTCCCGCCGCGCGGAGCACGGGCCGTACCGTGTCCAGGTCCGCGGCGGTGGTGGTGACGCACTCCATCAGTGATCCGGCGGGGGCCGAGCTGAGTTCCAGCTGACCGCCGGGTTCGAAGGTGAGTGCGGAGTTCAGGCGCAGGGTACGCAGCGTGCCGAACGCCTCGGTGAGGCGGCGGGCCGGTACCGCGCTCTCGGGGGAGCGCAGATCGTGTACGAGCCATTCCAGTTCCACTCCCACGGTGCGGGGCGGGCCTGTTTTGAAACAGATGCCGTGCAGCAGATCCTCGGCGTCGCTCTCGCCGAGAGGTGGTCCCTCGTCGGTGCAGTCATCGGATGGCATGGGCCGGATCCTCCTGTCGAAGACCATGACCGGACTCCGCCCCCGGGCAGGGGGAGCGGAGCGCTTCGTCCAACCTAAAGCCACTCTCGCCGCTTCGCACAAGAGTGCCCCCATGGTCACTGTTCCGTCAGAAATCCGGTTGCCCCGGGGGAGATCGTTCACTCAGGATTCGCCTTATGAGCGCACGGCTGCGGGGGATCGCCAAGGAAACCGAGGAGATCGTCCGAACGGGGGGATACCGGGCGGCCGACGGCCGCGACGTCGACCTTCGCGCGGCCCTGGACGCGGCGGTGGCGGGCACGCGGATGTACGGTCCCGGACCCGTCGCGGTGCCTGGTCGGGACCGGGGTACGCACCCCCGGGCGGCGCCCGCCGAGGCCACCGTCGAGGTGACCGGTGAGTCCAGCCTCGCCGCCGCCCGGCGGCTGACGCGGGAGCGCCCCGGCGCGGTGGCCGTCCTCAACTTCGCCTCGGCGCGCAACCCCGGCGGCGGCTACCTCAACGGCGCGCAGGCGCAGGAGGAGGCGCTCTGCCGGGGCTCCGCCCTGTACACCACCCTGCTGCGCGCGCCCGAGTTCTACGCGTACCACCGCGCCGACCGCGGCCCGTTCTACAGCGACCGGGTGATCCACTCGCCCGGGGTCCCGGTCTTCCGCGACGACCGGGGCCGGCTGCTCGACACGCCGTACGAGGCCGGCTTCCTCACCGCCGCCGCGCCCAACGCGGGCGTGATCGCGCGGCGCGCCCCCGACGAGGTGCCGCTGATCGCCGCCGCGCTCGCCGCCCGCGCGGAACGGGTGCTGGAGACGGCGGCGGAGCGCGGCTACCGGCGGCTGGTGCTCGGCGCCTGGGGGTGCGGGGTCTTCCGCAACGACCCGGCGACGGTCGCCGAGTCGTTCGCGACGCTCCTGACCGGCGGCGGCCGGTTCGCCGACCGCTTCGACGAGGCCGTCTTCGCGGTCCTGGACCGTACGGCGGACGCGGCCACCCTGGGGGCGTTCCGGCGGGTGCTGAAGCGCTGACGGCCCGGTCCGCCCGCCGCCGCGCGCCGGGCCGTCGGCCGGGTGCGGGCGGTCAGCTCCAGCCGTAGCGCTCCCGCAGCCGGTTCACCACCAGATTGAACCGTCCCCGGTCCAGGGCACACGCCTCGCGCCGCATGCCCGCGTCGTGCAGACGCAGCACCCGGTCGATGTCCACCCAGGACTCGCGGCCCTCCCGGTCCCACGGCCCGACGCCGATCGGCACCCACTCGCGGTCCGTGTCGTGGCGCTTGCTGGAGAGCTGTACGGCGAGCACCGTACCGGCCGTCTCCCGGGCGACCACCAGCACCGGCCGGTCCTTGCCACGCCCGTCGTTCTCCTCGAACGGCACCCAGGTCCAGACGATCTCGCCGGGGTCGGGGTCGCCGTCGTGCTCCGGGGCGTACGAGGTACGGACGCGGCCCACGTCGCGCGGGTCGGCCTCGGTGGTCGCGCTCGGGCCCCGGCGGCCGGGGAAGTCGGTCTCATGGTCACGGTCGCTGTCGCGGCTGCCGTTGCCGTTGCCGGCAGAGGAAAGGAAGGTCATCCGCAAGAGGGTAGATCCCGCACGTCACGGCGGGGTTGGCGGGGCGCGTTCCGCCGGCCGCCGCGACATGCGGGGGCGGTGGCCGGTGGCTAGCGTCGAGGCATGACTACCGTTCCGCGGCGCTTCGAGATCCTGCTGGTCGCCGGTTTCACCGACTCCGACGAGACCCCGCCCACCTCCGCGCACGCCCTGCGCTCCGCCGTGGTGGAGGCGACGGGCGAGACGGGGGAGTCCGGCTATCCGCGCTACGCGGGCAACGGGATGGAGGCGGACATCGACCCCGGGACCCGCACGGTCGAAGCGCTGCTGGTCGACGGCGCGGAGATCGACTACGGCCTCTCGGTCCGTGTCGTCGCCGCGCCGGTCACCTGATCCTCGTCGGCCGATCCGCGTCAGCCGGTCTTCGTCAGCCCGTCCGCATCCGCCGGTCCGTATGTATCCGCCGGTCCGCGCCCTCGGCCGCGCTCAGCCGGAGCCCTCGGCGCCCTCGCCCGCCTGGTTCTTCGCCTCGGCCTCCGCCACCGACTTGCGCACCTCGTCCATGTCGAGCGCGCGCGCCTGGCCGATCACGTCCTCCAGGGCCGTCTCCGGCAGCGCGCCGGGCTGGGCGAACACCGCGACGTTGTCCCGCACGATCATCAGCGTCGGGATGGAACGGATGTCGAACGCGGCGGCCAGCTCCTGCTGCGCCTCCGTGTCCACCTTCGCGAAGACCAGATCGTCGTGCCGCTCCGACGCCTTCTCGTAGACCGGGGCGAACTGGCGGCAGGGACCGCACCAGGAAGCCCAGAAGTCGATCAGGATGAAGTCGTTCTCCGACACCGTCCGGTCGAAGTTCTCCTTGGTGAGTTCCACCGTTGCCATGGTCCGCTACCTCTTCCTGCTCTTCGGGTGAACCGCCTGCGACAACGGCCGTCGCCGCCGGCGTATTCCTGACTCGGTCGACTGGCCCCTGCCCGAAGATCGTGTGGCCATGCCGGGGACCGCCCAGCAGACTGACCCCATGACAGTAGTGACGGAAACCCTTGAGTACGACGTCGTGGTGCTGGGTGCGGGACCGGTCGGTGAGAACGTGGCCGACCGGGTCAGGGCGGCCGGTCTGAGCGTGGCCGTCGTGGAGAGCGAACTGATCGGCGGCGAGTGCTCGTACTGGGCCTGCATGCCCAGCAAGGCCCTGCTGCGCCCGGCGATCGCCCGCGCCGAGGCCCGCCGGGTGCCGGGGCTGAGCGGGTCCGTACAAGGACCGCTCGACACACCGGCCGTACTCGCCCACCGCGACGCGTTCACCTCGCACTGGAAGGACGACGGCCAGGTCGCCTGGCTGGACGGCATCGGCGCCGCGATCCACCGCGGACACGGGCGGCTGGACGGGCCGAAGCGCGTCACCGTCACCGGCCCCGACGGCGAACGGCTGGTGCTGACCGCCCGGCACGCCGTCGCCGTGTGCACCGGCAGCCGCGCCGTACTGCCCGATCTCCCGGGGCTCGCCGACGCCGCGCCGTGGACCAGCCGCGAGGCGACCAGCGCCCAGCGGGTGCCCGCCCGGCTCGTCGTGGTCGGCGGCGGAGTGGTCGGCGTGGAGATGGCCACGGCGTGGCGGGCCCTGGGAGCCGAGGTCACCCTGCTGGTGCGCGGCGAGGGCCTGCTCCCCCGGATGGAGCCCTTCGCCGGTGAACTGGTCGCCCAGGCGCTGACCGAGGCGGGCGCCACCGTCCGTACGGGCGTCTCCGTCAGCGCCGTCGAGCGCGACGGCTCCACCGGGCCCGTCACCGTCACCTTCGCGGACGGCGAGCGCGTCGAGGCCGACGAGGTGCTCTTCGCCACCGGCCGCGCCCCGCGCACGGACGACCTCGGCCTCGACTCCGTCGGGCTGGAGCCGGGCTCCTGGCTCACGGTCGACGACAGCTGCCGGGTCGAGGGCAGCGACTGGCTCTACGCGGTCGGCGACGTCAACCACCGCGCCCTCCTCACCCACCAGGGCAAGTACCAGGCACGGGTGGCGGGCGCCTCCATCGCCGCCAGGTCCCAGGGCGTCAAGGCGCTCGGCTCGGCCCCCTGGACCGCCCACGCGGCGACCGCCGACCACCGGGCCGTCACCCAAGTCGTCTTCACCGACCCGGAGATCGCCTCGGTCGGCCTCACCCTCGCCGAGGCCGAGTCGGCGGGCCGCCGGGTGCGCGCGGTCGACTACGACCTCGCCGGAGTCGCGGGCGCCGCCCTCTACGCCGACGGCTACCGGGGGCACGCCCGCATGATCGTCGACCTGGACGGCGAAACCCTCCTCGGCGTCACCTTCGCCGGCCCCGCCGTCGGCGAACTGCTCCACTCCGCCACCGTCGCGGTCGTCGGCGAGGTCCCGATCGACCGCCTCTGGCACGCGGTGCCCGCGTACCCGACGATCAGCGAGGTGTGGCTGCGGCTGCTGGAGACGTACCGGGGCTGACGCGTGGGCGCAGCCCCGGGGCGAGGGCGAGGGTCACCGTGAGGGAGAGTGCCGCCAGCACCGCCATCGCCGTCCCGGCCGAGGTGTACTCTGCCACGCCCCCGGCGAGCGCGGCGCCCACGCCCTGCGCGGTGAGCGTCCCGGACGACTGGAGCCCGAGGGCGTGCCCGGTCAGTCCGTCCGGGACCAGCGCCATCAGCCGTTCCTGGAACAGCAGGCTCCCCGCGTAGCCGACGGAGGCGACGGTGACGACGGCCAACGCGGCGGGCGCCGCCGGTCGCAGGGCGAGCAGCGGGTACGGGGCGGCGAGCAGCAGATACAGCGGAACGCCCAGCCTCCCCCGCCACCGCCGGGGGAGGAACCGCCCGGCCACCAGGTCCCCGGCCAGCATGCCGAGCGCGGCGAAGGCGAGGAGCGCCCCCGCGTACCCGGGCCCGTACGGGAGCGCGTACGGGACGTAGAGGGACTCGCAGCCGACGATCAGGCCGTTGGGGATCCACAGGGCGAGGTAGACGTACCGGCGGGGTGCGGACGAGAAGAGCAGCGCGTTGTTCCGCCGGGTCGCGGCCACCGACACCCGCCCGGCGGCGCGCGGCGGGCGGGGCCGCAGTCCGTCTCCGGGCGCGGCGCGGCCGCGGCGGCCGGTCCGCGCCAGGCACGCGGCGGCGGCGGCCGGACCGCCGGGGCGAACGCGGTCGGACGGCGCCCGGCCCGGCCCCCGGCCCCCGGGACCGGCACCGCGCTCAGGTCGCCGTCCCGCCGTCGAGCGTCTCGCGCAGGATGTCCGCGTGTCCGGCGTGCTGGGCGGTCTCCGCGATGACATGCGTCAGCACCCGGCGCACGCTGCGCACCTCTCCCGGCTCGTGCCAGGGCGCCTCCGGCAGCGGGTGCGTCGCCGACAGATCGGGTACGGAGGCGATGATCTCCTCGGTCCTGGCGGCGACCTCCTCGTAGCGCGCGATGATTCCGGCCAGCGTCTCGCCGGGCAGCATCCGGAAGTTGTTCCGGTGGTCGATCGCCCACTGCGGATACTCGGTCGCTGTACCGGCCCTGAAGTCGGCCCAGGTGACGCCCTCGGGCAGGTCGTAGTTCAGCGCCGACGGGCCGTCGACGGCGAAGCGCAGCCAGCCCTCCTCGATGGACGCGACATGCTTGACCAGCCCGCCCAGGCTGAGCGCGCTGACCGTCGGGTGCTCGCCGCCCTGCTCGTCGCTGATCCCGCCGACGGTCCTGGTCAGGGCGGACCGCGCCGCCGCGAGCGCGGCGAGCAGGTCGGTCCGCTCGGCGTCGAGGGTGGCGCGGGGAGTGGTCGGGGTGGTCATGGTGATCAGGGCCTTCCGGTCGTTCTCGTTCTCCGGCGCGAGGTCTCTGGCGCCCGGTCCGGCTCGTCGTCCCGCAGGAGCGGCCAGGAACCACAGTCGCAGGAGAAGCGGTCAGGATGTGGCCTCTTCTCGCGGCAGTATGGGAGTCATGCCGAAGACCTCCGCGCGACTGCTCTCGCTGCTCTCGCTGCTCCAGGCACGCCGCGACTGGCCCGGCGCGCTGCTGGCCGAGCGGCTGGACATCAGCCCGCGTACCGTGCGCCGCGACATCGACCGGCTGCGCGAACTGGGGTACCCGGTCGTGGCCGCCAAAGGCCCCGACGGCGGGTACCGGCTCGACGCCGGCACGGAGCTGCCCCCGCTGCTCTTCGACGACGAGCAGGCCGTCGCCCTCGCCGTCGCCCTGCGGATCGCCGCCACCACCGGTGCGGACATCGGGGAAGCGGCGGCCCGCGCGCTGAACACCGTCCGGCAGGTCATGCCCGCCCGGCTGCGCCGCCGTATCGACACCGTGCGGGTCACCGCCGTCGAGCAGCCGGACACCCGGTCGAATCCACAGGTGGACAGCGGGGTGCTGATGGCGCTCAACGCCGCCGTCCACGCCCGCGAGGAGCTGCGTTTCGACTACCCTCCCGCGTTCCCGCCGGGGGCCGCCCCCGGCGTCGCGGAACTTCCCTGGCGCCGGGTCCAGCCCCACCACCTCGTCACCCGGGGCGGCCGGTGGTACCTCGTCGCCTGGGACCTCGACCGCGCGGACTGGCGCACCTTCCGCGCGGACCGCATCACCCCGCGCACCCCCACCGGGCCCCGCTTCACCCCGCGCGAAGTGCCCGGCGGCGACGTGGCGGCCTTCGTCGCCGGCCGCTTCAGGGGCTCGGACGGTCCGGGCGACTGGCCCTGCCGGGGCGAGGTGATCCTCGACCTGCCCGCCGCCGTCGTGTCCCGCTACACCGACGGCGAGGTCATCGGGGAACTCGGCCCGAACCGCTGCCGGCTCGTCCTGGGCTCCTGGTCCTGGCCCGCCCTGGCCGCGGCCATCGGCGGCTTCCACACCGGCATCGAGGTCGTCGGCCCGGCCGAACTCAAGGACGCCTTCGCGGACCTGGCCCACCGCTACGCCCGCGCCGCGACCGGCGAGCCGCTCCCGCAGCGCGAGGGCTGAGGGGGCGGACGCGAGCGCGGACGCGGGCGCGAACGCGCGCGAAGGACCGGGCCGGATCTTGCTGCCGCTTCCGGTCAACTCGCCTTTCTGACAAGGGCATTGACTACTCGTCAGTAAGTACTCCAGTGTGGTGCGCATGGCGATGGCGACAGCGGCACGCGGTACGCGACGGCGGTTACGGGTACGGGGACTGACCGGGCCGCTGGCCCGGCGGCGGGGGCCGGGGCGGCGGAGCCTGCTGCTCGGCGCCGCCCTCGCTCTGCTCGCGGCGGGTGCCGTCGGCGGCCCGCCCGCCGAGGCGGCGGACGGCGCCCCGCTGTGGTTCGACGGCGTGGTGGCCACCGAGATATCCGCCGACGGCACCCGCTTCACCGACGGACACGGGCGCGAGGTCGTCCTGCGCGGATTCAACGTCTCCGGCGAGACCAAGCTGGAGGAGAACGGCGGTCTGCCCTTCGCCAGTACGGCGGACGCCCGCACCTCCGCTGCCGCACTGCGCTCACTCACCGGCGGCAACGCGGTGCGCTTCCTGCTGTCCTGGGCCCACGCCGAATCCGAACCGGGGAAGGTCGACACCGCCTATCTGGACCGCGCCACCGAACAGATCAAGGCGCTTCTCGACGCCGGACTGCGGGTGTTCCCCGACTTCCACCAGGACCTCTTCTCCCGTCATCTGTTCCACAAGGACAGCTGGTACACCGGTGACGGCGCGCCCCGCTGGGCCGTCGAGGCGGGCGGGTACCCCGTCGAATCCTGTGGCATCTGCGTCCTGTGGGGCCAGAACATCACCCAGAACCAGGCCGTCAAGAACGCCACCCGGGACTTCTGGCACAACCGCGTCCTCACGGTCACCACGGGCACGGGAGCCGGTGCCCCGACCCGCTCCGTACCCGTCCAGGACGCCTTCCTCGACACCGCGCAGCGGACGATGGCCCATCTCGCGGGACGGCTCACCGCGGACCAGTTCGCCGGGATCGTCGGCTTCAACCCGTACAACGAGCCGTACGCGGGCGAGTACACCACGGGTCAGAACAGCCGCACCTGGGAACGGGACATGCTCGTACCGTTCTACGAGCGCTTCCGGGCCCGGATGGACCTGGCGGGCTGGCGCGACAAGCCGCTCTTCGCCGAACCCAACATGTTCTGGAACGCCAATCTGGACCTCGCCCGGCAGGAGGGCGGTCTCCTCGACGCGGGCGTCCTCGGCAAGCGCTACGTCTTCAACACCCACTTCTACGACCAGAAGGCCATCTCCGGGGTCTTCATGTGGGGCAAGGCGAAGGACGGCCAGTACAGCGGGGACTTCGGCACGGTCCGCGACCGCGCCTCGGCGCTCAACACCCCCGCGATCGTCAGCGAGTTCGGCCATCCGCTGAGCGGATACACCTCGGACAAGGCACCCACCGTCGACAAGGCGATGTACCAGGCCCTCGACACCCGGCTGCCGGGAGCGGCCTGGTGGACCACGCCGGCGCGGTCGGGGCCCGTACTCTCGGCCACCCAGTGGCAGTGGGACATCTACAGCGGCCGCCACCGCGAGGCGATGAACGGCAACGCCGGCAAGGTCCTCACGGCGGGGGACGCCTGGAACGACGAGGACCTGTCCGCCGTCGCGCTCGACTCCTCGGGCCGGGCCGTGCTGCGCCAGGACGCCCGGCTGCTCGACCGGCTCTACCCGGGCGCGGTGGCGGGCCGTACCCTCGCCTTCAGTTACGAGGACCGCTCCCGGGACGGGGACACGGCCCTGACCTGGAACTCCATCCCCGACACCATGCCCAGCACGGCGCGCCTGGTGGGCGGCGGACGGTACGGCGTGCTGGTGTGGCGCTCCGGCTCCGAGGGGGCCGGCGCCGCCCCGACACAGCTGCATCTGCCGAGCGGGTTCGCTCCGTCCTCGACCACGGTCGTCTCCGACCTCGGTACGGTCACCGGCCTGCCCGACTACACCGCGCGCGGCCGGGCGGCGGACCACCCCATCGCCTCGGCCGTCGAACCCGGCACCACCGACGCGCGGCGCCTGCTGCTCTCCGCCCCGGCGGCCGCGGACGGAGCCGGGGCCGTCCACTACGCCCTGGTCGCCGACGGCTCCGCCGCGCCCACGGCGGAGCTGCGGGTGGCGGCGCAGCGCGAACTGGCCGCGTGGGTGGCGGGCGCGGGCTTCCCCGCCTCACCGTGACCCCGCGTCTCCCCGCTCCCGTCACGCCGTCGCCCCGTCACGTAGTCAGCCCGTAACCCGTAACCCGTAACCCGTGCCCCGGTGGGTCCGCCCGCCGGGGCACGACCGTGGCGGCGAGCGTCCCGGACCGGATGCCGGAGCGGCGTCGGTACGCGGCTGTGCCCCCCCACTTCGGCACACGGGTCGCCGCCGACGTCCGCAGTGTGTGAAAGGTTTCAACATGGCGCACGTCCAGGGAAGTTAAACCCGGGCCAACTGCCGCGTCAATGGTACGTACTTGGAAATCTTCCGGCGCCGTCCCAAGCGTCCCGGACTCTTGACACGTCCCATGCGCCTCCTTACTTTCACCGAAGTGAAACGATTCACTGTCGAGTCGTATCGGAGCCGCATTGTGATCAGCAGAAGACGACTGCTCGGTACCACCGCCACGGCCGTGGGAGCGGCCATGGTCGCCGGACCCGGCCCGGCCGCCGCGCTGACCCAGGAGCCGGGAAGCGGCGCCCTCGCCGAAGGCCCGGCTGCCGGGTCGGCCGTCCGGGTCACCGCGCCGACGGTCGAGTACGTCAGCCATCCGCTCGGCCTCGACACGCCGCGCCCCAGGCTGAGTTGGCCGGTCGTGTCCGCCCGTCCCGGCCAGACGCAGCGCGCCTACCAGGTCAGGGTCGCCACCGACCCGGGCCGGCTCGGGAAGCCGGACGTCTGGGACAGCGGCAAGGTCGAGTCGCCCGACTCGACCCTGGTCCCGTACGGCGGCCCCGCGCTCAAGTCCCGTACCCGCTACCACTGGTCCGTGCGCGTCTGGGGTGCCGACGGCAAGGTCTCCGCATGGAGTGCGCCGTCCTGGTGGGAGACCGGACTCACCGATGCCGCCGACTGGACCGCGCGCTGGATCGGCGCCCCCGCCTCCCTCGTCGGAACACCCGCGCTGGACAGCGCCTCCTGGATCTGGTTCCCGGAGGGCGATCCGGCGGTCGAGGCCCCGGCGGGGACCCGCTGGTTCCGCGGCCGGGTCGACGTGCCGGCGGGTGTCACCCGCGCCCGCCTGGTCATGACGGCGGACGACGGCTACACCGCCTACGTCAACGGGACCCGCGTCGCGCACGCCGAGGCCGACGGCCCCGCCGAAAACTGGCGCCACCCCGCCCTGGTGGAGGTGGCCGCCCAACTGCGCCCCGGCGCCAACGTGATCGCGGTCTCCGCCACCAACGCGACCGTCAGCCCGGCCGGACTGCTCGGCCTGCTGGAGCTGACGACCTCCGACGGGATCCGGACCTTCGCCACCGGCGACAGCTGGCTGACGGTCAGTCAAGAACCTACGGGAGACTGGAAGTCCGCCGGATACGACGACGCCGCGTGGTCCGCAGCCAAGGCGCTCGCGCGATGGGGCACGGGCCCCTGGGGCAAGGTGGCGGTCTCCTCCGCGCCCGCCGCGCAGCTGCGCCAGGAGTTCCGGCTCCCGCGCAAGACCGTCGCGCGCGCCCGGCTCTACGCCACGGCCCTCGGCGTGTACGACGCGCACCTCAACGGGCGGCGCGTCGGCGAGGACCGGCTCGCCCCCGGCTGGACCGACTACCGCAAGCGGGTGCAGTACCAGACGTACGACGTCACCGGCCTGCTCGTCCCCGGCGCCAACGCCCTCGGTGTCACCCTCGCCGCCGGCTGGTACGCCGGGAGCGTCGGCATGTTCGGACCGCACCAGTACGGCGAACGACCCTCGCTGCTGGCCCAGTTGGAGGTCACATACACCGACGGTACGACGCAGCGGATCGTCTCGGACGGCGACTGGCGCGCCGGGGCCTCCCCGGTGACCGACGCCGACCTGCTGATGGGGGAGGCGTACGACGCCCGGCTGGAGACCGCGGGCTGGACGCGCGCCGGTTACGACGCGACCGGCTGGACGAAGGCCGAGCCGGTGCCCCCGGCGGACATCGCGCTGGTGGCGGCGATCGACGGCCCCTCGCGTGTGGAGACCGAACTCACCGTCAAGAAGATCACCGAGCCGAAACCGGGCGTCTTCGTCCTCGACCTCGGCCAGAACATGGTCGGTACGGTCCGGCTCAAGGTCACCGGCGCCGCCGGCACCACCGTACGGCTGCGCCACGCCGAGGTGCTCAACCCCGACGGCACCGTCTACACCGCCAACCTGCGCACCGCCCGCGCCACCGACACCTACATCCTCAAGGGCGGCGGCCAGGAGACGTACGAGCCCCGCTTCACCTTCCACGGCTTCCGCTACGTCGAGGTGACGGGCTATCCGGGGCGGCCCGCGCGCGACGCGGTCGTGGGACGGGTCATCCACACCTCGGCGCCGTTCACCATGGACTTCAAGACCGACGTCCCGATGCTCAACCAGCTGCACAGCAACATCACATGGGGCCAGCGCGGCAACTTCCTCTCCGTCCCCACCGACACCCCCGCCCGCGACGAACGGCTGGGCTGGACCGGGGACATCAACGTCTTCGCCCCCACCGCCGCCTACACCATGGAGTCGGCGCGCTTCCTCACCAAGTGGCTGTGGGACCTGCGCGACGGCCAGTTGTCCGACGGCGCCTTCCCCCATGTGGCGCCGGAGGTCGGCGCGATGGGCGGCGGCGCCGCGGGGTGGGGCGACGCCGGAGTCACCGTCCCCTGGGCGCTGTACCAGGCGTACGGGGACACCCGGGTGCTGGAGGACGCCTGGGCGTCGATGCTGAAGTGGCTCGACTATCTGGAGCGGCACAGCGACGGCCTCCTGCGCCCGGCCGACGGCTTCGGGGACTGGCTCAACATCCAGGACGAGACACCCAAGGACGTCATCGGCACCGCCTACTTCGCGCACAGCGCCGATCTCGTCTCCCGGATCGCCGAGGCGCTGGGCAAGGATCCGGCGCCGTACCGGACGCTGTTCGGCCGGGTCCGTGACGCCTTCCGCGCCGCGTACGTCTCACCGGGCGGACGGGTCAAGGGCGATACGCAGACCGGATACGTGCTGGCCCTCTCCATGGACCTGCTGGCCGCCGCCGACCGCGCGCCCGCCGCCGACCGCCTGGTGGAGCTGATCAAGGCCAAGGACTGGCATCTGTCGACGGGCTTCCTCGGCACCCCCCGGCTGCTGCCCGTCCTCACCGAGACCGGCCACACCGATGTCGCCTACCGGCTGCTGCTCCAGCGCACCTTCCCCAGCTGGGGCTACCAGATCGACCGGGGCGCCACGACGATGTGGGAGCGCTGGGACTCCATCACCCCCGACGGCGGCTTCCAGGACGCCGGGATGAACTCGTTCAACCACTACGCGTACGGCTCGGTCGGGGAGTGGATGTACGCGAACATCGCGGGCATCGCGCCGGGTGGCCCCGGCTTCCGCGAGATCACCGTCCGGCCCCGGCCGGGGGGCGGGGTGACCCGCGCCGAGGGCCGCTTCGACTCGGTCCACGGACCGGTCACCACCCAGTGGCAGACCGACGCGAAGGGATTCCGGCTCACCGTCTCCCTTCCCGCCAACACCACCGCCGAGGTATGGATATCGGCCAAGGATGCCAAGAAGGTCGGCCACGGCAGTACGAAATTCCTGCGGATGGAGGACGGTTGCGCGGTCTTCGCCGCGGGCCCGGGCCGACACCACTTCACCGCCTGACCCAGCGGCCGGCGCGCCGCGCTCCGTGCTCCGCGCGAAGCGGCACAGGAGCCTTACGGAAAAGACCGGGTGGCCCGGCCGGACGAACCAGTCCGGCCGGGCCACCCGCATGTATTCAGGGGCGTATCGTACACAGGGCCAGCAGACAGAAATTGACCCCCTGGGTATTGCTGGGACCCGAGCCGGGACCGGAATCCCCGACCGTGCAGCGGGCCAGCAGGCAGAAATTCGCCCCCTGAATACCCCGGTAGGAGTTGGCGAACGGAGAGGCCGTGGTGTTCCGCGCCTTCTCCGCGGTCGCGGCCGCCGTAGTGGTCGCCGCCGCGGCCGGGGTCCGGGCCTCGACGGCCGACGCGCTCGCGGCGCCCGAAATCAGCAGAATCCCGGCGGCGGCGGTCGCGGTACCCCAGCGCATAAGGGAAGCAGACATATTCAAGGGCTCTCCAAGTGTCGTGGAAGCGGCGGCGAAAGGGTGTCTTCCTCATGTGTTCGGTGCCGGCTGACGGATCGTTTGGTCCGGATCGCCATCTGTGACGCAGGTCTCCTTCTGTGCATTGACGAATGTGCGGATTGAAGGAGCGTCAGTTCATTCTCTGTGTCCTGAGTCACATGACCAATCCGCCGCGGCCGCGCCTCCGAATTGCTTCCCGTGAGCGCAATTGAGGCGATGTCGATTGCGCCCCGACCCGCATTGAGGTGGATACGCGTGACCGACGACGTACAGCACGACAGGAATCCGAAGACGGAACTCCCGCTGACCGCGGCCCAAAGGGGGCTGTGGTTCGCCAGGAAACTCGACCCGGAGAATCCCGCGTACAACGTTGCCGAGTACGCCGATGTCCGGGGCCCGCTGGACCCGGCTCTGCTGGAAAAGGCATTCCTCCTGGTCGCCGGTGAGACGGAGGCCATGCGGCTCACCTTCGGTGAACGTGACGGCATTCCCTTCCAGACGGTCCACGCGCACAGCGCCGTCGAACTTCCGCTGGTCGACCTCTCCGGCCACCAGGACCCGCACGGCGAGGCGCTCGCCCGGATGGAGGCGGTCCTCGCCGAACCCGCCGACACATCGACCGGGCCACTCGTCCTGACCACGCTCTACCGGCTGGCCGAGGACCGCCACCTCTTCCACCAGCAGGTACACCATCTCGCCCTCGACGGCTACGGCGCGGCCGTCGCGCTGACCCGGATCGCCGACGTCTACACCCGGCTGGCCGCCTCGCCCCAGGAGCCGATCGCCTTCCGGGCGGCTCCCCTCGGCCCCGTCGTCGCGGAGGACCTGGCCTATCAGGACTCCGAACAGCGCCTGGAGGACCAGCGGTTCTGGACCGGGGCGACCGCCGGCGCCCCCGCCCCGACCGGCCTGGTCGACGCCACGGCCGCGCCCGGTCACGGCTGCCACATCGTGCGGGGCGGGCTGGACGCGGCCGCCGCGGAGCGGCTGCGCGCCGCCGCCAAGACGGCCGGCGTCGCCTGGCCCACCTTCTTCATGGCTGCCATGGCGGTCTGTCTCCACCGCGACCGCGGTCTCGGCCACGTCGTCCTCGGCCTTCCCGTGACCGGCCGCCGCACCCCCACCGCGCGCGCCACCCCGAGCATGCTCTCCACCATCCTCCCGCTGGGCCTGGAGATATCCCCGTCCGACCGCGTCCGTGACGTCGCCAAGCGCGCCTCGGCGCGGGCCCGGCAGGTACTGCGCCACCAGCGCTACCCGGCCGAGAGCCTCCGCCGCGACCAGGGACTCGCCGGGGTACGGGACCGGCTGACCGGACCGGCCGTCAACGTGCTGGCCTTCGACGACACGCTGCGCTTCGGCCCGGCCTCCGCCACCGTGCGCAATCTGTCCGTCGGCCCCGTGGACGACATGGTCCTCGCCGTCCACGCCTCGTACGCCGACGGCGCGCTGCGCGTCGATCTGCTCGGCAACCCCGCCCTCTACACCCCCGAGGAGCTGGCGCGCCACCACGACCGGCTGCGCCGGCTCATCGACGCGTTCACCGACGACCCGGACAGCCCCATCGGCTCGCTGCGGCTCATCGGCGACGACGAGCGGCACCACGTCATCGGCCTGGGCCTCGGCTCGGGCAACGCGCCCGGCAACACGCCCGGCGGCGAACCGGCCGAGCCGTCCGCGCCCCTGCCCGCCCAGCTCGCCCGGCAGGCCCGCCTGACGCCCGAAGCGACCGCCGTGGTGTCCGGCGACGCCCGGCTGACCTTCGCCCGGCTGGACGAGCGGGTCGCCGCGCTCGCCGCCGCGCTCTCCGCGCGCGGCGCCGGTCCCGGCACCCGCGTCGCCGTCGGACTGCCCCGCTCCACGGACCTGATCGTCGCGATGCTCGCGGTCATGCGGACCGGGGCCGCCTACCTCCCGGTCGACCCCGCGTACCCCGCCGACCGGATCGCGTACATGATCGAGGACTCCCGGCCGGTCGCCCTGGTGGCCACCGCGCGCACCGCGCCGCTGCTGGACCCCGCCGGCGGCCTCCCGCTGGTCGACCCGGCCGAAGCGCTCGCGGCGCCCGGCGCGGGAACGGGCTCCCCGGTCGTGCCCGGCGCCCACGACGCCGCGTACGTCATCTACACCTCCGGCTCCACCGGCCGCCCCAAAGGCGTGGTCGTGGAGCACCGTTCGCTCAGCAACCTCCTCGACCACCACCGCCAGGAGGCCCACGCGGAGGCCGAACGGGCCCTCGGGCGCCGGCTGCGGGTCGCCCTCACCGCCCCCACCTCCTTCGACGCCTCCTGGGACCCGGTCCTGTGGATGGCCGAGGGCCACGAGCTGCACATCGTCGACGACACCACCCGCCGCGACCCCGAGGCGCTGGTCGCCCTCCTCGCCGAACAGCGCGTCGACGCCATCGAGACCACCCCCACCCACCTGCGCCAACTGCTCACGGCGGGCCTGCTCACCGGCCCCGCGCACCGCCCCCGGGTGATCGCCCTCGGCGGCGAGGCCGTGGACGACTCTCTCTGGCACGAACTGGCCGGCCGCCCCGAGCTGCTCGTCTACAACTTCTACGGTCCCACCGAGACCACGGTCGACGCGGTCACCACCCGCGTCACCGGCCCGTTCCCCGCCATCGGACGCCCCGTCAGCGGCGCCGGGGCCTATGTCCTCGACCCCGCGCTCCACCCGGTGCCCCAGGGCACCGCCGGTGAGCTGTACCTGTCCGGGGAGGGCGTGGCGCGCGGCTACTCGGGACGGCCCGGGCTGACCGCCGAACGCTTCCTGCCCGACCCGTTCGGCCCGCCCGGCGCCCGGATGTACCGCACCGGCGACCTGGCCCGCTGGAGCGAGAGCGGCACACTGGAGTTCCTCGGCCGCGTCGACCGCCAGATCAAGGTCCGGGGCCACCGCGTGGAGACCGGCGAGATCGAGGCCGCGCTGCGCACCCTGCCCGGTGTCAGCGCCGCTGCCGTGGCGCTGACCACCCCCGCCGCGGGCGTCGAACGGCTCGCCGCCTACCTGGTGACGGAACCGGCTGACGGGACCACCGACCCGGCGCGGATCCGGGACGCGCTGGCCGCGCTGCTCCCCGAGCACATGGTGCCCACCGCCTACGCCACCGTGGACCGCCTCCCGCTCACCCCGCACGGCAAACTCGACACCGACCGGCTCCCCGAGGCCCTGCCCGTCGCCACCTCCGGCGCCGAGGCGCGCACCCCGCGCGAGGAGCGGATGTGCGAGCTGTTCGCCGCCTGCCTCGGCCTGCCCCGGGTCGGCCGCGACGACAGCTTCTTCGCGCTCGGCGGCCACTCCCTGCTGGCGACCCGGCTGGTGAGCCTGATCCGCGCGGCCTTCGGCGCCGAGGTGCCGATCCGGGCGCTGTTCGAGACCCCGACCCCGGCGGCCCTGGCCGCCCTCCTGGACACCGCGTCCCCCGCCAGGGCGCCGGTCGCTGCGGTCGAGCCGCGCCCCGCCCGCGTGCCGCTCTCCTTCGGCCAGCAGCGGCTGTGGCTGCTGGAACGGATGGGCGAGGCGGGCCCCGCCTACCATCTGCCCATCGCGCTGCGCCTGACGGGACGGCTCGACCGTACGGCCCTGGCCGCGGCCCTGGAGGACCTGGTACGGCGGCACGAGAGCCTGCGTACCGTCTTCGCCGAGGACGAGGACGGCCCCCACCAGCGCGTCCTGCCGCCCGAAGCCGCCCGGCTGCCGCTGCGGATGGCCGTCGCCACGGCCGGCGCGCCGGTGCGCCCCGACGACCGGCCCTTCGCCCTCGACCGCGACATACCCGTGCGCGCCCAGCTGTTCTCCGTGGACCACGCCGAGTGGATCCTGATACTGACGATCCATCACATTGCCGCCGACGGCTGGTCGATGGGCCCGCTGATGCGCGACCTGTCCGACGCGTACGCCGCGCGCCGCCGGGGCGCAGCCCCGGACCGGGAGCCGCTCACCGTCCAGTACGCCGACTTCGCGATCTGGCAGCGCGCCCTGCTCGGCGACCCGGACGACGAGGACAGCCTCGCCCGGCGCCGCCTCACCCACTGGGCCGCCGTCCTCGACGGCCTCCCGCCCGAGATCACCTTCCCGGCCGACCGGCCGCGCCCCGCCAGGCCCTCCGGGCAGGGCGGCACCGTACCCGTACGCCTCGACGCCGCCACCCACCGGGCGCTCGCCGAACTGGCGGGCGACAGCGGCGCCAGCTCCTTCATGGTGCTGCACGCCGCGCTCGCCGCGCTGATGACCAGGCTCGGCGCCGGGGACGACCTCGCGATCGGCACCCCGGTCGCCGGCCGCACCGACGAGAGCCTCACCGAGATGGTCGGCTTCTTCGTCAACACCCTCGTCCTGCGCGCCGACACCTCCGGCGCCCCCGCCTTCCCCGAACTGGTGCGGCGGGTACGCGACGCCGACCTGGCCGCCTACGCCCACCAGGAACTGCCCTTCGAGCGGCTCGTGGAGGAGCTGGCGCCCTCCCGCTCCCTGTCCCGGCACCCTCTCTTCCAGGTCATGCTCAGCCTCAACAACGCGCCCGCGCCGCGCACCGCGCTCGACGGACTCGCCGTACGCCACGACGCGTCCATCGGCCGGGCCGGTGCCAAGTTCGACCTGACCTGGGACCTCGCGGAACACCACGACACCGACGGCGCGCACACCGGCATCAGCGGCGAACTGGAGTTCAGCCAGGACCTCTTCGAGCGCGCCACCGCCGAGCGCTTCGTCGAACACTTCACCCGGCTACTCGCCCAACTGCTCGCCCACCCCGAACAGTCCTTCACGGACGTCGAGTTCCTCACCCCCGACCAGCGCCGCGCCGCGCTCGACGAACTGCCGCGCACCCTCCCGCTGCCGTCCGCCGCCACGCCGCTCGGCCAGTCGGGACCCGCGGGCCCCGACTGGACGGTCCTCGACATCCTCACCACCCGCGCCGTCGTCACCCCGGGACGCACGGCCGTCGTCGCCACCGACGGCCGGCTCACCTTCGGCGACCTGCTGGAGCGCTCCGGTCAACTCGCCGGGAGACTGGGGGAGTCGGGCGTGCGGCGCGGCGACCGGGTGGCGGTCGCCCTGCCCAGGACCACCGCGCACATCGTCGCGATCATCGGTGTGCTGCGCGCCGGAGCGGTCTACGTCCCCCTCGACCCGTCCCACCCGCGCGCCCGCAACGAGCTGATCCTCGACACCGCCTCGCCCCGACTCGTGCTGACCTCCGCCGAGACCCGCGACGCCCTGCCGCCCGGCCCCGAGCAGCTCCTCCTGGACTCCGCCACCGCTGCCGTCCCCGGCACTGAACTCCCCGACCCGCCACGCCCCCACGACGCGGCCTATGTGCTCTACACCTCCGGCTCCACCGGCCGGCCCAAGGGCGTGGTGGTCGAGCACCGTTCGCTCGCCAACCTCTTCGCCAGCCACCGCGAGAAGCTGATGGCGCCCGCCGAGACGGAGAACAACGACCTGCCGCTGCGCGTCGCGCTCACCGCCGCGACCACCTTCGACGCCTCCTGGGACCCGCTGCTCTGGATGATCGCGGGACACGAACTCCACCTCGTGGACCACGACACCCGCCGCGACCCCGAGGCGCTCACCGCACTGCTGCACGAGCGGGCGATCGACGTCGTCGAGACCACCCCGTCCTTCCTCGAACAGCTCAGGAGCTGCGGCCTGTTCGCCCCCGGCCGGCCCCGGCCCCGGGTCCTCGCCCTCGGCGGCGAGGCCGTCAACGAGGCGCTCTGGAACGAACTGGGCTCCCTGCACGACATCGCCGTGTGGAACCTGTACGGCCCCACGGAAGCCACCGTCGACAGTGTGATGGGCCGGATCACCAACGGCACCCGGCCCCATCTGGGCCGGCCCGTCTCGCACACCCGTGCCCGGGTGCTCGACGCGCGGCTGCGTCCGGTGGCCCCCGGCGCGACCGGCGAGCTGTACCTCTCCGGGACCGGCCTGGCCCGCGGATACGAGAACCGCACCTCGGCGACCGCCGCCCGCTTCCTGCCCGACCCGCACGGCGCGCCGGGCGCGCGGATGTACCGCACCGGCGACCTCGTCCGGCGCCGGGACGGCCGGCTGGAGTACGTCGGCCGCGCCGACGGGCAGATCAAGGTACGCGGCTTCCGCGTCGAGACCGGCGAGGTCGAGGCCGCGCTCACCGGCCACCCCGATGTGGCCAGGGCCGCCGTCGCCGTACGCCCCGACGCGCACGGCGAGGGCCGGCTCGTCGCCTGGGCCGTGGCCTGCGACGGACAGCGGCTGTCCGCGCGCGGCCTGCGCTCCTTCGTGGCCGACCGGCTGCCCGGCTACATGGTCCCCGCCACCGTCGTCCCCGTCGGGTCGCTCCCGCTGACCCCGCACGGCAAGGTCGACTTCGACGCGCTGCCGACGACGGACGGGAGCGGCGAGGCCGACGAGGACCCGCCCCGCTCCGCACGGGAGGAGATCCTGTGCGCGCTGTTCGCGGAGAGCCTCGGCCACGAACGCGTCTCCCGCACCGGCGACTTCTTCGAACTGGGCGGACACTCCCTGCTCGCCACCCGGCTGGTCGGCCGGATCAGGGCCGCGTTCGGCGTCGAACTGCCCGTACGCTCCCTCTTCGAATCGACCACCCCGGCCGCCCTCGCCGAGCGCCTCGACGAGGCGGGCACCGCCCGGCCCGCGCTGCGGCGCGGCAGCCGGCCGGCGCTGCCCCCGCTGTCCGCCGCCCAGCGGCGGCTGTGGTTCCTGCACCGGATGGACCCGGACGACGGCGCCTACCACATCCCGATCGCCGTCCGGCTGACCGGCGAGCTGGACCGGGCCGCCCTGCACCGCGCGCTCGCCGACGTGGTGGCGCGCCACGAGAGCCTGCGCACCCTGATCCAGGAGAGCGACGACGAGCCCTTCCAGGCCGTGCTCGACCCCGGCGACGCGCGCCCCGGCCTGCCGGTCACCCGCGTCACCGAGGCCACGCTCGCCCCGGCGCTGCGGGCCGCCGCCACCCTCCCCTTCGACCTGGCCGGCCACCTCCCGCTGCGCGCGGAGCTGTTCGAGCTGGCCGAGGACAGCCACGTCCTGTTGATGACGGTCCATCACATCGCCGCCGACGGCTGGTCGATGGGCCCGCTGGCGGAAGACCTCGCCGGTGCCTACTCGGCCCGTACGGCGGGCCGCGCCCCCAGCTGGGCGCCGCTTCCCGTGCAGTACGCCGACTACGCCCTGTGGCAGAACGCCCTGCTCGGCCCGGCGGACAGCGCCGACTCGCTCGCCGCCCGGCAGCTCGCCCACTGGACGGCGCGCATGGCCGGGGCGCCCGAGGAGACCCCGCTGCCCGCCGACCGGCCGCGGCCCGCCGTCTCCTCCGGCCGGGGCGGCACGATCACCTTCCAGCTCGCCGGGGACACCACCGAGAACCTCTCCCGGCTCGCCAAGTCCTCCGCCACCAGCACGTTCATGGTGCTGCACGCCGCGCTCGCCGCGCTGCTGCACCGGGTGGGCTCCGGCGACGACCTCACGATCGGCACCCCGGTCGCCGGCCGCACGGACGAGGCGCTCGACGGACTCGTCGGCTTCTTCGTCAACACCCTCGCGCTGCGCGTCAGCACGGCCGGCGACCCGGCCTTCCGCGAACTGCTCGGCCGGGTACGGGAGACGGACCTCGCCGCCTACGCCCACCAGGAACTGCCCTTCGAGCGGCTCGTGGAGGAACTCCAGCCCACCAGGTCCCTCGCCCGCCACCCGCTCTTCCAGGTGATGCTGACCCTCAACAACAACCGGGCACCCCGGCTGGACCTGCCGGGGCTGCACGCCGAACTCGACGGGGTGGAGACCGGGGGAGCCAAGTTCGACCTCTCCTTCGGCTTCACCGAGCGGCCCGGCGGCGCGGACGGCTCCACCGTCCTCGACGCCACCCTGGAGTTCGGCGCCGACCTCTTCGACAGCGCCACGGCCCGACGGATCGCGGACTGGTTCGCCCGGCTCGTCCAGCTCGCCGTCACCGCGCCCGACACCCCGCTCTCCGCGCTGACCCTGGTCGATCCGGACGAGGAGGCCCGCCTTCTCGCCCTCGGCGACGGCGGCCCGGCCGCCGGGGACGCGGGCACGGTCCTCGACCGGTTCGCGCGGACCGTGCGGGAGGCGCGCAGCGGCGACCTCGCGGTCACCGCGCCCGACGGCCGGCTCTCCTTCCCGGAGCTGGACATACGCTCCGACCGGCTCGCCGCGCTGCTCGCGGCGTCGGGCGTACGGCGCGGCGAACCGGTGGCGGTCCTGCTGCCCCGCTCCACCGACTCGATCGTCGCCCTCCTCGGCGTACTGAAGGCGGGCGCCGTCTACGCGCCCCTCGACGCGTCCCTGCCCGACGGCCGGATCGAAGCCGTCCTGGCCGACGCCCGCCCCCGGCTGGCCGTCACCGCGCGCGCCACGGCCGACCGGATCCCCGGCTCCGTACCCCAACTGCTCCTGGACGGCGACGAGGCGGCCGGGGCGCTGGAGTGCGGCGCCCCCGGCGCCGTCCCGGACCGGCCCGCCTCCGGCGACGCCGCGTACCTGCTGCACACCTCCGGCTCGACCGGCCGGCCCAAGGGCGTCCTCGTCGGCCACGGCTCGCTGGCCCGGCTGCTGGAACACCACCGGCAGCACGTCTTCGCCCCCGCCGTCCGGGACGCCGACGGGAAGCGGCTCGACATCGCCCTCACGGCCGCCCTGTCCTTCGACGCGTCCTGGGACCCGGTGCTCTGGATGATCGACGGTCACCATCTGCACGTCCTGGACGACCTCACCCGGCGCGACCCGGAATCCCTCGTCGCCTGCGTACGGGCACGCGGCCTCGACGTCCTGGAGACCACCCCGACCCACCTGCGCCAGCTGCTGGACCTCGGCCTCCTCGCCGACGGCGCCCACCGCCCCGCCGTACTGATCCTGGGCGGCGAGGCCGTACCCGCCGCGCTCTGGACCGAGCTGCGGGCCGTCACCGGAGTGCGCGGCTGGAACTTCTACGGCCCCACCGAGGCCACCGTCGACACCCTGGAGGCGCCCATCGGCGCGGGCCGCGGCTCGGCCGAACGCCCCGTCCTGGGCACCCCGGTCACCGGCACCCGCGCCTACCTCCTGGACGCGACGCTGCGCCCGGTGCCCACCGGCGTCGAGGGCGACCTCTACCTCGCCGGTGACAGCCTCGCCCTGGGCTACCACGGCCGGCCCGCCGAGACCGCCGCCGCCTTCCCGCCCGACCCGTACGGCCCCGCCGGCGCCCGGATGTACCGCACCGGCGACCGCGCCCGGCGCACGGCAGACGGCGCCCTGGAGTTCGCCGGACGCTCCGACGGCCAGCTCAAGATCAGGGGCTTTCGCGTCGAACCCGACGAGACGGCCGCGGTCCTCGCCTCGCACCCCGGCGTCGCCCATGCGGCGGTCGTCGCCCACGGCGCCGAAGGGGCCGAGGCGCGCCTCGCCGCGTACCTCGTCCTCGCCGAAGGCTTCGACCAGGACGTCCTGGACGCCGTACGCGACCACGCGGCCCGCCTGCTGCCCGCCTACATGGTCCCGGCCGGCTGGCAGATCCTCGACCGGATCCCGCTGACCCCCAGCGGCAAGCTGGACCGCCGGGCCCTGCCCGACCCCGCGCCCGCCAGGACCGGCTCCGGGGGCCGGGCCCCCCGAGGCCCGCGCGAGGACGTCCTGTGCACCCTGTTCGCCGAGGTGCTCGGCGTCGAACAGGTCATGATCGACGACGACTTCTTCGCGCTCGGCGGCCACTCGATGCTCGCCACCCGGCTCATCGGCCGCATCCGAACGGCGCTCGGCGTGGAGGTGTCCATCCGCACGCTCTTCGAGGCGCCCACCGTCGCGGCGCTGGCGGACCGGCTGCTGGACGGCGCCGCCGACAACGCGCTCGCCACCCTGCTGCCGCTGCGTACCCCGGGCGACCGGCCGCCGCTGTTCTGCGTCCACCCGGCCGGCGGACTCGCCTGGTCGTACGGCGGACTGCTGCCGCACCTGGACAGCGACCGGCCCGTGTACGGACTCCAGACCCCGAACCTCGACGGCGCCGCCGCCTTCCCGGACTCGATCGAGGCCATGGCCGCCGTCTACGTCGAGGAGCTGCGCACGGTCCAGCCGCACGGTCCCTACCACCTGCTCGGCTGGTCCTTCGGCGGCAACGTCGTCCAGGAGGTCGCCGTCCAGCTCCAGGAGGCCGGTGAACAGGTCGCTCTGCTCGCCATCCTGGACGCCTTCCCGCTGCCCCCGCTGGACGACCTGGACACCGCGGGACGCGACACCGTCTTCCGCGCGCTGCTCAGCAACCTGGGCGTGGACGCGGCGGCGCTGGAGGGCGCGGGCGCGGTCGACGCGGCGTCCGTGCGCGACGAGTTCCGGCGGATCGGCAGCCCGCTGGGCTCGCTCGAACCCGTCACCATCGACGCGATGGTCGACAACTTCGCCGGCCAGTCACGCCTGATGAGGGCGTACACCCCCCGTACGTTCCACGGCCCCGTGCTCTTCTTCACCGCGACCGAGGACCGGGCCGGCCACACCTTCGGGACCGGCCTGTGGGCGCCGTACATCGACGGCCCCATCGAGAACCACGACGTGGCGTGCGCCCACGCCCAGATGATGCAGCCGGCCGCCAGGGAGCGGATCGGCGTCACCGTGGCCGCGGCCCTGCGCGCCACCACTCACCGCACCGCACAAGGAGACCCGTCATGACGAACCCCTTCGACGACCCCAGGACCCAGCACCACGTCGTGGTCAACGCCGAGGACCAGCACGCCCTGTGGCCCTCCTTCGCAGACGTCCCGGACGGCTGGGACCAGGTCTTCGGCCCGGCGGACCAGGCGGCCTGCCTGGAGTACGTGGACCTCAACTGGACGGACCTGACGCCCAGGAGCGCGCGCACGGCGGTGGGATGACCTCGCGCACCCGGCCCTGCCCGCACGTCCGACCGGCCCGCACGTCCGACCGGCCCGCGCGGCCGACGAGAGGCAACGATGACGGCTCAACACCCCGTGGCGATACGCGCCGAGGGGCTCACCAAGAGATTCGGCGACAAACAGGCCCTGGCGGGCGTGGATCTGGAGGCACCGGCCGGCAGCGTGCTGGGCGTTCTCGGCCCCAACGGCGCGGGCAAGACCACCACCGTCCGGGTGCTCTCCACCCTGCTGCGGCCGGACGCCGGGCGGGCCTGGGTGGCCGGGCACGACGTCCTCAGGGATCCGGAGAGCGTACGGGCCAACCTGGGGCTCTCCGGCCAGTACGCGGCCGTCGACGAGAAGCTCACCGGCCGGGAGAACCTGTATCTGGTCGGCAGGCTGTACGGCATGAGCCGCCGGGCCGCCCGGCAGCGCGCCGGTGAACTCCTCACCCGCTTCCGGCTGGAGGAGGCCGCCGACCGGCTCAGCGGGACCTTCTCCGGCGGTATGCGGCGACGGCTGGACCTGGCGGGCGCGCTGGTCGCCAGGCCCTCCGTCGTCGTCCTGGACGAACCCACCACCGGCCTCGACCCCCGGGGCAGGTCGGACACCTGGGCGTCCATCAGAGAACTCGTGGACGCGGGCACCACCGTCCTGCTCACCACGCAGTACCTGGAAGAGGCCGACCAGCTGGCCGACTCCATCCTCGTGATCGACAGCGGCCGGGTGATCGCCCGGGGCTCCGCCGCCGAACTGAAGGCACGCGTCGGGGGCGAGCGGCTGGCGCTGACCGTCCCCGACCCGGCCGCCCGCTCCCGCGCCTACGAGGTGCTCCGCTCCCTGGGCGCCCACGAACCGGATCTCGACCGGCGCACCGGACGGTTCACCGTCACCACCGACTACGGCGCCGAGACCCTCGAATACGCGCTCGGCCGACTGCGGCTGGCGAACGTCGCCGTACACGACGTGGAACTCGCCCCTCCCACTCTGGACGACGCCTTCCTCGCCCTCACCGGACAGGAGGCCGCCCCGAGCCCGCCCGCCCCCGCCGGACAGGACACCGACCCGCGGACACTCACCCTCGCCGCGGTCCCCGCCGCCGGCGCCCCCACCGACGAGGAGGCGGCATGGCGTCCATGACCCGGGTGGCGCGCGACGCGTCGATCATCGCCTGGCGCAATCTGCTCAATCTGCGGCGCACTCCGGGATCGGTGATCGCCGCCCTCGTCCAGCCCGTCATGTTCGTCCTGCTGCTCGCCTACGTCTTCGGCGGCAGTCTGGGCGGCGGCGACTACCGCACCTTCCTGATGGGAGGCATCTTCGCCCAGGCCGTCACCTTCAACGCGGCCTTCACCGCGCTGGGGCTGGCCCACGACATGGACAAGGGCATCGTGGACCGCTTCCGCTCGCTGCCCATGCCGCGCATGGCCGTGATCCTCGGCAGAACGCTCTCCGACCTGATCATGAGTACGGTCACCCTGGTGGTCACCTCCCTGTGCGGGCTGCTGGTGGGGTGGCGCGTCGCCGGCTCCCTCGGCGCCATGATGGGTGCCTATCTGCTCATCCTCTTCTTCGCCTTCGCGATGTCCTGGGTGGGAGCCACCATCGGGCTGATGGCGCGCAGCGTCGAGGTGGCGCAGAGCGCCGGTCTCATCTGGCTGTTCCCCGTCACCTTCGTCTCGTCGTCCTTCGTCTCCACGGCCACGATGCCCGGTCCGCTCCGTACCGTCGCTGAGTGGAACCCGATCTCGGCCGTCGCGACCGCCGTGCGCCGGCTCTTCGGCAACCCGCCCCCGGGCGGCATCCCGGTCGGCGACGCGTGGCCCGTCGTGCACGCGCTGCCCTACGCGCTGCTCTCCGCCACCGCGATCACGGCCGCGTTCATGCTGCTCGCCCTGCGCCGCTTCCGGGCCGTCACGGTCGGGTGAGACCGGCCCCCGCCGCCGCACGGCAAGATCCGGACGGGAGGCCCCGGGTCAGCCGGACCGGCGGCCGCGTCTTCGTCCCGCCGCGTGCGCGCCGCGTCTTCGGGTCCGGCGCACCGGGGTGAGCAGCAGATAGATGGTGGCGAGGACGGCGATCGCCTGCGCGATGACGGCCAGCCGCTTGTCGGTGTACCAGTGGGGCTCGTACATGTTCGGGAAGGGGCCCAGGGCGCCCACGTCGACATAGCGGTAGATCAGCAGCAGCGCCAGACCACCGGCGGCGACGACCCAGGCGAACAGATCGCCCGGCACCCGGCGCCAGGCCAGCACCAGCAGCGCGGCGAGCGCGGCCAGCCCCGCCTCGATACGGAAGAGGTCGCCCTGGCCGATGCTCCCGGAGACCGCGTCGTACCGGTCGGCGAGGTGCGCGTGCAGATACGCGTCCCAGGCGAGGGCGGCGGCGGCCACCAGCCGCGCCAGGGCACGCAGCACGCGCCGCGTGCGCCCGGGACCGGAGGCCGCGCCGGGTGCTGGATCGGACGGCGCGGCCGGCGTCGCGCCGGAGTTGACTGATGGCATCACGGCTCCCGCGGGTGAGTACCTCTGAGCGGCCGCCGGTGGCCTCTCGCGCGGTGACGGTCTCGGGACGACCACGCGCCGGCCACGGCTGTACGCCCCACTAGACTCCACCGGCCGCCGCACGGCTAGCGGGCGGACCCGTCCGGTGGAGGCGCGGTGGGTCGGCCCGCGCCCCGTCCCCGGTCCGCCCGTGCGTAAGGTGCTCGGCCGCGACGCGGTCCGCTGATGTCGTTTCATGACCTCAACGATGACCGCTGCGACGGCTGGTGAACATCCGGTATGCCCCTGAATACGAGTTGAGGGGGAACCCTTGGATCAGCTCGGGGTCGACAGCGCGCGCAGCACGGAGTAGGCGCTCTGGATGAAGCTCCCGTCGGCGGCCGGCCCCGTGTTCGCCAGGGCGACCACAGCGGTCCTGCGCGTCGGACAGAATCCGGCGAACGCGCTGAACCCGCGCGTGCCGCCGGAGTGGTGGTAGAGGTCGCCGCCCGGCCGGACCCGGATGTTCCAGACCAGCCCCAGCCGCCGGGCGCCGCCCCCCAGCGCGAGCCGGGGGCGCGTGACATCGGCCAGTGCCGCCCGCAGCCCACCGTCCCCCGGCGCCCCCGCCGGGTCGGTCAGCGCGTCGAGCAGCGTGAGCAGGTCGCGCGCGCAGGAGCGCGCCGCGCCGGCCCCGGCCAGCCCCGGGATCAGCCAGGGCGGCCGGGCCCGGCCGTGCCAGTAGCCGACCGCCCCCACGCCCTCCGCCGCGCACCCGGTACGGCGCAGTCCGAGCGGCGCCAGCACCCTGGCCGCGAGGAGTTCACCGTAGCCCCACCGCCCTCCCGGGCGGTCCGGCGCGGCCCGGACCAGCAGCTCACCGAGCAGCCCGACCCCGAAGTTGGAGTAGCGCACCCGCTCGCCCGGCCGTACGTGGGTACGGGTCCTGGCCAGGGAGCACAGCAGGTCGTCCGCGGAGAAGCCGGCGTACGGATTGCTGAACCACCGGGGCGCGGCGGCGGCGAGGAAGCCGGGCGGCAGCCGGGGCAGCCCCGAGGTGTGGGTGGCCAGATGGAGCGGGGTGATGGATCCGCCGGGAGTCCGGGGGAGCGCGCCGGACGGCAGGAACCGGGCGAGGGGATCGCCGTACGCCAGCTCGCCGCGCGCGACCTGTTCGGCGAGCAGCAGCGCGGTGAGGCACTTGGTGACCGAGCCGATCTCGAACGAAGTGTCGGCCGTGACGGGGACGCCGCCGCCGTGCGCCGTACCGCCGTGCGTCACGACGGCCCACCGCTCGCCCTGGCGCAGCGCGACGGCCACCCCGCTGGCGCCGCGCGCCGCCGCCGTGATCGCGGCGGCCGGAGCGCGGGCCCACTCGGCCGGCGGCGGCCGGTCCGGGGTCTTCACCTCGTACACCGTCCCGGTGACCCCCGCCGTCATGAGCGGGACCCGAGATTACGGGAGACGGCGAGGGTACCGGCGACGGCGGCGACCACGGTGGTGTGGTGGTGCGCGCCGAACCGCTCCCGGTCGTCGCCGGTGACCGGATGGCCGTCCCGGGGCATCAGCCCGTCCTCGTGCTGGATCCCGGCGAGCAGCTCCCAGACCGCCGGATCGCCCAGCGGCTCGGGCAGGCAGTTGTCCACGATCAGCAGCTCGGCCACCAGGTCCCATTCGCCGATCTCGGCCCAGATGTCGATCCACGCGGGCAGCCACTGGGTGAGGTACCGGCTGATGTCGTCGGGCAGCCGCGCGGGCAGCCGCCCCCAGTCGGTGATGTGGAAGACGGTGTGCGTCATGCTGTACGCGGTCAGCCAGTCGATCAGCCACGGTTCGGGCAGCGCCCCCAGCCAGGTCGCCGCCGTCAGCCCGGCCCAGTCCGCGTCCTCGGCGCGATCCCCCGCACCGCCCTCGCCCCGGTCGAAGCCGCTGATCCGGGCCGCGTTGGCGACCGCGAGACGCCGGTTGGGCAGGACCTCGGCCGCGCGGGCCGAGCGCAGCGAGGTGGTGTGCCGCAGCAACTGGTCCAGGCACTCGTGGCGGTAGCCGCAGCGGGCGTAGTGGGCGTAGGTCTCCAGCGGGTCGCTCATCATCGGGTAGCGCAGCAGCCGTTCGTGCAGCATGGAGCCGCCGCCGAGCTGCTTCCAGCCGAAGTCCAGCAGCTCGCGCGCCAGCCGGAGTTCGGTACTGCCTGCCACCGCCTCGCGCAGGACGAGCGAGGCGGCCAGGCCGGTCTCGCCCAGCGGTTTGTAGACGGTGTCGGGCTCGGCCAGCTCCGCCGTGCTGCCGGGCGGCAGCGCGCCCTGTTCCCGGTGCGTGTGGAGCCAGCCCAGCGCGCGCGTGGTGATGCGGTGGGCGTGCCGTGTGACGGAGATGGCCATCAGGTACCGGTCCGATCGGATGGTTCGTGCGCGGGCCGGCCGGTGAGCGTCCGGCGGGCGATCGCGGTGTCCAGCGCCGTCCGGTCACCGGCCGCCATCAGAGCGATGTGCTCCACCAGCGGCGCCGGGTCGAGCGGCAGCCCCACCCCCTCGGCGTGCAGCCAGGCCAGCCAGCGCGCGATGCGGGCGGCGGTGGGATAGTCCCGGCGCAGCGTGGCTCGGGTCGCCCCGCGCGCCAGTGCCAGGGGCGCGCGCCTGGCCGCTTCGTGCACCGGACCGTCCAGACCCGGGAGCGCCAGGGTGCACAACTGCCCCATCCGTACCGACCATGAGGCCCAGTCGGCACCGCCCCCGGCTGCGGGAGCGGCCGGCGGCTCCGCCGTGACTCCATCCGTGTCACGGCCGGTGAGTGCGGTCAGCAGGGTGACGGTGGCCCAGTCGCGCCACGCCATCAGCCAGGCCGCCTCGGGCCCGTCGGGCGGTGCGGGAACGCCGCCCGTCGCGGGCAGCGCGGTGAAGGACAGCGCGACGGCCTCCGCGTCCCGCGCGTGCAGCGCGGCGCCGGCCAGCAGGGCCGGGGCGAAGGCGTCGGCACCGACGATCCGGACGGCGGCCAGCGCCGCGCCGGGATCCGGTGAGCGCTCGACGTGTTCGGCGACCATGGCCGTACTCCCGGCGCCCTGGAGGGCGCCGAGAGTACGTCGTGCCAGGCCGGCCGCCGACACCTGATAGGAGGTCCGCGACCGGTCGCCGGTCACCGGTCCTTGGGCTCCTTCGGCGAGAGAAGGGCCAGCAGCAGCAGAACGCCGCCCGCTTCCGGCGCGTAGACCGGAGCGTCACTGACGGGGGCTTCGGGTTCGGCCATCGCCGTGCCCAGCGCCGTTGTGTCCAGGGTGAGTTCTTCCGGCCTGAAGGTCTGAGAAAGCATCGTCGGCTCCTCGGGTAGATGCCATGGCCCTGAGTGGGCCATGCCACGCATCACCCTAATATTCATCCGACAAACCGGCCATTTAAGGATGAGTTGGACATGTGGATCACGGGGTGGGCCGCCGTCCCTCCTGGATGTGGAAGGGGACGGTCGTCACCACGATCTTCGGCAGGTGTCGCAGCGCCCGCCGCAGCCGCCCCGCCAGCGGACTCTGGAGGATCCGGTGCCACCAGTGGCGCACGACGATCTCCGGGATGATGACCGTGATGGTCAGGTCCGGGCGCTGATGGTGCAGCGACTCGATATAGCTGATCAGCGGCGTCACGATCGCGCGGTACGGGGACACGACGATCCGCAGCGGAAGGTGGTCGCCCCACAGCAGCCATGCCTCGCGGAAGCGCTCCGCGTCCTCGTCGCTCGGGCTGACGTGCAGGGCGAGGACGGGCTGCTGGAGCGAGGCCGCGTACGCCAGCGCCCGCATGCTCGCCTGGTGCAGCGCGTCGACGGGCACGACGGAGAGATGGCGGATCTCCTCCGGGGTGTCCTCGGCCTCCGAGTCCGCTTCCTCCTCCGGCGCGGCCCCGTCACCCGCCGCCCGCCGGACGGGCGGCGCGGACCGCGCCGGGGTACAGGTGTCGGGCGGCGGCGAGAGCGTGCCGCTGGGGATCTCGATCGTCTGCGGATGCAGCCGCAGCGCCGCGGCCACCCTGTCGTAGTAGCGCCGGATCCGCGTGGTCACCAGCAGGAACCCGGTGACGGCCAGGATCGCGACCCAGGCGCCCTCGGTGAACTTCGTGATCCCGGCCGTGATGAAGACGAGCGCGGAGAGCAGCGCGCCGGTGGCGTTGAAACACAGGCTCTTGCGCCAGTGCCGGTCGCGCTTGCGCCACCAGTGCACCACCATGCCGCTCTGCGACAGCGTGAAGGCCAGGAACACCCCGACGGCGTACAGCGGGATCAGCGCGTCGGTCCTGCCCTCGAACGCGACATAGACCACAGCGGCCGCCACCGAGAGCAGGATGATCCCGTTGCTGAAGGCCAGCCGGTCTCCCAGCCGGGTGAAGATCCGCGGCGCGTGATTGTCCCGCGCCAGCAGGAACAGCACCCGGGGGAAGTCGTTGTACGCGGTGTTCGCCGCGAGCAGCAGCACCAGCGCCGTCGCCGCCTGGGTGAACACGTACAGCCCGCCGTCGCCGAAGCTGCGGTGCGCCAGCTGGGAGAGCACGGTCTCCCGCGACTGCGGCACGACGCCCTCCAGATGGACCATGGCGACCGTCCCGGCGAACATCGTCACCAGCAGCCCGATCATCCACGACAGCGTCGTCCTGGCGTTGCGCCAGGGGACCGGCTTGAACGCGGGGACGGCGTTGGAGATCGCCTCGATACCGGTCATCGCGGTGGAGCCGGAGGCGAACGCCCGCATCACCAGCAGCAGTCCGACGCCCTCGACCGCGTGCACCGGCGGCGTCGGTACGGGCTCGAAGCCGCGGCCCGCAGCGTGGTAGAGGCCGAACGCCACCAGCGCGGCGATCGCGATGATGAACGCGTACGTGGGCGCCGCGAACAGCGCGCCCGCCTGCCGGACGCCACGCAGATTCCCCGCCAGCAGCAGCGCGATGACCAGCACACCGATCAGAACGATATCGCCGCTCAGCCCGGGCAGCGCCGAGGTGACCGCGGCCATCCCCGACGACACCGAGACCGCGACGGTCAGGATGTAGTCCGTCATCAGCCCGGCCGCGGCCACCAGCCCCGGCACCCGCCCCAGATTGTCCGTGGCCACGATGTACGAGCCGCCGCCGTGCGGATAGGCCCGGATCGTCTGACGGTACGACAGCCCGACCGCCAGCATCAGGAAGACGATCGCCAGCGCCACCGGCGTCGCGTACGCCAGCCCCGCCGTGCCGGCGAGGACCAGCACCGTGACCAGCGCCTCCGGACCGTAGGCCACGGACGACAGCGCGTCCGCCGACAGCACCGGCAGCGCCACCAGCTTGCGCATCCGCTCCCGCGCGATCGCCGTACTCCGCAACGGCGCCCCCAGCACGGCCCGCCGCACCCGCGTACTGAACCCGCCGGGCGGCGCCGCCTCCCGCGCCTCCGCCGCGCGCCCGGCCGCCTCCGTACCACGCGCGGAACCTCTGCCCGCCGCCCCGACGAGCGGTGCGACCTTGACGAACCGGCCGAAGCGGGCCGGCACGATCTGCGCGGGCTCGGGGTAGCTGCCGACATCCGGATCCACCGGCAGAGCGTTCCGCCAGGCGTCGGGTTCGGCGGACACCCGCCCCCACTCCCGCCCCACCTGCCGCAGCAGCATGGACTGTTCCGCGTCGGGCCTCGGCACCGACACGGGCGGCGCCGCCGGATCGACCGGGCCGTGATCGCTTCTGCCGTCCTTGTTCCGGTCTCCCGGGGGCCCTTGGGTATCCGTCACGTCCGCGAGTCTCTTCGGCGGACCGTGCCACGGGTTTCACATCGGCCCGACGACACACGGACGGACCCTTCGACAACCCGTTCGGCCCTGCGGCCCCGGGCCGCAGAGGGAAGCGGCGGGGGAAGCCGCTGTCGGCCGGGCGGGCTCGCTCACCGCGCCCCGGCGCCGTACATCGGGAAGAATCCGGAGGGCGGCCCTCCCCTCGGGCGGCTCGACGAGGTGCCCGACAGCGAGAGGAGAGATCCCCATGAACAGTACGGATCAGGCCGACGGCGGACAGCGGCCCGTGGACGAGGTCGTGGTGGCGCTCAGCGGCGGCGCGAAGGAGGACGCACGCGAGGTGTTCGGCGCGCTGCGCACCGCGTACGGCTGCGACCGCGCGGCCGAGGACGTGCCCCAGGAGGCACCGGGGGGCCGTCCGATGGTCTGGATCGCCACGTTCGACGCGTCGGACGTACGGGCGAAGCCCCGCCCCGCGCGCCTCACGGCCCCGGTCGTCGCCACTCTCCAGGGCGGCTACGCGGCGGTGGAGAGCCTGCGCTCCAGCCTGGCCTCGGCGTTCGCCGTACGCGTGGTCGGTACGGCCTCCGGCGACCAGGAGGAGGAGCTGCAGCTGCGGCTGGAGAGCCGGCCGTAGCGCCCGGGGCGCGGGCACGGCCCGGCGCCCCCTGGTCCGTTCGTGTTGCGGCGGCACTCCGGGAGGCGCACGCTGGGGTGACCCAGAAGTGATGGCCGCTCACGCTTCGTGCTCGGGAGCCGTTGACGCACAACGTGGTGAAGACCGTGGGCCTTCCTGTGAGGAGACTTGCCCATGACCGTTCCACTCGTGCGTCACTACGTGGTGGAATCGCCCGCCTCGCCGGAGCGCGTACCGCGCCTGAGGCGCATCGTCGTCGCGCATCTGCGGTACTGGAGACTGGAGTTGGAGGTCGGGCCGGTGAGCGCGGGACTCGGCGCGCTGCTGGCCAACGTCCACCGCCATGTCGGCGAGGACACCCGGTGCGCGGTCGAACTGCGCTGGACCGGACGCCATCTCACGGTCTCGGTCGAGGACGAGGGGCCCCGGCTGCCCCGGCTGCTCAGCGCGGGCGGCGGCGGGCTCGCCCGGGTCGCCGCGCTCAGCGACAGCTGGGGCACCTGCGCCACGGACCGGGGAAAAGTCGTCTGGTTCACCAGGAGCGTGGCGACACCGCAGGACATACCGCGACGGCCGGCTCCACCGCTCACCCCGGTCGGTACGGTGTGCGGGCCGCCCGGGCGCCGCGCCGGCCACGAGCCCCTCACGACCGCGCACGGAGGGTTCAGCGCCCGGCCGTGACTCAGCCGGACCCGGGGCCGCCGTCCTGGTCGTCCGGATCGTCCGGGTCGTCCGGTACGAGATGCACCGCGGCCTCCTCCGCCGAGGCGGCGGCGCCGTCGATGCCGACATCGCTGGCGATCATGTCCTTCTCGGCGTCCTCGTGGGCGCCTTCGTCCGGCGCCACCAGCCGGCCCGAACGCTCGTCACCGACCTCGTCGTCCAGTTGCTCGCCCTCCCCGTACGGCAGATCCCCGATGCCGTCCCCGGCCGGGACGGCGTTGTCGGGCACCTCCTCGGCGAGGCGCTGGTCCAGGGACTCGCCCGCCAGCCGCTCGGCCGCCGTCGTCCCCGTGTGCTCCACGCCCAGCGGGCGTTCGGGCGGGGACCAGCCCTCGTCGAACGGGTCGGAGCCGCGGTCGACGAGGGTGTCCTCGGAGTCCAGGATGCCCTGGTCCTCGCCGATCTCGGCGTGGTCGGGCTGGTAGACCTCGTCTCCCATCGCCTCGCTCCTGTCGCCGCTCACGTCGTTCACCTCGTTCGCCACGTCCCGGTGTGCCGCGTACGGTGCCGCGCGGGCACCTGGCCCGGGGGCGATTCATCCGTCGGATCCACCCTCCCACCTCTCACCGGTGTGTCAAACGGCAGCTGAAACAGCACGTCAGCGCGGAGACGCCGGGCCCCGAAAGAGATGGCGCGGGCGGCGGAGACGGTGCGGAGGGGACTCGGAGGGGACACGTCCGGTGTTTCGATGTGTCCCGATCTGTTTCGTTCCGGGCCACGGGGTACGCGATACCCCACACACCGAGCGGAGGAGAAGACCCCTGATGACTGCGCGGCTGACCATGGCACAACTGGACACCGGCCAGGACGCCGACACCTGGCAGTGGCTGCGCGACGCGGCCTGCGTCGGCGCCGACCCGGAACTGTTCTTCCCCGTGGGCGATTCCGGGCCCGCCGTTCAGCAGGCCGAGCGGGCCAAGCAGGTCTGCCACAGCTGTCCGGTGGAGAGCCAGTGCCTCGAATGGGCGCTCAACACCGGCCGTACCACCGGAGTGTGGGGCGGTACGGACGAGGAGGAGCGCAGGCGGCTGCGGCGCCGCGCCGACCGGCGCCGCGGCGCGCAGGGCGGCCAGCCCCGCGGCTCCCGCCCGCCGGCCTCGGGCCGTTCGCGGCGGCCCTGAACGTTCCGGCTGAACCACCGGGCGGGATCGCCGGCCGGCCGGCCGCTCGCGGGAATAGGGTGGGGCGCCATGAGCAATCTTGATCGTCAGGCCGCCGTCACCGTCTGCGGCGGTCGCGGCTTCGTCGTCGCCGAGCCCGTACGGGAACTGCTGAGCCCCCGCCGGGTCCAGCTGGGCGAGTCCACCGAGGTCCGCAGGCTGCTGCCCAACCTCGGCCGCCGCATGGTCGGCGCCTGGGCCTTCGTCGACCACTACGGACCCGACGACATCGCGGACGAGCCCGGAATGCAGGTGCCGCCCCATCCGCACATGGGGCTCCAGACCGTCAGCTGGCTGCACGACGGGGAGGTGCTGCACCGCGACAGCCTGGGCAGCCTACAGACCGTACGCCCGCGCGAGCTGGGCCTGATGACGTCCGGCCGGGCGATCTCCCACTCCGAGGAGAGCCCCCGCGACCACGCCCGTCTCCTGCACGGCGCCCAGCTCTGGGTCGCCCTGCCCGAGGCCCACCGCCAGGTCGCCCCCCACTTCCAGCACCACACCGACCTCCCCGTCGTCACCGCCCCCGGCCTCACCGCCACCGTCATCCTGGGCGCCCTCGACGGAGCCGTCTCGCCGGGCACCGCCTACACCCCCCTCACCGGCGCCGACCTGACCCTGACCGCCGGCACCGAAGCCCGCCTGCCGCTCGAACCCGACTTCGAGTACGCCGTACTGTCCATGTCGGGCGAGGCGGAGGTCGACGGTGTCCCCGTACTGCCCGGCTCGATGCTCTACCTGGGCTGCGGCCGTACCGAACTCCCGCTCCGTGCCGTCTCCGACGCCGGCTTGATGCTTCTGGGGGGTGAGCCCTTCGAGGAGGAGATCGTCATGTTCTGGAACTGGATCGGACGGTCCCAGGAAGACATCGAGCAGGCCCGCGAGGACTGGACGAACGGCACCCGCTTCGGCGAGGTGAAGGGCTACGACGGCCCTCCGCTGCCGGCCCCCGAACTGCCCGCCACCCGACTGAAGGCGCGGGGAAGGGTGCGTTGACCCGCACTTATGCCGAAAACCAGGGGAGGCTGTGGCGACTGTGCAGGCATTCCGTTTTTGATCGGGAGGTCGTGTCCGATGCGGCCTCTGAAGGACTGTCCCCCCGCAGGACGGCCGATCGATCGCGACGCCGACTGCGGGATGAGCCTGCGCGACCTCGGGTCCGCGCTCGCCCTCGATGTCGCCGACGAGGGCACGCACGCCCTCGACGCGAAGAGCCTCTTCGCACGCGGCGCGACCACGGGGCCCGGGTCGGGTATCGGGCTGGCCCTGGCGCGGGAGCTGGCCGGGGCCGCCGGGGCCCGCATCGCGCTGAGCGGGACCGCGCCGACCCGGTTCACGCTGCTGCTCTTGTTGTCCGGGCGCGCATGACCCGGTTGGCCGCGAGCTTCTGGAGCAGGCTGTAGGCGAGGACGGGCAGCAGGAGCTGCGGCCGGTCGGGCATCGCGGTGGTGATGAGCACGGCGCCCGCGCTGCTGTTGCTCATCCCGCAGGCCAGCGTGACGGACGTACCGGCGCGGGTCTCCAGCCGCAGGGCGTGGACGGCGAGGCGGCCCCAGGCGAAGGACAGCCCGCAGACGGCTGCGGCGGTGCACGCGCCCGCCGCGAGCAGCAGCGGGCGGGGGTGCGTGAGGAACTGCCCGATGGCGCCGCTGGCATTGACATAGGTGAGGGCGAGCGAGGCGAGCACCGCGCCGAGGGCCGCCGTGGGGAGTACGGCCCGCGTGACGGAGCCCGGCAGGACGAGGCGGCAGGCGATGCCGACGGCGCAGGGCAGCAGCACCCCGGTCAGGGCGAAGCCGCTTCCGGCTCCACGGGCCGCGGCCGACAGGGTGTGCGCGTATTCCGTGCTGAGCAGGGGCGTCAGGGCGCCGACCGTGGCCGGGACGGTGAGCGGGCTGATGAGTGTGGAGACGATGACCAGTCCCAGTATCGTCGGCTCGTCCCCGCGTCCCCCGCCGCTCCACACGGTGGCTCCAGCGGCCACCGGCATGGCGACGGTCAGGATCATCGCGGCGGTCATGCCGCTGCCGCCGTCAGCGTCGGGCGAACAGCGCAGCGCGAGCGCGATGCCCGGGATGATCAGCAGCGGCGCCGTCAGGTGGAGACCGAGGCCGACCAGCAGGATGCGGGGGCTGCGCAGCATGCGGGCCAGGGCGTTCGGGCAGGACCGCAGAGCGGCCGTGAAGAGGACGGAGGCAAGCAGGATCTGAGTGGTGTTGACGCCGACGCGCAGGTCCGCGCCCACAGTGAGGCCGTGGATGTGGCGCAGCCACAGACCCGGCGCGGGAAGGACCGCGGCGGCGGCGTAGGCCGCACAGGAGGCCCAGCCGAGCCGTCTGCGCAGGAACTCCAGGGGCCGGGACGCGGGATGTACGGGAGCGGAATCCACGGGCGCCGGATGTACGGGCCCAGGCTCGGTCGCGGTCGGCATGGCGGGGAGGCTATCCCCGCGGACGGGCCCGCCGGGCCGCATGAGCGGGCCGGGGCACACGTGCTCAGGATGTGTTCAGGTTGGGCCTGGCACCGTCTGGCTCCATGACATACGAGACGCAGCAGCCTCCCGCCACAGGGACGGCCACCGGCAGCGGCCCGGCCGGGGTGCGCTGGAACAAGGTCCCCGAAATCACCGCCTACTTCTGGGTGATCAAGGTGCTGTGCACCACGGTGGGCGAGACCGCGGCGGACTTCCTCAACGGCCGGCTGGGCATGGGGCTGACCGGTACCTCGCTGGTGATGGGCGCGTTTCTGGTCCTGGCCCTGATCGCGCAGTTCCGCACCACCACCTACCGGCCCGGCGTGTACTGGCTGGTCGTGGTGCTGGTCAGCGTCGTGGGCACGCTGATCACCGACAACCTGACGGACAACCTGGGCGTTCCGCTGGAGGCCACGACCGCCGTGTTCGCGGTGGCACTGGCGGCCGCGTTCCTCATCTGGTTCAAGACGGAAGGGACGTTGTCGATCCGTCGCATCGACTCGGCGCGCCGCGAGGCGTTCTACTGGGCGGCGGTGCTGCTCACCTTCGCTCTGGGCACGGCCGTCGGCGACCTGGTGGCGGAGCAGCTGTCCCTGGGCTACTGGGTGGCGGCACTGCTGTTCGGCATCCTGATCGCGGCGGTCGCCCTGGCCCACTACGCCATGGGGCTGGGCGCGGTGCTGAGCTTCTGGACGGTCTACGTCCTCACCCGGCCGCTGGGCGCGTCGGTGGGCGACTTCCTCTCGCAGCCGACCGACGAAGGCGGCCTTGGCCTGGGCACGGTGATCACGAGCGCGCTGTTCCTGGTCGTGATCCTCGCCCTCGTGGTGTTCCTGGCCGTGACGCGGCGTGACGTGACGAAGCAGGAGCAGGTCACCCAGCCGGCAGTGTGACGACGAACCGGGCCCCGGGAGCGTGGCGTTCGTCATGGCGGACGTCTCCGTCGGCGGAGCGGGCCAGGCGTCGTGCGAGCGGCAGCCCCAGGCCGGCTCCGCCGTGCCCGTCGCCAGGATCGGCCCGCCGCCCCGGGTGGAACAGGTCCGGGATGAAGGCCGGGGGCACGCCCGGACCGTCGTCGCTCACTTCGACGACCACGCTCCCCTCCTCCCGGCGGGCCACCACCCGGACGCTGGAGCGGGCATAGCGCAGGGCGTTGTCCAGCAACGGGCTCACCGTGCGCTCGAGCACAGCGGCCGGTACACCGGCCGTCAGGCCCTCGGCGGCTTCAACCTCGACCGTCTCGGATGCGGAGGAACGCCCTGCGAGGCGGAGCAGTACGGCCAGCACCTCGGTAGTGCCGGGCAGCGGGGCGCCGGCGCCGCGGGCGTCGTCGAGCAGGGTGTCGCAGATCGTCCGCATCGACTGTGCGGCGTCGGTGATCGCCGCGCAGGCCAGTTCCGTCTCGACGGTTGTGCGGGGCCGGGCGCGCCACCAGTCGAGTTCGGCGATGATCCGGGCGAGCGGGTTGCGCAGTTCGTGGGAGAGCTCCCTGGTCAGCTGCTGTTCGTGGCGCAGCCCTGCCCGGATGCGGTCCAGCAGGGCGTCCAGGGAGGTGCCCAGCCGGGCGAGTTCGGCCGGGCGGGCGCTGCCGCCGAAGCGGTCGGCGGCGGCCAGCGCGCTCCAGGCGGTGGCCTGGTCGGTCATCGTGCGGACGGGGCGCAGGGCCCGTCCCACGGCGAGGCGCGTCAGTACGTAGGTGCAGGCGAGCATGGCCGCGTCGAGGCCGAGGGACGCGTACAGCACGGTGTCCGCCGAGCTGCGGTAGGGGGCGAGGCCGAGGGCGGTGACCACGGCCGCCCGGGCGGGCCCGGGGCCGGGGACGGGCTGGGTGCACAGCCGTACAGGCTCCGCGCTGTCCAGAGTGACGCAGCGGCGGCCGCCGCCGGCGGCGAGGGCGTCGGCGGCCCGGGTGAGCGGCCCGTCGACGGCGGCGGGCGGCGCTTCGAGCCGCTCGGACCCGGCGTAGATCCACACGTCGGCGTCGAGCAGGTCGTCGTGCGGTACTTCCACGACACGGGCGGTGGCGCCGGTGGTGTCCACGGTCGCGGCGACGGCGGCGGCCCGGGTGTGCAGATGGTCGTCGGCCTGCTGCTGGAGCCGCTGGCGGACGACTCCGTTGAAGGCGACGGTCAGGACGACCATCAGGAGGGCGGCGGCGGTGACGGCGACCAGGGCGAGCCGCCCGCGCAGGGTGTTCGGCCCCGGACGGTGCGGGAGTAGCCTCGCGACGCGCGTCCTCACGAGAGCCGGTGTCCCATGCCGCGACTGGTCGTGAGGGTCAGGGCGCTGCCCGCGGTGCGCAGTTTGCGGCGCAGGCGGCTCAGGTACTGGTCGAGGGTGTTGTCGGTGACCCGGGCCCCTTCCGGCCAGCCGGCCCGGAGCAGCTCGCGGCGCTGTACGAGGCCTCCGGCCGAGGCGATGAGCGCGGCCAGCAGCCGGAACTCGGTCGGGGTGAGGTCGACGGGCTGCCCCGCGGCGGTGCAGGTGAAGCGCACCGGGTCGAGCACCAGGTCCCCGGTCGTGGCCGGGACGCCGGGGCCGGCCCGTCTCAGAGCCGCGCGCAGGCGGGCGGCGAGCTCGGCCAGGTGGAACGGCTTGGCCAGATAGTCGTCGCCGCCCGCGGAGAATCCGGAGAGCCGGTCGGCGATCCCGTGGTGGGCCGTGAGGAAGACGACGGGGGCAAGGTATCCGTTGGCCCGCAGAGCCTGGCACACGTCGCGGCCGTCCGCGTCCGGCAGCCCGACGTCCAGGACGATCGCGTCGAAGCCGTTCGCGGCGAGGCGCAGCGCGCTCGCACCGTCCTGGGCCGGCATCGCCTCGAAACCCTCGTCCCGCAGGCCACGCAGGAGTACGTCGCGCAGGGCGTGATCGTCCTCCACGACGAGGACGCGCCGCCCGGTCACCGTACGGTTTCCCGCGTACGCCACAGGTACGCGCAGGCGGCCAGGGCCAGCCATGCCGTGGCGAACAGCCAGCCGCCGAGCACGTCGCTGAACCAGTGCACGCCGAGATACACCCGGGTCAGGCCCACGGCCGCGCCCCAGACGCCGATCAGGACGGCAGCCAGCCGTGGGACGCGAGGGCCGCGGAGCAGCAGGGCGGCGATCAGGAGGCCCGCGGTCATCGCGCCGGTGGTGGCGTGACCGGAGGGGAAGGACCACCCCGAGGCGTGCGTCGCCCAGTCGGCGAGCGGCGGCCGGGGGCGGGCGATCAGCATCATGACCGCGTACCGCAGGGCCTGGCCCGCGCCGAGGCAGAGGGCGAGCGCGGCGGCGGTGATGACACGCTGCCGGGTGGTGCGGCCCACGGACAGACCCGCCAGGATGACCGCCGCGAAAGGGATGGCCCCGGAGCCGGTGGCGGTGACCGCGCGCGACAGGGCCAGGGCGGGACCGGGCCGGTGCGCCAGCGACCAGGTGTGCAGCGCAGCGTCGCCGGGCAGCAGCCCATGCGGCGCGTGGAACACCGCTACGGCGAGCAGGGCGAAGGCGGCCGACGCGGCCAGGGCCGCCCAGCCGCACAGGCGGGCGGCCCTGTGGCGGGTCACGCCGCGGCCAGCAGCGGGCGCAGCGGGCCGTCCTTCAGCCGGGCCGCGAGCTCACTCTGCTTGCGCCGCACCGCCCAGGTGGCGAGGAGGGCGACGAGGGCGCCGACAGCGAACCCGACGAGGACATCGTGCGGGTAGTGCACGCCCACCCAGACCCGCGAGGCCGCCATCAGGACCGCCGCCGCCAGGGCGATCAAACCCACGCGGCGCGATACGAGGAGCAGCGCGAAGGCCGCAGCCGAGGCGAGGGCGGCATGGTTGCTGGGGAAGGACCAGTCACCGGCCGCCGGGCACGCTTCGAGGGTGACCACGCTCAGCTGCTGGCAGGGCCGGTCCTCACGGACGGCCAGTTTCAGAAGGGAGTCGATGCCGAAGGCGAGGACGGTGACGAGCGGGACCGCGAGAGCGGTGACCGCCGCCGGGGTGCCCGCGCGGCGGGCCTGCCACCAGGCGAGGAGCATCAGCAGCGCGAAGACGCCCAGCCCGTAGGCCGACCAGCCGGTGATCAGGCTGTCGACCCAACCGGGGGCCCGGTGGGCGAGGTCGACGATCTCGCGGTAGGCGGGGCCGTCGATGGCCGAGCCGTCGTACGGGGGAGTCATCAAGCGGATCCGTTCTGGTGCCTGCCGGCCCTCCGGGAGCGGAGCAGTTCGATCGCCAGCGGCAGCAGGGACACCGCGACGATGAGGGCGACGATCGGCAGCAGGTACCGGTCAACGTTGGGGATGGAGGAGCCGAGCGCGTAACCGGCCAGCACCAGGCCCACCGTCCACACCAGCCCGCCGGCCACCTGCCACAGGGTGAAGACGCGGGCCGGGATGTTCAGCGCCCCGGCGAGCGGGTTCAAGACCGTGCGCACCACGGGCACGAAGCGGGCCAGCACGATCGCCTTGGCGTGCCCGTAGCGTTCCAGCAACTCCTGCGCGCGCTCGGCGCCCTCGTGCAGGCGCTTGGACCTGCTCCGGGACAGGACCGCTCCGCCCGCCCGGCGCCCGATGAGGTATCCGACCTGGGCGCCGGTCAGCGCACCGGCCACCGAAGCCGCAAGGACCCAGGGCAGGGATAGCGTCGCAGCCTTGTCCGCGGAGCCCGCGCACAGCAGGCCCGCGGTGAAGAGCAGGGAGTCGCCTGGCAGGAAGAAGCCGACCAGCAGTCCCGTCTCGGCGAACATCACCACCGCGATGCCCAGGACACCGAAGGTCGCCAGTAGCGACTGGGCATCGAGGAGGTTCACCGCTAGCGACGATGCGGCGAGGACGGATAGGGCCATGAGTGGGTGGCCTCTCGCTGAATGCGGGCAGGGGACAGCCGGATGGAACAACCGATCGACTACAGTCACGTAGACGGTCTACTGAACTGTAGACGATGCGGAGATGGGGAGAAGGTAATGGCCGAGGGTGCTGCCGAGCGCAGGGGGGCCGGTGAGCTGGAGGCGAGCGTGCTCGCGGCGCTCTGGGCCGCGGACGGGCCCCGGACCGCCGGGCAGGTGCAGCGCGGCCTGCCGGTGGAGTTGGCCCGCACGACTGTGACGACGATCCTGTCCCGCCTCTTCGAGAAGGGGACCGTCGGCAGGGAACGCTCCGGTCGCGGATTCGCCTACTTCCCCGTCCAGGACGCCCACGGCCTGACCGCCCGGCGCATGCACCACGAACTCGACAAGGACACCGACCGCCAGACCGTGCTGGCACGGTTCGTCTCCGATCTGGGCCCCAAGGACGAGCGCATACTGCGCGACCTCCTGGAAAGCGGTGGCGGCCGGTGATCACCGCGCTGCTCGTGCCGCTGCTGATGCCGTTCGCGGCGCCGGCGCTCACTCGGTGTGCGGTTCCGCGCCTTCGGCCGACGGCCGCGCTGTGGGCGCTGACCGCGACGGCGTGCGTGTTGGCGGGCGGCTGGCTGGCCGCGCTCGGCGGCCTGCTCCTCGCCGGCGCGCTCACCGTGTCCGCCTTGGCCCGCCTCGGCCACCTGATCCGCCCCCTGGACTTCGCGCCCGTCGTGGTCGCTTATCCGGCGACCGCACTCGCCGTCGGCGCCCTCGCTGTCTGCGCGTACGCCATGCCCCGGTCGGCCCTGAGCCAGCTCCGCCAGTACCGCACCGCGCACGCACAGCTGCAAAACGCCCCCACCGCGGGAGACCTCAGCGTCCTGGACCGCCCAGAAGCCGATGCCTACGCCCTTCCGGGGAACCCTGGGCGCATCGTGGTGAGCTGTACTGAGTTTCGTGGAGTCCAATGATCTTGTTTCAGGCGGGCTGCGGGGCTTGTCCCAGGCTCTGCCAGAAGTCCCGTTCGTACTCGGCGGGCGGTACGTAATCGAGAGCGGAGTGGAGACGCTCTTCGTTGTACCACGTGACCCATTGGAAGATCGCTCGCTCGACCTGGCCGACGTCCCGCCAGGGACCCTGCATTTCGATCAACTCAGCTTTGAAGGTGCCGTTCAGCGCCTCGGCCATGGCGTTGTCGTACGAGTCCGCGATGGAACCGACCGACGCGGAGGCGCCGGTGTCCGACAGCCGGTCCGTGTAGCGAATTGATACGTATTGCGACCCCCTGTCGGAGTGGTGGACCAGGCCGGAGCCCTTCTTGATCCGCCGACGCCGCAGCGCCATCTCCAGTGCTTCCAGAGGGAGTTCGGTCCGCATATGGTTCGCGATCCGCCAGCCGACGATCATGCGGGAGAACACGTCCAGGACGAAGGCGACGTAAGCCCAGCCGGACCAGGTTCTGACATAGGTCATGTCGGCGACCCAGAGCCGGTCGGGGCCGTCGGCGGTGAAGTCCCGGTCGACCAGGTCCGGCGGCCTCGGCGCCGACGGCTCGCTGACGGTGGTTCGCCGGCGCCGGCCGCGGACGACGCCCTCGATGCCGAGCTCGGCCATCAGCCGCTCGATCGTGCAGCGGGCCACCTCGATGCCACCGCGCCGCAGCGCGCGGGTGATCCTTCGGGCTCCGTAACTCCCGCCGGACTCGGCGTGGGTCTGCTCGATCATGGGCATGAGCTGTTCCTCCCGCGGTCGGCGGGCGGACTTCGGGCGCTTCTCGCGGGCGAAGTACGTCGACGGCGACAGGTCCAGCTCCCGGCAGACGGGATCGACCCCGAAGCCCTTCTCGCGCAGGTGGTCCATCACCTGCACGGCCTCGTCCGGGAACGGTCGATCCCCTGGGCACAAAACACCGAAGCGGCCTTCAGGATCTCATTGGCCCACCTCAACGCAGCGTTCTCCTCGCGGAGTTGCTTGAGTTCGTCGAGCCCGGCCGTACTCAGCCGGCCGTCGCGTTCACCGGCATCCGCCTCGGCCTGGCGGACCCAGCCGCGCAAGGCTTCCTCGCGGATGCCGAGGCCCTTCGCAACGTGCGCGACGGGACGGCCCGTGGCGCGGACCTCGCGGACCGCCCGCACACGCAGCTCATCGGGGTATTTCCGTGGTGCCGGCACTGATGTCGTTCCCCTTCACCAGGATCGGAACCCTGGCATCAGGGACTCCACGAATCTCAGTGCAGCTCACCCGAATATCGCGAACGAGGCGGTGCGCCGGCTCATTGAGCGGCCGACGATGTGAGCCTGCGTGAAGTCGCCCGCGTGGGAACAGATGCCGCGTAACCGGCCGAAGGGTCGTTGAAAAAGCCGCTGTTGCTCACTGAGCGAGTGATGCGTCCCGAGGGGGCGTGTCGGCTGAGGGCGGCGCCTGTGCGGCCCCACCCCCAGCCGACGCGACGTGTCAGACCGCGACGGTGTCCTTGCGCGGTTCCTCCGGCTCCAGCCGCCGGTTCAACTTCTCACCTTCGATGTCGAGGTCCGGCAGCGCCTTGTCGAGCGACTTGGGCAGCCACCAGGCCGCGCGGCCCAGGAGCGACATGACCGCCGGCACCAGAGTCATGCGGACGACGAAGGCGTCGATGACCACACCGATGGCGAGTGCGAACCCGATGGACTTGATGATCGGGTCGTCCAGCAGGACGAAGCCTCCGAAGACGGACGTCATGATGAGCGCGGCGGCCGTGACGACACGGGCGTTGTGCCCCATCCCCCCGACCGTGGCCTGCTGCGGATCCGCGCCGTGGACGAAGTCCTCGCGCATGCGTGAGACCAGGAAGACTTCGTAGTCCATGGCCAGTCCGAAGAGGATGCCGATGAGCAGGATCGGCAGGAAGCTGACCAGCGGGCCGGGCGTGTCGATGCCGACCAGCGAGGCGAGGTGCCCTTCCTGGAAGATGGCGACGGTGATGCCGAAGGTCGCGCCCACGGTGAGGAGGAAGCCCAGCGCGGCCTTGACCGGAACCAGGACCGACCGGAAGACCAGCATGAGCAGCAGGATCGACAAGCCGACCACGAGGAGCAGATAGACCGGCAGGGCGTCGGCGAGCTTCTCCGAGACGTCGATACCCAGCGCCGTCGCTCCGGTGAGGGCGATGTCGGCGCCGTCGATCCCGGCGACGCGGTCGCGGATGTCACGGACGGCGTTCTCGGTACCGACGGCGGTCGGACCTGCCTCGGGGATGATCGTCAGCAGCACGGTGGTGCCCTGCTGGTTCGGCTGCGGTGGAGCGACCGCCAGAATGCCGTCGGTCTCCTGGATGAGTGCCGCGGCCTTCTTCGCCGCCGCGCCGGTCGACGAGGCGTCCGCGCCATTGACGACGGCGATGAGGCGTCCGTTGAAGCCCTCGCCGAAGCCTTCCGAGGTGAGGTCGTACGCCTCGCGTGCGGCGGAGCCCTCGGCAGCGGTGCCCGCGTCCGGCAGCGCCAGGCGCATGTCCTGGACGGGAAGGGCCAGCGCGCCCAGGCCGACGATGCCGACCGCCAGCAGCGGGATACGCAGCTTGGTGACGAGCCGTCCCCAGGTGAACCCGAAGCCCTCGGTGGCCTCGCCGAGCGCCGCGTCTTCGGCAGCCGCCCGGCGCTGCTTGCGCGGCAGGATCCTGTTGCCGGCGAAGGAGAGGAAGGCCGGCAGCAGGGTGAGCGCGACCAGGACGGCGACAGCGACCGTGGCCGCCGCTGCCAGGCCCATCACGCTCAGGAAGGGGATGCCGACGACGGAGAGACCGGCCAGCGCGATGACGACGGTGGCTCCCGCGAAGACGACCGCGGAACCGGCCGTGCCGGTCGCGCGGCCCACCGCTTCCTCGGGCGCCAGACCCTCGGTGAGGTACTGGCGGTAGCGCGAGGTGATGAAGAGCGAGTAGTCGATGCCGACGGCCAGTCCGAGCATCAGTGCCAGGATCGGCGCGGTGGAGGTCAGTTCGATGACGCTGGTCAGGGAGAAGAGGCCGGCCATGCCGACCGCGACACCGATCAGCGCGTTCAGCAGGGTCATGCCGGCGGCGACGAGCGATCCGAAGGTGACGACCAGGACCATCGCGGCGACCATCACACCCAGGGCCTCGGTGGAGCCGACCTCCACCTTGCCCCCCATGATCTCGCCGCCGTGCTCGACCCGCAGTCCTTCGGCGTCGGCGCCCACCCGCTCATAGGCCGACTTCTGTGCGTCGGTGACCTCGTCGAGCCCCTTCGTGAACTGCACCTGGACCAGCGCGTAGCGGCCGTCCTCGGAGACGGAGCCCGTCTCGAAGGGGTCCAGCGCGGCGGTGACCCCGTCGATCGAGGCGGCTTCCTTCACCACCGGTGCCACCGCGGAGGGGGTGAGCTTCGAGTCCTGGGAGGCGGCGATGATGATGGCGCCGGTTGCGCCGCCCGCCTGGGGGAACTGCCGGCCGAGATCGTCCAGGGCCTTCTGGGACTCGGTGCCCGGCATGGAGAACTTGTCGGTGGTCGGGCTCATCAGGGTGGCGGCTCCGACTCCGAGCACGGCGAGCAGAAGCAGCCAGGCCGCCGCTATTCGCCCCCTGCGTCGAAAGGAGAACTGGCCGAGCCGGTACAGCAGGGTCGCCATGGGGTGTGGGACTTTCCGTGAGGGGTCAGCTGGGGGTGTGGTGCAGAGCCCGCAGCGCACTGCGGATCATTTCGGCGCGCAGGACATCGTCCGGCGCCACTTCCTTGTCGCTGGCGCTCGTGATGAAGACGGCGCCCATCACCATCCACGCGGCCACCCGGGCCGGTGGCTGGTGCGAACCGCCGGACAGCGCGTCGAGCAGCCTGTCCGCCAGTTCCATGACGTTCAGGGCATCGTGACGGGACATCTCGGCGATGTCCTCGAAGAGGAGCCGGATCTCACGGCTGAACCGCAGGGCGAGGTCGACGTATCCGGTGACGGTCATCTCCACTCGCGACTCGCCCTCCACGGCGGCCACTTGGTCGAGCAGGGTGGCGAGGGCGTCCCGGGCCGGCGTCAGCAGCTCGGTACAGATCGTTTCCTTGCTGGAGAAGTGGTACAGGAGCAAAGCCTTTGAGCAGCCGGCGTCGGAGGCGATGTCCTGCAACGAGGTACCTCGGAAGCCCTGTACGGCGAACTGTCGTAGAGCCGATTCCAGGATCAGGCCGCGCATCGCGGAGGCGGATCGTGCCATGCACCCGACCTTAACTGTCCGATCGGTCAGAGCTGAACGATCGGACAGTATTCCGCCGTGACCTTCATCATGAACGGGACATCAAGGGGAGGCGCGCGGCGGTGGCGGAAGTGGCGGCCCCCGAACTGCCCGCGACCCGGCTGAGGCCGAGGGGAAGGGTCCACTGAGCCGGGTGTAGGCGCCCGCCCCTCGGCGGGCGCCGGCCGGGGGCCGGTTCAGCCGTTGAACCTGTCCGGGTCGAACCCGGTGCGCTCGTCGCGGTTGAGGGCCGATATCTCACCGACATCACTCTCGGTGAGTTCGAAGTCGAAGAGTGCGAAGTTCTCCTCGATCCGCTTCCGCGTGACGGACTTGGGGAAGACGATGTCGCCACGCTGCACGTGCCAGCGCAGGGTCACCTGCGCGGCCGACCTGCCCACCCGCTCCGCGATGCGGGTGATGGTCGGGTCTCCGAGCACTTTGCCCTGCGCGATGGGCGACCACGCCTCCGTGGCGATGTCGTGTTCGGCGCCGAAGGACCTGACGGAATCCTGGGTCAGGTACGGGTGCACCTCGATCTGGTTGACGGCGGGCACCACCGTGCTGTTCTCCAGCAGCCGACGCAGGTGGTGCGGCTGGAAGTTGGAGACCCCGATCGCCTTGACCCGCCCGGAGCGGTAGATCTGCTCCAGGGCGTTCCAGGTCTCCACGAAGTCACCCGAACCCGGCAGGGGCCAGTGGATGAGGAAGAGGTCCAGATATTCCAGACCGAGTTGCGTCATGGTCCCGTCGAACGCCCGCAGGGCGTCGTCGTACGGGTGCGCGTCGTTGTCCAGTTTGCTGGTGACGAAGACGTCGGCGCGGTCGAGACCGGAGTCCCTGACCGCCTGGCCGACCTCCTTCTCGTTGCCGTACATCTCCGCCGTGTCGATGTGCCGGTAGCCGGTCTCCAGGGCCGTCAGGGTGGTCTCACGGGTCTCTTCCGGCGGAATCTGGAAGGTCCCGAAGCCGAGCTGGGGGATTTTCACACCGTTGTTGAGGGTGATGTCAGGTATCGCCGGCACAGTGGGCTCCTTGCTGTTGCTGCCTGGTAAGGCCGTGGACCGTCGGTGTCGCTCGTCGCCGTCATTCCCGTGGTTCCAGGCGGACGACGATGCCTTTGGAGGTCGGCGTGTTGCTGGTGTCGGCCACGCTGTCCAGCGGAACGAGGACGTTGGCCTCCGGGTAGTAGGCGGCGGCGCAGCCGGGGGTCGTGGGGTAGGAGACCAGCCGGAAGTCCTCGGCGCGGCGTTCGGTGCCGTCCTGCCAGACACTGACCACGTCCACCCGGGCGGCGTCCTTCAGCCCGAGGGCGCGCAGGTCCGCGGGGTGGACGAGCACGATGCGGCGTGAGCCGTGGATGCCTCGGTACCGGTCGTCGGTGGTGTAGGGCACGGTGTTCCACTGGTCGTGGGAGCGCAGCGTCTGTAGCAGGAGATGGCCTTCGGGGGCGCTCAGTGCCTCGAAGCCGTTGCGGGTGAACAGCGCCTTGCCGCCGGGGGTGGGGAAGACGCCTTCGTTCACCGGGTTCGGCAGGCCGAAGCCGCCCGGCTTGCGCACTCTGGTGTTGAAGTTCTCGAAGCCGGGGACGACGCGTGCGATGCGGTCCCGGATATGGTCGTAGTCCGCCTCGAAGTCCTCCCAGGGCACGGGCACCTGGTCGCCCAGTGTCCGGCGCGCCAGCCTGCTGAGGATGGCGACCTCGCTGAGCAGGTGGCTGGACGCCGGCTCCAGACGCCCGGACGAGGCGTGCACCTGGCTCATGGAGTCCTCGACGGTGATGAACTGCTCCTCGCCGCTCTGGCTGTCCCTCTCGCTGCGGCCGAGGGTCGGCAGGATCAGCGCGGTGTCGCCGCAGACGGTGTGGGAGCGGTTGAGCTTGGTGGAGATGTGCGCGGTGAGGCGGCAGCGGCGCATCCCCTCTTCGGTGAGGTCGCTGTCGGGGGCGGCCCGTACGAAGTTGCCCGCGAGGCCGAGGAAGACCTTGGCCCGGCCTGCCAGCATGGCCCGGATGGAGTCCACCGTGTCCAGACCGTGGTGGGCGGGCGGGGTGAAGGAGAACTCGCGTTCGAGGGCGTCCAGGAACTCCTGGGGCATCTGCTCCCAGATGCCCATGGTGCGGTCGCCCTGGACGTTGCTGTGTCCGCGTACGGGGCAGACTCCGGCGCCCGGCCGGCCGATGTTCCCCCGCAGCAGTTGAAAGTTCACCAGCTCGCGGATGGTGGACACTCCGTGCTTCTGCTGGGTGAGTCCCATCGCCCAGCAGACGACGACGCGTTCGCTGGCCAGGACCCGGTCGCGCAACTCCTCGATCTGGCTCCGGGCCAGGCCGGTGGCGGCCAGGACGTCCGGCCAGGAGACGGTGGTGCGGATGTGGGCGGCGAACTCTTCGAACCCGCTGGTGTGGTGGTCGATGAAGTCCCGGGCGAGCACCGTCCCCGGCGCGGCGTCCTCGGCCTCCAGCAGGAGCAGGTTCAGGGCCTGGAAGAGGGCGAGATCGCCACCGAGGCGGATCTGGAGGAACTGGTCGGCGATGGTGGTGCCCCGGCCGATCACCCCGCGTGGTTTCTGCGGGTTCTTGAAGCGCATGAGGCCCGCTTCGGGGAGCGGGTTGACGGCCACGATGTGACCGCCCCCGCGTTTGGTCTCCTCCAGCGCGGAGAGCATCCGGGGATGGTTGCTGCCGGGGTTCTGCCCGACGGTGAGCACGAGATCCGCGTGGTGGATGTCCAGCAGGCTCACGTCGCCCTTGCCGATGCCCAGCGTCTCGTGCAGCGCCGCTCCGCTCGACTCGTGACACATGTTGGAACAGTCCGGCAGGTTGTTGGTCCCCAGGGCTCGGGCGAAGAGCTGGAGGACGAAGGCGGGCTCGTTCCCGGCCCGGCCCGAGGTGTAGAAGATCGCCTCGTCGGGGGAGTCCATGGCCCGTAGCTCGTCGGCGATCAGCTCCAGGGCGGCGTGCCAGCTGATCGGCTCGTAGTGGTCGGCCCCCGGCCGCTTCACCATGGGGTGCGTGAGCCGTCCCTGCTGGTTCAGCCACCGGTCCGAGGCGCGTGCCAGTTCGGAGACGGAATGCCGTTGGAAGAACGCGGGGGTGACGCGCCGCGTGGTGGCGTCGTCGTTGGCGTGCTTGGCGCCGTTCTCGCAGTACTCGTTCGTGTGGCGCCGGCCCGGCGCGGGGTCGGGCCAGGCGCAGCCCGGGCAGTCGAAGCCCTTGGTCTGGTTGATGTCGAGCAGGTTCAGTGCCGTACGGCGGGGCGATGTCTCGGCGAGGGAGTACTCGATCGCGTGGGCGACCGCCGGGACGCCGGCCGCCCAGGTCTTCGGGGGAGTTGTTCTCGCCTGCTCGCCGCCCGGGTCACCCGATGATTCGCGCACCGCCACACCTTCCGCTCGGCTTTTCGCTTCGTACGGTCTGCTTCAGCCGCTCGGCCAGTTCGGCACCGGCGGCGGCAGACGGTCGGAGTCCGGTTTGACACGGCCGTCGCTGATGGTGCCCCGCCACCGCCCGGTCTCCCGGCCCTGGCCCTCGATGTACTCCTTGAAGCGCCGGAGATCCGCGTGGACCTGCCTGCGGACCACGCCCAGGGCGTCCCCGGCGCGTTCGACGGCGCCGCGCGGGGCGAAATCGATGCGGAGGGTGACCCGGCAGCGGCTCTCCCCCAACGGCAGGAAACACACCGAACCGGTCAGCCGGGGCGGGCCCACCGTGCGCCACACCACTCGGTCGTCGGGGCGCTGCTCGGTGATCTCCGCGTCGAACTCGCGGGTCACACCGCCGAACCCGGTCACCCAGTGCGTCATGGCGGAACGTGACCGATCCACCCGCCGCACTCCCCGCATGAACCGGGGAAAACACTCGAACTGGGTCCACTGGTTGTAGGCCATACGGACCGGAACCTCGACATCGACAGCGCCTTCGATGACGCTCATGGCCGCCCTGCCTCTCCGCCACGGCTCAGGGGCGCGGCACCCGGCCGGGTGTCCGTTTCGGCCATTGTCGACCAGGTCGATGCCCACCGCGACCTGCGGCGGGGCGACCGGGTGTCCCGGACCGGTCCCGGACGGCCACGCGTGAAACCGGATCACGTTCTGGGCGACAAGGGCTACAGCTCCAAGGCCATCCGGCTCCGGCTCCGGCTCCGGTGTGGGCCCCGGAGGAGGGCTTGGCGTAGCCCCAGGTGTCCTTGCGGCAGGCGTAGCAGACGTACGTGCTCTTCGAGAGCTTTCCCTTGGCGGTGTAGGCGTGATCCGTGAATAACCAGGCGATTACCCCATAGGCTCGACGGCCGGGCAGCGTACGAAGTCCGGCGAAAAGGCCCGCCGTTGAGTTCCCGCTGCGTCCACTCCGTCGCTGTCAGGCAACCATGCGTGTGGCGCAGGGGAACGAGGAGTGAACGGTGCCGGTGACGCCCGAGGCCGGATACAAGGTCGGTGACCGTTATCCCGACGCCGCCGAGGCGCACCGCCTGCTGACGCGGTCCGTCCCGCCGCCCCCGCACGTCCGGGCGAAACCGCACGACGGCCGCACACTGGCTCTGGCCCCCCTCCCGCCTCCTCGCGCCTTCGCCCCTCTCCGGTCTCTCGGGCTCCGGCTGCCGAGGGCCGTGCGCCGTCGGCGCCGTTCGTCGGCGCTCACGCTGGCGGCGTTGCTTCTGGCAGCGGCGGTCACGGCCGGTCTCCTCGTCGTCCGCGGTGGTCGGGAGAACGATGGCGGGCGCGCGACGGGCGCGGGCGACGAGACGCCTTCCGCGACCTCGGCCTTGGCACGTGCCGGTGCCATCGGTGATCCCCGGGACGCGGACCCCTGCGAGCTGCTCGACGGTTCCGGATCCGTACCGGGATTCCGTGGCGGGATGTGCCCGACGAGTACGGGCCGTGGGGTCGGGTCTAGGACCTGTTCCGCCGGTGGCAGCGGAACGGCACCTGGCACCGGATACTCACCCAGCTTCAGTCCCTGGCCGATGCGAACGGTGCGATCACGTGGGACCTGAGTGTCGACTCCACGGTCTGCCGCGCTCACCAGCATGCGGCCGGGGACCGCAAGCAGGGCGACCTGCGGAAGGAACCACCAGGTGGCCTGTTCACCGAGCCCAGTGATCACGGACTGGGAAGGTCGCGCGGCGGGTTCTCCACCAAGCTGCACCTGGCCGTCGAGCAAGGCCAGAAGCCCATGTCGATCGTGATCACGGCCGGGCAGCGCGGCGACTTGCCGCAGTTCGAAACCGTGTTGGAGAAGGTCCGCGTGCCTCGCATCGGGCCGGGGAGGCCGCGTATCCGCCCTGATCGCGTGCGGGCGGACAGGGCGTATGCCTCCCGTGCCTTGCTCTTGGTAATTGCGGGATCTGCCGGCGCGGGCTCTCGCGGCCTTGTCGGCCGTTGCTCTGAGGGCCGAGGTGGAGAGCTGCCCGCAAACCGGGCGACTGTCGGCTGACGCTCCTGCGGCACCCGCGTCGCACGCCACCAGCTCCGACGCAGGGTGGGCAGCGGTATGGATGATCAATCCAACAACAATCAACATGCTCGGAGAGTCCCGAGGGGAGGTGCGATCCGGTACCCCGGTGGCGGCATGCCATGCAACTCTCATGTGATACGAGTGAGTTCTGCATGTCAAAGCCGCTAATCCGGTGATGTGGGTGCAGGCGGAGCCGAAAGGGTGCCAAGTTTTACTGGGTGAAGTGATTGACAGAACCAAGCCGACTTGACATTTTAAAACGGTTTCCAACGAACACCTTCACCAAGCATGAACTGTCGGGACGGACCGGTTTCGCAGCCCCTCCACGTCACCGGCCCGGTGACCGCCCCGTTTGCAGACGACACATGTCGCCCTGCCTGGCTCCCACGACGCACCACCCGTGACACTCCTCGGACCACGCATGTCTGGGAGCGCTCCCAGGCGGTGGAGGGTGTCCGGCTCCACACGGCTCGCACCACCTGCGGGACCGCGGTCTCGCATCTCACGCTCGGACTCAACGAGGAGGATCTGTGCGCAAGTTCTTGCGATTCGCGCTTTCGGCCGTCGTGGTCGTGGCCGCGTTACCGATCTCGCTGTCCGCCGCCCCGTCGCCGGCTCAGGCCCTGGAGAACAACCTGGCCCGCACGCCGCAGATGGGGTGGAACGACTGGAACAGCTTCGGCTGCGACGTCAACGAGACCCTGGTCCGGCAGACCGCGGACGTGATGGTGTCCAGCGGCATGGCCGCGGCCGGCTACCAGTACGTCAACATCGACGACTGTTGGTCGGAGTGGAACCGGGACGGCAACGGCAGTCTGGTGGAGGACCACAACAAGTTCCCCAGCGGCATGAAGGCACTCGCCGACTACGTGCACGGCAAGGGGTTGAAGCTGGGCATCTACTCGTCGGCCGGCACGGTGACGTGCCAGGGGTACCCGGCGAGCCTGGGCTACGAGCAGCGGGACGCGAACACGTGGGCGTCGTGGGGGATCGACTACCTGAAGTACGACAACTGTGGTGATCACCAGGGTCGCAGCGGTCAGGACCGCTACACAGCGATGCGTGACGCCCTGGCGAACACCGGTCGGCCGATCCTGTTCGCGATCTGCAACTGGGGTGAGGACGACGTCAACCAGTGGGGACCGGCGACCGGCAACTCGTGGCGCACCACGTGGGACATCGAGGGCAACTGGAACTCGGTGATGGGTATTCTCGATGCCCAGCCAGGGTGGGCCGGCCTCTCCAAGCCGGGGGCCTGGAACGACCCGGACATGCTGGAGGTCGGCAACGGCCTGTCCGACACCGAGTCCCGGGCGCACTTCAGCCTGTGGGCGCTGCTCAACGCGCCGCTGCTGGCCGGCAACGACCTGCGCACCATGAGCGAAGCCACGCGTTCGACCCTGACCAACACCGAGGTCATCGCGGTCAACCAGGACTGGGGCGGCCGGCAGGGCAACCGGATCGCCGACTACGGCGACACGGAGATCTGGACCAAGCCGATGGCCAACGGGTCCATGGCTGTCGTGCTGCTCAACCGCGGCAGCGGCACGAGCACGATCAGTACCTCCGCCTCCCAGATAGGCCTCGGGTCGGCGTCGAGCTACTCGGTTCGTGACCTGTGGGCACACACCACCAACTCCACCAGCGGCACCATCAGCGCGTCGGTGCCCAGTCACGGGGCCGCGATGTACATCGTCACCGGCGGCGGCGTGAGCGACCCCGGTACGTCGTTCGGGCTGCGCGGGCAGGATTCGGGGCGGTGCCTGGACATCACCGGTGCGTCGCAGGTCAACGGTGCGTTGGCCGAGATCTGGGACTGCCACGGCGGGGCGAACCAGTCGTTCACCTCGACCTCGGCCGGGGAGTTGCGGGTTTACAACAACACCAAGTGCCTGGACGTGTACGACAACGGCACGGCCAGTGGCACGGCGGTGGAGATCTGGGACTGCAACGGTCAGAGCAACCAGCAGTTCGGGGTCAACAGTGACGGCACCACTACCGCTGTGGGCGCGAACAAGTGCCTCGACGTCGCCGGCGCCGCCAACGGCGCCAAGGTACAGATCCGGGACTGCAACGGCGGCGGCAACCAGAAGTGGACCAAGGTCTGAGGACAGCCCTCGCGTCTACCGGGCCTGGACCTCGCCCAGCCTGGACGGAGCCTGGACGCAGATCGCGAACCCGTTCGCCGGACTGACCAATGTGACCTTCCCCAACGGACAGTGGACCAATGACGTCAGCCACGGGGAACTGATCCGCACCGGGTACGACCAGACCATGGAGATCGATCCCTGCGACTTGCGACTTCTCTACCAGGGCGTGGATCCGGGATCCACCAACGTGCCGTATTCACAACTGCCTTACCAACTGGGCCTGCTCACCCAGACCAACCCCTGCTGACCGGACGGCCGCTCGCCGGTCAGGGCATGAGGAAGACCAGGACGATGGCCGCGATACGTGTGTTTCTCTCCTTGCACGTGGCGGGTTGGTCAGGAGGCGGCTTCGATGGTGTGGCGGTCGGCCTCGGCAATCCGGTCGGTGTCGGCGTCGATGTCGCCGAGGATGAGCAGGTCGGCGTAGGCGGAGTCGCCGTCGCGGTAGAAGCGGGCCAGGTTGCCCCAGGGCGCGTAGTAGGTCAGGTCGCCGGCCTTGGGCACTGCCGGCTCGGGAGCGCCGGAGGTGGTCAGCCCGTGCGGCAGGCCGGCGATCCGCTCCGTCTGCTGGAAGTCCTCCAAGTCCAGTGTGAGCGGAAGCAGTTAGGCGAAGTCGAGGGCGGCAGGGCTGTCGTTCAGGTCACCCTCGACGGAACGGCCGTCGAGGGTGACCCGGATGTCCATGGTGGTGTTCCTGTCGGACGGTGCGGTGTGTGCCTAGGCCGTCGGTGTCTGCTGCCTGGTGGAGGATGTCGCACGCGGCGGGGCCGGCGAGGTGTCGGCGCAGGCCGCCACGGCCAGCAGGAGAGCGGTGGCCGGGACGGCGCGGGCGAGGGCTCCGCGCATGGGGGTACTTCCTTCGGTGCGTGGGTCGGTGTGCCGCGGCCGGTGGTCGTGACGGGCTGCGGCACACCGAGCCTCACACGCGAGGACAGGCGCCAAAAGCAGAGAAAACCATCCCGGGAGGGGCACATCCTGGGAGTAAATCCTCCCCCCCCTTCCCCAAGTGCGACCGATGTCGTGCTGGGAAGCACGACCAGCAACGCTCCCCTCAATGAGCTGGGAGAATTCCTCAAGAAGCGCCGCTCGGAGCTGAGCCCGCGCACGGTCGGACTGCCCGAGACCCACAGGCCCCGACGGGTGGCCGGGCTGCGCCGCGAGGAGGCCGCCGAGCTCGCCAACATCAGCACCGACTACTACACCCGTCTCGAACAGGGCCGCATGCAGGCATCCGCGCCCGTGCTGGACGTCCTCGCCCGCGTACTCCATCTGGACGACGACGAGCGCGGCTACCTCTTCCAGCTCGCGGGCAAGACCACCACCCGTACCCGGCGCCGGGTACGGGTGGTGGTCTTGCCGCAGCTGCAGCGGGTCCTGGACGATCTCACTGCCACCCCGGCCATCGTGCAGGGGCCGACGCGGCGACACCCTGGCCTGGAACGCGCTGGCCGCCGCCCTGGTCACCGACTTCTCGCAGATCCCGGAGAAGCACCGCAACTACCCCCGGATCCAGTTCACCGATCAGGCCATGCGCACCCTGTACGCCGACTGGGAGACCGCCGCGCAGATCTCCGTGGCCCAGCTGCGGACGGAGGCCGCGAAGTGTCCCGAGGATCCCCGCCTGATCGAGCTGGTCGGTGAACTGTCGCTGCGGGACAAGAAGTTCGCCCGGTGGTGGGGTGACCATCAGGTGGCCTCCCGCACCGTGGGCACGAAGAGCCTCAACCATCCGGTCGTCGGAGAACTCGTCCTGGACTGGGACACCCTCACCGCCAACACCGACCCCGACCAGCACCTGACCGTCTGGACCGCCGCCCCCGGCTCGCCCACCCACGAACGGCTGCGCCTCCTCGCCTCCTGGGCCGCCGAGCAGAACCTGTCCGCCTCACAGACGCCTGCCTGACCCCGGAGACCCCCGCCGACGGGAGGGATCGGGACGAACGAGCCCAGCAGCACGTTGAGTCCGTTCCCGGCCGTGAGTGCGGTAGCCGCCCGCGGACATGCGGGCGGGCCGCCGCCGCGACGCCCGGGAAGCGTCGTACGGCGGCGGCCCTGGAGGTCCGGCAGCCGGACGGGGGGGACCGACTACCGGACGGCTTGGTGGCCCGCTGGGGCCTTGTGCCGGACAGTGCCTCGGCAGTGCCCGGGACTTTGCTCGGCTCCACCGCTGCGCGGCGATGTCCCGGAGGGCCTTGCGGCGATCGGCCTCGGACATCGTGTCGCCCAGGCCCTGACGGCGGTCACGGCCCATGTCGTACATGCTGACCGTGGCGACGGCCTTCATCCGAGGGTCGACCTGCGCTGCGCTCAGCGCGAAGCCGCCGCTGCCACAGACACCGATGGCACCGATGCGCTCGTGGTCCACGAGCGGGTGCACGCCGAGGAAGTCGACGGCGGCACTGAAGTCCTCGACGAACGCTTCAGGAGAGCAGATCACCCCGGACCGGTCGAGGACGAACGTGGAGTAGATGGCCACCACCGGGTGCACGCCGCCCATGGACAGCCCGGCGGCCATCGTGACCACGTGCTGCTCGGCGATGCCGACGCCGATCACCCGGTGCGGAAACCTGCGCTGGAGCGGCACAGCGGTACGGGTCTCTTCGCCGGCGTCCCGCAGGACTTCACCGCCGTGCGCTACCACTCGCTGAGCGTCGCCGAGCCCGTGCCCGCGCACCTGGAGGTCACCGCGCGCGCCGAGGACGGCGTGATCATGGGCCTCGCCCACCGCGACGGGCGTGGCGGGGCGTGCAGTTCCACCCGGAGTCGATCTGTACGGAGCACGGCGCCCGCCTCGTGGCCAACTTCCGGGACCTGGCACTGGCTGGGCGCGACAGCGGCACGGGCCCGTACGAGGGCCGGGCCGGCGCCGTGCCCGCACCGGCCGACGACTTCGCCTACTACCGGCGCCTGCGGCGGCTCAACCCCGCCCCCTACGCCGCGCTGCTGCGCCTCGGCGACCTCGTGGTGTTCAGCTCCTCGCCCGGGCGGTTCCTCAAGGTGGACGCCGCCCGTACGGTGGAGGCGAAGCCGATCAAGGGCACGGCCCCCCGGCACCCGGACCCGGACACCGACGAGGCCACGCGCCGCGCCCTGCGCACGGACCCCAGGACGCGCGCCGAGAACCTGATGATCGTGGACCTGCTCCGCAACGACCTCGGGCAGATCTGCGAGATCGGCACCGTCACCGTCCCCTCGCTCATGGCGGTGGAGTCCTACTCCGGCGTCATCGGCTTCGTCGGCTACACGGGCACGGCGGACCTGAGCATCACCATCCGCACCGCCGTCAGCCACGACGGCGAACTGACCATCGGCGCGGGCGGCGCCATCGTCCTCGACTCCGACCCGGAGGCCGAGTACGAGGAAATGCTCCTCAAGGCCCAGACCACCCTGCGCGCACTGCCGACGCAGACGTACGCGCACGGGGAGCCCGGCGGGCGGTGACGCGCACCGGCCGCGCGCGAGCACGGGAGCGGGCCGGTGCGCGGGCTCCCCGGCCGGGCTCCGCTCCGAAGCGGCGTCCTCTGCGGCGTCCTCTGTGGTGATCGTCCGGGCGGGCTCGGTCACAGCAGACGGCAGGGTGGCATGGCCGGCCGTCAGAATGACGATTCATGCAGGGACAAGATCGGTCCAGTGACAGCATGAGACCCCCCCTGCTTCACCGCCGTGATCACCTGCCGAGAAGGGATCTCAGCACGGCTACGTATTCGGGGCCGGTATTCAGCGGCGCATAGGCAGGAGGCTCTGCCGGACTGGTGAAAGCGTCCAGGGGCTGGACGACGACGCCGTAATCGGGCCGGTGTTTGTACTGGATCGACATCCGGTCGCGATGCACTCTTCTGACACGGTGCGGGGCTGCCCGGTGGCGCCCGTTGGACCATCGCTGTACGTAGTCGCCGAGGAAGAGGAACAGCGCGCCGGGAACGGTGGGGACCTCCAGCCAGTGCCCGTCGGCATCGCGGACCTCCAGGCCCGGTTCGTCCTGATCCAGGATGGTGAGCAGGGACAGGTCGATGTGCGGGGACATCGCACCCGCTGTGGAGCCGGGGCCGGAGGAGCTGATCGCACCGTAGTGGTTGAGGCCCAGCCGGTGCAGCGGGCCCTGCGCGAGGTAGGGGGAGAACGCGTCTTCCTCGAGCCCCAGGTCCAGGGCGCAGGCGGCGAGGACGGCGTCGCCCAGCCGCGTCAGGTGGCCGAAGAGCTCCAGCGATGTCACGAACGGTGCGTGACAGAAGTCCGCGGACACGGAAAGGGGGAGTTCGCCGGTGGTGTTGCCGATCCGGTACTGCTCGCACGCCTCGGTGCCTCCGTGGGTGCGGCTGCGTTCTCTGCCGAGCCCGCGGTACCCCAGGAACTGGGAATGCTCAGTGGCGTCGTACCTGCTCTTCTCCGCCTGGGGCAGTTGGTAGAACCGCCGCGTCTCCGCATAGACCTCTGCGACCAGATCGGCTGGGACGCCGTGGTTGTGGACGAAGACGAACCCTCTGAACCGTAAGTCCGCGCCCAGACCGGAAGCGACCTCTGCCCGGTCCTTCGCAGTCCAGCCGGCAGCGTGCCCCGGCAACTGTATGTGCGGTATCACCCGTGTCCTCCCGTGCGATCACCGATCGGGACGTGCCGAGCCCGGCTCCTCCACGGAGCCCCCTTCGAACCATGCTCGGAACCGAGGCCCGAACCCATCTGTCATCGTGGAGGGTGCCGCGCCGTTCGTACAGGCCGCCTCCTGGGCATTCCACCGTCGGCCGGTGGCCCGCCCGAGCCCCGCGAGGGGCGGGAGGACGGCCACCGGCATCAGGCCCGGTCCCTTCACGTCGGTACTCCAAAGGGAAATGAGCGGCCGCCATCCGAACTGCGCCCCTGTGGCTACTTGTTGCGATCGTCGTCGATGCCCAGCCGCTGTTCCGACCGGTCGAAGCCTGTTCAACGACACCGGGCCGGCGCAGTATCGCTCCGGAGCCCGACTCGCCCGAAGCGCAGAGTGTTCAGCCCGTACCTGGTCCATGCGACAGTCGCGTTATCGTAGCCGCTTGAGCGCGTGGAGTAACCACGCGTCCCGGGGGCTCCGTACGGCTGCTTCCCGGCCTGGCGGAGAGGAACGAGGCTGCGATGAGCTTGTCGAAACCCGAGATCGATATTCCCGAGGGAGACGCCCCCAGCGACCTGCGGATCAGGGACATCGTCGTGGGGGACGGGGCGGAGGCGAAGTCCGGTTCCGTCGTGGAAGTCCACTACGTCGGCGTCACCTTCGCCACCGGGGAGGAGTTCGACGCCTCCTGGAACCGGGGGCAGACCTTCAGGTTCCCGCTGGGGGGCGGGAGGGTCATCAAGGGGTGGGACCAGGGCGTCGAGGGAATGAAGGTCGGCGGCCGGCGCGAACTCATCATTCCCCCGCACCTCGCCTACGGCAACCAGTCGCCCTCGCCTCAGATCCCGGCCGGTTCGACGCTCGTCTTCGTCGTCGACCTGCTGGGTGTCTGAGACCGCTTCATCGCCGCCCGGCCGGACCATCCCGAGGCCAGGCCGGGCGGCATGCGTCCGCTCAACCGGAGAGCCGCCGGCTCCACGAACCGAGCCAACCCGGCGCGCCGGTCCCAGGAAGATATCGATCAGGCCCGCGAGGACTGGATGAATGGGACCCGCTTCGGCGTGGTGAAGGGCTACGGTGGCCCTCCGCTTCCGGCTCCCGAACTGATCGCCGAGGGGAAGGGGGTGCTGAGCTGCTCTTATGCCGAGAGTCAGGGGCGGTGGAGGCGACTGCGCAGGCATTCCGTTTCGGGGCGGAGAGTGGCGGCACGGCTGCGAGGAGTCAGGCGCGGGTCCGCCGGGCTGCGGGCCTGTCGCCCGCCTTCCTCCGTGTCAGTCCCCCTCATTGAGAGCCTTGGAACGTGGAGTGTCTCTGCTGGCGCCGGGCGGCAGGCCCGTGACGCGCTTGAAGGCACGGCTGAAAGCCGCCTGAGAGGTGTAGCCGAGGCGTCGCGCCACGGACTGGATCGGCGACGTGCCCTCGGCCAGCCACTGGCCGGCGAGGAGCATCCGCAGCTCCGTGGCGTAACGGAGAGGCGGCATGCCGATCGTGGTCTGGAATCGGTCTGCGAAGACAGACCGGGAGACATTGCACTCGGCTGCCAGTTCCGCCACGGTCCAGTGGTGCCCGGGCTGTCTGTGCAGGACCAGGATGGCGCGTGCCAGGCGGGGGTCGCGCAACGCGGCCACGAGGCCGGAGGTGTTGTCGCATCCGCATTCGATCCAGCCCCGCACGATCATGGCCGCCGCCACCTCGGCCAGACGGGCGAGAATGCCGGCGAAGCCCACGCGTGCGGAGCAGAGTTCGCGCCTCATCGACGTGAGGATCGGCAGCAGCCCGGGGTACCGCTCCCCTCCGGCATCGACCAGCATGACGTGGGGCATCAGCTGGCTGAGGCCCTGCATCCCGCCGAGGTCGAACTCCATGGACCCGTTGAAGAAGATCGCGCTGGGATTCGGTTCGGTGCTCGGGCAGGCGTCCACGTCACTCACCGCGTTGCTGAGGGGGACCGCATCGAAGCTGTCCATGCCCAGGGCCGGTATGTCCGGACCGGAGAGCAGCTGATGGGACTCGCCGTGTGGCATGAATACGGCGTTGCCTGCCGAGAGCTCATGGACAGTCCCGTCCTCGGTACGCAGGACTGCGGAGCCGACGGCGAGGAAGTGGAAATAGGCACGGCCGGGCTCGGCTTCGAATCTGAGGCCGAACCGCGGGCCGACGTGGACGCGACGATAGCGGACGCCGCGCAGCCGCATGCTGGTCAGCAGTTCGCTGATGAGGTCGGACGACAGGGCGAACTGCCCTGTGGCCCCGCCCGGAGTCTCGGTCAAGGATTGCGGACTTTCTGTCATAGCTCATCCTGAAGTTCGCGTGCAGGCTTGACTCGAACCTCTCATGCGACTCAGGAGAAGTAAAAGTTGAGCAGTGATGTGTGCGGCACCGTGCCCGATACCAACCCCGGCGAAGCGGCCGATGGGGAACTGGTACCGCCCGAGCAGGCCCCTTCGGCGTGGGCGGCGGTGTTCTCGCTGGCGATGGGTGTTTTCGGGCTGCTGACCGCGGAATATCTGCCGGCCAGCTTGTTGACGCCGATGGCCGCCGACCTGGGAGTATCGGAAGCTTTGGCGGGGCAGGCGGTCACTGTCACGGCGGTGGCAGCGATGCTTTCCGGGCTGTTGACGGCGAGCCTGACCCGGAGGCTCGACCGAAGGGTCGTGTTGCTCGGCTTCACCGTCCTGATGATCGTATCCAACCTGCTGGTGGCCGTAGCCGCCAACATGATGGTGCTGTTGTTGATGCGGATCCTGCTGGGTGTCGCGCTGGGTGGCTTCTGGAGCATGGCGGCGGCGGTGGCGATGCGGCTGGTGCCCGCGGCTCTGGTTCCGCGTGCGGTATCGATCATCTTCAGTGGCATCGCGGTGGCGACCATCGTGGCGGTGCCGCTCGGCAGCTACCTCGGCGAGCTGTCCGGCTGGCGCAGCACCTTCCTCGCGGCAGCCGCGCTCGGTGTGGTGACGTTGGTGTTCCAGTTGTTCGCGCTGCCCCGGATGGCGCCCCGCGGCACGGCACGGCTGGGTACGTTGTGGGAGGTGCTGCGGCGCCCGGGCTTCGGGGTGGGCATCGTCGGGATGCTGCTGGTTCACATCGGGCACTACGCGCTGTTCACCTATATCCGGCCCGCTCTGGAGAGTGTGGTGAAAGTCGACGTCGAAGCGTTGGCGCTGCTGTTGTTCGTCTTCGGAGTGGCGAACTTCGTGGGCACGCTGCTGGCCGGGTGGCTTCTGGAGATCAGCCTGCGGCTGACGCTGGCACTGATGCCGGCGCTGATGGGCGTTGCGGCTCTGGGCCTGGCGCTGCTTCCCGCCGGGCAAGCCGGGTACGCGGTTCTGGTGGTTCTCTGGGGCCTGGCCTTTGGCGGTGTGTCGGTGGCATGGTCGAACTGGTCGACTCGCATGGTGCCTGACCAGGCGGAGAGCGCGGGCGGGCTCGTGGTGGTAGGTGTGCAGTCCGCTATCGCCGGCGGGGCTGCCGCCGGTGGTCTGATGTTCGGCATCGGCGGCGTCGTCACCGTATTCATCGTGTCCGGCGTCGTGCTGCTCGCCTCCGCGTTGCTGATCGTGCTGCGGGTCACAGCGCCCGGCAGCGCGCCGGGAGTTGATGCGTCCGTAGGATCCGATCCCGCCGCGTGCTGACCGCGTCGATGACGTTCGCGAGCGGCTCCGCGACCCGGCCGCCGTCCGCGACCTGCTCGACAACCTGTTGGTCACCGTTCGTGTGCCGGGGCTATCCGGGGATGGTGCTGAGGTCGGCGCCGGTCAGGTCACAGCTTGCGTCCCACAATCGTGTCGCGACGGAGTGGTCGGTCAGGTGGTTCCACAGCGCTTCGCGTCGGGGTTCGCCGCGCAGGCCGAAGACGCGCGGTCCCCACAGTTGGCCTCCACGCACGGCCGGGTCGAGCACTGCCCGGACCGCGGGCCATGCGCCGGCGTGCTTGCCCTGGACGAGGAGGGCCGCGGGGTGCTGCGCTCAGCCGTGCGCCGGTGGTTCGCGCATCGTCCGGGGGGACGTCGGTGCCGGAGATGATCCCGTTGATCCAGTCGGCGTGCAGCGCGACGTCGGTGTACAGCGTGGGCGGCGAGTCGATGTTGGCGCCGGGGCCGCTGACCACACCGGCCAGCGCCCACTCGTCGCCGTCGCGGACGAGCGCGGGGCCGCCGGAGTCCATGTTGGCCGCGGCGACGCTGCCGTCGCGGCTGCCGACGCACAGGTCTCCGCTGGGCTCGGCCACGGGACAGACCGAGAGTGGCTGCACCACGGTGTCGGCCTCCCGCAGCCGTGTGGGGAGACACGCGGGGTCGTCGATGTCGTCGCAGGTCATGCCCCAGCCCATGATGCGGACGGGGGTGTTCTCCGGGGGCGTGGCCGAGGCGATGCGTACGGGCTTGGCCCGAACCGGGGTCCGCAGGTGCAGCAGTGCGAGGTCCTTGCCCCAGAACCCTCCTTCGTCGTGGTTGGTGGCCAGCCGGTAGTAGTGGTCGACTTCGGCGACCTCACCTCCGGACGTGGTGTCCAGTGACCCGACCCGGACCTTCCAGCCACGCGGGACACCGACCCTCGCCCCGGTGGGGTTCTTGCCGGCGCAGTGGCTGGCGGTCAGTACCCATTGCGGTGCGAGGACCTCCACCCCGCAGCCGTGTTTGTCGGGGCGCGGTGGCGCGGGAAAGGAGGGCTGGAACGAGCCCATGAACGAGTAGGCCCGGGTCGACTCGGTGCCCCCCTTGATGGCCTGCGCCGGAGAGGCTGCCATCAGGGGCACGGTCAGCGCGAGTACGGTGCCGAGCAGCAGAGATTGTTTTCGCATGCGCCGCACCGTATGAAGTCGGTGTACCTGCCTCGGGACCAACGCACGACCGTCTCGTAACAGCGCTCGGCCCCGGCCGCGGACGGCAGCATGCCGCCCCCTTGAAGGTCTTCACGCGTCGGCGGCGGCTCCCTCACCGGTGACGGGCGGGTCGCGGTGCAGCCAGTCCAGGAACGGCTTCGGAGCGAGGGCGCCGACCCGCTTCCGGTAGGCGTCGAGATCGTCCTCGGTGAGAAAGCTCCGACTGTCGCCCGATCGCCCGCCGCGGAAGAATTTCGCCGGATCCCTGAGTATTTCGGTGTCGGGTGCCAGTCGCTCCGCGCGACTCTTCATCTCGTCGAACGTCGCGGCCTTCACCAGATCGGGCCAGACCGACTCGGTCACCGTGATGCCCAGCCACTCGGCCAGTGCCGCCATCTGGCCGGCGAGGTCGTCGCACAGGTCGACGTAGTGCAGGACCTTCACGTTCGGCTGCGTCTGCCGGTTCCACGCGTCATAGAGGTGATGGATCGTCTGGTGCAGGCTCTCGGGGACCTCTATTCCCTGGTCGTCGGTCGGCTGGGGCAGACACCAGTACTGGAGCCATTCGCGCATCGACGGGAGTGCCGGGGCAGCCTGTTGGGACTGTGCGTCCGGGCCGTCCTGGCCGTCCTGGGCAGCGGACACTCGCTCGACGTCGATGTTGGCGGTTTGATGGTAGACGGACAGGGCCCGGTCGAGAGGGTGCCTGGCGACCACGACATAGCTGACGCGCGGGTCGATCGGCAGGCCGTCGAGCGGAGTGTGCGTCTTGATGACACGGCGGTGCTTCTGCGCCGCGAGACGCGCGTACACCTCCTCCTGTGAACGCAGTCGGTCCAACCAGGTGGGCTGGTCCAGCCACGGTGACAGGTCTTCCAGCGGCTGCGGGAGGTCGGGCGTCTGGAAGATGAGCAACGCGCACATCATCTGTACCCATGTCGTGCCCGATTTCGGCGGGGTACTGACGACGATATCGCCGTCGCGCAGCGGAAAGTCGTCCCAGCGGACGCTGTTGTGCTCCGGCGACAGGTATCGGCGCTGTGCTTCTGGCATGGTCATCCCCCGGTCACGCTGAGGACGCCACTCAGCGCTGATTCGGTGTGAGGCGCCGGGACGTGAGCGGTATTGCGCTGTGCGGATCGGTCGACGAGCGGCCGTAGCGAGGTGTGAGGAACGGTTTTCGGGACCGGTTCGGGATCGTGCTCCATCGGGACAGTGCCCTGGACGTGCATGGCAGCACTCCTTGTGGATGCGTACAGAAGTGACGGATACGGTTCCAACCTTGCGTTGTCGTGGTGGAGACACATCCGCGATCGCCGCAGTTACGGCCGAGCCGGAGGGGCTCCTCACGGGCGGTCGTCGACCGTGACGCGCACGGCCCGTCCGCGTACTTCGTCCACGCATTCCATCAGGGCGATCGCGTCCCGCCGCCGGTCGGCCTCCGCGCTCGGGTCACCCACTTCGCCCCCGCGCACCGCGGCCGCGAAGTCCGCCAGACAGAGCCGCAGTTGATCCGACGCCGGTAGCGTGAACCGCTCCTCGTGGTCCTGTTCCTCCAGCACCAGAACCGGCTGGTGAGCCGCGGGCGGGGTGAACGCGCGCGGCACCGACAGCCGGCCCCGGTCTCCCCACAGCGTGTACGACGACGCATACGCGTGCTCGAAGCCGAAGGTCACCTGGGCCAGTACTCCGGAGGACGAGACCAGCAACGCCTGCCCCGACAGATCGAGCCCGTCCGAGGCACGGATGCGCAGCGTCGCCCCCGCCACCCGCGGCGCGGGCCCCAGGAGCAGCGCTGCGGCGCGCAACGGATAGACGCCCACGTCGAGCAGCGCCCCGCCCCCGAGGCCGGGTGCGTACCGGATGTCGTCAGCGGGCAGCGGCGGAATACAGAAGGACGCCTGGAACGTGCTCGGTGTGCCGATCCGTCCGCGCCGCACCAGGCCGGCGGCGAACGCGTGCTGCGGATGGTGCGGGAACATGAAGTTCTCCCGCAGCACGAGACCGCGCTCCCGCGCGAGGGAGCACAACCGGCGTGCCTCGTCGGCGTTCACCCCGAGCGGCTTCTCGACCAGGACGTGCTTGCCCGCGCGGAGCGCGCGGTCCGCCCATTCGTGGTGCAGCGCCGTCGGCGTGGAGATGTACACCGCCTCCACGTCCGGGCGATCGAGCAGCGCCGCGTAGTCCGTCTCGGCGGCACAGCTGAACTGCTGGGCGAAACGGCCGGTCTTCTCCGCTGACCTGCCGGCGACCGCGACGAGATCGATCTCCGGCATGCCCACCGCGGTGGGCAGCACGCGCCTGAGGGCGATGGACGACGTGGCGAGCGCCCCCAGCCGCACCGGCCGGACCCCGGCCGGGCTCACCACGCCCGCAGCGCCGCAACCAGGGTCCTGGCCTGCACGTTCACGTGATGGTTGTAGCGGAGCAGCTCGTCCAGCTGACATGGTGTCACCCAACGGAAATCGTCCGACAGGGCGGGGAAGTCGCTCTCCACCTCGATGATCAGGTAACGGCTCCGGGCGTGCCAGAACCGGCCGCCCTCCTCCGACAGGACCACGTCGTAGCCGGCGCCGTCGGCGCGGGCCAGTGCCTCGGCGAGATAGGGCGGCTGGTCGGCCACGGGCAGATGGGCGTAGTTCTCGGGCGCGCACTGCACCGTAGGGCCCAGCTCGACCACGTTGAGGAAGCCCGGCTCGGCCCGCGCCCGCAGCAACGCGTGCGGTACGCCGTCGACACGGCGGACGAACAGGGCCACGACGCCCGTGCCGTACGGTTCGAGCAGCGGCTGTGACCAGGCGGGCACCTCACGCCGGTGCGAGGAGACGTCGACCGCCACCACCTTGAAGTGCAGCGCCCGCTCGTGGGCCACCTCCTCCGCGGTGCGGTGCCAGCCCACGGTCTGGTCGAGGCCGATTCGCACCACCTCGACCTCGTGCTCGGCCCGCCGCCGCGTGATCCAGCTACGGATCTCCCGATCCGCGTGGAGCGCCCGCTGCGTGTCGTCCTGCCGCCAGTCCGGGAGGCAGGACAGGACGGTACGCGCGTCCATGTTGACCAGGTTGTCCTGCCGCAGCAGCGCGTTGACCTGTCCCAGTGTCAGCCAGGCGAAGTCCTCACCCGCCTCGGCCTCGGGTCCGACCTCCACGATCATGTTGCGGTTGCGCTTGTGCAGGAACCACGAGCCCTGTTCCGACTGGAGGACGTCCGAGACGACGGCGCCGGGTTCCGAGCGGCGGAAGAGATCCAGGTAGGGGACGGCGGAACCACCGTGCACCCTGAGGTAGTTGCTCTTGGTCGCCTGCACGGTCGGCGACAGTTGCACACCGTTGACGTTCCCCGGCTCGGGCTTCGCCTGCATCAGCAGATGCGGCACACCGTCGAAGTCCCGCAGCGCGATGCCGAGGATGCCGATCTCCGGCTGCCGGATGATCGGCTGCGACCAGGCGGACACCGGACCGAAGTCCGACCGCACTCGGAGACCGTGCACCGAGAAGAACCGTCCGCTGACATGCCGCAGATCGCCCGTCCGTTCGTCGAAGCCCCAGCCGCGCAACGCGGCGAACGGTATCCGCTCCACTCGCTGCGCGTGCTCGCGACGCCGGCTGTCGAGCCACCCCAGTACCTCGGGGTTGCTCATCACCCCGCCGTCGACCGCGGCGGCGGAGGCGGCAAGTCTCGACACACTGAGGGGCGCCGCGACGCGGCGTGGCAACATCAGTCCTGTCGCGGTCATCGACTCCGCCTTTGCTCGTTCCGGGAAATACGGCCGCCGAGAGCGCGGCGATCCGCGGGTCTGCACCGTGTACGGGGCCGGCAGCGCGCCGCCGCCCAGCGTGTGGATACCAAGGGTGGATCGCGGTGTCTGTCGCGCAGCAAGACTGGCACAGGAAGGTGTGCTTGGCACCGGTACGGGGCGCGACCGGTTCCGTAACTGCGGCTCTCGCGGATCACCGCTCCTGTCGCGACACGTGAGGATGGCGGCGTTCGGGTGGTCACCCACGTAGGACGGCATGTGAGGGAGAGACTGGCGTGAATCCTTTCGACGACCCCGGCGCCGAGTTCTTGGTGCTGGTCAACGACGAGGGACAGCATTCGCTGTGGCCCGCCTTCGCGGATGTGCCCGGCGGCTGGGATGTCGCCCACGGCAAGGACACACGTGAAGCGTGCCTGGCCCATATCGAGGAGAACTGGACGGACATGCGGCCCAAGAGCCTCATCGAGGCGATGGGCGACTGAGCCGTCGGGAACACCGGAGAAAGGACCAACGGGAATATGGCGTCGCCCGCCACCGGTGAGAGCAGGTGGTTCCGCAGGTTCCATCCCAGCCCGGAGGCCGAGATCAGCCTGGTGTGTCTGCCGCACGCCGGGGGGACAGCGAGTTTCTACTTCCCGCTCGCCGAGCTGCTGCCTCCGGCCGTGGAGGCCCTGGTCGTCCAGTACCCGGGGCGACAGGACCGGCTGCGTGAGCCGTGTATCGAGAGCGTCCCCGAGATGGCGCGGGCCGTCTTCGACGTGCTCAAGCCGCTCGCCGCGAAGCGTCCCGTCGCACTGTTCGGTCACAGCATGGGCGCCAGTGTCGGATTCGAACTGGCCATGCTGCTCGAACACGAGCTGGGCACAACCCCCCGGGCGCTCTTCGTGTCCGCCAGATCCGCGTCCTCGCTCCACCGCGGCCGCGACATCCACCGTCTCGACGACGCGGGGCTCGTCGCCGAGCTGCGACTGCTCAGTGGCACCGACGCGCAGATCCTCGACGAACACGAACTGCTGCAACTGGTCCTGCCGTCGATCCGCGGCGACTACAAGGCGTTCGAGACCTACACGGCGGAGCCCGGCGCGGCACTGCGGTGCGATGTCGTCGCGCTCACCGGGGACGCCGACGACCACGTCCCGGTCGAGGAGGCGGCGGGCTGGCGGGAGCGCACCACGGGCGGCTTCGACCTGCGGGTCTTCCCCGGGGGCCACTTCTATCTCGCCGACCACGGGGCGGCGGTGGCCGCGGCGATCACGGACACCCTGTGCGCGGCGCCGACCCGCGGCGGACGAACCAACGGCTGAGGAGCACCCGACGATGCGTGTACTTTTCGTGACGCTCTCCGACAGGTCACATCTGCTGTCCATGGTGCCGCTCGCCTGGTCCCTGGCCGTCGCGGGCCACGACGTCCAGGTCGCCAGCAGCCCGGCGCTGGTGGACGCCATCAAGGGCATGGGGCTGACCGCGGTCTCCGTCGGCGAGGACCACAACTTCCACGAGATGCTGGCACGCAACCGTGGCTCCCTGGAGAACCCGCTGTCCGACTGGTCCACCCCGACCCTCGAAACACACTCATGGGAGCTGGCGCTGGCGAAGCTCAGGGCCGGCGTCATGTTCTCCCACCAGGTCTACAACGACCCCATGATCCCCGACCTGGTCGCCCATGCCCGCCGGTGGCGACCCGACCTGGTCATCTGGGAACCCCTCACCTACGCGGGACCGGTGGCGGCGCGCGTCGTCGGCGCCGCCCACGCCCGGCTGCTGTGGTGCTTCGACAATCACTCCGCGATGCGCGACGTCTTCCTCCGACGCCGGGCGGAACGCCCGCGCGAGCGCCGGGAAGACCCGATGGCCGACTGGCTCGGCAGGCATCTCGGCCGCTACGGCAGCACGTTCGACGAAGAGGTCGTGGTCGGCCAGTGGACCATCGACCAGGTACCCACCAGCCTCCAGTTCCCGCTGACGGTGGAGCGGATACCACTTCGCTACCTCCCCTACAACGGCCCCTCCGAGATCCCGGACTGGCTGCACGAGCCACCCGAACGCCCACGCGTCGTCCTGACCCCCGGCCTCTCCACACACGCCGTGGTCGGCGACACCCTCCTCCCGATCCCCGACATGATCGACACGATGGGCGACATGGACATCGACGTGGTGGTCACACTGCCGCCCGCCGAAGCCGCGAAACTCACCAAGGTCCCCGGCAACACCCGTATCGTCGACTTCGTTCCCCTGCACGCCCTGCTTCCCACCGCCTCAGCCGTCATCCACTACGGCGGCTTCGGCTCCTGGAGCACGGCACTCGCCAACGCCGTACCCCAGTTCATCCCCACCATCCGCTACGCCGACTGGTGGAACAGGGCGGCGAGCCTGGCCGGGGCCGGTGCGGGAATCGCCGTGCACGCCTCCGAGCTGACGACCGACGTCCTGCGCGACGTTGTGCAACGGCTGCTGGACGAACCGTCCTTCGCGGGCGGAGCCGAGCGGCTGCGCCAGGAGAACCTGACCGCACCCACCCCGCACGATCTGGTGCCCGTACTGGAAAAACTCACCGAGGAGCGTCGCCGATGAAGGTCCGCGAGCTGGCAGTGCCCGGCGCCTACGAGTTCGTACCCGACGTGCACCGCGATCACCGCGGCGCGTTCGTCGCCCAGTACACCGAATCCGCCTTCTCGGCAGCCGTGGGATACCCGCTGCGGCTGGGCCAGGTCCACCACAGCTTCTCCCGGCGCGGGGTCGTCCGGGGCGTGCACTACGAGGACGTACCGCCCGGCCAGGCCAAATTGGTGACCTGCCCCGCCGGGGAACTGCTCGACGTGGTGGTCGACCTGCGGGTGGGTTCCCCCACGTTCGGCCGCTGGGACAGTACCCGGCTCAACCCCGAATCCTGCCGTGCGGTGTACCTGGAGGAGGGACTCGGGCACGCGTTCGTCGCCCTGCGGGACGACACGGTGGCCGCCTATGTGACGTCGGTGGAGTACGACCCGGCCACCGAGCACGAGATCGACGCCTTCGACCCGGCCCTCGGGCTGCCCTGGCCCGAAGGCGTGGAGTACCTGGTCTCCCCGCGTGACCGGGACGCGCCGACGCTGGACGAGGCCCGTCGCGCCGGCAGGCTGCCGTCGTACGAGGCGTGCCGGGCGCTGCATGCGGACACGCACGTGGAGCGGGGTGACCGGGCCCGATGAGCGAAGTGACCGACGCGCACGCGAGCTCGGCCGTCGTCCTCGGCGGCACCGGATTCATGGGCCGGAACATCTGCACAGCGCTGGCCGCCCGCGGATACGACGTCCTGGCCGTGGCGAGGAAACCCGCCGAGCCGGCTCCCGGGGCCCGCTTCCTCGCGCTCGACGTGACCTCCGCGACGGTCGGGGACATCGCCGAGGCCGTGGGCCCGGCGGGGCTCGTCGTCAACGCTGCGGGCGACATCGGGGCGGACGACGAGGACCGCATGACGGCCGAGCACGTCCTGCTCGTCGACCGGCTGGTGCGCGCCGTATCGACGCTCCGCCGACGGCCGAGGCTGCTCCAGCTCGGCACCGTGCACGAGTACGGTCCTGTCCCCGAGGGCACCGCCATCGCGGAGGACCACCCGACCGCCCCCGGCAGCGTCTACGCGCGCACCAAGCTGGCCGGCAGCCGCATCGTCCTGGATGCCACGGAGGCGGGACGCGTGGACGGTTGCGTGCTCCGCCTCACCAACGGCTGCGGCCCCGGCGCTCCGTCGCACGGCTTCCTCGGCCGACTCGCCGCGCAACTGCGTGCCACCAGCGAGGAGGCGCCCCTCGACCTGACAGTCGTCGACGACCAGCGCGACTTCGTCGACGTACGCGACATCGCCGATGCCGTGGTGCTGGCGGCGGGCGTGCGGGAGACCGCGCACCTGATCAACATCGGTTCGGGGACCGCCACCAGCATGCGGGAACTCGCCGGAATCCTCGTCTCCGTATCGGGCGTGCCCCCGCACCTGGTGCGCAGAGGGCAGGCCCCGGTGCACAGCAAGGGCGGCGCGTGGACCCAGGCCGACATCCGGCTCGCGCGCAGGGTGCTCGGCTGGTCCCCGCGGGTGCCGCTGAAGCAGTCCCTGCACGACCTGTGGGCCGCGTCGTGACTCCTTACTGCCTGACTCTCTGACTCGGCGCGGCCGCTAGGCGGACGGTGCGCTGTCGAGTCGGAGCAGGTCGGCCGTCATGGGGAGCTCGCGGTGCGGTTCGAGCGAGTCGAAGGAGTGCGAGTGGTGTCCTTCGGCCACCGGCTTGCGGGTCAGAAAGGCCAGCAGGTCCCGCGTGGCCCGCTTCGACCGGTCCGCGGCGTACAGGGTCGAGACGCTGTGCTTGCTCTCGTGGTCGACGATCAGGCACGTGTCGAGGAAGTCACGATGCTGCGCTTCGGCGCGAACGAGGTCGGCGTTGGTGTCGTGCCATCGGGTGCCGTTCACCTCGCGCATGTCGTGCAGGAAGGTGACGGCGCTGTCGTCCGTCATGTTCTCGCTGCCCAGGTAGGTCGTCATGGTGTGGTCGACGCCGTCGCTGTGCACTCCTTCGAGCGCCGGCTCGCCGATCAGGTCACCGTCGGTGGTGGTCCTCACATTGAGCAGTGTGCAGATCCACCGGTCGCTGTCGTAGTCCAGTTTCGGCCGGTGGGTGACCGTCACGCCGTCGAGGACCATGAACTTGAAGACGAAGAGCGCCTGGAGGGCGGTGTTGAGCTGGAGGTCGTTCTGAATCTCGTCGAAGACGCGTACCCGGCCGGAATCGTGCCGCACGAAGTCGTCCTCCATGGACAGCATGAACGGCTGGAATTCGAGCCGCCGTACCCGCATGGACTGTGTGTCGAATCCGAAGCGGCCGGTCCTGGTCTTCCGGAACGGAAGGGTCGGGTCGCTCTTCAGCTCGTCGCTGACGGTGGCGAGGTTTTCGAGGTCATCGTCCGTGGCGCCCAATTCCTTGACGATCCCGGTGAGCTGGGCTCCGGGGACGAAAGCGAAACGGTCGCGGATATAGGTCGAGCGTATCTCTGCGATCTCGGAAGCCACGGCGTCGTGTTTCGGCATACCCCTTGTTCCCTCCATGGTGATACAGCGGATTGGATTGGCTGAGGCCCATGGCCGATCGGGTGTGATGCGCGAAGTCCGGGTGATGTACCAGGTCCGGGAATCCGCTCGTAAAGGCGCGGTTCACCGGAGGACGGGATCGGCCGGCCGGAGCCGGAACGCTCAGCACGTGCTGACATCACATTTATCATCCGACGGCCCGTCGGGCAATGGACCGCGAAAGCTGTCGCCGAGGCGGACGATCCGCGGCGGCACTCGGTGAAATGCGCGTTTGACCGCCCGGACGCACACGTCACCGGCGTTTCGGGAGGGCCCGGAACTTCCTCTTGCCCGCTCTGGGGCGCCGGTGCGATCGCCGCCGTAACGGCGGTGATCGCCGACGTCGCCGAAGGGTGTGGTGTCGGACAGTCAAGGGCGGTTGATGACCGGTATATCGAGAACGAGAACTCCACGCCGGGCTTCTTCTGAATTCGTTTCCGTTCGGCCGTACGTCCGGTGCTGGAGGTTTCTCTCGATGACGACTGTCGGCCTGCCTGGAGAAGTGCTCACCGGAGGCACCGGAGGCGCTGTCGACCCGGACACGGCGATAGCCGTGATCGGTGTCTCGTGCCGGTTCCCGCGGGCGGAGAGCCCGCAGCGCCTGTGGGAGCTGCTGGCAGCGGGCGGGAGCGCCGTCACCGAGGTCCCGCCGGACCGCTGGACGGGTCCGGCCTCGGACGGGGCGCCACGGTGGGGCGCCTTCCTCGACCGGCCCGCGGACTTCGACGCGGGCTTCTTCGGTCTCTCCCCCCGCGAGGCGCCTTTCGTCGATCCGCAGCAGCGACTCGTACTGGAGCTGGGCTGGGAGGCACTTGAGGACGCCCGCATGGTCCCCGGCGAGGTCAGCGGCAGCCGACTGGGCACGTTCGTCGGCGTGAACGCCGACGACTACGCGAAGCTGCTGACGCGTCATGCCCAGGCACTCGGCTCCCACCACACCATGCCGGGCATCCAGCGCGGCGTCATCGCCAACCGGCTCTCCGCCTTCCTCGGCGCCGGCGGCCCGAGCCTCACGATCGACTCCGCGCAGTCCTCCTCCCTGGTGGCCCTGCACCTGGCCTGCGCGAGTCTGCGGTCAGGGGAGTCGGAACTCGCCATCGCGGCGGGCGTCAACCTGCATCTGATGCCGGAAGGCGTGCTGCTCGCCGAGAGCTTGGGCGGCCTCTCGCCGGACGGCCGCTGCTACACGTTCGACGCCAGGGCCAACGGTTACGTGCCGGGCGAGGGCGGCGGCGCCGTCGTGCTCAAGCGGCTCAGCGCCGCGCTCGACGACGGGGACCGCGTCCTGTGCCTGATACGTGGCAGCGCGACCAACAACGACGGCAGGGGGGAGACGCTCACCTCGCCGACGGTGGGCTCCCAGGCCGACGTCGTCACCCGGGCCTACGCGGATGCCGGACTGCCCCCGACCGCCGCCCGCTACGTCGAACTGCACGGCCCCGGAACCCCGGTGGGCGACCCGGTCGAGGCCGCCGCACTGGGAGAGGCCATCGGCCGTCGGCTTCCCGCAGGCCGGCCTCTGGCGGTCGGGTCGGTCAAGACCAACATCGGCCACCTGAGCGGCGCGGGCGGTATCGCCGGGTTCATCAAGACCGTCCTGGCCATCGAGCACCGGCTGCTGCCCGCCAGTTTGAACTTCGAGACACCGAACCCCCGGATCCCCCTGGACGATCTCAATCTCCGGGTGCAGCGGGAACTCGGTCCGTGGCCCGGGGATCCGGCGCCGGACGAGCAACTCGTCGCCGGAGTCAGCTCCTTCGGGATGGGCGGAAGCAACTGCCATGTCGTGCTGTCGGACTGGCGGCCGGAAGGCGCGGACGAGCGCACCGGCGGGGGTACCGGACCGGATCTGCCGGTCGTGCCCTGGATCGTCTCCGGCCGCTCCCCGGAAGCACTGCGCGGACAGGCGCGCCGACTGGCCCGGTTCGCCGGGGGAGCCGGTGACGTGGACGCGGTGGACGCGATGGACGTGGTGCACGCGGCGGACGTGGGCTGGTCGCTGGTGTCGTCGCGGTCGCGCTTCGCGCACCGTGCGGTGGTGCTGGGCGCGGGTCGGGGTGCGCTGACCGAGGGGCTGTCGGGGCTGGCCGAGCGGGGCGGCGGACCCGGGGTGGTGTCCGGTTCTGTGGTGGACGGTGGCGTCGGGGTGGTGTTCTCGGGCCAGGGCGCGCAACGAGCCGGCATGGGTGAGGGCCTGTCGTGTTTCGGCGCGTTCGCCGAGGCACTGGACGAGGTGCTGGGCGTCTTCGACGAGGTCGTCGGCGATGTGGCCGCTGACGTACGTCTCCCTCAGAAGTGGCGGGAGTTCTTCGGTGTCGGAGACGACTACTCGGGCCGACTGCGTGAGGTGATGTCCGGAGGCGTCGACGGGCTGGACGGGACGGGGTGGGCGCAGCCCGCGCTGTTCGCTTTCGAGGTGGCTCTCTGGCGCCTGCTGGGCTCGTGGGGCGTGCGTCCTTCGGTCGTGGCGGGTCATTCGCTGGGTGAACTGGTGGCCGCTCATGTGGCGGGTGTGTGGTCGCTGCGGGACGCGGCCCGGGTGGTGCTGGCGCGTGGCTGGCTGATGCACGGCCTGCCGGTCGGCGAGGGCGTGATGGTGGCGGTGGGCACCGGGGCGGAGGCGGTGCGTCTGGGGGACGGCGTGGAGCTCGCGGCGGTGAACGGCCCCGAGTCGGTGGTGCTCACGGGCCCGGTCGAACCGGTGCTGGCCGAGGTGGAGCGCCTGGCGGGTCTGGGGGTCAGGACGCGGCGTCTGGCGGTGTCGCACGCGTCTCATTCGGCGCTGATGGAGCCGATGTTCGAGGCGTACGGGCGGGTCGTGGGGTCGGTGGAGTCCCGGGACCAGTCGGTGCCGGTGGTGTCGACCGTCACGGGACGGGTGGCGGCTCCGGGGGTGTTGCAGGATCCGGAGTACTGGGTGCGCCAGGTGCGCAGGACGGTGCTGTTCGCCGACGCCGTCGCCACGATGCGCGAGCACGGGGTGGCGACCTTTCTGGAGATCGGCCCCGACGCCGTTCTCACCCCCATGGTCAAGGAGTCGGTCCGGGCCCGGACCGAGGACGGGCGGACGCCCTCCGACGTCGCCGCCGTCCCGTTCTGCCGCAGGGACCGGGACGAGACGCACACCGCGACAACCGCGCTGGCCCAGCTGTGGGTGCGCGGAGCGGAGGTCGACTGGCGGCCGTTCTTCGCGGGGGCGCTCCAAGTCGACCTGCCCACCTACGCGTTCCAGCGCCGGCGGTACTGGTTCGAGAGCCGGGAGTCACCGGAACGGACGGTCGCCGAACCCCCTCGGAAGGTCCTCGACGAGCCCGACGGGACAGACGGGACCGACGAGCCCGAAGAGCCCGAAGGGACCGAAGGGACCGGGGTGGCAACGGCGTCGGGCCCGGAGCGGTCCGACGGACACCTCGTCTCCGTCCTGGCCGGGCTGTCCGAGCCCGAACAACGTGACGCCCTCATCGACGCGGTGTGCGACCAAGCGGCGGCGGTCATGGAACACACCGGCCTGGTCGATGCCACCCTGACCTTCAAAGACCTCGGCTTCGACTCCCTGATGGCACAGGAGCTGGCCGACGGTCTCGCCGCACGCACCGGTCTGCCCGTCGCCGGCCGCCTCGTCTTCGACTACCCGACCCCGCGCGGTCTCGCCCACCACCTCCACGAGGAGATCACCGGAAAGCGGCGGGCTGCCGTCACGCGCGTCGCGGAGGCGACGGCCGAGCCGCTGGCCATCGTGGGCATGGCGTGCCGCTACCCCGGCGGCGTGAGCTCGCCCGAGGAGCTGTGGGAGCTGGTCGTCAGCGGCGAGGACGCCATCTCCGGTTATCCCGCCGACCGGGGCTGGGACCTGGACGCCCTCTACCACCCGGACCCCGAGCACTGGGGCACCAGCTACACACGCAGCGGCGGCTTCCTCACCGGGGCCGGCGACTTCGACGCGGAGTTCTTCGGGATCTCGCCGCGTGAGGCGCTGGCGATGGACCCGCAGCAGCGGCTGCTGCTGGAGACGTCCTGGGAGGCGCTGGAGCGCGCCGGAATCGATCCGCGATCGCGCCGCGCGTCGGCGACCGGTACGTACATAGGCGCCACCACCCACTTCTACGGTCCACGCGCTCATCAGGCCACCGACGGCTTCGCCGGTTACCTGCTGACCGGTAACGCGCCGAGCGTGATGTCCGGCCGCATCGCCTACGCCCTCGGCCTGGAAGGTCCGGCGGTGACGGTGGACACGGCGTGTTCGTCGTCACTGGTGGCGCTGCACCTGGCCGGTCAGGCGCTGCGTTCCGGCGAGTGCGACCTCGCCCTCGCCGGCGGTGTCACGGTCATGGCCTCCCCGGACATGTTCATCGAGTTCAGCCGGCAGCGCGGGCTGTCGGCTGACGGCCGGTGCAAGGCGTTCGCGGCGGATGCGGACGGTACGGGGTGGGGTGAGGGCGTGGGCGTGCTGGTGGTGGAGCGGCTGTCGGACGCCAGGCGCAACGGACACCACATCCTTGCCGTGGTGCGCGGTTCCGCGGTGAACCAGGACGGCGCGTCGAACGGGCTGACGGCGCCGAACGGCCCGTCACAGCAGAGGGTGATCCGGGCGGCGCTGGCGAGCGCGGGAATCGGCGCCGGTGAGGTCGACGCCGTCGAGGCGCACGGTACGGGGACGAAGCTGGGGGACCCGATCGAGGCGGAGGCGCTGCTCGCCACGTACGGGCGGGACCGGGGCGGGGACCGTCCGTTGTGGCTGGGGTCGCTGAAGTCGAACATCGGCCATACGCAGGCGGCCGCCGGTGTGGCCGGTGTGATCAAGATGGTGCTGGCGATGCGGCACGGGGTGCTGCCGAAGACATTGCACGCGCAGGAGCCGACGCCGCAGGTGGACTGGTCGACGGGCGGGGTGGAGCTGCTGACCGAGGCCCGTGCGTGGGACGGGGGCGGTCGTCCGCGCCGGGCGGGGGTGTCCTCGTTCGGCATCAGCGGCACCAACGCACACGTCATCCTGGAGGAGGCCGAAGACGTCGAAGACGCCGAAGAGGCCGAAGAGTTCGAAGAGCCCCCGCACGGGCCGGGAGCACCGCGGCGGGAACCGGGTGACGCCCCCGCCGCCGTGCCCTGGGTCCTGTCGGGCCAGTGCGAGGCGGCGCTGCGCGGGCAGGCCCGGCGGCTCGCGTCCTTCCTGGAGGCGCGCCCCGAGGTGTCGCCCGTCGACGTCGGACTGTCACTGATCACCTCGCGGTCGCTCCACGAGCGGCGCGCGGTCGTGACGGGCGGCTCGCGGCAGGAACTCCTCGAAGCTGTACGGGCCGTGGCGGAGGGCACCGCGCCGAGCGGTGCGGCGCGCGGCGGCGGAATCACGCCTCGGCCCGTGTTCGTGTTCCCCGGGCAGGGATCGCAGTGGGTGGGCATGGCCCGGGAGCTGCTGTCGTCCTCGACGGCGTTCGCCTCCCGGATGAACGAGTGCGCGGTGGCGCTGTCCTCGTTCGTGGACTGGTCGCTGCTGGACGTGCTCGACGACGCCGACGCGCTGGAGCGCGTCGACGTGGTCCAGCCGGCGCTGTGGGCGGTCATGGTGTCGCTGGCCGAGGTATGGCGCTCGTACGGTGTCGAACCCGCGGCCGTGGTGGGCCACTCGCAGGGGGAGATCGCGGCCGCGGTGGTGGCCGGCGGCCTGTCGTTGCGGGACGGGGCCCGGGTGGCGGCGCTGCGCAGCCGCGCCATCGGCACCTCGCTGGCCGGGCGCGGCGGGATGGTGTCGGTGGCGTCTCCGGTCGACGACGTGCGCCGGCGCGTCGAGGCGTCGGGCGGGGCGGTGGCGGCGGTCAACGGCCCCTCGTCCACGGTGGTGTCGGGTACGCCGGAGGCGCTGGACGCACTGCTGGCGCGGTGCGAGCGCGACGGGATACGGGCGAGTCGTGTGGCGGTGGACTACGCCTCGCACTCCTCGCAGGTCGAGGAGGTGCGCGAGCGCGTCCTCGCCGATCTGGCGCCGGTGGAACCCGGGGCGTTCGCGGTGCCCTTCTTCTCCACGGTCACCGGGGAGTGGCTGGAGGGCGGGCGTGGCCCGGACGCCGAGTACTGGGTGCGCAACCTGCGGCAGACGGTGCGTTTCGAAGAGGCGATCCGGGCACTGGCCGGTTCGGGCTTCGGGGCGTTCGTGGAGTGCGGCGCGCACCCCGTGCTGACCGCGAGCATGCGAGAGACGCTGGAGAGTGCGGGCAGCGACGCGGTGGTGGTCGGCTCGCTGCGGCGTGACGACGGCGGTGCGCGACGTGTGCTCACGTCGCTGGGCGAGGCCTTCGTCCACGGTGTGCCGGTGGACTGGACGCGGGCGTACACCGGTTCGGGGGCGCGGCGCGTCGAGCTGCCCACCTACGCGTTCCAGCACGAGAGGTTCTGGTGGGCTCAGGACGCCGCGCCCGCGCCGGAGGGCGGCACGGCGGACGCGGCGTTCTGGCAGGCCGTGGAGGGCGACGACGCGCAGGCGCTGGCCGGCGCACTGGACGTCGACGCCGACGACACGTCGCTGGCGCACATGCTGCCCGCGTTGAAGTCCTGGCGGCAGCGGCAGCGCGTGACCTCGACGGTGGACGGCTGGCGCTACCGCACCCGTTGGGTGCCCATGAGCACGGCGCGCCGGCCGGCGCTGTCCGGCACCTGGCTGCTGGTCGCCCCGGAGGGCTGCGCCGCGGACGTCGTCGGGCCGACCGCGGCCGCCGTGCGCGACCACGGCGGCGACGTGGTCACCGTCGAGCTGCCCGCCGGAGCCACCCGCGACCGGATCGCCGACGTGCTGCGCGGTGCGCGGGCGGCGGGCGGCGCGTACGCGGGTGTGCTGTCGCTGCTGTCCCTGGCCGACGGGCCGCCCGTCGGAACCGGCGTCCCCCGGGCGGGCCTGACCGGGACGCTCGCCCTGTTCCAGGCGCTGGGCGACGCGGCGGTGAACGGCCCCCTGTGGTGCCTGACCCGCGGCGCGGTGGCCGTGCCGGACACGGACAGGGCCGGCGCCCCCGCCCAGCGGATGGTGTGGGGCCTCGGCCGGATCGTGGCCTTGGAGCACCCGGAGCGGTTCGGCGGCCTGGTGGACCTGCCGGAGCACTGGGACGCGCACGCGGGCCGCCTGCTGGCGGCGGTCCTGGCCGGCGCCGAGGGCGAGGACCAGGTCGCGATCCGTCCCTCCGGAACGTTCGCCCGCCGCCTCGCCCGGGCCCCGCGTCTCGACCCGCGGGCGCGGTGGCAGCCGCGCGGCACCGTGCTGGTGACGGGCGGCACCGGTGCTCTGGGCGGGCGGGTGGCCCGCTGGCTGGCCCGGTCGGGCGCCGAGCACGTGGTGCTGGCCGGCCGTCGCGGACCGGACGCGCCCGGCGCCGGTGCGCTGCGCGAGGAACTGGAGGCCACCGGCGCGCGGGTGACCCTCACCGCCTGCGACGTGAGCGACCGCGCGGCACTCGCCCGGCTCCTCGACGGCGTATCCGACGACTGCCCGCTGTCGGCGGTGGTCCACACCGCCGCGGTCCTGGACGACGCGGTCGTGGAACGGCTGACCCCCGAGCAGATCGACCGCGTACTGCGGGTGAAGGCCGACGGCGCCTGGTACCTGCACGAGCTGACCGACGGCATGGACCTGGACGCCTTCGTGCTGTTCTCCTCCGTGGCGGGCACCCTGGGCGCCACCGGACAGGGCAACTACGCGCCCGGCAACGCCTACCTCGACGCCCTGGCCGAGTACCGGCACGGCTTGGGCCTTCCCGCGTCCTCGGTGGCCTGGAGCGCCTGGGCCGACGAAGGCATGGCCGAGGGCGGGATCGGCGCGGCGGCGCGCCGGCACGGCCTGCCGGAGATGGCCCCCGAACCGGCGGTGTCGGCGCTGGCGGGCGCGGTGGCCGAAGGCGAGCCAGGCGTGGTGATCGCGGACATCGAATGGGACAGGTTCCACGTGGCGTACACCGCCACGCGCCCCAGCCCCTTCCTCGCCGACCTGCCCGACGTACAGCGGCTCGCACGGGCGGCCGATCCCGGCACGCACGCGGCGAACACGCCCGGCGGCCTGGTCGGCAGGCTGGCCGGCCTGCCGACCAGGGCCGAACAGGAGACGGCGGTGCTCGCCGTGGTACGCGGGCAGGTGGCGTCGGTACTGGGCTACGCGGAAGCCGAAGCGGTCGATCCGTCCCGCGCGTTCAAGGACCTCGGCCTCGACTCGGTGACCGCCGTCGAACTGGGCAACCGCCTGAGCGTGGCGACCGGCCTGAGCCTGCGGCCCACCGTGGCCTTCGACTCCCCGAACGCCCGTGCGCTCGCGGCCCGTCTGCGCGCGGAACTGCTCCCCGGGCCGGAGGCGGCGTCCGCCCCGGCCGTGGCCGCCGGGCCGGCGACGGGCGAGGACCCCGTGGTCATCGTCGGGATGAGCTGCCGGTTCCCCGGTGACGTCCGGTCACCCGAGGACCTGTGGCGGATGCTCGACACGGCCGGGGAGGGCATCACCCCGTTCCCCGACGACCGTGGCTGGGACCTGGAGGCCCTGTACGACCCGGACTCCGGCTCCGGCCCGGACTCCGGCTCCGGCCGCGATTCCGGCTCCGGCCGCGCCGGGACGTCCTGCGCCGCCGAGGGCGGCTTCCTCCACGACGCGGGGGACTTCGACGCCGACTTCTTCGGGATCTCGCCGCGTGAGGCGCTGGCGATGGACCCGCAGCAGCGGCTGCTGCTGGAGACGTCCTGGGAGGCGCTGGAGCGGGCGGGCATCGACCCCTCCGCGCTCAGGGGCACCGCCACCGCCGTCTTCGCCGGGACGAACGGTCAGGACTACCTCGCCATGAGCCCCGACGTCCCCGAGGAGGCGGCGGGATACGTCACCACCGGCGTCACGGCCAGTGTGCTCTCCGGACGCGTCGCCTATGCGCTGGGTCTGGAGGGGCCCGCGGTGACGGTGGACACGGCGTGCTCGTCCTCGCTGGTGGCCCTGCACCTGGCCGTACAGTCCGTGCGCACCGGCGAGTCCACGCTCGCCCTCGTCAGCGGGGTGACCGTCATGGCCACGCCCGGCCTGTTCACCGAGTTCACCCGCCAGGGCGGGCTCGCTCCCGACGGGCGCAGCAAGGCGTTCGCGGCGACGGCCGACGGCGCCGGCTTCTCCGAGGGTGTGGGCGTCCTGGTGGTGGAGCGGCTCTCGGAGGCCCGGCGCCGGGGGCACCGGGCGCTGGCGGTGGTACGCGGCTCGGCCGTGAACCAGGACGGCGCCTCCAACGGTCTGACGGCGCCGAGCGGTCCCGCGCAACAGCGGGTGATCCGGGCGGCGTTGGCGAGTGCGGGAATCGGCGCCGGTGAGGTCGATGCCGTGGAGGCGCATGGTACGGGGACGAGGCTGGGTGATCCGATCGAGGCGGAGGCGTTGCTGGCCACGTACGGTCGTGACCGGGGCGGGGACCGTCCGTTGTGGCTGGGTTCGGTGAAGTCCAATATCGGGCACACGCAGGCGGCCGCGGGTGTGGCGGGTGTGATCAAGATGGTGCTGGCGATGCGGCACGGTGTGCTGCCGCCCACCCTGCACGTCGACGAGCCGTCGGCGCACGTCGACTGGTCCGCCGGCACGGTGAGGCTGCTGACCGACCCCGTCGTGTGGCCCGATACGGGCCGACCGCGTCGGGCCGGTGTGTCCTCCTTCGGCGTGAGCGGAACGAACGCCCACGTCATCCTGGAACAGGCACCGGAACAGGCACCGGAACAGGCACCGGAACAGGCACCGGAACAGGCGGCCGGGGCGGACGGCGGGGTCGTGCCGGGCACCCTGGCGGTTTCCGCCGGCGGTGTCGTTCCCTGGGTGCTGTCGGCCAAGTCCGAGGCGGCGGTCCGGGACCAGGCCGCGCGGTTGCTGCCGCTCACCGAAGGGGCCGCGGGGCCGGCCGCGGTGGCACCGGGCGATGTCGGTCTCTCGCTGGCGGCCACCCGCGCGGTGTTCGACCGTCGCGCGGTGGTCCTGGGCGCGGATCGCGCCGGCCTGGCGTGTGGTCTGACCGCTCTGGCGGAGGGGCGGGAGGCCCCCGGTGTGGTGCACGGTGCCGTGGCCGGCTCCGACGACAGGGTGGTGTTCGTCTTCCCCGGCCAGGGGTGGCAGTGGCTGGGGATGGCGGTCGAAATGCTGGACGCGTCGCCGGTGTTCGCGGAGTGGATGGGGAAGTGCGCGGCGGCGCTGGCGCCCTCGGTCGAGTGGTCGTTGGTGGACGTCGTACGAGGCGTCGAGGGCCCGGAGTGGATCGACCGGGTCGACGTGGTGCAGCCGGTGATGTGGGCGGTCATGGTGTCGCTGGCGGGAACGTGGCGTTCGCTGGGCGTGGTGCCGTCCGCGGTGGTGGGGCACTCGCAGGGAGAGATCGCGGCCGCGGTGGTGGCGGGCGGGTTGTCCCTGGAGGACGGTGCGCGGGTCGTGGCGGTGCGCAGTCGCGCGTTGCGGGCACTGTCGGGCCGCGGGGCGATGGCCTCGGTGAGTCTGCCCGCGGCGGCGGCCGAGGAGCGGTTGGCCGCCTGGGGCGAGCGGTTGTCGGTGGCGGCGGTGAACGCGCCGACGGCGGTGGTGGTGTCGGGCGAGAGGGAAGCCGTCGAGCAGTTCCTGGAGGTGTGCGAGGCGGAGGGTGTACGAGCACGCCGGGTGTCGGTGGACTACGCCTCGCACGGTGCGCAGGTCGAGGCGATCGAGGCCGAGCTGGAGCGGAACCTCGCCGGGATCGCGCCGCGGCGGTCGTCGGTCCCGTTCTATTCGACGGTGACGGGCGGTGTGCTGGACACGGTGGAGCTGGACACGCGGTACTGGTACCGGAACCTGCGCGGGAGGGTGCGGTTCGACGAGACGGTGCGGGTGCTGCTGGGCGAGGGCTTCCGGGTGTTCGTGGAAGCCAGCGGGCATCCGGTGCTGGTGATGGGCGTGGCGGAGACCGCCGACGACTGCGGGGTCGACATCGCGGCGGTGGGGTCGTTGCGCCGCGGAGAAGGCGGTCCCGATCGGTTGCTGACGTCCGTGGCCGAGGCGTTCGTGGGCGGCGCCGTGGTGGATTGGCCGGCGGTGTTCGCGGGATCGGCGGCGCGGCACGTGGACGTGCCGACGTACGCGTTCCAGCGCCGGCGGTACTGGCTCGCCCCGCGCGTCGCCGCGGTGTCCGGTGACGCGGCCGCCTCGGTGGGGCTGGAGCCGACGGAGCACCCGTTGCTGGGGGCGGCGGTGCCGCTGCCCGGGTCGGACGGGTTCCTGCTGACGGGGCGTCTGTCGCCGCGCGCCCAGCCATGGCTCGCCGAACACGTGCTGCTGGGGCGGGTGGTCGTGCCGAGTTCGGCACTGGTGGAGATGGCCCTGCGAGCGGGCGAGGAGGTGGGGTGCCCGCGGCTGGAGGAACTGACACTGGAGGCGCCGCTGGTCCTGGCCGACGAGGACGCGGTCCGGGTGCAACTCGTCGTCGGCGGGCCGCAGGAGGAAGGCCGGCGCGAGCTGAGCGTGTACGCCAGTGGCGGCGGCAGCGGTGCGTGGACGTGCCATGCGCGGGGTGTGCTGGGCGCCGGTGGTGAGACGGACGTCTCCGGGGACATGAGCGCTTGGCCACCGGCGGAGGCGGAGGCGGTGGACTTCGCCGGGACGTACGAGCGGTTGGCGGGCGTGGGGCTTGCCTACGGGCCGGCGTTTCGCGGGTTGCGGTCGGTGTGGCGCCGGGGAGAGGAGGTCTTCGCCGAGGCGGAGTTGCCCGCGATGCCGGGCACGGAGCGCCTGGGGATGCATCCGGCGCTGCTGGACGCGGCGTTGTACGCGTGGCTGGCGTGCGCGGACGGCATTGCGGACGGCGCCGGGGACGGGGTGCGGTTGCCGTTCGCGTGGAGCGGTGTGTCGCCGCACGGGGCCGCGGCTTCTACGGTGCGGGTGCGGCTGGCGCCGAGGGGAGACTGCGGGGTGTCGGTGGCGGTGACCGATACGGCGGGGATGCCGGTGGTGTCGGTGGACGCGCTGGTCACCCGGCCGGTGCGGGAGGCGGACCTCGCGGCCTCGGTGGGGGCGGGGGACCGCTCGGACCGGGGGGCCGTACGTGGCGCCGAGGCGTTCACCCCGAGCCCGGCCCCGCCGAAGGGACGCGTCCGTCGGCCGGTCCCCGTACGAAGCGCCCCTACCCGTGCCGAAGCCTCCCGTTCGGAAGAGGCGCCGTTGATACGGCGTTTGTCGGGCCTCGGCCACGCGGAGCGACAGCGGGTGCTGCTCCGGTCGGTCAGGGAACACGCCGCGGCCGTCCTCGGTCACGGGGCCGTGGGGTCGGTGGCGCCCGATCGCGGCTTCCTCGACCTCGGCTTCGTCTCGCTCTCCGCGGTGGAACTGCGCAACCGGCTGAACGCGGCCACCGGGCTGCGGCTGCCCGCCACCCTGATCTTCGACCACCCGAGCCCGGCCGCGCTCGCCGAACACCTCGGAAAGGAACTGGCACCCGCCGGGGCGACGGCGGACGTGGACCCCTCCCTGACCGCCGAGCTGGACAGGCTGGAGGCCGCGCTTCTCGGCACGCGCGTGCGGCCGGACGACGCGACGCGGGCCATGGTCGCGAGCCGCCTGACGAGCGTTCTGTCCCGGTGGAGCGGCGACCGGGACGGCGCGGTCACGGACGTTCCCGTTCCCGTTCCCGACGCCCTGGCACCGGACGACTCGGCACCGGACGGTACGGAGAGGGCCCCGGCCGACGTCCCCGGTCATCTGGAGTCCGCGGAGGCCGACGAGCTCTTCAGCTTCATCGACCGGGAATTCGGGCCCTCCTGAACGGCACGCTCTCGCACACCCGCACACCCGTCGCACGCCGCACACCCAAGCTCCCGAAGCCCAATCCCGTGAGGTATCGATGTCGGAACAAGAGAAGCTCGTCGGCTACCTCCGACGCGTGACCGCCGATCTGCACCGGACGCGCCTGCGCCTTCAGGAAGTGGAGGCGGCGGCGCGGGAGCCGATCGCGATCGTCGGGATGAGCTGCCGCTACCCCGGGGGCGTGCGGACCCCCGAGGATTTCTGGGAGCTGCTGGCAGGCGCACGGGACGCGATCACGGCCTTCCCCGAGGACCGTGGCTGGGACGTCGACGCCCTGTACGACCCGGATCCCGACCGGCCGGGCACCTCCTCCACCCGCCAGGGCGGTTTCCTCGGCGACGCGGGGGACTTCGACGCCGACTTCTTCGGGATCTCGCCGCGTGAGGCGCTGGCGATGGACCCGCAGCAGCGGCTGCTGCTGGAAACGGCGTGGGAGGCCGTCGAACGGTCGGGCATCGACCCCGCGTCGCTCAAGGGGAGCCGGGCCGGTGTCTTCGTCGGGGCCGTCGCCCCTGACTACGGCCCCCACCTGCACCGGGCGTCCGGCGATGTCGAGGGCCACCTGATGACCGGCACCGGCCTCAGCGTCGCGTCCGGACGCGTCGCCTATGCGCTGGGTCTGGAGGGGCCCGCGGTGACGGTGGACACGGCGTGTTCGTCCTCGCTGGTGGCCCTGCACCTGGCCGTGCAGTCCCTGCGCCAGGGCGACTGCTCCAGCGCGCTGGTCGGCGGTGTGACGGTCATGGCCACGCCCGGTACCTTCATCGGCTTCAGCAGGCAGCGCGGGCTCGCCCCGGACGGCCGGTGCAAACCCTTCTCGTCCGCCGCCGACGGCTTCGGTCTCGCCGAAGGCGCCGGCATGCTGTTCCTGGAGCGGCTGTCCGACGCGCACCGCGACGGCCATCCGGTGCTGGCCGTCGTGCGCGGCACGGCGATCAACCAGGACGGGGCCAGCAGCGGACTGTCCGCACCGAACGGTCCCGCGCAACAGCGGATGATCCGGGCGGCGTTGGCGAGCGCGGGGCTGAGCGCGGGCGAGGTCGACGCCGTGGAGGCGCACGGCACGGGGACGCGGCTGGGTGATCCGATCGAGGCGCAGGCGCTGCTGGCCACCTACGGGCGTGACCGGGACGCGGACCGTCCGTTGTGGCTGGGTTCGGTGAAGTCGAATATCGGGCACACCCAGGCGGCCGCGGGGGTGGCCGGTGTGATCAAGATGGTGCTGGCCATGCGGCACGGTGTGCTGCCGGCGACGCTGCACGCCGACGAACCGTCGATGCACGTCGACTGGGCGGCCGGCACGGTCCGGCTCCTCACCGAGGCCACCCCGTGGCAGCCGGGTGGGCGACCGCGCCGGGCAGGTGTCTCCTCGTTCGGCATCAGCGGCACCAACGCGCACGCCATCATCGAGCAGGCCGCCGGTCCGGTCGAGGGCGAAGCGGACGGCGGACCGGATGACGACGCCGTACCGTCCGCCGTGGTCCCGGCGTCGCTCCCGCTCGTCCCGTGGGTGCTCGCGGCCAGGTCGGCGGCGGCCCTGCGCGGCCAGGCCGCCCGGCTGCTGGACCACGTGCGCGGGCATCCGGAGGTTGCCGCTGCGCACACCGGTCTGTCCCTCGGCACCACCCGAACTTCCTTCGAACACCGCGCGGTGGTCCTCGCGCCGGACCACGCGGGCGCGGTGGGCGTGCTGGAGAAGTACGTCGCGGGCCACGACACCCCGGGGCTTGTCACCGGGCTCGCCCGGCGCGGCACCGATGTGGCGCTGGTCTTTCCCGGGCAGGGAACGCAGTGGGCCCGGATGGCGGCCGAACTGCTGGACTCCTCACCGGTGTTCGCGGCGCGGATGGACGAGTGCGCCGACGCGCTGGCGCCGCACGTGGACTGGTCGCTGCCGGACGTCCTGCGGTGCACCGACGGGGACGGCTGGCTGGGCCACGTGGACGTGGTACAGCCGGTGTTGTGGGCGGTGATGGTGTCACTGGCCGAGCTGTGGCGTGCGTACGGCGTGGTGCCGGCGGCGGTGATCGGTCACTCCCAGGGGGAGATCGCGGCCGCGTGTGTCGCGGGCGGGCTGTCGCCGGCGGACGCGGCACGGGTGGTGGCGCTGCGCAGTCGGGCGTTGCGGGCGCTGTCGGGCCGGGGCGGTATGGCGTCCGTCGGTCTGCCGGTCGCCGAGGTGCGGGAGCGGCTGTCCGCGTGGCGCGGACGGCTGTCGGTGGCGGCGGTGAACGGGCCCTCGGCGGTGGTGGTGTCGGGTGACACCGACGCGCTGGAGGAGCTGCTGGCGCGGTGCGAGCGCGAGGAGGTACGGGCGCGCCGGATTCCGGTGGACTACGCCTCGCACTCCGCACATGTGGAGGAGATCGAGGGTGAGTTGCTGCGCGATCTCGCGGGGATCGCTCCGCGGTCCTCGGCGGTGCCGTTCTATTCGACGGTGACCGGCGGGGTGCTGGACACGGCTGAGCTGGACGCCGCCTACTGGTACCGGAACCTGCGGCAGACGGTCCGCTTCGACGAGACGGTACGGGTCCTGCTGGGCGAGGGCTTCCAGGTGTTCGTGGAGGCCGGCGCCCATCCGGTACTGACCATGGGGATCGAGCAGACGGCCGACGACCACGGAACGCGGGTGACGGCGGTCGGGACGCTGCGCCGTGGCGAGGGCGGGCCCGCGCGGTTCCTGACTTCTCTGGCCGAGGCGTACGCCGGTGGCGCCGACGTCGACTGGCGGGAGGTGTTCGCCGGTACCGGTGCGCGACGCGTGGACCTGCCGACGTACGCCTTCCAGCGCCGCCGTTACTGGCTGGGCTCCGGGGCGGCCGAGGCCGGTGACGTGGCGTCGGCGGGGCTGACCTCGGCCGGGCACCCCTTGCTGGGCGCCGTCGCTCCGTTGCCCGACTCCGGTGGTTTCCTGCTGACGGGCCGTCTGTCGCTCCGTACCCACGCCTGGCTCGCCGACCACGCGGTGCTGGGCCGTGTCGTCCTGCCCGGCACGGCGTTCGTCGAAATGGCGTTGCGAGCGGGAGACGCCGCCGGATGCGACCGGCTGGAAGAGCTCACACTGGAGACGCCGTTGGTACTGCCCGAAGACGGCGCGGTCCAGGTGCACCTGGTGGTGAGCGGGCCGCGGGAGACGGGGCACCGCGAGTTCGGTGTGTACGCGCGCCGCGACGACGCGCCGGACGACTCGTGGACGCGTTGCGCGCGAGGCACGCTGACCGCCGAGAGCCCGGCAGTGATCTCCCCGGAGCTGAGCGTCTGGCCGCCGGCCGGGGCCCAGGCGGTCGGGACCGCCGGCCTCTACGAAGGGCTGGCGGCCACCGGGCTCGCGTACGGCCCGGCCTTTCGCGGCCTGCGCGCCGCCTGGCGCCGAGGCGACGAGCTCTTCGCCGAAGTGGCGCTGCCGGAGGAGACGCGAACCGAGGCGGGCCGCTTCGGGGTGCATCCCGCGTTGCTGGACGCTGCGCTCCACGTCTGGGCGGTCCATGACGGTACGGACGACGGTGCGAGTGCCGGGCGGGTCCGGTTGCCCTTCGCGTGGAGCGGTGTCTCCTTGCACGCGGTCGGGGCTTCGGCGGTGCGGGTGCGGCTGGCGCCGACCGGCGACGGCGGGGTGTCGGTGGCGGTGGCCGACGCGGTGGGGGCGCCGGTGGCCTCGGCGGACGCCCTGACGACGCGTCCGGTGGGGGAGGCGGAGTTCGCCGCCTCCGCCGGAGTGGGGGAGTGGCTGTACCGCGTGGAGTGGGTGGCCGCGCCGCCCGCCACCGGGCCGGACGCCGGGGTGCACGGATGTGCGGTGGTCGGCGAGGACGGCCTCGGAGTGAGCGAGGGGCTGGGGGCGCGGACGTATGCGGACTTCGACGAGGTCGGCGAATCTGTGCCCGCTGTCGTGGTGGTGTGCGTTGACGGTGTGAGCGATCAGGGTGTGGTGCCGGGGGTGACCGCGGCGGTCGACCGTGTTCTGTCCCTGGTACAGCGGTGGTTGGCACAGGAGAGGTTCGCCGGGTCGCGGCTGGTGGTGGTGACGCGGGGGGCGGTGGCGGTCGAGGCCGGTGAGGACGTGCGCGATCCGGCCGCGGCCCCGGTGTGGGGACTGGTGCGCTCCGCGCAGGCCGAGCACCCGGAGCGGTTGGTCCTGCTGGACGTGGACGACGCCGGCGTTTCGCCGGACGCCCTGCACGAGGCGGTGTCGACCGGGGAACCCCAGATCGCCGTGCGAAGGGGGGCCGTACAGGTGCCGCGCCTGACCCGGGGCCCGGCGAGCGGAGTGCTGGTGCCCCCGGACGAGGGGCGGCCATGGCGGCTGGAGCCTTCGCAGGAGCGGACGCTGGAGGGACTGACGTCGGCGCCGGCCGAGGACGCGGCTCGCGAACTGGGCGCGTGCGAGGTGCGCGTCGCCGTGCGCGCGGCAGGGCTGAACTTCCGCGACGTGCTCATCGCGCTGGGCATGTATCCGGACCACGGGGCGCCGATGGGAAGCGAAGGAGCCGGTGTGGTGGTGGCCACCGGCCCGGGAGTCGAGTCCTGCGCCGTCGGTGACCGCGTGATGGGCCTGTGGACCGGCGGGTTCGGGCCGCTGGCGGTGGCGGACCACCGCACCCTGACCCGGATCCCGGACGGCTGGTCGTTCACCGAGGCCGCGTCGGTTCCGGTCGCGTTCGTGACGGCGCTGTACGCGTTGCGCGAGCTGGCGGGTGTACGGCCCGGTGAGTCGGTGCTGGTGCACTCCGCGGCCGGTGGGGTGGGGATGGCGGCGGTCCAACTGGCGCGGGTGCTCGGCCTCCAGGTCTTCGCCACCGCGGGACCCGGCAAGGGGGACGTGCTGCGCGCTCTGGGAGTCGACGACGCGCGTCTGGCGTCGTCGCGGTCTGTGGAGTTCGAGCAGCGGTTCCGGTCGGCATCGGGCGAGCGTGGTGTCGATGTCGTGCTGGACTCCCTGGCGGGTGAGTACGTAGACGCCTCGCTGCGACTGCTCGGCGAGGGCGGGCGTTTCATCGAGATGGGGAAGGCGGACGTGCGGTCCGCCGACGAGGTGGCGGCGGCGCACCCCGGTGTGACATACCGGGCGTTCGACCTGGTGGAAGCGGGGCCGGAGCGCATCGGGGCGATGCTCACGGAGATCGTCGGCCTCTTCGAGCAGGGTGCGCTCAAGCGGTTGCCGACACGGGTGTGGGATGTGCGCCGGGCCGGTGAGGCGTTCCGGTTCATGCGTCAGGCGCGGCACACGGGGAAATTGGTGCTGAGCGTGCCGGCCGCCCTGGACCCGGAGGGGATTGTCCTGGTGACGGGCGCGGGGGGCGTGCTGGGTGGTCTGGTGGCCCGGCACCTGGTGGCCGAGCGCGGAGTGCGGCACCTGCTGCTGGTCAGCCGCCGCGGCCCGGCGGCCGAGAGCATGCCGGAGCTGGAGAGGGAGCTGACCGGCATGGGGGCGTCGGTGACCGTCGCCGCCTGCGACGTTGCCGATCGCGACGCCCTGGCGCAGGTGCTCGCCGGGTTGCCCGGCGGGCGAGGTGTGACGGGCGTGGTCCATGCCGCCGGGGTGTTGGACGACGGGACGGTGGCGTCCCTGACGCCGGAGCGGGTCGCCGCGGTGCTGCGGGCGAAGGTGGCGGGGGCGTGGAATCTGCACGAGCTGACCCGGCACCACGATGTCGCGCTGTTCGCGCTGTTCTCGTCGGCCGCCGGTGTGTGGGGATCGGCGGGGCAGGCGAACTACGCCGCCGCGAACACGTTTCTGGACGGGCTTGCCGCGCATCGTCAGGCCAGGGGTCTGGCCGGTGTGTCGCTGGCGTGGGGCATGTGGGCCGAGCGCTCCGGTATGACGGAGCACCTCGGTGAGGCGGACCTGGCGCGGATGGCGCGGGTCGGTGTGGTGCCGTTCTCGTCCGACGAGGGGCTGCGGCTCTTCGACGCGGCGCCCGCCCTGGCGGAGAGCCTGGTGATACCCGCCCGGCTGGACACCGGCGCCCCGGCCGCCTCCGGCACCGCGGTCCCCGCCCTGCTCAGGGGACTCGTACGACGGCCCGTCCCCGCACGACGCACCCCCCTCCACGCCGATCCGCGCCACCCGGCCGGCAAGGCCACCGAACTGCGGCAGCGGCTGCTCGGCATGAGCCGCGCCGACCGCGGCCACACCGTGCTGGAACTCGTCCACGCGCAGGTCGTCGCCGTGTTGGGGCACGCCACACCCGACGCGGCCGAGCCCGACCGGGCGTTCAAGGACCTCGGCCTCGACTCGCTGACAGCGATCGAGCTGCGGAATCTGCTCAGTGCGACGACCGGGCTGCGCCTGCCGGCCACGCTCGCCTTCGACTACCCGAACAACAAGGCGCTGAGCGCGTACATCCTGGCCGAACTGGTGGGGCGGGCCGACGCCGACGGCGCGGCGGCGACGTCCCCGGCCGGCCGAGACGAGAGCGCGTCCGAGGACGACCGCATCGCGATCGTCGGGATGAGCTGCCGTTACCCGGGCGGCGTGACCTCCCCGGAGGAGCTGTGGCGGCTCGTCGTCTCCGGCGGGGACGCGATCGGCGGACTGCCCACCGACCGTGGATGGGATCTCCAGGGCATCTACGACCCTGACCCCGACGCGCCCGGCAGGACGTACGCCCGCGAGGGCGGTTTCCTCTACGGCGCGGGCGAGTTCGACGCGGAGTTCTTCGGGATCTCGCCGCGCGAGGCGCTGGCGATGGACCCGCAGCAGCGGCTGGTGCTGGAGACCTCGTGGGAGGCGCTCGAACGCGCCGGGCTGGTCGCGTCGTCGCTGCGCGGCAGCAGGACGGGTGTCTTCGTCGGCTCCCACTACCAGGAGTACGGCCCGCGGCTGCACGAGGCGGTGGAGGGTTTCGAGGGCCACCTGATGACGGGGACGGCGGGCAGTGTCCTGTCCGGGCGCGTGGCGTACTCCTTCGGTTTCGAGGGACCCGCGGTGACGGTGGACACGGCGTGTTCGTCGTCGCTGGTGGCCCTGCACCTGGCGGTGCGGTCGCTGCGTCAGGGCGAGTGCGACCTCGCGCTGGCCGGCGGTGTCGCCGTCATGCCGGACCCCGGCCCGCTCATGGCGTTCAGCAGGCAGCGCGGTCTCGCACCCGACGGGCGGTGCAAGACGTTCGCGGCGGCGGCGGACGGGACGTCGCTCGCCGAAGGTGTCGGTGTGCTGGTGGTGGAGCGGCTGTCGGACGCCCGGCGCAACGGACACCCGGTCCTTGCCGTGGTGCGGGGTTCCGCGGTCAACCAGGACGGTGCGTCGAACGGGCTGACGGCGCCGAACGGCCCGTCACAGCAGAGGGTGATCCGGGCGGCGCTCGCGGACGCGGGGGTGTCGGCGGCGGACGTCGACGCCGTGGAGGCGCACGGGACGGGGACGAGGCTGGGGGACCCGATCGAGGCGCAGGCGTTGCTGGCCACGTACGGGCGCGAACGACCGGGCGGCGACCGGCCCTTGTGGCTGGGGTCGCTGAAGTCGAACATCGGCCATACGCAGGCGGCCGCCGGTGTGGCAGGCGTGATCAAGATGGTGCTCGCGCTGCGGCACGGCGTACTGCCGCCCTCGCTGCACATCGACGAGCCGACACCCCACGTGGACTGGTCGGCCGGTGGGGTCGAGCTGCTGCGGGACGCGGCGCAGTGGCCCCGGGCGGAGGCACCGAGGCGTGCGGGCGTGTCGTCGTTCGGGATCAGCGGGACGAACGCGCACGTGATCGTGGAACAGGCTCCGCGGGAGGAGCGGGTGGAGACGCCCGCGGAGGACGCGGGCGTGGTGCCGTGCGTGGTCTCCGGGCGTTCGGAGGCGGCCCTGCGGGCGCAGGCGGAGCGTCTGGCGGAGCTGGTGCGGGCCGACGAGGGCTTGTCGCCGGCCCGGGTGGGGTCGTCGCTCGTGACGTCCCGGTCGGTGTTCGAGCACCGTGGTGTGGTGCTCGCCGCGGGGCGTGACGGGCTGGAGGCGGGCCTCGCGGCTCTGGCGTCGGGGAAACCGGCGGCCGGTGTGGTGCGCGGCACCGTTCTCCCCGGGAAGTCGGCGGTGCTGTTCTCGGGACAGGGCAGCCAGCACATCGGCATGGGGCGGGGGCTGTACGAGAGGTTCCCGGTGTTCGCGGATGCCTTCGACGCGGCGTGCGCGCGATTCGACGCCCTGCTGGAACGGCCGCTGCGGGAGGTGGTGTTCGGGGACGCGGCCGCGTTGGCCCGGGCGGATTTCACGCAGTGCGGGCTGTTCGCGGTCGAGGTGGCCCTGTTCCGGTTGGTGGAGTCGTGGGGTGTGCGGCCGGACTTCGTGGGCGGTCATTCGTTGGGGGAGGTGGTGGCCGCGCACGTGGCGGGGGTGCTGTCGCTGGAGGACGCCTGTGCGCTGGTGGCGGCCCGGGGCCGGCTGATGGGGCAGTTGCCCGAGGGCGGGGTGATGGTGTCGGTGCGGGCGGCGGAGGCGGAGGTGGTGCCGTTGCTGGCGGGGCGCGCGGACGAGGTGAGCGTCGCGGCGGTCAACGGTCCCGCGTCCGTGGTGCTCTCGGGAAGGGAGGCGGCGGTCGCCGAGGTCGTGGGGGTGTTGCGGGAACGGGGCGTGGAGACGAAACGGCTGAACGTGTCGCACGCTTTCCACTCGCCCTTGACGGAGCCGGTGCTCGCCCCGTTCCGCGAGGTGGTGGAGGGGCTCTCCTTCCGCGCGCCGCACCTTCCCGTGGTGTCGAACGTGACCGGCGAGGTGGCCTCGGCCGACGAGTTGCGCGCGCCCGGACACTGGGTACGACACGTACGGGAGACGGTGCGCTTCGCCGACGGCGTGGCGGCGCTGGCCGGGCGGGGAGTGACGACGTTCGTCGAACTCGGTCCCGACGGTGTGCTCTCCGGGATGGGGCACGAGTGCCTGCCCGACGCGGTGTTCGCGCCGGTGCTGCGCGGGGACGCGGACGGGGCCGGCTCCGTCGTCGAGGGGCTCGCCCAGGCGTACGTGCGGGGCATGGCGGTGGACTGGCCGGCCGTCATCGCCGCCGGCGGCTCCTTGCCGCAGCGCGTGGACCTGCCGACGTACGCCTTCCAGCGGGAGCACTTCTGGCTCCGCTCGACCGCCGGGACCGCCGCGACGACCGCCGGTGACACGGCGCCCGAGGGCCCGGCCGACGCCGGTTTCTGGGAGGCGGTGGAGCGCGGTGACGCGAGCGCGCTCGCGAGCGAGCTGTCGGCCGAGGACGCGGACGGCGCGGGTGAGTCGCTCGCGGCGGCGCTCCCGGCGCTGTCGGCGTGGCGGCGGCGTCGGCGGGAGCGGGGATCGGTGGACGCGTGGCGCTACCGGGTGGCGTGGTCGCCGGTGGCCGGGGGGACGGGCACGCTGACGGGAACGTGGCTGGTGGTCGTCCCCGAGGGGCACACCGCGGACCCGTGGGTGTCGCACGTCGTGAAGTCGGTGGCGGGGCGCGGGGCGTCCCCCGTGATCGTGGAGCCGGCGCCGGGCGCCACGGACGGCGACGCGGTGGCAGCGGCGTTGCGCGCGGCGCTGGCGCGGGCCGGTGACCCGGCGATCACCGGCGTGTTGTCGTTGCTGGCGCGGGCGGAGGGACGGCACGCGGTGTACGGGTCGGTGCCGCTGGGAGTGGCGTTGACCCTGGCCATGGTGCGGGCCGCGGGCGAGTTGGGTATGCGCGCCCCGGTCTGGTGCGTCACCCGCGGGGCCATGTCCGTGAACGGCGCGGAACGGGTGCGCGGCACGGAGCAGGCCGGGGTGTGGAGCCTGGGACGGGCGGCCGGCCTGGAGACGCCGGAGCGTTGGGGCGGGATGGTGGACCTGCCGGACGCGCTGGACGAGTGGGTCATGGACCGTCTGGCCTGGGTACTCGCCGGCGGCTCGGGCGAGAGCGAGGTGGCGGTCAGGGGCGCGGGTGTGTTCTGCCGCCGTGTGGTGCGGGCCGCCGCGGGCGGACGCCGTGGTGCCGGGTGGCGGCCCTCGGGAACCGTGCTGGTCACGGGCGGTACGGGAGCGTTGGGCAGGCACGTGGCGCGGTGGCTGGCACGCGCGGGCGCCGAGCGCCTCGTTCTCGTGTCCCGCCGCGGCCCCGGGGCCGACGGCGCGGACGACCTGCGCCGGGAACTGGAGGCGCTGGGTACGCGGGCGGAGGTGGTGGCCTGCGACGTGGGCGACCGGACGGCCGTCGCAGAACTGGTGGCGCGGGTAACGGCGCGGGCACCGCTGACGGGAGTCGTCCACACGGCCGGTGTGCTGGACGACGGTGTGCTGGAGGGGCTCACCGTGGAACGGTTCGAGGAGGTCCTGCGGTCGAAGAGCGAGGCGGCGTGGCATCTGCACGAGGCCACGCGGGACCTGGGGCTCTCGGCGTTCGTGCTGTTCTCCTCGGTCGCGGGCGTCCTGGGTTCCGCCGGGCAGGCCAACTACGCGGTCGCGAACGCCCTCGTGGACGCCCTCGCCGAGTGGCGGCGGGCCGAGGGGCTGGCGGCCACCTCGGTGGCGTGGGGGCCGTGGGCGGGTGAGGGCATGGCCGCCAGCAGCGGTGAGGCCAGTGGCAACATCCGCCGCGGCGGCCTGACCCCGATGGACCCGCGATCGGCCCTCATGGCGCTGGAACGGGCACTGGCGGAGGACGGGACCTCCGTCGTCGTCGACGCCGACTGGCATCGCTTCACCGCCGCGTCCGAGGCCCGCTTCGTGGAACGGCTGCTCAGCGGTATCCCGGAAGTACGGCGGCTGGTGACGGACGCGGCCGACGGCACCGATGCGACGCGGGCCGAGGATCCGGCCGCCCTCGCCGGGCGCCTGCGATCCCTGCCCGAGACCGAACGGAGCCGGGAACTCCTGGAACTCGTACGCGCCCACGCCGCCGCCGTGCTGGGGCACACCGGCGTGGACGCGATCGCCCCCGGCCGCCGCTTCACGGAGATGGGGTTCGACTCCCTGACCGCCATGCGTCTGAGCAACCGGCTCGGCGCCGCCACGGGCGTCCGGCTCACCGCCGCGACGGTGTTCGCCCACATCACCCCGGCCGCCCTGACCGACCACCTGCTCGCCACGTACGCGGCTCCCCCCACGCGTCCGAGGCCCCGGCTGCGGCTGCGGGAGCGGGCATGACGGCCGTCGGCCGCGACCGGACCGGCCGGAACACACCGCGCGACCGCGGCCCGCGGACGTCCCGGTTCCCTCTCGATTACCCACGCGCCGGTGTCTCCTGCTCAGCGCGTAACCGTGGCTCTCGCCGATGCCGGGCCGACTGCCGCGCGTGATGATGGCCGACGTTCGGAGAACCCCTGACCACACCGGGAAACGACATGAGAGGCAGAGAGCGGCGTGAATTCTACTGTTGAGTCAGATTACGACGTCATAGTCGTCGGGGGTGGTCCTGGCGGGTCCACGCTGTCGACGCTGGTGGCACTCCAGGGCTATCGGGTGCTGCTCCTGGAGAAGGAGGTCTTCCCGCGACACCAGATCGGCGAGTCACTGCTCCCCTCCACCGTGCACGGGATCTGCCGCCTCCTCGGAGTCACGGAGGAGCTGGAGAACTCCGGCTTCATGAAGAAGCACGGCGGTACCTTCCGGTGGGGGCTCAACGCTGAGCCCTGGACCTTCGATTTCTCCGTCTCCGCGAAATTCTCGGGCCCGACCTCCTACGCCTACCAGGTCGAGCGCATGAAGTTCGACAAGATCCTCCTCGACAACGCCCGCCGCAAGGGGGTGGACGTCCGCGAACGCTGCGAGGTCGTGGCGGTTCTTGAAGAAGAGGGCCGGATCCGCGGTGTGCGGTACGACGACGCCGAAGGTGTCCGGCGGGAGGTCCGCGCCAAATTCGTGGCGGACGCCTCGGGGAACAAGAGCCGCATTCACAAGGAGATCGGCGGCGCGCGCCAGTACTCGGAGCTGTTCCGGAACATCGCCGTATTCGGCTATTTCACCGGCGGCAAGCGCATGCCCGCCCCCGGGACGGGCAACATCGTGTGCGCGTCGTTCGATCTCGGCTGGTTCTGGTACATCCCCCTCTCCGATCAACTCACCAGCGTCGGCGCGGTGCTGAGGCGTGAGGCGCTGGAACGCCTCAGGGACGGGCCCCGGGAAAAGGTGCTGGCAGCCCTGATCGACGAGTGCCCGCTCATCGCCGACTACCTGTCGGACGCGGAGCGGGTCACGGAGGGCCCGTACGGGGAGGTCCGCGTCCGCAAGGACTACTCCTACATCCAGGAGAAGTTCTGGCGGCCCGGCATGGTGCTGGTCGGCGACGCCGCCTGCTTCATCGACCCGCTGTTCTCCTCCGGCGTTCATCTGTCCACGTACAGCGCCCTGCTGGCGGCCCGGTCGATCAACACCACACTGCGCGGCGCCATCGACGAGGCCGACTGCTTCCGCGAGTACGAAGCCCGCTACCGCGGGGAGTACGACGTGTTCCACGACTTCCTGGCCGCCTTCTACGACCTCCAGAAGGACGAGCACGCGTACTTCCGTGAGGCGAAGAGTGTGACCGGGAGTTCCGCCTCGGCCGAGGAGTCGTTCGCGGAACTGGTGGGCGGCGGCGCGTCCGACGAGACGGCGCTGATCGGCACGGCGCCCTCCGTCAACCCGGAACGCCGGGCGCAGCTGCTGGAGCGCTCGCGGAACATCCACTGGCAGGGATCCCGGGTCCAGGTCCAGGCGGTCTTCGGCGAGAGCCTGGGGGACGACCCTCAGTACGAGGGCGGTCTGGTCGAGTCACCCGACGGTATGCACTGGGCCCGCTCCGAACAGCCCGCTGCCTGACGGACGCCCACGGGACGACCGGCCACCGGCGGGTGCGGTGGTGCTCCTGGCGCCCCGCCGCGGTCGTCCCCGCGGTCTCGACGGGGCCCTTCTCACGACGTCGGCGCGTCCGCCCCGGACGCGTCGACGTCGATCTCGATGCCGGCGACCGCGAGCAGACGGCCCGTACCGGAGTCGCGCATGGCCATGTCGGCGATCTCGATCCGCGGCCGCGCCGTGCTGCGCCACCTGCGCACCGTGATGGTGAACACCGCGCCGGGGTCGGCGTTGCCGAAGTACCCGACCTTCTGGTCGACCACCTTGCGCCGCAGGAACCGCGCGTCGCCGCGGCCGAGCGACCGCCACACGCGCAGCAGGGCCGTGTCGAAGATCGAGAAGTACGAGGCGAAGTACACGAGCCCGGCGCCGTTGAGGTCGCGCGCGACGTCCAGCGCGTACTCGGACGTGTGGTCGGGCCCGGCCGTGACCAGGCCGGGCGGCTCCGCCGAGTAGAAGCTGCCCGCCTCGCGGGCGCGTCCGACGAGGGTGCGCGGGGAGTGGGCGTTGGGCAGCCGGGGGAGGCCGCCGTAGGAGAAGTCCGGGGGCGCGACCTGGGACAGCCGCTGGTTGCTGCCCTGGCGGTCGCGGGAGATCCAGCGGTTGAAGTTCTCGGCGTAGAGACAGTCCGGGTGGGGGCGCTCGTACAGCTCCTCGGGGGCCAACGGCGCGTCGTCCAGGCCCAGCCTCGCCGGCGCGAGCCGGTGGAGCGTGATCACGCCCTGGCTGCCGAACTGGAACACCCGCGAGCTGACCTGGAGCTCGTCGCCGAAGGCGAGGCCGTGGGGATGGACGACATCGCCGCCGCGTACGTGGAAGTAGTAGAAGGACAGATAGGCGGGCTCCCCCTCGGAGGTGCGGGCCGCGTGCACGTTGGTGTGGCAGGCGGCCGCCACCGCCTCCCAGGTCCAGTCCCCGATCCGGCCGAAGACGAGTGATCCGCCACCGCACATGCCCGGGGCGACGACCACATGGCGGGACAGCGTACTGTCGTCGATCACCCGGACGGGCTGTGCCGTAGTGCTCCGGTTCACTGTTCCCACCTTTCTGATCGGGCTGAGCGGGCCGTTCGCGGGGCGTTCACCGTTCCGCCGCCCGTGAGTCAACCGCCCCGGCCCCTGCCGACGTCCTCGTGAGCCATGCGGCCGAAGCGGCGAGGAAGGCGTCGTTGTCCTCGGCGCGACCGATCGACACGCGCACACCCTCGCCCGGAAACGTCCGCACGGCGATGCCCCTGGCCGTGCACCACCTGCCGAACTCGGCCGAGGCGTCGCCCAGCCGGAGCCAGAGGAAGTTGGCGTGGCCGGCCGGAACGTCCCAGCCGTGGGCCGCCAAGGCGTCCCGGACCCGGCCGCGTTCCGCGACCGTGGCGTCGACGCGGCGCAGCAACCGGTCCTCCAACCCGAGGGCCGCCACGGCCGCTCGCTGCGCGACCCCGTTCACCGCGTAGGCGAGGCATGCCTTGCGCAGCTGCTCGGTCACGCGGGGATGCCCCACGAGGTAGCCGACCCGGAGGCCGGCGAGTCCGTAGGCCTTCGAGAACGTGCGCAGCACCACGAGGTTCGGATACGCCGCGCAGAGGTCCAGGCCGCTCGACGCGGCCGGATCGCGCGCGTACTCGTAGTACGCCTCGTCGAGGGCGACCAGGCAGGTCGCCGGGGTACGTGCCAGGAACTTCCGCAGAGCCTCCCGGGTGACCACCGTGCCCGTCGGGTTGTTGGGATCGCAGATCAGGACCAGCCGCGTGGCGTCCGTGACCCGGTCGGCCATGGCCGGGAGATCGTGTGTGCCGTCGACCAGGGGCACCCGTACGGAGCGCAGGCCGGCGAGGTCGGCGAGAACGGGGTACAGCTCGAACGACCGCCAGGCGTAGACGACCTCGGTGCCGGGGTCGCCGACGGACTGCATCAGCGTCTGGAGGAGCGCGACGGACCCCGCGCCCACCACGACCTGGTCGTCCGTGATCCCGTGCGTCCGCGCGATCGCACGCGTCAGCTCGCCGCACTCCGGATCGGGGTAGCGGTTCACCGTCGGGGCCGCACCCGCGATCGCTTCCACGATGCCCGGCAGCGGGTCGTGGGGGGATTCGTTCGCCGACAGCGGGTGCGTGGGCGCCGCCGTATGCACGCCCTCGGTCGCCCGGTATGCGGTGAGACGGCCGAGGACCGCGCGGAGTCGGGGCAAGGACAAGGGGACTCCCAAGCTCGCAAGGCCGGTGCGTCGTGGTCCGGCGGGTTGTCCGGTGCCATCCGGTGTTGCCCACCGGTCTCCGGTGGGTCGTGGGACAGGCCAGGCTCAGGGGCGCCCCTCGGCGGCCTCGACTCCGGCGCCCGGCAGCCGTTCCTCCAGCAGACGCCCGATGTCCGCGACCGTGGCGGCGTCCAGCAGCTCGTAGTCCTGGACCTCGATGCCGAGCCGGGTGTGCAGCAGCGCCGCCAGTTCCACCGCCGTGAGGGAGTCGAGGCCCACCTCCTCGCGGCGGGCCGTCGGCACGACGTCCTCCTCCCTCATCTGGAGGTCGTCCACCAGGATTCCTTTGAGTACCTCGTACATGGCTCGTTCCTCTTTCGCCGTCACAACTGACCGGAGGGCCGCGGTTCCCGGGCGGGCCGGCCGCTGCGGGCCTCCTCCCGCAGGGCGAGTGCGACGTCCACGATGAGGTCTTCCTGGCCGGCCACCGCCTGCCGCTCGCCCAGCTCGAAGAAGACGTCGCGCGGGTCGACCCCTTCGCGCCGGGAGACGTCGAGGACCCGGTTCTTGAAGCCGGAGAACACTCCGGACAGGCCGCTGACGACGCCGACGGAGTCGATGGTCGGCGGGGAGGGCATCAGCTCGCGTCCGGCGAGGTCCGCCGCGTCCAGGAGACCGTACAGATCGATGCCCGTGGCGAACCCCATCCGCTCCAGCACGGGTACCAGGACTTCGAGTTGGGTGTTGCCGGCCCCGGCGCCGAAGCCCCGGGCGCAGGCGTCCACGATGTCCGCCCCCGCCTCGACCGCGGCGACCGAGTTGGCGACGGCCATACCGAGGTTGTTGTGCCCGTGGAACATCACCGGTACGTCGACGGCCCGCCGGATGGCGCCGACGCGTTCCGTCACGTCCGCCGGCAGGAAGTGACCGGAGGAGTCGAGAATGCCCACCCCGCTCGCCCCGTACCCCACGAGCCGGGCGCACTCCTCCGCCAGCTGCCCGGGAGTGGCCATGTGGCTCATCAGGAGAACGCCGTGCGCTTCGACACCGGCGTCGCGGAGGAACCCCAGATGCCGCTCGGCGAGGTTCCCCTCGGTGCAGTGCGTGCCGATCCGTACCACGTCGACGTCGTGGGCGATGGCCCTCTTGAGGTCCTGGACGGTGCCCCATCCGGGGATCATGAAGGCGGCCATCCTGCTGTTCGGCAGCGCCTCCCGTACGACGGACAGCATCTCGTCGTCGCCGAGCCGCGCCCGGCCGGCCTGGAGGGAGGACGCGCCCAGACCGTTGCCGTGCCCCACCTCGACCACCGGGACACCGGCTGCGTCCGCGGCCGCCGCGTACCCGCGGAGCTGTTCGGGGCCGAGCGCGTGGCGGACCGCGTGATGTCCGTCGCGCAGGGTCGGATCATGCACGAGAACCGGCTTCCGCCCGTCGCTCTTCCCGTCCGCCGTCCCGATCACGACATCACCGCCCCGGCCGCGGGGACGTGGGCCGCCGCGTACAGCTCGGCGACCTGGAGCGCGGCGGAGTTGATGATGTCGAGGTTGCCCGCGTACGGCGGAATGCGGTCACCGGACGAGGTCACCTCGATGGCGACGAGGGCCTTCCCGCCGTCCACGACGCACGCCGTGACCTCGAAGCCACCGGCGAACGCCCGGACCGGTTCCGTCGCGGTCGCCACGGCCGCGCGCACGGATCGCTCGGTCAGCCCTTCCCCCAGCACGGACATGGCGACGCGGAAGGTCGCCGGCGGCCTGGCGGGGCTCACATTGAGGATCGCCTTGACGTCCGCGACCCCGGTGAAGCCACGGACCGCGTCCTGGGTGGTCTCGATGTACTCGTCGAGATTCAGCCGGGTGGACGGGCCCACACTCGGACTGGCCGCGGTGGCCACCACCTCGACGTAGTCGATCCGGTGCCGCCGCGCGATCGCGTGCAGGATCGGGATCGACGCCTGGCCGCCACAACTGATCATGTTGATGTCGTCGTGGTCCAGGACGTCCGCCCCGTTCACGGTCGGGACCACCATCCGCCCCACCCTGCTCGGCGTCAGGTCGACGAGCATCGTCCCGAGGGGCCTCAACCGCTCCGCGTGCTCGGCGTGCGACACGGCGTTGGTGGCGTCGAAGACCACGTCGAACGGGTCCGGAGCGTCGACCAGGGACTGGACGCCGCTCGTCGCGGTCGGCAGCCCGAGCCTGGCCGCGTGCCGCAGCCCCGGCGCGTCCTCGTCGCGTGCCACGACCAGCCGGCAGTCGAGGGAGCGCGAACGCATGATCTTGGCCGCGAGGTCGACTCCGATGAGGCCGGCGCCGAGCACCGCCGCGGACAGTCGCCCGTTTCTTCTCCTGGCCGTACTCCTGGCTGTACTCATCGCTGTGTCGCCCTTCCTTGTGCGCAGACCCGCTTCGACGAGCCCTGGTACGGCGTTCCGGTCGGAAGGAACCGGCATCTAGGGACCGTCCACGTGCAGGGTGAGGGAGCCCAGCCGGTCGAACTCGGCGACGAACGTGTCCCCGGGGCTCATCGGGACCGCGGCGTGGAGCGCCCCCGTCATGATCAACTGCCCCGCCTCCAGGGACACCCCGCGCGCGCCCAGCACGTTCGCCAGCCATGCCACGACCGCGACCGGATCTCCCAGGGCCGCGGCTCCGGCGCCGGTCGCCACGATCTCGCCGTTGCGCGAGAACACCATGCCGGTCAGACGGGGGTCGCAGTCCGCGAGGGAGACGGCGGACCGGGCCAGGGCCACGGCACCGTTCGACGCGAGATCCGCGATGGTGTCGGCGAGCCCGATGCGCCAGTCCTCGATCCGGGAGTCGACGATCTCCAGTCCCGCCATGACCTCGGCGACGGCTCCGCGCGCCTGCTCCGGCGTGATGCCGGGACCCGTGAGGGGCGCGCCGAGACGGAAGACGATCTCGGCCTCCACCTTGGGCGCGATGAACGAGTCGCACGACACGGTCGCCCCGTCCGCGTACACGGTGGAGGCCAGCACGGGGCCGTAGTCCGGTGTGTCGACGCCGAACATGTCCTGCATCGCGGCGGAGGTGAGGCCCGCCTTGTACCCGATGACGTGATCGCCGTCCGCGACGAGCATCCGCACGAGTTCACGCTGGACGGCGTACCCGTCGTCCATGTCCAGGGTGGGGTCCGCGTCGGTGAACGGCGCGACGGGTACCCGCTTCGCGCGCGCCTCGTAGAGGGCTCTGGCTCGTGCCGTGGTGTCTCGTGCCGTGGTGTCTTCGGCCGACATCCTCACAGTGCTCCCGTCCTATCCGGCGGCCACGAACATCCGGCTGCCGGGCATCCGCAGCGGTGTGCTGGTCACGTCCGGGAACCCGGCCCGACGGAACGCGGCGCGCCACTCCTCCTCGGGCGGCAGCCGTACGTCCATCGAGGAGGAGTGCAGGTACGTGAAGAGCGCGCTGAAGCCGCGCTCCCCCGGACCGGCGGCGTAGGGCACCGCGTCGGTCACCACGAGGCACCCCCCGTCCGCGATCGACGCCCGGCAGGTGCGCAGCACACCGTCGAGCACGTCGGGCCTGCTCACCACGTCGTGCATCACGAATCCCGCGTGCACGACGTCCGCGTCCCGCACCGGAGAGGGGTCGTCGGCGAGCGATTCGATCGAACGGTTCACCACCCGGAGACGATCGCCGACCTCGGCCCGCCGGGCGGCCTGTTCGGCTTCCTCGCAGGCCGCAGCGCTCAGGTCCAGCGCCAGCCCGGTGCTGTCCGGGAGAGCGGTCAGCAGATGGATCAGCAGTCCGCCTGCTCCCGCGCCGAGGTCCACGATCCGCCGCGGTTTGCGCTGGGTGATCTCCTCGATGACGCCGGGGTAGAAGCCGTACGACCCGATCCACCGGGACGAGACCGCCACCCGCCGCCCGTCCCGCTGGTACCGCGCGCCCGCCGCCGCGGGATCGCGGAGAAACAGCGCCGCGTTGTCGACGTACGGGCGGTTCGCGTTGAGCGCCCAGGAGAGGTAGCCGGCCGCGTACCTGCGGTCGGCCATGTCGGAGCAGGGCGTGAAGTGGTGTGCTTCCTCGCCCCGCTCCAGCAGTCCCGCGCGGAGCAGCGCGTCGAGAAACGCGGCGGCACCGGACTCGGGAACGTCGGCGGCCGCCGTCACCTCGTGGAGGGTGAAGGGCGCGGCCCGGTCCAGGAGGGTGGAGAGGCCGAGGCCCTCGGCGATCTCGAGGAGAGCGGCGTCGGCGGCGAGATCGGCGGCGCTCCCCCTGGAGTCGGTACTGTTCATGCGTCACTCCCGGATTGAGGAGGAAACTTCTCGAAGTAAGGCGTCGTAGGGTGTCCCGCGCGGGCGAGCCGGGTGACGTCGAGCAGAGGCGGCCGGGCCCCGTCGGCCTTGCCGTACGGCCGGGAAGGGTGGGACCACCGATCCGGCGCCCGTCCCCGGTCTTCCCTGCGTCATGATTCGGTGACACGCGGCCCGGAGACATCGGTGACGACCGCCGTTACGGTCGCGGTGCCGCCCGGCCGGACCTCGGCAGGGCAGCGTCGGAACCCTCCCCGGCGGGCCCGGGCTTCCTGCCGCGCGCTCGTCCGCGCGCCCTCCGCGAGAGAGGGACACACGCGCCGCTCCGTGGCCGACCCGACCGGCGGAACGACGGAAGAACCGTGGGGCGAGGCGTAACTGTGGCTCCCACCGATGCCGTGAGCAGGCATGTCTTTGGAGCATCACCCACGTTGGAGTGGACGCACGGTTTGGTCGGCGCCCGGATCCCCGGCCGCCGCAGGGATCGCCCGAGCCCTGTCCCAGTCGTTCTCCTTCCTTCGCCGGATGCGCCCGCCCGTAAGGAGTTCTTGTGATCCCCGCTTCGTACGCGCAGCGTCAGATGTGGTTCCTGGACCAACTGGAAGGCCCGACCGCGCTCTACAACATCCCGCTGGTGCTGCGGATGTCCGGACGGCTGGACGTCGTGGCGCTGCGGGCCGCGCTGGACGACGTCCTGGCCCGGCACGAGAGCCTGCGCACGCGTTTCCCGCAACGGGACGGGGAGCCGTACCAGCAGATCCTCTCCCCGGACGAGGCGAGCGTCGGCCTGACCCTGGTTCCCACTCCCGCCGACGGGGTGGAGTCCGGCATCGCCCGCGCGTCCCTGGAGCTCTTCGACCTGGCGGCCGACATCCCCTTGCGGGCCACGCTGCTCACTCCGGTGTCCGGGCGGCCGCCGGCGGACCGCGACGCGGTGGTGACCGGTGAGTGCGTGCTGGTGCTGGTGGTGCACCACATCGCGGGCGACGGATGGTCGGTGGCCCCGCTGGGTCGGGATCTGTCGGAGGCGTACGCGGCGCGGTGTGCCGGGCGGGCGCCGGGCTGGGAGCCGCTGCCGGTGCAGTACGCCGATTACGGCCTGTGGCAGCGGGAGTTGCTGGGCGAGGCGGACGATCCGGACAGTGTGCTGGCCGGGCAGCTCGGGTACTGGCGCGAGGCGCTGGCCGGGGCGCCGGAGGAACTGGCCCTGCCGGTGGACCGGCCGCGGCCGGCGACAGCCGACCATTCCGGCGGACTGGTACGGATCGACCTGCCGGCCGACCTGCACGCGGGGTTGGCGGAGTTGGCGGCCCGGCAGGGTGTGACGGCGTTCGTGGTGTGGCAGGCGGCGGTGGCGGTGCTGTTGTCGAAGCTGGGTGCGGGGGAGGACATCGCGATCGGCAGCCCGGTGGCCGGTCGTAATGACGAGGCGCTGGAGGATCTGGTCGGGTTCTTCGTGAACACGCTGGTGGTGCGTACCGATCTGTCCGGTGGCCCGAGTTTCGCCGAGGTGGTGGACCGGGTGCGGGTGCGGGTGCTGGGTGCGCTGGAGCACCAGGAGGTGCCGTTCGAGCGGCTGGTGGAGGAGCTGGCCCCGGCCCGTTCCGTGGCCAGGCACCCGCTGTTCCAGGTCAACGTCACACTGCACAACACCCCCGAGGGGACGGTGGACCTGCCGGGCCTGGCGGTCCGGGCCCGTCTGGGAGAGGTGCCCCTGGCCAAGTTCGACCTGGACTTCCAGGTGATGGAGCGGTTCGACAGCGAGGGCCGGCCGGCCGGTACGGACGCCGTGCTCATCTACGCCGCCGCCCTGTTCGACCGGGCCACCGCCGAAAACGTCGTCACCCGCCTCGTCCGGGTCCTCCGCGCGGTCGTCGCCGATCCCGGAGCCGGGCTGGACCGCCTTGAGGTGGTGGACGCCGACGAACGCCGGCGGACGCTGGTCGAGTGGAACGACACCGCGCGCCCGGTGGCGGCCGCGACGGTGCCGGAGCTATTCGGCGCGCAGGCGGCCCGCACCCCTGAGGCCGTGGCCATGGTGTCCGGCGCGGCACGGGTCTCGTACGCGGAACTGGAAGCGGAGTCGAACCGGTTGGCCCGCTATCTGATCGCGCGGGGGGTGGGCCCGGAGTCGCTGGTGGCGGTGGTGATGGACCGCTCGCCCGAGCTGGTCACCGCGCTGCTGGCGGTGCTGAAGGCGGGCGGCGCGTATCTGCCGGTCGACCCGGAATACCCGTCCGAGCGCATCACCTCGGTGGTGGCGGACGCGGCCCCGGTCGCCCTGCTGACCACTGCCGCGGTCTCCGGCCGCCTGGGCCGGTCGGAAGCACAGGCCGGAGGGTCCGTGCCGCGGTGGGTCGTGCTGGACGATCCGGCGGTACGGGCCTCGGTGGCCGGGCAGGACGCACACGCCCTGGTCCAGGCCGACCGAGCCGCCCCGCTCCGGCCCGAACACCCGGCCTATGTGATCTACACCTCCGGATCGACCGGTGCTCCCAAGGGTGTCTCGGTCGCTCACACCAGTGTGGTGACCCTCCTGCGGGGAGCGGGGGAGCGGTTCGGCTTCGACGGCGAGGACGTGTGGACCTGGTTCCACTCCTTCGCGTTCGACTTCTCGGTGTGGGAGCTGTGGGGCGCCCTGCTGCACGGCGGGCGCCTGGTGGTGGTTCCGTTCGAGGTCTCGCGCTCCCCCGAGGAGTTCCTGCGCCTGCTGGCGCGGGAGCGGGTGACGGTGCTCAGCCAGACCCCCTCGGCCTTCCACCAGCTCGTACGGGCCGACGAGCAGCACGCCGAGGTGGGCGCCGAACTGGCTTTGCGGCTGGTGGTGTTCGGCGGCGAGGCGCTCGACCTGCCCCGGCTGCGGGAGTGGTACGCGCGGCACCGGGGCGAGGCACCGGTGCTGGTGAACATGTACGGCATCACCGAGACCACCGTGCACGTCACTCACCTCCGGCTCGACGCGGCCATGGTGGACGGGGAACACGTGGGCAGCCTCATCGGGCACCCGCTGGACAACACCCGGGTGTACGTTCTCGACGGCTTCCTCAAGCCGGTGCCGGTGGGCGTGGCGGGTGAGCTGTACGTGGCCGGTGCCGGGCTGGCCCGGGGGTACCCGCACCGGCCGGGCCTGACCGCCGAGCGGTTCGTGGCCTGCCCGTTCGAGGGGGCCGGCGGGCGGATGTACCGGACCGGGGACGTGGTGCGCTGGACCCGCGGCGGGCGGCTGGAGTTCGTGGGACGGGCGGACGACCAGGTGAAGGTCCGGGGGTTCCGGATCGAGCCGGGTGAGGTGGAGGCCGTGCTGCTCGCCCACGAACAGGTGGGGCAGGCCGCGGTGGTGGTCCGTGAGGATCAGCCGGACGACAGGCGTCTGGTGGCGTACGTGGTTCCGGCGCGTGGCACATCCGCGCCTGACCACGGCCAGGAGGACCCCGAGGCCCCGGGCGGCACGAGCGCGCTCGCCGGTGAACTGCGCACGTACGCGAGCGCGTGCCTGCCCGAGTACATGGTGCCGTCCGCTGTGGTGGTGCTGGACGGCCTGCCGTTGACGGTGAACGGGAAGCTGGACCGCAAGGCCCTGCCGGCGCCCGACGCGTCCGTGCCGGCACACGGGCCGCGCACACCGCGGGAGGAGATCCTGTGCGAGGAGTTCGCGGCGGTTCTCGGGCTGCCGCGGGTGGGCGTCGACGACAACTTCTTCGAGCTGGGCGGGCATTCGCTGCTCGCTGTGTCCTTGGTCGAACGGCTGCGGCAGCGGGCTCTGACGGTCGACGTGCAGTCGTTGTTCACGGCACCGACGGTGGCCAGTCTGGCCGTGGTGGCCGGTCAGTCCGAGATCGAGGTTCCCCCGAACATGATTCCGGCGGGCGCCGAGGCGATCACGCCGGGCATGCTGCCGCTCGTCGATCTGACCGACGAGGAGGTCGAACGGATCGTCGCGCAGGTACCGGGCGGAGCGGCGAACGTGGCGGACGTGTATCCGCTGGCGCCGTTGCAGGAAGGCATCTTCTTCCACCACCTCATGCGGGACACCGGCAACGACGCGTACGTCGTGTCCATGGTGCTGGAGTTCGATTCCCGGGCCCGTCTGGACCGCTACCTGGAGGCTTTCCAGACGGTCGTGGACCGGCACGACACCTTCCGGACGGTGTTCCTGTGGGAGGGCCTGCGGGAGCCGGTCCAGGTGGTGCTCCGCGAAGCGCGGCTCCCCGTACGGGAAATCACCCTGGACGGCACCGCCCCCGACACGGTCCAGGAGCTGCTGACCGCGAGCGGTTCGGCGATGGACATCGGCCGGCGTCCGTTGCTGCGGGTGTGCGTAGCGGCCGATCCGGACGGTGAACGCTGGCGCGGAGTACTGCAGTTCCACCATCTCGTGCAGGACCACACCGCCCTGGACGTGGTGCTGGACGAGATGCGGGAGATCCTGGACGGGCGGGCGGACCAGCTCCCTGCGCCCCTGCCGTTCCGCACGTTCGTGGCGCAGGCACGGCTCGGCATACCGCCCGCTGAGCACGAACGGTACTTCGCGGGACTGCTGGGAGACGTGACAGAGCCGACGGTTCCGTTCGGGCTGGTGGACGTGCACGGGGACGGTACGGCGGTCAGGGAGGCCCGTCTGCCGGTGGACGGGCGGCTGGCGGTGCGGCTGCGGCAGCAGGCCAGTCTGCTGGGGGTGAGCCCGGCGACGGTGTTCCACACCGTGTGGTCCCGCGTCCTGGCGTCGGTCTCCGCCCGCGACGACGTGGTGTTCGGCACCGTGCTGTTCGGACGGATGAACGCAGGAGCGGGCGCCGACCGCGTGCCTGGACTCTTCATCAACACGCTGCCGGTGCGCGCCCGGGCCGGCGGCGGCGTCGGTGTGCGTGACGCGCTGCGCGCGATGCAGACGCAGCTCGCCGACCTGATCGTGCACGAGCACGCCTCGCTGGCCGTCGCCCAGCGGGCCAGCGGCGTCCGCGCCCCCGCTCCGCTGTTCACCGCCCTGCTGAACTACCGCCACTTCTTCAGCGGCGACTGGGTGGCGCCCAGGCCGCACGGGACCGAGATCCTCGGCGCCTGGGACCGGACCAACTACCCCCTCGTCGTGTCCGTGGACGACAGCGACTACGAGTTCGCCTTCGTCGTGCAGGTGGCCGCGGCGATCGACCCGGACATGATCGCCCGCCTGCTGCACACCACCACCGAGAACCTGATCGACGCTCTGGAACGGCATCCGGACACCCCGCTCGACCACATCGACGTTCTCGCCCCGGCCGAGCGACGGCGGATTCTGGCGGAGTGGAACGACACCGCCCGCCCGGTGCCCGTCACCACCCTGGCGGACATGTTCACCGCCCGGGCCGTCCGTACCCCCGATGCCGATGCCCTGGCCTACGAGGACATGCGGCTGTCCTACGCCGAGCTGGAGGCGCGTTCCAACCGCCTCGCCCGGTATCTCATCACGCGCGGAGTGGGGCCGGAGTCCCTGGTCGCCGTGGTGATGGACCGCTCGCCCGACCTGATCACCGCGCTGCTGGCGGTGCTGAAGGCCGGTGGCGCCTACCTGCCGATCGACCCCGGCCAGCCCGCCGAACGCGTCGCCTTCATGTGCGCCGACGCCGCCCCGGTCGCCCTGCTCACCTCCACGGCCATCGCCGGCCGGCTGCGCGAACCCCACGCGGACGGGCACGGCCCGGACGCCGGACCGCGGTGGATCACGCTGGACGACCCGGTGGTCCGGGCGACGGCGGCCGACCAGGACCCGCGCGCACTCACCCAGGCCGACCGGATCACCCCGCTGCGTCCGGACCACGCCGCCTACGTGATCTACACCTCCGGCTCCACCGGGACGCCCAAGGGCGTCGTGGTGGAGCACGCGAACGCCGTGAACCTCATGGCCGACCGCTGGCCCGGCCTGGACCGCGACAGCCGGCTGCTGCAATTCGCGTCGATCGGCTTCGACGTCGCGACCTGGGAGATCATGATGGCGTTCTCCGCAGGGGCCTGCCTGGTGGTGGCGCCGGCCGAGCAACTGCTGCCCGGAGCCGGACTGGCCGGTGTGATCGCCCGGCACGCCGTCACGCACCTCCAACTCCCGCCCACGGTCCTCGGCATGGTCGAGACCGAGGCCGAACTGGCGACCGTACGGACGCTGCTGGTCGCCGGCGAGGCACTGGGCTCCGAACTCGTCGACCGGTGGGGCGCGGACCGCTGGTTCGGCAACGCGTACGGACCGACCGAGACCACCGTGATCGCCGCCTCAGCGGGCCCGCTGCGCCCCGGTGACCTCCCGTGCATCGGCCGGCCGCTCCCCAACACCGGCGTCTACGTCCTCGACGGACACCTCGCGCCCGTACCCGTGGGGGTGGTGGGCGACCTCTACGTCTCCGGCTCCGGTGTCGCCAGGGGGTACCTGAACCGCCCTGGGCTCACCGCCGACCGGTTCGTGGCCGATCCGTTCCGGGGGGCCGCGGAGCCCGGCGGCGGGCGCATGTACCGCACCGGGGACAGGGTGCGCTGGACCCCTGACGGCCAGCTCCTCTACGTCGGCCGCGCCGACGACCAGGTGAAGATCCGCGGCTTCCGGATCGAGCCGGGCGAGGTCGAGGCGGTGCTGACCGCGCACGAGCGGGTGGCGCGGGCCGTGGTCGTCGTCCGGGAGGACACCCCCGGTGACAAGCGGCTGGCGGCCTACCTCGTCCCCACCGGTGCCCCCGTCGCCGGCGAGAAGCTGGAGCCGGTCGTACGCGGGTACCTGGCCGCCAGGCTGCCGGAGTACATGGTGCCGTCGTCGATCGTCGTACTGGAACGGCTGCCGCTGATGGTGAACGGCAAGCTGGACCGCGCCGCCCTCCCGGCGCCGTCCCACGCCCCCGACGCGGGGCGGCGGCCTCGCACCATGCGCGAGGAGCTTCTCGGCTCTCTCTTCGCGCAGGTGCTGGGCCTGCCCCGGGTCGGGGCCGAGGACGACTTCTTCTCCCTCGGCGGGCATTCGCTGCTCGCGGTGCGGCTGGTCAGCAGGATCCGCGCGGTCTTCGGCGCGGAGGTGCCGGTGCGGACGGTGTTCGAGGCGCCGACCGTGGCCGGTCTGGCGGCGCGGCTGGCGGAGACCGGTGGTGTGCCCGCGCGGCCCGCGGTGGTGGCCGGGCCGCGTCCGGGGGTGTTGCCGCTGTCGTACGCCCAGCGCCGGTTGTGGTTCCTGGACCGTCTCGAAGGCGCGAGCCCGCTGTACAACGTCCCGCTGGTGCTGCGGCTGTCCGGGCGGCTGGACGTGGCGGCGTTGCGCGCGGCGCTGGCCGACGTGGTGGCGCGGCACGAGAGCCTGCGGACGCGTTTTCCGTCGGTGGAGGGGGAGGCGCACCAGGAGATCGTGCCCGTCGCCGAGGCGCGTGTCGCCCTGCCGCTGGTCCCGGTCGCCGCCGCCGACGAGCTGGCGGCGCGGATCGAACGGGCCACCTCCCACGCCTTCGACCCGGCGGCCGAACTGCCCGTGCGGGCCACCCTGTTCGCGCTCGACGCGGACCAGCCGCCGCAGGCGGACGCCCCGGTGGTGACGGGTGAGTCCGTGCTGGTGCTGGTGGTGCACCACATCGCGGCCGACGGGTGGTCGGTGGGGCTGCTGTGGCGGGATCTTTCGGTGGCGTACGCGGCGCGGCTGGCCGGTCGGGCGCCGGGCTGGGAGCCGTTGCCCGTGCAGTACGCCGACTACACGCTGTGGCAGCGGGAGTTGCTGGGCGAGGCGGACGATCCGGACAGTGTGCTGGCCGGCGAGATGGCGTACTGGCGCGAGGCGCTGGCCGGGGCGCCGGAGGAACTGGCCCTGCCGGTCGACCGGCCGCGGCCCGCGGAGGCCGGCCACCGGGGTGGGCTGGCGAGCTTCCGGATCCCCGCGGAGCTGCACACGGAGCTGGCGGAGCTGGCCCGTGCCGAGGGCGTGACGATGTTCATGGTGTGGCAGGCCGCGGTGGCGGTGCTCCTGTCGAAGCTGGGCGCGGGGGAGGACATCGCGATCGGCAGCCCGGTGGCCGGTCGTAACGACGAGGCGCTGGAGGATCTGGTCGGGTTCTTCGCGAACACGCTGGTGGTGCGCACCGACCTGTCCGGTGGCCCGAGCTTCGCCGAGGTGCTGGGCCGGGTGCGGGCGGGCGTGCTGGGCGCGCTGGAGCATCAGGAGGTGCCGTTCGAGCGGCTGGTGGAGGAGCTGGCCCCGGCCCGGTCCATGGCCAGGCACCCGCTGTTCCAGGTCGCCCTGACCCTGCACAACGTCCCGGACGTGCCGCTCGACCTGCCCGGGGTCGAGGTCGGCGCCCTGCCGCCCGGGGCCCAGGGCGCCAAGTTCGACCTGGACATCGAGGTCGTCGAGCGATTCGACGCGCTGGGTCAGCCCGCCGGTCTTGACGGCGGCATCACGTACGCTGCCGACCTGTTCGACCGGACCACCATGGACACGCTCGTCACTCGGCTGATCCTGGTCCTGCGGGCGGTCGTCGCCGACCCCCGTCGGCCCCTCCGCGGCATCGACCCGCTGGATGCCCCGGAGCGGCGACAGATACTGACGGAGTGGAACGACGCCGCCCGTTCAGTGCCTGCGGAGACGCTGCCGGAGCTGTTCGCCGCGCGGCCCGCGCCCGCGCCCGACCCCGCGACGCCGGAACCCGGTGGGGAGCGCGCGTCCCTCGCACACCCGCCGCTCGGCACACGTGTCTACGTCCTGGACGACTCCCTCGAACCGGTGCCGCCGGGGGTGGCCGGTGAGCTGTATGTGACGGGTGCCGCGCTCGCCCGTGCGGAACGGGACCGTCCGGGTCGGGTCGCCGAGCAGATCGTGGCCTGCCCGTTCGAGGAACCCGGCGCACGGATGTACCGCACCGGGAACGTGGCGCGATGGGACCGCGCCGGCCGGCTGGAGCTCGTGCGCCGGGCGCGGGAGCAGGCGGAACCCGCCTCCGCCGCCCCGTCCGCCCCCGCGTCCCGGTCCGGCACGCCACAGAGGCGACCGGCCACCGTACGCGAGGAGCTTCTCCGCGCGGTCTTCGCCCAGGTGCTGGGCGTGGAGCGGGTCGGGGCCGACGACAGTTTCTTCGCGCTGGGCGGGCATTCGTTGCAGGCGGTACGGCTGGCCAGCCGGATCCGCACCGTGCTGGGTGTCGAACTGCCCGTCCGCGTCCTCTTCGAGGCGCCGACCGTGGCTGGTCTGGCGGTGCGGTTGGCGGAGGCGGGTGGTGTTCCGGCGCGGCCCGCGGTGGTGGCCGGGGTGCGTCCGGGGGTGTTGCCGTTGTCGTATGCGCAGCGGCGGTTGTGGTTCGTGGACCGGCTTGAGGGCGCGAGTGCTCTGTACAACGTTCCGTTGGTGTTGCGGTTGTCGGGGCGGTTGGATGTGGCGGCGTTGCGGGCGGCGTTGGGTGATGTGGTGGCGCGGCACGAGAGTCTGCGGACGTGTTTCGGGGTGGTGGAGGGGGAGCCGTACCAGGAGATCGTGCCGGTGGGTGAGGCGGGTGTGGATCTGCCGGTGGTTCCGGTCGTGTCCGACGTGCTGGAGGCGGAGGTCGACCGGGCGTGCTCGTACGTCTTCGACCTCGCGCGCGAACTGCCCGTGCGGGCCACGCTGTTCGCGCTCGACTCGGACCGGGCGCCGTCGGGGGACGCCCCGGTGGTGACGGGCGACTGCGTGCTGGTGCTGGTCGTGCACCACATCGCGGGTGACGGCTGGTCCATGGGAGTGCTGTGGCGGGATCTGTCACTGGCGTACACGGCGCGGTGTGCGGGGCACGCACCGGGCTGGGAGCCGCTGCCGGTGCAGTACGCCGACTACGCGTTGTGGCAGCGGGAGCTGCTCGGCGAGGTGGACGATCCGGACAGTGTGCTGGCCGGTCAGGTGGCCTACTGGAAGGCGCAGCTCGGGGGCGCGCCGCAGGAGTTGGAGCTTCCGGCGGACCGGAGGCGGCCCGCGGCGGCCAGTCACCGAGGCGGCTGGGCGGCGATCGACGTTCCACCGCGCCTCCACGCCGGCCTGGCGGAGCTGGCCCGTGCCGAGGGCGTGACGATGTTCATGGTGTGGCAGGCCGCCCTGGCGGTGCTGCTGTCCAAGCTGGGCGCGGGCAAGGACGTCCCGATCGGCAGCGCGATCGCCGGACGGACCGACCAGGCGGTGGAGGATCTGGTCGGGCTGTTCATGAACATGCTGGTGGTGCGCACCGACCTGTCCGGTGACCCGAGCTTCACCGAGGTGCTGGGCCGGGTGCGGCGGTCCGCTCTGGGTGCGCTGGAGCACCAGGAGGTGCCGTTCGAGCGGCTGGTGGAGGAGCTGGCCCCGGCCCGGTCCCTGGCCAGGCACCCGCTGTTCCAGGTCACCATGACGGTGCAGAACGTCCCCGAGGCGACGATCGACCTGCCCGGCCTCGACGTCGAGGTACGCCCGGGCCGGGTCACCACGGCCAAGCTCGACCTCGACTTCCAGGTCGTCGAGCGGTACGACGACCAGGGGCGGCCCGGCGGCATGCTCGGCGGGCTCACCTACGCCACCGACCTGTTCGACCGGGCCACGGCCGAGACGCTGGTCACCCGGCTGATCCGCCTCCTGACGACCGTCACCGACGGCCCCGCCCGCCCGGTCAGCCGCCTGGACCTGCTGGACCCCGCCGAGCGGCGGCGACTGCTGACGGAGTGGAACGGTGACCGCGGTCCGGCCGCAGTCACGGTGCCGGCGCTGTTCACCGAGCACGCCACCCGTACCCCCGGCGCCATCGCCCTGGCATCCGGCGAGGAGCGGGTCTCGTACGGTGAACTGGAGGCCCGGTCCAACCGTCTCGCCCGGTATCTGACCGACCGCGGGGTGGGCCCCGAGTCCCTCGTCGGGGTGGTCATGGACCGGTCGATCGACCTGGTGACCGCTCTGCTGGCGGTGCTGAAGGCCGGCGGCGCGTATGTGCCCGTCGACCCCGGTCAGCCGGCCCAGCGCATCGGGCAGGTGCTGCGGCAGGCCGGTGTGGACGTGTGCCTGGCCGACCCGGTGTACGCGCCGACCGTGCGGGAGCACGCCGGCACGGTGGTCGTGGCCGCCGCGGACGGGCCGCAGGCTCCGTGGGCCGGTGCGCCGGACTCGGCCGTACCGGTGCGGATCCTGCCCGACCAGCTGGCCTACGTGATGTTCACCTCCGGATCGACGGGTGAGCCCAAGGGCATCGCGACCACCCACCGCGACATCATGGAACTGGCCGGTGACCGCTGCTGGCACTTCCCCGGGCAGTCCCGGGGCCTGTTCGCGGCGCCGCACACCTTCGACGGCTCCACCCTCGAACTGTGGGTACCGCTGCTGACCAGCGGACAGGTGGTCGTCGCCCCCCGGGGCCGGATCGACGCGGCGCTGCTCAGGTCGCTGATCGGCGATCACGAGCTGACCCACGTCCAGTTGACCGCGGGGCTGTTCCGGGTGATCGCCGAGGAGGACCCCACCGCCTTCGCCGGGGTGCACGAGGTGTTCACCGGCGCGGACGTGGTCCCCACCGAGGCGGTACGGCGGGTGCTGGAGGCCGTGCCCTCGATCACGGTCCGCAACACGTACGGCCCGACCGAGGTGACCGTCATCGGCACCCAGATCCCGATCCAGGATCCTGAGTCGCTCGGGGATGTCGTGCCGGTCGGGTATCCGATGGACGACACGCGGATGTACGTGCTCGACGAGTACCTCAACCCCCTGCCGACGGGGGTGGCCGGTGAGCTGTACATCGCCGGCGCCGGGCTGGCCCGGGGGTATCTGAACCGTCCGGGACCGACCGGTGAGCGCTTCGTGGCCTGCCCCTTCGAAGGGGCGGGTGCGCGGATGTACCGGACCGGCGACGTGGTGCGCTGGAACCGAGCCGGTCAGCTGGAGTTCGTGAGCCGGGCGGACGACCAGGTGAAGATCCGGGGCTTCCGCGTCGAGCCGGGTGAGGTCGAGGCTGTGCTGGCCCGGCACGAGCTGGTCGCCCAGGCGGTCGTCCTCGCCCGCGAGGACACCCCCGGTGACAAGTACCTCGCCGCCTACGCGGTCCTCACCCACGACGCGGCCGACGCGGGATTCGCCACGGTGGCGAGGGACTTCCTGGCGAGCCGGCTGCCGCAGTACCTGGTGCCGTCGGCGGTGGTGGTGCTGGAGCGGCTGCCGCTGACGGTGAACGGCAAGGTCGACCGGGCCGCGCTGCCCGCGCCGCACCACGCCTCCGGCACGGGACCGGGCAGGCGCCCGGCCACCGTGTACGAGGAGCTTCTGTGCGCGGTCTTCGCCCAGGTGCTCGATGTGCCCCGGGTCACCGTGGAGGACGACTTCTTCGCGCTGGGCGGGCATTCGCTGCTGGCCGTGCGGCTGGTCAGCCGGATCCGGGCGGTCATGGGTCTGGAGGTCCCGGTCCCGGCGGTGTTCGAGGCGCCGACCGTGGCTGGTCTGGCGGTGCGGTTGGCGGAGGCGGGTGGTGTTCCGGCGCGGCGTGCGGTGGTGGCCGGGGTGCGTCCGGGGGTGTTGCCGTTGTCGTATGCGCAGCGGCGGTTGTGGTTCGTGGACCGGCTTGAGGGCGCGAGTGCTCTGTACAACGTTCCGTTGGTGTTGCGGTTGTCGGGGCGGTTGGATGTGGCGGCGTTGCGGGCGGCGTTGGGTGATGTGGTGGCGCGGCACGAGAGTCTGCGGACGTGTTTCGGGGTGGTGGAGGGGGAGCCGTACCAGGAGATCGTGCCGGTGGGTGAGGTGGGCGTGGATCTGCCGGTGGTTCCGGTCGTGTCCGACGTGCTGGAGGCGGAGGTCGACCGGGCGTGCTCGTACGTCTTCGACCTCGCGCGCGAACTGCCCGTGCGGGCCACGCTGTTCGCGCTCGACTCGGACCGGGCGCCGTCGGGGGACGCCCCGGTGGTGACGGGCGACTGCGTGCTCGTGCTGGTGGTGCACCACATCGCGGGTGACGGCTGGTCCATGGGGCCGCTCCTACGGGGTCTGTCGGCCGCCTACGCCGCCCGCCTCGCCGGGCGGGTACCGGGCTGGGAGCCGCTGCCGGTGCAGTACGCCGACTACGCGTTGTGGCAGCGGGAGCTGCTCGGCGAGGTGGACGATCCGGACAGTGCGCTGGCCGGTCAGGTGGCCTACTGGAAGGCGCAGCTCGGGGGCGCGCCGCAGGAGTTGGAGCTTCCGGCGGACCGGAGGCGGCCCGCGGTGGCGAGCCGCCGCGGTGGCTGGGTGCCGCTGACCCTGCCGGCCGACCTGCACACGGAGCTGGCGGAGCTGGCCCGTGCCGAGGGCGTGACGGTGTTCATGGTGTGGCAGGCGGCGGTGGCGGTGCTGTTGTCGAAGCTGGGTGCGGGGGAGGACATCGCGATCGGCAGTCCGGTGGCCGGTCGTAATGACGAGGCGCTGGAGGATCTGGTCGGGTTCTTCGTGAACACGCTGGTGGTGCGCACCGACCTGTCCGGTGGCCCGACTTTCGCCGAGGTGCTGGGCCGGGTGCGGGGCAGGGTGCTGGGCGCGCTGGAGCACCAGGAGGTGCCGTTCGAGCGGCTGGTGGAGGAGCTGGCCCCGGCCCGTTCCCTCGCCAGGCACCCGCTGTTCCAGGTCATGCTGGCGGTGCAGAACGTCCCCGGGGCGACGATCGACCTGCCGGGCCTGGACATCGAGGGCCGGCCCTCCGAGGTCCGCATGGCCAAGTTCGACCTCGACTTCCAGGCCGAGGAGCGCTTCGACGACCAGGGGCGGCCGGCCGGTGTGAACGGCGGGCTCACCTACGCCTCCGACCTGTTCGACCGGGCCACGGCCGAGACGCTGGTCACCCGGCTGGTCCACATCCTGCGCACGGTCACGGCCGACCCCCACCTGCCCCTGAGCGGAATCGACCCCCTCGACGCCGACGAGCGGCAGCGCGTCCTGACCGAGTGGAACGACACGGCACGCCCGGAACCCGCCGCCACCGTGCCCGAGTTGTTCGGGGCGCAGGCCGCCCGCACCCCCGACGCCGTCGCGCTGGTCAGCGGCTCGGCGCGGATGACGTACGCGCGGCTCGACGCGGAATCCAACCGGCTCGCCCGGCACCTGATCGACCACGGGGTACGTCCCGAGTCCGTGGTGGCGGTGGTGATGGACCGTTCGCCCCAGCGGGTCGTCCTGCTGCTGGCGGTGCTGAAGGCGGGGGGCGCCTATCTGCCGATCGACCCGTCGTACCCCTCCGGTCGCATCGGTCTCATGGTGGCCGACGCGGCCCCGGTCGCCCTGGTCACCACCGCGTCCTCCGCCGGCCGGCTCGACCGGCCCGACCCGGACCTCCTCGACCCCGGAGCAGGCCCGGAGTGGATCACGTTGGACGATCCGGCGGTGCGGGCGGCGGTGGCCGGCAAGGACGACGGCCCGCTCACCCGGCTGGACCGAGCGGTACCGCCGCGCCCTGACCAGGCCGCCTATGTCATCTACACCTCGGGCTCCACCGGCACGCCCAAGGGCGTCACGGTCACCCACCGGGGAATCGACCGTCTGGTGCGTCCGGCCGAGTACGCCGATGTGGGTCCCGGTGACGTCGTGGCGCATCTCGCCTCGGTGTCGTTCGACTGCACCACCTTCGAGATGTGGATCCCCCTGGTCAACGGGGCGACACTCGCGGTCGGCCCCGCCGGGACGCTGTCCGTGCCCGCCCTCGGCCGCTTCCTGCTCGCGCACCGGGTCACCGTCGCGGTGCTGCCCACGGGACTGCTGCACCAGGTGGTGGACATCGACGTCGAGGCGCTGCGTGGCGTCCGCAGCCTCCTCACGGGCGGGGACGTGCTCTCCGTACCGCAGTGCCGGACCCTGCTCGAAGCCCTGCCGGGCACCCGGCTCGTCAACGGGTACGGCCCGACGGAGAGCACCACCTACACCCACACCCACCCCGTCACCGGGGCCGACGTCGGCGACGGGGGCGACATTCCCATCGGGCGCCCGCTGGCCGACACCCGGGCGTACGTGCTGGACGAGCGGCTGGCTCCGGTCCCGGTGGGGGCGCCGGGAGAGCTGTATCTGGCCGGGGCCGGGCTGGCCCGGGGGTATCTGAAGCGTCCGGGGCTGACCGGTGAACGGTTCGTGGCCTGCCCCTTCGAGGGGCCCGGTGCGCGGATGTACCGGACCGGCGATCTGGTGCGCTGGAACCGCGCCGGTCAGCTGGAGTTCGTGGGCCGTACGGACGACCAGGTGAAGATCAGCGGCTTCCGCGTCGAACCCGCCGAGGTCGAGGCGGCGCTGGCCGCCCACGAGCTGGTCGCCCAGGCGGTCGTCGTCACCCGCGAGGCCGCCCCGGGCGGCAAGCGCCTGCACGGCTACGTGGTGCTCCGGCCCGACGCCGCCCTCGCCGGGCAGCCGGGCGGGACCGCGGCGGCCCCCGCGATACGGGAGTCCCTGGCGGCCCGGCTGCCGGCGCACATGGTGCCGTCGGCGGTGGTGGCGCTGGAGCGGCTGCCGCTGACGGCGAACGGCAAGGTCGACCGGGCCGCGCTCCCGGAGCCGGACCACCACTCCGGTGCGGGACGGTCGCCGGCCACCGCCCGCGAGGAGCTCGTGTGCTCGGCGTTCGCGCAGGTACTGGGGGTAGCGCGGGTCGGGGTCGAGGACGACTTCTTCGCCCTGGGCGGGCATTCCCTGCTGGCGGTGCGACTCGTCAGCCGCATCCGGGCGGTCCTCGGCGTGGAGGTCTCCGTACGGACCGTGTTCGAGGCGCCGACCCCGGCCGGTCTCGCCCGGCGGCTGGCGCGTCCCGGCGGCCCGGCGCGGCCGGCGGTGGTGGCCGGGCCGCGACCGCGCGAGCTGCCGGTGTCGCCCGCGCAGAGCCGACTGTGGTTCCTGGACCGGCTCGAAGGTCCCAACCACATGTACAACATCTGCCTGCGGCTGCGGCTGTCCGGGCAACTGGACACCGCAGCCCTGCGGGCGGCCCTCGCCGACGTCGTGGCCCGGCACGAGAGCCTGCGGACCACCTTCCCCCTGGTGGGCGACCAGCCGTCCCAGCGCGTCCGGCCCGTCGGAGAGGCGGCCGTCGAGCTGCCGGTCACCGACATCGAGCCCGGGGAACTGGAGGAGCACCTCGGCCGGCTCGCCGCCCACGCCTTCGACCTCGCCGCCGAACTCCCGCTCAGGGCCGACCTGTTCCGCCTGGCCCACGGCGAGTCACCCGGCGAAGGGGAGTGGGTGCTCTCGGTGGTCCTCCACCACATCGCGGGGGACGGGTGGTCGATGGGCCCGCTGTGGCGGGACCTGTCGGAGGCGTACGCGGCGCGGTGCGCCGGACACGCACCGGAGTGGGAGCCGCTGCCGGTGCAGTACGCCGACTACACGCTGTGGCAGCGGGCGTTGCTGGGTGAGGCGGACGACCCGGGCAGCCTGCTCGCCGGGCAGGTGGCCTACTGGAAGGACCGGCTCCGGGGGGTGCCCCAGGAGCTCGCCCTCCCGGTGGACCGGGCGCGGCCGGCGGTGGCGAGCCGCCGTGCCGGATGGGCGCCGCTGCGGATACCGGCGGAGACGTACGCAGCCCTGACCGAGCTGGCGCGTGCTCAGGGCGTGACGATGTTCATGCTGCTCCACGCGGCGGTCGCGGTGCTGCTGTCGAAGAGCGGGGCCGGCCGGGACATCGTGATCGGCAGCCCGGTGGCCGGCCGGCTGGACCAGGCCCTGGACGATCTCGTCGGGTTCTTCGCCAACACCCTGGTGCTGCGCACCGATCTGTCGGGTGACCCGGACTTCGTGGAGCTGCTCGACAGGGTGCGCGCGGCCAGCCTGGAGGCGTTCGAGCACCAGGACGTTCCCTTCGAGCGGCTGGTCGAGGAGCTGGCCCCCGCGCGTTCGATGGCCAGGCCCCCGCTGTTCCAGGTCCTGCTCGCCGTGCAGAACAACCCTCGGGCGGTGCCGCGGCTGCCCGGTGTGCGGGTGACCGAGAAGCCCGCCGGGCTGCTGTCGGCCAGGTTCGACCTGGACATCGAGGTCCACGAGCGTCGTGACGAAGCGGGGACGCCGGTCGGCCTGGACGGCGGGATCGTGTTCGCGGCCGAGCTGTTCGACCAGCTCACCGTGGAGACCCTCGCGGCCCGGCTGGTACGGGTCCTGGAGGCGGTCACAGCCGACCCCACCGCGCCGGTCCACCGCATCGACCTGCTCGACGGCGCGGAACAGCGGCGGATGCTCCAGGAGTGGAACGACACCGCCCGCCCGCTGCCGGACGCGACCCTCGGCGACCTGTTCCGCCGGCAGGCCGACCGTACCCCCGACGCCGTCGCACTCGTCTCCGAGGGCGAGCGGATCTCCTACGCGGAGCTGGAAGCGCGGACCAACCGGCTCTCCCGGTACCTGATCGCCCGTGGCGCTGGACCGGAAGCCGTGGTCGGCGTGGTCCTCGACCGCTCGGTGGAACAGGTCGTCGCGCTCCTGGCCGTCGTCAAGGCCGGCGGCGCCTACCTGTCCATCGACCCCGGCCAGCCGCTGCGGCGCGTCGGCCAGGTGCTCGCCGACGCCTCTCCCGCGGTCGTGGTGAGCACCGGCGAACTCACCGGCCGTCTGACCGCCCATCTGCTCGAACGCCACACCGGCCACGCCCGGTCGGCACCTGTCGCGGCGGAGTGGATCAGGCTGGACGATCCGGCCGTGCGGGCGGCCGTGGCCGCTTCGGACGCCCGGACGGTCACCGACGCCGACCGGACGACGCCGCTGCTGCCCGGCCACCCGGCCTATGTGATGTACACCTCCGGATCCACCGGCACACCGAAGGGCGTGAGCGTCCCGCACCACGGGGTGGTCAACCAACTGGCCTGGATGCAGGAGGAGTTCTGCCTGGGGGTGACGGACCGGATCGTGCAGAAGGCGTCGTTCGCGTTCGACGCCTCGGTGTGGGAGCTGTTCTGGCCGTTGCTGAACGGCGCCGGGATGGTGATGGCCCGGCCGGGCGGCCACGGGGATCCCGCGTACCTGACCGAGTTGATCAACCAGGAACAGGTGACGGTCGTCCAGTTCGTCCCCTCCATGCTGCGGGCGTTCCTGGAGGACGCCGCCGCCGTGGAGAAGTGCACCAGTCTGCGGACGGTCATATGCATCGGGGAGGCACTTCCGGCAGCGGTGCGCGACCGCTTCCACACGCTGCTGCCGGTGCCGTTGCACAACCTCTACGGCCCCACCGAGGCCTCGGTCGCCGTCACCTCGTGGCGGTGCGATCCGCTGCGGGACGGCACGACGGTGCCGATCGGACGGCCTCTCCGGAACATCCGGGCGTATGTGCTCGACGAAGGGCTCAGGCCGGTGCCGCCGGGCGTGGCGGGCGAGTTGTACGTCGCCGGTGACGGGCTGGCCCGGGGCTATCTGGGACGTCCGGCGATGACGGCCGAGCGGTTCGTGGCCTGCCCGTTCGGGCCGGCGGGTGAGCTGATGTACCGGACCGGGGACGTGGTGCGGTGGGACGCCGAAGGGCGCCTGGAGTTCGTCGCCCGTGTGGACGAGCAGGTGAAGATCCGGGGTATCCGGATCGAGCCGGGTGAGATCGAGGCGGTGCTGACCGGGCACGAGCAGGTGGCGCAGGCGGCGGTCGTCGCCCGTGAGGACACCCCCGGTGACCCGCGGTTGGTGGCCTATGTCGTTCCTGAGGCCGGGGCCGGGGCCGGTGACGGGGCCGGTGACGGGGCGACCGGTGCGGCCGGACCCGGTGCCGGTGGAGCGCCGCTGGACGCGGTGGTACGGGAGTTCGCGGCGAGCCGGCTGCCGGAGTCCATGGTGCCGTCGGCGGTGGCGGTGCTGGAGCGGCTGCCGCTGACGGCGAACGGCAAGCTGGACCGGGCCGGGCTCCCCGCACCGGACTACACGGCCGGCACCGGAAGGGGCGGAAGGGGCCCGGCCACGCTGCGGGAGCAACTGCTCTGCTCGGTCTTCGAGCAGGTGCTCGGGGTGTCGTCCGTCGGGGCCGAGGAGAGCTTCTTCGAGCTGGGCGGACACTCGCTGATGGCGGTGCGGCTGGTCAACCGGATCCGGGCGGTCCTCGGCCTGGAGGTGCCGATGCGGGCGGTGTTCGAGGCGCCGACCGTGGCCGGCCTCCTCGCCCGGAGCGCCGAGGGCGGCGAGCGGAAGCCCGCGGACGTGCTGGTGCCCCTTCGGCCGACCGGTGACCACGCGCCGTTCTTCTGCGCCCACGCCATCATGGGGCTCGGCTGGGAGTACGGCTGGCTGGCCGACTGCGCGCCGGAGCGGTACCCGTTCTACGCCCTGCGGCCGCGAGGGCTGGACGCGGGCTCGGCCGAACTGCCCGGCTCCCTCGCGCGGATGGCCGCCGATTACGTCGCGCGGATCCGTACCGTCCAGCCCAACGGCCCTTACCACCTGCTGGGCTGGTCCTTCGGCGGCCATGTCGTCCAGGAGATGGCCGCTCAGCTGGAGGAGGCCGGCGAAGAGGTGGCGGCCCTGGTCGTGGTGGATTCGAGCCCGTTGGACGGCCGTCCCACCACCGAGGTGCGGGCGGACTTCGCCGAGCAGGAGAACACGGTGGCCGAGGCTCTCACCGGCGAGGAGCACGAGGCGTACGTCCGGATCGTCCGCAACAACACGAAGATCCTGCTGGCGCACCGGACGCGGAAGACGGCCGGCGACCTGCTGCTGATCTCCGGTGACGCGGACGCGAAGGCCGACCTGTGGCGCCCCTCGGTGTCCGGCGAGGTCCGGGAGCACACGCTCGACCGCCCGCACCGCGAGATGCTGCTGAACCCCGAGGCCGCGCGGCAGGTCTGGGACATCGTGGCGAACGAGCTGGGCCGCGCCGAGACCGATTAGCCCCGTTCGGGGTGCGTTCCCTTGCACGGGCACCGAGCTGCCGCAGGGTCATCGATGAGGAGGAAACCCCATGCAGGACACAGCCTCTCGCGGGGCGGACGACGCGCGGGCCACACCTGCCCCGGAACCGTCCGCCGGGCCGGCCGGCGCCGTCACCGGCCTCGCCCGCGCCTGCGGCGTCGGCGCCGGGACGGTCGAGGCCGCCGCCCGGCTGAAGGTCGCGGCCGCCGCGACCGGGGCACCCGTCCTTTCCCCCGACGCCACCTGGCGCGACCTGATCCGGCGCGTGGCCGCGCCGGGCGGGCGGAAGGAGGCCGACGACGCCTGGGAGAGCGCGACCGGGCTGCCCCACCTCCCCGCCGAGCGCCTGGCCGGCCACGCGCGGGTCGCGCTGCGCGCGCTCACCGAGTTCCCCGACGAACCGCACACCGGCCACGGCCTGCTGTCCGAGGCGGAGACCGAGGCGACGATCGCCTTCTGCTCCGGTCCGGTGAAGCCGCTGCCGGGGCGCCGTTTCCACGAGCTGTTCGAGGAGCGGGCCCGCCGTCACCCCGACGCGGTGGCCGCCGTCCAGGGCGGCCGGAGCTGGACCTACCGCGAGGTGAACGAGAACGCCAACGCCATCGCCTGGGCCCTGCACCGGGAAGGGGTGGGCGCCGAGGACGTCGTGGCGGTGGTGACGGAACGCACCCTGGAATGGCTCGCGGCCGTCATCGCCGTCTTCAAGGCGGGCGGTTGCTATCTGCCCCTCGAACCGCACTTCCCCGCCGAGCGGATGGCGAACACGCTCACCAGGGCGGAGTGCGTGTGGGTGCTCGCCGACCACGGCGTCGCGCCGCTGGAGGAGGCGCTGGAGGCGGCGCCGGCCGGCCGGGACACCCGGCGCCTGTACGTGGCGGACCTTCTCGCGGGAGCCGGCCCGCGCCACGACCTGGACCTCGCCGTGGCGGGGGACCAGCTCGCGTACATCTACTTCACCTCGGGCTCCACCGGCGAGCCCAAGGGCGCCATGTGCGAGCACGACGGCTTCCTCAACCACCTCTACGCCAAGATCGAGGACCTCGGCGTCCAGGAGGGGGACGTGGTGGCGCAGACCGCGCCGCAGTGTTTCGACATCTCGCTGTGGCAGCTCGTCTCCGGGCTCCTCATGGGCGGCCGGACGCTCATCGTCGAGCAGGACGTGATCATGGACGTGCGCACGTTCATCGACGCCCTGGCCGAACACGGCGTCCACGTGGCGCAGTTGGTGCCCACGTACCTCGAACTCCTCCTCGCCACGCTGGCCGAGGAACCCCGGGAGCTGCCCCGTCTGCGCGTCATGGCGGTCACCGGCGAGGCGCTGAAGAAGGATCTGGTACGCCGCTGGTTCGACGCCCTCCCCACCGTGCCACTGGTCAACTGCTACGGCCTCACCGAGATCAGCGACGACTCCAACCACGGTGTCATGCGCGCCCTGCCCGCCCACCGCTCCGTGCCGCTCGGCGACCCCGTGCGCAACGCGCGCGTCTACGTCATGGACGAGAGGCTCCAGCTCCTCCCGGTGGGTTTCCCGGGTGAGATCGTGATCGCCGGCGTCTGCGTGGGCCGCGGATACGTGAACGACCCGGAGCGCACGGCGGCCGTCTTCGGCCGCGACCCCCACCGGCCGTCCGAGCGCCTCTACCGCTCGGGCGACTTCGGCCGCTGGCTGCCCACCGGCGAGATCGAGTACCTGGGCCGGCGCGACTCGCAGATCAAGATCAGCGGGTTCAGGATCGAGATCGGCGAGGTCGAGGACCGGCTCCTCCAGGTCTCCGGCGTCCGGGACGGCGCTGTGGTCGTCGCCGGATCCGACACCGAGCCGCAGCTCGTCGGCTACTACACCGGAACGGACGCCCCGGACGCGGAGCAGGTCGCCAGGGCGCTCGCCAGGACCCTGCCCGCGTACATGGTCCCGCCGCGCCTCTACCACACCCCCGAGCTGCCCCTGTCCGGCAACGGCAAGATCGACAGGATCTCCCTGACCGGTCTCGCCCGGCGGCAGCGGGACGCCACCGCGTACGTGCCGGACACGGAGTTCACCACGGAGACCGAGCGGAGGATCGCGGACCTGTGGGCACAGGTGCTCAAGGTGCCGCCGGAGCGGATCGGACGCGACTCCCGCTTCACCGAACTCGGCGGTACCTCGCTCTCCGCGATCCGCCTGTCGATCGCCCTGGACCGGCGGGTGAGCGTCGCCGACCTGTGGGACACCCCCACCGTCGCGGACGTCGCCGCCCTGCTCGACCGCAGGGCCGCCGCGGCGCCGGACACCGGGGCGCGGCCCGTACCCCGCGTGCTCGCCGCACGGCCCGACCGGGGCCCCGCCGCCTGGGCCGCCGACCACCGCGCCGCCGTCCGTGCGGCCGTCGCCGAGTCCGGCGCCGTGCTGCTGCGCGGCCTCGGTGTGCGCACCGCCGCCGATGTCGCCGCGGTCGCGGAAGGACTCGGGGTCACGGCGATGACCGAACGCGAGGGCTTCGCCCCGAGGACCGCCCATTCCCCGGGGCTCTACTCCTCCAGCCACTGGCCGTCGGACGAACCGATGTGCATGCACCATGAACTGAGCTACGCCGCCGACGTCCCCGGCACCCTGGTCCTCGGCTGCCTCACGGCCCCCGACCGGGGCGGCCGGACCAGCGTCGCGGACTCCCAACAGGTCCTCAAGGCGCTGCCGCCCGGCCTCGTCGCCCCCTTCGAGCGCCACGGCTGGCTGCTGACCCGCATGTACCACGAGGTGGGCATGGCCTGGCAGGACGCGTTCGGGACCGACGACCGCGCCGAGGTGGACGCGTACTGCGCCGCCGCCGGCATCGGCCACGAGTGGCTGCCCGGGGACCGGCTGCGCACCCGGCAGCGGCGCGCCGCCGTCGTACGCCATCCCACGACGGGCGTGCCCGGATGGTTCAACCAGATCGCCTTCCTCAACGGGCTGACGATGGACCCGGCCGTCCGCGAGTACCTCACCGACGTCTACGGGCCGCAGGGCCTGCCGTTCGACACCGCGGTGGGTGACGGCACGGCCATCGACGGCGCCACCGTGGAGGCCGTCAACGCCGTGTACGACCGGTTCACGGTCGGCGAGCCGTGGCGACGCGGGGACGTCCTCGTCGTCGACAACCTGCGGATGGCCCACAGCCGCGAACCGTTCGAGGGAGAGCGCGAGATCGTGGTGGTCATGGGGGACGCGGTGCGGATCCCCGGCCACGTCCGGCCGGACACCGGCGGTGAGCAGGCGTGAGCGGCGCCCGCTCCGTACTCCGGCCGCGCCCGCCCCGCCCCGCGCCATGACGGCAGGACCAGGGCGCGCGACGAGCGTCGAGCCGCAGCCGGTCCCCGGTGCCGCGCCGCGCGCCGTCCCCGCGTCCTCGGCACAGGAACGCGTGTGGTTCGCCGACCGGATGGCACCCGACGCGTCGGCGTACCGGATCGTGGACGAGCTGGTCGTGCACGCCGAGGTGACCGAGGCCGACCTGCGGGGCGCCTTCGCCCTGCTGGTGCGGCGCCACGAGGCCCTGCGCACCGCCCTGCGGATCGTGGACGGACGGCTCACGCAGTACGTACTCCCGCGGATCGACCCGGAGCTGCGCCACACCGACCTGACCGGCGCGGACGACGCCCGGCAGGCGGACGTCCGGCGGTCTCGCAGGGCGGAGCTGGTGCGGCTGCCCTTCGACCTGGAGCGGGCCCCGCTGTGGCGCGCGGAGCTGCTCGCGCTCGGGGAGACGCAATGGGCGGTCGTCTTCGCCGCCCACCACGTCGTCTACGACGCCGCCTCACGGTTCAACCTCCACGTCGAGCTCACCGAGATCTGCGCGGCCGTCGAACAGGGGCGGGAGCCGAAACTGCCGGAACTGCCCCTGAGCTACACCGGCTACGCCCAGCGGGAGCGCGACCGGCTGTCGCCCCCACGGCGCGCCGAGCTGGCCGCGTACTGGCGCACGCGGCTGGCCGGGCTGCCACCCGTCCACCGCCTGCCGCTCGACCGACCGCGGCCCGCGGCCAGGACGTTCCAGGGGGCCGAGGTGCGGGCCTGCCTCCCCCCGGAGGTCACCGCGTCGCTGCCGGGCTCGGCACGGCGGCTCGGCACCGAGCCCGTCATGCTCTGCCTCGCCGCCTACGTGGCCCTGCTGCACCGCCACTCGGAGCAGGAGGACATCGTCGTCGGTCTGCCGGTGACGGGCCGTCGCCAGGCCGACCTGCTGCCGATGATCGGCACGTTCGTCAACATGCTGGTGGTCCGGGTCGATGTGAGCGGCACTCCGGCCTTCGCCGAACTGGTCGGCCGGGTACGGGCGGCGGCCCATGTCGAGGAGCGGTACGACATCCCCTTCCAGACCCTCGTCGAACTGCTGCCCGTGCCACGGCTGCCCGGGGTGCCGCCGCTGTACCAACTGGCCTTCAACCACGTGCCCGCCGGCGGCGGTCCGGGGGCGGCCCCCTCCGGTTCCGGCGGCTGCGAGGACGACCTGCTGCTGGAGGTCACGGCCGACACGGTCCGCATCGAGTACAACGCGGCGCTCGTCGAGAAGAGCACCGCCGACACACTGCTCGCCGACTACCTCGCGCTGCTCGTCGCGGGACTGTCCGATGCGGACATGCCCCTGCCGTCTCTCCCGGTCGCGCCCCGAATGGGCGACACCCGGGCGCCCCGCCCCGCCCGGACGGCCACGGGCGGCGAGCCGCGCACCGCGACGGCGAAGCTGGTCGCCGACGCGTGGCGCGCCGTCCTCGGCACCGCGGTGACCGACGTCCACGACGACTTCTTCCACCTGGGCGGTCACTCGGTGCAGGCCCTGCGCATGCTGTCGCGCCTCGCGGCTGACCACGACGCCGAGCTGAGCATCCGGAGGTTCTTCGCCGACCCGACGGTGGCCGGTCTCGCCACCGAACTCGAACGCAAGCGCCCGAGGAGGACGACATGGCGGTGACGGGCAGGATCGACGGCGTACCGAGCGGCATCTGGCACGAGGAGGTGCTCGCCCCGCAGTTCGCCTACGAGGTGGAGCACCTCCTCGGACACTATCTGGCCATCGAGAAGGTCCTGCTGCTGGAGTACGCGCGGATGGGACTGGTGGACGCCGCGGGGGCGGCCGGAATCGGGGCCCGGCTCGACTCGCTCACCCCGGACGCCGTTCGCGCCGATCCGAAGGAGAACATGTCGGACATCTCCTTCGCTGTCGAGCGGCACGTCCTGTCCGGCCCCGTCCCGCCGTTTCCCGCGTGGCACGTGGACCGCAGCCGCAACGACCTCCAGGTCTGCGCCCAGTTGATGTCCGCCCGCGAGAACCTGACCGCCGTCGCCGCCGACCTGCTGTCGTTGGGCCGTGCGGTCACCTCGCTCGCCGCCCGGTACGCCGACGTGCCCATGCCGGGATACACCCACGCCCAGGCCGCGCAGATCATCAGCCCCGGCTTCCACCTCGCGGCCCTCGCCGCCGAGACCACGGTCACGCTGCGCAGGATGCTGCACACCTACGACGAGGCCGACGCCTGCCCGCTCGGCTCGGGCACGATGGCCGGCCAGGAGCTCGCCTGGGACCGCGCGCGCATGGCCGAACTGCTCGGCTTCTCCGGCGTCCAGTCGCACGCGCTGGTGGCCGTCGCCTCCCGCGGCTGGGCCCTGGCGATGGCCGGCGACCTGGCCGGGTACGCGGTGACGCTGAGCCGTTTCACCACCGACCTGATGGCCTGGGGCGGCAGCGGCTTCGGCTTCCTGGAGCTGCCCGACGAGCTGTCGGGCATCTCGGCGGCCATGCCGCAGAAGCGCAACTTCCCCGTACTGGAGCGCATCCGCGGCCGGTGCGCCCACGTCACCGGGTGCGCGGCCGACCTCGCCGCCGGGCAGCGCAACACCGCGTACACCAACACCGTGGAGGTGTCGAAGGAGGCGGGCGGCCACCTGCGCACCCAGTTCGACGCCATGCGCTCGGTGCTGCGGCTGACGCGGGCGGTCATCGCCGGAGCGGGCTTCTCGGCGGACCGGATGCGCGAGGCGTGCGCGGGGGAGTATCTGGGAGGATTCACCCTCGCGAACCGGCTGACGCTGGAGTGCGGCATCCCCTGGCGGACGGCCCAGGTGATCTCCGGGCGGTACATCAAGCGCGCCCTGGAGAAGGGGCTGAGGCCCGCCGAACCGGACGGCGCCCTGCTGGCCGCGCTCTGCGCCGACGAGGATTACGAGGTCGCGCGCGCCGACGCCCTCCTCGTCGCCGCCTTCGACGTGGACGAAGGACTGCGGGCCAAGCGGTCGGCCGGCTCGTCCCACCCCGACGAGGTGCGCGCGATGCTCGCCGGCCAGGACGGCGAACTCGCGAGGCTCACCGACGAGTGGTCGCTGCGCGAACGGCGGTCCGCCGATGCCGCCCGCCGACGGGACGACCTGCTGGCGACGGCCGAGCGGCGGTCATGAGGGAGCCGGCGCTGGTCACCCGCCGGCCGGGCGTGGACCTGCGCGAGGGCGTCGGCACCGCCCGCGGAACCTTCGGCGAACTGCTGCAAGGGGTGTTCTCCGACGGGGTCGACTTCCTCGTCACGTTCCCGATCACCCGCGGCACCCGGGCGTGGTTCCGGTACGACCGCGACGGCCCGCTGAGCGTCTTCCCCTCCCACAAGACCAAGTCGCTGCGCGTGGCACGAGCCATGCTCGACGCCCAAGGGGCCGGCGGCGGCTCGCTGGTCCTCGACAGCGGCCTGGCCGTGGGGAAGGGGCTCTCCAGTTCCTCCGCCGACCTGGTCGCCACGGTCAGGGCCGTGGGGGCGGTGCTCGGCGTGGACACCTCGCCCGCTGCCGTCGAGGGCTGGCTGCGCCCGATCGAGCCCACGGACGGGGTGATGCACCCGGGCATCGTGGTGTTCGAACACCGGACGGTCCGGCTGCGCGCGTCGCTCGGCACTCTGCCCCCGGCCACGGTGGTGGCCGTCGACGAGGGCGGTCACCTCGACACGGTGGCCTTCAACCAGCGCCGCCACCGCCGCACGGCCGCCCAGAAGCACGAGTACGAGCGCCTGGTGCGGGACCTCGCCACGGCCGTCGAGCAGGGTGACCTCGCCCGGGTGGGCGCGATCGCCACACGCAGCGCGGTCCTCAGCCAGCGGCTGGCTCCCAAACGGAACCTCGACGCCATGATCAGGGCCCGCGACGAGACCGGCGCTCTGGGCGTGGTCTGCACCCACAGCGGCACCATGCTCGGCCTCCTGCTCGACGCCGCCGACCCCGACCACCGGCACAAGCTGCTCGCCGCCTCGGCGGCATGCTCGCGGCTGCCCGGCACCACCACCGTCTTCCGTTCGTTCACGTCACCAGGGAGCGCGCATGCGTTGTGACACCGTCGTCGACGCGATAGGCAACACCCCGGTCGTACGGCTGCGGGTGGACGCCGCCGAGGGGGTCGAGGTCTACGCCAAGCTGGAGCTGCTGAACCCCTACGCCATGAAGGACCGCGTCGCCCGGCAGATGATCCTCGAAGCCCGCCGGTCCGGTGCGCTCGCGGAAGGCGCACCCATCGTGGAGAGCTCCTCCGGCACGATGGCGCTGGGAATCGCTCTCGTCGGCACCTACCTGGGGCACGCCGTACACATCGTCACGGACCCCCGCATAGACCCGATCACCCTCGCCAAACTGGAGGCCCTCGGGTGCGTGGTCCACGTGGTGGAGGCGATGACCGGGCAGGGGTGGCAGGGCGCCCGGCTGGAGCGGCTCGCGGAGCTGATGAGCGGCATGCCCGGCGCCTACTGGCCCCAGCAGTACAACAACCCGCAGAACCCGGCCGCGTACCGCACGCTGGCCGGCGAACTGATCGACGACCTGGGAACGGCGGACGTCGTGGTCGGCTCCGTCGGCAGCGGCGGCTCCCTGTGCGGCACCTCGGCGGCGCTGCTGGAGCGGCTGCCCGACCTGAAGGTGGTCGGTGTCGACTGCGTCGGCAGCATGCTCTTCGGCCAGCCCGACGTACCGGCCCGCAAACAGAGCGGACTGGGCAACAGCCTGTACCCGGACAACATCGACTACCGCCTCCTCGACGAGGTGCACTGGCTCTCGGACGACGAGGCATTCGACGCCACCCGGCAACTCGCCCGGGAACAGCAGATATTCGCCGGGAACACCTCCGGGTCGGTGTACCGGATCCTGACCCACCTCGCCGCCGAGGCGTCGCCCGGCACCCGCCTGGTGGGAATCCTGCCGGACCGCGGCGACCGCTACGTCGACAGCGTCTACCGCCACCGGCCCGCCGGCCCCGTCGCCGCCCGGCCTGCCGAGGTCCCCTACGGCACGACGGTCACCCGTTGGTCGTTCGCCTCGATCCCGCGCGGGAACCGCCCCGTCCTGGCCTTTCTGGAGTCGAACACGACAGGGACCGGCATGCTCGCGCTGCGCACCGCGGTGCGGCTCGGCTTCGAGCCGGTCCTGCTGGCCAAGGACCCGGCGCGCTACGCCGGCCTCGACGGCACCGGCTGCCGGACGGTCACCTGCGACACCGAGAGCGACGCGGACGTCCTCCGGGCGGTTCGGGAGGCGACCGGGGAGCGGACCGTCGCGGGGCTCACCACGACCAGTGACTTCTATCTGGAACACACCGCACGGCTGGCCGCCGCGCTCGGCCTGCCGGGTCACGCCCCGGAGACGATGACGGTCTGCCGCGACAAGTCGCTGACCCGCGTGGCGCTGAGGGACGCGGGAGTGCCGCAGCCGGCGTTCGAAGTGATCGGCGACCGCGCCGACATCGCCGGCGCCGTCGCCTCCGTAGGTCTGCCGTGCGTGGTCAAGCCCGTGGGCGGATCGGGGTCCCAGGACGTGCTGTGGTGCGCCGACGCCGCCACGGCCGCGGAGCACGCCGCACGCGTCCTGGCCGTCACCGAGAACGTCCGCGGACAGGCCACCGCCCGCAAGGTCCTGGTGGAGGAGTACGCCCGCGGGCCCGAATACAGCGTGGAGATGTTCTGCGACCACGGGGAGGCGACCTGCGTAGGGGTGACCCAGCGCACCGTCAGCGCGCTGCCGTACTTCGTCGAGACCGGCCATGTCTTCCCCGCCGAGCTGCCGGAGGCCGCCTCCGGCGAACTCGCCGAGGCCGCCCGCCAGGCGCTCAAGGCCGTGGGCTTCGACCGGGGTCCTGCACACGTCGAGATCAGGATGACGGACACGGGTCCCGCGGTCATCGAGATCAACGGCAGGCTCGCCGGCGGCATGATCCCCGAACTCGTGCGCGCGGCGACCGGGATCGACCTTCTGGAGCAGCAGGTGCGGGCCGCGGCCGGCTACCCCGTCCGGCTGCTCCCGGACCGGACCCGGCACACGGGCATCAGGTTCCTGACCGCGCGGCGGGCGGGACGCCTCGTGGCCATCACGGGAACCGCGGAGGCGGAGCGGGTGCCCGGAGTCGAACGTGTGGTGACCACCGGGTCCCCGGGCCGTGCGGTCCGGCCGCCGCGCGACGCCTACGACCGGCTCGGCCACGTGATCGCGGGCGGCGGCTCGGTCCGCGAGGTAGAGGAGACCCTGGACGCCGCCGTGCGGCTGATGGACGTGGTGACCGTCCCGGAGTGACCGCGGGCGTACGCCCCCGCCGGTGCGGCGGGGGCCGAGCGGGGGCCACACCTGTGCGGCCCCCGCGAGGGTCAGGACCAACGGTGCGGTCGTCCGCCTCTTCGCCCGCCCCGCGGGTCACGCGATCGGGAGGACCGGGCCGCACCTACTGCCGGCATCTACACGAGCGCACCGCCGTCGGCCAGCGGCCCCAGGCCCCGGGGGGACAGTACGGTGCGGTGCGCGGTCGCCGTTCGCTGCTCCACGGCCCACGCCGCGATATGCGCACGCGAGCGCAGGCCCAGGGTGGTCCTGATGTGGCGGATGTGTGTCTCGACGGTGCGCACCGACACATGGATACGGGCGGCGATCTGCCGGTTGGTCAGCCCTTCGACCACCAGCGTGGTCACGTCCCGTTCCCGCTTGCTCAGCAGGCTGTCGGCCGCTTGCACGGCCGTGCTGGTCGCCTGGGAGCCGAGGGCGAAGGCCAGGACATGGTTCGGCCGCATCGCGCGTCCGGCTTCGAGCGAGGCGCTCGCCCGGCCGGCCGGCAGGGCCCTCAGCGCCGCGGACCGTGCCGCGTCCACCCGCTCCTGCCACCACGCGCCACCCCACGAGGAACGCGGGCCGATCCGCTCGGCCGCCCCGATGAGCTGAAGTACCTTCTCGAACCGGTAGGCGCGGGCGGCGACGATGGCCAGTCCCTGGAACGAGTCGACCGGACCGCGCGTGTGCACCGCGGGAGTACGTGACGACTCGGCGAAGTACGCCTCCGCCGTCGGCAGGTCGTCCTTCTCGAGAGCGAGCGCGCCCGCCGTGACGAGACTCGCGTGCAGCCACCGCGGCGACACGTTCGTCCGCAGAAGGGGCAGCACCTCCTCGATCACCTGCTCGGCCCGGCCCACCTCACCGTTCAGCAGCTGGTACCGGGCGAGACCGGCCCGGCAGAGGGCCGTCAGGGTCTCGCTGCGCAGCCGGTGGCCGATCTTCAGGCACTCCCACAGGTCCGCCACAGCACTGCCCTGGTCGCCGTGTGTCTCGTGGAGCGCGCTGCGCAGCAGCAGGAGACGGCTGAGGAACGGATCGCGGTTGTTGTCGCGTTCCAGCTCCACGGCCTGCGAGGCGTAGCGCAGGGCCGCGCCGTAGTCCGCCTGCCGTCCCGCCAGCGCGGCCGCACACGCCAGGGCGACGCTCCGGTAGGACGGCGACTCGATGCCGCGGTCCAGGACGTGCGAGACCAGCGTCAGCGTGTCGCCAGCGGATCCCCGTGCCAGCTCCACCGTGGCCAGGGCGCCGACCAGGAGCAGTTGGCGCTCGTCCGTGCCGGTCATCAGCCGGCGGAGGGCATGGGTGAGGTTGCCGTGTTCCTCCTCCAGACGCCGGAGCACCGCGGGCTGGATGAAGATGTCCCGGTGGAGCGGTTCCGACAACCGTGTCAGCCAGGTCACCAGCCGCCCGTACGTCTCGGTGTCCTCGCCTTCGGCGACCAGCCGTTCGTGACCGAAACTTCGCATCGACTCCAGCAGCCGGAACCGGGCCAGGCCGTCCTGATCGGTGTACGGGGTGATGACGGACTTGGCCGACAGGGCGATCAGCAGTTCGGACGTGCCCGGTTTCGCCGCGTCGTCCTCGGCGGCCACCGCGGCAGCCGTGTCGAGCCCGAACCCGCCCGGTATGACGGACAGTCTCCGCAGCAGCGACCGTTCGGCCGGATTCAGCAGGTCGTAGCCCCACTGGAGGGAGGCCCGCAGGCTCTGGTGCCGTTGGTCCGCCAGGCGCCATCCGTTGGTCAGCAGGGACAGGCGGTCGTCCAGGCGGGCCCTGACCTCGACCGACGGAAACATCTTTATCAGCCGGGCGGCCATCTCGATGGGGAGCGGCAGGCCGTCCAGCCGGATACAGATCTCGCCGACGTGCCTGGCGTTCTCCTGGGTGAGCTGGAAATCGTGCACCACGGCTCGCGCCCGGTCCAGGAACAGCAGCACGGCGTCCGACCGCAGACACTCCGCGAAGAACGAATCGCTGTTCATATCGGGCAGTGCCAGACCGGAGAGCGAGAATATCGCCTCCCCCGGGAGACGCAGCGGTTCACGGCTGGTGGCGACGACCCACAGACACGGGTGTCGCGGCAGCAGTTCGCTGAGCACCAACCCGCACTCGTCCAGGACGTGCTCGCAGTCGTCGAGCACCAGAAGGCGGTCTCCCTCGTTCGTGTACGGGGCCGCCCGCGGTGCGCCCGGAGCACCGTCCTCGGCCGGCTCGCCGGCGGCGATCAGGATCCGCCGCCGTATCTCGTCGATGTGGGTCAGTGCCGCCAGCTTCACGACGACGACTTCGCAGTGCCTGCTGCGTTGCTCCTGACCGGCCAGTTCCAGGGCCAGGCGCGTCTTGCCCACCCCGGCGGGTCCCGTCAGCGTCAGCAGTCGTACGGTGCGGAGCAACCGGCTCAGCTCCACCATCTCGTCGGTCCTGCCGACGAAGCTGCTCAACTGGGTCAGGGGGCCGCCGCCGACCGCCGTGCCCATCCCGCCGGCTTTCTGCCGCTGCCGATAGGAACGCTGTCGGCAGGCGTTCGAGCAGTACCGGGAGCGCGGCGGTGTCGCGCTTTCGGGGTTTCTCTTGTGCATGTGCTTGCCGCACATGTCGCAGGAAATAGTGGTGTGGGGGGATTCTGAGGTCAATTCCGGCACCTCTCCGTAAGTGCTGCCTTGCGTTGACGTCGCCGCGGGCCATGGGGGGCACATCCGCTGTGACTGAAGGATTTCGCGACGATGACATACGGCTGTAGTGCGCGAATGAGGCTGGATCACCCGCGAACGAACGCAGTGGTGCTTGCCGTCGGAAGTGATTTCCGGGGCGCGTCCCAGCGCCAGGGATTACCTTCCGGGAAAAATGGAGGGGGGAAGAGGGGCGTGACGGATGAAATCCTGCGTGTGACGTTCCGCCGGGCGGCTTCGGGGCGACGCTGTCGTCGCTGTCGTGCCGTGATGACGCGCCGCGGCGCGGGTCGGTTATCGGCTCAGGGGAGTGACAGGTGAAGGAGAGGCCGGTACTTTCTCGTGCCTCTTGCTGTGGGACGCCAGGGCTTGTGACCGGTCGACATCCACGGCACGTACGCCTTTCCCGCGCCGGGAGATGAGAGGCCGCTGATGAGCTCATTCACGTGGGTAAGACGCAAACCGGAGCTCTCCTTTCGGGTTCCGGACCTCGATGTCACTTTCGTGACCGTGCGGTAGCTGCCCCCGTCAGCGGTTTGGCGTCCCATGCCAATCACGCCGCGACTGCATCTAATCATGATTGAACGCACGGCCCAAGCCCGTTCTGTTTTCATCGCTGCCCGAATCCTGCCCGCATGCGGCCGTGAAATGCTCCCCTTTATTCGGGAAATGCCGTAAGTGTGCTGCCCCTTGGGGTGGTTTCGTCGCGGGCGGGCGGCGCCTCCGTCTGGGCGCGCGGGTCGCCGGCCCGGGGTGCCGGCGGCAGACGCCGGGGTGACGACGCCCGTGGCTGTCACGGACGTTCGGCCTCCCGTAACTGCGGCAAGCACTGGTGCCGCTCACGGAGATTTTCTGGAGCATCACGTTCATGTCGAGGCGCCGTCCAGGCCGACGAGGCTTGCCCGGAATCCGCGACCGGTTCGGCCGGACCGGTCACGTGTCATACGGAGGAGAAACGTGCGCGCAACGCAGCAACCGGCGGCCTCGGCTCCGGAAATCCCTCCGGAGCGGACGGGCTCCGGTGCCCCGGGTATCGCCGGCGTCGGCACCGCCGTGCCGGCGACCTCCTACACACAAGAGGAAGTCCTCGACACCTTCGGCATCACCGACCGGCGGATCCGCTCCGTCTTCCTCGGCGGTGCCATCGAACGCCGCAACCTCACCCTGCCCCCGACCGGCCCCGACGGGCTCCCCGCCGTCGAGTCCCAGGGCGACCTGCTGCGCAAACACGCCGCGAGCGGACTGCGGATGGGCGGCGAGGCCGTCGGACGCTGCCTGAAGGACGCGGGCGCCGTGCCCGGCGACATCCGGTACCTCTGCTGCGTCACCTCCACCGGACTGCTCACCCCCGGATTCTCCGCGCTGCTCATCAAGGACCTGGGGATCGAACAGTCCTGCCAGCGCCTGGACGTCGTCGGCATGGGCTGCAACGCCGGGCTGAACGCCCTCAACGCCGTCGTCGGCTGGGCCGCCGGCCATCCGAACGAGCTCGCCCTGATGGTGTGCGTCGAGGTCTGCTCCGCCGCCTACGTCTTCGACGGCACCATGCGCTCCTCGGTGGTCAACAGCCTGTTCGGCGACGGCGCCGCGGCCGTCGCGGTCCGCGCCGCTCCGCGGGAGCCCCCGCCGGACCCGGCTCTGCTGCGGTTCACCAGCCACATCATCCCCGAGGCGGTCGACGCGATGCGCTACGACTGGGACGACGGGCACGGCAAGTTCAGCTTCTACCTCGACCCCGAGGTCCCCTACGTCGTGGGGGCCAACGCGCGGACAGCCGTGGCGCGGCTCCTGGACGGCACCGGACTGCGCGTCGGCGACATCGCCCACTGGGTGGTGCACTCCGGCGGAAAGAAAGTCGTCGACTCGGTCCGCGTGAACCTCGGGCTGTCCCGGTACGACGTGCGGCACACCACCGGGGTCCTGCGCGACCACGGCAACCTCTCCAGCGCCTCGTTCCTGTTCTCCTACGAGCGGCTGCGTGACGAGGGGGTCGCGGTACCCGGTGACCTCGGGGTGCTGATGACGATGGGACCCGGGTCGACCATCGAGACGGCCCTGGTGGGCTGGTGACGGAAGAAAGGTGTGCCGACATGAGGACCGAGCCCGACCGGACCCCGCTGCCCGACGGCCTGGGCACCCTGGCCCGGCTGGACGGCGGCGGCCCGCTGCCCGAGTTGACCGCGGCGCTGAACGCCGTGTGCGAGGAGGCCGAGGACCAGCGGCAACGGACGGCCGTCGCCCTCCGGTTCGCGCCGTCGCCGCCCGGGGCCGGCGAATGGCCCGGCGACGTCTCCATCCACGAGGTCAACCGCTGGGAACGCGCCGTCCGTCGCCTGGAACGCCTCGACAACGTCACCATCGCCGTGGCCCAGGGCACGTGCGGCGGCCCCGTCCTCGACCTGCTGCTGGCCGCCGACTTCCGGATCGGCACCCCCGACCTGAAGCTCGTACTCCCGGTCAACCACGGGCAGTTCTGGCCCGGTATGACCCTCTACCGGCTCGTCCGGCACGTCGGTCCGGCCCGTGCCCGTCGCCTCGTGCTGTGGGCCACCGACATCGCCCTCCCCGACGCCATCGAACTCGGCGTCATCGACGAGGTCGGCAACGACGTGACCGAAGCCGTCCGTAAGGCGGCCCTGGCGCGCGGCGGGCTGTCCGACGGTGAGGCCGCGATCCGCCGCCGGTTGCTGGAGGAGGCCGCTTCCGCCGAGTACCAGGACGCCTTGGGCGCGCATCTCGCCGCCTGCGACCGCGAGTTGCGCCGCCTGCGAAGCAGTGCGCCCGGCGCCTCGGCCGGGACGGCGGCGGGCCGCGCCGGGGCGGCCGGATGAGCGCCGGCGCGCCCAGCGGCGCCGCCCTCGATCCCGTACCCGAGCCGACCGGCGGCGTCGATACGGACGCCCGCCGCCTGGCCGAGTACATCGCCGGCACGGAGCGGCGGCTCGCGGCGCTGCCCCCCGTTCCCGACCGCACTTTCGACGACCGGGGCCGCGCCGCCGCGGTCCACGGGCGCGCCCGCCGGGCCCGCCGGGCCTTCCTCGCCCGGCACACCGAGACCGTTTACGGGGTGCTCACCGACGGCCTGACCCGTCCCGTACGCCTGGCCGACCTCGTCCACGAGGCCGCCGACCGGTTCCCCGGCCTGGTGCCGACCCGTGCCCAGATGGCGGCCGAGCGCCGCTTCGTCCAGGCGGAGAAGGAGGGCCGGGAGATCGACCAGGGCATTTTCTGCGGTGCGGTGCTGCGCTCGCCCACCGCAGGGCGGCACCTCGTCGAGACGATGCTCGGGCCCACCCCACGCGCCCTCACGCTGCTCGACGGCTTCCGCACCGCTGGCCGGATCGAGCTGGACACCGTGCACCTCGAACGCCGGGGCGTCGCCGGTCATATCGAGTTCCGCAACGCCGACCGGCTGAACGCGGAGGACGACCGGCTGATCGCGGACCTGGAGACCGCTGTCGACCTGGTCCTGCTCGACGACGCGGTCAAGGTCGGTGTGGTGCGCGGCGGCACTGTCGATCACCCCAAGTACCGGGGCCGGCGCGTCTTCAGCGCCGGGGTCGACCTGACCGGCCTGCGCGACGGGCGGATCTCCTTCGTCGACTTCCTCCTGGGCCGCGAGCTCGGCTACGTCAACAAGATGCTGCGCGGCCTGCTCCCCGCCCCGTCGTCCGGTGACCGGTGCGAACGGAGCGCCGGCAAGCCGTGGATCGGCGCCGTCGACACCTTCGCGATCGGCGGCGGTATGCAGCTCCTGCTGGTCCTCGACCACGTCATCATCGCGGAGAACGCCTACCTCGCCCTGCCCGCGGCGGAAGAGGGCATCGTGCCCGGCCTGGGCAATCTCCGGCTCACCCGGCTCACCGGGGCCCGGCTGGCCCGTCAGGTGGTGCTCGGCGGACGCCGGATCGCCGCGACGGAGCCGGAGGCCCGCTCCGTGTGCGACGCCGTGGTGGCTGCCGAGGACATGGACGGCGCCGTCGACAGGGCCGTCGAAGCGCTTCGCGCGCCCGCGGTCCCGGCCAATCGCCACATGCTCACCGTCGCCGAGGAACCTCTCGACCTGTACCGCGCCTACCTCGCCGAGTTCGCCGTCGTACAGGCCGAACGCGTCTACGCCCCGGACGTTCTGGCCAAGGTCGAACGGCGCTGGCAGGAACGCGAACGGCGGCGCGCGGCGCGGGAAGCAGGCGGCGCTCATCTTCTCGCGGGGAGGGGGAGGGCAGGCGGATGAGGCTGGATCCCTCCTCGTTGCACAGCTCGTTGCGGGATCCGGTCATCGGCTCGATCGGATTCCTGAACGAGGTGATGAGCCGCTATCCGGAAGCGATATCGTTCGCACCCGGCGCGCCGCATCCGGACACGCTCCAGGACATCGACACCGAACGGTACGTCAGCGGATTCCTCGATCATCTCGTCCGCAAGGGACGGAGTCCGGGGCAGGCACGTCGACTGCTTTTCGAGTACGGGCCGAGCGGCGGCATCATCAACGACATCGTCGCCGACGCCGTGCGCCGGGACCACGGCATCAATGCCCCCGCGAACTCGCTCGTCATCACGGTCGGTGCCCAGGAGGCGATGCTGCTCGTGCTGCGTGCGCTGTTCCGCTCGGCCGAGGGCGTGCTCGCGGTGGCCAATCCGTGCTTCGTGGGCATCATCGGGGCGGCCCGGCTCCTGGACATCGATGTGGTTCCGGTCGACGAGACGGCCGCCGGTATCGATCTCGACGGCCTGGAGCGGGCGTGTCGTTCTGCCAGGGAGGCCGGCCGGCCGGTCCGCGCGCTGTACGTCGCACCCGATTTCTCCAATCCTGGTGCGGCACGCATGTCGCTCGGCTGCCGTCGGAGACTGCTCGGCCTCGCGGAGCGCGAGGGCTTCCTCGTCATGGAGGACAACGCCTACGGGTTCACGGCGGCGGCCGGATCGGAACTGCCTCCGCTCAAGGCGCTCGACACCGCTCGGTGTGTGGTGCATATCGGCACGTTCGCCAAGGTCGCCTTTCCGGGAGCCAGGGTCGGCTATGTGATCGCCGACCAGCCGATCGGCTCGCCTCGCGGCGAAACACTGCTCGCGGACGAGCTGGCCGCCGTGAAGGGCATGGTCACCGTGAACACGTCCCCGCTGTGCCAGGCCGTGATCGGCGGGATGCTGCTGGAACACGGAGGCTCTCTGATCGAGTTGAGCCGTCGCAAGTCCGAGATCTACCAACGGAATCTGACCTGCCTGGTCGACGCGCTGGACCGGCATCTGGGAGACGGATCGCATCCCGGAATCCGCTGGAGCCGCCCCAGCGGTGGGTTCTTCGTCCGGGTGTGGCTGCCCGTCCCCGCGGATGCCGCTCTGCTGGAGGTCTCCGCGGCCGCATACGGTGTGCTGTGGACTCCGATGCGGCAGTTCTACCTGGATCAGGCGGGCGATCACCAGCTTCGGCTCTCGTGCAGCTACCTCGATCCCGAACGGATCGAGGAGGGGGTACGGCGCCTGGCCGCCTTCCTGTCGGAGGAGGTCGCGGGCGGGCGTCGGCGTCCACCGGGGGCGCCGACGCCCTGACCGAGGGTGTCAGCCCTGGTCGATACCGAGGGTCAGGCTGCCGGTGTACCCGGCGGTGGCGGAGCCGGTCACGGTCATGAGACCCGCGGCGGCGCCTCCGTTGCCGTAGATGCCGTCCTGCGCGAGCGTGGTGCGGGACACGGTGTTGGTCGAGTACGGCGAGACACGGGCGACGGCCGTGGTGATCGCCTCGTCCACGAACAGCTGGCCGGTGTGCAGCTCCTGCCCGCCGCGGAAGGAGCCGTCGGAGGTCAGTGTGACGTTCGTGTGCACCTTGACGTGGATGTGTATGCACCGGCCCCGGTACCAGCCCGGATAGATCGTCGTGATACGGGCGATGCCGTCGCTGCCGGTCAGCACGCCGCCCCGGAGGAAGGTGCCGTTGTCGGGCTCCTGGTGTCCGTTGTTGCCGACGAAGCCGGAGTACTCGCCGAGCGCGTCGCTGTGCCACAGCTCCACGAGCGCCCGGTTCAGCGGCGCGCAGGTGCTGTCGTCCACGACGGTGAGGGCCAGCTGGAACGGGATGCCCGGTTTGCCCTCGGTGAGGTCGGCGCGGACGAGTGCGCCGTCGAGGTAGTACGGGCCTTCCGTCAGCTCCTTGGTGAGCGTGCAGACGGCCGCGGCGGCGACGGGCGTCGTGCGGTCGGTCTCGTTCTGCGCGGCCGTCGGCTCTTTGGCGCCGGCGGCGCCGACGGCGAGCGCGGCGGCCGTGGCGCCGGTCCCGAGCAGTACGGTGCGGCGCCGGATGCGGGGTTCGCTGTTGTCTGTCATGGACACGGCACCGTAGGGAGATCACCTGTCAGGCGGCTGTGAATTGGGCAAAGCGACGGTGTGTCAAGGCGCGGACCGGTCGCGATCGGACGGCCGGACTCCGGGCGGGACTTTCGCAACACGCCCTGGCCCGGCGGACCCGGCCGCGCCGAGCCTCAGACGCGGTCCGCGGGATGCTCCCGACGGGTCGCCGGGGCGGTCGCCCGGGCGAGCAGATGCAGTGCGGCCTGCGACGGGGAGCCGGGTTCGGCGACGGCGAGCACGATGTGCCGCTCCTCGTCCTGCGGGGGCCGCAGGCTCTGCTGCGTCACGGTGAGGCTGCCGACCAGCGGGTGGCGCATCTCGAACACCGCCGAGTCGCAGGGGCTGACCCGGTGATCGGCCCACAGGGCCGCGAACTCCGTGCTTCGCATGGTCAGTTCACCGACGAGCGCGGCGAGCGGCGCGTCGTCGGGGTGCCGGCCGGCTGTCATACGGAGGTTCTCGACAACGGCCCTGGCCTTGCTCGGCCAGTCGGCGTAGAGCGCGCGGGTGTGCGGGTCGAGAAAGATCAGGCGGGCCAGATTGGGACGGTTGGCGGGATCCGCGGGGCCGCCCGGGTCGACGTGGGACGCGAACAGGGCATGGCCCATCCGATTCCACGCCAGTACGTCGCTGCGCCGCCCGCTGACGAGAGCGGGAACGTCACCGAAAGCCTCCAGCAGGTTCAGGACCGACGCGTCGACCCGCTCGACGGGCGGACGGCCGGGAGCCGCACGGCGCTTGACGCTGCCGGCCAGGTCGTGGAGGTGACGCTGCTCGGCCCCGTCCAGGTGCAGCGCCCGGCCGATGGCGTCGAGGACCTCCGCTGACGCGCCCACGGACTGGCCCTGCTCCAGACGTGTGTAGTACGAGGAACTCACACCGGCCAGCAGCGCCAGTTCCTCACGCCGCAGGCCGGGCACCCGGCGCCGGTCCCCGTAGTCGGGCAGCCCGACGTCCTCGGGACGCAGCTGAGCCCGCCGGGTCTGCAGGAAGTCCCCGAGTTCTCGCTGTCCGCTCATGAACTCCAGTATGTGGGCTCCGCGAGCCGGGAGCCTGACCCCGCCAGGGATAGGCACAGCCCGGTCTGGCTCGGCCGCCGCGATGCCGCTGACATGGGTCCCGCACCGTCGGCCCGTCGAGGCCGACTGTCCGCCGGCCGTCCGATCCAGGAGCATCCCTTGCCCAACGCCCTCCGCCGGAGCGACTCCACGGCCATGCCCGACGCGGCCGAGTACACGCTCACCCGTACCACCTGGGTCCACGCCGGCCCAGCGGCCGTGTTCGAACTGATCAGCGATGTGTCGATGATCAGCACCTGGAGCCCCAGCGCTCATGACGTCGCCTACGACGACGGTGACGGCCCCTGGCCCGGCGCCCACTTCCGGGGACGCAACCGCAGGGGCGAGCGCGAGTGGAGCAGCCGCTCCCAGGTCGTCGAGAGCCTGCCCGGCAGCGTCTTCGCCTTCGTCGTCGACGGCATCGTCCGATGGCGCTGGACCTTTCGCGCCGACGGCGCCGGAACCGTCGTGGAGCAGTCCTGGCAGCTCCTGCGGCTGGACCCGGTGCTCGGCAGCACGCGCGGCGACCTCGACGCCCTGCGTGCCCACACGGTCACCAGCGTCGAGCACACCCTCCTCGCCCTGGCCCGCTGGACCGCCGAGCAGGGCGACCTCGCCAGCCCCTGACGCCGGGCGCGCTCCGACCCGACCCGCCACCGATCACCGTCCTGCCGGACGGACTCGACGAACAACGCATGGGAGACCGGCCGTGAACCTGAACACCATCACCCTGGGCGACGTCACACTCACCCGCGTCCGGGAGTATTTCGGTCCTGTGGACATGACTCCCGAGACGTTCTTTCCGGACAGCCCGGCGAAGGCATGGGAAGAACACCGCGCCATGCTCGTTCCGGACTTCCTGGCCGAAGAGACCCGGATCGTCAACTCGGCGATCCAGACCTGGCTGCTGCGCAGCGAGGGGAAAACCATCCTTGTCGACACGGGCGTGGGCAATCACAAGGAGCGTCCGTACGCCCCGGTGTGGAGCCGGATGAACACCGGGTTCCTGGACAACCTCGCCGACGCCGGAGTCCGCCCCGAGGACGTGGACATCGTCATCAACACCCACCTTCACATCGATCACGTCGGCTGGAACACCCGTCTCGACGGGCGGAGCTGGGTCCCCACCTTTCCCAACGCCACCTACCTGATGCCGAAGGACGACTTCGACTTCTGGAACCCGGAGAACGGCCACACGTCCGTATTGGGCCGCGGCAACCAGAACGTGTTCGAGGACAGCGTCGTCCCGGTGCACCGGGCCGGCCAGACCCTCCTGTGGGAGGACAGCCACCGGATCGACACCGCCCTGCACCTGGAATCCGCCCCCGGACACACCCCCGGCTCCTCCGTACTGACCCTCGTCTCCGGGACGGACCGCGCGGTATTCGTCGGTGACCTGCTGCACAGCCCGGTGCAGGTCGTCGAACCGGACGCCAACAGCTGCTTCTGCGAGGACCCCGCTCAGGCGCGCGTCACCCGCCGCAAGGTGCTGGGCTGGGCGGCCGACAACAACGCCCTCGTCATTCCCGCGCACCTGGGTGGCCACGGCGCCGCACATGTCGCGCGCGACGCCGGCAACTTCGCCGTCAAGGGCTGGGCCCCCTTCGCCCCGCACGCCGAACAGGGCTGAGCCCCGGAGAAAGGCACTTCCGTGAACCATCGCACCGACCCCGTCGTGACCACGACACGGGGATCCGTCCGCGGCCTGCGCCACGGCGCCACCACCGCTTTCCTGAACATCCCCTACGCCGCCCCGCCGCGCGCCGCCGGCCGGTTCGCTGCGCCCCGGCCGCACGAACCATGGGACGGCGTACGCGACGCCACGACGCCCGGGCCCAACGCGCCGCAGTCCCGACGCACGCTCGGCAGCGTCGACATGTCCCCCTACTTCGGGGCCGGGTGGAGTCGCGGGGAGGACTACCTCACGGTCAACGTGTGGACGCCCGCGGGCGCCGACGCGGGCGGTGACCTGCCCGTCATGGTCTTCGTCCACGGCGGCGGGTTCGTCGCGGGGTCGACGCGGTCCGCGCTGTACGACGGCTCCGCCTTCGCGCGCGACGGTGTCGTCCTCGTCACCCTCAACTACCGGCTCGGCATAGCGGGCTTCCTCGACATCCCCGGAGCGCCCGCCAACCGCGGCCTGCTCGACGTCGTGGCCGCGCTGCGCTGGGTACGGGACAACATCGCCGCCTTCGGCGGTGCCCCGCACCGCGTCACGCTCTTCGGCCAGTCGGCGGGCGCCACCATCGTCGGGGGCGTCCTGGCCACCCCGGAGGCCGCGGGGCTGTTCCACCGGGCGATCATCCAGAGCGGCAACGGCCTGGGCGCGTTCACGACCGAGCAGGCCGCCCGCGTCACCGGGGCGGCCGCCGAGGTCCTGGGCATCGAGCCGCACGTCGACGCCTTCGCGCGGATCCCGGACGAGCGCCTGGTCGAGGCGGCCGCCGCTCTCGCCGGCACGGACCTGCGGACAGCGACCCACCACGACCCGCTGATCGGGCTCAGCCCCTTCAGCCTCGTCCTCGACACCCAGCCCGCCGAATCCGTCGCCACGGGCCTCGGCGCCGATATCGACCTCCTCGTCGGAACCAACACGGAGGAGGGCAATCTCTACCTCGTTCCGGTGGACCAATACGCCACGTCGACCAGCGGGGACGTCGAGGCAGTGGCGGCACGCGCGCACCCCGATCCGGCCCGGCTCGTCGATACGTACCGCAGGACCCGCCCCGGGGCGGGCTTCGGCGAGCTGCGGTCCGCGATCATGGGCGACGCGCTGTTCCGGGCGGGCAGCTGGGCCCTGGCCGGTGCGCACGCCGGCCGATCCGAGTCCGCTACCTACAGCTACGAGTTCGGGTGGCGTTCCCGCGCCCTGGACGGAGAACTCGGCGCCACCCACGCCGTGGAGCTGCCCTTCGTCTTCGATCTCGCGCGACTGCCCCGGCTGCGCGGCGGCCACGCCCTGCTCGGTCCGGACCGGCCGCCCGCCGATCTCGCCACCCGCGTGCACGGGGCGTGGGTCCGGTTCGCCGTGACCGGCAACCCGGGCTGGGACCCGTACGACCTGGAGCGCCGGGCCACCATGCGGGTCGACACCGACTGGACCCGGATCGACGACCCTCGCGGCGAGGAACGGCAGGCATGGACCTGGCCGGGGCGGTCACCTGACCGGGCACGCACCTGACCGGGCACGCACCTGGGCGCCGGGTCCGCGCTGGAGTGGCGCGTCAGGCCGGGGCCGTGGGTTGACGCATGGCGTGGGCGATGACCTCGCCGATGAGGACAGCGGTGGCGGCCGGACCGCGCAGCGGCGCCGTGGGCAGGATCGAGGTGTCCGCGACGCGGAGCCCCGCGATGCCGTGGACCCGGCCGTACTGGTCGACAGCCGCGTGAGGATCGTCGTCCGGTCCCATCGGTACGGTGCCGCACGCGTGGTGGGACGTCCCGAGGCGGGCGCTGATCCACGCGTCCAGCGCCCGGTCGTCGGCGAGCACCTCCGGCGCCGGGTCCACGGGGATACGGGAGAGCTCGCGAAACGCCCGGGTGGCGGTCAGGGCCGCCGTGGTGCGCACGGCCTCACGCAGGAGCCGTCTGTCGTCGGGAGTGCGCAGGTAGTTGTAGTCGACGCGCGGTGTGGCCGCCACGTCCGCGCTTCGGAGGCGGAACCCGCCCGCGTGCCGGGGGGCCTGGGCCGAGACCAGGAAGGCCAGGCGCGCGTCGGCGGCCGTGGTGTGTTCGCCGGCCAGGGAGGCCAACGGCGACAAGGACTGGAGGATTTCAAGATCGCCGCGGTGGGAACCGGCGGAGGACGACAGATGCAAACAGCCGCCGAGCCAGGAGTCGGCGGGCTCCCGGAGTTCCCGCCGCGGCGACCATTCCAGTATCACCTGCGGATGATCGCTGAAGCGGGCGCCCACCGCGGGGGAGTGCCTGATGACGGGCAGGCCGAGCCGCTGCAATTCCCGCCGCGGCCCGATGCCCGACAGCTGCAACAACTGGGGGGTGACGAAGGATCCGGCGCAGAGCACGACCTCGGCGGCGTCCAGGACGTGGCCGCGCCCGCCCCGGTCGACGACCACGCCGGTGGCGCGGCCGTGCGAAACGACCACCCTGCGCACGCGGCGATGCCCGGTCACCGTCAGATTCGGCCGGTCGAGGGCGCTCAGCAGATAGCTGACGCCGGTGTTGCGCCGTATGCCGTCGACGGCGTTGGCGGGCACCGGGCCGAAGCCGGGCCCGGCCTGGTCGTTCTTGTCCGGCTCGCGGGGAAAGCCCAGTTCCAGCGCGGCGGCTTCGAACGCCGCGGCGGCGGGGTGCCCGAGGCCGCCGCGCCGGACGAGCACCGGTCCGCCGCCTCCGTGCAGGTGGCTCGCGCCGTGGTCGAGGTCGGTCTCCAGCATGCGCAGGAACGGCAGGACGCGCTCGTAGGCCCAGGCGGGGTTCCCGGCCGCGGCCCAGCGGTCGAAGTCCGCGCGGCGCGCGCGGACGAAGTAGCCCCCGTTGACGGTGGTGGAGCCGCCCAGGTACCGGCCGCGGGGCACGGTGTAGGGATGGTCAGGGGTCAGCTGGACGGGGAACGGCTGGACAGCGTGGCTCCCGGCCCGGGCGCCCGGAACCAGCCGCGCGTCCAGCAGCTCGTCCGGGAACTCGGCGAGCGACCGAGGTACCGGCCCCGCGTCCAGGAGGAGCACCGTACGGTCGGGGTCCTCGCTCAGCCGCGCGGCCAGCGGCGCCCCGCCGCCCCCGGCTCCGACGACGATCACGTCGTACCGGCTCAACGGGGTGACCTCGCGGGACGCCCGCATCGTGCACGGCCGCAGGCCGACGCCTCCTCCACCAGTGGGTCCTCTCGGGTACACGGGATCTCTCTGCCCACAGCACACGGTCGTGCCAACTGCCCCCGGGATATTGGCACTCGGTGCTGAAACTCGATGGAGGCCAACATAACCGAGCCCCGCGGGGAAGAGAACAACCGCGCGTGATCCGGCGCGGGACCGCGACAGCCGTTCCGGCGGCCGCACGCTCAGGAGCGTGCGGCCTGCGGGAGACCTCGTAGGCTTCCCGTTGCCGGGAGTCGCCCGGCCATGGCACGGGGGAGGAACTCGGGTGGAGAGCCATCGGGGTAAGGCCGACGTCACCGTGGGGCAGGGCAGGGCGGGCCGGCCACGGGTGACCTCGCGGGACGCGCTGGAACAACTGGGCTTCGAGCTGTTCGCCCGGCACGGCTTCGACCGGACGACCGTCGATGACATCGCCGCCGCGGCCGGAATCGGCCGTCGAACCTTCTTCCGCTACTTCGCCTCCAAGAACGACCTGGTGTGGGGAGATTTCGAGGGACAGCTGGTCAGGCTCGAAGCCCTGCTGGCCGCCGCCGATCCCGCCCTCCCGACCATGGACGCGCTGAGGGGCGCGGTGGTCGAGTTCAACCGGTTCGACACCTCCGTGGTGACCTGGCACCGGCAACGCATGTCGCTGATCCTGCGGGTTCCCACACTCCAGGCCGACTCGGCCCTGCGCTACGCGTCGTGGCGGGAGCTGGTCACGCGGTTCGCCGCCCGGCGCATGGAGCTGGACCGCTCCGACATGACACCCCGGCTGATCGGGCACACGGTCCTGGCCGCGTGTATCGCCTCCTACGAGCACTGGCTGACCGACGAGGCGGCGAGCCTGGAGGAGCTCCTCGACGCCTCCCTGCGGCACCTCGCCTCAGGTTTCGGCCCCCTGGCCGAAACCCGGCGGAAATGCCAACGGTCGCACGGCTGTTGAGAACTGGCGACGCCGATCCCCTTCACTTTTGGCACCCGGTGTCATTACTCTCTGGGTGTTCGAACGGAGCGGCTCGCCGCGCACTGCCGCGGAGCCGCCGGAGCCTACCCATGGAGAGCCACATGAACGAGCTCAGCTCTGCTCCGTCCGCCGAGTCCGAGGAGGACGTGACCACCGAGGCGTTGATCGAAGCCGTGGACCTCATCGAGGAGATTTCCATCGACGGCATGTGCGGCGTCTACTAGGGAGCCCCCGTGACTACGGTCGACCTCGACCGCGGCTGGGATCTGCACACTCAGGTCTCGGTGCGGCCCGAACCCTTCGGCGCGCTTCTCTACCACTTCGGGACGCGCAGACTCTCATTCCTCAAGGACCGCCGACTGCTCGCGGTCGTGCAGTCGCTCGCGGACGCGCCCACGGCGCGCCTGGCATGCCTCACCGCCGGAGTCCACGAGGACGAACTGCCCGCCTACGGCAGGGCACTCACCGTCCTCGCCCAGTCGTCGATGGTCGTAGGAAGGAACCCATGACCGCCTTGGCGAAGACCGAGGAACCCGTGCCGGGCGCCTCGCGGCTGGTCGACCTGTTCGAGTACGGACTCGACGCGCCGATCTGCCTCACCTGGGAACTGACGTACGCGTGCAACCTGGCCTGCACCCACTGCCTGTCCAGCTCCGGAAGGCGCGATCCGCGCGAGCTGACCACGGCGGAGGCCAAGGCCGTCATCGACGAACTGGAGGCCATGCAGGTCTTCTACGTCAACATCGGCGGCGGCGAACCCACCCTGCGCTCCGACTTCTGGGAACTCCTGGACTACGCCACCGCCCACCGCGTGGGGGTGAAGTTCTCCACCAACGGGGCCCGGATCACTCCCGACGCGGCCCGCCGCCTGGCAGGCAACGACTACGTGGACGTGCAGATCTCGCTCGACGGAGCCACCGCGGACGTCAACGACGCCATACGCGGCGCCGGTTCCCACGCCACGGCCGTGCGTGCCATGAAGAACCTCGCCGACGCCGGGATGAAGAACTTCAAGCTGTCGGTGGTGTGCACCCGGCACAACATCTCCCAGCTGGACCAGTTCAAGGAAATCGCCGACCGCTACCACGCCCAGCTGCGCCTGACCCGCCTGCGCCCCTCCGGGCGAGGCGCGGACGTCTGGGACGAGCTGCATCCCACCGGTGCCCAACAGCGTCAACTGTACGACTGGTTGCTCGACCACGGCGAACAGGTCCTGACCGGTGACTCGTTCTTCCATCTCTCCGCCTACGGCCAGGCGCTGCCCGGTCTCAACCTGTGCGGGGCCGGACGTGTCGTCTGCCTGATCGACCCGGTCGGTGACGTCTACGCCTGCCCGTTCGCCATCCACGACGATTTCCTCGCCGGAAACGTCCGTGGGCCCGGCGGATTCACCGAGGTCTGGCGTGAGTCGGAACTGTTCCGGAAACTGCGCACCCCGCAGAGCGGCGGAGCCTGCTCGTCCTGCGCCTTCTACGACACCTGCAAGGGCGGGTGCATGGCGGCCAAGTTCTTCACCGGGCTGCCCCTCGACGGTCCCGACCCCGAATGCGTCCGCGGATTCGGGGAGGAGAGCCTCGCCCGGCGTCCGGACGACGGCGCGTCGGTTCCCCACTCCTCGGTGGACCACTCGCGCCGCACCGCCCCGCGCGGGCGGACAGGGCCGGTGGATCTCGTACTCGGACGTCGCGAGGACCTGGAGAGACCTCCGGTGAGCGCCTGCGCCGAGGACCCGTTGGCCGGGCTGCGTCTCCTGTAGGCCGTGTCCGCGAAGTCCCGCCAGGTCGGCGGCGCCTGACACACACGCACATAAGCACACGGCACATACGCACACGCGACACACACGCTCGCCGCGTCCGCGCTCGGCGTCCCGAGGACGAGGACCGGGCGCCGGGACGGCGCCGGGACGGCGCGCGTGCGGTGCACGCCGCCGGCCCCGCTCCGTTCCCGGCCCCCGGCGCCACTTCGCGGACACGCCCTGGCCGCGCTCCGGCGGCCGTTCATCCACCCGCTCACCGGAAGAGATATCCCGCATGCCTAGAAACCCCTGGTTCGAGACGGTTGCCGAGGCGCAGCGCCGCGCCAAGAGACGACTCCCGAGCCCGGTCTACGGTGCCCTCGTCGCGGGCTCGGAGCGCGGCCGTACGATCGACGCGAACACCGAGGCGTTCGCCCAACTCGGCTTCATCCCGCGCGTCGTGGGCCATCACGCGCAGCGGAGCCTGGCCACGACCGTACTGGGTGTTCCGACCTCGCTGCCCGTTCTCATCTCCCCGACCGGCGTCCAGGCCGTGCATCCGGAGGGCGAGGTGGCCGTGGCGCGTGCCGCGGCGAGCCGGGGCGTCGTCATGGGACTCAGCTCGTACGCGAGCAAGCCGGTCGAAGAGGTCGCCGCGGCGGGTCCCGACATCTTCTTCCAGCTGTACTGGAGCGGCACTCGCGCGTCGATGGTGCAGCGCATGGACCGGGCGCGGAGCGCCGGTGCCAAGGCGCTCATCGTCACCCTCGACTGGTCCTTCTCGAACGGCCGGGACTGGGGGAGCCCCGCCATTCCGGAGAGGCTCGACCTGAGGACCGCACTGCGGTTCGCCCCCGACGTGCTGCCCCGGCCGGGCTGGCTGTGGACGTACGCGAAGTCCGGCCGCCTCCCCGACCTCACCACCCCGAACCTGCGAGCGCCCGACGGCCGAACCCCCACCTTCTTCGGCGCCTACGGCGAATGGATGCAGACGGCCCCGCCGACCTGGGAGGACGTCGCCTGGCTGCGGGAGGAGTGGGGCGGCCCGTTCCTGCTCAAGGGCGTTGCCAGGGTGGACGACGCCAAACGGGCCGTGGACGCGGGCGTGTCGGCGCTGTCGGTGTCCAACCACGGCGGGAACAACCTGGACACCACCCCCGCCACCATCCGGATACTGCCCTCCGTGGTGGAAGCGGTCGGCGACCAGATCGAGGTTCTGATGGACGGCGGCGTCCGCCGCGGCGGGGACGTGGCCAAGGCCCTGGCCCTCGGTGCGCGAGCCGTCCTCATCGGCCGCGCCTACCTGTGGGGCCTGGCGGCGAACGGACAGGCCGGTGTGGAGAACGTGCTCGACATCCTGCGCGGCGGGCTTGACTCGGCCGTACTGGGCCTCGGTCACTCCTCGGTCCACGAACTGTCCCCCGAGGACCTCGTGATACCACCAGGCTTCCCCCTGGCCCTCGGGGCCACCACCCGGTCGCCGGTCGTCCGACCATGACACAGGACATCACCGGGCCCCCGTCCGGGCGTGAACTGGCGGGCACGACCTGGCCGTTGATCCCCTCGGACGCGCTGGTCCTGGTCCCGATCGGCTCCATCGAACAGCACGGTCCGCACTTACCCTTCGACACCGACAGCGTCATCGCCGCCGCTGTCGCGCACCGGGTGGCGGCCATCCTGCCCGCCCCGCCGGGACGCACACCGCTGGTGGCGCCGCCGCTCGTGTACGGCGCCAGCGGTGAACACGCCGATTTCCCCGGCACGGTGTCCATCGGGCACGAGGCGCTGCGCACGGTGATCGTGGAGATGGTGCGCTCGCTCGGCCGGTGGGCGGGGCGTGTGGTCTTCGTCAACGGCCACGGTGGGAACGTCGTCACGCTCGACGCCGCCCTCGGGCAGGCGCGGGCCGAGGGTCACGACGTCGCGTGGACCGGTTGCGACGTTCCGGGCGGCGACCCGCACGCCGGCCGCACCGAGACGTCGGTGATGCTGCACCTGGCCCCGGAACGGGTACGGCTCGCGGCCGCCGTCGTCGGGGACGTGCGGCCGCTGACCGAGCTCATGCCGGAGCTGATGGCGCACGGCGTCCGGGCGGTGTCCGCCTCCGGTGTGCTCGGCGATCCGACCGGCGCCACGGCCGAGGAGGGGCGCCGGACAACGGAGGCCATGGTGTCAGCGGCCCTGCGGCGGATCACCGCGCACACGGTCGACAGCCGCGGTCGGCTCATCGATCCCGCTCAGCGGGCGACACCGCCGGGCACCGGGGCCGCGTGCGTTCCACCCCGAACGGAGAGTGTGCCCCGATGACGCTTCCCCACGGCTTCGTGATCGCGCTCGACCGGCACACCCGGGTCCTCGACGGCGGGCGGGCGCTCGTCGGCGGATTCCCGACCCGGCTGATCCGGCTGACCCCGAGGGCCCAACGCCTCTTCACCGGCGCCACGATGCGGGTGCGGGACGCGGCGAGCGCCCTGCTGGCGGACCGCCTCCTCGAACTCGGCATGGCCAACCCCGTCGTCGAGAGGCTCCCGGCGCCCCCGGAGCCGCGCTACACCGTGGTCGTTCCGGTACGGGACCGCCCGCGGCAACTCGCCCGTCTCCTGGCCAGCATCGGCGCCGGGCAGCCCGTGATCGTGGTCGACGACGGCTCGCGCGACCCGGAGGCCGTCGCCGCCGTCGTCGCCGAGCACGAGGCCCGGCTGGTGTCCCTGCCGGTCAACGTGGGACCGGCAGGCGCACGCAACGCGGGCTGGCGGCTCGTCACGACTCCCTTCGTGGTCTTCGCCGACTCGGACATCGTGCTCACCCCGGACACCCTCCCCACACTGCTGCGGCACTTCGCCGACCCCAGGGTCGCCATGGCCGTACCCCGCATCACCGGCTTGCCGGTGCCCCGGGCGGGGTGGATCGCGCGCTACGAGCACGCCCGGTCCGCGCTGGACCTGGGCGCGCACCCGGCGGCCGTGCGCCCGGGCACCCCCGTCTCCTGGGCGTCCACGGCCTGCACCGTGGTGCGGACGGACGCTCTGGAGGGCGGCTTCGACGACCGGATGCGAGTCGGTGAGGACGTCGATCTGTGCTGGCGGCTGATAGAACGGGGCCGGCGGGTGCGCTACGAGCCCGGCGCCACCGCCGCACACGAGCACCGCACGCGCCTCGACGACTGGTTCCTCCGCAAGGCCGTGTACGGAACCGGGGCGCATCCGCTCGCCGAGCGTCACCCCGGGTTCATCGCACCGGCCGTGTTCGCCCCGTGGAGCCTGGCCTTCATCGCTCTGCTGCTCGTCCAGCGGCGCTGGTCGGTGCCCGCTGCCGGAGCCGTCCTCGCGGGTGTCAGCCTGAAGATCGCCCGCAAGGTCGACGGCACCCGGCACCCGCACCGGCTGGCACTGCGGCTCACCGCCAACGGAGCCTTCGGCGCGGTGACCCAGACCTCCGCGCTGCTGACCCGGCACTGGTGGCCCCTCACGGTCCTCGGATGTCTCGTCTCCCGCCGCGCGCGCCGGGCCGCGGCGGTCGCCGCGCTCGCGGACCTCGCGCTGGAATACCGGCGCGACCGGGTCGCCCTGGACCCGGTCCGCTACGGCGTCGCCCGGCGACTGGACGACCTCGCGTACGGGGCCGGGGTGTGGCTGTCCGCGCTCAAGGGCCGTTCGAGCGCTGCTCTGCGACCGCGGATCAGCCGGTGAACCTCCGCGAAGGCGCCTCGTCGTCCAGGGTGTCCGGGCGCCGGGGGCGGCCCGAAGGCGGACCCGGGTGGAGCGGCATGTACGGGGCTCGGGGGCCACCCTGCCGGGCGGGGCCACTTCCCGCAGGTCTGTACAGCGTGAGCCGGAAACGACGAGGGCGGCCCCCGGCGGCCGACCCGACAAGAACGTCACGCCACGGTCGAGACCGACCGCCCGAATTTCGGCGAGGAACGCCTCGCCCGACGATTGGACCGAGTAATGACTGGTAACGTCCCCGCGGCTCCACTGCCGAGCGTGCCCATCGCTCGCAGGTTCGAGGACAAAGTCGTGTTCGTCACCGGTGCCGCCCGAGGGCAGGGCCGCGCGGAGGCGGTGCGCTTCGCCCTGGAGGGCGCCGACATCATCGCGCTGGACATCTGTGAGGACCTGCCGACCACGGATTACCCGGGAGCGACCCCGGAGGACCTGGCGGAGACGGCCCGGCTGGTCGAGAAGACCGGCCGCCGCGTTCTGACGCACAAGGTCGACGTGCGCGACTTCGCCGCCTTACGTGCGGCCCTGGAGGAGAGCGTGGCCGAACTGGGCCGCCTGGACGTCGTGGTGGCCAACGCCGGTATGACGACGACCGGCCGCGCCTGGGAGATCGACCTCGACAACTGGAACACCACCCTCGACATCAATCTGACCGGTGCGTTCCACACCGTCAAGGCGGCGATTCCGCTGATGCTCGAACAAGCCACCGGAGGGGCGATCGTCTTCACCAGCTCCGTGGCCGGGCTCAAGGGGCTGCCCATGCTGGCCGATTACGTGGCCGCCAAGCACGGCGTCACGGGACTCGCCAAGACGCTGGCCAACGAACTGGCCGAGTACCGAATCCGGGTGAACAGCGTGCACCCGCACGGTGTGAAGACCGAACTCGTTCCCGGCATCCTGGACATGCTGGACAACCACCCCGAGCTGACTGGCTTCTACCAGGGCACTCTTCCCGAGGACATGAGCGACTCCGAGGACATCGCGGCGGCCATCGCCTGGATAGCCTCCGACGAGGCCCGCCATGTGACCGGTATCCAGCTGCCCGTGGACCTGGGCCGCATGAATCGCTGACGCCAGCCGGTGGGCGGGGGACTCTCCCCCGCCCACCGGCTGGTTTCGCGGGAGCGCCCCCGTGCGCATTCCGCCGTCACGGGGGCTTCGAGGTCCCGTGCCAGGGCGGCGAGCCCGAATGCGGGAAGCGAAACATCGCTTCTCCGCGATCCCGAAAGACTGTCCGGAAATCACCGTTCACCGATATCCCCGCACGGTGGACCCGGGGTTCCGTGCCTCGCCGGGCAATTGGGGCGCAAAACTCTCTTTCCCTTTTCCTGGCCCTGCGGAGTGTCGGCCGCAGGGCCAGGCGGCGGCCGGACGGGGCTCCGCCGCGGCGCGACGCGCGCTCATCGAATGCCTTGGAATCCTTTGCGATCACTGGTGATTACGGGCGCTTGCGCAGGGGAATGCTCGGTTCTTTTCGGTGACTGACAGGTACTACTGACCGTTGTGAAGAGTTCCACGGTCCGTTGACATCCGCTCCACGGGAATGGTTGAGTCGAACACGCCGAGGGAGCCCCCTCGGGTTTGCCAACTGTTGGGGAAGGACGCGTTGTTACCCGTTTTCGCCTTGGTCGCACGCGTCATGAAATCCGCTGAGCGGGGATTTCCTCCCGCATCACCCCAGCGTTGGTTCCGGGCGTGTTGTGCATGCCCGCCTTTACGTGAAACGTAGCGGGGAAGGGCGTGGCCGGCCGAATGCCGAGCCCGCTTTCGCTCACAGATCTCGGGGGACCCAGTGATGGGAGCACCGTGTGCTTGAGGCCCGGAAGGATATCCAGGAAGCCGTCCACGGAACCGGCCGCGAAGTGGTCCGGGAATTCGACAGGCCGGCCACGCAGGCGCCGCATCTCGTGGTGGACGGCGGCAGATCGGCACGCGGCCAGGGGCCACTGGCCGTCGCCGTGCCGGGCGACAAGTCCGTGAGTCATCGGGCACTGCTGGCCGCCCTGCTGCCCGGCGCCCCCGCCGTCCTCACGGTGCGCAACGCCAACTCGGGCGGCGCCGTACGGGCGTTGCTCCCCGCCTTGCGCGCCTTGGGGTTGCGGGTGGACATCGAGCGGGACACACTCACCGTACGGCGCGGTGCCCGGCCCGTCCGGCAGCCGGTCCGCGGACATCCTGACATCGACACCTGGCCGGACGACGCGCCGTACCTGGAGACCGGCGGGTCCAGCGCCGCCGCGCGGCTGCTGATCGGGGTGCTGGCCGGGACCGGAACCCGCGCCGTGGTGGACGGGGACGAGGTGCTGCGGCACCGGCCGATGGAGTGGATCGTCGACCCACTGGCCGAACTCGGCGCCGAAATAGACTACTTGGGCGACCCGGGATGCTTGCCCGTGCTGGTGGGCGGACCGGTGTGCAGGCCCGGAGCGGTGCGGTTGTCGGTGGGGAGCGCGCAGGCGCGCTCCGCGGTGCTGCTCGCCGTGGCCGCGGCGGGGCTGCCCGCGACCGTGCGCCACCCCGTCCGCTCGCGCGACCACACCGAACGGATGCTCGCCGCGTTCGGCGCGGGGCTGACCCGGACCGAACACGAACTCATCTGGGACGGCGGCCCGTACACGGTCCCGCCCGTCATCGACGTCCCCGCCGACCCCTCACTCGCGGCGTATCCCGTCGCGGCCCATCTGATGTGGGGCGACGGCGAGGTGCTGCGTGTGCCGGGTGTCTGCCTCAACCCGACCCGGCTGGGCTTCTTCGAGGTGCTGCGGCGGGCCGGTGCGGACATCTCGTACGAGGACGAGCGGTCCACCAGCGGCGGTGAGCCGACCGGGACGGTGGTGGCCAGGGGCGGGCTGGACGGCCTGGATTCGGTACGGGTCGACGATCCCGCCGTCCTGCACGCGCTGATCGACGAGGTGCCGCTGCTCGCCGCGGTCGCCGCCCTGCTGCCGGGCACGTCGTGGATCGGCTGCGCCGAGGAGCTGCGCTTCAAGGAGACGGACCGGCTGGCGACGACGGCCCGCATGGTCGGCGCGTTCGGGGGCCGGGTGGAGGTCGCCGCGGACGGGCTGACGGTGACCGGGGGCGCCGCGCTGCGCGCCGGGACCGTACCGGGCTTCGAGGACCACCGCGTCGCCATGGCCGCGGCGACGCTCGGGATGTGTCTGCCCGGACGCACCACGGTGCGCGGCGGGGCCTGCCACCGCACGTCGTTCCCCGGCTTCGCCGATGTACAACGCGCCGTCGGCGCCCGGATTGCGGAGGACGGCCAGCGATGACCGAAGCGATGACCGATGCGACGGCCGAGGGAGTGAAAGACGCGGTGGACGGTGCCCGGGGTCGGGAGAGCGGACAGCGCGGTGCGGTGGAGGCACGGTCCACCGGCACCACACTCGGGCCGGAATTCAGCACCGGCAGCGGCCCCTGGCTCCACACCGAGGACGGCACCGCCTGGTTCGACGGGACGGCCGGCAGCGGCGCGGCGACCTTGGGCCATCAGCACCCGGACGTCACGGCGGCCGTGGCGGCCCAGTTGAACCGCCTCACGCACACCGGCTGCAAGCTGGGCTCGGACACCCGCAGGCGCATGATCGAGCGGATCGGCGCCCTGTCCCCGTACACGGAGCCCGCGGTGCTGCCCACCGCGACCGGCGCCGAGGCGGTGGAGTCGGCGCTGAAGATCGCGCGGGCCGCCACCGGACACCAGGCCGTGCTGGCCTTCCGCCACGGCTACCACGGCAAGACCGCCGGAGCGCTCGCGCTGACCTGGCGGGCGGAGTTCAAGACCTACGGCGGACCGCGGCCGGACCATGTCGTCGTCGCGGAACTGCCCGACCCCCGGGTCGAGGGCGCGGCCGACGACGTGGCACGTTTCGCGGCCGGGCTGTCCGCGGCCCTGGACGACGCCGATCGGCGCGGCGGCACCGCCGCTGTGGTCGTCGAACCCGTCCAGGTGACCGAGGGCGTGCTGGCCGTACCGCCCGCGATCCTGGACGAGATCGCCCGGCAGGCGCACTCCAGAGGCGCGCTGCTGGTGCTGGACGAGATCTACACGGGACTGGGGCGCGCCGGGCGGCTGTTCACCGCCGAGCTGATGACCGAGGTCCCGGACCTGACGCTGCTCGGCAAGACGCTGGGCAACGGCTTCCCGGTCGCCGCGGTGGTGGGGGAGCGAGCCGTGCTGGACGCGCTGCCGCCGAGTGTGCAGACCTCGACCTTCTCCGGCCACCCCGTCGCCTGCGCGGCGGCCGTGGCTGTCCTGGAGATCATCGTGCGGCAGGACGTGGCGGGCCGCGCGCGGGCGCTCGGTGAGCGGTTGCGTACCGATCTGCTGGCGCTCGCCGCCCGCCACCCGTGGATGCGCTCCGTCCGTACGACCGGGGCGCTGGGCGCCTTCGACTGCGTACGCGAGGGGAGTTTCGACCCGGGACTGGCGAAGGCGGTGACCGGCGGCGCGTTACGCGGGCGGCTGCTGCTGTTCGGCGGCGGCCCGGAGGGCGCCACGGTCAAGGTCGTGCCGCCCGCGCTGCTGGAGGAGAGCGACTACCGCTGGATGATCGAGGCGATCGCGGCGGCGGTGGCGGGGGCCGAGCCCGCGCCACGGACGGGACCACGGTCGGCGGCGGGGGGAGCTGCGTACGGGGGCGGTCGCATATGACGTTCCAGCAGCTGGAGAAGGACGTACTGGCACCGGGGCTGTGCGCCGTGTGCGGGGTCTGCCAACTGGCCTGCCCCGCCGGTGTGATCGGATTCGACGGACTGGAGCCCGTGCTCACCGCGGAGTCCTGGACCGTCTCCGACTGCGGGGAGTGCACCGACTGCGTCGATGTCTGCCCGGGAGCCGACCCGGGCACCCCGGCCGCCGAGGCACGGCTGTTCGGCCGCACCCGGACCCCGCAGGAGCGCTGGACCGGGGTCTTCTCCGAGGTGGTCGCCGGGCACTCCCTGGACCCCGAGGTCTACGAGGCGTCCGCGAGCGGCGGCAGCCTCACCGCCCTGCTCCAGGTCGCCATGCGGGAGCTGGGGGTGACGGCGGTGCTCTCGATGGGACGGGACGAGCGGGAGCCCTGGCGGGCCGCGCCGGTGCTGGTACGGGCCCCCGGCGAACTGGTGGAGACCGCCCAGTCCACCTATCAACTCGCCCCCTATTTAGGGGAACTGCGGCATCTCATGCTCGACGAGCCGGACGCCCGGGTCGCCATGACCGGAGTGGCCTGCCACATCCAGGCCATGCGCAAGCTCCAGGCGATGGACACCGCGGCGGGCCGCTGGGCGCGCGACCACGTGGTGCTCCTGATCGAGCCCGCCTGCTCGTCCAGTACGCGCCCCGAGGGCACCGCCGCCGTGATCCGCGAACGGGCGGGCGTCCCGCTGGACTCCGTGGTACGGCTGCGCTACCGCGAGGGCGCCTATCCCGGCGACATCGGCATCCGGACGGACGACGGCACGGACCACCGGGTGGAGTTCTGGCGCGCGGTGCGGGACTTCGCGGGCAACAAGACACACCGCTGTCTGTCCTGCGGCGACTGGATGTCCGGGCTGGCCGACGTCAGTGTCAGCGACGGCGATCCGAACATCTTCGCCGCGAGTGTGTCCGGCGTCGGACAGGCCAAGCGCGGGCGGGTGTTCATCCGTACGCGGGCCGGGGCGGAGGCGGTCGCCGCGGGGGTGGACCGAGGTCTGCTCAGCCATACGCCGGTGGATCTGGCCGGCCTCAATCTCGGGCTGGAGCGCAAACGCAACCGGCGGGCGTCCTACGAGCGGTCCGGCGGGCCGGTGCCGCTCGGGCCGATACCGGGCTATCGGGAAGAGCTGGAGATCGTGCCGGACGAACGGCTGATCGCGGCTCCGGAAGAGGAGGGCGGCAAATGACCGCGGTGCACAGCGCTCCGGTGGCGCGTACGGAATCGGAGGCGGCCGGGGCATCGGCCGGAGAAGCCCTGCTGGTACGGCAGCTGGTCGCGAAGGGCGCCGCCGAGCCGGTCGTGGAGGAGGTGCGGCGCGAGCCGCCGGGCCGCGGCGAGCTGCGGCTGCGTGCCGCGTGGAGCCTGGTCAGTCCCGGGACCGAGCTGCACTATCTGGACCGCAGCGCGCGGACCGGGGAGCGGTTCCCCCTCGGCTACTGCTCGGCGGGGGTGGTGGACGCCGTCGGCCCGGAGGTCCCCGGATACGTGCCCGGCGACCGGGTGATCGCGATGGGCTGGGGCGAGGCCGTGCACAGCGAGGCGGTGACCGTCCCCTACCTGCTGTGCCGCCGCGTCCCCGATGCCCTGGACCTGGCGGACGCGGTGGTGGCGGGCCTGGCGGCGACGGCCGTGCACGCGGTGGACCGGGCGATGCTGGACCCCGCCGACGAGGTCGCCGTGATCGGCGCGGGCATGGTCGGACAACTGGTCGCGCAGACCGCCGCCGCGCACGGTGCGCGGGTCACGCTGGTCGATCTGCGCCCCGAGCGGCTGCGTACGGCGGCCGCGCTCGGGCTGGCCGCCGCCGATGACGCGAGCTTCCTGGAGAAGACCCGCCAGGAGGAGGAGCCGGCGGGCGCCAGCGGCGGCCGGTGCGTGTTCCTGTGCGGTACGGGGGACGCGGGCGGCACGATCGCCGCCGCGGCCCGCTGGGCGGGCCGGGCACCGGGCCGGCCGCGGCTGGTCGGCGTCGGCCGCTTCGCCGCGCGCATCGACTTCAGTGTGGACCTGGGCAATCTCGACATCCGGTACGCGGCCCGCTGCGGCGCCGGATACCGGGACGCCGCGTACGCGCGCGGGCTGCGCGACGTCACGGCACCGGACGGTGAGGGCACGGTCACCGAGAACCTCCAGCGAGCCCTCGACCTGATCGACTCCGACGCCATCCGCCCCTCGGCGATGGGGCTGCCGCGGTTCACGCTGGACCGGGCGGCCCCGGCCTACGCACAGCTGCGGGAGCGGCCCGCGCACCCCGCCGTCCTCTTCGGCTACGGCCCGCCCGAGGGGAGCGCCCCCAGGTGACGGCGGACGCGGTATCCGAAGTGGACACGGGACACCGGCCGTTCCCCACCGCGCGGAGCGCGGGCACACTGGTGAGCCGCTTCCTGGAACAGGCCGCCGCGCACCCCGAACGCGAGGCCGTGGTCACCCCCGAGGTCCGGTGGACCTACCGGGAGACCGCGTGGCGCTCGGCCGGGGTCGCCGCCGCGCTGGCGGCGGCGGGCCTGCGGCCCGGCGACCGGATCGGGCTGCTCTTCTCGCACGGCGCGGAGATGATCGCCGCGCTCCTCGGGGTGCTGCGCGCCGGTATGTCCTACGTACCGCTGGACGCCGCCTACCCGGAGCCCCGGCTCGGCCACCTGGCCGACGGCGCGGGCGTACGCGCGCTGGTCGCCGTCTCGGCCCACGCGCGGGCGGCCCGCCGGATCGCCGGCACGCGGCCGGTGCTGGCGTACGAGGACCTGGTACGGACGGCCGGCGACGCCATCGCCGGGGCCGGACCGGGGGCGCCGGCGGACAGCGCGCCGCCCGCGCCGGTGCGTCCCGGCAGTGAGGCATACGTCCTCCACACCTCCGGCAGCACCGGGCGGCCCAAGCCCGTCACGCAGACCCACCGCAACGTGCTCCACCACACCCGGGCCTGGACCGACGGGCTGGGCATCGGCCCGCTCGACCGCGTCACCCTCCAGTCCGCCTACAGCTGGGACTCCGCGGTCCAGGACACCTTCGCCGCGCTCCTCAACGGGGCCGCGCTCTACCCGGTCGACCTGAAGGCCCTGGGCATCGGCGGCCTGCTGGACTGGATGGCCGCCGAGCGCGTCACGGTCTACCACTCCACGCTCCCCGTCTTCCGCGCGCTGGTGCGGGCCATGGAGTCGCGCACCACCGAACTGCCCGGGATGCGCATGCTGGCGCTCGGCGGGGACACCTTGCACCTCGCCGACCTCGACGCCGCCCGGCGGGCTTTCGGCGCGCACTGCCGCGTCGCCGGCGCCTACGGGTCCACCGAGTGCTCCTGCGCCCTGCTGCGGGTCGCCGACCGGGACTACCGACCGCCCACCGGCGTCTTCCCGCTGGGGTTCCCGGTGGCGGAGACGGCCGTACGGCTGGAGGACGCCGAGGGCCGCCCGGTACTGGGGCCGGGCGAGGGCGAGATCGTCGTCGAAAGCGCCTATCTCGCACCGGGCGCGGTCCCGGACGGCCGCACCCACCGCACCGGTGACCTCGCCCGGCGGCTGGACGACGGCACGCTGCTGCTGATCGGGCGGCGCGACTTCCAGGTGAAGATCTCCGGGATCCGGGTGGAGACCGGGGAGGTGGAGAGCGCGCTGAAGGACCTGCCGCAGGTGCGCGAGGCGGTCGTGATGCCGTTCGAGGACCGGTCGGGAGAACGGCAGTTGGCCGCGTATCTGGTGGCGTCCGACGGGGTGACTGCCGAACCGGCCGCCCTGCGGGCCGCGTTGCGTGCCGTGCTGCCCGACCACGCCGTACCCACCGCGTTCGTCCCGCTGGCCGAGCTGCCGCTGACGCCCAATCACAAGATCGACCGGGCCGCGCTGCCGGCCCCCTCGGTGGCAGCGGAACCGGCGCGGGCCACCGCGCGGGACAGCGGCGCCGCGCCCGTCGGAGCCGGAGCGCTGGAGCGGGCGGTGGCCGAGGCATGGCGTGAGGTACTGGACGTCGGCACGGTCGGCCCGGACGACAACTTCTTCGATCTCGGCGGCACTTCGCTGCGGGTGGCCGCCGTGCACGAACGGCTCACCCGCACCCTCGCGCCCGCGCTGCGGATGACCGACCTGTACCGCGCACCGACCGTCCGCGGCCTGGCCCGGCTCATCGGGAGCGGCCAGGAGGACTCAGCGGCGGGAGTCGCCCGGGGAGCGCGCCGCCGCGGCGCCCGCGGTGCCCGCCGCGCGGCCGCCCGTACCCGTAACGCCCCCTCGTTCCCGGACAACCGCACCTCAGGAGGCACTTGTGACTGACCGTCCCTACGGCGAGACGGACGCCACGGCGGCCCCCGCCGACGCCGCCCTCGACGGCCGGATCGCGGTCGTCGGCCTGGACTGCCGGCTGCCGGGCGCCCGCGGTCACGCCGAGTTCTGGCGCAATCTGCTGGCGGGCACCGAACACCTCACCGATGTGGACGAGGAGCGGCTGCGCGCCGCGGGAGTGCCCTCGGAGTCGCTCGCCAACCCCCGCTACGTCCGGCGGGCCTCGGTGGTCGAGGACGCCGACCTCTTCGACGCGTCGTTCTTCTACCTCAGCGCGCGCGAGGCCGAGCGGATGGACCCGCAGCTGCGGCTCTTCCTCCAGTCCTCCTGGTCGGCCCTGGAGCACAGCGGCCACGACTCCGAGCAGTACCCCGGCCGGATCGGCGTCTTCGCCGGCGCGCTGAGCAGCACCTATCTGCTGCACAACGTGCTGACCGGCGAGCGCGGTTTCAACGGCTCACTGCCCCGGATGCGCGAGGACCTGTCCGCGTTGATGGGCAACGACCCCAACTACCTCACCACCAGGGCCTCCTACCACCTCAATCTGACCGGACCGAGCCTCTCGGTGCAGACCGCCTGCTCCACCTCGCTGGTCGCCGTACACCTGGCGATGCAGAGCCTGCTTGCGCAGGAGTGCGACGCGGCACTGGCGGGCGGGGTGGCGCTCCGCTTTCCGCAGGAGGCCGGCTACGTCCACGAGACCGACGGGATCACGTCGGCGTCCGGGACCGTACGGCCCTTCGACGCCGAAGCCGACGGCACGGTCTTCGGCAACGGCGTCGGCGTCGTCGTGCTCAAGCGGCTGGAGGACGCGCTCGCCGAGGGCGACACGGTCTGGGCGGTGCTGCGCGGCTCCGCGATCGGCAACGACGGCGCCGACCGGGTCGGTTACACCGCGCCGGGCGTCGCGGGCCAGGCCGCCGTACTGGCCGAGGCGCTCGCCGTGGCCGACGTGGCCCCCGCGAGCGTCAGCTATCTGGAGGCGCACGGCACCGGCACCAGGATGGGCGACCCCATCGAGCTGGCCGCGGCGGCGCAGTCCTACCAGGTGGCGGGCGCGCCGCCGCTGACCGTCGGGTCGGTCAAGGCGAACCTCGGCCATCTGAGCACGGCGGCCGGCGTCACCGGGCTGATCAAGTGCGTTCTGATGCTGCACCACCGCACCCTGGTGCCCACCCCGCACTTCACCGGCTGGAACCCGCAGTGTGCCGTCGAGGGCACCCGCTTCCGCGTCGGTACCCGGGCCGAGCCGTGGGAGTCCCCGGACGGCGGCCCCCTGCGCTGCGCGGTCACCTCCACGGGCATGGGCGGCACCACCGCGCACGTCATCCTGGAGGAGGCCGCGGCGGCCGGCCCCGCGGCCCGGGGCAGCGCGCCCGCCCCGCGGGTGGTGCTGCTGCCGGTCTCCGCCAAGTCCCCGGCCGCGCTGGAGACCGCGCGCCAGGAACTCGCCGACCATCTGGAGCAGACGGCGCCGGCGGGGGAGCCGGAGACCGGGGCCGCGCCCGACGGCTCCGCCCTCGGTGACACCGGCCTGGACGACACCGCGTACACCCTCGCCACCGGCCGCCGTACCTTCAACTACCGCGCCGTGATCACCGCCCCCGACCGGGCCACGGCGGTACGCGCCCTGCGCACCGCCGATCCGCGCTTCACCCATCAGGACTCCGGGCAGCCCGCCGACCGCCCGATGGTCCTGCTCTTCCCCGGCCAGGGCGCACAGCACCCCGGCATGGGAGAGGGCTGGTACGGCCAGCTCCCCGTGTTCCGCGCCGTGCTGGACGAATGCGCGGAGCTGCTGCGGCCGCATCTCGGCCTGGACCTGCGCGACGCCCTCCATCCCCGCACGCGCGGGTACACGGGCGAGGCGCACGACCTGAACCGCACCCGGCTGACCCAGCCCGCGCTGTTCGCGGTCGAGTACGCGCTGGCCCGGCAGTGGATGGCCTGGGGCATCCGCCCGGCCGCGCTGATCGGGCACAGCGTCGGCGAGTACGTCGCCGCCACCCTGGCCGGGGTGTTCCGGCTGCCCGACGCGCTGCGGGTGATCGCGGAGCGCGGTCGGCTGGTGGACGGGCTGCCGCGCGGGGTGATGGCCGCGGTCATGCTCCCGCCCGAGGAGCTGACCCCGTATCTCGACGGCGGCGAGGTCGCGCTCGCCGCCGTCAACGAGCCCGCCGTGTGTACCGTCGCCGGCACCGCGGAGGCCGTCCGCGAGCTGACCGCCCGGCTGAGCGCCGACGGCGTGGCGCACCGCAAGGTCGTCACCTCGCACGCCTTCCACTCGGCGATGATGGACCCCGCGGTCGGCCCGCTCACCGAGGTGCTGCGCGGCGTCGAACTGAGCCGCCCCCGGATTCCGTTCCTCTCCAACCGGACCGGTACCTGGATACGCGACGAGGAGGCGACGGACCCGGCCTACTGGGGCGGGCATCTGCGCGAGACCGTACGGTTCGCCGACAGCCTCGCCACGGTGCTCGCCGACGGCGACCACGTCTTCCTCGAAGTGGGGCCCGGCCAGACGCTGGCCACCTTCACCCGCAGGCATCCGGACCGCGAGACCGGCGTGCCGGTCCTCACCTCGACGGCACGCGGACGGGACGCCGGCGCCGACCTGACCGCGGTGACCGCGGCGCTCGGCCGGCTGTGGGCGGCCGGCCTGAGCGTGCGCTGGCAGGGCTTCTACCAGGACCGGGGGCGGGCGCGGGTGCCGCTGCCCACCTACCCCTTCGAAGGGACCCGCTACTGGGTCGAGCCCGGCGGCGGACCGCTCACCGGCGCGGGCGGCGGCACGGCCGTACCCAAGCTGCCCGTGGACGAGTGGTTCTCCGCCCCGGTGTGGCGGCAGGCCGTCGGCACGCTCGACGCGACCGCCGAACCCGTCGCCGACCCCGTACTCCTGTTCGCCGACGCGGAGGGAACCGCCGCGCGGCTGGCCGGACACGCCTTCGCCGGCGAGGTGCTCACCGTCACGGCGGGCACCGCCTACGGACGCGACGGCGACACCTGGACGCTGCGGCCGGACTCCGAGGAGGACCACACCCGGCTCGTCGGGGACCTGCTCGCCGAGGACCGGCTGCCGGACCGCGTGGTGCACGCCTGGTCCACCGCCCCCCTGCCCGCCGGGCGCGGCAGGGAACGCTTCGAACTGGCCCAGCGAAACGGCCTCTACAGCCTGATCGCCCTGGTCAAGGCGGTCAGCGAGCACGGCGTCACCCGCCCGCTGCACCTCGACCTCATCAGCGCGGGCGCCTACGCCATCAGCCCGGCCGAGCCGGAACCCGCCGCCGAACTGGTCTCCCTCTCCGTCGCCGCCCGGGTCATCGGCCAGGAACACGGCAACATCGGCTCCCGGCACTTCGACCTCCCCGCGACCCCGGACGACCGGTCGCTGCGCACCCTGGCCACCGAACTGGCCGGGTCGCGCCGCCCCGAGATCGCCACCACGCTGCGCGGTGCCACCCGCTGGATCACCGACATGGAGCCCGTACGCGCCGACTGGACCGCCAAGGCCGCCTCCCGCCTGCGCGACGGGGGCGTCTATCTGATCACGGGCGGCCTGGGCGAGATCGGTTCCACCATCGCCCACTGGCTGCGCCGCGAATGCCCCGGCGCCCGGCTCGCGCTGCTCACCCGCGATCCGCTGCCGCCCCGCGAGAGCTGGGACGCGTGGCTGGCCGAGCACGAGGAGGACGACGGCACCTCGTTGCGCGTCAACCGGCTGCGCGCCCTGGCGGCCGACGGCACCGAGCCGTTCCTCGTACACGCCGACGTGGCCGACGAGGACGCGCTGCGCGACGCGGTGGAGCGGGTCACCGCGCGGTTCGGCGCCCTGGACGGTGTGGTGCACGCGGCCGGGCTGCCCAGCGAGCAGTGGGACCGGGCGATCACCGCGGCGAGCGTCGAGCAGTGCCAGTGGCACTTCGCGCCCAAGGCGCACGGCCAGATCGCGCTGGAACGCGTCCTCGCCGACCACCCGGTGGACTTCTGCCTGCTGCTGTCCTCGCTGGCCGGCGTGCTCGGCGGGCTGCGGCTGCTCGGATACGGCGCCGCCAACCACTTCATGGACGCCGCCGCCGAGCGGGCCAACCGCGGCCTGGACCGTACGGTGTGGATCAGCGCGGCCTGGGACGTCTGGCAGCACCACCAGGACGAGAAGCGGGCGATCTCCGCGATCGGCCGGAGCATGGACGACAAGGCGATCCAGCCCGAGGAGGGCCTGGAGGCCATCCGCCGGCTGCTGACGCTGCGGGACGTCTCCCAGGTGGCCGTCTCCACCTGGGACATCGGACACCGGCTCGACCAGTGGGTCCGCGACGAGCGCATCGCGCGGCCGACGACGGGCGTCACGGCGGCCGGCGGCACCGGCGACGGTACGCGGGACGACGGGGCGGGCGATCTGAGCGACCAGGTGCTGCGGCTGGTGCGAGGGGCGCTGGGCAGCGAGGAGATCTCCCTGGACGGCGACATCTTCGAGTTCGGCGGCGACTCGCTGCTGATCGTGCGGCTGCTGTCCAGTCTCCGCGACCAGTTCTCGGCCGAGGTGCCGCTCGCCGACGTACTCGGGGCGCCGACACCGCGGGCGCTGGCCGGCTTCGTGCAGGAGCGGATCGACTCCCGTACGCGGGCCGGAGCGGCGGCGGTCGGTGCCGGGAACGGCGCGCGTGCGGACGCGGGGCCCGGCGGCGACGACATCGAGTCCCTGGCGGCCGAGCTGTCCGGGCTCGGACCGGAGGAGATCGAACGGCTGCTGACCGAGGCCGAACAGGCAGCCGCCCCGCAGGAATCCGCCCCACCGGAAACCGTCCCGCGGGAAACGGCCCCGCAGGAGACCGCCCCGCAGGGAACCGGCGAGCGGGAGACAGACCGGAAGCGAACAGCCCGGCAGGAACAGGAGCGCTGACCGTGGACTTCAGCCTGATCTTCTTCTCCGGCGACGAGAAGAACAAGTACCGGTTCGTACTCGACGCGGCCCGCTACGCGGACGAGAACGGCTTCACCGCGATCTGGACCCCGGAACGGCACTTCCACCGTTTCGGCGGCCTCTACCCCAACCCCTCGGTGCTCGGCGCCGGTCTGGCGATGGCCACCCAGCGGCTGCGGATCCGGGCGGGCAGCGTCATCCTGCCGCTGCACAGCCCCATCCGGGTGGCCGAGGAATGGGCGGTGGTCGACAACCTCTCCCGCGGCCGCGCCGGCATCGCGCTCGCCACCGGCTTCAGCCCGCTGGACTTCGCCATCAAACCGGACGGCTGGCAGGACCGCAGGCAGCGCACCTTCGAGGCGGTCACCACCATCCGCGAACTGTGGGAGGGCGCTCCGGTCTACGTCCAGGACGGCCTGGGCAACCACGTCGAGGTGGAGCTGCATCCGCAGCCCGTACAGCCCGAACTCCCGATCTGGCTCACCTGCACCAAGAGCCCGGAGACCTTCGAGACGGCCGGGCGGCTCGGCTGCAATGTGCTGACCGCGCTCATCGACATGACCAACGAGGAACTGGCGGAGAAGCTCGCCCTCTACTACAAGGCCCTCGACGAGTACGGGCACGACCCCGAGAGCACCACGGTCACGCTGATGCTGCACACCTTCATCGGCACCGATCTCGACGAGGTACGGGAGACGGTCGAGGCTCCCTTCAGCGACTATCTGCGGTCCTTCTTCACCGTCATCGACTCGCAGAAGAAGAACCTCGCGCCGGGGGCCGGCGTCCGGGACATCTCGGCCGCCGACCAGGACGAGCTGATCAAGTTCGCCTTCGACAAGTATTTCGAGAAGGGGGCGCTGCTCGGCACCCCGGACTCCTGCGTGAAGGTCGTCGACCGGTTCAAGGGCATGGGCGTCGACGAGATCGCCTGCCTGATCGACTTCGGCGTCGACGAGGACCTGGTCGTCGAGAGTCTCAGCCACCTCAACGAACTCCGGAGGCGTTACGCGTGAGTGCCGACCTCGTCGCCCGGCTCGCCGCTCTCACCCCCGAGCAGCGGGCGCTGATACGTCAACGCATTCCCCAAGTACCCCGAAAACAGCCACAACTGACACCTGGTCAGCGGCGGCTGTGGGAGGCACACCGCTGGGTGGGCGACCGCCCGGTGGACGTGGTCTGCCAGGTGGTCCGCCTCACCGGCGCTCCCGTCGGCCTCGACCTGCTGGCCGAGCGGGTGCTCGGCTTCGTCCAGGCCCACGAGGCACTGCGTACCACCTTCGAGAGCGACGGGGAGGGGACCGGCGACGGTGTCCGCCCGGTGGTGCGTCCGAGGCTGCCGCCCCGGGTGGTACGCACCCGCTGCGCGGGGGCCGACGAGGCGCACGCGCTCGCCCGCGAGCTGGCCGCCGAACCGTTCGATCTGGCGAACGGCCCGCTCCTGCGGGTCGCGCTCGCGGAGGGGACGGCCGCCGGGGGAGGGCCGGCGGAAGACGGGGCCGACGGGGCATGGCTGCTGGTCGTGGTGCACAACCTCGTCTTCGACGCCTGGTCGTTCGAGCTGCTGCTGGACGAGCTGGCCAGGACCGCGGACACCGGACCGGTCGCCGCGCCCCCCTTCAGCGGCTTCGCGCACGAACAGCGGCGCCTGCTGGAGAGCGCGGCGGGCCGGGCCGCGGCGGCGTACTGGAAGGCCGAGGTCGCCGGAGCCCCGCCGCCGCTGCCCACCGACCGGCCCCGCGGCTCCGGTACCGGCCGCAGCGGCGCCCGGGTGGAGTTCACCCTGCCCCGCGCGGTCGCCGACGGGATCGCCGCCGCGGCACAGCGCGAGGCCGCCACCGCGTACACCGGATGGCTCGCCGTCGCCTGGGCCGCGCTCGCCGAGTACGGAGGCCGCGACGACGTGCTGCTCGGCACGTTCACGGCGGGCCGGGACCGGCCCGGCACCACCGATGTCGTCGGCTATCTCCTCAACGTGCTGCCGGTACGGCTGCGCGACGCGGGCGACGGCTCGCACGCCGCGCGCACCCGGGCGGCCCGCACGGCCACCAGGGCCGGACTCGCCCACGCCGCCCACCCCGGCGAGCTGATCGCCGAGGAGCGCCGGGTGCCGGGCACCCACCCGCTCCTGGACGCCGTCTTCGTCTTCGACAACCTCGGGGAGGGCGGCCGGGAGATCCAGGGCGCCCGCGCGGTCACCGAGGACCTGGACAAGGGCACCGCGCGCTACGACCTGACGCTGGCCGTCTACCCGGGGCCGGACGGCGCCCGGGGCTGGCTGGAGTACGACACCGAGCTGTACGAAGCGCCCACCGCGCGGCGGATCGCCGAGCGCTTCACGGCGCTCGCCGAGAAGGCCGCGGAAGGGGGACACGGATGATCACCGCACGGCTCTGTGCCCCGGCCTACGAACTGGGCGAGTACCGCGACTCCGTTGCCGAGCTGCCGGAACTCCTGGCCGATCCGCGGACCGCCGCCGAACTGACCTCCCCGGCCGCCGGGTTCGACACCTACCGGTGGTCGGACGCGCCCGTCGTGGAGCTGATGGCCGAGGCCGTCCGGCGGACCCTGGGCGATGCCGGGGTCCCGGGCGACGAGGTCGACCTGGTGCTGCTGGCCACCGACTCGCTGCCGCGCGACCGCTCGGCCCACCGCGATGTCGCCGAACTCCTCGCCGAGGCGGGGCTGACCCGGGCCACGGCGAGCACACTCGGGCTGATGGACTGCGCCACCGCCATGGCGGCCGTGGGCACAGCGGCCTCCCTCGTCAGGGACGGCAGCGCACGCCATGTCCTGGTGGTCTCCGGCGATCTGGCCGACCACGCCACCGGCGGCGAGCGCGTCGTGGCGGGCGGCGCGGCCATCGCCAGCGACGCGGCGGCCGCCGCGCTGGTGTCGGCCACCGCGGCCGGCCTGCCGGTGCTGGGCATGGCCCACCACACCTCCGCCGGGACCGGCAACGGGGGCGGCGCGCGGCGTGAGCTGGCCTCACGGGTCGCCGCACACCGCGAGCTGTTCGCCCGCCTCGCGGCACGTCACCCGCTCCGGCCCGAGGACGTACACGCCGTACTGCCCAGCAACTTCGCCCGCAACGTACTGGAGATCTATCTCTCCGACGTCGGCTACGGCGGCGACAAGCTCGCGCTCGGCAACGTGGGGCGGATCGCGCACTGCCTGGGCAGCGATCCGCTGATCAACCTCGCCGACCGGCTCGCCGAGGCGAAGTCCGCCGGTGTGTCCACGACCGGCGCCACCGACGGCCACCTGGTGCTGCTCGGCGCCGGGATCTCCCATCTCGCGGCCGTGCTGCTGGGTGCGAGGGCTCTGCCCGAGGCGCCGGAGGGAGCCTTCTGAACGCCGGGACCGCGGCCGGGGCCACCACGGGGCCGGTCACCACCGCCGCACTCCGCGCCGTCGCCCGCTGTCTGCCCACCGGGGTCACCGTCGTCACCGGCGGCCGGGGCGAGGAGGTGCACGGCATGACCGTGAACTCCTTCGGCACACTGTCGCTCGCGCCGCCCCTGGTGTCCTTCTCCGTGGGCGCGGGGGCCCGGATCAGAGCGCTGATCGAACGGTACGGCGGCTTCGTCGTCAATGTGCTGGCCGCCGAACAGGACGCGCTGGCCCGGAAGTTCGCCGACCCCGACCGCCCGGTGGGCCCCGCCGGGTTCGCCGGGATGGAGACCGGCCGGCCGTCCCCGCACGGCGGCCTGCGACTGCCCGGATCGCTGGCCCACTTCACCTGCGACTCCGCCCGGTTCATCGCGGTGGGCGACCATGTGATCGTGGTCGGCTCGGTGCGCGAGTGCGCGACGCTGCGCCAGGCGCCGCCCCTGGTCTTCGAGGGCGGCACATTCCGTACGACCGGGGAGCCGGGCCGGACGGAGGGCGTGGGATGAGCACCGCCTACCTGAACGGCTGCGCCGCCGCCCTCGGAGCCCGGCGGCTCAAGGTGGCCGAACTGCCGGAGTACGCGCGGCAACCGCCGCGCGCCGGGGCCTCTTTCGACGAGTACCGGCTCGCCGAGGGGGATGTCCTGGACCTGCTGCGCCCGGCCGTGGAAGACGCGCTGGAGGCCGCGGGCGCCGACCCGGCGGAGGTCGACACCGTCCTGTTCGCCACCGAGTCACTGCCCAGGGGCGAGGCGTCCCAGGCCGCCGTCGCGAAGCTGCTCGACGACCTGGGAATGCGCGGCGCCTACCCGCTGACGCTCGGCTTCGCCGATTGCTCCACCGCCGTCGCTGCCGTCAACATGGCCGCCGCGATGGTGAGTTCGGGAGCATCCCGGGCCGTGGTGGTGGCCTCGGCCGACCTGGCGAGCACGGCGGAGCCGGGCAGCCGGGTCCTCTTCGGCGGCTCGGCGATCGCGAGCGACGGAGCGGCCGCGGCCGTCGTGTCCGCGCAGCGGCGCGGGTGGGAGATCGTCGGCGGCGCCCGCCGGGTCTCCTACGACCTCTTCGGCCCCGGCCCCGCCGGGAAGCGGCTCCAGGCCCAGCTGGGCCTGTACCAGGGCCTGTTCGAGGATCTGTGGTCGGCGACCGGGCGGACGCCGGGTGAGGTCGCCGCGGTGCTGCCCAGCAATCTCGCGGCCGACACGCTGCGGGTCTTCCTGGGCGAGGCGGGCTTCGCGCCGTCCCAGCTGTACCAGGACAACGTGCCGCGCGTCGCGCACTGCCTGGGCAGCGATCCGCTGATCAACCTCATCGACCGTACGGAGTCCGCGACCGCGCGGGCGGCGTACCCCGTCGTCGTCCTGCTGGGATCAAGTGCGGTACACCTCGCCGCAGTTCTGCTACGTGCCGTGGAGGGCTGAGCCATCATGTCGTCGGTCGACGAGCGAGTCGCCTCAATCTGGCGGGAGATCCTGGATCCCGGCCCCGACCCCGGTGCGAATCCGGGTGCGGGCGCGGGGGCCGGTGCGGGGGCCGGTGCCGTCCTCGGCGCCGAGGACGACTTCTTCGCGCTGGGCGGTACGTCCATGCAGGCCATGGCCCTGGTGCAGCGGCTGCGCGAGGAGTTCGGGGTCTCGGTGGGGCTCGGCACCCTGCTGGACAACGCGACGCTCGGTGCCGTGAGCGCCGCGGTCACGGCGGCCGGAGGCGGCACGGCGGCCGGGCCCGGGGGAGCCGGCCGGCCGTGACGATCCAGTCCGTGGCCGCCCTGCGCGAGCTGCCACCGCGCACCCGGGCGGTGATGGGCGCCAACCTGATCAGCGCGGTGGGCACCGGGCTGGTGCAGCCGTTCCTCGTCCTGTACCTGACCCGGGTACGCGGGTTCTCCGTGGGGACCGCCACCGCCGTCATCTCGGTGATCGCGGCGGCGTCCCTGGTCGGCGGCCCGCTGGCGGGGCGGCTCGCCGACGGTTTCGGGGTACGCGGTACGGCCGCCGCGGCCATGACGAGCGCCGCCGTGGGCACCGCCGGATTCGCCCTGGTCACCGACGTACGGGGCGCTGTGCCCGCGGGGCTGGCCTATGGACTGGCCCACGGCGCGATGGTCTCGGTATGGAGCATCGTCATCGCGGAACGGACCGAGGGCGAGACCCGCTCCGCGGCCTTCGGACTGCAATTCGTCGCGCTGAACGCCGGGGTCGGGCTCGGCGGGGTGCTGGGCGGCATCTTCGCCTCGTCCGCCCACCCAGGCCGCTTCCAGTTGCTGTACGTCTGCGACGCGCTGTCCTTCCTGGTGGCCGGGGCGGTACTCGTCCTCGCGATCGGCCGGCGGCGGGACCCGGTCGCGGCGAGCACAAGCACGAGCACCGGTCCCGGATCCGCCACCGGTCCCGGATCCGCCACCGGCCCGGCTTCCGCCACCGGCCCGGCTTCCACCACCGGCCCGCGCGGCTACGGGGCCGTCCTGCGGGACCGGGCCCTGCTCAAGGTCCTCGCCTTCACCGTCGCGCTCATGGTGTTCGGGTACGGGCAGCTGGAGTCCAGCATCCCCGGGCTGGTCGCGGTGCGGGGCATGGACGCCCGGATCATGGCGTGGGCGTTCGTGGCCAACACCTGCTGCGTCGTGCTGATCCAGTTCGCGGCGATCACGCGGATCTCCCGGGCCAGGCCCACCGTGCTCCTCGCCGCCACGGCGGCCAGTTGGGCCGGCTGCTGGCTGGTGCTCCTGCTGGCGACGGTGACCGGCCGTACGCCGGTCGAGGCCGCCCTGGTGATCGGCGCGCTGGCGGTCTTCGCCGTCGGCGAGGCGCTGCTCGCCGTCGCGCTGCCCACGCTGGTCAACCAGCTGGCGCACGACGCGGTACGCGGCCGGTACAACGGCGCCTACTCCGCGGCCATGTCGACCGGCCTGGTCCTGGGCCCGCTGCTGGGCGGCCTGCTGCTCGCCGGCGGCCGCGCCTGGCCGCTGGCGGTGGTGATGGGCCTGGGCGCTCTGACCTGTATCCCCGGCGCGCTGCTGCTGGGCCGTCGGCTGCCCGAGGCGCGAAGAGGCGGGCGCGGGGCGCCGGACGCGAACGGCGCCGGGAACGAAGAAGCATCGAAAGAGCCGCGAGAGGCACAGGGCCGGCCGAGGCGGCTGGAGTCCGGAGGGGTGCGATGACGGACGAGTACGGCCCGGAAGACGGCCGGGGTGTCATTCACGAGATCTTCCGGAGGCGGGCCGCTGAGCACCCGGACGCCCTCGCGCTGATCCACCGCGACACCGTCGTGGACTACCGGACGCTGGACCGCGCCTCGGACGCCTTCGCGGCCGCGCTGGCGCGGGCCGGTGTGCGCGCCGGTGACCTCGTGCCGGTGCTGATGCCGAGGTCGCCGCGGTTCGTGGCGACCGTGCTGGCCGTGCTCAAACTGGGCGCCGCCTACGCCGCCATGGACCCGCGCTGGCCCCGCCCCCGGGTGGCGGAGCTCGCGGAGCTGACCGGCGCACCGCTGATCGCCGCAGCCCCGGAACACGCGGAGGGCTGGGCACGCCCGGTGTGGGTGCCCGAGGAGGACCTGACGCGGGCGGCGGCCCGCGCGGCGTCGGCCGCCGCCCCGGCCGCCCCGTCCGTCCGGGAGACGGACACCTGCTGTGTCTTCTTCACCTCGGGCAGCACCGGCCGCCCCAAGGGGGTGCTGTCCCCGCACGCCGGTACGGTACGGCTGTTCAGCCCGGCCGGCCTCGTCGGCACCGGCCCCGGCACGGTCATTCCCCAGGCCGCCCCGCTGCCGTGGGACGGCGCGTCGCTGGAACTGTGGTCGGCGCTGCTCGGCGGCGGCACCAGTGTGCTGATCGACGAGCCCTATCTGACCGTGGACAGCCTGCGCGCCCTGGTCCGCGAAGCGGGCGTGAACACCCTCTGGCTCACCGCCTCGGTCTTCAACCTGTTCGTGGAGGAGGACCCGGGCTGCTTCGACGGGGTACGCCAACTGCTGGTCGGGGGCGAGCGGCTCTCCCCGGCGCACGTCCACCGGTTCGTCCGCGCACACCCCGGCATCGCCCTGGTGAACGGCTACGGACCCGTCGAGAACACGGTCTTCACCACGACCCACCGGATCACGTCCGCCGACCACCGGGCCGGCGGGGAGATCCCCCTGGGCCGTCCCGTGCCCCGTACCGAAGTGTTCGTCCTGGACGGGGAGTCGCGGCCCTGCCCGCCGGGCGTGACCGGCGAGATCTGCGTCGCGGGCGCCGGCCTGGCCAACGGCTATCTGGCGAATCCCGGGCAGACCGCGAAGAGCTTCACCGAGATCGATCTCGGGGGCCCGCGCCGGATCTACCGGACCGGCGACCTCGGTCACCTCTCCGCCGAAGGGGTGCTGCACTACGCGGGCCGCGACGACCGTCAGGTCAAGGTGCGCGGACACCGGATCGAGCCGGGCGAGGTGGAGGCCCGGGTGGCCGGGCTGCCGGGGATCCACAGGTGCGCCGTCATCCCCCTGATGGAGAACGGCGGTTGTGTCGGGCTGGCCGCCGCGTACACCGTCGTGGCCGGGCGGGCGGTGAGCGAGCGGACCGTGCGCGACGCGTTGGCGGAGCGGCTGCCGGACTACCTGGTGCCCAGGGCGCTCGCCGCCGTCGACGCGTTCCCGCTGACCGGCAACGGCAAGCTGGACACCGGTGCGCTGCTGGACCTGGTGACCCGGCGGACGGGCGCGCGGCCCCGGTCCGGCGACAGCCCCGGACCCGCCCCCGGGACCGGCGACGGCTCGGTGCTGGGCGAGGTGGCGCGCACCTTCGCCGAAGTCCTGCGCGGGGACGACGCGGTCCCGTACGACACCTCGTTCTTCGAGCTGGGCGGCGACTCGCTGGACGGAGCCCGGCTGTGCGTGCGGATCGGCGCACGCACCGGTGTACTCGTCCCGGCCTCCGTGTTCATCGCCGGCCCGACCGTGCGGGAGCTGACGCACTGGATCGAGAGCCGGACAGAAGCGGAGAGGTCCCCCGCCGCCGAGCCCCGGCCGGTGTCCGGCGAGCCGCTGACGCTGCTGCCCGCCCAGAGCGGATTCCTGTACGCGCACCAGCTCGACCCCGCCGACACCTCGGCCCACTGCGAGCTGGTCTGGCGGGTGACCGGAGCCTTCGTCCCGGAGGCATTCCGGGCCGCGGCGGCGGACGTGCACCACCGGCACCAGTCGCTGCACGCCCGCTACGTCTTCGACCGGCGCCCCGTCGCGCTGCTGGACGGGCGGCCCGGTCCGGTGGACGTACGGGAACTGGACCCGGCGGCCGACCGGCAGGCGGGCCTGGCGACGCTCCGTCGCGCGCTCGGCCGGCCACTGGACATCGGGGCGGGCGCCACCTGGCGGTGCGTCATCACGCCGTTGGCGTCGGGCGACGAATGGCTGCTGGGCATCGTCGCCCACCACATCGCCTTCGACGGCGGCTCGGTACGGCCGCTGGCCGAGGACCTCTCCGCCGCCTACGCCGCCCGCCTCCGGGGAGCGACACCGGACGCCCGGCCCCCCGCTCCGCTCGCGACCGTCCTCGCGGCCTGCCGCGCCCAGGTGGACGGGACCGGCCTCGAAAAGCACCGCGCGTTCTGGACCGCCGAACTGACCGGCGTACCACCGCTCACCGTGCCGGACCCGGGCGGCGGCGGCACGGCGCCCCCGCCCGCCTTCCGGATCTCCGCCGCGGACTGGGCCGCGCTGGAGACCCGCGCGCACCGCTGGGGCAGCACCCGCTTCGCGGTGACACTCGCGGCCTACGCCGAAGCGCTGGCCGTGGTGACCGGAGACCGGGATCTGGCGATCGGCGCACCGATCGCCAAGCGCTACCACCCGGACACCGCCGACGCCGTCGGCTGCCTCATCGACGTCGTCTGTTTCCGTACACGCCCGGCCGGCGACGGCACGACGGACGCCCTGCCCGCGCTCCTGGACGGCGTGCACGCGGCGCTGGCCGCTCAGGACATACCGTTCGAGGAAGTCGTGCGGCTGACGGCCGGCCCCGCTCGCGACCGCTCCCGGCACCCGCTCTTCCAGACGCTGTTCGCCCTCCAGGACGCCCCGTCGCGGCACCTCGCGCTCGAAGGCTGCACGGCGCTCTTCGTCCGGCCGGGCACCGCACACGCCCTGCACGAGGTGGAGGCGGAGATATGGCCGGAGACCGACGGCGGCGCTGAAGTCGTGCTCGGGCACCGGCCGCAGCGCACCTCCTCCTCGTTCGTGGCGGAAGTGGCGGCGGTCTACCGCCGGTTGCTGCGCGAACTGGCCGCAGGGACGGACCGGACATGAGCGAACGCCCGGCGCGGGCGCGCCTGGACACCTCCCACGAGGACACCTCCCACGAGGACGTGGAACGGCACCAGGAGCGGCTGCGGGACCTGGACGGCGACCTCATCCGGCTGGTGGAGCTGCGCCTGCGCGAGGACCGGCGCCTGCGGCGGGTCCGTCGCGCGGCCGGGCGTCCGAGCACGGACCTGGCGCGGGAGAACGCCGTGCTGCGCTCCTACCGGGACGCGCTGGGACCGTCCGGCGCCCAACTGGCCCTGCTCCTGATCGGTATGGCCCGGAGCCCGGGACCGGCTCCCGGCGGCCAGGACGAACACCCCCCGCACAAGCCCTGACCTGTCTCCCCCGATGCCGGAGCCCCGGTGTCGCGGATCCGAGAAGACGAAGGAGAACGCATGGCAGCGCCCCGGCCCGGTTTCGCGGAGTACCAGTTCGAGATCTACATGAGGGGGCTGGAAGACCGGGTCCCGCCGTTCACCACGGACCTGTCGGCCCTGGAGGACACGGCCCGCGACCGCATGGGCCCCCAGCCGTACTGGTACGTCGCGGGGGCGGCCGGCACCGGCGCCACCGCCCGCGCCAACCGCGCCGCGTTCGACGCGTACCGGATCGTCCCCCGCATGCTGCGCGACGCCACCGGCCGTGACCTGCGCACCACCGTGCTCGGCAGCGAACTGGCCGCCCCGGTGCTGCTCGCCCCCATCGGCGTGCAGTCCGTCGTCCACCCGGACGGCGAACTCGCGACCGCCCGCGCGGCCGAGGCCACCGGTGTACCGATGGTGCTGAGCACCGCGTCCTCGTACACGATCGAGGAGGCCGCCGAGGCCAACGGCGACGGGCAGCGCTGGTTCCAGCTGTACTGGCCGCACGACGACGAGGTGACCGCCAGCATCCTCAAGCGGGCCCGCGCCGCCGGGTACACGACCCTCGTCGTCACCCTGGACACCTGGCAGCTGGCCTGGCGCCCCCACGACCTGGACCAGGCGTATCTGCCGTTCATCCGCGGCAACGGCGTCGCCATCCCGCTCTCCGATCCGGTCTTCCGCTCCCGGCTGGACCGTCCCGCCGAGGAGGACCCGCGCGCCGCCGCCATGCAGTGGCTGCCGATCTTCAGCGGAAAGGCGCACACCTGGGACGAACTGGGCTTCCTGCGGGAGCACTGGGACGGCCCGATCGTGCTCAAGGGCATCCTGCACCCGCAGGACGCGCGCCGGGCCGTGGAGGCCGGGATGGACGGCATCGTGGTCTCCAACCACGGAGGGCGCCAGGTGGACGGAGCGGTCGCCGCCCTCGACGCGCTCGTCGATGTCGTGGCCGAGGTCGGCGAGGAGACGGAGGTGCTCTTCGACTCCGGTATCCGCGGCGGCTCCGACGTGTTCAAGGCGCTGGCCCTGGGCGCCCGTGCCGTACTGCTCGGCCGCCCCTACGTCTACGGTCTCGCCCTCGGCGGCGCCGCCGGGGTGCGGCACGTCGTCCGGGGCCTGCTCGCCGACCTCGACCTGACCATGGGCCTGGTCGGCTGTACGGAGGTGGCGCGGATCGGCCCGGAGACACTGCACCGGTCCGATCCGCCGGTCGGCCGGGCGGCGCCGGCCGGGAAGGCGGAGCGGTGAACCGCCGCCCGAGGCGCGCCGACGGCCGGCCGGCGGCGACGCTCACCGGCGCGCTCGCGCTCGCGCTGGCCTCGGTGGTCCTCACCGGGTCCGGGGTGCCCGCCGACGCCACGGCGGCCGGGGCCGCCGGGCAGGCCGGAGCCCCGGCCGCCGCCGGAGCGTGGCCCCCCAGCACCGGCCGGGGGCCCTGCGAGGTCGGCGAGACCACGGACGTCGGCGCGAAGATGCGCGACGGCACCGTGCTGCGCGCGGACGTCTACCGGCCGCGCACCGAGGACAAGGTCCCGGTGATCCTGATGCGCACCCAGTACGGCAAGGCCGACGCCGAGGTGCAGCCGTCGAATTACCAGTCCCCGCAGTGGTTCGCCTCGCACTGCTACCTCGTCGTGGTGCAGGACGTGCGCGGCCAGTACGCCTCGGACGGCGACTTCTACGAGTTCGCCAACGAGGGCGAGGACGGCTACGACAGTGTGGAGTGGGCCGCCCGGCTGCCGGGCTCCAACGGCAAGGTGGGCATGTACGGGTCCTCCTACGTCGGCGCCACCCAGTGGCTGGCCGCCCAGCAGCGTCCGCCGCACCTCAGGACGATCGTGCCCGCCCTCACCTCCGACGACTACTACGACGGCTGGACCTACGAGGGCGGCGCGTTCCGGCTGAACTTCGTCGTGCCGTGGGCGATGCGCAAGATCGTTCCGTCGGCCGCCGCCAACCGCGCCGACTGGAAGACGTACCACCAGGTCAACCGGGACTACCAGGACGTGGCGAAATGGCTGGGCACGGCCCCGTACAACAGGTTCCGCCCGTTTCACCCCGGTGATCCGAAGGTCGCCCCGTACTTCTTCGACTGGATCAAGCACCGTACGAACGGGGAATACTGGCGCCGCTGGGCGCCGAAGGAGCACTACGAGAAGGTCGACATCCCGGTGCTCAACTACGCGGGCTGGTACGACGCCTTCCTGGACGGCTCGGTGAAGAACTACCAGGGGATGGCCCGGCGGGCCGGTTCGCCCGCGGCGCGCGACAACCAGCGGCTGGTCATCGGGCCCTGGGACCACACGGGCTGGGGGCGCCCCACCAGCGCCGCCGCCCCGATGCTCCAGCGGATCGGCCCGGCGGCCGACAGCCCGATCAACGAGATGATGCTCGCCTGGTGGGACCACCACCTCAAGGGCAAGGACAACGGAGTCCGGCGCGACGGTGTGGACTACTTCGTGATGGGCGCCGACAAGTGGCGCACCGCGTCCTCCTGGCCGCTGCCGGGGACCCGCTGGACCGACTACTACCTGGGCAGCACCGGCCACGCCGCGGGCAACACCCAGGACGGCACCCTCTCGACCACCCCGCCCGGCGAGGACACCGGCGCTCAGGCCGACCACTACACCTACGATCCGCGCAACCCGGTGCCCAGCGTCGGCGGCCACTCCTGCTGCACGGCGGCGATCAGTACGCAGGGCCCGTACGACCAGCAGCAGATCGAACAGCGCCCGGACATCGCCGTCTACACAGGCGCGCCGATGACCGAGGACACCGAGGTCACCGGACCGATCACGGTGAAGCTGTACGCCGCGTCCTCGGCACCGGACACCGACTGGACCGCCAAGCTCGTCGACGTACATCCCGACGGCACGGCCGTGAACCTCAACAGCGGCATCGTGCGCGCCAGTTACCGCGAGTCGTCGACCGATCCGAAGCCGATCACACCGGGCAAGGTGTACGCGTACACGATCAAGGTGTGGCCGACCAGCAACCTGTTCAGGAAGGGGCACCGGATCCGGCTGGACATCTCCTCCAGCGACTACCCCCAGTACGACCCGAACCCCAACACCGGCAGCTGGCTGGGGGAGTCCACGGCCCTGCGCCCGGCGCGCCAGACCGTGCTGCACGACGCGGCGCACCCGTCCAGGGTCACGCTGCCGGTGATTCCCGACGGCGGCCTGTCCCGGGGCAGTGACACACCCCCGCGGAAGTAAGGTCGGCGGCACCGCGCCGCCGAGGACCGTGGTACCCGATTCGACGGAAAGGCAAGGCATGCACGACGTACGCCGGGCTCGTACGGCCGACTACCCCACACTCGTGGAGTGCGTCCAGAAGTGGTGGGGGGACTCCCGCACCCCGGAGGGCGCACGAGAGCTGTCGCTGCTGCTGCCGCGGCTGTTCCTCCAGCACTTCGCCTCGACCAGTCTGGTGGTGGAGGACGAGACCGGTATCCGGGCGTTCCTGGTCGGATTCCACTCCGCCGACAACGCGACGGAGGCGTACATCCACTTCGTCGGAGTGGATCCCCGGCTGCGCGGGCAGGGCATCGCCCGCACGCTCTACACCACCTTCTTCGAGCACGCCGCCGCGGCGGGCCGCACGGAGGTGCACGCCATCACCTCGCCGGGGAACACCGGCTCCGTCGCCTTCCACCGCGCCATGGGATTCGAGCTGGACGCCGGCGACCGCGAGAGCGACGGACTTCCCACGCACAGCGACTACGACGGTCCCGGCCAGGACCGGGTGGTCTTCCGCAGGAAGCTCGGCGCACCGGTCACGGCCACGCTGGAGCCCTTCACCACGCGCCCGGCGACACCTGCGGACTTCGACGCCATCGTCGCGGTGGTCGACGACTGGTGGGGGCGCCCCGCCGCCCGTGATCTGACCCGTCTCTTCCTCAGCCACTTCTTCGAGACGAGCCTGATCGCCGAGCGCGACGGCGAGCTGGCCGGCTTCGTCATCGGCTTCCTCTCGCCGTCCGAGCCGCAGGAGGCGTACATCCACTTCACCGGTATCGCCCCCGCCTGGCGCCGCTCCGGCCTCGGCCGCTTTCTCTACGAGCGGTTCTTCGAGCGGGCGCGCGCCGACGGCCGGACCGTCGTCAAGGCCATCACCTCACCCCAGAACTCCCGTTCCATCGCCTTCCACAACGCCATGGGCTTCACCGACTCCGCCCCGATCGCGGACTACGACGGCCCGTCGCTGGACCGGGTCACGTTCACCCGTCCTCTCTGAGGACGCCGCGCCGGTGCTCCCGGGACCCGCGGTCCCGGGAGCGGGCGAGGAGCGTGTTCACAGACCGGCGGTGAACAGCAGCCGGTTGGGCGTGCCCGGGTGGACGTGGGTCAGGGCGTTCCCGGTGGACCGGCCGACGAGGAAGCTCCGCACCGCTTCGGGGGTCGCGGCCGGGTGTCCGGCGAGGTAGAGGGCGGCGACACCGGTGGCGTGCGGTGCGGCCATGGAGGTGCCGTTCAGGACGCGGCTGCCGCCGCCGGGCCAGGCGGAGGTGATGGCCTGTCCGGGGGCGTACAGGGACACGCAGGGGCCCCAGTTGGAGAAGTCCGACTCCCTGTCCTCGCGGTCCGAGGCGGCCACGGTCAGGACTCCGGCGGCGGAGGCGGGCGAGGCCGAACAGGCGTCGGAGGCGTCGTTGCCCGCCGAGACCACGGGCAGGACGCCCCGGCCGGACAGCGCGGTGGTCGCGTCGTTGATGGCCGTGGACTTCTCCTCACCGAGGGAGGCGTTGACGACCGCGGGGCCCTCGGCGTTACGGGCGACCCAGTCCAGCCCGGCGATGTACTGGGCCTTGTCGCCGTTGCCGGTGCAGTCCACCACCCGGACGGAGACGAGGCGCGCCCGCGGGGCGACGCCGTAGGTCAGGCCCCCGACGGTGCCGGCGACGTGCGTACCGTGGCCGTTGCAGTCGAGGCCGTTCCCGCCGTCGCCGACGGCGTCGAAGCCGGGAACGGCCCGGCCGCCGAACTCCGGGTGCGTGTAGTCGATTCCGGTGTCGACGACGTACGCGCTCACGCCCTCCCCGTGGCCACGGGTGGTGAAGGCGTGGTCGAGCGGCAGCGCCCGTTGGTCGATCCGGTCCAGGCCCCAGACCGGGGCGGGGGCCCGGGTGGCGCGGCCGGGCGGGCCGTCGCGGCGGGCGGAGCCGTGGACGGTGAGGCGGGAGTTCTCCTCGACCGCCGCCACGGCGGGACTGGTCCGCACGGCGCGCAGCAGCGCCGGGTCGAGGCGCGCGGCGAAGCCGTTCAGCGCGTCGGTGTAGCTGAACCGGGGCGTGACGCGCAGGGTCCGCAGGACCTCGCCGGCCGCACGGCCCGGCTTGAGCGTGACGATGTACTCCCCGGGAACGGCGTGCGGGGAGCGCCCCACGGCGACCGGTGCGGACGGGGTGGCCGCGTGGGTGACGGCGGGGGCGCCGAGGAGGGGAAGGGCCAGCAGCAGAGCGGTCGCTGCTCGGAACGGTGACAAGCGCATGTGGTGTGCTCCGGTCGGATCGGTCGGTCGGACGGGTCCGGTCGGCGGGGCCTGACGGCCCCGGAACCTTCGCCTGCCCGGATCATGGTCCGTCCGCGGGGCGGTGCGGGGCATCCTCGCCGGGAGAGCCCGGCTCACCACCCGAACCGGGTGCCGGCGGCCGGTGCCGTCCCCGTACTCGACGTGCGGGGACGGGCCCGGCAACACGGCGAGCGCGCGTGCCGGGCGTCGCGAGCCGGGCGGCGGCCCGCCGGATCACCCCTCGGGCCTGCTGACCCGGATCAGCGTCTGCTGTCCGTTGGCGACGAGGGTGCGCCGGTCGTCCTGAGGGAGAATCTTGCCGTGACCGCCGTCCCGCATGTCATCCAGGCCCAGCGGCTGTTCGGCGAACCCGACTACCTCCTGCGCGTCGCCACCACCGACCTGGCCGCCTGCCAGCGGCTGTACGACGGGCAACTGGCCGAGCTGCCGGGCGTCCGGCGGCTGACCTCCACCCTCGTGATGAAGAGCGTCGTCCAGGACCGCCCCCTGCCGGAGTAGGCGGTCCGGCCTCAAGGGCTCGGGTGCGGCCGCGGAGAGGACGACGTGTCCAGGATCCTGGCGATGAGGGCCGCCAGCTGTGCCCGCATCCGCTCGCGGGTCGCGTGCTCCTCGGTGACGAGGTGCTCGACGAGGTCGGCGCGGGTGGCGGCGAGCAGCGCGTGCGCGGTGAAATGGCTGTCGGTGAGCCCGGGAATCCGCTCCAGCACGGCGCTGAGCATGGAGTGCCACCGCTCGTAGTGCTCGGCCCGGTAGGGGCTGTCGCCGCCGGCCTCCTCCAGGGCCAGGGCGAGGTGCCGGTTGTCGAGCTTGAAGCACAGGACGGCGTCGAGCAGGGCGGGGACGCGCTGGAGCGGAGGCGTGGCGGGCCCCAGGGGCGCCGGCCCTTCCTCGATGGCGCGCTTGACCGGTTCGAGCCGTGCCTCGTACAGCGCGCGGATCAGGCCGGTCCGGTCGCCGAAGCCGCGGAAGAGCGTCGCCTTGCCGACTCCGGCGGCTGCCGCGATATCGGCCATGGTGAGGGTCTCGGGCCGCTCGCAGCGGGCGAAGAGATCGTCGGCCGCCGCCAGGACCGCCTCCCGGTTGCGGGCGGCGTCCTTGCGTGGCCTGCGCTCGGGCGCGCCTTCCATGAACTCGCTCCTCCGTTTGCAAAACGGACCGGCGGTCCGTATCGTCGGCCACAAAAGCGGACCCGTGGTCCGTATTGTACGGGACGGAGCCCTCATGACCACGAACACGGCACCGGCGGACCTGTACCGCCCCCTCCAGGAACCCGGCACCGACTTCGTCAGGAGCACCCGATGAGCGCGCCCCGCGCGACCCTGGTGATCGGAGCCACCGGCACCACCGGCAGCCGGACCGCCGCGCGGCTGGTCGCCTCGGGCCGGCGGGTGAAGGCCGCCGGCCGGCGCGCCGCCCCGGTCCCGGGCGCGGAGCCGGTCCGCTTCGACTGGTACGACCCCGACTCCCACGCCGGTGCCCTCGACGGGGTGGACCGGGTCTACCTCATACCGCCCCTGGGCGACCCCGACCCGGCGGCGGTCATGCTGCCCTTCCTCCAGCGGGCCCGCGCCGCCGCCGTACGCCGAGCGGTGCTCCTCAGCTCCTCGGCCATTCCCGAGGGCGGCTCGGCGGTGGGGAAGGTGCACCAGGCCCTGCCCGGCCTGTTCGACGAGTGGGCGGTGCTGCGGCCGTCCTGGTTCATGCAGAATTTCACGGGCACGCACGCGCACGCCCTCAGCATCCGGGAGAACGGCACGATCCGCACGGCCGCCGGGAACGGACGCGTCGGCTTCGTCGACGCCGACGACATCGCGGCCGTCGCCGTGCGCGCCCTGACCGACGACCGCGCCCCCAACACCGACCCGGTCCTCACCGGACCGGAGGCGCTCGGCTACGACGACATCGCGAGGATCACCACCGAGGTCACCGGCCGGCCCGTGACCCACCGTCAGCTGTCCTACGAGGAGATGCGCGATCACCTCACGGCGGCGGGGATCCCTCCGGAGTTCGCCGCGATGCTGGCCGGTCTGGACCGCGCCGTCGCCGCGGGAGCCGAGGACCGCACCACCGACGCCGTCCAGCGCCTCACCGGCCGCCCGCCGCGCGGCTTCCGCGACGTCGCCGAACGGGAGAGGGCACGAAACGGAGGACGTACGACATGACGCCGCCCGTCCTCCGGGCGCGGTCGGTCACCCGGCCGCGGTCATGACCGGGCCGCCGCGGCCGGCAGCGAGGCGAGTTCCCCCAGGACCCGGGCCGCCGGCGCCGGGTCGGTCAGCCACTTCAGGTGGCTGCCCTCAAGCGTGCGGACGTCGTACGGGTTGTCCGGCGTCAGCTCGTCGCCCTCGCGGATCAGCCGGTCCTGGAGGGCGAGCGGCAGACTCGTGTCGTCGGCCAGGCGGACGAAGGTCTTCGGGACGCGGCCCCAGGTCGCGGCCTGCGCCCGGTCGTCGGAGGTACCGGCGTCCAGGTTCTCGTCGGGCTGGAAGGTGTTCAGGAAGGTCAGGAACTCCGCGTCGGTGCCGTCGGCGAGGAAGGCCGCCTTGAACGCCGCGAGCACGGCCGGATCCGCGGTGCGGAAGTTGGTGCGCAGCAGGCCGAGTTCGGCCGGGTTCCCGGCCATCGCCGGAACCAGCGAGGCGGCGTCGACCGTGGCCATCTCCGGCTCGGCGTAGTAGTCGCCGACGTCGAGCCGGACCGGGCACCAGGCCGACACGTAGACGATGCGGTCGATCAGGTCCGGCCGCGCGTTGGCCGCCGCCGTGGCCGTGATGCCGCCGCGGCTGTGGGCGACCAGGATCACCGGGCCGTTCCGCTTGGCCCGTTCCAGGATCCCGATCAGGTGCGCCGCGTTGTCGGCGAGCGTGACGCCCCTGATCGAGCCGGGCTCGGTGGCGAGCCGTCCGAGATCCTGCGGGGCCTGATAGGCGCGCGAATAGGTCGCCCCGAATCCGTGGCCCGGCAGGTCGACGGCGACCGAACGGTGCCCGAGGAGGCCGAGTTCGGCCTGGAGCGGCGCGAAGGAGAACGAGTTGGCGAAGGCTCCGTGAACCAGTACGAACGTCGGTTGCATCTGTCTGCTCACTTTCCGGCCACGGAGGCGACCGTCGCCGCGCGGTCACGTGCGGAGTCCTGAGGGCAGTGTGCGGACAGGTGTCCGGTGCCCGAGGGCGCACCCTACCCACCGGAAGATCATCCGCACTACCGGTACAGCCCCCTCCGCTTACTCCCTCACCTCCGCGCGTTCCCTCCCCGGGACTGAACAGCGTCGGTGTCCGCCCCCAGCAGGGGCGCCGGCGCGGCCACCGGCGCCGGGTCGGCGGAGAACACCAGCGGTGAACCCGGGGCGAGGAGTTTGCCGATGCCCGGCTGCTCCATCCAGGAGAACAGCGGGTTTTGCGCCGAGCAGCGCGGGTCCTCCTCGACCAGCTGCCGAAACGTCTGGTACGGCCCCCACAGCACCCCCGAGTCCTCGAACACGGACCGCAGTTCGGCCAGCGTCCGCGACGCGAACCAGGGTTCGAGTACGGCGGCGATGGCGTGCCGGGCGGCGTAGCGGCCGCCCTCCGTCGTCAGGTCCACGTCCATCAGCGGGCCGGTCATCTCCAGCTTCTCGGTGAGGCCGGTGGCCCGGCCCAGCGACCGGAACTGGCGCGTGGTGAGGGCCACGACCATGACGCGGCGGCCGTCGGCGGTGCCGAAGTCCCGTCCGAAGGCCCCGTAGAGGCTGTTGCCGATCGGCTCCCGGGAGGCGCCGTTGATCTGGACGTCCGCGAGATAGCCGAGGTTTCCGACGGTGGCGAGCATGACATCCGACAGGGCCAGCGTGACTTCCTGGCCCCGGCCCGTCGCCTGCCGGCGGCGCTCGGCGGCCAGCAGACCCACCGTCAGGTAGAGCCCGGCGGCGATGTCCCAGGCAGGCAGGACGTGGTTGACCGGCGCGGGGTCGTCGCCGGTGGCGTGCGGGAAGCCGCTGGCGCAGTTGACGGAGTAGTCGACCGCGGGGGAGCCGTCGTGGTCACCCTGCAACCGCATCATGATCAGGTCCGGCCGCAGCGCGGAGAGCTGCTCGTAGCCGAGCCAGCCGCGCGCCGGCAGATTGGTGACGAGTATGCCCGCGCCCGGACCGTCCGCGCAGATGATCCGGGCCGCCTCCCGCTGTCCCTCCGGGGTGTTGAGCGGGAGCGTCACCGACCGCTTGCCCTTGTTGAGACTGGCCCAGTAGAGACTGGTCCCGTCATCGGTCTCCGGCCAGCGGTGGTAGTCGATGCCTCCGCCGACGGGGTCGATCCGGATCACCTCGGCGCCCAGCTGGGCCAGGGTCATGGACGCGAGCGGGGCGGCGACGAAGGCCGAGACCTCGACGACGCGCAGCCCCGCCAGGGGACCGCGCCGCTGTTCAGGGGCGTTCGAAGACGGCTGCAATGCCCTGACCTCCCCCGATGCACATGGTCTCCAGTCCGAACCGGGCGTCGCGCCGCTCCAGTTCGTGCAGCAGCGTGGTCATGACGCGCACACCGGTCGCGCCCACGGGGTGCCCCAGCGAGATACCGGAACCGTTGACATTGACGCGCTCCGTGTCGTCGATGCCCCAGGCGCCGAGCACCGCGAGCACCTGGCAGGCGAATGCCTCGTTCACCTCGATCAGGTCCATGTCCGCCAGGCTCATGCCCAGCCGCTTCAGGAGGCGCTCGGTGGCGGGAACGGGGCCGATGCCCATACGGGAGGGCTCGCACCCCGCCGCGGCCCAGCCCTTGAGGTAGGCGATCGGGGTCAGTCCCAGCGGCTCCAGCAGGTCCTCGGAGACGACCAGGCAGGCCGCCGCGGCGTCGTTCTGCTGACAGGCGTTGCCCGCGGTGACGATCCCACCGGGCTCCACCGCGCGCAGTCCCGCCAGCTTCTCCGGCGAGGTGTCGGGACGTATGCCCTCGTCGCGGTCGAAGACCACGGGACCGCCTTTGCGCTGTGGCACCGTCACCGGGACGACCTCGTCGGCGAAGGCGCCGGATTCCCAGGCCGCCGCCGCCCGCCGCTGGCTGCGGACGGCGTAGGCGTCGGCCTGCTCGCGGGTGATCCCGTAGTCGCCGGCCAGGTTCTCAGCGGTCTCGATCATCCCGGAGATCTCCCCGAACCGCTCGACGGGCTGGGCCCGTTCACGGCCCCGGTCGAGCCGGTCGTGGAAGACGGTGGAGCCGAAGCGCCCGCCCCAGCGCATGTCGGTCGTGTAGTACTCGACATTGCTCATGCTCTCGACGCCGCCCGCCATGACGACCTCGGCCGCCCCGGACTGCACCATCATGGCCGCCGTGGCGATGGCCTGGAGCCCGCCGCCGCAGCGCCGGTCCAGCTGCATCCCGGCGACCTCGACGGGGAATCCGGCCTCCAGCGCGATCCAGCGGCCGACGCACGGCGTCTCGCTGTTCGCGTAGGACTGGGCGAAGACCACGTCCTCGATCAGGGCGGGATCGAGACCGGCCCGCTCGACGGTCGCCTTCGCGACGGTGGCGCCCAGCTTCTCCACGGGCACCTGCCGCAGGCTGCCGCCGAAGGCACCGATGGGGGTACGGACAGGGGCGACGATGGCCGCGCGGGTCATGCGTGAGTCTCCTTCTCGACGGAACGCTCGACGGGCTGCTCGACGGAACGGCCGGGCGGGGTGAGGAAGTCGGACGGGGCACGGAAGTCGGGGGCGCGCTTGGCGAGGAACGCCCGTACCCCCTCCGCGCTCTCGGCGGAGGTGAACGCCTCGTCGCTGGCGGCCAGCGAGCGTTCGATCAGTTCTTCCTCGGTGAGGTCGTGTGCCGCGTCGATCACCGATTTGCACAGCGCCAGCGAGCGGGGCGGACGCCGCAGCAGGACGGCCGCCAGCTCCCGCGCGACACCGACCGCCCCGCCGCGCGGGGCCACCCGGTTGACCAGACCCCAGGCCAGCGCGGTCGCCGCGTCCACCTGCTCGCCGAGCAGCTGCATCTCCTTGGCACGCCCGGCCCCGATCCGGCGGGCGACACGGAACGTGCCCCCGCTGCTGGGGAAGACGCCGAGCCTGATCTCCGGCGAACCGATGCTGATCTGCTCCTCGGCCACGATCAGGTCGCAGCACACGGCGATCTCCAGACCGCCGCCGAGCGTGTGCCCGTTCAGCGCGGCGATCACCGGCCGGGGGAAGGACGCCAGCCGCGCGAACAGCTCGTGCTGCGGGCGGAGCTTCCTCGCCACCGCCTCGCCCGGCGCCCGCATCGTGGCGAACTCGGCGATGTCGGAGCCCGCGCAGAACGCCCGGTCCCCGGCGCCGGTCAGGATCACGACGCCGACGGACGCGTCGCCCTCCACCGTGTCCAGCGCTGCGGCCAGGCCGCGGGTCATCGCGGCGTTCCACACGTGCAGGGGCGGGTTGTCGAAGACGACGGTCGCCACCCCTTCCGTGATCGTCAGCCGGACGTGTGCGCTGCTCATCTGCCCCCTCCAGGGTCGGTGTTCTCCGGGTGTTCCCCGGCCGGTATCGCGGCGAGGAGGCCGCGCGCGCGGCGCAGGACGGGCGCGTCGACCATCTGTCCGTCGACGCGGATGACGCCCGGCGCGGGTCCGCCGCGGCCCGCGGTGTCCCAGGCCGCGGTCACCCTGCGGGCCCAGCCGATCTCGGTGTCGTCGGGTGCCCAGGCCGCGTTGACGGCGGCGACCTGCTTGGGGTGGACGCACAGCGCCCCGGTGACGCCCAGCCCCCGGGCCCGCCGCGCGGCCTCCGCGAGCGCGTCGGGCCGGTCCAGGACGGCCAGCGAGAGCGGCAGCGCGAAGGAGCCGATCCCGGCGGCCGAGGCCGCCAGCGCGATCCAGCGGCACGGCTCGGTCAGCACCGACGGCGTGGGCGCCACGCCCAGCGCCAGCGAGAAGTCCTCGCTGCCGAACGCCAGCGCGCGCACCCGGGGTGCCTTCGCCAGGGCCGGCAGCGCGAACAGCGCGGCCGGCGACTCGATCAGCGCGATCAGTCCGACCGCCCCCTCGGGCAGCCCGCGCTCCCGCTCCGCCGCGTCGAGGAACGCGGCCATCCCGGCGAGCTGCTCCGGGTGTTCGGCCTTGGGCAGCATCACCGCTCGCAGGCCGGGACGGAGCGCGGCCCGCAGGTCCTTCTCCCACTCCTCGCGGACCGACCCGGTGCGTACCACCAGGTACTGGCCCTCGGCGGCCAGCCGGTCGATGTGGCCGGGCAGGGCGCGGCGGGCCGCTTCCTTCCCGGATTCCGGTACGGCGTCCTCCAGGTCGAGGACCAGTCCGTGCGCGCCCCGCAGATGTGCCTTCGCGAGGAGTCGTTCGTCTCCGGCGGGCACGAACAGCAGCGACCGCGCGGCGCCGGGTGCCTGGCCGGTCATGCGGCGTCCACCTCCGCGCTCATCACGGTCCGTCCTTGGTCGTCGGCGGCGTACAGGACGGCGCCCGCCTCCGTCGGCGTGCCGTGCAGGGTGAGTTCCCGACCGTCGAAGGCCGGTCGCAGCGCGCGGAAGCGGAAGCCGGTGACGCGGGCGCCGGGCCGCCGCCCGACGTAGAGGTCCAGCAGCAGCGTCGCCGTGAGCGGCCCGTGCACGACGAGCCCGGGGTAGCCCTCTTCCTGCCGCGCGTAGGCGCGGTCGTAGTGGATGCGGTGCCCGTTGAACGTCAGCGCGGAGTAGCGGAACAGCAGCACCGGGTCCGGTACGAGGGAGCGCTGCCACGTTCCGGGCGCGGGCGCCTCCTCGGGCGGCCGCTCCCGTGGAGCGCTCTGTGCCGGGCCGGATGCCGGGCCGGATGCCGGGGCGGCGCCTTCGGCGGCCCGGTAGACGATGTCCTGCCGCTCGGTGAGGACGACGGCGCCCCCCTGCCGCAGTTCGTGGTCGACACCGACGAAGACCAGCGGACCGCCGCGTCCCTCGCGCTCCCGTACGTCCGCGACGACCGACCTGCGGCGGACCGGTTCACCGGTGCGCAGCGGACGCGAGAAGGTGAGGGCGCCGCCGGCCCACATGCGGCGGGGCAGCCGGACGGGCGGCAGGAAGCCGCCGCGCCGGGGGTGTCCGTCGGGGCCCAGCTCGCTCTGTGGCGCTCGGGGCTGGAAACAGAGCCAGTGCGCGAGGGGCGGCGCCGCGTCCGTACCGTCCGGTGCGCGGTCCAGGACGGCGGCCAGCGCGCGGACCGTGTCCGCGCTCAGCGTGTCCTCGGCCTCCTCGTGCCGCCCCCGCCAGGCGTCGTGGCTCTCGGGGGTCTGCGGTGCCGTCACGGGGTGGCCTCCTTGAGATGGATACGTTCGATACGGCCCACGACCAGCACGAAGGACAGCACAGCGGCCAGACCGGAGGCACCGACGAAGATCAGCGCGCCGTCGAAGGACCCCGTGATGTCGACGACGTAGCCGATGACGATCGGGGTGGTGATCCCGGCCAGGTTGGCGAAGGTGTTGAACAGGCCCCCGGACAGACCGGCGGCCTCCTTCGGGGAGGTGTCCGAGACGACGGTCCAGCCGAGGCTGCCCAGCCCCTTGCCGAAGAACGCCATCGCCATCAGCACGATGACCACCGTCTGTGTCGAGGTCCAGGCGCAGGCGATGATGCAGGTGGACAGCGACAGACCGGCGACGATGGGGATCTTGCGGGCCGCGGTCACCGACATGCCGCGACGCAGCAGCGCGTCCGAGAGCAGACCGCCGAGGATCCCGCCGATGAAGCCGAAGAGAGCGGGTATGGACGCGGTGAATCCGGCCTCCAGCAGGGGCATGCCGAGTTCCTTGATCAGGTAGATCGGGAACCAGGTCAGGAAGAAGTAGACGATCGTGGTGATGAAGAACTGGCCCATGTAGAGGCCGATCATCATGCGGCTGGTGAGCAACTGCCGTACGACGGACCAGGTGTCCACCCCCGACTTCGTGCCGACGGACGCGGCCTCCTCGATGTCGACGAGCGCGCCGCCCTCGACCAGGTGCTCCAGCTCGGCCCGGTTGACGCGCGGGTGCTCGCGCGGCTGGCGGTAGGCCACCCACCACCAGACGCTGAGCAGGATCCCCACGCCGCCCATGACGAAGTACGCGGACGGCCAGCCCCAGCCGTGCGTGAGCCAGGCCATGAACGGGGTGAAGACCACCGGCGCCGCGTACTGCGAGGAGTTGAAGATGGCGGAGGCGGTGCCGCGTTCGGCCGCGGGGAACCAGGTCGCCACCACCCGTCCGTTGGTCGGGTAGGCCGGTCCTTCGGCCAGGCCGACCGCGATCCGCAGGACGAACAGCGCGATCATCGCCGAGGCGATGCCGAACAGCGGGACGAAGCCCTGGAGCATCGTCGCCACCGACCAAGCGAGGATGCTGCCCGCGTACACCTTGCGGGCGCCCCACTTGTCCACGATCCAGCCGCCGGGCAGCTGCGCCAGCATGTAGGCCCAGGAGAAGGCGGAGAACAGATAGCCCAGCGTGATGTCGCTGATGCCGATCTGGCCCTGGATCTCGGTTCCCGTGATGGACAGGATCGCGCGGTCGGCGTTGTTGAGCGTGGAGACCACGAACAGCAGCGCGACGATCATGAAACGAGCTCTGCTGCGGCCGGGGGACGGGGACGGGCCGGCCGGGCGTGTGGCCCCGGCGACGGCTTCCTGGGGAGCAGCCATGGGATATCTCCATTGACATCGTTGGGCAGGCTGGGAGTGCTTCGGCGGCGCGACGGCGTGCGCGGCGTCACGGGTGGGTGCTGTGCTCACGGGCGCATGGGGGAGTGGTCGCCCTTGGTACGGGGGCCCGGAGGCCCGGTGGCCCGGCGGTCAGCCGAACCGGCCGCCGGTCACGTGCAGGGTCTCGCCGGTGATGAAGGAGGCGCGCTCCGAGGCGAGGAACGCCACCGCGTCGGCGATGTCCGAGGGCTGTCCGGTACGGCGCAGCGGCTGGGCGGCCACCGCCTTCTCCCGGATCTTCTCGTAGTGATCGAGCGCGCGGACCGCCTCGGTCTCCATGAAGCCCGGGGCGACGGCGTTCACGGTGATGCCGTACCGCCCCTGCTCCGCGGCGAGCGCACGGGTGAAGCCGAGGATGCCCGCCTTGGCGCTGGAGTAGTTGGCCTGGCCGGGGTTGCCCAGATAGCTGCGCGAGGAGATGTTGACGACCCGGCCCCAGCGCCGCGCGATCAGATGCGGCATGACGGCCCGGGTGACCAGGAACGACCCCTTGAGGATCACCTCGATCACCGAGTCCCAGTCCGCGTCCGTCATCTTCGTGAGCAGCGTGTCGCGGGGGAAGCCCGCGTTGTTGACGAGGATGTCCACCCCGCCGAACTCCTCGACGGTGGCGGCGACCAGGGCCTCCACGTCCGTGCCCGAGGTGATGTCGGCGCGGACCGCGATCGCCCGGTGGCCCAGCCCGGTCAGTTCCCCGGCGGTCGCTTCCGCGGCCGCCCCGTCGATGTCGGTGATGACGACGTGAGCGCCTTCCCGGGCCAGCCGGTGGGCGGTCGCCGAGCCCAGTCCCCGGGCCGAGCCGGTGATGATGGCGGTCCTGCCGCCGATGTCCAGATCCATGATGCGGCTCCTGTTCGTCAGGTCAGATCAGGTCGACACGGCCGGCGTCCAGGACGACCGTGCCGCGTTCGACCGCGGTGGTGCGGAAGGACACGACGTTCCCGTCGGTCCAGGACTCGGTCCGCAGCGTCTCCCCGGGGAGGACCGGGGCGGTGAAGCGGACCCGCAGCCGGTGCGGCCCGGAGTCGTCCCAGCCCAGGGCGCCGGCCAGCAGGGCGTGCACGGCCACACCGAAGGTGCACAGTCCGTGCAGGATGGGCCGGTCGAACCCCGCCGCCCGCGCGGTCGCGGGATCGGAGTGCACCGGGTTGGTGTCGCCGTTGAGCCGGTAGAGCAGCGCGGCCTGGGGCAGGGTGGGCAGGTCGTGCACGGCGTCCGGCGCTCGTCCCGGCATCCGGTGCGCCGGCGCGGCGGCGTCCCTGGTGCTGCCGCAGCCGCCGTCCCCGCGCAACAGGCTGACCTGGCCCACCTCGGCCAGGAGCCGTCCGCTGCCCGCCTCCACGATCCGCCGCTCCTGGTAGAGCAGGGCGCCCTTGTCCACACCCTTGTCCACGACGCCGGTGACCCGGGTGCTGCCCACCACCTCGCCCTCCGGCGGCAGGGGGGCGTGCAGTGTCATCGACTGCTCGACGTGCAGCAGCCGCCGCCAGTCGATGCCGGTGTCCTCCTCCCGGGCCCAGAAGCCCGGGTAGCCGAGCACGTTCGCCATGGTGGGGAAGACGCGCCCGTCCTCCTCCCGTACGTACGCGAGCTGACGGGCGTCGAGCGGATCTGCGCCGACGCCCAGGCTCAGCGCGTAGAGGGCGCGGTCCCGGGCGGTGTACCGCTGCCGTACCGGCGCGAACTCCCGCCGCAGCAGCTTCCGCGGGTCCATCGTCACGACGCCCCCTCGCGCTCCACCACCAGGGCGTCCAGCGCCAGCACACCCTGCCCGGCCGCGAGGACGACCACCGGGTTCAGCTCCACGGCCTCGATCCGGTCCGCGTTGGCGACGGCGAACGCGGAGACGGTCACCAGCAGGTCGGCGACGGCGTCGACATCCGCCTCGGGCGCGCCCCGGAACCCGGTCAGCAGGGCGTGTCCGCGCGTCTCGGCGATCATGCGCAGCGCCTCGTCCCGGTCGACGGCGCCGACCCGGGTCGCGACATCGCGGTACAGCTCCGCCCGTACCCCGCCGGTGCCGAACATCACGACCGGACCGAAGACCGGGTCGCGCCGCGCGCCGACGATCACCTCCGGGCCCCGCGGCGCCGTCCGCGCGACCAGCACCCCGTCCACCCGCGCGTCGGGGCGCGCGGCGGCGGCGCGCTCGGTCAGCGCGGTGAACTCGGCAGCGGCGGCCTGCGCGTCAGCGACACCGAGCACCACACCGCCGATCTCCGTCTTGTGCGGGATGCCGGGCGAGACGATCTTCATCACGACCGGGAACCCGGTCTCCGTCGCGGCCTCGGCGGCCTCCTGGGCCGACGTCACCACCCGGGAGGCGGGGAACGGTACGCCCGCCGAGGCCAGCAGCCGCTGCGCGGCCGCTTCGGAGAGCGGCCCGTCCGGCACCTCCCGGCGCAGCGCCTCCGTACCGCCCGGCGTAGGCAGCGGACGCTCGAAACCCTCCCGCAGCCGGGTGAGCCCGTCGAGGGCAGCGACGGCGCGCTCGGAGTCGTCGTACACGAGGAAGCCCGCTTCCTCGTAGGACCGCACGACTTCGGGACGGGCCTCCATGCACAGCACGGTCGGCCGGTCCATGAAGTCCGAAGTGCCCTTGCGGATCGCCTCCTTGATGCCTTCGCCGTACGTCGGCGAGTCCGGCAGCATGGTGAACGAGCCGATCACACTGTCGTAGTCGCCCTGGGCGTACATGACCCGGTAGGTGTCGGTGATCAGGCTCATGTCGTTGAGCCAGCCCGCCGTGGTGTCGCAGGGATTGTCGTCGCTGCCCATCGGGTTGACCTCGCGCAGCCGGGCCCTGGCCTCCTCGGGCAGTCCCGCGACGTCCAGCCCGTACCGCTCGGCGGCGTCGCACAACTGCACACCGAAGCCGCCCGAGACGGTGACGATGCCCAGCCTGCGGCCGGCCGGCAGCACACCCCTGCTGCACGCGTAGGCCAGGTCGACCTGCTCCTGGGTGGTGCGGGCGCGGTGCACACCGTACTGCCGGAACAACGCGTCGTAGACGCTGTCGCTCCCCACCAGCGAGGCGGTGTGGGACTGCGCCGCCACAGCGCCGGTGCCGGAGGACCCGACCTTCATGAAGATGACCGGCTTGCGCTGCTCGTGGGCCACCGTCAGTGCGGTACGCAGCCGCTCCGCGTCCCGGACGCCCTCGGCGTAGGCGAGGATCACCGACACGTCGTCCTGGAGGGCGAGCCAGTGGATGCAGTCGGCGACATCGGTGCCGGCCTCGTTTCCGGTCGACACCCAGTAGCCGATGTCGATGTTGCGGCGACGGCACAGATAGGCCAGATGGCCACCGTAGGCACCGCTCTGGCTGACCACCGCGACATTGCCGCCCGTGGGAATCGCCTCGTCGAAGGCGCTGCTGAAGGTGCCGACGAAGCCACTGGCCGCGTGCAGCAGCCCCAGACAGTTGGGTCCGAAGAGCCGCAGGTTCCCCCGCCGGGCGATCCCGGCCAGCTCCTCCTGGAGCGCCCGGCCCTCCTCGCCCGTCTCCGCGAAACCGGCCGCGTAGATGACGGCGGCGCCCACGCCCTTCGCCACGCAGTCGGTGACCGCCTGTGCGAGCAGCCGCGAGGGGAGGCAGATCAGTGCCATGTCCGGGACCTCGGGAACCGCGTCCAGCGACGGATACGCCGGCAGTCCCTGCACCGTCGCCCGTTTGTGGTTGACGGGATGGACACGGCCCTTGTACCCGGCGCGGCGCAGGTAGTGCAGGGCCCGGCCGGAGATCCGGCTCGGGTCGTCCGAAGCGCCGATCACGGCGACCGAACGCGGGCGGAAAGCCTGCTCGAAGCCTGTCGGAACAGGCGAGGAGGGCACGGCTGACATGGGGCGGCTCCCTTGGTGCTGTCCGTGCGTGTGTGGTGTGAGTCACCATGCCGACCCCGCTCTGGTCATACAATGCCCGCACTGCGATCGCCAACTCTTGATACGTGCGAGGTATCACCATGGAGCTACGGCAGCTGAAGCACTTCCTGGCTGTGGCCGAGACCCTCAACTTCCGTACGGCGGCGGACCGTTTGCACATGACACAGCCCCCGCTCTCGGTCTCCATCCGCAAGCTGGAGGAAGAGATCGGCGCCAGGCTCTTCGTCCGGTCCACGCACAGCGTCGAACTGACCGCGGCCGGCGAGGCGGCCCTCGAACACGCCCGCGCCGCCGTCTTCCACGCGGCGGAGCTGGCGCGGGTCGCCGAGTCCACCGCCGCCGGTGCCACCGGGACGCTGCGCGTCGGCTTCGTCGGGTCCGCGAAGAACCGGCTGCTGCCCCTGCTCCTGCGCGCCTTCCGCCGGACCTACCCGGGCGTCACACTGAAGTTCACGGAGGACACCAACACCGGCCTCGTCGACTCCCTGGAACGGCACACACTGGACGTGTGCATCGTCCGCGTCCCGCTCGTCCGGCGCAGCGATCTCCAGTACGTGACGGTGGAGGCCGACCGTTTCGTCCTCGCCCTGCCCAAGGACCACCGGTTCGCCCGGCAGAAGCGGATCACCCTGCGGGATCTCGCGGACGAGCCGTTCATCGACTACACCCAGAGCACCATCCCGGGTCTGCACGCCCTGTCCACGATGCTGTTCCGGGAGGCCGGGGTGACACCCAGGGTCACGCAGGAGGCCGTGCAGGTGGAGACGGTCCTCTTCCTGGTCGGCAGCGGGATGGGGGTGGCGCTCGTCCCCTCCAGCGCCGCCAGGAAGGGCCGCGACGGTGTGGAGTTCCGCGATCTGATCACCGAGGTGCCGCAGCCCCGGCTCGGCCTGGCCGTCGCCTGGAACCCCCGCTACGAGAGCCAGGCGGGGCTGCGGTTCCGCGCACTCGCCGAGGAGGTCGGTACCGAGGCCGCCCGGCCCTGACGGGCCGGGCGTGGGAACGGACGAGTGCGCGCGACGGCTCAGGGCCGCGCGACGGTGACGAGCACTTTCACGTGCTTGGGGTCGTCGGAGGCGCGGAAGGCCTCGGCGGCGTCCTCGATGTCGTACGTGGCGGTGACGATGTCGGAGAGCGCGAACGTGGCGCCGCGCAGGAGCTCGATGGCGCGGTCGATGTCCTGACGGGTGTACATGAGGTTGCCCATGATGGTCAGCTCGCGGTCCTGGACGAGGTCGAGGTCGATCGAGGTGGGACCGCTGGGGACACCGACGGTCATCAGCAGGCCGCCCTTGTCCAGGACATTGATGGCCAGCCGTACGGTCGACTCCCTGGAGACGCAGTCGAACACGACGTCCGCCCTGCCACCGAGGGCCGTGACGGCGTGGTCCGCGGCGTCGGGGTCGGCCGGGTCGAGGACGGAGTCGGCGCCGAGGCGGCGGGCGAGTTCCCTCTTGCCGTCGAGCAGGTCGGCGACCGCGATGTGCGCGGCCCCGGCCGCCCGCGCGGCGAGGAGGACGAACAGACCGATGGGGCCGGCTCCGACGACGAGGACCCGGCGGCCCGTGAGGTCACCGGCGCGGCGCACGGCGTGCACCGGGGTGGCCGCGGGCTCGACGAGGGCGGCGCGGAGATCGTCGAGGTCGTCGGGGAGCGGTACGGCACGATCGGCGGCGATCACGAAGTGGTCGGTCATGCCGCCGGGCGTCTGGCAGCCGAAGACGTCCAGGGTGGCGCAGATGTTGTAGCGGCCCCGCAGACACTGGGCGCAGGTGCCGCAGGCGAGGTTGGGCTCGATGACGACGCGGGTGCCGGTCAGGGCGGGGTCCACCCCGGCCCCCGTTCCATCGACGACTCCGACCACTTCGTGTCCGGGGCGCATCGGCAGGCTGACGAAGGGGTGGCGGCCATGGACGGCGTGCATGTCGGAACCGCAGATGCCCACGACGGTGGAGCGGACCAGGACCTGGCCGGGCCCGGGTTCGGGGCGCGGGATCCGCTCGACGCGGATGTCGTCGAGGGAGGTGACGACGATCCGGCGGTTGGTGGCGAGGGTGTTCATGTTCGTTTCTCCTGTCTCAGACCGCGGTGTAGCCGCCGTCGGCGACCAGGATGGATCCGGTGATGAAGCCGGCGGCGTCGCTGGCGAGGAAGACCACGCTGGGCGCGATCTCCTCGGGGAGCGCGGCGCGCTGCTGGGGGCAGTCGTCGATCCATTGGCGGCGCAGGTCGGGACGGTCGACCGGGGCCATCTCGGTCTTGGTGTAGCCGGGGGCCAGGGCGTTGACGCGCACGCCGTGGGGGGCCCATTCGACCGCGAGCGACTTGGTCAGGTGGTGGACGGCCGCCTTGGACGCGTTGTAGGCGGGCTGCCACTGCGGCCGGTTGACGATGAGGCCGGACATGCTGCCGATGTTGACGATCGATCCGGAGCCCCGCCGGCACATGCCCGCCCCCACGGCGAGGGAGGTCTTCCACAGGGCGCGTACGTTCAGGTCGAACACCGAGGACCACTGGTCGTCGGTGACCTCGAAGGAGGGCGCGTGGTAGCAGGTGCCGGCGTTGTTGACGAGGATGTCGATGTGTCCGCCGAGGGATTCCTCGGCCTGTTCCGTCATGGCCGTCACCTGGGCGTCGTCCGTGATGTCGGCGGTGATGGCGGCGAATTCGAAGCCGGCCGCCGCGGCCTGTTCGCTGACGGCGCGGTTGGCCTCCGGGCGCCGGCCGGAGATGGCCACGCGCGCGCCGGCCTGGGCGAGGGCGAACGCGAAGGCCTTGCCGAGTCCCTGGTTGCCGCCGGTGACGAGAGCGGTGCGGCCTTCGAGGCTGAACGGTGATGACATGTGCGGGTGACCTTTCGGTGAGTACGGGGGCCGGTCTGCGGGGCCTGGCTACGGAGCGGTGGCGGGTACGGAGACGGGGTAGACGACCGACTTCAGGCCGGCCGGGTCGAGGTCGCTCTCCAGGGCTTCGGCGGCGTGTTCGAGGTCGAACCGGCCGGTGACGAGCGAGTCGAGGTCGACCTGCCCGGTCGCGGCCAGGTGGATGGCGGCGGGCCAGGTGTCGGTGTAGCGGAAGATGCCGGTGACGGTGATCTCGCGGTTCTGGATGTGCTCGACGGGCAGGGCCATCTCCGAGGAGCCGAGCCCGACGAGGACGACCCGGCCGGCCGGGGCGACGGCCTTGATGCCGGACATGACGGCCGCGGGCGCACCGCTGGCGTCGACGAAGGCGTCGACGTCGAGACCGGCGGTGGCGATGTCGGTGTCCAGCGGGTCGATCACCTCGGTGGCGCCGAAGCGCAGGGCGCGCTCGCGGCGTTCCCCCACGGGGTCGGTGACGACGATCCGAGCCGCTCCGAACGCCCGCGCCGTCTGGGCGCAGATGATGCCGATGGGCCCTGCGCCGGCGATGAGGATGCTGGATCCGGGGACGACGCCGGCCTTGCGCATGGTGGTGATGGCCACCGACAGGGGCTCCAGGAGGGCCGCGGCCTCGTCGGAGAGCGCGTCGGGCACGGCGTGCGCGAACTCGGTGCGGATGACGCAGAATTCGGCGAAGGCGCCGTCCACCGGCGGGGTGGCGTAGAACTCCATGTCGGGGCAGAGGTTGTATCGGCCCGCGCGGCACTGCCGGCAGCGGCGGCAGGGGCGTTGCGGTTCGACGGCGACGCGTTCGCCGACGCGGGTTGCGGGGACGTCCGTACCCACAGCGACGATGCGTCCGGACAGCTCGTGACCGAGGATCAGGGGCGCGTCCACGACGAAGTCGCCGATGCGGCCGTGGCGGAAGTAGTGGGTGTCGGACCCGCACACACCGACCGCGGCGACGCGGATGACGACCTCGTCGGCGGCGCAGGCCGGGGTGGGGACCTCCTCGACGGTCAGGGTGCGCGGACCGGTGAGGACGCCGGCCCTCATGGTGGAAGGGACGGTGCCGGTGCGGGTCATGGCAGATCCTCTCGGTGGTTCTCGGTACGGGGTGCGGGGGCGGACGCGGGCGACGCGGCGGTGAGCAGGCTGCGGCCCGCGACGATGTACGTGGCGCCCTGTGCCACGCACTGTGCCGCGACGGGTGCGGTGATGCCCCCGTCGACGGCGGTGGGCATGGTGGCGGCGAGGCGGCCGACCTCGGTGAGCATCGACGGGTCGGCGGACCGCTTGGTGCCGGGCGGGATGAACATCACCAGGGATCCGTCGACGCCGGGGGGAAGTTCCTGGACGCGCCCCCCGGGGGAGTGCTCCAGCCAGAGCGCGATGCCGGACCGGTGGAGAGCGTCGATCGCGGTGGGACACCGTTCGATCCGGGCGAGGTCCATGGTGACCGCCTCCACGCCGAGTCGGGCCGCGGTCGCGACCGTGGCCCCGACGATCCCGGCGGTCGCCGCTGGGGGCAGCGCGTCCGCGACGATCAGGTGCAGGTCGATCCTGGCGCCGGGGGCGAGTGCGCGGGCCCGGTCGAGTTCGTGGCGGCTGACACCGAGGCCGCGCCCGGCCGCGTCGACGATGATGTCGACGTGCACCCGGCAGTCGCGCTCGGCCAGCGCCGCCGCGGTGGCGGCACGGTGTGCGGGCGGTACGGCGTAGAGGCTGCCGCCGACGGTGAAGGGCGGGTACGCCCGGTACCAGTCGCGCAGCGGCTCGTGGACGGCGGCGGTCATGGCCGGTCCAGTTCGGTCACCGCGGCCGTGGCCCGGTAGTCGTCCCAGGCCCGCGCCGGGAACGTACCGGGTTCGGCGGCGACGCGGGTGCGCGGCGCCCATGCCGCGCGTACGGTGACGACCGGTGTGCCGGTGGCGACGGCCGCGGCCTGTACGGCGGCGCCGCGCGCCGTCGCCTCGGCGGCGTCGGCCGTCAGGACCGGACGCCCCACGATGTCGGCCAGCAGCTGGGTGTACGCGGCCGACCGGGCGCCGCCGCCCACCGCGATCACCCGCCCACCGGTGGGCACGGCGCTGCGCTCCAGGTGCCCCTGGCCGGTGTAGAGGCCGAAGACGACTCCCTCGTAGGCGGCGCGGGCCAGTTGTTCCCTGGTGGTGTGGGAGGTGATGCCGCTCAGCAGCCCCTGGGCGGTGGGGCGGTTGGGCTTGCGTTCTCCGTCGAGGTAGGCGGCCATGACCGGGCGGGCGCCGAGGGCCGGGGCCCGGAGGGCCAGCCGGGAGAGTTCCTCGTGCCCCACGCCCAGCAGAGCGGCGAAGGTGTCCGTGACCTTGGCCGCGTTCAACGTGCTGACCAGCGGGACATAGCCGTTGGCCATGTCGGCGACGCCGTCCACGAAGCCCGCCAGGTCGTGGACGGCGTGCTCGCTGACGCCCATGACGACACCGGAGGTGCCGAAGGAGTACATGAGGTCGCCCGGGGCCATGCCGAGCCCCAGCGCGGCGGCGTGCTGGTCACCGCCGCCCGCGCCCGCCAGGACCGGTCCGCGCAGTCCCAGGGCGCTCAGTGCCCGGGGGGTGACCTCGCCCGCCGGCTCGTCGGGTCCGAGTACGGCCGGGAGCATGGGCAGCCAGTCGGCGTCGGCGACGAGGTCCAGATGCTCGGTCAGGTAGCGGTTGTCCGTCGCGTCGAAGTAGCCGGTGCCCGACGCCTCGGAGCGGTCGGTCACGGCGCGGCCGGTGAGCCGGAAGGCCAGGTAGTCGTGCGGCAGCATGACGCGGCGCACACGGGCGAAGGAGTGCGGCTCGTGGCGCGCGAGCCAGGCGATCTTGCTGAGGGTGAAGGCCGCCGTGGGCAGGGATCCGGTGCGGTGGATGAGGGCCGTGTCGCCGATCAGGGACCGCAGTTCGAGCAGTTCGGGGGTGGAGGTGGTGTCGTTCCAGAGCTTGGCCGGCCGGATCACCCGGTCGTCGGCGTCGAGGACGACCAGTCCGTGGCACTGCGCCGCGACGCTGATGGCGGACACGTCACCGGGCGCGGCGCCCGCGTCGCGCATCGCGGCGGAGAAGGCCAGGAGCAGCGCCTGCCACCAGGCGTCCGGGTCCTGTTCGCTGGCCGGCGGGCTCGCGGGCGGGTGCGGCGCCGAGCCGCTGCCCACGAGCCGGCCGTCGCGCAGGCCGCGCAGCTCGACCTTGCACGACTGCGTGGAGGAGTCCACTCCTGCGACGAGCGTCCCGGTCACGGGGCCTCCCCGGTGATACGGGATCCGGTGCGGGGAGCCAGGCTCATCCGGTCGGGCAGAGCTTCCTGCTGTCCGACGACGCCGCCGGGGTGGGTGGAGATGACCTCTTCCCAGCTGTACTGGCGCGCGCTCATCAGCACGGCGACGAGGGCGTCTCCCCAGGCGCCCGCGACCAGGGTGGATCCGGTGGCGACGAGACCGCCGAGGTCCGCCTCCGCCGGATCGGTGGTGATCGTGACGACATGGCTGGCGGCGGAGGCGAATTCGGAGCCCGGGTTCTCCGTGACGGCGACGACCCGCACGTCGCGCTCCTCCAGCCGGGTGACCAGCTGGGTCAGCTCGGCGGACTTGCCGCCCTTGGAGAAGGCGATGACGAGGTCGGACGGGGCGATCGAGCCCATGCCGCCGTGCAGGGCGTCCAGGCAGGGGAGGTAGAACGCCGGGGTGCCCGTGACGGCGAGCAGATGGGAGAGGCGCTCGGCCATGATGCCGGAGGTCCCGGTGCCGGTGGTGATCACCTTGCCGGTTCCGGCGAGAATCAGGCTGACGACATGGGCGGTGCTCCGGTCCACCTGGTCCACCAGGTTGGTCAGGGCGGCCGCTTCGAGCCGGATCAGGTCGCGAGCGGCGTCGAGTATGGTCTGGACGGACGCGTCGGGCGTGCCGTTCATGGGCGCCTCGTGGGGGTGTAGGGGCGTGGTGGGAAGCGGCCGGACGGTTCCGCCGGGGCGGTCGCGCCCGGTCCGCTTCCCGCGGGGAGTCACTTCTGCTGCTGGCCGGGGATGCCCTCGTAGGCGATGTCGCCCGTCTTGAGGTTCTCCTCCGTCACCTTCGGCAGCCCGGCCAGGAAGTCCGAGCGCTTGGTGACGACGTGTTCGATGGCGACGCCGACGTTGTCCTTCGTGATGGCGGGCATGATGTAGACGGGCTCGGTGGAGACCTTCTCGTCCCGCACGATCCGGTCCGCCACGGCGAGTCCGGCGGACAGCTCCACGGTGCCGTTCTGGAGGGACGTGCCGATGAAGCTGCCGTCCTTGACCGCGTTGAGGCCGTCCTGGATGCCGTCGATACCGACGATCGGGACGCTCCGGCCGGCCTCCTTGAGGGCCTGGAGGGCGCCCAGGCCCATGTCGTCGTTCTGCGAGACGACACCGTCGATCTTGTTGCCGAAGGCCGAGATCCAGTTCTTCATCTTGTTGACGGCCTCGTCCCGCTTCCAGTTCGCGGTGTCCTTGGCCAGGACCTTGATGTCCGGGTACTCGGCGAGGACCTTGTCGATGCCCTTGCCGCGGTTGATCTCTCCCGATCCGCCGAGCGGACCCTGGAGGACGACGATGTTGCCCTTGCCGCCCAGCTTCTTCGCCATCATCTCCATCTCCTGGGCACCGGCGGCCACGTCGTCCGGCTGCACGCTCGCGGCCAGATCGCCGCTGTTGAGTTCGGCGTTGACGGCGAGTACGGGGATCTTCTTCTGCTTGGCCGCGGCGATCTGCGGGGACAGCGAGTCTGCCTGCACGGGGACGACGATGATGGCGTCGACACCCGCGTTGATCAGCTGGTCGACCTGGTTGGCCTGCGTGGAGACGTCGTTGTTGGCCGAGTTCCAGACCAGTTCGATGTTGTTGGCCTTGGCGTAGGTCTCCATGCCCTCCTTGCCCTCGGTGATGAAGGACGACATGTTGTAGACCGTGACGCCTACGCGCAGACGGCGGTCCGCGTCGCTTCCGGAGCTCTTGGCCGGGTCGCCGGCGCCACAGGCCACGAGGCCGAGGGCCAGCCCGGAGGCGGCGATGCCGGTGATGATTCTGGTTCTCGCGGGACGGTGCATGGTCGTTTCCTTTGCGGGTTCGGGCATGCGGGCAGCACGGGCGGCGTGGGTACGGAGGTGTGTCAGCGACGGTGGGTCGGGTGACGGTGTGTCGAGTGGCGGAGTGTCAGGTGACGCGGCGGCGGGCCGACCAGGTGTCGACCGCGACGGCGGCGACGATCAGGACGCCCTTGATCACGTTCTGCCAGTAGGCGGGGACGGTCAGGATGTCCAGGCCGTTGTTGAGCGTCTGGATGAGCAGCAGCCCCAGGACGGTGCCGAAGACGGTGCCGCGGCCTCCCATCAGGCTGGCCCCGCCGATGACGACCGCCGCGATGGCGTCGAGTTCGTACCCCCGGCCCAGGTCGGGAGCGCCCGAGATCACCCGGGAGGCGAGCATCACCCCGGACAGCCCGGCGAGCATCCCCGAGAAGGCGTAGACGCTGAACAGCACGTTGCGGGCGTTGACACCGGCCAGCTCGGAGGCCACCCGGTTGCCGCCGACGGCGTACACGCGCAGGCCGTAGGCCGTCCTCCGCATGATCACCGCGAGGGCGACGATGCCGACGATCATGACGATCACCGGGATCTTGAGCCCGAGCAGGCTCGCGTTGGCGATCTTCCCGAAGTCGGCCGACAGCCCGCTGATGGGCGCGCCCCCGCCGATGACGTACGCCACGCCACTGCCCGCCGTCAGCATGCCCAGCGTGGCGATGAACGGTGGCACGTTGAGCCGGGAGACGAGGAACCCGTTGACGGACCCCGCCACCAGCCCGACCAGTACGGCGGCCACGATGGGCAGGAACAGGTTGCCGGGGTAGTTCTTCGCGGTCCAGGCCGCGGTCATCCCCGAGGCGGCGATGACCGATCCGACGGACAGGTCGATGCCACCGGTCAGGATCACCAGGGTCTGTCCCAGGGCGATCAGCGCGAACGGGGCGGCGGCGATCAGGATGGTCTGGAGGTTGTCCACCGTGCCGAACCGGGCGCTGCGGTACGAGAAGTAGCCGATCACCAGCAGCAGCACCAGGAACATCGAGTACCGCAGGGCCATGGCCTTCAGCCAGGCCGCGTTGAACCGTCCGCCGGGTTCTTCCGGCACGGTGGGGGCCGGGGCGGTGTCGTGGGTGGAGAGTGCGGTCATGATGCGTCGTCCTTGGCCGGTGAAGGGGATGGGGTGGCCGCCGTCGGCCGCGCGGTCCGGCCGGCCGGTGCCGGGGTCCGCCCGCTGTCCTCCAGGCCGGCGGCGATCCGGAAGATGGTGGCCTGTACGTCGGCGTGGTCGAGCTGGTCGCGGTCCAGCTCCGCGGCGACGGCGCCGCCGCGCATGACCAGCGCCCGGTGGGAGAGCCCGAGGATCTCGGGCATGTCGGACGAGGCCATCACGACGGCCATGCCCTCGGCCGCCAGGTCGGCGATGATCCGGTAGATCTCCGACCGCGCGCCGACGTCCACGCCCCGGGTGGGCTCGTCCAGCAGCAGCACCCGTACGTCACTGGTCAGCCAGCGGGCGATCACGACCTTCTGCTGGTTGCCGCCGGAGAGGGTGCCGACGGACTGGCCCGGCCCGCGGCTGCGCAGCCGTACCGACCTCATGGCCGTGTCGACCCTGCTGGTACGGGCGGAGTTCCTGAGCCAGCCCGCGACGCTGAAGTCCGCGAGGCGGGGCAGCGTGGCGTTGTCGAGGATGCTCATGGTGAGCACGGCCCCGGCGCCCTTGCGGTCCTCCGGTACGAATGCGATCCCGCTGCGGATCGAGCCGGCCGGAGAGCGCCGCCCCACGGTCCTGCCGTCCACGGCGACGCTGCCGCCGCCGTCGGGACGGGCTCCGAAGATGGACTCCAGCAGCTCCGTGCGCCCGGCGCCGACGAGCCCGGCGAGGCCGAGGATCTCGCCCCCGCGGACGGTGAGCGTGGTCGGCTCGGCACTGCCGTCCACCCGCAGGCCGCGGACCTCCAGGACGGGTTCGGCGGCCGGCGGCCGCACCGGAGGGAAGAGACTCTCCAGATCGCGGCCGATCATGGCGGTCACGATGTCGTCGTCGCTGACCTCGGTCATGCTCCGGTCGGCGACGAGAACGCCGTCGCGCAGCACCACCACCCGGTCGGCGAGCGCCCGCATCTCCTCCATCTTGTGCGTGGTGTACATGACCGAGACACCGGTCGACCGCAGTCGCCCGACCAGCGTGTACAGGCTGTCGACCTCGTGCTTGGCGATGGCCGAGGTCGGCTCGTCCAGCAGCAGGACCTTCGCACCGCGGTGGGTGCACTTGACGATCTCCACGATCTGGCGCAGTCCCACCGGCAGCCGGGACATCCGCGTGGCCGGGTCGATACCGACCTCGAAGGCGTCCAGGGCCCGGCGGGCGGCGGCGATCATCGCCTGCCGGTCCAGAAGTCCGAGGCGCGTGCGGATCTCGTGGCCCACGAACAGGTTCTCGTAGACGGTCATGTCGTCGATGGAGGCCAGCTCCTGCGGCACGATCGCGACCCCGAGCCGGTGCGCGGCCTTCGGATCGCCCGGCGTCAGCTGCTCCCCGCGGACACGCACCTCGCCGCGGTCCGCCCTGAGCTGGCCGGAGGCGATCTTCATCATGGTCGACTTGCCGGCGCCGTTCTCCCCGGCGAGGGCGGTGACCGTCCCGGGCAGCAGGGAGAGACCTGCTCCTTTGAGGACCGGTACACCGCCGAAGGACTTGTACAGGTCCCGGCACTCCAGCATGGCGGGGGCGACAGTGGCCGGTATCGATCCGTCGCTGTCCATTTCGGCTCCTTTCCCGCGGCAACGATGACTCGGGCATTTCCCCGCCTCCCGTGGCGAGTGGTGACATGCTGAACCCAGAATTGCTCACACGTCAATGCATTGCTCATGTGAGCACTCGTTTGTCGAGTCGGATGTCCTTGGTGCAGGATGTGCGGCATGACCGGGACAAGAGACGTCGAACTCATGGGGCGCGTCGCGCGCCTCTACTACCTGGGCGGCCTGACCAGGGTTCAGATCGCGGAGCGCCTGGGCATCTCCCGTTTCAAGACAGGCCGGTTGCTCGACGCCGCGCTGGAGACCGGCCTCGTCACCATCACCATCAAGCCCAGCGCCCTCATCGCGCCCGAGGTGTCCGACGCCCTCGCCGGCCGGTTCGGGCTCCGCCACGCCTACGCGGTCCGGGTCGACGAGACCGCCGACGCGGAGGCCGACCGCGATCAGATCCACGACCGCCTCGGCAGGGTGGCCGCGGACGTCCTCTCCGAGACCGTCACCAAGGACGACGTCCTCGGCCTCGACAGCGGACGGACCGTCAGCCACATCGCCGACCATCTGACCCGGCTGCCGCCGTGCGACGTCGTGCAGCTCACCGGTCTGACCGGCACGGTCCAGCAGACGGGGCTGGAGATACTCGGCCGCATCACCTCCGTCAGCGGCGGCAGGGCCCACCCCGTCTACGCCCCGATGATCACCCCCGACCCCAGCTCCGCCGAGTCCCTCCGCCGCCAGCCCGGCGTCAAGTCGACGATCGCCCAGTACCGCAAGGTGACCCGGGCCGTCGTCTCGGTGGGTTCCTGGACCCCGCCGGAGTCGCAGGTGTACGACCGGCTGGCCCCGGCCGAGCGGGAAGCGCTGCTGGCGTCCGGGGTGGCGGCGGAGACCTGCGCCCTCATGTTCGACGCCGAGGGGCAGGCCCTGCGCGGTCTGGACGACCGCCGGATCGGCATCGCGCTCAAGGACCTCCGCGCCATCGACAGCGTCATCGGTGTCGCCGGCGGACTCGGCAAGCGCGGCGCCATCGCGGCCATCCTGCGCTCGGGGATCCTGGACACCCTCGTCGTCGACGAACCCACCGCCCGCGCCCTCCTCACCTGGCCCTGAGGCCCCTCGTTTAGGGTGAGCGAATGCGACTCGTCACCCGTCCCCGGACGTCACCCGCGGGCGGCGTCCCGGCGTGACCAGGGAGACCAGAACACTGCCGGACCTGCCGCCCGGTTCGGTGGACGCGACCTTCGTCATCCAGGGCTACGACGAGCTGGTGGCCCACGACACCGTCTGGGACGAGCACTCCCACCCGTTCCACGAGCTGCTCTGGAACGAGCGCGGCGCCTCCACCGCCGTGGTCGGCTCCCGGGTCTGGACGATCACACCGACGCTGGGCCTGTGGATGCCCGCCGGTACGCCGCACTCCGGGTCCGCGGTCGCCGGCACCTGGTTCCGCGCCGGTTTCTTCGGCTTCCACACCACGTCCTCGATCTCCGACACGCCGGTGGCCGTCGAGATCACCCCGCTGCTGCGGCTGCTGCTGGAACGGCTCGGTGAACCCGGGCTCTCCGCCGCCTCGCGGGCGGCGACCGAGGTCCTGGTGCTCGACGTGCTCGCGCCCTCGCCGCGCGAACTCCTCGTGCACGTACCCACGTCCGCCCTGCTGCGCCCGATAGCCGACGCGGTGCGCGAGGACCCGGGCGACCCGCGGACACTGACGGACTGGGCGTCCGCGCTCGGCGTCAGCCCCCGCACCATCAGCCGTGCGTTCAACACCGAGACGGGCACGAGCTTCGCCCGCTGGGTGGCGGCGGTCCGCGCCCAGCACGCGGTCGCCCTGCTCACCCGGGGCTCGGATGTGGAGACCGTCGCGGAACAGGTCGGCTACCGGTCGGCGAGCGCGTTCGGCGTGGCCTTCCGGCGTACCACCGGGCTCACCCCGGGCCCGTTCCGCGCGCGCTGAGCGCCGAACCGACCCCGTACCACGCGCGCGCCCTCACCCCCGTGCGCGTACGCGCCCAGCGGCTCTTGCTGACGTCCGGCGCCTTTCCCTGTCCCGATCGCTACAACTGATGTCTCAAAAGGTCGATTGCGACATGAGGTCAACGTCTCATAAAGTTCCAAGGCAAGCCTTACCTAACCTACTGCGCAAGCGGTGCACCACGCCATGACGCCATTCCGCGACCCCTGACGTGTGAGACCGGCACCCCTGACCTTCCGAAAGCTGAGTACGGACCCATGTCTGCACACCGTCTTCGCCTGCTCGTCGTGGCAGCCGCCCTGGTGGGTCTCGCCGCCTGCGGCGGCCCGGCCGACACCGGGAACAAGAGCCAGGGCAGCAGTTCGGGCCAGTTCCCGATGACCATCGAGCACGCCCTCGGCAAGACCACCATTCCCGCCAAGCCCCAGCGCGTCGCCGCGGTGAACTGGGCCAACCACGAGGTGCCGTTGGCACTCGGCGTCGTCCCCGTCGGGATGGCCGCCGCCAACTTCGGCGATGACGACGGCGACGGCGTCCTGCCCTGGACCGAGGAGCGGCTCAAGGAGCTGAAGGCCGACACACCGGTGCTGTTCGACGAGACCGACGGCATCGACTTCGAGGCCGTGGCCGACACGAAGCCGGACGTGATCCTGGCCGCCTACTCGGGACTGACCAAGCAGGACTACACGACCCTCAGCGAGATCGCTCCTGTGGTGGCGTACCCGGACGCCGCGTGGGCGACGCCGTGGCGCGAGATCATACGGACGAACAGCAAGGCGATCGGGCTCGCCGACGAGGGCGAGAAGCTGATCACCGAGCTGGAGGGCGACATCAAGAAGACCGTCGCGAAGTACCCGCAGCTCAAGGGCAAGTCGGCGATGTTCATGACGCACGTCGACCCCAAGGACGTGAGCGAGGTCGGCTACTACACGGCGCACGACACCCGGACGCTGTTCTTCGAGGACCTCGGGCTGAAGATCCCCGACAGCGTCGCGAAGGCGTCCAAGGGCACGGACAAGTTCGCCCTGACGCAGAGCGCCGAGCGGATCGACGTGTTCGACGACGTCGACATCGTCACCGGATACGGCGACGACAAGGGCGACATGATCAAGACGCTCCGCAAGGACCCGCTGATCTCGAAGATGCCCGCCATCGAGCGCGACTCGGTCTACCTGCTGCCCGGCAGCTCGCCGCTGGCCACCGCCGCCAACCCGACACCGCTGTCGATCTCGTGGGTCCTCGACGACTACGTCGCCGCCCTTGCCGAGGCCGCGGACAAGGTCAAGTGACGACCCTCGACACCCGGCGTCCGCCGTACACCGCCATGGCGCGGCGTACGGCGGGCGTCCGGACCCTGTGGCTGTTCCTCGCGGTCCTGGTGCTGGCCGCCGTCATGGTGGCGTCCCTCGCCCTGGGCTCGCGCGACGTCGCCTGGTCCGACGTCTGGGCGGCGCTCGGGGGCGCGGACGCGTCCCTGGAGCAGGCGGCGGTCACCAAACGCGTGCCCCGTACGCTGCTCGCTGTCGTGATCGGCGCGGCGCTCGGCCTGTCCGGCTGCGTGATGCAGGGCGTGACCCGCAACCCGCTGGCCGACCCGGGCATCCTCGGCGTCAACATGGGTGCCTCGCTCGCCGTCGTCACGGCGGTCGCGTTCTTCGGGCTCACCTCACCGACCGGATACGTGTGGGTCGCGACAGCGGGAGCGGCGTTCTCGGCTCTCTTCGTCTACACGGTGGGGACGATCGGACGCGGCGGCGCCACCCCTCTCAAACTCGCGCTCGCCGGGGCCGCCACCTCGGCGGCGTTCGCCTCGCTCGTCAGCGCGGTGGTCCTGCCGCGCAACGACATCGCCGGGAGCTTCCGGCTCTGGCAGATCGGCGGCGTCGGCGGGGCCTCCTTCGACCGCATCGGACAGGTCCTGCCCTTCCTGCTGGTGGGGTTCGCCGTCTGTCTGCTGTCGGCGCGCGCGCTGAACTCCCTCGCGCTGGGCGACGAGCTGGCGGCCGGGCTCGGTGAACGCGTCGCGTTCGTACGGGCCATGGCCGCGCTCGGCGCCGTCCTGCTGTGCGGCGCGTCGACGGCGGTCGCCGGGCCGATCGCGTTCGTCGGCCTCGTCGTACCGCACACCTGCCGGCTGCTGGTCGGCGTCGACCACCGCTGGCTGCTGCCGTTCTCCGCGCTGCTGGGCGCGTCGCTGCTCACGGCCGCCGACGTGGTCGGACGCGTCGTGGCCCGGCCCTCCGAGGTCGACGTGGGCATCGTGACGGCGCTGATCGGCGCCCCCTTCTTCATCTACATCGTCCGCCGGCAGAAGGTACGTGCCCTGTGAGCGCCCCACTCGTCGCCCGGCCGCCGTCCGCCGGGCCCGCCGCCCTCGGCCGGGCCCGCCGCGCGTCCCGGCGACGTCTCGTCGTTCTCGCGCTGGCCGTCCTGGTCGTCGCCGCGTTCGCCGTGACGCTGATGGCCGGCCAGACGTTCTATCCGCCCCGCGACGTGATCCGGGTGATCCTCGGCGAGCAGGTGCCGGGCGCCTCCTTCACCGTCGGACGGCTGCGCCTGCCGCGGGCCGTGCTCGCCGCGGCGGCGGGCTTCAGCTTCGGCCTGGCCGGGGTCACCTTCCAGACGATGCTGCGCAATCCGCTCGCCAGCCCGGACATCATCGGCATCAGCTCCGGCGCGAGCGCCGTCGCCGCGATGGCGATCGTGACCCTGTCCCTCGGCAGGACGGAGGTGTCGGTCCTCGCCGTCGTCGCCGGTCTCGCCGTGGCCGTACTCGTCTACACCCTGGCCTTCCGGGACGGTGTCGTCGGCACCCGGCTCATCCTGATCGGCATCGGGATCTCCGCGATGCTCGACAGCGTCACCTCCTACGTGCTGTCCCAGGCCGCCGAATGGGACCTCCAGGAGGCGATGCGCTGGCTGACCGGCAGTCTCAACGGCGCGACCTGGGACCAGGCCCTTCCCACCCTCGCCGCCCTGGCCGTGCTCACCCCGGTGCTGCTGGGCCGGTCACGGGACCTCTCGGCGATGCGGCTCGGCGACGACACCGCCTCCGCGCTCGGGGTACGGGTCGAACGCACCCGTATCACCGTGATCGTCGCGGCCGTCGGGCTGATCGCCGTCGCGACGGCGGCGGCCGGGCCGATCGCGTTCGTGGCGTTCCTCTCCGGCCCCATCGCGGCCCGCGTGCTGGGAGCGGGCGGTTCCCCGCTGGTGCCCGCCGGGCTCGTCGGCTCCCTGCTGGTGCTCGTCGCCGACTTCTGCGGCCAGTTCGCCTTCGGCGCCCGCTACCCCGTCGGTGTCGTCACCGGCGTTCTCGGGGCGCCCTACCTCGTCTATCTGATCATCCGCACCAACCGGACAGGAGGCTCGCTGTGACCTCGAACCACTCACTCGCGGCCGAGCGCCTCACGCTCGGCTACGGCGAGCGCACCGTCATCGAGTCCCTCGACCTCGCCGTGCCGCCCGGCAGGATCACGGCGATCGTCGGCGCGAACGCCTGCGGGAAGTCGACGCTCCTGCGCTCGATGTCCCGCCTGCTCGCGCCCCGCGAGGGCCGCGTCGTCCTGGACGGCAAGGAGGTGCACCGGCTGCCCGCGAAGCAACTGGCCCGTACGCTCGGGCTGTTGCCGCAGTCACCGGTAGCCCCCGAGGGCATCACCGTCGCGGATCTGGTCGGACGCGGGCGCCATCCGCACCAGAGCGTCTTCTCCCGCTGGAACGAGAAGGACGACGCCGCCCTGGCGTCCGCCCTCGAAGCGACCGGGACGACCCCGCTCGCCGACCGCTCCGTGGACGAACTCTCCGGGGGCCAGCGCCAGCGCGTGTGGATCGCGATGGCGCTCGCCCAGCAGACGGACCTGCTGCTGCTCGACGAGCCCACCACCTTCCTCGACGCGAGCCACCAGATCGAGGTCCTCGACCTGCTGACCGACCTGAACCGGGACCGCGGCACCACCATCGTCATGGTCCTGCACGACCTCAACCTCGCGGCCCGGTACGCGGACCATCTCATCGCTCTCGCCGAGGGACGGCTGCACGCCGCCGGTTCCCCGGACGAGGTGCTGACGCGCGAGAACGTACGCGCCGTGTTCGGCCTCGACAGCCGCGTCATCGAGGATCCGGTCTCGCACCGGCCGCTGATGCTGCCCATCGGCCGCCACCATGTGGCGCCCGACGGCGGCGGGGTGGGGCGGGACGCGCTGCCGACGGGCCCGGCCGTCAGGGGTGTGCGCGGTACAGGTCGGTGAGCAGCGCGACGGCGGCCCGGGTGGCGGGGTGGGGGTCCTGCCGGCGCCAGATGAGATGGACGGCGACGGGAGCGGCGTCGCGCAACGGGCGGTAGATGATGCCGTCGCGCCGGTACTGGGCCGCGGTGGCCCGCGGGGTGACCCCGACGCAGCGGCCGGTGGCGATGGCGGCCAGCCAGTCGTCGATGTCGTGCGTGTACTCCACGGCCGGGCGCTCGCCCTCGGGCCACAGATCCAGCGTGGTGGTACCGGTACGCAGATCCACCACCAACGTGCGCTCGCCCGCCTCCGCCAGACGTACGCCGCGCCGCCCGGCCCACGGATCGTCGGAGGCGAGCGCGACACAACGGGGCTCGTGGCCCACGAGGGCGTGGGCGTAGCGCCGGGTGTCGACGGCGACGCGCACCACGGCCAGGTCGCACAGGCCCTCGGCGAGACCGCCGGTCGAGGTGTTGTGCCGGATCAGCTGGAGTTCGACGCCGGGGTGCAGGGCGTGCCAGCGGCGCTGGAACTCCGCCGTGTGCCGGCCCATCGCGGACCAGGCGTGCCCGATGCGCAGCCGCGTGTGGCCGGTCGTCGCCTCGCGCACCAGGTCGTCCGCCTCGGTGAGCAGGTGCCGGGCGCGGGCGAGTACCCGCACGCCGGCGGTGGTGGGAGTGACCGTACGGCTGGTGCGGTGCAGCAGGCGTACGCCGAGGATCCGTTCCAGCGCGAGCAGGGTGCGCGAGACCGACGCCTGGGAGATGCCCAGCTCTATCCCGGCGTCGGTGAAGCTGCCCGTGTCGACGATCGCGACCAGGCAGCGCAGATGCCGCAGCTCCAGCTCCGCATGTCGATCCATGCGCCCAGCGTATCCATGTGTTCAGCGTATAGATGGCGCGCCGCATTCATTTTGCGCGGGTGCGCGTGGGGCGGAGGGTCGTGGCATGACCACAGATACTCGCGGGCCGCAGGGACCGCCCGGCCTGTCCCGGTCGGCTTCGTCGCGCCGGTCCGGGACGGCCCTCATGCTGGGCAGCGGCCTGTCCAACCAGGTCGGAGCGTCCGTCGCCGCGCTCGCCTTTCCGGTACTCGGCCCGCTGGGAGTGGTGGCGGTGCGCCAGTGGGTCGCCGCCGTGGTGCTGGTGGGCTTCGGCCGGCCGGGGGTGCGGGCGTTCACCGCCGCGCAGTGGCGGCCGGTGCTGGCGCTGGCCGTGGTGTTCGCGACCATGAACCTGGCGCTGTACACGGCGATCGACCGGATCGGCCTCGGCCTCGCGGTCACCCTGGAGTTCCTCGGCCCGCTCGCGGTGGCGCTGGCGGGATCCCGCCGCCGTACCGACCTGGCCTGTGCCGTCGTCGCCGCCGGGGCCGTGCTGGTGCTGACCCGTCCCCGGCCCAGCACCGACTACCTCGGCATCGGCCTGGCCCTGCTCGCCGCCGTCTGCTGGGGCTGCTACATCCTGCTCAACCGGACCGTGGGCGCGCGGCTGCCGGGACTCCAGGGGTCGGCCGCGGCCGCCGCCGTCTCCGGTCTGCTCTACCTGCCCGCCGGCGTCACCGTGCTGTGGCTGCACCCGCCCACCGCCGGCGCCCTGCTGTGCGCGCTGACCGCGGGAGTGCTGTCCTCAGCCGTCCCCTTCCTCGCCGATCTGCTCGCGCTGCGCCGGGTCCCCGCCCACTTCTTCGGGATCTTCATGAGCGTCAACCCGGTGTTCGCCGGGCTGGTCGGACTGCTCGTCCTCGGCCAGCACCTCGACGCGGCGTCGTGGCTGGCCATCGGCGCGATCGTCGCGGCCAACGCGGTCGCGGTGGGCGCCGTCGCGCCTCGCTCCCGGGAAGCGGCTCCCTGACGGGCGGGGGCTCGGCGCACGCTGGGTACCGGGCGCACGCTGGGTGCCGGGTGCCCGCTGGGTACCGGGCGCACCCGGGATGCCGGGCCCGGCTCAGCGCAGCGTGCGGAAGAATTCCGTGAGGTCGGCGGCGAGGAGTTCGGGTTCCTCGTGCGCGGCGAAGTGACCGCCCCGGGGCATCCGGGTGTAGCGGGTGACGTGATAGGTGCGCTCGGCCCAACTGCGGGGCGGCTGGACGAGGTCGGCGGGGAACACGGCGAGCGCGGTCGGTACGTCCACCCGCTCCAGGCGGTGGGCGCGCCCCTGGTCGTACTCGTAATAGGGCCGCAACGACGTCGAGAGGGTGCGGGTGAACCAGTACAGGGACGCCTGGGTCAGCACGAAGTCGTCGCTGAAGCGGGTGGACAGATCGCCGTCGCAGTCGCTCCAGGCGCGGTACTTCTCGACGATCCAGGCGAGCAGCCCGGTCGGCGAATCGGCCAGGCCGTAGCTCAGGGTCACGGGCCGGGTCCGCTGCTGGTGCTGGTAGCCGCCCTCGTCGGAGAGCCAGGTGGCGACGGAGTCGAGATACGCCCGCTCCTCCGGTGTGACGCTCGACGGGTCGTATCCGCTCGGGTCGGCGATGGCCAGCAGATGGATCCCGGCGAGCGCCTCCGGGTGCGCCGCCGCCAGCCGCGAGGTGATGCCGGCGCCGAGATCGCCGCCGTGCGCCGCGTAGCGCGCGAAGCCGAGGTGGTCGTGCATGAGCCGGTGCCACAGCTCATGGGTCGGCGGGCCGTCCAGCACGGGCCGCTGCGGGGAGAACGCGAACCCGGGCAGGGACGGGACGATGACGGTGAACGCGTCCTCGGCGGCGCCTCCGTACCGGGACGGGGTGGCCAGCCTGCGGGCGAGAGAGACCAGTTCGAGGAAAGTACTCGGCCATCCGTGGCTCAGCACGATCGGCAGGGCGCCGGGGTGTTCCGCGTCGAAGCGCAGATAGTGCACGGGGGTGCCGTCGATGTCGGCGAAGTGCGACGGGAGCGCGTTGACGGCGTCCTCGTGACCGCGCCAGTCGTACGCGTCGGCCCAGTGGGCGACGAGCCGCCGCAGCTCGCCCGGGTCGGTGCCGGCCGCCCATCCGTCGAGGGGCCAGGGGGTCGGCCAGCGGGTCGCGCGCAGGCGTGAGCGCAGCTCGTCCAGCTCGGTGTCGGTGACGTGGATCAGGGGCTCGGTGGCGGTCATGCGCTGCTCCATGAGGGTCCGTGAGGGGTGGTGGACGGCCGTACCCGGACGGAGCGGACGCGACTCTCTCCGGCGACGTGGGTACCTGTCAGGAGAACGGCCCGTTGACCGGACCGAGGGTCCGGTCGATCGCGGCGCGGGTCCTCTCCCGCGGCTCGGGCGCGGTGGACAGCAGAACGTGCATGATCGTGCCTTCGAGCAGCGCGTCCAGGCGCGCGGCGTTGTCCGGATCGGTGAAACGGCTGAGCACCGCCCGGCTGGCGGCCGTCCACCGCTCGGTGAGCGCGCGCAGTTCGGGGTCGCGCAGCGCCGCCAGACGAAGCTCGAATCCCAGGACCGCGCTCCGGTGCCGGGCCGGTCCTTCCTGTACGAGGTCGGTCAGCGCCTCGATCAGCTGCTCGCGTGTTTCCACGCGCGCGAACAGGTTCCTGAACACCGCGGACTGGACCTCGACATACCGCGCGAAGGCCTGGGCCCGAAGATCGGCCAGCCCGGTGAAGTGGTACGTGACGGAGCCCAGGGGGACATCGGCGTGGGCGGCGATCCGCCGATGCGTGGTGCCGGCCACCCCGTGCTCGGCGAGGACGTCCAGGGCGGCGTCGAGGATGCGTTCCCTGCGGTCGGGATCCTTCCTGCGCGGCCTCGGCGACGGTTCATGACGCTGCATGCGTACAAATGTACACCCGCTGAGGGTGCTTAGGAACGGATGTACGCACACGGAGACCGCCGCCGGGGGAGCGCCGTCGGGGGAGCGCCGTGAACCGGCCCCCGCGCCCGCTCCGGCGGCGCGAGACGGGGGGACGGGACTTCTCGGCGGCCTCTCAGATGGCGGACCAGCCGTTGTCGACGGGCAGGATGGTGCCGTTGATGTTGGAGGCGGCGTCGGAGGCGAGGAAGACGATGGCGGCGGCCTGCTCCTCCGCCGCGGCCACCTTGCCGGCGAGGCCGAGGTGGGGGGCGAGGGTGGCGGGGCCGCGCGCGTCCTTGCGGGCGTCGACCTGGATGGCGGTCGCGGTGGCGCCGGGCGCGATCGCGTTGGTACGGATTCCCTGGCTCCGGTACATCACGGCGAGGGACTTCGTCAGACCCACGATGCCGTGCTTGGAGGCCGTGTAGGCGGCGCCGGCGGCGCTGCCCCGCAGCCCGGCCTCGGACGCGGTGAACACGATCGCGCCGCTCCCCGCCGCCAGCATGTGCGGCACGGCGGCGCGGGTCAGCAGGAACGGGGCGGTCAGATTGACCCTGATGACCAGCTCCCACTCGGCGTCGTCGGTCTCGTCGAGGGCCGACATGCGGTCCATGACACCGGCGTTGTTCACCAGGACGTCCAGACCGCCCAGTTCCTCCACCGCCGTGGCGACGACCCGGTCCACCACCCGCTGGTCGCTGAGATCGCCGATCACCGCGCGGGCCGTGCCGCCCGCGCTCTCTATCGTCCTGACGGTCTCCTCGGCGCCCTCCTGGTTCAGGTCCGCCACCAGGACCCGCGCGCCTTCCCGGGCGAACATCAGTGCCGCTGCGCGGCCGATTCCCGACCCGGCTCCGGTGACCACCGCGGTGCGTCCCTGAAGGCCCGTGCTGCTCATGGTGTGCTCCATTTCCTGCGTGGGGGTGAAGGCGTCCGCGCCTACGGGAGCCAGGCAAACACAGCCGACTTACTTGAGTCAAGCAAGTAGATAATGGAGTGGATCTTTATCCGACATGGGGGTGCTTATGCCCCCGGCCCCCGGCCTCGGTCCCGACGTGCTGGGGCCGGGACCGAGGGCCGGGGCGGTGACTCAGCCGTGAGCCCGGTCAGGCGTTCCCTCGCTCGCGTGCTGTCCGTCCGGTCCGCGTCCGAGCAGCCGCAGCAGGCGGGCGACCTCCTGGGCCATCGCCTCCCGCGCGGGCCGCAGATAGGCGCGCGGATCGACGGTCGGGGGCTGCGAGGTGAGCCGGGTGCGCGCCGCCGCGCTGAAGACGGTGTTGAGATGCGTGGCGATATTGATCTTGCGCATCCCCGCGCGCACGGCGGCGGTGAGGTTGCTGTCCGCCACCCCCGACGAACCGTGCAGCACCAGCGGAACGGGTACCGCCGCGCGCAGTTCGCGGATGAGGTCCAGATCGAGTCGCGCGGTGCGGCGGGTCATCTGATGGGACGACCCGACCGCGACGGCGAGCGCGTCGACCCCGGTGTCGCCGACGAACCGGGCCGCCTCGCCCGGATCCGTCCGTACCCCGGGGGTATGGGCGCCGTCCTTGCCGCCGATCGCGCCGAGTTCCGCCTCGACCCACACCCCGCGCCCGTGACACCACTCGCTCATCTCGTGGGTACGGGCGACGTTCTCCTCCCAGGGCAGGTGGGCGCCGTCGTACATCACGGAGGTGAAGCCGCGTTCGACCGCCTCCTTGATCAGGTCGGTCCTGGTCGCGTGGTCCAGGTGCAGGGCGACGGGTACGGAGACCGAGGCGATGGCCTCGTGCGCGGCGGCGGCGAGCGGTCCGAGAGCGCCCCGGTAGGCGACGGCGTTCTCGCTGATCTGGACGATGACGGGTTCGTTCGCCTCTTCGGCGCCCGCGAGGACGGCCTCTAGCTGTTCGAGGAGGACGACATTGAACGCGCCGACGCCGTGCGCCGCCTCGCTGATGATGTCGCCGGTGGGGACGAGTGGCATGGTCTGCTTCCCGTGAAGGACGGAGGGCGGAGGGGGGACAGCGGGCCGGGGGGTATCAGCCGTTCTGTTCCAGCACCACCGAGCGGGTCAGATGCGTCGGCCGGTCGGGGTCGCGCCCCGCCGAGGTGGCCAGTTCGACCGCGAGCCGCTGGACGACGACGAGTTCGGCCAGCGGGTCGAGGCTCCCTTGGCGCAGATGGGCGCCCGTGGCGCCGATCTGGTCGGCCAGCGGCCCGGGCAGCGAGGAGAGCCCCCAGACGGCGCGGCCCGGCGCCGCCACCGCGATGGGACCGTGGCGGTACTCCATGAAGGAGTACGACTCGGTCCACCAGGCCGCGGCCTCCCGTACCTTCAGCGCCGCCTCGGCCGCGATTCCGACGCTCCACCCGGAGCCGAGGAAGGAGATCTGCCCGGCCCCGAGCAGTTCGGGCTCGATCTCGGCGGTGAGGGCGGTGGTGACATCGGCGAGCGCGCGTACGGTGCTCTCGCCCAGGTGGGCGCGGAGCAGCAGCAGCTGGGTGGTGGGGAAGCGGGTCTGGACGACGGAGCGCTCGTCCGCGTAGTCCAGGCAGATCACGTCGTCCGCGACGGCGGCGGCCGGCGAGTCACCGACCGCGGTGATCACGGTCGTACGGACGCTGGGGGCGAACTGGTCGAGCGCGGAGAGCACTTCGGTGGTGGTGCCGGACCTGGTCAGGGCCAGCACCCGGTCGTACGCGCGGTTCGGCCGCACCTCCGAGGCCGGGAACGCGTCCGTCAGCCCGAGCCCGGCCTCCTCCCGGAGGTGCGCGTACGACTGCGCCATGAACAGCGAGGTGCCGCAGCCGATGACGGCCACGCGCTCGCCGGGGGCGGGCAGGGCCGCGGAGTGCTGGGGAAGCTCCTTGATGACGCGCTCCCAGCAGTCCGGCTGGGAAGCGATCTCTTGGCTGGTGAACTGCTCAGACATGGTTCTCCGATGGGGTGAGCGCGCCACGCGGGCGCGGGGAGGCGAGAGGGGGATCCGGGTACGGGTACGGGTACGGGCGGGCCGGATCAGTGGCCGAGCGTCGCGCGCAGCGAAGGCTGGAGCAGCTTCGCGTGGGCGCGCACCATGTCGTCGCACAGGTCCCAGATGCGCTCGACGGGCAAGGCTGCCGCGGTGGCGGGGTCGGCCATGGCCGCCTGCCGGATGGACCGGGGGTCATCCTCGATTGCTGCCCGCACGACCAGCTCGTTCATGCTCAGATACCCCCGGTTGAGCGCGGCGCACTGCGCGGGCAGCGCGCCGGCCCGGGTCGGCTGCACGCCCAGGCCGTCGACCAGGCAGGGGACTTCGACGGTTCCGGTCGACGGCAGATTGTCGATCAGCCCGTGGTTGGGGACGTTGCCGTAGACCGTGCGGGGCGTGCCGGTCGTGATGCTGTGGATGATCTGGGGGGCGTACTCCATGGTGCCCTCGACGGCCAGCGGCGTCCCGGAGGCCAGCGCGTCGCGGGTCTTCTCGTACTCGGCGACGTTCTCGTCGACGATGCCGAGGTAGGCGCCGACGGGCAGGCGCAGCCGCTCGATCTCGCTGTCGTGGTGCAGATACCAGGGGACGTACTCGGCGGAGTGCTCGCTCGTCTCGGTCGGGTAGTAGCCGAGGCGGCGGTACATGTCGACGCGCACCCGGCGCCGCAGCTGCGGGTCCTGTGCGATCAGCTCGTCCAGCCGCGGGTAGAGGTCGGTTCCCCCGTGTTCGAGACGCAGCACCCACGCCTGGTGGTTGACTCCGGCGGCCCGGTAGGTGACCTCCTGGTGCGGGACGCCCAGCAGGTCCGAGAGGTCGCGGATGGTCCAGTACACCGAGTGGCACAGGCCGACGACGCGGGTCAGCCCGGTGGCGCGCGTGAGGTACTGGACGTTCATCGCCATGGGGTTCGTGTAGTTGAGCAGCCAGGCGTCGGGGCAGACCTCGGTGATGTCCTCGCCCAGCGACTTGAGCAGCGGGAAGGTGCGCAGCGCGCGGAAGATCCCGCCCACGCCGAGGGTGTCGGCGATGGTCTGGCGCAGGCCGTGGCGGGCGGGGACGTCGAAGTCGGTACGGGTCGACTCGCCCATGCCGACCTGGACGATGTTGATGACGAAGTCGGCGTCCTGGAGGGCCGCGCGGCGCTCGGCGTGGGCCGTGATGCGCGGTGTGGCGCCGCCGGGTCCGATCAGCCGGTCCGCGATGTGGCGCGCGGCGCCGTGGGCGGTGTCGAGCCGCTCGCTGTCGATGTCGTGCAGGGCGATATGGGCGCCCCGCAGCTCGGGGAAGGCGAAGAGGTCGGCCAGCAGGCCCTGGGTGAAGACGACGCTTCCGGCGCCGATGAACGCGATTTTCGGGTGGGTGAGGGTCATGAGTGGTTCTTTCCGTTGCGGGCGAGTGCCGTTCGGGCCTCGTCCCAGGTGGGCTGGGCGGCGGTGCCGCCGTGTGCCCGGGTGGACAGTGCGCCGCAGGCCGCGGCGAGTTCGAGGGCTTCCGCGGTGGGCAGGCCGCGCAGGACCGCCGCGACGAACCCGGCGTCGAAGCTGTCTCCGGCGCCGACGGTGTCCAGCGGCCGGGCGGCGATGCCGTGGGTGCGGGTCAGTGTGCGGCCGTCGTGGGCGAGGGCGCCTTCGGCCCCGTCCTTGACGACCACCAGCGGTCCGTGGGCGGCGAGTTGGCGGGCGGCGTCGGCCAGGGAGGCGGGGCGCTGTCCGGTGCCGGCGGAGGCCGCGAGTGCCAGCGCCTCCTGGGCGTTGGGCAGCAGGTAGTCGGTGACGGCGAGCGTCGCGTCGAGTGTGCCGGGGGCCCACTCGCCCGACGGGTCGTCGTTGGTGTCCAGGGAGGTGGTGGCGGAGTGCGCGCGGGCCCTGCCCAGCAGTTCGGGCAGGGCGGCGGCGAGCTTGGGCAGCAGGAAGTAGGAGGCCGCGTGGACGTGCCGGCTGCCGGTGAGCAGCTCGTCCGGCACGTCGTCGGGGCCGGTGGCGGTCAGGGTGCCGGGGGAGGTGAGGATCGTACGGTCGCCGTCGCCGCGTGTCACGACCACGGTGAGCGGGGTCGGCAGGCCGGGGTCCACGCGCAGGGCGCCGGTGTCGACACCCCGGGCGCTCAGCGCCGCACGGACGAAGCGCCCCGATTCGTCGTCCCCGACGCGCCCGGCGAAGGCGACCTTGAGCCCGAGCCTGGCCGCCCCGCAGGCCATGATCGCGGCGGAGCCGCCGAGGGTGAGCAGACCGGTGTCGACGAGCTGTTCGCGCTGTCCGAAGGCGAGCGGCGCGTCGAGCGGTCCCAGAACGATGTCGGGGTTGGCGTCCCCGATGACCAGCAGGTCGAAGGTGTGTGGCATACGGCTTCCCCGTGGTGTGCGGACCTGGCGAGTGGACCTGGCGAGTGGATGTGACGACGGATGTGGCGACGGATGGGCGACGGATGGGGCGGTGTGCGCGGCGGCCTCAGCCTTTGAGGCCGCTGGAGGTGATGGACTGGATGAACGACTTCTGAGCGAAGAGGAACGCGAGCAGGACCGGCAGGACGGTGATCACATTGCCCGCCATGACCGCCGACCACTGGGTGTGATGCTGTCCCTGAAACGTCGTCAGCCCCAGCTGGAGGGTGTACTGGGTGTCGTGGTTGATGGCGATCAACGGCCAGCTCAGGTCGTTCCAGGTGGTCAGGAAGGTCAGGACCGCCACGGTGCTCAGGGCGGGCCGCGACAGCGGCAGCACGATGAGGAACAGCACCCGGAGCCGTGAACACCCGTCGATCCACGCCGCCTCCTCCAACTCCCTGGGCAGGGAGAGGAAGAACTGCCGCAGGAGGAACACCGCGAAGGGCGTGACCAGCGAGGGGACGATCAGCGCGCCCAGTGTGTCGATGAGCCCGAGCCGCTTCATGACGAGGAACGTGGGGATCATCGTCAGCTGGAACGGGATGGCCATCGTCGCCAGCATCAGCGCCAGCAGCACCCGGGAGCCGGCGAACCGCATCCGGGCGAACGCGTAGCCGCCGAGTGAGCCGAGCAGCAGATTGGACGCCACGGCGACCGCCGACACGATCAGTGAGTTGGCGAACCAGCGCGGGAACAGCGCGTTGCCGATCACGTACCGGTAGCCGCCCAGATCGATCCGCGAGGGCCACAGGGCCGGTGGGAACCGGTTGATCTCCGCGTTGCTCATCACGGAGCTGAGCACCAGCCAGATCAGCGGGATCGCGAAGACGGCGGTGAGCGGGGCGAGCAGCAGATGCCAGCCGCTGAACGGCAGCCAACGGCGGCGCCGCGCCGGGCCGCCGGAGGGTCCGCCGGACAAGGCGGTGGAAGATGCTGCGGAAGAGGCGGTGGTGGTCGTGGTCGTCGCCGTCGTCATCGTGCGGCTCCTTCGAGACGGTCGTTCGCGCGCGCCCGGCCCCGTACGGCCCGCGTCACCCGCGGGGCCACGCCGAGGACGAGCAGGGCCAGCGCGAGCGCGTAGGCGGCCGCGGCCCCGTAACCGGCGGTGAAGTTCTTGAACGCCTGCTCCCAGATGAAGTAGACGATCACCGTGGTCGAACCGAGCGGTCCGCCCTTGGTCGTCACATACACCAGATCGAAGACCTGGAGGGCGTTGATGGTCTGCCACAGCAGCAGGAACACGAGGACCGGCGTCAGCGCGGGGAGGGTCACGTGGCGCAGCAGATGCCACCGCCCGGCGCCGTCCAGCCGCGCGGCCTCGACGAGGGAGGGCGACACGTCCTGGAGCGCGGCCAGCGTCACCACCACGCAGAATCCGGTGCCGCTCCACAGCGAGATCGCCACCAGGACGAGCAGGGCCTGTCCCGGGTCGGTGAGGAAGCCCTGGGAGGAGATGCCGAGCTGGTGCAGTACGGAGTTGGCCGCCCCGAACTCCGGGTCGAGGATGAAGGAGAACAGCACTCCCTGCGCCGTCGCCGAGATGACGAACGGCACGAAGATCAGTGTGCGGTACAGGCCCACCAGCCGGATGCGCCGGTTCAGTACGAGGGCCAGCAGCAGCCCCAGACCGATGCTCAGCGGCACGTACAGCGCCGTGTAGAGCAGTGTGTTGCGCACCGCCTGGCTGAAGTGCGGATCCTGGACCAGCGCCCGGTAGTTGCCCAGGCCGACCCAGCGGCTCGGTGTGACCAGGTCGTCGGCCTGGAAGGACAGCAGCAGCGACCAGGCGACGGGGATGACGCTCAGACCGAGGATGACCAGGACCGAGGGCGACACGAACGCCCAGGCCGTCGCGGACTCCCCGCGCAGTCGGCGCCGCAGCGCGCGCGGTGTGGGCGGTGGCTGGCCGGGGACGGCGCCCGGGGCACCGTCGCCGGTGGGTTCGGTCCGGTGGTCATGAGCATCGTGGGGCAGCGTGAGCGGAGTGGGCAGGCGCGGCATCGGGTTCCTCTCAACGCGGGATGAGCAGGGCGGCGTTGGCCTCGTCGGCGCAGGCGCGCAGCGCCTTGACCGGAGTGCTCCTGCCGAGCAGTACGGCCGCGATGGCCTGCCCGAGCGCCTGCGAGATCTGTGGATAGGCCGGATGGACGGGACGGACGCGGGCCGTGTCCAGCGACCGGGTGAACACCGTCAGCCCCTCGGTGCCGGCCTCCTGCTCGCGCCACGCGGGCAGGGCCTGGGTGCTCCGGCTCAGCGGCAGGCTGCCGGCCTCGACGTCCCAGCGCACGTCCTGGGCGGGCCGCGACAGCCAGGTCACGAAGGTGCGCGCCGCCCGCACCCGCGCCGGGCCGTTGTCGAACACGGTCCAGGTGTCGGGGCCCGATATGGTCAGCGGCCTGCCGCTGTAACTGGGCAGCGGGACCACGTGGTAGTCGATCTTCGCCTGGTGGACGTCGGGCAGCTGCCACGGTCCGGTGACGACCATGCCCATCCGGCCGGACAGGAAGACCTGGTACATCTGCTCGCTGCCCGGCTTGGGGTCGATGTAGACGCTTCTGTCCTTCGCGAGCGCCGCCACCGTCTCCAGGGCGAGCGCGCCGACGTCGGCGAAGCCGATGCGCTGTCCGTCCTCGCTGACGACATCGCCGCCCAGGTCCCACACCATCGGCCACAGCCGCCACACCGTGTCCTCGTCGCCCACGCCGGGCCAGCCGGTGCCGAAGGTGCCGCGCGTCCGGTCGGTGAGCTTCCTGGCCGTCGCGGTGAACTCCTCCCAGGTCCAGCCCGGTTCGGGGAGCGGTAGGCCGGCGTCGCTGAAGAGCTTCTTGTTGCAGATGACGGCGAGCGAGTCGAGCAGCGCGGGCGCGGCCCGTATCTGTCCGTTGAGCGTGACGGCCTCGCGGGCGGGTCGCCAGAAGTCGTTCCAGGGGACGTCGCCGGAGCGGAGTGTGTCGGTGAGGTCCACCACGGAGGGGCTGCGCGCGACACTGGCCAGGTCCGAGCCGAAGATATAGGCGACATCGGGGAAGGAGCCGGACGCCAGCGCCGCGGTGATCTTCTGGAGCATCGCGTCGGCCAGGACGCCCCCGCCGGCGTCGACCCGGATGCCGGGATGGGTGCGGTTGAAATCCGCCACCAGCCCCTCGATCGCCTTGCGGCCGGTGTCCGTCTGGCCGTGCCAGAGTTCGACGGTGACCCGCCCGTCGGCCCCGACACCGTCGTCGGTGCCCGTACCGCAGCCGGGCAGCGCCGCCGTGGCGGCGGCGCCGAGCGCCAGCCCGGTGCCCCGGCGCAGGGCCGTACGGCGCGAGAGTCCGGCGGGAGCGCCGGGAATGCGGTGTGCTGCGGCCATCTGAGCCCCCAGGGAAAGCGCGAAGCGGCACGGTGTGCGCGGTGTGCTGGATGAGTGGGGTGTCGGGCGGCGCGCCGTGGCGGGCGCGTCGCGACACGCGAGCGCGCTCCGGGAGAGGAGCCGGGCTCGCGGGGGGAGAGCGGGGCCGTGGGGGAGCCGGGGCCCGGTGCGCCCCGCCGCGAGCGGGAGGTGCGCCGTGCCCCGGCCGGGCCGTTCACCGGACTGTTCGCCGGGCCCCGGCCGGGCCGTTCGCCGGACCGGAGAGCGGAGGCGCGTGTCAGCAGGTCTTGCGGACGTACGAACTGCTGCCGGGGGCGGTGACGTTCACATCGCGCAGCACGACGCTCAGCCGGTCACCGAAGCCGGCGCACGTCTCCTTGAAGTACTTCTCCTTGTACTCGATCACGATCACGTTGTTGCCGAAGCCCTCGACGTAGTCGCCGCACTCGTCCCACTCGCCGCACTCCTCGGCGACGGCGAAGTCCAGACCGGTCTGCGCGCGGGCCGTCGAGAAGTTCGCGGTGTTCTTCTGCGCGATCGCCAGGCCCTTCTGGTGGGCGTAGTCGGAGAGCAGCTTGATGTACGCCTTGGCGTTGGCCTCGCTGATCTGGCTGAACCGGTCGAAGGTGTCCAGGTTGTCGGGCTCGACGGCGTTGAAGCCCTTGCTCGCGCAGGTGTCGATCCAGGAGTTCACCTTGGCGGCGATCAGCTTGCGCTTCGCGTCGGTACGGATGTCGAGGATGGCCTCGCCCCAGCCGTCGTCGTAGACGACGTTGCCGCTGGAGTCGCGCAGCAGCAGGTCGCCCCACTCGTTCTCGGCTCCTGGCTGCGCCTGGAAGGCGTTGACGTAACAGATGTTGTAGAGGCCCGCCGCCGGCGAGGCGGTGTAGTCACGGCTGACCACCGTCACTCCGGTGGGCGGGGTGTAGGCCTGGCCGATCTGGTAGTCGAAGTTGGCGTGGGTGGGCGGCAGGGTCACGGCCTGGGCCGCTGCGCTCGCGGTGGGGGAGACGACCAGCGGTGTGATCACCGCCGCCGTCACGGCCGCCGCCGCGGCGACGAACCGGCGTGATCCGACACGGGTGTTGAGGGGCATCTTGAGCTCCAGAAGATGGGGGGTACGTCCCCGCCTCGGACTCCGCGCGCGGCGCGGCGGTCCTGGCGACTCTGTCCGGACTGGCGGTCCGTGGACCGCGTTACCGGCTGGGCGTACCTCTGGCGCCGCGTGCTCAGCTCTGGCGTTGGATGGAGTAAAGCGAGCAAGTTTCGGCATGTCAACAGATCGAAGTTGCGCACTTTGCGCATATGGGCAGTCGATCGAACCCGCCCACGGGCCGGAAAAACCCCGAGCTGGGCTTCTTCGCGCAGGGCTATGCTCATCCCATGCTGAAAACTGAGCGTCATGCGCGAATACTTGAGCATGTCTCCGCGCGGGGCGGCACCCATGTCAACGAGCTGTCGAGGCTGTTGAACGTCTCGGGGGCCACCGTCCGGCGCGACCTGCAGCAGCTGGCCGGGCAGAACCTGCTGCGCCGCACACACGGCGGGGCGGTGGTCGGCAGCGTCGGGCCGGAGCTTCCGGTCCAGCACCGTACGGAGCGCTGCCGGCCCGAGAAGCAGGCCATCGCCAAGGCCGCCGTCGCTCTGGTGCCGGAGGGCGCGGTCGTCGGTATGACCGGCGGGACGACCGTCACCGAGATCGCGCGCCTGCTCGCGGCGCGCGGCCCCGTCACCATTGTCACCAACGCCGTGAACATCGCCGCCGAGATGGTGCGGCACAAGGACGTCACGCTGGTCGTCATCGGCGGCTACGCGCGTACCGCGAGCTACGAACTCGTCGGCCCCATCGCGGAGAAGACGCTGGCCGACCACCACACCGACATGACGTTCCTCGGGGTGGACGGGATCAGCGCGGCCCACGGCTGCACCACCCACGACCAGCTCGAAGCGGCGACGGACCGGGCCTTCGCCGACAGCAGCAGCCGGACCGTCGTCGTCGCTGACCACTCGAAGATCGGGAAGGTCACCTTCGCGAAGATCTGCCCGCTGGCGGACATCGACCACCTGGTCACGGACGGCGCGGCCCCGGCCGGCCACCTGGAGCGCATCGCCGACGCGGGCGTCTCCGTCACGGCGGTCTGACCGGTCCCGGCCGCGCCGGGCCCGGGGAGGCGCGCGAACAACGGCAGCCGGCGGGCCGGGTCGGCCCGCCGGCTGCGCGGCGTACTACGGAGGGTTACACGGTCGCGGGCTCCGGCTCCAGGGCGTCGGCGGCGTCCGCGGCGTCCTTCGGCCGCTCCGTCCGCTGCTCCGGCTTGGCCTTCGCGGCGCTCCTGGCCGGGGCGGGCTCCGTGGCCGGCCCGGCCTCGTCGGCGTCCTCGGTACCGGCGGAGGCGCCCTCGACGATGTCGAGGAAGCGGCGGATCGCCGGTACGGAAAGGTCGAGTTCGTCGGAGGCGCCCAGTTCGCTCCCGAAGACCTCGACCGCCTCCGCCACGGCCTCGGCCAGCTCGGCCTCGGCCTTGCGCAGCTTGGCCTCGGCCTTGTCGACGGTGTCGACGACCGCCAGCTGGCGGCGCTGCTTCTCCTGGAGCTTCTGCTTGCGGGATGGGCTCTTCTCGGGGGTCTGCGAAGTCATGACCAAGATCATAAGCCGCCGTCGCCGAACCTGAAAATCCCGAACTCACGTCCGTGAGAAGGACGTTCCGCCCGCCCGTGGCCCGGCCGCCCCGGCGATGCCGGACGGCCCGCGGGACGGACGGACGGAACGGGCGCGGGAGTCAGAGGCGCGCGCAGGCGGTGGAGTTCAGGGTGAACGCCGACGGTGTGCCGGTGCCGCCCGTCCCGGAGGCGATGAAGCCGAGGGAGACGGAGGCGCCGGGATCGATGACCGCCGTGTACGAGGCCGAGGCGGCGCTGACCGCGGAGCCGTTCTGCGAGGAGGTGGCGCCCCACATCTGGGTGACGCGCTGACCGTCCGGGAAGGTCCAGCCGAGCGTCCAGCCGTTGACGGCGGTGCTCCCGGTGTTGCGGATCACGACCTCCCCCTGGAAGCCGCCGCTCCACTGGCCGCTGACCGTGTAGCCGACCGCGCAGGAGCCCGTCGTGCCGCCGCCCCCGCCGGACGAACTGCCGTACACGGTTGCCTGCTTGGAAGTGGCGCCGATCCCGTCGGTGCCCTTGAAGATGCGCTGTCCCCACGAGGTCAGCGCGTTCGCGTTGAATCCCGCCGCCATGTCGAGATACTCCACACCGCCGCCGTTGCCGCTCCAGGACCAGCCGAGATAGCCGAGGCCCAGGGAGCGCGTGGTGGCCATGATGGCGTCCTCGTCCGGGTCGCCGTCCGAGTGCATGTCACCGAACTCGCCCACCAGGATGGGCAGTCCGGCGGCGACGAAGGTGTTCAGGTACGAGCTGACCTTGGCCGCGGTGTCGAAGACCCCGTACATGTGGATCGAGAACATGGTGTTGCGCAGGGAATCGGCGGCGAAGACCGACGCGGCGTTGTCCCGCATCGTGAACGACCAGTCCTGGCCCCAGTTCGGGGCGTCGACCATCAGGGTGTGTTCGAACCCGGCGTTGCGCAGCTTCTGGATGGCCGCCTTGGTGTCGGCCGTCCAGCCGGTGTAATTGGTGTTGCCGTACGGCTCGTTGCCGATATTGACGATGACGTAGTTCTCCTGGCCGGTCAGCGCGGTCCGCACGCTGACCCAGTAGTCCGCGGCCCGGGAGAGCGAGACCGCGGCGCTCTGCTCGCCGTAACCGGTGGTGTCGTGCGCCTCCAGCACACAGATCACCTTGTTCTGCTTGCACTGGGCGACGATGTTCGCCACGTCGGCCGTGTCGTTCTTGGTCCACTGGTCGCCGGTGCTCAGCACCACGCGGACGGTGTTGGCGCCGAGTGCCTTGATGTCGCTCAGGGCGGCCGTGGTCCGGCTCGGGTACCAGGTGTGGGCGTGGTTGACGCCCCGCATGACGAAGTCGTTGCCGTTCGCCTCCAGCAGCCTGCCGCCGCTGACGTGCAGGCCGGTGGCGGCGACGGCCGCGTGCGCGGGCGGGGCCTGCGGGCCGAGGACGAGCAGGGCGGACAGGGGTAAGAGGGCGAGCAGGGAGAGGAGCAGGCCGAGGCGGGCGGCCGGGGGAGTGGTGGTCCTCCCCGCGGGCCGGGCGGTGCGGGATGCGCTCATGGGGGATCTCCTGGGAGTGTGATGGTTCCGGACGGAGAGGGACCGGCGGCGGGGGCCGGCGGTGACGGGTCCGCCGGCTCAGCCGGTGGCGCAGCCGGCGACGGTGGTCGCGGACTGTGCGGGCGCGGGCCGGGACGCGAGGAACCCGAAGGTCGTCGAGGCTCCGGCGGCGAGCGTGCCGTTCCACGACAGCGCGCCCACGCTCACGCCGCCCGTGCCGGTGGCGAGCGCACCGTTCCACACCTGGGTGATCTCCTCGCCCGCCGGCACGGTGAGCCGGACGGTCCAGCCGTTCAGCGGCGCCGCACCGGTGTTGAGGACGGTCACCTCCGCCTGGTAGCCGCCCTGCCAGGACGAGACCGTACGGAGTGACGCGCCGCAGGTGGCGCTCCCCGGAGCGGACGGTGTCGGTGTGGGCGTCGGTGTGGGGGTGGGCGTCGGCGTCGGTCCGGTGCCACCGGGCGTCAGCAGCCCCGTGAGCGCCGGGTACCAGCGGGCGGCGATCTTGTCGTCGCCCGCACTGTTCGGGTGCACTCCGTCGTACGTGTCGTCGGCCGTGCTGAAGCCGCTCCACTGGTCGACGACGGTCACCGGCGACCGTGAGGTGCTCCGCCCGGCCGCCCAGCCGGGTATCCGGCTGTTGAGCGCCACCACGCGCTGGGCGCACTCGGCGCAGCTGCTCGGATTCATCGGGATGAGCTGGGCGACCAGGATCCTCATGTCCGGGTTGCTCGCCCGCATCTGGCCGATGAGGGTGTCGTAGGCCGCGAGGATCCGGTCGGGATCGATATTGCTCCACACGTCATTGGTGCCGAAGTGCATGACAACGATGTCGGGATGGGTTGCGTCGAGCCAGCCGGGGAGTTGGTTCTGTGCGGCGACAGCGGTCACCAGGGCGCCGCCGTGCCCTTCGTTGTCGCCGTCGTACGGCTTGGAGCAGCCCTGCGGGCCGAGTGTGCCGACGAAGTCGATCGAGGTGTAGCCGGTGTCCTGGAGCCGGTTCCAGAGCACGGAGCGCCAGCAGCCCGGCGAACCGGTGATCGAGTCGCCCAGCGGCATGATCCGTACCGGGTCGGCCGCCGCCGACACCGCGCTTCCCGGATGCGCGACAAGGCCGCCGACGGTGAGCGCGGTGAGTGCGAGGACGGCCAGGACCGCCCGTAACGCCGTGTTGTTCCGCATGTCCATGTTCCGCATATCCAAGGTCCCTTCTCGTGTATGCGGAGGTCCGACGAGAAATGGGAGCGCTCCCACTTTGGGGCGGAGCGGTCCACGTGCGCTGGCCACATCAACCCACTGTTGTCGAAGGCACGTCAAGAGTGATGACGGAGATCGGTTCCCGGGACGACGTCCCGGGAACCGGTCCGCGTCACTCGCCGGGCGCCGCCCGGTCCAGCCGCAGCATGACCTTGCTGCTCCCGCTCCCGGCGGCAACGGCCAGTGCCTCGCCCGCCCGTTCGAGGCCGAAGCGGTGGCTGATGACGGGCGACACATCGAGTCCGTCCCGCATCGCGGCCAGCGCCTCGTCGATCTCCTCGACGAAGCGGTACGAGCCGATCCAGGTGATCTCCCTGGTCACCAGGGACCCGAGCGCGGCGGGCGCGGCCGCCCCCGGCAGGTTGCCGACCTGTACGAGTGTGCCGCCGCGCGCGGTCGCCGCCAGGACCGGGCCCAGCGCGGCCGGGGCCCCCGAGGCGTCGAACGACAACTCGATGTCCTCCGGCAGCGGCGCGCCCGAGGAGACGTCGACCGTCTCGTCCGCGCCCATCGCCCGGGCGACGCGGAGGGACGTCTCGGAGAGGTCGGACGCGATCACCGCGGCGGCCCCCCGGTGCTTGAGCGCCGCCACGACCAGCGCCCCGATCGGACCGGCGCCGTTGACGAGTACGGTCCTGCCGCGCACGTCCCCGGCGCGGTGCACGGCGTGCAGGGCGACGGCCAGGGGCTCGGCGAGCGCGCCGTGCTCCGTGCTCACCCCGTCCGGCAGCGGCCGTATGCGCGCCGCGCGGACCACGCGGTACTCACTGAACCCGCCGTCGGTGTGCGGGTCGAAGGCGGCCGACCCGAAGTACCTGATCCGCCGGTGGAGGTTGGTGCGCCCGGCGATCCGGTCGGGCAGCGGTTCGTCCCCCTCCGGCTCCGCCGGGTGCGCGGTGACCGGCTGACCCTCCGTCAGACCGGTTACGGACGGGCCTGTTGCGGCGATCCGTCCGGCGATCTCGTGCCCGAGCACCAGCGGGTGCTTCAGCGCGGCGGTCCCGGACGCGCCGTGTTTCCAGTACGCGACGTCGGAGCCGCAGATCCCGCCCCACTCCATGGCGACGAGGACCTCTCCCGGGCCCGGCTCCGGGCGGGGGCGCTCGTCGATCCGCAGATCGCGCGGTCCGTGGACGACAACGGCCTTCACGCGGCGTCCTCCAGCCGCACCAGGTCGCGCCCGCGCGTCTCGGGGGCGAGGAACGCGGACACCAGGGTGATCAGCGAGTAGACGACGAGCATCGCGGCGATCGGCCACCAGCTGCCGGTGACGGCGGTGAGCGTCGCCGCGACGACCGGGCCGATCGCGGTGGCGAGGATGCCGCCGATCTCCTTGGACAGGGCGAGCTGGGTGAAGCGGGTGCGGGAGCCGAACAGTTCGGCCATCGTCACGCTCTCCAGCGAGAACAGCCCCAGGACCCCGACATTGAGTCCGAGGACCATGCCGAGCATCAGCGCGGAGGTGCTGCCGGAGGTGATCAGCAGCATCATCGGGAAGGCGAGGGCCATGGTCAGCAGGGTGAGCGCGATGTACATCGGGCGGCGGCCGAAGCGGTCCCCGAGCAGCCCGACCAGCGGCACGGTGAGGAAGCCCAGCAGCGAGCCGTAGACGATCGCGTCGGTGGGCACGGCCCGGTCGGCGTGCAGATTCGTGGCGATGTAGCCGACCAGGAAGGTCTGGATCAGCCCCGAGTTGCCGGCCTGGCCGAACCGCAGCCCGAGGGCGAGGAAGAACGCCTTGCCCTTGCGCTGCCGGATCCCGGCCTCCAGGACACTCTCCCGCTTCTCCTCCAAGGACGAGGAGTCGAGAGCGGATTCGACCTCCGTGCGGGACATCGCGACACCGTCGACGACATCGGGCCGCTCCTCGAAGACCGGGCTCTCCTTGAGGTTGCGGCGCAGCCAGACCGCGAAGATCATGAGCAGGAAGCTCAGCAGGAACGGCAGCCGCCATCCCCACGAGAGCAGTTGCTCCTCGCTGAGCACGGCGAGCAGGATCGCCCACAGCCCCGACGCGGCCAGTGTGCCGGAGTTGGTGCCGAGCGAGACCAGCGACGAGACCAGGCCCCGGCGCTTGGCGGGGGCGTACTCGGCGAGCATGACGGTGGCACCGGCGATCTCGGCGCCCGCCCCGAAGCCCTGGACGAGCCTCAGGACGACCAGCAGGATCGGCGCGAGGATGCCGATCGTCGCGTAGGTGGGCAGCGCTCCGATCAGCGTCGTCGACGCGCCCATCAGCAGAATGGTCAGGAACAGCACTTTCTTGCGGCCGATCCGGTCGCCCATGCGGCCGAAGTAGACGGCCCCGGCGAGCCGGGCGACATAGCCGACGCCGTAGGTCGCCATGGCGGCGATCAGCCCGATGGCCGGGCTGACATCCGGGAAGAAGATCTTGTTGAAGACGATGGCGGCGGCCAGCGAGTAGAGCTGGAAGTCCATGAACTCCATCGCCGTACCGAGCCAGCCGGAGACGGCGGCTCTGGTGAGGTCGCGCGTGGTGCGCGTCGCGGGGCCGGTGGGCTCCGTCCGCGTGGTGTCCGTCATGGTGAACTCCGTTGTTCAGGGCCGTGCTTGCGAGCGGGGCGGGGACATGAAGGGGGAGAGGGGAGGGGACGGGGGTGGGCCGAAGGGGCGCGCGGAGGGGGAGCGCGCGAAGGGGAGCGGGGCAGCGGGGGAACGGGCCGAGGGCACGGGGGAGCGGTCAGATCTCGATCCGGCCGGCCCGCAGCGCGGGGAGCCGGGCGGTGACGGCCCCGACCAGCGCGGCGTCCTCGGCCAGATCCGCCGCGCCGACCACGCGCAGCAGCCGCCGTACGGTGTCCTCGGTGTCCGGCGCGTCCTGCCGGCCGGCGCTCAGCGCGTCGGCCGCCGGGTCGGTCGTCCCGTACAGCTGGCCGCCGTCGGGGCCGGGGCGCGTGGCGTGCACCCAGGCGGCGAGGGCGAGTTCGAGTACGGGGGTGCTCGCCGGTGCGGAGCGCAGCGCGCGCAGCGCGTCGAACCACCGCTCGGGGATCTTCAACGAGCTGTCGGAGCCGATCTGCTGGAGCAGATGGCGCATCGAGGGGTTGCGGAACCGCTCCACGAGATCGCCCGCGTAGGACGCGGGGTCGGGGCCGCCGGCGGGCAGGGTGGGCCCGACCTCCGCACACAGTCCCCGTACGAGCCGCTCGCCCCAGTCGGTGGACAGGGCGTCGGCGACGGTCACGCAGCCCGCCACCGCGCCCAGATGGGCGAGGGCGGAGTGTGCTCCGTTGAGCAGCCGCAACTTCGTGAGCTGGTACGGCACCACATCGGCGACGAACAGCGCGCCGTCCAGTTCCCACGGCGGGCGCGGCCCCGTGAACGAGTCCTCCAGGACCCAGCTCCGGTACGGTTCGCCGACGACCGGGACGCTGTCGCGCACACCGAGCGCCGCCTCGGCCGCCCGCCGGTCCCGCTCGGCCGTCGCGGGCACGATCCGGTCGACCACGGTGGCCGGGAAGGCCACCGAGCCCGCCATCCAGTCGAGCACCGCCCGCCGTTGCGGCCAGGACGACGCCGCGACGAAACCGCGTACGACCGTGGCGAGCGCGGCGCCGTTCGCGGCCATGTTGTCGCAGGACACGAGGGTGACCGGGGCGCCTCCCGCGCGCATCCGCGCGGCGAGCCCGGCGGCGATCCGCCCCACGACCGTGGTGAGGCCGCCGGTGTCCGGCGCCGCGAGGTCCGCGGCGATCTCCGGTGCGGAGGTGTCGAGTTCACCGGTGCCGGGGCGGCGGTGGTGCCCCTTCTCGGTGATGGTCAGCGTCACCGTGCTGACCTCGGGGGAGGCGAGCAGCTCATCGACCCGCGCGGCGTCCCGGCGCATCGCGAGCGCCTCCGTCACCGATCCGACCACCCGCGTGGCCGGTCCTTCGGGGCGGCGTTCGGTCACCGAGTAGAGACAGTCCTGCGCGCGCATCGCGGCCACCGTGGTGGCCGAGCGCGGGGCGACCGCGACGATTCCCCACGGCTCGCCGGAGCGCGCGGAGGCCCGCTCGGTGTAGACGGCCTGGTGCGCCCGGTGGAACGCGCCGAGGCCGAAGTGGACGATACGGGGCCGCAGTTCGCGCGGATCGACGGCCGGGCGCAGTTCGGGCGCGAGCCGGCCGAGGGCGGCACGTCCCAGCGACGGCGGCGCGGCGCCGCCGGGCACGGACGGAGTCGGCGCGCTCACCAGTCATGCACCGACCCGTCGAGGCGGCGCGCCACCGGCAGATAGCGCGCCTGGTACGGGAACCGCTCGGCCGCCTTCTCGTCGTAGGAGACGCCGAGGCCCGGTTCCTCCGACGGGTGCAGCATGCCGTCGGCGAAGGTCACCCCGCTGCGGAAGACCTCGGCGGTCTCGTCCGCGTGCCCCATGTACTCCTGGATGCCGAAGTTGGGCACGGTGATGTCCACGTGGACGGCGGCGGCCAGCGAGACCGGCGAGAGGTCCGTCGCCCCGTGCGAGCCGGTCCGCACCTGGTAGAGCGCGGCCAGGTCGAAGATCCGGCGCAGATGGGTGATGCCGCCGGCGTGCACGACGGTGGTGCGCACGTAGTCGATGAGCTGCTCGGTGATCAGGTGCTGGACGTCCCAGATGGAGGTCAGCACCTCGCCCACCGCGATCGGTGTCGTCGTGTGCTGCCGGATCAGCCGGAACGCCTCCTGGTTCTCGGCCGGTGTCGGATCCTCCATCCAGAACAGCTCGCTCTCCTCGACGCGCTTGCCGAAGCGGGCCGCCTCGATGGGGGTGAGCCGGTGGTGCACGTCGTGCAGCAGATGGAAGCCGAAGCCGAAGCGCTCGCGCACGGCCTCCAAACAGGTCGGTGCGAACCGCAGATACGCCTCGGTGTCCCAGGGCTGCTCGTCGGGGAGCGAGGTCGCGGCCGGCTCGTACACCTTGCCCTTGCGCACGCCGTAACTCCCGCCGACGTCCGGTACGGCGGCCTGCGCGCGGACGGCCTTGTAGCCGAGGGCGAGGAACCGCTCGACATCGTCGAGCAGGGAGGGGACGTCCGTACCGCTGGCGTGCGAGTAGACCAGCACGCCGTCGCGCGAGCGACCGCCGAGCAGCTGGTAGACCGGCAGTCCGGCGACCTTGCCCTTGATGTCCCACAGGGCCGTGTCCACGGCGGCGATCGCCGTCATGGTGACCGGACCGCGCCGCCAGTAGGCGCCCCGGTACAGGTACTGCCACATGTCCTCGATGCGCGCCGGGTCCTTGCCGATCAGCAGCGGGACGAGGTGGTCCCGCAGATAGCTGGCGACGGCCAGCTCGCGGCCGTTCAGCGTGGCGTCGCCGTGGCCGGTCACCCCGTCCGACGTCGTGATGCGCAGGGTGACGAAGGTCCGCCCAGGGGAGGCGACGAACACCTCTACGCGTTCGATCTTGCTCACAGGTCCACTCCTTCGGACGTTCCTCACGGTGCCGGCCGGGGTGGGCGCGGGAGACCGCCACTGGTCGACACGACTGGTATACAAGCACCGGTCGCGAAGAGAAGCAATACTTGTGCGACACCGACCGCACGGCGTTACGGCGGCATTACCCCGCAGGTCGGCGCGGTCCTTCGGACGGGAGTGCGGCTACGGAGCCCGCGCCCCGATACGATGAGCGCATGGCTCAATCGAACCGGCGCAGGACCAGCCGCCGCGCCGTCTACACGACGTTGCGCCGCAAGGTTCTGACCCTTGAGTTCCCTCCGGGCTCGGCCCTGTCGGAGAACGAACTCGCGGCATCCCTCGGGGTGAGCCGCACACCGGTCAGGGAGAGCCTGATCCTCCTGTCGGAGGAGGGCCTCGTCCAGGTCTTTCCCCAGGTGGGGTCGTTCGTCTCACGCGTCGACCCGGCCAAGGTGGCCGACGCGCAGTTCCTCAGGGAGGCCGTCGAGCTGGCCTCCCTGGAGGACCTCCCCGCCGAGCTGGACCCCGAGCTGGTCGGTGAGCTGCGGCGCAATCTGGAGGCCCAGCAGCGGCCCGGCCTCGACCTGGAGGGCTTCTTCGAGCTGGACGAGGCGTTCCACCAGTCCCTGCTGCGCCTGAGCGGGCACGGCAGCGCCTGGGCGACCGTGGTCTCGGCCAAGGGACATCTGGACCGCGCCCGCCGGCTCGGCCTCTACGACACCGCCTCGTCGTCCGGCTTCGCCGCCCAGCACGTCGAGATCCTCGACGCGGTGCTGGCGGGCGACGTCTCCATGGCCAGGGCGGCCATGCGCGCCCATCTGCGCGCGGTGTTCGACGATGTCGAGCGCATCAGGGCGCGTTCACCCGAGCTGTTCGCCTCGGACTCGGGGACGGTTCCGGTCCGGCGCAATATCGTCGTCTGGGAGTGACCCCCGGCCACCGCCCCGCTGACCGCCCGTGCCACCGGGGGGCACTGAAGCCCCCGGGGTTACTGGAAGACCCCGGGGGTTACTGCAAGACCCCGGGGCTTACTGGAAGAACCTCGGCAGCCAGCCCGCCTTGTACTCCGGGTGCCCCGCGTGCTCGGCAGCCAACTGGCGCACGACGAAACCGAGCCCGACCGCCCGGCCCGCCCGGAACGTCTGGTCGGGGCGGTCCACGTCCAGCTCGGCCACCTCCTCGTACTCGTCGACGAGCACCCGGCTGGTCTCGATCCGGCGCAGGGTGCGCGCCGGATCCTGGTAGGCGGTGTGCCGGTCGTAGCCGAACCCCTTCAGCGTGAACGCGACCGTGCCGTTGGCATCGTGCACCTCACCCGGCAGATCGGGCGGACAGCGCCAGGAGTCGGCGCCCGCCGCCCGCGCGAGCGCCTCCTCCTCGGCGAGCCGGGCGCGTACGAAGGCCATCAGGGCGGCGTTGGGGTTCTTCATCAGGGTCCGGTCCTTCATTGCTCGCACCGCCGCGGACCCGAGGCCCGCACCGGTTCTGTTCGTCCAGCTCAGGATGGCGTACGCCGGTCCCCCGCGTCTCCTCGGCCGTTCTCCGTCGGCCACGCTCCCCGGACGGCCCAGCAGGACGGGCCGTCACCCGGGAACCCGTCTGGAATGGACGGGTGACCGCGCCTCCGGACGACTGCCTCGCCCGCAATGACTGGATCTGCGGAGCCTATCTCTCCAGCCGCCGCACGATCCTCTGGGACGCGGTCCTCCAGCACCTCCAACTGACGTTCTCGGCCGTCCTGCTCGGTCTGCTGATCGCCGTCCCCCTCGCGCTCGCCGCCCGCCGCTGGAGAGGGGCCGCCGGTCCCGTCCTCGGCGTCACCACCGTGCTCTACACCGTCCCCTCCCTGGCGATGTTCTCCCTGCTGCTGCCCGTGTACGGACTCTCCGCGTCGCTGGTCGTCGCCGGACTCGTCCTCTACTCGCTGACCCTGCTCGTCCGGAACATCCTCGCGGGCCTGCGCGCCGTGCCCGAGGAGACCCGGCAGGCCGCGCGCGGCCTCGGGTACGGTCCGCTCCGGCTGCTGGTCGCCGTCGAGCTGCCGCTCGCGCTGCCCGCGGCCATGGCGGGCCTGCGGATCGCGACCGTCTCCGCCGTCTCCCTCGTCACCGTCGGGGCGATCGTCGGCCACGGCGGACTCGGCAACCTCATCTACGCCGGGATGAACACCTACTTCAAGGCGCAGGTCCTCACCGCCTCCGCCCTGTGCGTCCTGATCGCCGTCAGCGCCGATCTGCTGCTGCTCGCACTGCAACGGCTGCTCACTCCCTGGACCCGCGGGGCGGGCGCGTGAACACGCTCACCGCCGCCTGGTCCTGGCTCACCAGCGCCGCCCACTGGCCGGGGCCCGACGGCATCGCGAGCCGGCTCGGCGAACACCTCTTCCTCACCGTCGTCTGCCTCGCCCTCGGCTGCGCGATCGCCCTTCCCGTCGCCCTCGTCCTCGGCCATCTCGGCAGGGGCGGGGCGCTCGCGGTCAACATCTCCAACGCGGGCCGCGCCGTCCCCACCTTCGCCGTCCTCGTGCTGCTGCTCCTCACCCCGATCGGGGGATACGGCCAGTGGCCGACGATCATCGCGCTGGTCCTGTTCTCGATCCCGCCGCTGCTCACCAACGCCTACGTCGGCATGCGAGGCGTCGACCGGGACGTCGTCCGGGCGGCGCGCGGCATGGGGATGACCGGCGGTCAGCTGCTGTGGCGGGTCGAGCTGCCACTGGCCCTGCCGCTGATCCTGACCGGGGTACGGATCGCCGCCGTCCAGCTGGTGGCGACCGCGACGCTCGCGGCGCTGGTCGGCGGCGGCGGACTCGGCCGGATCATCACCGCCGGATTCAATCTCGCCAACACTCCCCAGGTGGTCGCGGGGGCGGTGCTGGTCGCCGTGTTCGCGCTGCTGGTGGAGGCGGTCTTCGCGCTGGTGGGGTGGCTGGCGCCGCGCTGGGTACGGGGCCGCGCCGGATGAGGCCGCTGCCCCGCCCCCATACCCGTCCCCGTACCCGTACGCAGACGCGTACCCGTGCGTTCGCCGGTCTTCGTACGGCCGCCGTCCCGCTCGCGGCGCTGCTGCTGACCGCCGGCTGCGCCACGGGACCGTCGCTGGAGAACCGGGGCGATGTCACCGCGCCGCCGGGCGACAGCAGACATCTGACCATCGGCTCCGCCGGGTTCACCGAGAGCGATCTGCTCGCCCGGATGTACGCGCTGCTGCTGAACCGGGCCGGATACCACACCGAGATCCTCTCGGTCACGAACCGGGAGATCTACGAACCGGCCCTGGAGAGCGGCCAGATCGATGTCGTCCCCGAATACGCGGCGACCTTCGCCGACTGGCTCGCCGCCAGGGCCCGCGGCCCCGGCGCCGCCCCGGCCGGCTCACCCGATCTGCGGACGACGATGAGGGCGCTGCGCCCACTGGCCGCCGCGCGCGGACTGGCCGTCCTCGACCCCGGCCGCGCCGTCGACCAGAACGCCTTCGCCGTGGCCGCCTCCTACGCCCGCCGGCACCGGCTCAGGACCCTGAGCGATCTCGGCGCCTCCGGGCTGCCGGTGCGGCTGGCGGCGGGCGACGAATGCGTACAGCGCCCCTACTGCGCGCCGGGGCTGCGCAAGACGTACGGCATCGACATCACCGGCATCGACCCCAAGGGCGTCGGCACCACCCCGGCCAAACAGGCCGTGCGGAACGGTCAGGACCAGCTGGTCCTGACCACCACCACCGACGCCACACTCGACCAGTTCGGGCTGGTGCTCCTCGCCGACGACAAGCACCTCCAGAACGCCGACTACATCGTTCCCGTCGTCAACCGCGCGCGGGCCGGCGGCCCGGGGATCGTCCGCGCGCTCAACCGGCTGAACACCGTACTGACCACGAAGGAGCTGGCCTCGATGAACCAGCGGGTCGACAACTGGCGCAGGCTGCCCGAGGACGTCGCCCGGGGGTATCTGGAATCGAAGGGCCTGATCCCGTCCGGCTGACCACCCCGAACCACCCCGAACCACCCCCGGGACACCCGGGATTCGTCAGGGCGTCAGCCGGGCCGGGAACCAGGCCAGTTGGGCGGCCTCCTGGTACGCCTCGCCGCCCTCGTGGTCGTTGAAGTGGTACACCTCTATCGACTTGTCCTGATGCGCGTAGGCGTTGAAGGCCGCGAAGACCGTCGACGGCGGGCAGGTCTCGTCCTCCAGCGCCACGGAGAACAGCGCCGGCGCCCGCCCGCGCGCCGCGAAATGCACCCCGTCGAAATAGCTGAGGGTGCGCCAGGTCTGCTCCGTACGGCCGCGATACGTCTTCAGATAGTTGCCCACCTCGCGGTACGGGTGGCGGTCGGTGAACGTCGTGGCGCGCGGGAAGTCGCAGAGGAAGGGCACATCCGTCGCGACCGCCGACAGATCCGGCACCAGCCCGGCCACCGCGAGGCTGATACCGCCGCCCTGACTCGCCCCGCGCACCGCCGTGCGCCCCGCGTCGACCAGCGGATGGGAGCGGGCGGCCTCCACGGCGCGCACCGCGTCGGTGAACAGCCGCCGGTAGTAGTAGGTCTCGGGGTCCTCGATGCCCCGGGTCATGAAGCCGGGGAACGAGGGAGCGCTGCCCACCGGATCGGGGGTGTCGCCGCCGTTCCAGCCGGCGCCCTGGCCCCGGGTGTCCATCACGAAGTGCGCGTACCCGGCGGAGCCCCAGAGCCGATGGGTGTGCGGCAGCCCGCGCCCGCCGCCGTACCCGAGGTACTCCACGACCACCGGCAGCGGCTCACGCGTCCGCGCGGGCAGCACCAGCCAGCCCTTGACCGGGTGGCCGCCGAAGCCCGCGAAGGTCACGTCGAAGACCTCCAGGGTCGTCAGCGCGGTGGACACGGGCCGGAAACGGGCGTCGAGGTCGTGACCGCGCGCCTCGTCGAGGGTCTTGGCCCAGAACCGGTCGAAGTCGTCCGGCTCCACGGACGCGCTCCGGTAGTCGCGGAGCTTGTCGAGGGGCATGTCGGACAGGGACATGAGGGGACCGCCTTCGTGAGGATCGGCCGGAAGCGCGTCAGGACGCCCGGACGATCACACCGTACGGCCGCGGGCGGGCCGGCAGAAGACCGCGCGAAGCTTCCTGGGCCCGGGAGTTCGAGCCCGGTGGCGCGACAATGCGCTATTGAGCTTCGGCGGGCGATCATCTAGAGTTTTTGATATGGCGAATCAGATTGCGGCCGGGCCGGAACTTCTGAAATATGTCAGGGATTTCTCGCTCAGGGAAGACGGGATTCTGCGTGATCTGCGCCGAATGACCGCGGAGCTGCCCGGTGGGGAAGCGATGCAGGTCATGGCCGAGGAAGGGCAGTTCCTCGCCTTTCTGGTCGCGGCGACCGGCGCGGCGAATGTGCTGGAGATTGGCACCTTCACCGGTTACAGCACCCTGTGCATGGCTCGTGCCCTTCCGCCGGACGGGAGATTGGTCACCTGTGACGTCACCGACCGATGGCCCGAGATCGGTGCCGATTACTGGCGGCGGGCGGGTGTTTCCGAGCGGATCGAGGTGCGCGTCGGTCCGGCGGCCGAAACTCTTGAGAAAATGATTGCCGACGGCTGTTCCGGCAGTTTCGGCCTCGTATTCATCGACGCGGACAAATCGAATTATCCGCGGTACTACGAGCTGGCGTTGCGGCTCGTACGGCCGGGCGGGTTGGTGGTGGTGGACAACACCCTTTTCTTCGGCCGGGTCATCGACCCGCTGGCCGACGACGCGGACACCGCCGGTGTCCGTGAGGTCAATGCCGTCATCCGGGACGATCAGCGGGTGGACATCTGCATGCTCCCGATGGCCGACGGCATCACTCTGGTCCGCCGGAAGTGACCGCCCCCGGGCCCGCCGCGCCGGCCTACGCCCGCAGGCCGAGGTCCGGAGCGATCAGCCGGGCCGTTGTGGGGGCGGCGCGCCGCTCGGGGACGAGGTGCAGCAGCTGGACGTCCTCGCCGGCCCTCCCCGGAGCCGGACCCCGGCAGTCGCAGGGCTGCTCCTCGAAGCCGGCGAACCGGTAGGCGATTTCCATCATCCGGTTACGGTCGGTGGCGCGGAAGTCCGCCAGCAGGTGGACGCCGGCCCGAGCGGCCTGGTCGACCAGCCAGTTCAGGATGATCGTGCCGGCGCCGAACGCCACGACCCGGCACGAGGTGGCGAGCAGTCTCAGGTGCCACGCCTCCTCGTACTTCCGGAGCAGCAGCACACCCACGGCGCCGTGCGGCCCGAAGCGGTCGGTCAGCGTGGTGACCAGGACCTCGTAGCCGGGGCGGGCCAGGAGCGCGCGCAGCGCCTCGTCCGGATAGTGCACCCCGGTCGCGTTCATCTGGCTGGTGCGCAGGGTGAGTTCCTCGACCCGCGACAGCTCGTCCTGCGTGGCCCGCCCGATGCGCATCACCAGGTCCAGCGAGCGGAGGAAGTCCTCGTTCGAGCCGGTGAACCGCGCCTGCTCGTCCGTGCGCCGGAAGCCGGCCTGGTACATCTTCCGGCGCTGTCGCGAGTCGACGGTCACCGACCTCGGGCTGAACTCGGGCCGGTCGAGCAGCGTCGCGGCGTCCTGCGCCGGGTAGCAGCGCACTTCCGGGAGGTGGTAGGCGACCTCGGCCCGCTCGGCCGGCTGATCGTCGATGAAGGCGATGGTGCCGGGCGCGAAGTTCAGCCGCTCGGCGATCCGCCCCACCGCCTCCGACTTGGGCCCCCAGCCGATCTCCGGCACGACGAAGTAGTCGGCGACGCCGAGCGCCTCCAGCCGGGCCCAGGCGAGGTCGTGGTCGTTGCGGCTGCACACCGACTGGAGCACCCCGCGCGCGTCCAGGCCGACGACCACCTCGCGTATCGCCTCGGACAGGACGACGTGGCCGTCCTCCAGCAACGTGCCGTGCCAGAGCGTGTTGTCGAGGTCCCAGACCAGGCACTTCACCATCGCGGACGGGACCACCGGGGCGGTGTCGCTCATGTTCGGCTCCTTGTCACAGCGTTCCGCGGCGGTCATGAACGGGGTCACCGCAGGCTGAGCGCGTGGTCGGCCAGCATCAGCTGGCACATCTCGGTGCTGCCTTCGATGATCTCCATGAGCTTGGCGTCGCGGTACGCCCGCGCGACGACGTGACCGTCCTGCGCCCCCGCCGACGCCAGCACCTGCACGGCGGCGGCCGCGCCCTTGGCCGCGTGCTCGGCACTGACGTACTTCGCGAGCACGACGGCGGTGACCAGATCGGCGGCGTTCTCGTCCCAGCAGCGGCTGGCGTACTCGCAGGCCCGGGTGGCGATCTGCTCGGCGGTCCACAGGTCGGCCAGATGCCGGGCGACGAGCTGATGCCGCCCCAGGGGCCGGCCGAACTGGTGCCGGGTTCCCGCATGCCCGACGGCCGCCGCCACACAGGCCCGCAGGATACCGACACACCCCCAGGCGACCGAGATCCGGCCGTAGGCCAGCGCCGTCGTCACCAGCAGGGACAGCGGCTGCAGCCCGCCGCCCAGCAGGCTGCCGAGCGGCAGCCGCACCTCGTCCAGGAGGATGTCCGCGTGCCCGGCCGCCCGGCAGCCGAGCGGATCGGCCACCCGCCGCACCCGGACCCCGGGGGCCGACCGGGGCACCACCACCACGGCCCCTTCCTCCCCCATCCTGGCGACGACCAGGAAGAAATCGGCGTAGTCGGCGGCGGTCACCCACTTCTTTCTGCCGCTGAGCGACAGGGTGTCCCCCTCGACGGTGACCGTGGCCTCGATGGCCGACAGATCGCTGCCCGCCCCCGGTTCGCTGAAGGCCACGGCCGCCGTGTCACCCGAGGCCAGCCGCGGCAGCAGATCCGCCGCCTGCTCCGGGTCACCGAGCCGCTCGACGGTCCACGCGGCCATGCCCTGCGAGGTCATGACGCTCCGCAGCGAGCCGCACAGACTGCCGACATGGGCGGTGAACTCGCCGCTGTCCGCGCTGCTCCACCCCGGTCCGCCGTACTCCGCCGGCATCTGGGGGGCGAGCTGCCCGGCCGCACCGAGCTTGCGCACCACGTCCTCGGGCAGCCGGCCCGCCCGGTCCCAGTCGGACGCGCGGTCGTCGACCAGCTCGGTGACCGCCGCGGCCGCCGCGGCCACGGAGTCACGCACCGGAGCCTCCGGAGGCCGGCTGCCGGAGCCGTTCGACCAGCTCGGTCATCCGCTGTATGGTCCGGAAATTCTCCATCCGCAGGTCGGCGCCGCGGACGGCGATGCCGTACGTCCTCTCCAGATGCACCACCAGCTCCATGGCGAAGAGCGAGGACAGCCCACCGGAACCGAAGACGTCCGCGCCGGTCGTCCAAGTCCTCCCCGTACGCTTCTCCAGGAACCGCAGCAGGTCCGCCTGTACGGTGCCGGGGCCGCCGATGGGTTCCACCGGCCGGTCGGATGACGTGGTCATGCCTGTTCTCCCTCGTACTCGTAGAAGCCTCGCCCGCTCTTGCGGCCGAGGTGACCGGCCCGCACCATCTCCAGCAGCAAGTCGCAGGGGCGGCACCCTTCGTCGCCGGTCCGGCTGTGCAGCACCCGGAGCGAGTCGACCAGGTTGTCCAGCCCGATGAGGTCGGCGGTGCGCAGCGGGCCCGTCGGGTGCCCCAGGCATCCCTGCATGAGACGGTCGACCGACTCGGCGCTCGCGGTACCCGCCGCCACCACCCGGACCGCGTCGTTGATCATGGGATGCAGAATCCGGCTGGTGACGAAACCCGGCGCGTCGTCGACCACGATCGGCTCCCGGCCCAGCGCGGCGAGCAGGCCCCGCAGCGCCTCCAGGGTGGCGGCGCCGGTCCGCGTGCCCCGGATGACCTCGACCGTCCGGATCAGGTAGGCCGGATTCATGAAGTGGGTACCGATCAGATCCACCGGCCGTGCCGTCGTGCGGGCCAGTTCGTCGATCGGAATCGCCGATGTGTTGGAGATGACCGGGGTGCCCGGCACGACCAGCGCGGACACGTCGGCGAGGACCTTCGCCTTGGTGTCCGCGTCCTCGGTGACCGCCTCGATCACCGCGGCCGGCGCCGCGTCGCCGGCCGTCACCAGGTCGGCGAGCGACAGGCCGGTGAGGAGGGCGCCTTCGACGGCCTCGTCCGGCAGCGCGCCCATCAGCCGCGCCATCCGCACCTGGTGGCCGATCCTCGCCGGGGCCTCGTCCAGCCGGCGCCGGTCCGGGTCGATCAGCGACACCGCGATCCCGTGCCCGACCGCCAGCGCGGCGATGCCCGACCCCATCACCCCCGCTCCGAGCACAGCCAGTCGTCCTCCGGCCCAGGGCGTACCGTTCTCCGCTGCCATGTCGCCTCTCTCTCGGTCCCGGCCCGGCCGGCCGGTGTCCGGGGTACGTCGAAACACGGTGATCGCGGGCGGCGGCGAGCCCGGGGGCGGTTCGAGCGGCACCCGGGCCGTTGCCGTCGGCGGTCAGTCCTCCGGGCTGTTCACCTCGATCCGGGACGGCCGCGGTGGTACGAGGCCGTCCGTGGGTTCCGAGTAGAACTGCTTCGCCCACTGCCGGTAGCGGCCGATCGGGCCGTCTCCCTTGGCGAGCTTCGGCTGCTCGACATGCTCCTGGTAGTGCCACATCAGCAGGTCGGCGCCGGTGTCGACGCTCGCCACCCGCTGGAGGACGGAGCTGAGCAGCCGGGCGGCGGGCAGCGTCGCGGCGCGCCCGATCCTCTCGGGCACCCGGGGGATGCCGGTCAGCTCCAGCTTCGTGCCGAAGCGGAGCTGGATGCGCCCGGGGCTGGTCGGGGTCGCGTGGAGCATCACGTAGAGATTGCCCGCGCCTCGGGGCAGGGCCGTCCGCGCCGCGATGGTGGCCAGGCCGATCACGGTGAGCGTGTAGGACTGGCGCATCCCGCGCATCATCGTGCCGCGGGCCGTCGCGGTGACCGTGCTGACCGGCTCCCCGGCCACCGGCGCGCCCTCGATGTCGAGCCCCTTGAGCCCGTGCAGCGCCGGCAGATGCCCCCAGTCGAAGGCGTTCTCGATGACATCCTGCGGGTGACCGGCGATGTCGAAGGTGTCGTGGCTGTACGGTTGCCGGTCGTCCATGGGGAAGACCGGGACCTCCCACTGCGGGGGCAGCCCGAGGGCGTGCCACCACACGTAGACCGAGCCGTTGGCCTCGCACACCGGATACTGCGTCAGCGACGCCTTCGGCGGCGGTTTGTCGTACCCGGTGCGCACACAGGCACCGGCCGGGTCGAACGCGAACCGGTGGAAGGGGCAGACGATGTCCTCGCCCTCGACCGATCCGCCGACCCCGAGATGCGCTCCCAGATGCGGGCACTGCGGCCGGACGGCCCGCAGCACGCCCTTGGTCGTCCGGTAGAGGACGACCTCCGCGCCCGCGAGCGGACGGGTGGTGACGGATCCGGGCCGCACCTCGTCGGTGAAGGCCAGGCAGAACCACCCGTTCGGGTAAGGGCGGGACGGAGCGTGCAGGGTGTCGGCGGGGACGGCGTGGAACCGGCCGACCTCGCGGGAGCTGAGAAGCTGTTTCACCAGGGGCTTCAAGTGAGGCTTCATGGCATCGCTCCTAGTGCTGCACCGGGCAGGCGGAGCCACCCGGCTGTGTGGACGGCTGTGTGGACGGCTGGGCCGAGGTGGACTTCGGCGCCGCCGCGCGCAGCTCGGTGCCGTCGGCGCCGCCCGTCCGCCGCTCACTGAGCCGCAGGTTCAGTCCGCGCGAACTCAGGCTGGTCTCCACCTTGGGCTGGAACGGCTGGTCGCCCACGGGGGTCAGCTCCCAGCGGGCGACGATGGCGGTGAGGGCCAGGATGGCCTCGGTGAGGGCGAACTGGTCCCCGATGCACTTGCGCGCGCCGGCGCCGAACGGGATGTAGGTGGCCCGGTCGGGCTGACCGTCGAGCCAGCGGTCCGGGTCGAACCGGTCGGGCTCGTTGTACAGGTCGGGTCGGCGGTGCAGCAGGTACGGGCTGAGCACGATGGTGCTGCCGCTCTTGAGGCTCACCCCGCCGAGTTCGGTGTCCTGCCTGAGCGTGCGGGTCATCATCCAGGCGGGCGGATAGAGCCGCAGCGTCTCGGTCACCACGCGCGAGGCCAGGCCGAGCGAGGGCAGGTGCGCGGGATCGAGCTTCTCACCCGCGAGAACGCCGTCGGTCTCGACCTGGAGGCGGTGCTGGACATCCGGGTTCGTGGCGAGCAGGTGCAGCGCCCAGGCCAGAGTGATGGCCGTGGTCTCCATCCCGCCGAGGAAGAACGTGAGGGCCTCGTCGGCGAGTTCGGCGTCGCTGAGCTGCTTCTGGCCGTCCTGGCTCTCCTCGTCGACCGCCCCCACCAGCGTGGAGAGCAGGTCGGCGTGGTCGGTCGGGTCGGCCCGCCGATCGGCGATGATCTCCGCGATGGTGGCCGACAGCCGGTTGCGGGCGCGGTCGTAGCGTCGCTTCTGCGGAGTCGGCAGCTGTCGCAGCACGCCGGGGGTCATCATCCGGCGGAAGAACGCGCTGACGATGGTTGCGGTGTCGGCCAGGGACCGCCGCATGGTCTCCGCCGGCAGCGCGCCGCTGAACATCGTCTCCATGGTGGCCCGCGTCGTGAGCGTCATCATCTCCTGGGTGACGTCGAGGACGTCGCCGTCGCGCCAGGACGCCGCCTTCAGTTCGGCCGCCCGCGCGAACACCGCCCCGTACCCGGGCATCCGGGTGGGGTGGAACGACGGCTGGCACAGCCGCCGCTGCCGCCGGTGCAGGGTGTACGAGCAGGTGGACAGGCCGTCGCCGATGACCTCGCGGATCCGGTCGTAGATCGGGCCGCCCTTGTCGAAGACGCGGTCGTTCAGGAACACCTGACGGGTCAGGTCCGGATCGCAGACCATCACGGCGGAACTCGGCCCCAGCCGGACGCGGACCATCTCGCGATACCCGGACAGGGACATGATGAACGCCAGCGGATCGCGGAGCAGGGGCAGCGCGTGGCCCAGCAGCGGCAGGGCCCGTGGAGCGAGCGGAACCGACGCGGCGGTCGCCGTACTCGTGTCTGTCATGGACAACCTCAATTCGTATTCTGACGGCCGGCCGGTGCCGGGGCGACAGGATCGCGGGTGATCTCGATCAGCGCGGTGGTCCAGCGGAAGCCGACCCCGAAGCTCACGACGAGGACGTGCTCTCCGGCCCGCAGCGTGCCGGAGCGGAACGTCCGGTCGAGGGCGAGCAGGACATCGGACGGACCGGCGTGGCCGAGGTGCCGGCCGTAGGTCCAGCTGGTGTCGTCGGCACGGAGGGCGAGCGGTGAGCCGCTGAGCAGCAGGTCGAGCACGACCGACCCGATCGCGATGGGCACCACGTGCGAGACGTCGCCCGGTTTCACGGCGCCCTCGTCGAGGACGGCCTGGACGGAGCGGTGGGTGGCCCGGCGCAGCACGTCGATGTGGGGCATGAACCCGGTCTCCTCGACGGGGAACCGCCGGGCGGCGCCGGTGTAGCCCTCCCTGGCCCGGGTCTGCCCCTCCAGTTGCGGCTCCGTGACATGGGCGGTCGCCACCAGGCGGGCGAAGCCCGTTCCGCGCGTGAGGACGGCGGCGGCGCCGGCGTCCCCGGCCACGTAACCCAACTCCCGCGAATATCCCCACCGTTCCTCGGGGAACCGCACACCGGTGGTCACCAGCGTGGCCTTCGCGTGCGGCCGGGCGGTGAGGTGTTCGGCCGCGGTGACGAGTGCGGCGGCCCCGCCGTCACTGGCGGCGCCGACCTCGATCCCGGCGGTGTCCTTTCCCCCGAGCACCCGCATCAGGTAGGCGGCGGGCGTGTAGTGGTCCCCGTCCTGGAAGCCGGCGTGCACGAGCAGACTCAGGTCGGCACTGGCGACGTCCGCGTGGCGCAGTGCCTTGAGGCCGGCCCGGGCCGCCATCTGCGTCGCCGTCTCGTCCTTGGAGACGGCGGCGGAGGTGAATCCGTTGAGCGCCAGGGCGGAGGGCTGCCCGCCGCCGGGTCCGCCCCGCGGCTCGTGTTCGTGCTCGGGCTTGATGGGGGGTACCCACGCGCCGGTCCCGGCGATCGTGATGTCCTGCCACAACACTGCTGTCTCCTCGGCTGTCAGGAAAGGGGCGACTGGAGGACGCCGGGGCGGGGCCGGATCAGCTCTCCGCTGTGGTCCAGGGCGTGCGCGCTGACCCCGGCGATCCGGGCCAGCACCCGGCCGCCACCGGTCACGGCGGTCAGGTCCCCGGTGTCGAAGTCGCAGTGCAGCCGGATGGCCGGGTTCTCCTCGCTGAGGCGGCAGTCGTTGCCCGGCCCGCTCAGCTCGACTTCGTCGAGGCCGGCCATCGGGCCGACCAGCGGCGGGTGGTCACCGCGCGGTGGCAGCAGGAGCAGGTGCACCATCGCGTCCAGCAGGATCGTCGGCACGGTCATCCCGGCCAGGGCCGGAGCCCAGGCGGCGTGGTCCAGCGAGAACCTGGCGCTGTTCCCGTCCGGCCCGCGGGCGTAGTCGCTGGTGCCGGCGAACGGGCCGGTGAGCGAGATCGGCGGGTCGGGGGAGTAGACCGGCATCACGAAATCCGGTTCGGGTTCGTAGGACGAGCTGTCGGGCGGTGCGGGGAGTGCGGGGTAGCGGTCCGCCAGTACGACCGTCGTCTCGCACAACAGGTCGTTGAAGCGCAGCACCTTGCCGTTCTTGCCGATCCGGTGTGCCGTCATCCTGACGGCCACCTCGGCACGGTCGCGCTGCCGGCTCGTGACCCGGGCCTCCACCGCGACGGTGCGCAGCGGCCCGGCGAGCCTGACCGTGATCGAGGCCCGGCAGGCGAGAGCGCGGAACCCGGTGACCACCAGGCCGGGGCAGAGGGCCGAGGCCGCGCCGGCCGCGGCTTCGAGGGTGAACGTACCGGGCAGCACGTACTCGCCGTTGACCCGGTGGTGGCGCATCCACCGCCCGTCCTGCTCGGACAGGGTGCGTGGATCCCAGGTCTTGGTGAAGACGGCCCAGTCCGTGCCGCGGTGCAGGACACCGTCGAGCAGCGGTGTGGTCAGCGCCGGATCCGGCACGGCGGGCGGCGGCGCGTCCGGGGCGGGGATCCTCGGTTCGCCGGCGGAACCGTGGGTGCTGATCCCGCGCCGGGCCAGCAGGACGCGTTCTTCCTCCCGGATGAAAAACGCCACCCCGGTGGCCGGTGGCCGGGTCACGGCGGAGAGGAACTGCGCGCATCCCTGCGCGGTGCTGATGTAGGCGTCCATCTGGTTGCGCTTGAGGGTCTCCCGCATGGAGACGCTGCTGGCGACACCGACCTCCCGCCACCCGCTCCAGAGGATCGCGATCTCCTGATGGCCGTCCGGTCCGTGCCGCTGGGCCCGTGCGCTGGCGTACGCGAGGTACTCGTTGACGGCGCAGTAGTCGATGTCACCGGGCGCGGGAGCGAGTGTCGCCAGTGTGCTGAAGTTGCACCAGATCCGGGGCGTGTGCCCGGCCAGGGCCCGTTTCAGGTTGCGGTAGCCGGTGGCCTTGGTGGCCCGGACCGCCCGGAAATCGGTCAGGGTCTTGGCGTGCAGCACCCGGGAGCGCAGGTCGAGGACGGTGTTGATGAGCAGGTCGATCCGGCCGTGCCGGTCGAGGACCTCGCCGAGGACGGCGGCGGTGCGCTCGGCGTCGAGGACGTCGCACACCCGGTGGTGGACACGGTCGGGGCCGCACAGCTCCGCCAGCCGTCGCACCGTACGGCTCACCTCCAGGCGCGCCTCGGCCTTCTCGTAGGTGGCCCGCAGCTCACCCAGCGACGCGCCGGGGCGTCTGCCGCGCTCGGCGGCGATGAACTCGGCCTGCGGCGGCAGCGCTTCGCCGGATTCCGGCAGCGGGGTGCGGCCGATGACGTACACGTGGGGCCGGTCGCTGGTGCGGGCGACCGTGTGGAGCAGCTCGGGGGTGATTCCCCGGGCGCCGCCGAAGGCGACCACGACCGAGCCGGGCGGCAGCGATGGCTCTCCCGCCGGGGGCGGTGGAGCGTGGTCGTCGGCGACGGCCAGGGCGGACCAGTCGCCCCCGCGGCAGGCCAGCGTGTGCGTGGGCACCTCGGTGGTGCCCGCCCGCGCCAGCTGGTCCAGGGCGGTCGCGGCATCCGGCGCGTCGCTGAGCAGGGCCACCCCGCCGCACTGCGGGACCTCAGCGCGGACGGAGCGGACCAGTCCGGTGAACAGCCCGCTCAGCGGGGGCGGCAGGTCGTCCGGCAGCGCCCCGAGCAGGACCGCGCCGACGGAGCCGCCGGAGCGCAGCGCGGGCAGCGCCGCCTGGAGTGTGGTGAAGGTGAGGTCCTGGAGATCCTCCAGCCGGGTGGCCTCGGCCTCGTCGCCCGCGTCGTCGTCGACCGGCAACCGGGCCAGGACCCGGATGTGGCGTGGTACGAACGGCAGACCGGCCAGGGCGCCGGGCGCCTCTTCGGGCGGGACGTGGGTGGTGGCTGCGAGGCCCGGCCGAGGGGACCAGACGGCGATGTCCGGGCCGGTGACCGCCGCGGCGAGATCCGGGGCGTCGGTGAGGACGATGGTGCCCGGCGGAAGGGGCGGCGTGGCCGAGTCGCCCCGGGGCGGGGGCATCGGCACGAGCCGGAAGGTCTGGCGGCGGCCGGTGAACTCCTCGGTGTGTTCCGGCTCGGCCGGGGCGGGACCGGTACGCGCCGGTTCGGTGGGCGCGGCCCCGGTGGGCGCCGCCCGCTCCGCCGCCGCCTCCCGGGCAGGGGCGTCGTGCCCCGGACCGGCCGGCCCGGTGAACCGGATCAGCGGCGATCCGGGGGCGGCGGGTGTCACGACGGTGTCCGTCTCCGTGACGACGCCCTTGACGACCGCCAGCAGGGCGTCCAGCGACAGATAGGTGTGTCCGGCGCCGGACAGCACGGGCAGGGCGTGCGCGGGCGTGGCCGGGTGCCCGGGGCCCGCGCTGTCGACCGCGGTGGAGAGCGAGCCCAGGACGGGCAGGTCGTGCTCCAGCGCGGTGGAGCGCCGGGTGACCGCCAGGACGGCGGCGCCCTCCGCGATGGACCGGCCCTCCGGCACCAGACCGGTGAGGTGCCGGTCCCAGCCGCTGATCGGGCGCAGGCACACGGCGCCGATGAGGGCGAGGTCGCAGGCCCGGTGGCGGAGCTGACGCAGGGCCAGGTCGACAGCGGTGTGCGCGGAGTCCCGGTGCGAGTAGACGCTGGTCCCCATGGCCTGGAAGTCGTAGTAGTTGGCGGCCCGGCCCGACAGGATGCAGGAGACCGCCCCGGTGAAGTCGTCCTCGTTGAGGCCGCCGGGGATCACCCCCTCGGCCTCCGCCATCCCCTTCGCGAGGTACTCCTTCAGCGTCCGCGCCTGGACGGGGTCCGGCAGGATGTCGAAGGTGGTGGCGCACTCGGCGGCGTGCACCCGCAGCGCGGCCCGGGTGTTGTGCGTGGTCGGCAGTGTCGAGCCCACCATCACCGCCGTGGTGGGCCGCAGGCTGGTGCCCGGCTCGCCGAGCTGGTCCAGCAGCGGGCCGATGGCCTGGAGCATCATCAGGTGGGCGGCGTCCATGTGCCGCATCGTCAGCGGCGGGATGCGCACCTGGCGGGGGGACGGCAGGGGGTACGGCGTGCCGAAGCCGGCCTCAGGGAGCGGCCCTTCGCCGCGCAGCCACGCGGGTACCTCGGCGGTGTCCAGGCCGGGCAGGTGGGTGTTCCAGCCCACCACGACCAGGTCCTCCGTGTCGGTGCGCACGTCCGTGCCGCGCCGCTGCGCGGGGGCGGCCGTCGGCACCCGGTCGGAGAGGATCACGTGCGCGTCCGCTCCTCCGAGGCCGAACGACGAGATCCCGACCGTCCGCGGCCGCGCGTGGTCCGTCGGCCAGGGCGCGTCCACGACCGGTACGGTCAGCCGCTCGCCGTCGCCCAGCAGCGGATGCGGATCGGTGACCACGGGCTGGCCGGGGACCGCCCCGCGTTCGAGGGCGACCAGCGCGTGGGCGACCGAGACCAGCCCCGCCAGCACACCGGTGTGTCCGAAGACCTGCTTGTTGGACGTCAGCAGGCACGCCCGCTGCCGCGGCCCCAACCGGGAGAGCAGCGAGCGCAGTTCGATCTCGTCGCCCACCGGCGTGCCGGTGCCGTGGGCCACGACCCAGTCCACGTCGTCGGCCTCGACGCCCGCGTCGGCCCAGGCCCGGCCGATCGCCAGCTCCTGCCCGCGGGTGGCCGGGGCGTGGATGCCCTTGCCCCGGCCGTCGGCGGCGAGACCGGTGCCCCGGACGACACCGAGCACCCGGTCGCCGTCCTCCACGGCCCGCGCGTACGACTTGAGGGCGAGCATGATGGCGCCCTCACCGATGAGGGTCCCGTCGGCAGCCTGGTCGAAGGGGCGTACCTTGCCGCTCATCGAGATGCCCTGGGCCCGGCAGAAGAGGGTGAACCCGATCGGCTCGATCACCGACGTACCACCGACCAGCGCCACCTCGCAGGAGCCCTCGCGCAGCGCCTTGACCGCCGCGTCCAGGGCGAACAGCCCGCTGGCGCAGGCCGCGTCGAGGGTCAGGTGCTGTGAGTCGCCGGGGATCAGTCCGCGCAGCGCGTTGCGGGAGACGGCGGCTGGCAGATACGCCTGCGGGTTGCCGCCGTCGCCACCGTAGTGGGCGCTGATCGCGTGGTCGGCCAGTTCGGCCAGCCAGTCACCGTCCTGGCCGGCGGGGATCGCCTCGCGCACCATGCGCTTGTACTCGTCACCGAGCACGACCCCCTGGGGGCCGAGCCCCGTCTGGTCGTGGATACCGGTGGTCGCGGCGAGCCACCGGTCCGTGGGGCGCCGGCGCACCCCCGCCAGGGCCTGGACGGTGCAGTGCCGCAGCCAGCGTGTGGTCCGCGGCCATCCGGGGTGGCCGACGTTCCCGTCCGGTTCGGTGAGCGAGGCGGGGTCGGGGACGAAGTTGTGGAGATAACCGGCTTCGCGGACGTAGAAGGAGTCGGTGTCCTCCCGGGTGGGCGCCCAGAAGTGCTTCAGGTCGAAGGCGGACGGCTCGCTGGAGAGCAGAACGCCCTCCCGCAGCCGGTCCCAGAACTCCGCCGTGTTGTTCGCGCCGGGCAGGGCCAGTCCGAGACCGACCACAGCGACGGCTCCGGGGTCCGCCTCCGGCGCCTGATCCGGCGCCGGGGCCGGTACGGGCACCGGGCGGGCCGCCGCCGGTTGTGCAGGGACGGGCCGCCTCGCTTCGGGGGACGTCTCCACCACCGGGGCCGCTACCGGGGACGGGGACGGGGAAGGGGCGGCGACCGGTACCGATACGGGTACGGGTGCCGGGCGGGCGGCCGCCGGTTGTTCGGCGGCGGGCGGGTTCGCCCGGGGCGCTGTAGCCGCTGTGGCCGGCGCGGCTACTGCGACCGGCGCGGCCACTGCGGCCGGTTGGCGCCGGGCGGTCGTACTCACCCGGTCCGCCAGTCTGCTGTGCAGCCGCAGGCCCTGCATCCCGCCGATGCTGATGCCGCCGTCGGCGACGATGGTCTGCCCGGTGATGAAGCCGGTGTCCTCGTGCAGGAGGTGGACGATCAACTTGGCCGCGTCCGGCGTCGAGAGGGTACGGCGCATCAGCTCCCCGGCCTCGGCCGGGTCACCGAGCGCCGCCGCCGGATCGTCGAGATTGACGACGATCTCGCTGGCGACGGAGCCCAGCAGCACCGTGTTGACGCGGACGCCCTGGCTGACCAGTTCGAGCGCAAGATAGCGGACCAGCGACTCCAGGGCGCCCTTGGTGACACCGCCGGGGCCGTATCCCGGAACCGGCTGGTGCGCTCCGACGCTGGACAGGCAGAGGATGCTCGCGCCCTCTCTTCCCGCCATCAGCTCGGCCGCCCGGCGTGAACAGTGGTAGGCCCCCATCACATTGGTGGACCACGCCCGCTGCCAGTAGGTGTCGTCGACCTCGAACAGCGGCAGGAACGCCCCGCCGGCGGCGTTGTTGATCAGAATGTCCAGACCGCCGTGCCGCTCCTGGACCAGGTCGAACATCCGGTCGATCTCGCTGGTCTTGGCCACCGAGGCGCGGATGAACTCGCAGCTGTGACCGGCCTCCTCCAGCTCCGCCCGCAGCAGCTTCGCCTGGTCGACCGAGTGGAAGTAGTTGACGATCACATGGGCACCGCCCTGCGCCAGGCGGCGGACGATGTCCGCGCCGAGGCTCTTCGCGGCCCCGGTCACGAGTGCGACCCGGCCCCGCAGGTTGTCCGTGGAGGTCATCGCCCGGCAGCCTCCGTCCGGCTCCGCACGACGCTCTCCGCGATCCGCCGCAGTGTGCCGGCGGTCAACAGGGAGGAATCCGACCGCAGATCGGGCAGTCCGAACTGGTCGGACACCCGGCCGAGCAGGACGACCTGCTTGAGCGACTCCACTCCCAGCTCGGACTCCAGGCCGTCGTCCTCGCCGAGGAGGTCCGGCGGGTAGCCCAGGAAGTCGCCGTAGATCGTCCGCAACTCGGCCAGGACCGTCTCGTAGTCCAGTCCGGCGGACACCGCCGAGGCGGCCGGGGCGACGGCGACCGGAGCGGCCACGACCTGAGCCGTCGGGGCGGCCGGGGCGGCCGGGGCGGTCAGATCCGCGGGGGGAGAGTAGGAGACGGGAGCCGTGTAGGACAGGGGGGCCGGGGGCGCGGGCGCCGTGGCGGGGAGTACCGCGACGGGGCCGGCCGCCGTGGGTGCGCTCACCCGCGCGGCGGAAACACGCCTGTCGCCCGAAGGCACCGTCGAGCCCGGGCGGAACGGGCCGCCGACGGTCTCGTCGAGCAGCGCCCTGACGGCTTCGACCGGGTCGCTCTCGCTCAGCGGGACGACACACTGCACGCCCGGGATCGACGCCTCGACGAACTTGGTGACGACGGGCCACTCCCCGCACTCCACAAAGGCGTCGGCGCCTGCCGCGTGCAGTTCACGGATCGTGTGCAGCATCCGGACCCGGGCGGTGAGCGCGCCGGCCACCAGGTCGACCGGGTCGTCGTCGCCGACGTCCCGCCCCAGCCAGGGTGAGCACACCCGCCAGCGCCCGGCGCCGTACGGAACGCGCGGCGCGCTGGTCCGCAGGTCACGCGCGGCCTGCGCCATCGCCGGAGTGTGGGTCGGATGCGGGACGTCCAGGGGAAGGCTCGGCCAGCCGAGCGCGTCGGCCACCCGCTCCACGTGCTCGATCAACGCCTCGGGACCGCTGATGACGCTCTGCCGGGGGGCGTTCTCGCAGGCCAGCACCAGGTGGGGATGGTTGAGCAGCCCGGCGAGCGACTCCGCTCGGCGGCCGTCCACACCGACGGCGATCATCTTTCCGTCCCAGCTCTGCCGGGTCAGTACCTGGGACCGGGCCACGGCCAGGCGCGCGGCGTCCTCCACGGACAGGTGCCCGGCGGCGGCCAGGGCCCACAGCTCCCCGATGCTCTGCCCGACGATCGCGACCGGCCGGGCGCCCTCGGCGATCAGCATGTGGTGCGTCGCGATGCTGACCGCGAAGATCTCCAGATATTGCACCTCCGGGCCGCGCCGGTCGCTCGTGTCGTTGTGTTCGATCAGCCGGGCACTGATGTTGGGCAGCCCCATTTCCCGGGCCGCCTTGTCGATGCGGGACAGTGTTTCCCGTACGGACTCGTAACGGTTGTGGAAATCGCGCAGAATACCCCCACGCGGGGCGGCCACCGTACCGGGCATGACAAAGACAGAATTCACCACGTGTATCACCCTCATCTCCGCCCCGGCCGCCGGCGATTTCACATCGGCCGACCGGGAGCCTGAAACGCCACAACGGCGCGACGAAATCGACGACATACGTCCACTTGCTGCGCTATACCCGAGCGGCGGCTTCAGCGAAATACGGGCTCTGTCCTTACTGTCGCTGATTGCCATTTCCACAAATGCGTGAACCTGTGCAGGGGGGGCTGCCGGACAGGGACGCCATTTAAGGTAACTGTGCTTCTTTCGGAGGGTCAATGATCTTCGGGACTTAGTTTCAGCCTAAACAGATCGTGTTTATTATTCGTCAATCATGTAACAGCGGGTGGCGATTGCGCTCTTGTCGCTGGGTGAGGTCTCGTGTAAGTCGCGGTCGGTCGTGTGGCCACAATCACCATGGCGGTCCGTTTCGACCGGATATGATTGTTTTACTCGAACGTAACGCGTCCAGGAATTCGAACACATCGCGACGAGCGAAATTGGCTGAGACCGGACGCTTGGACCGTACCGATGTGGTGATCGCCCGATGAGCTGTGTACGGGGGCGCGGCCGTACGCCGGGCACGCCCTACGCGTCCGACACCGAGTCGAAGTCGACCTCCGCGCGCCCGATCCCCTGCGCGTCCGCGTCGACCGAGCGGCGCAGCGCCTCGTGGAGCTTCGCCGGGGTCAGCACCCCCGCGAACCGGCTCCCGTCCAGGACCGCCACCCACCCCGCGTCGTGCTGGAGCATCTCGCTGAACGCCTGCTTCAGCGGCGAGCCGAGCGGCACCCATGCCTCCATCCGCCGGGCCAGATCGCCCACCCGAGGCTGCGCCGGCCCTCCACGCTCCGGCCGCTCCGGGTGCCGCCCCGCGTCCTTCCCGGCGCCGTCGAGCGCCTCGGCGGAGACCCAGCCGTGGAGTTCGCCGTCGCCGTTCAGCACCACCGCCCAGCGGGCGCCCTCCGCCCGCATCCGGCGCGCCGCGTCCCCGGCCGGCTCCTCGGTCCTGGCGACCGGCGGCTCCTCCAGATCGGCCCGTTCGACAGCGGTGACCGACAGCCGCTTCAGCCCCCGGTCGGCGCCGACGAAACGGGCCACGTACGGGGTGGCGGGGGTGCCGAGGACGGCCGCCGGGCTGTCGTACTGCTCGATGCGCCCCTCCCCGTACACGGCGATGCGGTCCCCCATCCGTACCGCCTCCTCGATGTCGTGCGTCACCAGCAGCACCGTCTTGCGCACCGTCGCCTGGAGCGTCAGGAACTCGTTCTGGAGCCGCTCGCGCGCCACCGGGTCCACCGCGCCGAACGGCTCGTCCATCAGCAGCACCGGCGGATCGGCGGCCAGGGCGCGTGCCACCCCCACCCGCTGGCGCTGCCCGCCCGACAGCTGCGCCGGATAGCGCGGACCGTACGTCGCCGGGTCGAGCCCCACCAGATCGAGCAGCTCCGCCGCCCGCGCCCGGGCCCGCGCCCTCTTCCAGCCGATCAGCGCGGGCACGGTCGCGGTGTTGTCGAGGACCGTACGGTGCGGGAACAGCCCGACCTGCTGGATGACATAGCCGATCCGGCGGCGCAGCTCCACCGGATCGACCCCGGATATGTCGTGCCCGTCGACGAACACCCGGCCGGAGGTGGGCTCGATCAGCCGGTTCACCATCATCATGGTGGTCGTCTTGCCGCAGCCGGACGGCCCGACCAGCGTCACCAGCTCGCCGGCGGCGACCTCGAAGGACAGCCCGTCGACGGCGGTCGTACCGTCCGGGTAGACCTTGCTCACCCGCTCGAACCGGATCATCACCTCACGCTAGGAGCCGTCCGCCCCGCGCGCACTCGGGCCGGGACTGTACGAGAACTCCCGAGCCGTCCGGCGCCGTCCGCGGGGCCCGGCCGGGCCCGGTCACGGCCGGGCCGCTGAACGCGACCGGCGCCCCGTGCGTATCGAGCCCGGGACAACGGGGCGGCTCGGGCGGGCCGTCCCCGGTGTGCTGAACTGTCCGGCATGGGCCGCCCCCGCCCGGGGGCCATCGAGAACGGGAACCGTCTTGACCAGCTATCGCCATCCCGGCGTCGTCCTCACCGACCACAGCTTCACGGTCCCCCTGGATCACGGGGATCCGGCGGGGGAGCGCATCGAGCTGTACGCGCGGGAGGCCGTCGCGAGCGCGCGGGCGGGCGAGGACCTGCCGTGGCTGGTCTATCTGGAGGGCGGACCCGGCTTCGGGGCGCGCAGGTTCATCGGCCGGCAGGCGTGGCTGGGCCGGGCCCTCCAGGAGTTCCGGGTGCTCCTCCTCGACCAGCGCGGCACCGGGCTCTCCACCCCGGCCAACCGGCAGACGCTCCCGCTGCGCGGCGGCCCCCGGGAACAGGCCGACTACCTCTGGCACTTCCGCGCCGACGCCATCGTGCGCGACTGCGAGACCATCCGGCCGCTGCTGACCGGCGGCGCCCCCTGGACCGTACTGGGCCAGAGCTTCGGCGGCTTCTGCGCCACCCACTACCTCAGCGCCGCCCCCGAGGGCCTGGCCACCGTCCTGATCACCGGCGGGCTGCCCTCGCTCGACGCCACGGCGGACGAGGTCTACCGCGCCGCGTATCCGCGGATCGCCCGCAAGGTCGAGGCGCACTACGCCCGCTATCCGCAGGACATCGGGCGGGCCCGCCGGATCGCGCGGTACGCGGCGGAGCACCGGCCGGTGCTGCCGGGCGGATACACCCTGACCCCCGAGGCGTTCCAGTCGCTCGGCATCCTCCTCGGCGGCGGCGACGGCAGCCACCAGTTGAACCACCTGCTGGAGAACGCCTTCATCCGCACGCCGAAGGGCCCGGTCCTCTCCGACGCCTTCCAGGAGAACGTGGCGTCCGCGCTCTCGTTCGCCGGACATCCGCTGTACGCGGTGCTCCACGAGGCGATCTACGCCCAGGACGGCCGGCCGGCCGAGTGGGCCGCCGAGCGGGTGCGCGGTGAGTTCGCCCGGTTCGACGCGGCCAAGACCCTGGCAGGTGAGGGGCCGTTGTACTTCACCGGCGAGTCCATCCACCCCTGGCACTTCGAGAACGACCCCGCCCTGGTCCCGCTGCGCGAGACCGCGGACCTGCTCGCGGCCCGTAACGACTGGCCCGCGCTGTACGACCCCGCCCGGCTCGCCGCCAACGAGGTGCCGGTCGCTGCGGCCGTCTACCACGACGACATGTACGTCGACACGGAGCAGTCGCTGCGCACCGCGCGGTCGATCCGGGGGCTGCGGACCTGGGTGACGGACGAGTTCGAGCACGACGGCGTACGGGCCGGTGGGCCGCGTGTCCTGGACCGGCTGCTGGCGCTCGCGCGCGGCGAGGGCTGAGGGCTCCGCGGTCCCGCTCCCGCCCCGCGTCCGCCCCGCCCCCGCCCCCGCGTTCGCTCACCGCGCGGATGCGGGGCCGCGGGGGCACAATGGAGCCATGGGGGCCGATGCTCCGCTGTGCGCCGAGGCGGGCGGGAGCGCGCCGATTCCGAGCGGGAGGTGGTGGACATGCTGCTGCCGAACAGACATCTGGTCGCCGATCTGCTGGCCCGGTACCGTGCCTGGGAGCGGCTCGTACTCGCCGATCCACTCGACGAGACCGTACGCGGCCGGTTCGAGGACGTCGCGTACACCCTGTGCGTACTGATGGGGCAGCGCACCGCTCGTGAGGCGATCTGGCAGGCGGAGGCGTATCTGCGCCGGATCAGACCCGTACCGATCTTCCCGGAGACGCCCAGGAGCGTCGCACCGGCGGGCCGCGACTAGGACCTGTCCGCACCCCACACCACCGCACGCACTCACACACACGTCACGGAGCCCGCGCGATTCGCGCGGGCTCCGCCGTCTCCGGCGTGACAAGGCTGTTTCCAGCGTGGCAAGCGACCGCTTAGTATGCGCGGTACTGCCCATCGTGTGTGGAGGCCCCCAATGCAGGCATGGCGAGTGCACCGGAACGGCGAGCCGAGCGAGGTGATGCGGCTGGAGGAGGTGGAGCGCCCGGTCCCCGCGGACGGACAGACCCTGCTGCTGGTCAGGGCGGCGAACATCAACTTCCCCGACGCGCTGCTCTGCCGGGGCCAGTACCAGGTCCGGCCGCCGCTGCCCTTCACCCCCGGTGTCGAGATCTGCGGCGAGACCGAGGACGGCCGCCGGGTCATCGCCACCCCCGCGCTGCCGAACGGCGGGCTCGCCGACTATGTCGTCGCCGACACGTCGGCTCTGCTGCCCGCGCCCGACGCGCTGGACGACGCCGAGGCCGCCGCGCTGCACATCGGCTACCAGACCGGCTGGTTCGGGCTGCACCGCAGGGCGCGCCTCCAGCCGGGGGAGACCCTGCTCGTCCACGCGGCGGCCGGCGGGGTCGGCAGCGCGGCCGTACAGCTCGGGAAGGCCGCCGGCGCCACCGTCATCGGCGTCGTCGGCGGCGCCGACAAGGCCGGGGTCGCCCGGGAGCTGGGCTGCGACCTGGTCATCGACCGGCGCACCGAAGACATCGTCGCGGCCGTCAAGGAGGCCACCGGCGGCCGGGGCGCTGACGTCGTCTACGACCCGGTGGGCGGGGACGCCTACGCCAAGTCCGTGAAGTGTGTCGCCTTCGAGGGCCGGGTGGTGGTCGTGGGCTTCGCCAGCGGTGTGGTCCCCACCCCCGCCCTCAACCACGCGCTGGTGAAGAACTACACGATCCTCGGCCTGCACTGGGGCCTCTACGCCACCAAGGACCCGGCGGCGGTGGCGCGTTGTCACCAGGAGCTGACCGCGCTCGCCGACCGGGGCGCCATCCGGCCGCTCGTCGGGGAGCGGGTGGCGATGAAGGGCGCCGCCGACGCCGTGCAGCGCGTCGCCGACGGCGCCACCACCGGCCGTTCCGTCGTACTCCCGCAAGGAGCCCGCCGATGACCGACGCCACCGAACTGCGCACCCGAGTAGCCGAGTTGATCGCCGCCCATCCGCCGTCCGGCACCGGCAGGGACGACTTCCTGCGAGCCCGCTTCGACGCCGGACTGGCCTGGCTGCACTACCCGCAGGGACTCGGCGGACTCGACGCGCCGCGCTCGCTCCAGAGCGTCGTGGACGCCGGTCTGGCGGCGGCGGGCGCCCCCGACAACGATCCGCGCCGCATCGGGATCGGCCTCGGCATGGCCGCGCCGACCATCCTGCGCTACGGCACCCAGGAGCAGAAGGAGCGCTTCCTGCGGCCCCTGTGGGTCGGTGACGAGGTGTGGTGCCAGCTGTTCAGCGAGCCGGGCGCGGGCTCCGACCTCGCCGCGCTGGCGACCCGCGCCGTACGTGACCAAGCCTCCGGCGACTGGATCGTCGACGGGCAGAAGGTGTGGACCTCCAGCGCGCATCTGGCCCGCTGGGCCATCCTCATCGCGCGCACCGATCCGACACTGCCCAAGCACCGGGGAATCACCTACTTCCTCTGCGACATGACCGACCCCGGTGTCGAGGTACGGCCGTTGCGCCAGCTCACCGGTGAGGCCGAGTTCAACGAGGTGTTCCTGACCGGTGTGCGCATCCCCGACGCACACCGCCTCGGCGGGATCGGCGAGGGCTGGCAGGTCGCCCGTACGACACTGATGAACGAGCGGGTCTCCATCGGCGGCGCCCGCCTCCCGCGCGAGGGCGGCATGATCGGCGCGGTCGCCCGCACCTGGCGCGAGCGGCCGGAGCTGCGCACCCACGAACTGCGTCAGCGGCTGCTCACCCTCTGGGTGGAGGCCGAGGTGGCGCGGCTCACCGCCGAGCGGGTGCGCCAGCAGCTCGTCGCCGGACAGCCGGGCCCCGAAGGCAGCGGGCTGAAGCTCTCCTTCGCCCGGCTCAACCAGGAGATCAGCGGCCTTGAGGTGGAACTCCTCGGTGACGAGGGCCTGTTGTACTCCGACTGGACCATGCGCCGGCCCGAGCTGGTCGACTTCACCGGCCGGGACGCCGGCTACCGCTATCTGCGCTCGAAGGGCAACTCCATCGAGGGCGGTACGAGCGAGGTACTGCTGAACATCGTCGCCGAACGCGTGCTCGGGCTGCCCTCGGAGCCGCGTGACGACAAGGACGTCGCCTGGAAGGACCTCGCCCGATGACCACACCCCCCGATCTGCTCTACTCCGAGCCCGAGGACGATCTGCGCGCCGCGGTACGGGCGCTGCTCACCGACCGCGCCGACCTCCCGGCCGCACTCACGCGCGCCGAGTCGGGCGACCCGTACGACCCCGCGTTGTGGACCTCGCTCACCGCCGGGATCGGCGTGGCCGGTCTGCTCGTACCGGAGAGCCTTGGCGGCCAGGGCGCGGGCCACCGCGAGGCGGCCGTCGTGCTGGAGGAGCTGGGCCGGGCCGTCACGCCCGCGCCGTATCTCACCAGTTCGGTGACGGCGACCGCGACGCTCCTCGCCTGCGACGCCGACAGCCCGGACATCGCGGGGCTGCTCACCGCGCTCGCGGAGGGCCGCAGGGTCGCGGTGCTCGCGCTGCCGTTCGGCACGGCCCCGGACTCCCCGCTCCCGGTCGGCGCGGACCCGGTGCGCGGTGTGGCCGACGCGGTACGGGCCGATGTGCTGCTCGTCCCGCGTCAGGACGGGCTGTACGCCGTCGAGACCGCCTCGCCCGCCGTCACCGTCGAGCCGCTGACGCCGCTCGATCTGACCCGGCCGCTCGCCGCCGTCACCGTCGACCCGGGCGCCGGACTGCGGATCGCCGCGGCGCCCGTGGCCGGGAGCGCGGTACGCGCGGGACTGCTGGCGGGGGCGGGGCTGCTCGCCTCGGAACAGCTCGGCATCGCCGAATGGTGTCTGGAGGAGAGCGTCCGGCACACCAAGGACCGGCACCAGTTCAACCGCCCCCTCGGATCCTTCCAGGCGCTCAAGCACCGGATGGCCCAGCTGTGGCTGGAGGTGGTCTCGGCCCGCGCCGCGGCGCGGGCGGCGGCCGACGCGCTGGCCACCGGCAGCCCCGACGCTCCGCTTGCGGTCGCGCTGGCCCAGGCGTATTGCGGCCCGGTCGCGGTCCACGCCGCCGAGGAGTGCGTCCAGTTGCACGGCGGTATCGGCATGACCTGGGAGCACCCCGCGCACCTCGCCCTCAAACGCGCCAAGTCCGATGCCACGGCGCTCGGTTCGACCGGCCGGCACAAGGAGGCGCTGGCCGCGCTCACCGACCTGCCCGCCCCCGGATAGCGACCGCGCCCGGCGTCCCGGCGCCGCCGGGCGCCACCCGTACGGCCCGCCCCCACTCCCGTCCCCGGCCCGAACCACCCGTACGGCGGACACGCCAGTCGGCCGTACGGACCGTCTCCTCCGCCACACTGGCGGCCGAATGCCGCGCACAACGGTGCGGCGGAGGAGGTTGTCCGTGGCCATTTCCATCTCAGTGCTGCTGCTTCTGGTGATTCTCGCGGTGGTCTTCCTGCGCAGCGGCGGGCTGAAGCTCTCGCACGCGCTGGTCTGTGTCCTGCTCGGGTTCTTCCTCGCGGGGACGAGCATGGCGCCGTCCATCGCGAACGGCATCTCCGCGACGGCCGGGGTGGTCAGCAGCCTCAACCCCTGATGTCCGCCGATGTCCGCGTTCTGTAACGGGCGTCCGCCGGGGCATGCGATATCCCTATTATGTGCGTCTGCCGAGCTGCCATTGGGGGGTGCTCGGCCCGAACGTGGGGATCACGCATGCGTCACACCCGCACACTCGCCACCGCCGCCGTCGCGGCGGCCTTCGCCGGATCGGTCCTGCTGCCCGCCCAGGCGCAGGCCGCCGCCGGTTCGGTGCACCTGCACAAGATCTACTACAACAGCCCGGGGCCGGACAACCGCTCCAACGCGAGCCTCAACGCCGAGTGGGTGCAGATCAAGAACACCACGTCGAAGGCCGTGAGCCTCAAGGGCTGGACGCTCACCGACGCGTCGAAGCACACGTACACCTTCGGGAGCTACAGCCTCGGCAAGGGCAAGACGGTGACCGTACGCACCGGCAAGGGCAAGAACACGGCGGCCAACCGCTACCAGAACCGCGGCGCCTACGTGTGGAACAACGACAAGGACACCGCGACGCTGCGCAAGGCGTCCGGTGCCAAGGCCGACACCTGCTCGTACAACAACCCGAGGGCCGACTACAAGAACTGCTGACGGACCCGCCGGAGTCAGCCCCCGTCGGCCCGCGGCCACTCCCAGGAGATGCCGTGGATGCCGGCGGGGCATCTGCCCGCCGCCGCGTGGACGGTGTGCGACGCGTCGAGGACGACCCGGTGGTTGTAGCTCTTCTCCGCGCCGGAGCGCTCGCGGTAGTAGCGGTGACCGACCACCGGCAGCGCCGCCGGGTGGAAATAGACGTGCAGCAGATATTCACGCAGCCGCACACGGGTACGGCGCTCGTAATGGTCGTCGCAGCCGTCTCCCGGATCGACGGAGATGGTGTAGTCGATGACCGCCGTCTCGTTCTTCGCCAGCTTTCTGCCGAACTCTATTTCGGTCACGGCGGTGCTCACCTCGGGCAGAAAGCGGACCTGGCCCGGCATTCCGCAGCGCACGGTGATGCGCACCGAGCGCGCCCCGCTGTCGAAGGTGTGGACGGCGGTCAGCCGGTCGGCGCCCTCGCGGGTGGCGCGCAGCACCTGCTGGATGGCGATGGAACTCAGGCGCCGGTTCTCGTCGATGGTGACGGTCTCGCGGATGCTCAGGGTGCCGATGTCCTCGTTGAGCGAGCCGAAGTCGTCGCCGAGGATCTGTTCGGCCAGCGAGTTCTCCCCGAACACCCGGTGCGAGGTCCGCAGATCGTGGGCCTGCGACGCGACGCGCCCGCGCGGCCGGTAGGGGCCGATCAGCGAACGGAGCGCGCCGGTCGGCAGCGCGAGGATCTGCTCCAGCGCGTCGACGGCGCGCAGTGATCCGGCCCGTTCGGGCTCGCTGCGTCCGCGCTGCCAGTAGCTGAGGGTGGTCAGGCTGATCCGTATGCCCTGCTCGGCGAGGCGGTTGCGCACACGGTCCAGGGACAGGCCGCGGCTCTTGATGGCCTGCTGGAAGACCAGGGCGAAGGTGGTGTCCGGGCCGCTCTCCTGGTGCACGGGTACTCCTCCCCTCATGGACCGGCCGGACGCGGCCGGGCTCGGACGAGGAGGGACGATCGAAGGACGGGGGCCACTCACCGTATCCGATGAGTGGCCCCCGTCATCCGGTGGGGGGAGGGGGATCAGTTGGTGTTCAGCGTGAGCTGGTAGTGCGAGAGGGCGTCGTCCAGCGGCTGGAAGTAGGAGGAACCGGGCGAGTTCACACTGCCGCTGCACCGCTGAGCTGACGGGCCGCCCGAGGTCATGCCCTGGGCCTGGTTGCCCGAGATGTAGGCGCCGCCGCTGTCACCGCCCTCGGTGCAGACCGTGGAGCTGCCCAGCCCGGTCACGACGGTGTCGGGGCCGCCGTTGGCGTCGGAGTAGGTGACGGTCACGTTGTACGAGCTGACCTTGCCGCAGGTCCAGAAGGTCGTACGGCCCGACTTGCACAGGTCGGCGCCGGCCGCGGCCCGCGTGCTGCCCTGGACGGCGACGGTGCCGGCGCTGCCGTACGTCCCGACCTGCGTGGCGATGGAGCTGCCCGAGTCGACGGCCGCGATGCCCATGTCGACGCTGCGGCTGCCGACGGCGAAGCGGGAGTCGGTTCCCTGGGCGAAGCGCGATCCCTTGTACGACAGCACGGGCAGGTCCTCGATGCAGTGGCCCGCCGTGACGAGGTACTGCTTGCCGGAGGAGTCGCTGGCACCGTAACCGACCGAGCAGACATAGCCGTTGAAGGCCATCTCGTCACCCGGGCTGACCACGGCCTGGGTGCTGAGCTTCTGCTGGTCCTCGACCACGCGGACGGCGTCGCCGTGGGCGCGGGCGGCCTTGAGGAAGGACTTGGCCGCCGCGCTCTTGGCGTTGTTGACCTCGACCGTGACGGTGTCGGAGGCGAGATCCACCGACCAGGCGGTGACGCCGGCCGGAGCCTGGTCGAGCGCCTTGGTGTCCAGCTCGGCCTTGATCCGGTCGAGCGCGGTCTTGCCGTGCTCGGCCACCCGCGGGGTCAGACCGGCGTCCTCGATACGCTGCTCGGCCTTGGCGCCGGTCGCGTTGACGACGAGCGAGCCCGCCTTGTCGAAGAAGGCGCCGTCCGTGGACACGCCCTTCTTGTCCAGCGCGGAGAGTCTGTCCTGCTGCGCTGCCTGGCGGTCGAGCCGCGTGGCGGCGGCCTGCTCGCTGACTCCGAGACTGGTGGCCAGGGCCTTGACCATCGCCGGGTCGTAGCGGTCGGCGGGCTGTTCGCCGGCCTGCGCGCCGGAGGCGGCGGTGACGGCGAGAAGGGCGCCGACGGCGGTGGCCGCCAGAATGTTCCGCGATATTCGCACGGTATTCCTTCCGTTCACAGAGCGGGCGGCCGTGCATGGGGGGAGTGCGATGGCCCGGACAAGCCGATCGCACAGGGTGGCCGCCGTCTGGCGGCGCCGGTTTCCCTGGCGCCGCAACGGAACTCTGACGCATTTTCATTGGCCGGTTCAAGAGCCTCCGTTGCTAAACATTCAACAGAGTTACCAGTCGCTGTTGAAAATCCGCGAAGAATTCTCGGGAAAGTCATTTCATGCGCGGAGATTCAGCGATTGGTTCCTTGTGGCCCGTATGGTCCAGATTGGCGGACATGACCGCGCCCCCTTCCCGGGAGGGGAAGGGGGCGCGGTCGCCGCTGGTCACTCGGCGGGGTACTCCTCGTGTCCCGGCACGGTCCCGGCCGGGAACGGGAGTTCTCCCCGCGTGGTGCGGCTGATCCTGTCGCTCAGGACTGGGGGCGGCTGCCGTGGTTGGCGCCGTTTTTACGACGTGCCTTCTTCTTACGGCGACGCTTCGATGACATGCCGTCTCCTTTCCGGTTGTACCGTGCGCTATTTCACCGGACGCCGGGCGCTTCGCGGTGCCCCGCGTCCGGTGAACACCGTACCCGGTCGCGGCACCGCTTCGGCGTTCCTCCGTATGTATGAAAAGTCGACCTTTCATCCTTGTGTCGCGTCCGGCCGGCCCGGAGCGCGGCCCGGACGCCGCCATGATGGGCGCGCGGGGGAGAAGCGGGCAGAGGGGAGCACAGTGACGGCCCTTCAGGTGTCAGTCGTCGTGCCGTGTTTCAACGAGGCGGAGGTGATCGAGACCTTCCACGCCGCGCTGCTCCTGGCCATGGAACCCACCCGCCTGGCCTTCGAGATCTGTTACGTGGACGACGGCAGCGGCGACCGGACCCGGGAACTGCTCAGCGCGCTCGCCGCGACGGACCGCCGCGTGCGCTACCTCGCCTTCAGCCGGAACTTCGGCAAGGAAGCGGCCATGCTCGCCGGACTGCGGATGTCCAGGGGAGGCGCTGTGGTCCTCATGGACGCCGACCTCCAGCACCCGCCGGAACTCCTTCCCCGCATGATCGAACTGCACCGGCACGGCTACGACCAGGTGATCGCCCGGCGGGACCGCACGGGCGAAGGCGCGGTGCGCTCCGCTCTCAGCCGGACCTACTACCGGGTGGTGCGGCACTGCATGGACGTCGAAGTCGTGGACGGATCAGGGGACTTCCGGCTGCTGTCCCGGCGCGCGGCGGACAGTGTGCTCGCACTGCCCGAGAGCAACCGCTTCTCCAAGGGCATCTTCTCCTGGATCGGCTTCGACACGATCGGCTTCACCTACCAGAACTGTGAACGGGTGGCCGGGACCTCGAAATGGGGCGGCAGACGGCTGCTCAACTACGGCATCGACGGAGTGCTCTCCTTCAACAGCCGCCCGCTGCGCCTGGCCATCCACGCCGGCCTCTGGATCTTTCTGTCGGCGCTCGGCTACGCGCTGTGGATCATCGTGGACGTCGCGCTCAACGGGGCCGCCGCGCCCGGCTACGCGACCCTGCTGACCGCCGTCGTCGCGCTCAGCGGAATCCAGCTCGCCACACTCGGCGTCATCGGCGAGTACGTCGGGCGCATCTACCACGAGACCAAACAACGCCCGCACTACGTGGTCCGGGAGACGGACGCGTCCGGTCCGGCGCTCCCGGTCCGGACGCCGACACCGCGCCTCGGGAGGCTGCGGCCGCTCGGAGCGGGCCGTACCCGCGGCCGTACCCTCCTGCGGGCCCGGACGCCCGAGCGGACCCGCACCCTGCGGCAGTTCGCCTACTTCGTGACGATCGGACTCGTCAACACCGCCGTCTATCTGGCGGTCTACGCCTCACTGAACAGGTCGATGCCGTATCTGGCCGCCCATGTGCTGGGCTATCTGGTGAGCGTGGTGGGATCCTTCTTCCTCAACACTTATCTCACCTGCCGGACCAGGCCGACCTGGCACGCCTTCCTGCGCTATCCGCTGTCGAGCGTCTTCAACCTCGTCGCCGCGGGCGGCCTCCTCTATCTCGGAGTCAGCGCCCTCGGCATGGACAAGAACCTCGCCGCCGTGGCCGCCGGAGTCCTCGTCACCCCCTTCTCCTTCCTGCTCGCCCGCTGGGCCATCACCTCCGGCGCGCTCGCCGCCGACCGTCCCGTCCAGCCGGCGGACGAATCCGATGCCGCCTGAGCGGCGCGCGGGACACGGGACGGCGGCCTGGCCGGCGGCGCTCGCGCTCCTGCCGCTCGGCCTCCTGGGCGCCGCGGCGTGGTTCGGGCGCCGGGTCCGCCCCGGCGCGGACGACTGGTGCTTCCTGCCCGTGGTGCGGGACGACGGCGTCTCCGGACTGGTGGGGAAGTTCTACCTCACGGACAACGGCCGGATCGCCAACGGTGTACTGACCGGTCTCTACGCGAAGTTCGGTGTCGCCGGGCACCAGTGGTACGCGCTGATCAGCGCCGTACTCGTGCTCGGCGTGCTGTGGGGCGTGAGCGTATCGGCGCTGGGCAGGGCCCGGCTGACGGCGCCGCGCGGCGTCCCGCTGCTCGTGGCGTCCGTGGTCACCGCGGTGTTCCTCCTCGCGACACCCAACACGTACAAGACGTTCTACTGGCCCGCCTCGTCCGTCTCGCACACCGTCGCTCCCGTGCTCGCCTGCGCCGCCGCGATTCCCCTGCTGCGGGCCCGCTCGCGCGCGGCCGGGAACGCGGCCGTGGCCACGGTGTTCGTCGCGGGAGCCGTGATGGGCACGCTGTCCGAGGGGGTCTCGGTCGTCGTGTTCGTGACGCTCGCGTGCGCCCTCGCGGCCGGCCACCGGATCCTCACCGGGCGCCGCTGGTCCTACGCGCGGATCTGGTGCGTGGCGGGCATCCTCGGCACCGCGGCCGGGACGCTCGTACTCGTCACGTCCCCCGGCTCGCGGATCCGTCGCGAACGCTACGGAGCGCAGGGCGTGTCCATGCTCGCGCCGGAGTCGCTGGCCGAATCACTGCGGGCCTTCGCGCACGTCCTCGCCACCCTGCTGACCACCTGGCAGTACCTGGGCGTGGTCGCGGCGGGCCTGCTGCTCGGCCTGCTCGTCCGAGGGGCGGACGGCCGCCCGCCGGCCCGGCCGCCGCACCTGGCCCTGCTGTCCGGGACCGGCGTCCTCGCCCTGCTGGTCTCCGGCTGGCTCTGCACGCTCATCGCGTACCCCGTCTTCGGCGCGGGGGTGGCGGGCGCCAGCCGGACCTGGAACGACTACCTCCTGCTGTACATCGCGCTGCTCGCCGGCGCCGGCGCCGTCCTGGGCGGCGCGCTGCGCGAGCGCGGGCGGCGGCGTACGGGAGTGATGCGGGCGACCGGCGCCGCGGTGTGCGCCGTGGTGTGCGTGGCCCTCGCCCTTCCTCTCGCGCGCCTGGAGGACACCATGCGGGCGCGGGCCCTCGCGTGGGACAGCCAGGACCGGTGGCTGCGTTCCCGGGCGGCGCTCGGCGCGCACGTCCTGCCGTACACGCCACTGCCGATCAGCGGGATGGGTGAGCCGTTCGCCGACCACGGCCGCAAGGTGTGGCCGGCGAAGTGCGTCGCGCGCTACTACCGCGTCGACCGGATCACCGACGCGACGAGACGCCCCTGACCGGGCGCGCGCCGCGCACCGTACGAAGGCCCCGGCCCCCGGAATCCACGGTGGGGGACGGGGCCTTCCGCCGTCGCGAACACAATGATCAATAAGAGCGCTACCTGCGCAAGAGTGACCCGGCTCACTCCCTTCGGCAGAGTCGGTGCGCGTGCGGGTCCGGTCGTTCAGCGAACGCCCCTTCCCGAATCACTGACTTCCGTGGGAAGGCGACACCACCGAGCATGAAGACCGAAGAAGTGCAGTCATCCCTGGGCACCCTGCCGCTCCTGCTGATAGCGGGGGTCGCGGTCCTGGCCCTGCTGTTCCTCATCATCAAAGTGAAGATCCACCCGCTGATCGTGCTGCCGCTGGTGAGCCTGGCGACCGCGTTCGCCGCCCGCGTACCCACGGACGAGATCGTGGACGTCCTGATCGACGGGTTCGGCGGGACCCTGGGCGAGGTCGCCCTGCTGGTCGGATTCGGCGTGATGTTCGCCCGGATCGTCGAGATCAGCGGCGGCGCCCAGGCCCTGTCCGACACCATGATCCGGCTGTTCGGCGAGAAACGGGCACCCCTGGCACTGGGGGTGGCGTCGCTGCTGTTCGGATTCCCCATCTTCTTCGACGCGGCGCTGATGGTCATGCTGCCCATCGTCTTCGCCGTGGCCCGCCGCCTCGGCGGCGGTGTGCTGCGCTACGCGCTGCCCGCGGCGGCGGCGCTGTCGACGATGCACATCTTCCTGCCGCCGCACCCGGGCGCGGTGGCGGCCACGGTCTTCCTCGGCGCGGACGTCGGCCTCGTGGTGCTGCTGGGCGTGCTCATCGCCGGACCCACCTGGTACATATCGGGCTACCTGTACGGGATCTGGATCGGCGGCCGGATCGTCCTGCCGGTGCCCGAACTCCTCGCCGGAGGACCGCGGAAGGACACCGGCGGCGACGGCGGATCCGACGGCGACCCCGCTCCGCCGAGGGCGTCGACGGTGCTCCTCCTGCTGATGCTCCCGCTCGGACTCATCTTCCTCAACACCGGCCTGCGTACGGCGGTGGACACCGGATCCCTGGCGAAGGACCTCGCGTGGGTCGACGTCCTGCGCGTGCTGGGCAGCACCCCGGTGGCCCTGCTGATCACCGTGCTCACGGCGTCGTACGTGCTCGGCACCCGGCGCGGACGCGGCAGGGACTTCCTGGAGGACCTGTACGACAACGCCCTCAAGCCGATCGCCCCGGTCGTCCTCATCACCGGCGCCGGCGGCATGTTCGGCAGCGTGCTGGTGACCAGTGGCATCGGCGACGCGCTGGCGGACACACTGCGTGACACCGGACTGCCCCTGATCGTCTCGACGTTCGTCGTCGCCGCGATCCTGCGGATCGCGCTGGGCACCGCCACCGTCGCCATCACCACCTCGGCCGGGCTGCTCAGTGCCTCGGTCCTCGCGGCCGGTCTCAACCCCGTACAGACGGCCGCGATGGTGCTCGCCCTGGCCGGCGGCTCGGCGGTCGTGCCGCACGTGAACGACGCCAGCTTCTGGCTCTTCGGCAAGCTGCTCGGAATGGACATCCCCACCACGTTCCGTACCTGGACGGTGATCAAGACGCTGATCGGTGTGATCGGATTCCTCTTCGCGTGGATCATCTTCGCCCTGGCCTCCTGAGCCGGGACCGGGCCGGTCCTCACGACATCAGTCCGAGCCGGGACAGGATCTCCGCCGTGGCCCTGTCCTGCTCGGCCAGATAGCCGGCGAAGCGGTCGCCGGTCAGGAACGCGTCGCTCCAGCCGTGCTTCACCAGCTCCGCCCGCCAGCGCGCCGAGCCGCGCATCCGGTCCAGCGCGTCGGTCCAGCGCGCGCGCTCGCGGGCGCTGATCCCCGGCGGGGCCACGATGCCCCGCCAGTTGGCGAAGACCAGATCGATACCGGACGCCTTCAGCGTGGGGACGTCGTCGAGGACGCCGACCGGCTCCGAACTCGTCACCGCGAGCACCCGCAGCTGACCCGCCGCGACCTGGTCGAGGAACTCCCCGTACCCACTGGCGCCGAACGCCACACTGCCGTCCATGACGGCCGTCAGCAGCTCGCCGCCGCCCTCGTACGCGTGGTAGCCGACCTTCCCGGGGTCGAGCCCGACGGCCCTGGCGAGCCGCATCGGCAGCAGATGGTCGGGGCCGCCGGGTGACGAACCGCCGCCGACGGTCACCCTGCCCGGGTCGGCGCGCCACGCCCTCACCAGCTCACCGATCGAGGTGTACGGCGAATCCCGCGCCACGACGATCGCCCCCGCCTCCTCGATCAGCCGGGCGATCGGTGTGGTCTGAGCCAGGGTCACCCGCGAACCCGACACATACGACGCCCCGACGATCCCGAGCCCCATCTGCATGGCCAGCGCGCCGTTGCCCCGCTCGTCGACCAGGCGCTGAAGGCCGACGGTGCCTCCGGCGCCCGGCAGATTGAACACCTGGACCCCCGAGGCGATGCCGGTCTCCTCCATCACCCGGGCCACCGTCCGCGCGGTGCTGTCGTACCCGCCGCCCGGGGCGTTGGGCGCCATGATCCGCGGCTCGGCGGCCCAGCCCCCGGTCCCGTCCGACCGGTCCCACGGGGCACCCCCGCAGCCGCCGGCCGTGAGCACCGGCACGATGACCAGCAGACTCAGCAGCGCGGTGATCCTAACCGTCACCATCCGCCCCTTTCGTTTCCGGACACCCGGCGCCATGATGGTCCGACGCGGTGGGCGTCGCCGTGTCCTGTGTGGTCAGAGAAGATTGAGTTCATCGTGTTCGCGAGATTCCGCCGGCTGACGCTGGCGGGTGAGCTGCTCGTCCTCCAACTCGCCATCATCGTGGTGGTCGTGGCGGCCGTCGGCGCGCTCTCGCTGGCACAGTCAGAGGCGACCTTCGACCGGGTCGAGGGACGCCGGGTGACGGCGCTCGCGGAGCAGATGGCCTGGAACCCGCTGGTACGCAGCAGACTCGGGAAGCCGGCGCCGGGCGAGGTGCTCGCCCCGCTGGTGCACAGTACACAGGCCCAGTCCGGAGTGACATCGGTGACCGTCGCGGACGCCGGGGGACGGACGGTCGCCTCCACCGACCCCACCCTGATCGGCACACCGCTGCCCCTCGGCGACAGCGACGCCGCCGAGGGGCGCGGCTGGTCCGGCCACATCGAGATCGACGGAGCCCACGAGCTGGCCGCCCGGGCGCCGGTCCTCGGCGAGACAGCCGCCGACCGGGGCCGGCAGCTGGGCACGGTGATGATCGGGGTGGCCGCGCCGACGGTGTGGGAGCGGCTGGCCGGCGCCTCCTCGTACCTGGTCCTCTATCTGGGTATCGCCGTCGTCCTCGGTGTCCTCGGATCGTGGCTGCTGGCTCGCCGCATCAAACGCCAGACCCTCGGCATGGAGCCACGCGAGATCACCGGCCTCGCCGAACACCGGGAAGCCATGCTCTACGGCATCGCCGAAGGCGTGATCGCGCTCGATCCCGCGCTGCGCGTCACTCTGGTGAACGAGGTGGGGCGCCGGCTGCTGGATCTGCCCGAGCGCTGCGTCGGCATGAGCCTGACCGAGCTGGGCATCGGGGACCGGCTCTACGACGTGCTGGCGGGCAAGAGGGAGGACCCCGGCGCCGCCGCCAGGGACGCGGGTGACGAGATCGCCATCCGGGGCGGCCGGGTGCTGGTGATGAACCGGATGACCGTCGTCAAGGACGGCCGCTCCCTCGGCTCGGTGACCACGCTGCGGGACCGTACCGAACTGGCCAGACTCGAACGCGAACTGGGCTCCTTCCGCTCCACCACCGAACTGCTCCGCGCCCAGGCGCACGAGTTCGCCAACCAGCTCCACATCATCTCCGGGCTGACGCAGATGGACGAGCCGGACGAGGTGCTGCGCTACATCCGCGTGCTGAGCGGCCACCGCAAGTCCCTGGACCTCCAGGTGACGAGCCGGATCGACGACACCGCCGTCGCCGCCCTCGTGATGGCCAAGTCCTCACTGGCCGCCGAGCGCAAGGTGAGGTTGCGGCTCTCGGAGCGCACGGCGCTGCCGAGACTGGAGCCCGGGGACTCCGCCGATGTGGCGACGGTGACCGGGAACCTCGTGGACAACGCCATCGACGCCGCCGCCGGGACCGTCGGTGCGGGCGGCGGCGGTGGCGGGGGTGCGGTCGAGGCGTGGGTGGAGGTCGAGCTGCGCCACGACGCCTCCGGCGTGGAGATCGTGGTACGGGACTCGGGGCCGGGGGTCGCGCCGGGACTGGCGCACGAGGTCTTCGCCCGGGGCTTCACCACCAAGGCGGCCCGGGGCGGCGAACGCGGCATCGGGCTGGCGCTCACCCAACTGGTCTGTACGCGCAGGGGCGGTGAGGTCGCGGTCGCCAACACCAGCGACGGCGCGGTGTTCACCGCGCACATGCCCGTGGGACACCTCGCCCACGAGACGGCGGACACGGCGGACACAGCTGAGACGGAAGAGACGGAAGAGACGGAAGAGACGGCGGAGACGATGGAGACGGTCCGATGATCGACGTACTCGTGGTCGACGACGACTTCATGGTCTCGCGGATCAACAGCGGATTCGTCGACCGGTGCGAGGGCTTCCGCGTCATCGGCGAGGCGAACTCCGGCGAGCAGGCGCTCGCACGGGTCGCGGAACTCGACCCGGACCTGGTGCTGCTCGACCTCTATCTGCCCGATGTCTTCGGACTCGACGTCGTCAGCCGCCTCAGGGCGACGGGGCACGACTGCGACGTCCTGGTGGTCAGCGCCGCGCGCGAGCTGGAGTCGGTGCGCGGAGCCGTACGCCGCGGAGTCGTCAACTACCTGCTGAAGCCCTTCGACTTCGACGACCTGCGGGTCCGGCTCGAACAGTACGCCGCGCAGCGGGCGAGCCTGGACAACGCCGTCATCAGCGGCCAGACCGATGTGGACCGGCTGCTGACCCGTACCGGTACGGCGGGACCGGCCGCCGCTCCCGCCGTACCCAAGGGGATGAGCCCCGAGACGGCGGATCTCGTCACCCGCGCCCTGCGCGCCGCCGACGGGACCCTCTCCGCCAGCGAGTGCGCCGTCCTCATCGGGATCTCCCGGGTCAGCGCGCGCCGCTATCTGGAGCACCTCACCGTCACCGGCAGCGTGGACGTCTCCCTGCGGTACGGCGTGGCCGGCCGCCCGGAGCGCCGCTACCGCTGGCTGCCGGCCGAGCGCGCCGGGAGCCGGTCCCGAGGCTGACGCCTCCCCGCCACCGTACGAACACGTCCGCCCGTGAGACGTGACGAACATGTTCGTCACGTACTTGTTCTGCACGAACATGTTCGTTACGGTGGAAGGCATGGACCCCCGCACCGAACCGCGCAGCCGCAGGGAGCGCCCCGCCAAACCGGCCCTGAGCCGGGCCGTGATCGTGGCCGCCGCCATGGAGATCACCCGGGCCGAGGGGCTGCGGAAAGTCACCATGCGACGCCTGGCGCGTGAGCTGGACACCGGCCCGGCCTCGCTCTACGTCTACGTCAGCAACACCGCCGCACTGCACGCGGCGATCCTCGACGAGTTCCTGGGAACGGTCGAGGCCCCGGCCGAGGGGGAGTGGCACGAGCGGCTGGAAGGGCTGCTCACCGCGTACACCGCCGTACTCCTCGCCCATCCGGGACTGGCCGCGTCCGCGCTGGTGGCCCGCCCCGGCGGGCCGTGCTACCTGGCCCTGCTCGAAACACTGCTGCGGCTGCTGGACGAGGGCGGGGTGGCCGCAGGGCGGGCCGCCTGGGGCGTGGACGCGCTGCTGCTGTACGCCACCGCGACGGCGGCCGAGCACGCGGGCCGGGACGGCGCGGACGACGAGCGGGACGACTGGGACGCCCTGACCCGCGCCATCGACGCGGTGGACGAGCGCACCCACCCGCGCATCGCGGCCCTCGGCTCCGCCTTGCTGTCCGGCGCGCCGCGCGAGCGTCTCGCCTGGGGCTTCCGCGCCCTGATCAACGGCATCGCGCGCACCCCGGTCCCGTCCGCCGCCCCCGACGGCGGCCCACTTTCCGCCCGCGACCAAGGAGCAGCATCATGAGTACGCACCATCGCATCGCCGTCGTGGGCGCCGGTCTCGGCGGCCTGACGCTGGCCCGGGTCCTGCACGTCCACGGCATCGAAGCGGCCGTCTACGACCAGGAGGCGTCCCGGGACGTGCGCCACCAGGGCGGCATGCTCGACATCCACGAGGAATCCGGCCAGGCGGCCCTGAGCGCCGCCGGGCTCCTGGACGACTTCCGCCCGCTGGTCCTGCCGGGAGGGGAGGCCACGCGGGTCCTCGACCGGCACGCCGAGGTCCGTATGGCGCGGGAGGACGACGGTACGGGCACCCGCCCCGAGGTCGAACGGGGGCAGCTGCGCGACCTGTTGCTCGACGCGCTGCCCGAGGGCACCGTCCACTGGGGGGCCAAGGCCGCCGACGTCCGTACCCTCGCCGACGGCCGGCACGAGGTGACCCTCGCCGACGGCGCCGTGTTCACCGCCGACCTGCTGGTCGGGGCGGACGGCGCCTGGTCCAGGGTGCGCCCGCTGGTCTCCGACGCCCGGCCCGCGTACACCGGCTTCTCGATGGTCGAGGTGAACCTCCGCGACGCGGACACCCGCCACCCCGTCAGCGCCTCGGTCGTCGGCGGCGGGACGCTCTTCGCGCTCGGCGCGGAGCGGGGCTTCCTCGCGCACCGCGAGTCCGACGGCTGCCTGCACACCTACGCCACGCTCAGGGTGCCGGAGAACTGGGTCTCCACCATCGACTTCACCGACACCCCGACCGCCAAGGAGGCCGTGCTGGCGCTCTTCCCCGACTGGGACCCGAGCCTGCGGGCGCTGGTCGCCGACGCCGACGACGCCCTGGTCCCGCGGGCGGTCCACGCCCTGCCCGTCGGTCACCGCTGGGAGCGCGTCCCCGGGGTGACGCTGCTGGGCGACGCCGCCCATCTGATGTCACCCTTCGCCGGGGAGGGCGCCAACCTCGCGATGATCGACGGGGCCGACCTCGGCCTGGCCCTGGCCGCCCGCCCCGATGACACCGAGGGCGCGCTGACCGCGTACGAGCGGGTGATGTTCCCGCGTGGTGAGTCCGCCGCGGCCGGGTCCGCCGCCAACCTCGTCATCTGCTTCGCCGCCGACGCGCCCCGGGGCCTGCTGGAGATGTTCGCCTCGGTGTGAGCGTCAGTGCTCCTTCACACCGCTCACCTCGTTCACGGCCTTCGGCAGGGTCACCGAGGCCGACCGCTCACCGGAGGCGAGGTCGATGGCGATCAGCTTCTTGTGCGCGGGGTCCGACACGTACGCGGTGGCGTCCCGTACGAACAGCGCCGGGCGCGGCTGCTGCCAGTCCAGCGGCTCCTGCCACGGGCCGAGGGCGGGGATCTTCTGGGTGACCTTGCCCGTCGTGGGGTCGATGACATGGATCCGGCCGTCCGTCCCCAGGACGAGCGCCTCACCCCGCGGGCCCCGGGCGAGCGAGCGGAACGTGTAGCTGGTGCCGAGGTCGACCAGCCGGAGCTTGCCCGTCGCCGTGTCGATCAGCGACACCTGTTCGGGGCGTTCCAGCTCCGCGTCCTTGTCCTTCTTGTAGTCGCCCAGCACGATCGGTGACGCGTCGGATCCGGCCTGGTTGCCGATCCGGCCGTACGCGTCGGGGCTCTTGACCTTCTTGATGGCGCCGTCACGGTAGATCAACACGCCGTTCTCGCAGCCGATGACCACCGCTTCGTCGCGCGCGGTGGCCTCGCCGTGCACCCCGGGGCACTCCTCGCTGCGGACGATCTCCTCGCGGTCCTTGTCCAGGACGGTGATGCCGACCCGCTTCTCCTCCGTGCCGAGCGTGGTCACCAGCTCGCCGTTGGCCAGTTGGATGGCCACGCCGTGGTGCGCGGAGGCGGAGGTGTATGTCTCGGCCTGCGGCTTCGTGTCACCGAGGTCCTTCGGGTCGAAGACGGTGACCTCGCCCGTGCCGTCGGAGAACAGCACCGTACGGCCCGCGTGACGCACGACGTGGCCCGGCTTGGCGCCCTTGAACTCGACGTCCGTGAGCCGCCGCCCCACCGCGTCCATGACGCGGAAGCCCGCGCTGGTGGAGACCATCACGTGACGGTCGTCGCCCGCCGGGTTGACCCGGTTGAACCCTGCCAGCGGTATGTCCTCGGCGAGCTTCAGCGTCGCGCCGTCCAGGACGTACAGACCGCCGTCGTACGTGGTGACGACCGGGTTAGCGACCGGCCGCGCCGACGGGCCCGACGAGCTGTCCGCCTTCGCGTCCGACGGCTCCGACGTCGTACCGCCGCACGCGGTGAGTGCCGCGGAGCCCGCCAGCAGCAGGGCGATGGCGGCTGTCGTTCTGGGGCGTGTCATTTTCTTCCTCATGTGTTTCCTTCTTCCTCGCGGTTGCTGTCGCGCGGTGTCATGCGGTGCTGAGACCGGCGGTGATGGACGCGGTGTTGGCGCGCATCATTTCCAGATAGGTGGCGGCTCCTTCGCCTTCGGCGGTGAGGGATTCCGAGAACAGCGGCACGATCTCCACGTCGATGCCGCTCTCGCGTCCGAGCACCTGGGCCAGCCGGTCCGGCTGCGAGGCGTCGGCGAAGACCGCCCGGACGCCCGCCTTCTCGATGGCGTCGGCCAGGGATTTGAGATCCGACGCGCTCGGTGAGGCCAGGGTGGTGCCGCTCGGGATCACGGCGCCGACGATCCGGAATCCGAAGCGCTGCGCCAGATAGCCGAAGACATGGTGATTGGTCACCAGCCGGCGTTTCTCCGGCGGTATGCGGTCGAACTCCTCGCGCATCCAGCCGGTCAGCTCGTCGATCTTCGCGGAGTACTCCGCCGCGTTCCTGCCGATGGCCGCCGCGTCGACTCCCGCGACCTGTTCGACGACCTGTCCGGCGATGAGATCCACGGCCTTGGCGACCCGCTCGGGGTCGGTCCAGAAGTGCGGGTCCAGGGTGTCGGCGCTCTCGCCCGACCCGTACCCGAGCGGGTCGACCCCCTCGGCCACCGCCAGGGTGGCGACGCCCGCCGCCCGCGCCGCCTCCACCGGCCGCAGGACGTTCTCCTCCAGGCCGAGCCCGTTGTACACGACGAGGTCGGCCCGCTCGATGGACGCGGCCTGGGGCGCGGAGATGCCGAAGGAGTGCGGATCGGCGTGGGGACGCATCAGCACCGTCACTTCGGCCTCGTCGCCGACGATGTTGCGGGTGATGTCACCGAGGATGTTCGTGGTGACCACCACACGGGGGCGGCCGCGGTCCTGCCCGGCGCAGCCGCTCACCCCCAGGAGGAGCAGCACGCAGAGCACCGGCAGCAGATACGACCGGGCGGGGACGGACCGGCCCGGCGTGGACCGGTGCGGGGCGGATCGGTGAAGGGCGGATCGGCGCGGGCCGGATCGGTGAGGGTTCGTCATCGTCCGGTCTCCACCATGTACGTGGGCGCGAAGCCGAGCGGGAAGGTACGGGCGAGCCGGAGCCGGTCGTTGTAGTCGATCTCGTAGACCTTGCGCGCGGCGGCGTCATTGACGTACGCCCGGCTGGTGTCGACCTCGATGACGGCGGACGCGGCTCCCTTCGCGGAGAGCAGTGGCACGCGGGCCGTGCGCTCGCCGGTGCCGGTGTCGTACGCGCTGAGGGCGCCGTCCTCGCCGAGCGCGAGCAGGGGAGCGCCCTCGCCCGCGGTGTTGACGGCGACGACCGGGCCCGTCTCCACCCGGGTCCAGGTGCGGTCGGTGACGTCGAGGATCCAGACGGCGTCGTCGCCCGAGGTGGCCACGAGGGTGGTGCTGCCCGCGCGGTGGCGCAGATCCACGGCACGCTCCGAGGCGCTCACCCGGGTGCCGTAGGAGATCTTCTCCGCGCTGAAGGCGCCCTTCTCCTCGGTGACCAGCAAGGCTCCGTCGGAGCATCCGAAGACCACGCCCCGGCGGGTCACGGCCGCGCCGCCGGCCGCCGCACACGGTTCGCCGAGTGTCGCCACGTCCGTACCGTCCCTGCTCAGGATCCGTACGGTGGCGCGTTCGGCTCCCGCCGAGGCGACCAGCAGATGTTCCCGGTACGGGACGACCGCTCCCCGGCCCGCACCGGCCAGGGCCCGGCCGCGGCCCGCGCTGCCGCTCTCCAACTTCTCGCGGTCCAGCAGCAGGGCGGTGCCCGTCCCGGAGGAGAGCGCGGTCAGGGCCGGGTCGCCGTGGACATGGGCGGGGGCCGTCGCTTCGATCGCGCCCACGTCGCGGATTCCGGTCCGGTAGTAGTGCACGTGGTCGCCGTGGTCCACCGTCCAGGCGCCGCTGTCGAGGACGCGGGTCGCGCCGGCGGCGGTGAGGTAGGCGAATCTGCCGTCGGCGCGCAGCCCTTGAACGCCCTCGGCCCGCTTCAGCGGCGTGACTTCTCCGCCGATCAGGTCCAGCACCCCGACCGCGCCGGTCCCCGCGTCCGCCAGTACCAGCCGGGACTGCTGCTCCGAGGTCTCCTCGGCTCCCTCGACGTAACCGTGGGGGACGGGCGCGTCGCTCGACCGCGCCTTCGGGTCCGGCCGGTCGCCGCTGCCGCCGCCGTCTCCGCGCTGGCATCCGGTCAGCAGCGCGCAGCCGACGAGAACGGCGCAGGACAGCACCGTCGCGGTGCGGATTCCGCCAAGTGCGCGGGACGCGGCGGGCGTTGTGAGTGTCATGAGGGGTGTCCGTATTCCAGGTGCGGGCGGTCGGTGCCGGGTGCGAGTGTGATGGAACGTGCCAGCCGGTCGCGCAGACCGGCCGCCAGAGTGGAGAGCGCGAACTGAAGGAGCGCGGTCGCGGCGATGGTCGCCCCCGCGGCCGTGTGGAGGTGCCAGGAGAGCAGCAGCCCGAGGAAAGTCGCGCTCATCCCCAGACAGGCGGCGCCGGTCATGATCACCGGGATACGGCGGGCCCACGGCAGCACGGCCGCCGGGGGCGCGATCAGCAGGCCGAACACCAGCAGGGTGCCCACGACATGGAAGGACGCGACGATCGCCAGGGTGAGCAGGCAGAGCAGCGCCGTGTGCGCGACCCGCGGCCGCAGCCCCAGTGTGTGCGCCTTGCGCTCGTCGAAGGCCAGGGCGACGAACGACCGGTGTCCCCGCACACACACCGCCAGCGCGACACACGCCGCGAGCCCGAGGTAGGCCAGATCGACCGGGCGCACGGCGAGCACCTCACCGAAGAGGAACCCGGTCAGGTCGACGGCGAACGACTGGGAGCGGGAGACGATGATCACGCCCAGCGACAGCATTCCCACGAACAGCAGCCCGATGCTGGTGTCCTGCGACAGCCGTGGTGACCGGCCGACCACACTGACGCCCAGCGCCATGACCGCCGCGCTCACCGCCGCGCCCACCAGCAGATTCGCCCCGAGGAGCGAGGCCAGCGCGATACCGGGAAGCATGCCGTGGGACATGGCGTCGCCGAAGAACGCCATACCGCGCAACACCACCCAGGTGCCGGCGAGGGCGCAGATCAGCGACACGAGCATGCCGCTCCACAGGGCTCGTTGCACAAAAGCCACCTCGAAGGGGCCCGTCAGCCATTCCATGCACCGGACCTTATAATGAAAATGATTATCAATACAACAAGAGGCTGGGAGGCGGTCGCGTGATCCGCGAACAGGTGGTGCTCCATGAACAGGTGGTGCTCCAAGAGGTGTCGGCCGGTTATGCCGGCCGTGCGGTGCTCCAGCGGCTCACCGTGGAGATACCGGCGTTCACCACCACCGCCGTGGTCGGCCCGAACGGCTCGGGCAAGTCCACGCTGCTCGGCGTGCTGGCCGGTGTGATCCCCGTGACCGGTGGAACGGTGACGCACAGGACCGCCCGCCGCCCGGCGTTCGTGGTGCAGCGCAGCAGGGCGGCCGACACGCTGCCGCTCACCGTGCGGGACGCCGTGGCGATGGGGAGGTGGGGGCACCTCGGATGGCGCAGGCGCCTCTCACGCGGTGACCGGGCGGTGGTCGAGGAGTGCATGGAGCGACTCGGCATCGCCGCCCTGGCCCACCGCCAACTGGGCGAGCTGTCCGGTGGGCAGCGCCAACGCGCCCTGGTGGCCCAGGGCTTGGCCCAGGACGCGGACCTTCTGCTGCTCGACGAACCCACCACGGGCCTGGACGCGACGGCCCGGCGTCTGATCGCCGACGTACTCGCCGAGGTCACGGCGGACGGTGTCACGGTCGTCCAGGCGACCCACGACCTGGACACGGCCGCGACGGCGGGACACGTCCTGCTGCTGCGCGAGGGAGCCCTCTGCGACGCGGGGACACCGGACACGGTGCTGGGCGGCCGGCCCGCCGAGCGGCTGACGAGCGCCGAGGCATCCCCGAGCGGACCGTCGTGAGACCGGGCGGTGCGACCCGTATCAGCCCGTTGGCGCAGCGGTCCCGACGGCGGCTTCGCCGGACGCTTCGCGCGGAGCCAGCCCCTGCGCCCTGAGCTGGCGGGCCTCCGTCGATTCGATGCGTGCCGCCTGGGACCGGGTGATGACATCGCACACCCAGTCCCAGTGCAGCGCCACCAGGTCGCCGGGGGCGACACCCGGGATCAGGGACCGGCCGCCCCGCGACCAGCGTACGGACTCCCGGCGCGGTGGACCGGGGACCAGGTGGGTGCCCGTCCAGCGCAGGGCCCGGGACTCGACGGTGGCCGACTCGCCGTGCACCGAACGGACCACGCCCGTACGGATACGGCACCGGTCGAGGACCGAGAGCGCCGTCGGATGGGCCGAGACCCGCAGCAGGCCGGCCCAGGGGTACACGTCGAAGACCTGGAAGCTGTGGTGTGCCAGCGCCCGGCCGGACGCCTCGCGCCAGGTGCCGCCCCGCTGGCCCCGGAAGCGGTCCCGCATCCGGGCCAGCAGGGCGGCGGGGTCGGTCAGGTCGAGGAGTTCGTTGCCGATCCAGTACGCCTCCACCACCCGCTCGTCCAGGGGGTCGGGGATGCCCGCGCTCTCGGCGAGCAGTTCGAGATAGCACCAGGCGCCCTCGAACCGCCGGGCGCTGCGCTCGATCCCCGCCGTCGCCTCCGCGCGGAGCAGGGCGGAGGCGTCGGCGGGGCCGCAGTAGCCGAGTTCGTTGGGCGGATAGGCGTACCGCGCGAAGAGGATCGCGCCGCGCTCGCTCATTCAGCAGATCCTCGGCAGCTGTTCCCCGACCGGCAGGCCGACCACCCGGGAGCCGCCCAGACCGGTCCTGGCGACCACCATGCCCGGATGCTCCGGCACACACGTGCCGATCCGGCGCGCCCCGCGCCCCAGCGGATGGCCCGTCATAGCGGCGAGGACGCGCTCGGCATCGTCGGCCGGCACGATGGCGATCAGCTTGCCCTCGTTCGCCACCTGGAGCGGGTCGAGCCCCAGCAGGCTGCACGCGTCCCGCACGGTGTCCGGTACGGGCAGCTCCCGCTCGATCAGCTCGACACCGACCCCGGAGGCGGTGGCGATCTCGTTGAGCGAGGCCGCCACACCTCCGCGCGTGGGATCGCGCAGGACGTGTACATCGGCGCCGGTCGCGATCATCGCGCCGACCAGTCCGTGCAGGGGCGCGGTGTCGCTCTCCACCGTCGTACCGAACTGCAGGCCCTCCCGGCAGCTCATCACCGCCACGCCGTGCACTCCGATGTCGCCGCTGATCAGCACGGCGTCACCGGGCCGCGCGCGACGCGGGCCGATGTCGACGCCGTCGGGGATCACACCGATCCCCGAGGTGTTGACGTACACACCGTCACCACTGCCGCTGTCGACGACCTTGGTGTCACCGGTGACCAGCCGGACCCCCGCCGCCCGCGCCGCCGCGCCCATGTCCTGGGCGATCCGGCCGAGGTCGCTGAGCGCCGTCCCCTCCTGGAGGATGAACGCGCAGGACAGGTAGAGCGGTACGGCGCCCGACATCGCCAGGTCGTTCACCGTACCGTTCACCGCCAGGTCGCCGGTGGAGCCGCCGGGGAAGAACATCGGCTTCACCACGAACGAGTCCGTGGAGAAGGCGAGCCGGGCGCCCGCGCCGACGGTGAGCACCGCGGAGTCGCCCAGTTCGGACGCGGCCGCCGAGCCGTACGCCGGGAGGAAGAGGTGCTCGACCAGCTCGGCCGACATCGCACCGCCGCCGCCGTGGCCCATCACCACCGTCGGGGTCTCGCGCAGCGGTACGGGGCAGACCCAGCTCTCGAAGTCCAGCTCGGCGCCCTGCGCGGAGGGGAGAGCCGTCGTCCCGGTCATCTCTGTCACATCAGTCACTTCGCATCGACCAGTTCCAGTCGGCGGTACGCGTAATACGCGGCGCACGCCCCCTCGGTGGACACCATCGTGGCGCCCAGCGGATTCCTCGGTGTGCACTCCTTGCCGAACGCGCCGCACGCGTGCGGCTTGATCAGCCCCTGGAGGACCTCGCCCGACCGGCACAGCGACGACTCGGCCGTACAGATCGCCGCCACGTCGAACCGGCGCTCGGCGTCGAACTCGCTGTACTTCTCCGCCAGTCGCCATCCGCTGAGCGGGATCATCCCGATGCCGCGCCAGGTCCGGTCGGTGACCTCGAAGACATCCCGCAGCATGTCCATGGCGGGCAGGTTCCCCTCGGCGCGCACGGCCCGCGGGTAGGCGTTCTCCACCTCGTGGCGGCCCTCTTCGAGCTGGAGAACGGTCCTGCGGACGCCCTCCAGGATGTCGAGCGGCTCGAAACCGGTGATGACGATGGGGACCCGGTACCGCTCCGCCAGTGCCGGGTACTGCGCGGTCCCCATCACACTGCACACATGCCCGGCGGCCAGGAACGCCTGGACCCGGCAGGTGGGGGACTCCATGATGGCCGCGATCGCGGGCGGCACGAGGACGTGCGAGACGAGCAGCGAGAAGTTGCGCACCCCGAGACGGCGTGCCTGATGGACCGTCATGGCGTTGGCCGGGGCGGTCGTCTCGAAGCCGATACCGAAGAAGACGACCTCCTTGTCCGGGTTCTCGCGGGCCAGTTTCAGCGCGTCGAGCGGCGAGTACACGACCCGTACGTCACCGCCCGCGCTCTTCACGGAGAACAGGTCCTGCCCGCTGCCCGGCACCCGCAGCATGTCGCCGAACGAGCAGAAGATGACACCGGGACGCGCGGCGATGGCCAGCGCCCGGTCGATGATCTCCAGCGGCGTCACACAGACCGGGCAGCCGGGACCGTGAATCAACTCGATCTGGTCCGGGAGAAGTTGGTCGATGCCGTGCCGGATGATCGAGTGGGTCTGACCGCCGCAGACCTCCATCATCGCCATCGGGCGGGTGGTGGCCGCGTGGATCTGGTCGAGCAGCCGCTCGGCCAGCTGGGGGTCGCTGAATTCGTCCAGGTACTTCACAGGTCCGTTCCTTCCACCGAGTCCCGCTGCCTGGCGGCCAGTTCGAAGCCGTCCCCGAACTCCTCCTCCAGGATTCCGAGCCTCTCGAAGTTGGCCAGGGTCTCCCGGGCCGATGCCTCGTCGAGCCGCTGGATGGCGAAGCCGACATGGACGACGACGTATTCACCGACCGCCGCGTCGGGGACGTACTGGAGGCAGACCTCCTTGCGTACGCCCCCGAAGTCGACCTCCGCCATCACGGCGCCGTCGACCTCGGCGGTGCGCAGGACGCGCCCCGGGACTGCCAGACACATGGTGCCTTCCTTCTCTGCGGGTCGTGAGTGGCTCTCGGTCTCGGGTGTCAGCCGCCGGCCGCCGCGATCAGCAACTGTCCGAAGGCGAGGCCGCCGTCGTTGGGCGGCAGCAGGCGGGGGCGCAGGACGGTGAAGTCCCGTTCCGTCAAGGCGCGATGTGTCGCTTCGAGCAGGACCGCGTTCTGGAAGACCCCGCCGCTCAGCGCCACCACGCCGAGCCCGGTGCGCTCGCGGCACATCTCGGCGAGGTCCGCGGTGAGGCGGGCGGCGGCCGTGTGGAAGCGCGCCGCGATCAGCTCCGGCGCGACGCCCGCCCGTACGTCGGCGGCCACCGCGCGGATCACCGGCCCCGGGTCGGCGAGCACCGGCTCGCCGGCGCCCGCACCGTCCCGTACGGCGAAGGTGAAGGCGTAGGCGTTTCCGGCGGGCTCCGGCGGCGCCGCCCGGGCCAGGCCCTCCAGCTCGATCGCCGCCTCCGCCTCGTACGCCACCTCGTGCCGTACGCCCGCCAGCGACGCCACCGCGTCGAAGAGGCGGCCCATGCTGGACGTCGGGACGCAGCCGAAATCCGTCGCGAACTGGTGCGCCAGCACGTCGCGTTCGGCCGTCGGGCAGGCCGCCACCGGGGGCAGCTCCTCGGCCCAGCCGACACCGGCGGCCCGCAGATGCGCGAGCGCCATCCGGTACGGCCGCAGCACGCTCGCGTCGCCGCCGGCCAGCGGCACGTACGCCAGGTGCGCCGCCCGCTGGTACGACTTGTAGCCCGCGATCAGCACCTCGCCGCCCCACACCGCCCCGTCGGCGCCGTGTCCGGTGCCGTCGAAGGCGAAGCCGATGACGCTCTCGCCGGGACCCAGGCCGTGCTCGCCCATCACGGAGGCGATGTGCGCGTGGTGGTGCTGCACGGTGCGCACGGCCCGGCCCCTGGCGTGGGTCCGGGCCCAGGTGCCGGAGCGGTAGCCCGGGTGCCGGTCGGCCACCAGCTGCTCGGGGGCGACGCCGGTCAGCAGCGAGAGATGGTCCGCCGTGCGGGTCAGCGCCTCGACCGTGGACAGGTCGTCCAGGTCGCCGATGTGCTGGCTGACCCAGGCGTAGCCGCCCTCGCCCAGCGCGCAGGTGTTCTTCAGATCGGCGCCCGCCGCCAGCAGCGGCGGGATCTCGAAGGGCAGCGCGAGGGGCAGCGGCGCGTACCCGCGCGATCTGCGCACGGGCAGTTCGGCGCCCGCGACGAACCGGCTCACCGAGTCGTCGCACGGCACCTGGATCGTCCGGTCGTGCCGCAGCCAGGCATCGGCCAGCGGGGCGAGTGCGGTCAGCGCCCTCGCGTCGTCGGTGACGATCGGCTCGCCGGAGCGGTTGCCGGAGGTCATCACGAGCGCGTCGGGCCCCGGGGCGTCGTCGCCGAGGCCGAAGAGCAGCACGTGCAGCGGCGTGTACGGGAGCATCAGCCCGAGATCCGGGCTCCCGGGCGCCACGGCGTCCGCGACGTCCCTGCCGGGGGCGGGGGTACGGCGGGCCAGCAGCACGATCGGCTTTCGCGCCCCCGCGAGCAGCGCCCGCTCGTCCTCCGTCATCGTCACCAGCTCCTCGGCCGCGCCGAGGTCCGCCACCATGACGGCGAAGGGCTTGCCGCCCCGGCCCTTGCGCCGCCGCAGCCGGGCGACGGCGGCCTCGTCGCGGGCGTCACAGGCCAGGTGGTAGCCGCCCAGTCCCTTCACCGCGACGATCCGGCCCGCCGCGAGCAACCGCCGCGCGGCGCGCAGCGCCGCATCACCGTGCAGTGGCGCCGCGCCGTCCTCGGCGACCAGTTCGAGCCGGGGACCGCAGGCGTGGCAGGCGATCGGCTGGGCGTGGAAGCGGCGGTCGAGCGGGTCGAGGTACTCCGTCCGGCACTCCTCGCACATCGCGAACGCCGCCATGGTGGTCGCCGCGCGGTCGTAGGGCAGACCGGTGACGATCGTGAACCGGGGGCCGCAGTGGGTGCAGGTGATGAAGGGGTGACGGTGGCGCCGGTCGCCCGGGTCGCGCAGCTCGGCCAGACAGTCCTGGCAGGTCGCGACATCGGGGGAGACCAGGGTGCGGGCCCGGTCGCCCCCGGTGGACTCCTCGATGGTGAACCCGGTGCCGCCACACGGTGGTTGGTCCGTCTCCGTGACGGATTCCACGACCGCCAGTGGGGGAGGCCCGGAGCGCAGCCGACGGCCGAACTCCGTCACCGCCTCCGTATCGCCCTCCACCTCGGCGATCACCCCGGCGGCGGTGTTGGCGACCGAACCGGTCAGGGCGAGTTCGGCGGCGGTGACATACACGAACGGGCGGAACCCGACGCCCTGGACGACGCCGCGCACCTCGAAGCGGCGGCGGACCCGGTGCTCCCCGGGAGCGTCCTGCGCCTGCTCCTCCTCACGGACGCCGCTGCCCATCATCTCCAGCCCCGACAGCGCCTCGGCCGCCTTCGCCTCGTCGATGATCTCCATCGCGAAGCCCATGTGGAGCAGCACCCAGTCACCGGCGGCCGGGGGCGCGTCGAGCATGCCGATGTTGATCCGGCGCCTGGCGCCCTCCACATCGACCAGGGCGAGCTGGTCCGCGTACCCCGCGACGATCTCCACGACGCGCCCGGGAATGCCGAGACACATGATCAGGTCCTCCGGGGCGGGTCGGGCGCGGTCAGGGGAACGGGGTCGGGCTCCTGGGACGACGCGGCCGCGGCTGCCGGCAGCCGGTGGAGCAGCGCGCGCACCGCCGCCACCGCTTCGGGAACCGCCGCGGCGACCGCCGCGCTGAGACCGATGCCTTCCTCGACACCGGCGGGGGTGCAGCCCACGAGGTGGGTCAGCGGCAGAGTACCGCCCAGATGATCCAGATTTGCCAGCACCGCGACGGGATTCATGCCATGTGCGTCGAATTCACCCTTACCGAGGTCGTCCGGGCCGACCTCCAGCACCGTCAGCTCACCGGGCGGCCCGCCGCCCGGGTAGGCGTCCACCAGCACCAGCGCGTCGTACCCGTCGAGCAGGTCGTACGCGAGGTGCATGCCCCGGATGCCGTAGTCGACGACCCGGACACCGGCCGGGAGCGGCTCACCGGGACCGGTGGTGAGCCGCCGTACGACCTCCGGGCCGAAGCCGTCGTCGCCGAGGAAGAGATTGCCGATGCCCGCGACGAGCACGCTCTCCCGCTCGCGCCGCGCGCTCACATGGAGCGCATTCTCAGGTACCTGCGAATGTCGGGGATCGACCGCACGCCGACGGCGACGGCGACGGCCGCCAGCGCGGCGGCCACACCTGTGGTGATCAGTCCGAGGGATCTCACGATGGGTTCTCCTTCCGGAACTCCGGTGCGTCGGGGATGTCCTGGCCGCCGCCGTCGGACGGCAGCGGTTCCAGCTCGTCGGGGGCGAAGTAGAAGTAGCGGCCGTACCAGTCGTGCAGATCGGCCGCCGGGTCGTCGACGAGTACGAGAGCGACGTGCACGCCACCGTCCACGTCCGAGAGCACGGCCGTCACCCGCGCCACCTGGCCCGCGAAGAACAGGTCCTGCGCGTCGGCGCGGCGCGCCGGGTGGACGCGTACGAGACTGCCCTTGGCGACGGGGACCCCGTCGATCACGACGGAGTCGGACCCCGGCGACACGGAGGCGTCGGCCGCCGGGTCCCACCAGGGGGCCCCGCCGGTGTCGAAGGCGGCGGGAGCGGCGTCCCGCGGATCACCGGCCGGATCCACCGTGTCCACCGGGCCCGAGGGCGCGGCCGGGGCGTGCGGATCCCGGAGGAGGCCGTGCAGCCGCCGCAGCTCTTCCGGCGCCATCGCGTCGCAGCGGTCGATGATCTCCCGGGCGCGGGGATCGGTGGCCCGCGCCTCCGCCTTCTCCCGGTCGGTCATCGTCATCACCCGCAGCGTCAGGATCTCGTCGATCTCGGTGGAGTCGAACAGGTCGCCCGCGCTCTGCTCGGCGATCTCCGGGTGGTCGTAGAGAATGATCGGCGCGCCGATCACCGTGTCCGTGGAGCCCTTCGCACCGGCCAGCACCGGCCAGCACCTGCGCTGTTCGCAGCGCGCCGCCGCCGGGGCCGCCTCGTCCGGGGGCTCGCGCAGGGAGACGAACGCGGCGCCGTGCGCCCGGAGGATCACGTGGGTGCCGATCAGCGAGGCGCGGATCGCCGCGTCCTTGTCGGCGGCGGTCCCCGGGTGCTCGTTGTCCACCGCGACCGTCAGGCGCAGGAATCCGCCGTCCCGCTCCGTACGGGTACGGATCCGTACGGCCAGGGGCTCCCGGCGCCGTACGACACTGCCGACCGTCACCCCCCGCGCGTCCGTGAGGTGCTCGGTCTCCTCGCCGCCGGGGACCGTGCGGTGCTGATCGGTCGGACCCGTCAGCGGGACCGGCGCCAGGTCGATCTCCCGCTCGACCGCTTCGTCCCAGCTCAGGAACGCCACGCCGTCCACGGTGAGTTCACCGACCGCGGTGTGGCGGCCGTCCTCCTCGCACCGCCGCACCTCGCGCACCTGGTGCTGGAGGAAACGCAGCCGTACCTCCACCTCCGCCGTACCGGCCGCCTCCGCGGGCACCGAGAGCAGGCACTGCGTCGCCATGCCCGGCTCCTCCGCGAAGCTCGCGGGCGCCGCCGAGGGCGGACCGAGTACGCCGAACTGCCAGCGGGAGCGGTTCTTGGCGGAGCCGGCGCGGTACGGATAGAGCAAATAGCCCTCGTACAGCACCGCGTCGGCGATCTCCCGCACATGGTCGAGCCCCACCGCTGCCGCCCGGGTCACTGGACCACCCCATCGAGATCCCCGGCCGCGGCACCGGTCTCCGCGCCCGCCAGTAAGGTCCCCACCGTCTCGTCCCAGCTGATCAGCCCGTGCCGTTCGCGGAACCCGGCGAAACGCGTGAGGACGTCGTGATCCAGCCTGATCCAGCCCGAGTTCGGGTAGTGGAACGCCATCAGCTGCCGCCACACCGCGACCGGCAGTTCGTGGCGCGCCTCGCGGTCCCAGGGCACCTGCCGCACCCCGAAGCCCGCGCGGCCACCGCCCCTGGTGAAGACGGTGCCCGAGAAGAGCAGACTGACCGGCACCGTCCCGTCCTCCCCGAGCGCGTGCAGATAGCGGGAGCCGACCACGTCGAAGTCGTAGGTGCACGGCAGCGCGAGGTCCACCTCGGTGGCGCCGGTGAACCCCTGCACCGTCGTGTTGCACTGCATCCACAGGAACGGCCGCAGTGTGTCCTGCCACCGCTCCCGCTCCCCGAACAGCCCCCGCAGACCCTCCTGTTCGGCCCGGTCGTAGCGCCGTCGCTGCGGTTCGATACGGACCTGGCAGCGCAGCACGATCGCGTGTACCCGCTCGCCGGACCCGTCCTCGATCCGCAGCCGCGCGGTGAGCTGCGGGGCCGCGGTGTACGGCTCGGCGACGATGTCGCGAACGGAGAACAGCGGGCCCTCCGCCGCCACGGGGCCGTTCATGAGGCACCGTCCGGGTGCGCCGCCCGCGCGCCCGCCGGCTCCGGCTCGGGCAGCTGCCCGGGCTCCTGATCCGGCTCGGGCCGCTCGGCGCGGGCCGGTTTGCCGCGCGCCCTGACCTGCTCGAAGAACGCGTCCATCGCCGCGTGCGCCTCCCGGCCGCCGTCGAAGCCGCGCCACAGCGTGCGCAGCCGGCCGACCAGCTCGTAACAGGCGTCGATCGGCACCAGATGACACGAGGTCACGGCCTCGCGCCCGTTGCCTTCCGTACGGCGGACGAGCAGCGCCTCCACATCGGCCCGTACCACCGCCAGTTCGGGGGCGGCCGTCACGAGCGCGGTCCAGGCGTCGAGCGGCAGCTCCGACTCCGTCGCCCCGGCCGGGCCCGGGTAGAACGCGACGGTACGGTCCTGGACGGAGTTGCGGAACAGGAAGGCCAGTCCCACCGGGATCTCCAGCTCGTCCCAGCGCCGCGCGTCGAGCGCGAGCCCGTCGAAGGCCAGATACCGGTCGGGCACCGAGCGGTAACGCAGCCGCGCCCCGTCGTCCGTGAACAGCAGATAGCAGGCGCGGCAGCAGCACATCAGGCTGCGGCTCTCCAGATTCACCACGTGCTGGTGCTCCCCGCCGACCGGGGCGGCGCACATCTCGCAGCGCTCCCCGGCCACCGGCGCCGGCCGGTTGCGGGTGACCCGCAGCAGCGCCGCGACGGGGGAGCGGCCCGCCGGCGCGCTCATGTCGCGACCACCGGCGCGGACGGTACGGCGACCGAGACCGAGGCGCCGTCCGCCAGCACGGGCAGCGGGTCCAGATGCGCGGCGCCCGCGTCGGCGTCGAGACAGGCGCCCGCCCGCCGTACGTCGTAGTGCGCGCGGCAGGTGGAGCACCGCAGCACCCCGTCCGCCGAACCGCCGCCCAGCCGCCGGGCCAGCGTCGCGCCCTTCATCGGCCCCTCGCACCGGGCGCACCGGTCGTGGAAGACGAACAGCTCGGCGCCGATCCGGCAGGCCACCACGGGGAACCCGCCGGCGGTCAGCCGTTCGACCCCGCCCGGCTCCAGACCGAGCAGGGCCGGCACCGGCTGCCAGGCCGCCCCCGGCTCGCTGCCATCGGCACCGGTCGTCGCCGTCCCGTGCGGCTCGTGCAGCCGGGCGAACAGCGCGTCCACCGGCACCAGCGGCCCCGGCGCCCCGGCCGTCTCCGCCGCGGCCTCCACCTCGATCGCGGTGACCTCCGGCGCCGCCGCCTCGACCGCGCCCCGTACCGCGAGGGCGAGGGTGGCGGAGGAGGACGGGCAGCCGTCGCAGCTGCCCAGCAGCCGCAGCCGCACCACCCCGTCCTCGGTGATCCCGAGCAGCTCCACATCACCGCCGTGCGAGCCGAGATACGGCCGTACGCTCGCCAGCGCGTGCTCGACCCGTGTCTCCACACCGTACGGATGCAGCCCGTGCACCAGCAGCACACTGGCGACCAGATCGTCGCCGGCGAGGGCGGCCAGCAGTGTGTCGTCCAGCACCCCGCGCTCGTGGACGAGATCGAGCAGCCGTTCCAGTCCCGCGCCGTAGAAGTCGGTGACGAGCCTGACCAGTTCCTCGCTGCGTTCGCGCGCCAGCGCGCCGCCCGCCGCGCTCGCGGTGATCGGGGTGTCGATCCGCTCCCCGGTGGCCCGCCAGGTCTCGGACTCCGCGGGCTCACGCGTCTGTGACTCCGTCATGTCATTCACTGCCCGCGGACTGCGTGGGCGAGTGCAGCAGCTCCAGCTTCTTGCCCTCACCGAGATACATGTGCACACCGCAGGGCAGACAGGGATCGAAGCTGCGCACCGTCCGCATGATGTCGATGCCCTTGAAGTTCTCCCGGTCGTTCTCCTCGAAGATCGGCTGGCCCTGCACCGCGTCCTCGTAGGGCCCGGGTGTCCCGTAGGTGTCGCGCGGGCTCGCGTTCCACGGAGTGGGCGGGTACGGATGGTAGTTGGCGATCTTGCCGTCCCTGATCACCATGTGGTGCGAGAGCACGCCGCGTACGGCCTCGGTGAATCCGCAGCCGACACCCTCCTCCGGCACCTCGAACTTCTCCCAGGTCTTGGTCCGGCCGGCCCGGATCTCCACCAGCGCCTTCTCGGCGAAGTGCAGCGCGCAGGCCGCGGCGTACGCCTGGAAGTAGCTGCGCGCCCGGTTGCGCTCGATGGTGTTGCTCCAGCGCGGGACGTGCCACTCCAGCTCGACCGGGCCCTTGGTGGCGGTCTTCGGGAGGTTGATCTTCACGCTGTTGCCGGTGGCCTTGATGTAGCCGATGTCGACCAGACCCGCCAGCGCGGTGGTCCACAGCCGGGCGAGCGGCCCGCCGCCGGTGTCGAGCGCCAGGTAGTCCTTGCCGTCGAACCAGCGCGGCGACATCACCCAGCTGTACTTGTCGTCCAGATCCCGCTTCTGCGGCTTGGGGTTGGTGTGCTGGTTCCACGGGTGCCGCCGGTCGACCGGGTTGCCGAGCGGGTCGTGGGTCACGAAGGTCTCCTGCTCGTCCCAGTCGTTGTAGTACGACGAGCCGAGCAGGATCCGGATGCCCAGGTTGATCTTGACCAGGTCGGTGGTGACGAGCTTGCCGTCCACGACGATGCCGGGGGTGACGTACATCTTCCGGCCCCAGTCGGTCATGTCCTTGTACGCGAAGTTGCAGTGCTCCGGGTCCTGGAAGGAGCCCCAGCACCCCAGCAGGATGCGGCGGTTGCCGACCTGCTCGTAGCCGGGCAGCGCCTCGTAGAAGAAGTCGAAGAGGTCGTCGTGCATGGGCACGACCTTCTTCATGAACTCCACATAGCGCTGGAGACGGGTGATGTAGTCCGTCATGAGCTGGATGGTGGCCACCGTGCCCACCCCGCCGGGGTAGAGCGTGGAGGGGTGGACGTGCCGCCCCTCCATCAGGCAGAACATCTCCCGGGTGAGCCGGCTGACCTGGAGGGCCTCGCGGTAGAACTCGCCGGTGAACGGGTTCAGCGAGCGCATGATGTCGCCGATGGTCCGGTAGCCGTGGGCGTCCGCGTGCGGCGAAGGGGTGCGATTGGCCTGTTCGAGGACGCCGGGATTGGTCTCGGCGACCATCTTCTCGCAGTAGTCGACCCCGACCAGGTTCTCCTGGAAGATGTTGTGGTCGAACATGTACTCGGCGGCCTCGCCGAGGTTCACGATCCACTCGCCGATGTGCGGCGGCTTCACGCCGTACGCCATGTTCTGCGCGTAGCAGGAGCAGGTGGCGTGGTTGTCACCGCAGATTCCGCAGATCCGGCTGGTGATGAAGTGGGCGTCGCGCGGGTCCTTGCCCTTCATGAAGACCGAGTAGCCGCGGAAGATCGAGCTGGTGCTGTGGCACTCTGCGACGACTTTCTGCTTGAAGTCGATCTTCGTGTAGATGCCCAGACTCCCGACGATACGGGTGATGGGATCCCACGCCATCTCGACCAGTTCGTCTTTTCCCTGGCTCGTCGTCGTCATGAGGCCGCCTCTTCTTTCCGGTCCGGTCGATGCGTTACCAGGTGCGGGTGGCGCCACTGGTCAGCTGCTTGCCGCGCTTACGCCATTTGGGTTCGCGGTCGAGGGTGTGCGTGGTGATGTGGCGAAGGCGCCGCATCGTCGATCCGTACAGCCCGACGGCGTTCGTGGAGAGCTTTCCGCCCGGCGGCTCGTCCATGAACGGCATGAATTTGTCGGGGAATCCGGGCATCGTGCAGCCGATGCAGATTCCGCCGACATTCGGGCAGCCGCCGATGCCGTTCATCCAGCCGCGCTTGGGCACATTGCATTTCACGGTCGGTCCCCAGCAGCCCAGTTTGACGATGCACTTGGGCGAGCCGTACTCCGTCGCGAAGTCGCCCTGCTCGTAATAGCCGGCCCGGTCGCACCCCTCGTGCACCGTCTGGCCGAACAGCCAGGTGGGGCGCAGCTCCTCGTCGAGAGGGATCATCGGGGCCTGGTCGGTGGCCATGTAGAGCAGGTAGGTGAGGGTCTCCGACAGGTTGTCCGGCTGGATGGGGCAGCCCGGGACGCACACGATCGGGATTCCGGCCTTGGACTTCCAGTCCCAGCCCAGATAGTCCGGCACGCCCATGGCGCCGGTCGGGTTGCCCGCCATGGCGTGGATGCCGCCGTACGTGGCGCAGGTGCCGACCGCGACGACCGCGGTGGCCTTGGGGGTCAGCCGGTCCAGCCACTCGCTGGTGGTCATCGGCTGCCCGGTCGCCGGGTCGTTGCCGAAGCCCGACCAGTACCCCTCGTCGTGGAGCTTCTCGTTGGGGATCGAGCCCTCGACGACCAGGACGAACGGGTCCAGCTCGCCCCGGTCCGCCTTGAAGAACCATTCGAGGAAGTCGTCGGCCCCGCCGTTCGGGCCGCACTCGAAGTCGATCAGCGGCCAGTGCATGGCGATCCGCGGCAGGCCGGGCAGGGCGCCGAGCGCGATCTCCTCGATGCTGGGCTGGGTCGCCGCGGTGAGCGCGACGGAATCTCCGTCACAGCTCAGTCCGGCGTTGATCCACAGCACATGGATGAGAGTGTTCTCCGCTTTTATCGCTGCTTCTGTCGGCATAGTCCGCTGCCTTTCGGGATCGAACCGCCCGATACCAGTGAGTGGGGTGTCACTCGCATTGCTACCATCTAGAATCCGCCGGGAATTTCTGTCAACACGAGTTTTCCGCGCGGCGGTCGTTTTCCCCTCGGACGGCCGGGACCACATGGGTGAGTACGGGAGAGCCGACAGTAAATGCATGAATTATCAATTACTCAGAGCGTGGTCGACGCGGTGTGCGAGCGCGCTGCCGGACGACCTGTGCGGGCCGTCAGAATCCGGGTGGGAATACTGACGGCCGTGGTACCCGACTCGATGCGGTTCTGCTTCGATCTGACCACCGCGGGCACGGTCGCCGAAGGCGCGCTGCTGGAGATCGACCAGCCGCCGGGAACAGCGCACTGCCGGGCGTGTGAGACGGACTTCGGCCTGACCGATCTTGTATTGCTTTGTCCGTGCGGCAGCGCCGACGTGGAGATCACGTCGGGGCGGGAGTTGCAGATCGTCTCGATGAGAGTGGGCTGACCACATGTGCGGTACTTGCGGTTGTGACGACGGGAGCGGTACGGGCGGCGGCGGGACGAGGATCGCCGTCCCGCACGGACATCCGCACGACCACGGCCAGGTCCACGACGGTGACGGCGACGCTCACCACCCCGGCCATGCCCACGAGCACCGATGGGACCGCTCGCCGGCCCTGGACGGCACGGCCGCGGGCGGCGAGACGCTCACTCTCGAACAGAAGGTCCTCGGCAAGAACGAGGACCTGGCCGCCCGCAACCGCGCCTGGCTCGCCGCGCGGGACATCGTGCTGGTGAACCTGATGAGTTCGCCCGGCGCCGGCAAGACCACCCTCCTGGAGCGCACCATCAGGGACTTCGCCGGCCACCGCCCGGTGGCGGTCATCGAGGGCGACCAGGAGACGATGCTCGACGCCGAGCGGATCGGACGGGCCGGCGGCGCCGTCGTCCAGGTCAACACCGGCGCCGGGTGCCACCTCGACGCGGAGATGGTGCGCGGCGCGCTCACCACCCTGGAGCCGCCGGACGGGTCGCTGGTCCTGGTCGAGAACGTGGGCAATCTCGTCTGCCCCGCCCTCTTCGACCTCGGCGAGCGCAGCCGGACCGTGATCATCTCGGTCACCGAGGGAACGGACAAGCCGCTCAAGTACCCGTACATGTTCGCCGCCGCGGACCTCGTGATCATCAACAAGATCGACCTGCTCCCGTACGTCGACTTCGACGTCGAGCGGTGCGAGAAGTACGCCCGTTCCGTCAACCCGGACGTACGGGTGCTGACCGTTTCCGCGACCACCGGCGAGGGCATGCGGGCCTGGTACGACTGGGTGGCCGAGCGCCCGGCCGGGGTGTTCCCCGGCGCCTGAGTCCGAGCGGCAGCCCGCCGGCGCGGGCGGCTCAGCCGCCGCTCGGCGCCGGGCGGGGCGCGCCGTGCCGGGTCCAGTAGAGCCCGGGCTGAATCTGCTCGTCACAGCCGATGAGACCGAGCCGGGGATGCTGCTCCGTGCGCGCCTCCCAGCGCGGCGGCAGCGGACGGTCGTCCTGGTAGAGGCACTTGTTCCCGTTGCCCGCGATGCGCCACGCCGCGCGCTTCCACGTGGCGCTCTTCCACGGCCGGTGCGTCCACCGCTGTTCGGCGTGCGACGGGGAACAGCGGGCCAGCCCCGCGCCCTTGGACAGCTCGGTCAGACAGTGGTTCTCGTGGAGGAGCGAGCGGATCGTGCCGTCGCTCCTGATGTCCCACCGCTGCGCGCGGGTCCCGTCGCAGCCGTTGATCCGGACGGCGCCGTCCTTCGCCTCCGCGCTCACCGCTTCGAGGCACTGCTCGGGACTCCGGCCGCTGAACGCGGTGGTCCTCCCGATGTCCGCCATGATCTCGCCCGGCCGGGGCGCGCGGTGTGTCTGCCCGTACTGCCGGTGAATCCACTTCGCGGAGTCGGGCGGGAGGTGCCCCTTGTAGACACCCTCGGTGGCGCAGCTGCTCCGGTAGCGGCACTCGGCCCCGGCGATGTACCGCCTGACCGCCGTCTCCTTCGGGGGCACCTGCGCCTCGGGGAGGTTGGCCCGCAGCGACGACATCGTGTAGCCGAGGTAGGCGGAGACGGGGATCCCGGCGACGTATCCCGCCCGCCTGAAGTACCGCGCCCCGATGCCGTGGTCGCTGTGGTCGACCCGGCCGCTCAGACCGTAGGCGAAGGAGGCGTTGTCGTGGTCGAGTGTGAGGATCCGCTGCGCCTTGTCCTGCCGGGCCAGGTCGGACAGGGTCCGCACGAGCTGTTCGCCGGTGAAGGTCTCCCGGCTCCCGAAGAGCGGGATGCGTTCGCGGGTCCCCCGGAACAGCTTGAGCATGCTCTCCTCGCCCTGTCCCTTGGGGAGTCCGTCGTGCAGGCCCAGGAACACCAGCCGCACGGTGGGCCCCGAGGACCGGTCGAGGGTGAACGATCTGATGGCGCGGCCGTCGACCCGTACCGTGCCCTCGGTCCAGCGGTCGGGCGCGCCGGCCAGCGCCGCGTACGCCGCGCGCACGCCCTGCTCCCTCTTCTCGACGTAGTCGAGCGCGACCCGCCGCGGCCTCTTCCCGCCGTCGCCCGCCGTGAGATACACGGTGGTGACCGGGCATCCTGCCCGGATGGTCGCGCGGATCTCCGGGTCGATGAAGTAGAGGTCGTCGTCGGGGTGTGCGACGCCCACCAGGGTGCGTCGGCACCCGGCAGGCCGCGCGCTCGCGGCGGCCGCCGCCTCCGCCTTCGCGCCCGCCTCCGTCCTCGTGGCGGGGGTGTCCCGCTCCCCGGGTGAGCAGGACACCCCCGCGAGGACGCACAGCGTCAGCGCGCCGGCCGCGACTGCCGCCCGGTACCCCGGGCGGGCCCTGTCTCCGGTACGTCGGTGACCCATGGAACCGTCCCCTCCTCCCGGCCTCGGCGGCCCCGTCCACGGGGCGCCGGACGGGCGCTGCCGGGCAGTCCGGTCCAGTCCATACGCCGCCGGTGCGTTCCGCACGCGGCCGGGGGCCAGGTGGGGGAGCGGACGGGAGGGCGCGGGCACCCGCGCCTATGGCGCCGCGTCACTCGTTGACGCCGACCAACCGGCCGATCACCTCGCCGCGTTCGAGCCTGCCGATGCCGTCGGCGATGTCGTCGAAGCCGATCCGGGTGACCCGGGAGGTGACCCTGCCCGCCGCGACGAGGCCGAGGACGGCCCGGCGGTCCTCGGCCGTACCCGCCTGCGAGCCGATGAGCACGACCTGGTTGAGGGTGAGCGTCTGGAGGTTGATGGTGCCCTCGCCGACCCCCAGCCCGACCTGGACGACCCGGCCGTCGCGCCGTACGGTCTCCACCGCCGCCGCGGTCGTGGTGCCGAACCCGGCGAAGTCCACCACCACGTCGAGCTTCTCGTCGGCGAACGCGCTGATGTCCGTCGCCACATCGGCCACGCCGAGTTCGCGGGCGAAGGCGTGAACCTTCTCGTTCTTCTCCGCCACATAGACCTCGGCACCGACCGCGAGCGCCACCTGCGCGCCCAGCGAGCCGAGTCCGCCGAAGCCGATGACACCGACCTTCGTGCCCGAGGCCACCCCGCCCTGGACGACCATCGCGTGGTACGAGGTGAGCCCCGCGTCGGTCGCCGCGGCGGCCTGGTCCCAGGCGATGCCGTCCGGCAGGGGGAGAACGAGGTTCTCGCGTACGGCGACCTTCGGCTGGAAGCCGCCGTTCGACGAGGTGCCGGGACCCTCGATCGCCGCCGGTACCGCGACCCGGTCGCCGACGGCGAAGCGCGTGACGCCGGGGCCGGTGGCCGCGACGACGCCCGCGATCTCGTGACCCAGGGTGATCGGACGGAACGGGAGGAGGGCGGTCAGGGTGCCGTCCAGGAAACCGACGTCACTGTGACACAGGCCCGCAGCCCTCACCTCGATGACGATCTCGCCGGGACCCGCCTCGGGCTCCGGGATCTCGTTGTGGCTGAGGGGCTTTCCGACCTCGGTGAACTGCCATGCCTTCATTGCGATTCAGTCTTTCTCTCCGTGCTCGGCGGGCGTCGTGCTTGGCGGCGGCCGAGAAGCTGGGGGCCCCTGCCGCATCGGCCCGCGCACCATGGAGCAACTGGACGCCCAGTGATGCCCACGCCGTCAACCCGGCCCTCGACGCGGTCAACCGGCGGCGCCGAACCACTCGCCCGGGGCTGACACCACCGCGCGGCACCCTGCCCGTGCCGGTACGGTCCGCTTCACTCCTCCCCCGCCCCCGCCCCTGTCTCCGGCGCGTCCGGATGGATCCGCAGCAGATAGGTGTCCATGATCCAGCCGTGCCGGGCGCGCGCTTCGGCGCGCGCCCGCCCGATCCGTTCGGCGACGTCGTCCAGCGGCCCGGAGATCAGGATCTCGTCCGGGGTCCCGATGTAGGCGCCCCAGTAGATCCAGGTGTCCGCGCCGGTGAAGTGGCGGAACGTCTCGTGTGCGTCGAGCATGACGACGATGTCGCCGTCGTCGTTCGGAAGGCTCTCGGCGAGCCGCCGTCCCGGGGTGATGTGGACGGGCCGGCCGACCCGGTTGAGGCCGATACGGTGCCGCGCGGCCAGCGCGGAGACACTGCTGATGCCGGGGATCACCTCGTGGTCGAACGCCACCCCGCCGCGGGCCCCGATGTCTTCGAGGATGCCGAGCGTGCTGTCGTACAGCGAGGGGTCGCCCCACACCAGGAACGCCCCGCACTGTCCCGGAGCCAGCTCCTCGCGGATCAGCCGTTCGCAGACGTCGGCGCGCCGGCGGCGCCAGTCGTGCACCGCGGCGGTGTATCCGGCCCGTTCGCCCTGCGCACGGTCGCGCCAGGGATCCTCGGCCTCGACGACGCGGTACGGACCGGGCACGTGCTCGTCGAGGATGTCCCGCCGCAACCGCGTCAGGTCGGACTTCTCCCTGCCCTTGCCGAGTACGAAGAAGACATCGGCCCTGCGCATGGCCTTCACGGCGGCCAGCGTCACATGGTCGGGGTCACCGGCGCCGATGCCGATGACCAGCAGGTGGCGTAGCCGGGTGGTCATGGTGCTGGTCTCCTCATGTTCGTCCTGCCGGTCCCTCACAGGCCCGTGCGACCCGTACCGCGTCCGCCGTCGCCCGGACCTCATGGACGCGTACGGCCCAGGCTCCCCGGTACGCGGCTATCGCCGAGACGGCTGCGGTGGCGGCGTCCCGCTCACGGGCCGGGGGCGGGGTGTTCCGGTCCTCGGTCAGAAGGTGGCCGAGGAACCTCTTCCGGGAGGCCGCGATCAGCACGGGGCGTCCCAGGCAACGCAGTTCACTCATGCTGCTCATCAGGCGCAGGTCGTGCTCGGCCCGTTTGGCGAAACCGAGACCGGGGTCGACCACGAGTCTCTCCGGCGCGATCCCCGCGCCCACCACGGCGTCGATACGGGAGCGAAGCTCCGCCACGACCTCGCCCACCACGTCCGCGTACACCGCGCGGCCGTTCGTCCCATGGCTGAAGCCGCGCCAGTGCATGACCACGAAGGGGATACCGGCGGCCGCCACGACGGGGACCATGGCGGGGTCGGCGAGTCCGCCGCTGACGTCGTTGACGAGGACCGCGCCCGCCGCGACCGCCCGTGCGGCGACGGCGGCGCGCATGGTGTCGACGGAGACGACGACGCCCTCGGCCGCCAGGCCCCGTACGACGGGAAGGACGCGCCGCAGCTCCTCGTCCTCGTCGACCCGGGTCGCGCCCGGACGTGTCGACTCGCCGCCGACGTCGACCAGATCGGCTCCCTCGGCCACGAGGTCCAGACCGTGCTCGATCGCGGCCGCCGCGTCGAAGCAGCGGCCGCCGTCCGAGAAGGAGTCCGGAGTCACGTTGACCACGCCCATGACCGCGCAGCGGTCCCAGACCGGCAGTCCCTCCACCGAGCCTCGTCCCTGCTGACCGGTCATGTGCACCGCATTCCCCTTGTCCGACTGACGACTGACGACTGACGACTGACGACTGACGACTCCGACTCCCGATCCGACCGCGGCGGGCCGTTGGTCCGATGCCGCTCGGGGCACGTCGGCCGGACACGGCGAGCTGTCCGGCCGACGTGCCCACCGGGATCAGGAGTTCTCGGTCGCCAGCTCGGCCCGGATTTCACGGGCGGCGGTGACGAGGTTCTCCAGGGAGGCCCGCGTCTCGGGCCAGCCGCGGGTCTTCAGACCGCAGTCCGGATTGACCCACAGCCGCTCGGCGGGGATGGCCTCCAGTCCCTTGCGCAGGAGGGCCGCGGCCTCCTCGGCGCTCGGGACGCGCGGGGAGTGGATGTCGTAGACACCGGGCCCGGCCTCGCGCGGGTAGCCGTGCTCGGCCAGTTCGCGGGCGACCTGCATGTGGGAGCGGGCCGCCTCCAGGCTGATGACGTCGGCGTCGAGGTCGTCGATGGCCTGGACGATGTCCCCGAACTCCGCGTAGCACATGTGCGTGTGGATCTGGGTGTCCGGCCGTACGCCACCGGTGGTCAGCCGGAACGACTCGGTCGCCCAGGCCAGGTAGGCGGCGTGGTCGGCGGCGCGCAGCGGCAGTGTTTCGCGCAGGGCCGGTTCGTCGACCTGGATGACCGAGGTGCCGGCCGCCTCCAGGTCGTCGACCTCGTCGCGCAGGGCGAGCGCGACCTGGCGCGCGGTGTCGCCGAGCGGCTGGTCGTCGCGGACGAAGGACCAGGCGAGCATGGTGACGGGGCCGGTCAGCATGCCCTTGACGGGGCGCTCGGTCAGCGACTGCGCGTAGGTCGTCCAGCGCACCGTCATCGGCTCGGGGCGGGAGATGTCCCCGGCCAGCACCGGGGGCCGGACGTAGCGGGTGCCGTAGGACTGGACCCAGCCGTGCCGGGTGGCGAGGTAGCCGGTGAGCTGTTCGGCGAAGTACTGCACCATGTCGTTGCGTTCGGGCTCGCCGTGGACCAGGACGTCGATCCCGGCCTTCTCCTGGAAGGAGAGCACCTCCCGGATCTCGTCCTTGATCCGCTCCTCGTACCCGGCGACATCGATCCGCCCGGCCCGCAGGTCGGCCCGTGCCGTGCGCAGTTCGGTGGTCTGCGGGAACGAACCGATGGTCGTCGTCGGCAGCGGCGGGAGGCCGAGGTGCGCGCGCTGGGCGGCGGTCCGTTCGGCGTACGGCTGCGACCGCCGGCCGTCCGCGTCGGTGATGGCGGCGGTACGGGCACGTACCCCGGGATCGTGGGTCAGCGCGGACCCGGCCCGGGAGACCAGGTCGGCGCGGTTCGCCGCGAGTTCGGCCTGGATGGTGCCGGTGCCCTGGCCGAGACCGCGCGCCAGGACGGCGATCTCGTGCGTCTTCTGCCGGGCGAAGGCGAGCCACCGGGCGATCCGCGGGTCGATGTCGCGTTCGGCGGAGGCGTCCAGCGGTACGTGCAGGAGCGAGCAGGACGTGGAGACGTCCACGCGGTCGGCGAGGCCGAGCAGCGTGCCGAGAGTGGCGAGGGACTTCTCGTAGTCGTTGATCCAGATGTTGCGTCCGTTGACGACGCCCGCGACCAGCCGCTTGCCGGGCAGTCCGCCGGCCGCCGCGAGGTCTTCGAGGTTGGCGGCGCCCGATTCGGTGAAGTCGAGGGCCAGTCCTTCGACCGGGGCCTTGGCCAGTACGGTCAGCGCCTCGCCGAGCCGCCCGAAGTACGAGGCGACCAGCAGCTTCGGCCGGTCGGTGGCCGCGCCCAGGTCGCGGTAGGCGCGGGCGGTCGCGTTCAGTTCGGCCGGGGTACGGTCCTGGACCAGCGCGGGTTCGTCGAGCTGGACCCACTCGGCGCCGGCCGCCCGCAGATCGGCGAGCACCTCCGCGTACACCGGCAGCAGCCGGTCCAGCAGGGTCAGCGGCTCGAAGTCGGCCGCGACGCCCGGGGCGGGCTTGGCCAGCAGCAGGTAGGTGACGGGGCCGACGAGGACCGGGCGGGCGGTGTGGCCGAGCGCGAGGGCTTCCGTGAACTCGGCGACCTGCTTGGCGGAGTCGGCGGTGAAGACGGTGTCGGGGCCCAGCTCGGGCACCAGGTAGTGGTAGTTCGTGTCGAACCACTTCGTCATTTCCAGCGGGGCGATGTCCTGGGTACCCCGGGCCATCGCGAAGTAGCCGTCCAGCGCGTCGGCCTCGACCGCCGCGCGGTGCCGCTCGGGGACAGCGCCGACCATGACGCTGGTGTCCAGGACATGGTCGTAGTACGAGAAATCACCGGACGGCACTTCATGGATTCCGGCGTCGGCCAGCTGCCGCCAGTTCGAACGGCGGAGGTCCGCCGCGGTCTCCCGGAGGGCGTCGGCGCCGACCCGGCCCTTCCAGTAGCCCTCGATGGCCTTCTTCAGCTCACGGTTCCGACCCTGGCGGGGGTAGCCGTACACGGTGGCTCGTGCTGCCGCGGCTGCGGGCTTCGCTGTCACGGAACTCTCCTTCGCGAGATGTGTCCTGGTATCCCGGGGACGGGACCGAGGACGCGAAGGGACGACCGACCGGGCGGCCCACGACGCTGTGCCGTCGCGCGTGCCGCTCGATATGTACGCCGACCCGCCCACGAGGTCACCGGGATGTCCGCGCGCGATCGGTCGCGTGCGGGCAACGGGCAGGTCTTCGGACTCGCGGGCCCGTCTCGTGTGGATCACGAGACACCTACTGGCCGTCGCTTCCCGGACCCGGTCGGATCCAGTGCTTGTATGACGGCGGTCGTTCCCACTCACCGCTGCGGGGCAGTCCCGGATTCCCACCGGGTTCCCTCTTACGACACCCCGCCTGGCGGACGGGGCGAACCAGCTGCACGTCCACCTTAGAGCGAGAAGAGGCGGGCGCACACTCCTGCCCGCATCCCGGGACGCGACCCGGGTCACGCGAAGTGACGGTATGGTGACGCCCCGGAGTTCCGGGGGGCTCCGTGTTCGGACCCGGGGCCCGCCGCGTTCACGCCCGGGCGACTCCGCGTTCCGGTTCGCGGCGGGGTCACCGTAGGGTGACCGACGCGATCGTGTTCACGTTCCGGACCGGGGCAGGCCGGACCGGGGCTGTGGGTCCAACTCCCCCCAGAGGTACGGCGAAAGGACACCCGTCCGTGAAGGTTCACCACCTCAACTGCGGCACCATGCTGCTGCCCACCGCCCACCTGGTGTGCCACGTCCTTCTGCTCGAAACCGACAACGGCCTGGTCCTCGTCGACTCCGGCTTCGGCCTGGAGGACATCGCCGACCCCAAGCGGCGCCTGGGGGCTTCGCGGCACGTGATCCGGCCGGTGCTCCGCGTGGAGGAGACCGCCGCCCGTCAGGTGGAACGGCTCGGCTTCAGCCGGGACGACGTCCGGCACATCGTCGTCACGCACTTCGACGCCGACCACATAGGAGGGCTCTCCGACTTCCCCCGCGCGCGCATACATGTCACCGCCGCCGAGGCGCTCGGGTCCATGATCGCGCCGTCCCGGCGAGAACGCATGCGCTACAGCTCGGCGCAGTGGGCGCACGGCCCGAGGATCGTCGAACACAGCCCCGACGGGGAGAAATGGCGAGGATTCGCTGCGGCCAGGGAACTCGACTCCATCGCTCCCGGGATCGTCCTCGTCTCGCTGCCCGGCCACACCCGTGGACACGCGTGCGTCGCGGTCGACACCGGCCCCCGCTGGCTGCTGCACGCCGGTGACGCCTTCTACCACTCCGCGACGGTCGACGGCCGCTCCCGCATCCCCGTCGCCCTGCGGGCCATGGAATCCTTCATCGCCTTCGACCTGGGCAGAGTGCGTGACAACCACGCCCGTCTCGCCGAACTCCAGCGACGCGCGGAGCCCGATCTGGCGATCATCTGCGCCCATGACCCGGAGATGTACGCGAGGGCGAGCGCCGGGAATTAGCCGGTCCGCCCGGGCGATGGAGACGCTGCCGGGGTGATCACCCGGGGTCGTGGGATATATATCGGCGGTCGATATATGCTCGACGCATGACACGACGGAACCCGTCCTTGACGGAACCGCAGTACTTCATCCTCGCCGCGCTCATGGACGGGCCGTTGCACGGTTACGGCATCATCAAAGCCGCCGAGCAGGCCACCGACGGGCGGCTCCGGATCGCTGTCGGCACCCTCTACGGCGCGCTGGACCGGATGGAGCGGGCCGGGCTGGTGGCCGCCGACCATGAGGAGATCGTGGCCGGGCGGGCGCGGCGCTACTACCGGCTCACCGAGGACGGCACCGCGGTACTCGGCCGGGAGGCGCAGCGGATGCGGCAGGCGGCGGCCGTCGTCATCGGACGCGCGCGGGATGTCGGAGCGGCGCCGGCATGAACCGTCTGCTGCTCGCGGCCTACCCCGCGCCCTACCGTTCCCGGCACGGAGAGGAGCTGCTGGCCTGCCTGGCCGAGGCGTATCCCGGCCGCTCCTGGCCCCCGCCGCGGGAGTTCGTCGCCTTGGCGCGGTCCGGGGTGCAGGTCCGTGCCCGTGCCGTCGCCGACGACACGGCCCGGCCGTGGTGGCTGGACGGCGTCCATCTGACCGCTCTCGTCCTCGCCGCGCTGGCGCTGGTGCCGTACCTACAGGACGTGTGGCACTGGGCACTGCGCATCGATCCCGGCCGGCACGCCATCGCCTTCCACTTCTCCGGGTGGTACCCGTGGGCGGAAGGCCCCACGGGGACCCGGCTCCTGCCCTACGGGCTGCTTCCGCTGGTCTGCCTGATCGCCCTGCTGCGCGGCAGGCCGTGGATCGCCCTGCCGGTCGCGGCAGTGATGATCTACGCCGGTGCCACGTTCAACAGCGGTACGCTCTTCGGCGACGAGGGCAAGGCGGGCCTGGGCTACTACGGTCTGGGCGCCCCGATCACGGCCCGTGACCTGGTGCTGTCGGGCACGTTGTGCGCCGCGTGCGCGGTGCTGGCGGTCTGCCGTCCCGGCCGGCTGCGGCGCCACTCGTACCGCTGGCTGGTCCCCGTCGTGCTCGCCATGATCGTGGCCGGGGGCCTGCACGTCATCTCCATCAGTCCGGCCTTCCAGCGCGGCCTGTTCGCCGTCGAAGTCGTCGCGCTGATCGCGGCGTGGGTGGCGACGGCCGCCACCGGCGACTACCGGTGGCTGATCCCCGTCGCGGTGTTCGCGTTCATCCGCACACAGGCGATCGTCATCCGGCCGAACGGGTTCGTGAACTCCCTGCCGGACCTGGTCGTCCTTCTCCTCCTGATCGCCCCGCTCCCGGTCCTGGCGATCGCCGCCCAGCGTCGGCAGAGCCGGGCCCTCCTCCGGTAGCAACAGCCCCCCCCGCACGGAGCGGCGCGTGACCGCGCCGCCCCCCACCAAGCCGCTGCCCCCACGAAGACAGAGAACGCGATGACTCGGCGAGATCCCTCCAACCTGTCCACGCACCCGGGCCCCGGCCAGGTCCACGGCACCACGTCCGAACCCGGTCCCGCGCGGAGGCCACGGCTACGCGTCTCGGCTCCGCTGTGCCTCCTGGGGTTCCTGGCGGTCTACCTGATCGCTGTCCGTACCCCGTTCGGGCAGCGGGCGGAGAACGCCCTGTTCGGCGGGTACGGCGCCAAACCGGCGTGGATCTACGGCTGGTCGGGGGCGGCCTACGGTTCATCGGCCATGCCGCCGCTGGAGCACACCGCGATGTCCACCCTGCTCGTGGGCGTCGCGGTCATCGTCGCCGTCACTCTGGTGCGCAGGTGCTGGTGGCGAGGGTGCGCGGCGATCGGGATCGTCGTGGGCACGATGGGCGGCAAGGAAGTCGCCAGGATGATCCTGCCCCGCCCCGATCTGGTGGGTGCGAGGGAGTCACTCATCGAGTCGAGCTTCCCCAGCGGACACGCGGCCATCCCCGCCGCGCTGGCCCTCGGCGCCGTCCTCGTCGCTTCTCCCCGCGTCCGCCCCTACGCCACGGCGGCCGGGATGCTGTGGCTCGCCGTCACCGCCGGCGCCGTCCTGGCCACCTACCACCATCGCCCGAGCGACGTACTGGGTTCCACACTGCTGGCCTGCGCCTGCTACGGCCTCGCGGCCCGGCTGCTGCCACCGGGCGACGGACCGGGCGACGCACCGGGCGACGCATCGGGCGACGCATCGGTCGTCACGCGGCGCCCTTGTGCGCTGCCTGCGGTCTCCCTGGCGGTGTCGGCGGCCGGCGCGCTCGTCGCCGGTGCGCGGCACGACTCCGTCCCCCAATCGCTGGTCTTCGCGGCGGCGGCCTTCCTGTGCGCGGCCCTGTTCTGGTTCACCACGGCGCGGGGGCCCGCGCACACCGCACGCCGCACGGACCCCGCACCGGGCTGACCATCCCAGTCGCAGAACGAACGCTGCCTGGTGCTCTAGCAGGTACCGTCCGACACCTGAAGCCCCTTGCCCGCGCCCGCGGTCCGGTTCACGATGCTCGGTACGCAGGCCGTCCCGTCGAGGCTGTAGGAGTACGGGATGCTGACGGTGGTGTTGGACTGTGGGTCGGGCCCGGCGGGCTTGTTCTCGCTGGTGGGGCTGGACCAGGTGACGTTGTCGAACGTGTTGCCGCCGACCTGCCAGTAACCGACCGTGTCGGTGTAGAAGGTGCCCAGGACGTCCTTGGAGTCCTCGAAGTAGTTGTTGTCCACCTTGGCCCGGGCCCCGGCCCGGGAGTTGATGCCGGACTTGTTGAGCTTCACGTAGTGGTTGTTGTACATGTGGGCGACGCCGCCCCGCAGCAAGGGCGTGCGGGAGTCGATGTTCTCGTACCGGTTGTGGTGGTACGTGATGAAGCTGTTCGACAGCTCGCTCTCACTGGAGCCGACGAGCCCGCCGCGGCCGGAGTTGCGCAGGACGCTGTAGGACAGCGTCACGTACTGGGTGTTGTCCTTCATGTCGAAGAGGCCGTCGAACCCCTCCGACTCGCCGCCCGACGCCTCCAGGGTGGTGTGATCGACCCAGATGTTGCGGACGTTCCGCTCCATGCCGATGGCGTCACCCCCGTTGGAGGTGGGCGAGCCGGACTTCTTGACGTTCCGCACGGTCACGTTCTGGATGATGATGTTGCTGGACTCCCTGATGTGGATGCCCAGTTGATCGAAGACGGCACCGCTGCCGACGCCTAAGATCGTGACGTTGCTGATCTCCTTGAGCTCGATCAGACCGGCGGCCGTGTTGCAGCTCCCGCCCGACACCTTGCTGGTGTTGCCGTGGTTGATGGTCCCCTCGACCTCGATGGTGATCGGGGTGCTGCTGCTGGCCCGGCCGCACAGGGCCTGATGGATCGCGGTCCCTGTGGTGGCCCGTACGGTCTGCCCGCCGGCCCCGCCGGTGGTCCCCCCGTTCTGGGTCGCGTAGCCGGTGACACCGCCGACCGCGGCCGACGCCGGGGGTACCGACACCGCCGCACCGGACGTGGCCGCGAGGGCCACCGTGACCAGCGCCGCGCGGAATCGTGGTGCGACTCGTCTGCTCATATCGTCTCTCCTCAACCGTTTCGAACCGAGTGCGACACCTCTGACGTGAGACTGTCATGACCATGACACGTCATGGGGCATCGAGAGTGGAAAGCGCTTTCTAATCGGAGGATAGGGCGCCTCCCGCCGGGTCGGCAAGGCTCTGGACGCCTCCGGAACGGGCCGCCTGGCACCGTTCAGGCGGCGGCTCCCCGAGCGCCTCGCGCCTTGGCGCTCCCTCTCAGGCCCGTTCCCGCTCGCCCTCGGTGCGGGCCACTTTCAGCTCGACGCCCCCGGCGAGCAGCGCCTCTTGGACGGTCGGGGTGAGCGCGTCGTCGGTGATCACGGTGTCGAACGCGGTCAGGGCGGCGACCCGGTACATGCCGAAGGTGTCGTACTTGGCGCTGCCCGCCAGCAGTACCGAGCGCGAGGCGCTGCTCATCGCCGCCTGCTTCACCTCCACCTTGGGCGCCGACGGTGTGGTCACCCCGCGCCGGACGTCCCAGGAACTGGTGGAGATGAAGGCCATGTCCAGGGCGAGCTGCTGGAGGGTCAGCGCCGCCAGCCGGCCCACGGTGGAGCGGTTGGCGTGCTCGGTGCGCCCGCCGGTGTGGATCACCTCGATGTCAGGGTTCCCGATCAGCGCGTTGGCGGTGGTGAAGTCGTTGGTGACGACGGTCATTCCCTTCAGCCGCACCAGATGGGGCACCAGGCCCTGACAGGTGGTGCCGGCGTCCAGATAGACGGTGGTGTGGTCCCGCAGCAGCTCACCCGCCTCGCGGGTGATGGCCAGCTTGGCGGGCTGGTCCATCATCGACTTGTCGACCCTGCTGGGCTCGTGGTGCAGCTGCCGGCCGGCGATCCGCACCCCGCCGGTCACCGAGACGGCGCGGCCCTGTGCCTCCAGCGCGGCGATGTCCCGCCGTACGGTCATGTGGGAGACGCCCAGCATCTCGGTGAGCTGGTGGACGCTGAGCACCGAGTGTCCCCGCAGCAGCTCGATCAGCAACTCCCGGCGCTGGTCGGGGATGAGGGGGGTGTCGTCGGTGGTCACCCGGGTCTCCTTCACTCGTGTCTTCCTGATGTGTCCGCGGCGTGCCTCCCGCGTCACGGGACGCCCGCCCGGGGTGGCGCCGGAGTGTGACGGTACCCCGGGCGGGCGGCGCGTCGGCCCGGTCAGACCAGCCCCATCGCGTACAGGACGTAGAGGATGGCGAACCCGGTCACCCCGGAGATGGCGGAGGCGACCCCGATGGACCTGATTCCCTGTCCCACGGTCATGTTGGAGAGGGTCGTGGTCACCCAGAAGCCCGACGAGTTCGCGTGCTTCATGATCTGCGCGCCGGTGCCGCACGCCAGGTAGACGGCGAGGGCGGAGATGCCGAGCCCCGCCATCAGCGGTTCCATGATCGCGGCAGCGGTCATCACACCGAGGATGTTCGAGCCGGTGATCGTGCAGATGGCCGCGGCCACCAGGAACGGGACGATGATCGGCGACAGCCCCATGTCCCGGATCATGTCGGCGGCCCCGTCGGCGACCTTGGTGTCACGGATGATCAGGGCCAGCGCGCCGCCGACTCCGGTGAGGGCGAGCGGGAGGGCGGCGAGCTTCAGCCCGGCCTCGAAGAGGTCGTTGAGGGTGCTCTTGCGCCGCCAGTCCCGGCCGAACAGCGGCAGGGCGGTGAGACAGCCGATGAAGAGCGCCATCAGCGGTGTGCCGAGGAAGCTCAGCACCCCGCCGAGCCAGGACTTCTCGCCGACCATGTCCACGGCGTAGGAGTCGAGCATGATGAGCAGGATCGGGGTGAAGATCGGTATCAGCGAGAGGGGCAGGCTCGGCAGCCTCGGGGCCTCGGGGCCGTTTGTGCCGGCCGCTTCCTTCGTACCGCCCGTAGCGGCTGCCTCGCCGGCGCCGGGAGCCTCCTCGGCACCGGCGGCCTGCTCGGTGTCCTCCGCGCCACCCGCGCCGCCCGCCGCGCCGACCGGGACCGGGGCGGGCAGGTGGTCGACGTACTCGGCCTTCGGCGCCACGTACGTCTTGATGGTCAGCAGATAGACGGTGGCGGCGATGATGCCGGGGATGCCGACGAGCGCGCCGTAGAGCATCGCCTGACCGAGGTCCACGCCCAGGAGGGCGGAGGCGGCCAGCGGGCCGGGGCCCGGCGGGACCAGCGAGGTCATCACATAGGCGCCGATGTAGAGGATCGGACCGAGCCGCATCATCGACATGCCGCTGCGCATCGCGATGGCGGAGACCACCGGGATCAGCATCAGCACCACGGTGTCGGCGATCAGCGGGATGCCGACGACGGCGGAGGCGAGCGCGATCGCCCAGGGGACCTTCTTGCCGGAGAACCAGCGCAGCGCCTCCTCGGTGATGCGCAGCGCGGCGCCGCTCAGCTCCAGCATCTTGCCGAGCACGCAGCCGAAGATGATCAGCAGCCCGACACTCGACATGGTCGAGCCGAACCCCTCGGTGACCAGTGCGAGCGTCTTCTCGCCGCCGAGCCCGAGGACCAGCCCGAGCGTGGTGACGATGACGAAGAGGGTGGCGACCGGATGGACCTTGAACTTGGCGATCAGCAGCACCAGCGCGACGATCGCTCCGCCGAACGCGAGCAGCGTGTAGGCGTCGGACATGGAATACCTCTTTGTACTCGGTCGGAGCGGCTCAGCGCGTCTGAGGCGCGCGGTCCGCGTCGGCGCGCCAGGCGGCGAGCAGGTCGGGGTCGTAGCCGTCGATGTCGGCCACGGTGATCAGCGCGCCGCGCGGGACGTTCCGGACGAGGCGGGAGTGGGCGGCCAGATAGAAGGGGGCGGTGTCGGAGGGCGCCTCGGCCGCGGGCAGCAGGACGGGAGCGACCCCGTCGATCTCGTGGTGGTGGCCGCCCATGGCGAGGACGGTCCCGGCGGGCAGGTCGCGGGCCGCGCGCCCCGCGAGCACGGCGTGCCGGCCGGGCACGGCCACGCCCGTCGGAACGCCGTCGCGGACGGCGGCCAGCAGGGTGAGCGGCGTCTCCACGCCCATCAGGTGGTACGGCAGGTAGAGACAGGCGTAGCGGCCGTTCCGGCTGACGACATGGCCCTTCTGGGCGAGGACGCTCCAGGTGACCGGGTCGTGGGTGCGTACGACGGCGAAGACACCGCCCGCGAAGCTGGCCTCCTCCGGCAGCCGGAGCACACTGAAGACATCGATCACACCGGCCCTGCCGAGCACACCGCCGTCCTCGCGCAGGGCGTACACATCGGCGAGTTCGGCGGTGCGCGCGACCGGGTAGTGCAGGGCCTCGCGGTCGGGTACGAAGCCCGTCCCGGCCGCCACCACGGCCATCTCGCAGTAGTCGGCCGCCGCCGCGCGCTTGAGCGGGGCGACGGCGCGGGCGCGGGCCGCGAGTGTGGCGGGCACATCGTCGCCGAGCCGCAGCAGGGCGCTCAGTTCGGGGGCGTGCAGGGACTCGTCGAGCTGACGGACCTCGCCGGTGGCCGGGTCGAAGACCAGGTCGTACTCGCCGGACTTGCCGATGGCGACGATCTCCAGACCGAGTGTGCGGATCCGGTCGTGCCACTCGATCAGGTTGGCGGGCTGGTCCCCGGCGGCGGGGGTGTAGACGACGCCGTGCAGACGGGCGAGCCGGTCCAGTTCGACCCCGGCGACGGAGTCGACCTCCTTGCTGACCATCGCCACGTGGTGGCGGTTCTCGATCGCTTCCCTGGCGGCCCGGAATCCGGCCGAGGGGCTGCCGGTGGCCTCCACGAGAATGTCGTACGCCGCGTCGGCCAGCAGCGCCGTGTCGGCGACGACGGCGGTGTGTCCGGCGGCACGGGCCTCGCGCAGCCCGTCCGCGTCGGACACGAGGGTCAGGGCGGCCGGGTCGTATCCGAGGTCGGCGCACAGGGCCAGGACCGCGTCGGGGTCCAGATCGCACAGCACGGCCGGATGCAGGCCGGGGAGCAGCAGCGACTGCGCGAGCAGAGTGCGGGCGAAGCCCCCGCCCGCACCGGTGAGCGCGTAGGTCACGGGGCCCGCCGTGAGCGGATCGCCCGGCGTGTCGACGTTCATGAGCCCTCCTGGGAAAGCGGCCCGTGAGGGGCCGGTGTGGTGCCATGCGGTTTCCCGCTTCGCAGCGTGAACGTAACGTGGATTAACATGAGCGTCAACGTATGTAACATTGATTCACAGATCTCGATCGTGTGACAGTCGGGATGACCGGATAGTCCGGAGCGAGTCCGAGAAACCGGGCTCCTCGGGACGTGTTCACGACACAAGGACGGGTGGCAGACGGTGCGCAGAGCACACACAGCACTCCGATGGGGCGGTATCGCCGACGACTTCACCGGCGCCACCGATCTCGCGACGAACTGGGTGGCCAGAGGGGTACGGACCAGTGTCACACTCGGTGTGCCCACCGAGGAGGAGCTGGCCGGGCTGGCGGACATGGACGCCGTGGTGGTCGCGCTGAAGTCCCGTACGGCGCCGGTCGCCGAAGCCGTCGGCGAGAGCGTGGCCGCGCTCGCGGCCCTGCGCCGGCTGGGCTGTGAGCGGATCTACGACAAGTACTGCTCGACCTTCGACTCCACACCGCGCGGGAACATCGGCCCCGTCGCCGACGCGCTGATGGCCGGGCTGGACACCGGGACCGCGGTGGTGGTGCCCTCCTTCCCGGCCACCGGGCGCACCGTCTACCGGGGCCATCTGTTCGTGGGCGACCAACTGCTCGGTGACAGCCCCATGCGCCACCACCCGCTGACCCCGATGACCGACTCCAGCCTGGTCAGGCTGCTCTCCCCGCAGACCACGCACCCCGTCTCCGCCGTCGGCCTGGACGTGGTCCGCGGCGATCCGCGCGCGCTGCGGGCGGCCCTGGACGCCGAGGCGGGCGACGGGCGGCGCTACGTGGTGGTCGACGCCATCGACACCGAGGACCTCACCCGGATCGCCGCGGCCACCGCACACCACCCGCTCGTCACCGGCGGTTCCGGGCTCGCCCTCGGACTGCCGTCGCGCGGCGCCCCGGCCGCCGGAGCCATGCCCGTGATCCCCGGACACCGCGTGGTGCTGGCCGGCAGCGCCTCGGCGGCCACCCGCGCCCAGACCGACGCCGCCCGCTCGGCCCTGCCCAGCCGCCGGCTCGATCTGGCCGCCCTGCGCGCCGACCCGGCGGCCGAGGTCGCCCGGCTGACCGACTGGGCCCGTACCAACTGGTCCGCGGCGCCCGGCGTGCCGGTCCTCGTCTACGCCGTCGGCTCGCTGTCGGACGTCGAGCGGCACACGCCCGAGGGGCTGCGCCCCGCCGCCGAGCTGGTGGAGGAGGCACTCGCCGACTGCGCCACGGCCTTCGCCGGGGCGGGCGCCCGGCAGTTCGTCGTGGCGGGCGGCGAGACCTCGGGCAGTGTGGTGCGCGCCCTGGGCGTGCGCCGCCTCGAACTCGGCCCGGCCCTCGCGCCCGGAGTCTCGTGGGCGCTGGGCTCGGCTCCGGACGGAGCCTCGTACAACCTCGCGCTGAAGTCGGGGAACTTCGGCGGGCAGTCCCTGTTCACGAGCGCCTGGGAGGAACTGGGATGAGCGACCCCCGCAGCGAACTCGTCGCCGCCGGACGCGCGTTGTCGGACGCCGGACTGAGCCCGGGAGCGTCCGGCAACCTCAGTGTGCGCGTCGGCGACCGCATATACATGACCCCCACCGGGTCCCGACTCGAAGCGCTGGACCCCGAGCGGCTGGCCGTGCTGGACGCCCGGGCGCCCCTGCACGAAGGCCATACGGCGGGGCCGCCACCGTCCAAGGAGTTCCCCCTCCACCGGGCCTTCTACCGGCGCGACCCCGCCACCCGCGCCGTCGTCCATCTGCACAGCGCCCACGCCGCGGCCTGCTCCTGCCTGCCGGCCTGGTCCCGCCGCAGCGCGCTGGCGCCCCTCACCCCGTACTTCGTCATGCGCGTGGGCCAGACCCCGCTGATCCCGTACGCGGCCCCCGGCGACCTGGACCAGGCGCGCCGGCTGGAGGAGCTGGGCTTCCCCTTCCACGCCGCCCTCCTCCAGAACCACGGCCCCATCACCGCCGGTGACACCCTCGCGCGGGCCGTGGACGCCGCCGTCGAACTGGAGGAGGTCGCACGGCTCACCCTCCTCCTCAAGGACACGGCCCCCCGTCTCCTCACCACCGAGGAGGCGACGGCCCTCGCCCACCGGTACGGCAGCACCTGGGAGGGCGCGGTGGACTGAGGCGGCGGGCGCGGAACGGTGGCGGCCCGGGAGGACGGCGATCCGGCCGTCGTACGGTCCTGGGCGCGCGCCGTTCCGCCCCGGCGGCAGTCTCGGTCCGGCCCCCAGCGCCGCGCCCGGGGCCGAAAAATCCGGCGGCCGAAAACTCCGACGGCCAAGCGGGAACAGATGGCGCGGTCGTGTTGCTTCAGATCCTGGCGACGTGAACACGACCCCGGAATCCGGGCATTGCGCGGGGCAGGTGGCCCGCGTAACGTTCGGGTCAGGTCATGAGTGTCAGCGTGAAGCCCTGGCTTGCTGACCGGCAACCCTCCCACCGCGGTGGGGTGCTCCAGGTGACGACCGGGCGGAGCCCGTCCGGGTTCCGCAAGCGCGAGACGGCGAGGCCCTGGGGCCCGCCGGAGACGGAAGGGGCGGAGGCGGACATGGTGTCACCCATCGCCCCGCTGCCCGCCAGGGTCCTGGCCCCGCGACGTCGCGTGCACCTTTACTCCCGGCCCCATATCGACCTCCAGCGTGTGGCCGGCGCGCTCTGTTGTTCCTGACCTGTTTCGCCGCCACCCGCCCCTCCCGATGAGGGACGGCGCTCTCCCACGGTCGATCAGGAAGGCACACTTCCGTGTCCTCGTCTTCTTCGCTGCCCTTTTCCCCGTCCTCCGCGCTCCACCTCGCCGTCGCCCTCGACGGCGCGGGATGGCACCCGGCCGCCTGGCGCGAGCCGGGAGCCCGGTCCCGGGACCTGTTCACCGCCGCCTACTGGGCCGACCTCATCGCCGAGGCCGAGCGCGGCCTGCTCGACTTCGTGACGATCGAGGACGGACTCGGACTCCAGTCCTCGGACCTCACGGAACCCGACGGGCGCACCGACCAGGTGCGCGGGCGGCTGGACGCGGTACTCATCGCCGCGCGCGTCGCCCCGCTGACCCGGCACATCGGGATCGTACCGACCGTGGTCGCCACGCACACCGAGCCGTTCCACCTCTCCAAGGCGATCGCCACCCTGGACTATGTGAGCTCCGGCCGCGCGGGCCTGCGGGTCCAGGTGTCGGGGCGGCAGAACGAGGCGGCGCACTTCGGCCGCCGCACGATCCCGCCCATCCGCTTCGGCGGGACGTACACACCGCGGGCGCGGGAAGCGATCGCCGAACTCTTCGACGAGGCCGCCGACTACGTCGAGGTGGTGCGCCGCCTCTGGGACAGCTGGGAGGACGACGCCGAGATCAGGTCCGTCCCCACCGGCCGCTTCATCGACCGCGACAAGCTCCACTACATCGACTTCGAGGGGCGGCACTTCAGCGTCAAGGGCCCCTCCATCACCCCCCGCCCGCCGCAGGGCCAGCCCCTCGTCACCGCGCTGGGACACGAGAGTGTGCCGTACCGGCTGATCGCGGGCTCCACCGACCTCGGCTACGTCACCCCGCACGACGCCGGCCAGGCCCGCGGCATCGTCGACGAGATACGTACCGAACGGGCCGGGACGGCACGGGCCGAGGAGCCCCTGCACATCTTCGGCGATCTGGTGGTCTTCCTCGACGACGACCCCGCCGCGGCGGCGGCCCGCCGGGACCGGCTGGACGGTCTCGCGGGACAGCCCTTCACCAGCGACGCGAAGGTGTTCACGGGCACACCGGCACAACTGGCCGACCTGCTCCTGGAATGGCAGCGCGCCGGACTCTCCGGCTTCCGGCTGCGCCCCGCCGTGATCGCCCACGACCTGCCGGCGATCACCCGCGGTCTGGTGCCCGAACTGCGGCGCCGCGACGCCTTCCGGCACACCTACGAAGCCGTCACCCTGCGCGGGCTGCTCGGACTGCCCCGCCCCGCCAACCGCTACGCCACCGCCTGAGCCGGAGGGAACACCGATCATGAGCAAGCCGCTCAAGCAGATACATCTCGCGGCCCACTTCCCCGGCGTCAACAACACCACCGTGTGGAGCGACCCCGAGGCCGGCAGCCACATCGAGTTCAGCTCCTTCGCGCACTTCGCGAAGACCGCCGAACGCGCCAAATTCGACTTCCTGTTCCTCGCCGAAGGGCTGCGCCTTCGCGAACAGGGCGGAAAGATATACGACTTGGACGTGGTCGGCCGCCCCGACACCTTCACCGTGCTGTCCGCCCTCGCCGCCGTGACCGAACGCCTCGGCCTGGCCGGCACCATCAACTCCACCTTCAACGAGCCCTACGAGGTGGCCCGCCAGTTCGCCAGCCTCGACCACCTCTCGGACGGCCGCGCCGCCTGGAACGTCGTCACCTCCTGGGACGCCTTCACCGGCGAGAACTTCCGCCGCGGCGGCTACCTCCCGCAGGAGGAGCGCTACTCCCGCGCCCAGGAGTTCCTGTCCACCGCGAACGAGCTGTTCGACTCGTGGCGCGGCGACGAGATCGTCTCCGACCCGGGGACCGGCGCCTTCCTCCGGGACGCCCGCGCCGGAGCCTTCGTGCACAAGGGGCAGCACTTCGACATCGAGGGGCAGTTCAACGTCCCGCGCAGCCCGCAGGGCCGCCCCGTGATCTTCCAGGCCGGCGACTCCGAGGAAGGAAGGGAGTTCGCCGCCGCCGGCGCCGACGCGATCTTCAGCCGGTACAGCACGCTCACGGAGGGCCAGGCGTTCTACACGGACGTCAAGAACCGCCTGGCGCGCCACGGCCGCGCCCACGACCAGCTGCTGATCCTGCCCGCCGCGACCTTCGTCCTCGGCGACACGGACGCCGAGGCCCAGGAGGCGGCCCGCGAGATACGCGGGCAGCAGGTCAGCGGTGCCACGGCGATCAAACACCTGGAGTTCGTCTGGAACCGCGACCTCTCCGGATACGACCCGGACGGCCCGCTCCCCGACATCGACCCGGACCTCGGCCGGCACAGCATCGCCCGCGGCCGCGCCCAGGTACGGATGTACCGCGACCCGCTGGCCACCGCCCGCGAGTGGCGGGAGCGCGCCGCCGCCAACAACTGGTCGATCCGGGACCTGGTCATCGAGACCGGCAGCCGGCAGGCATTCGTCGGCGCCCCGGCCACGGTCGCCCGGGCCGTCAACGACTTCGTCCAGGCCGATGTCAGCGACGGCTTCATCCTCGTCCCGCACATCACCCCCGGCGGACTGGACGTCTTCGCCGACACCGTGGTCCCGCTGCTCCAGGAGCGCGGTGTGTTCCGTACGGAGTACGAGGGCACGACCCTGCGCGACCACCTCGGCCTGGCCCACCCCGACGCCGAGGCGACGGGCGAGCGGGCCGCCTCGTGAAGTTCCTCGCCATCACCCTGATCGCGCACGCCCCGCACCCGGTGACCGGTGTGCGCAAGCCGACCGGCGAGCGCTTCCGCGAGGTCCTGGACAACGCGCTGCTCGCCGAGCAGCTGGGGTTCGACGGCTTCGGTGTGGGGGAGCGGCACGAGCGGCCGTTCATCTCCTCCTCGCCGCCGGTCGTGCTCAGCCATATCGCCGCGCTCACCTCCCGGATCCGGCTGTTCACCGCGGTTACCACACTCAGTCTGCTGGACCCGGTGCGCGCCTACGAGGACTACGCGACCCTGGACCAGCTGTCCGGCGGCCGACTGGAGTTGATCATCGGCAAGGGCAACGGCGCCGCCCAGCGTGAGCTGTTCCACGTCACGCCCGAGGACCAGTGGGAGCGCAACGCCGAGAGCTACGAGGTGTTCCGACAGATCTGGCGGCAGGACAAGGTGACGGCCGCCACGCGTTTCCGCCCCGGGCTCAAGGACGCGGAGGTGTGGCCGAGACCGCTCCAGCAGCCCATCAGGGTCTGGCACGGCAGCGCCACCAGCAAGGAGTCGGTCGACCTGGCCGCCCGCCACGGCGACCCGCTGTTCTCCGCGAACGTCACCAACACCATAGAGCCGTACGCCGAGTTGATCCGTTACTACCGCGAGCGCTGGGAGCACTACGGGCACGACCCGGCGCGCATCGCCGTCGGGGCGGGTTCGGCGGGCTACTACGCGGCACGCACCTCCCAGGAGGCGATCGCCCACTACCGCCCGGTGTTCGAGGGCTATCTCGCCTTCCAGAAGCGGCTGGGCGTCGACCCGGTGTTCCCGACTCTGGAGGACTTCATCGAGCGGAGCTCGGCGCTGATCGGCAGCCCCCAGCAGGTGATCGAGAAGGTGCACCGCTACCACGAGCGGTTCGGGCACACCGTGCTGCACCTGCACGCCGACGCCGGCGGGCTCACCGACACCCAGCACCGCGACGCCCTCGAACTCTTCCAGTCCGACATCGCCCCCGTACTGCGACGGGAGATCCCCGACCCGCCCTTCGCCTGGGGCCCGGTGCTCGCCGAGCGCGAGGACGGCGCCGTCGAAGCCGCGGCCGGAACCCCGGCCGACGCCCCGGCCGGGCCCGCACCCGCGCTCCCCACCCCTGCCCCCGACCACTGAGGAGAACCCCGACCGTGTCCCGCATCCCCCTCGGGGTCCTCGACCTCGTCCCGATCTCGTCCGGTTCCAACGCCACCGAGGCGCTGCGCAACACCATCGACCTGGCCCAGCAGGCGGAACGGTGCGGCTACACCCGCTACTGGATCGCCGAACACCACCTCAACCCCGGTGTGGCCGGCACCTCGCCGGCCGTGGTGCTGGCCCTGACCGCCTCGGCGACCTCGACGATCAGGCTCGGCTCCGGGGCCGCGCAACTCGGCCATCGCACCGCCCTGTCCACCGTGGAGGAGTTCGGCCTGATCGACGCCCTGCACCCGGGACGGCTCGACCTGGGCCTCGGCCGCTCGGGAGGCCGCCCCACCGGGCCCACGGGGAAGGAGCCGTCCGCGCCGGCCACGATTCCCGTCGTCGACGGACGGGCCCCCAACGGGCTGAGGATCCCGCCGAGGTTCTCCTTCGAGCGGCTGCTCGGCTCACCCCGGATCGCGCTCCAGCAACAGCTGCTCCACCAACCGGACGCCCGGCCACAGGACTACGGCGAGCAGATAGCCGACATCCTCGCCCTGCTGCGGGGTACGTACCGTTCCGCGGACGGTATCGAGGCACATGTCGTACCCGGCGAGGGCGCCGACGTGCAGGTGTGGATCCTGGGCAGCAGCGGCGGACAGAGCGCCGAGGTCGCGGGCCGCAACGGTCTGCGCTTCGCCGCGAACTACCACGTCAGCCCGGCCACCGTACTGGAGGCGGCCGAGGGCTACCGCGCCGCGTTCGAGCCCTCCGAGGTACTCGACAAGCCGTACGTCAGCGTCTCCGCCGATGTCGTCGTCGCCGAGGACGACGAGACCGCACGCGAACTCGCCACCGGCTACGGTCCCTGGGTCCGCAGCATCCGTACCGCCGAGGGCGCCATCGAGTTCCCCACGCCCGAACAGGCCCGTGCCCGCGTCTGGACCGAGGAGGACCGCGAGCTGGTCGCTGACCGCGTCGACACCCAGTTCGTCGGAACGCCGGGACACGTGGCCGACCAGCTCGAACAGCTCCAGGAAGCCACCGGGGCCGATGAGTTGCTCGTCACCACCATCACCCACGGCCACGCCGACCGGGTGCGTTCCTACGAACTGCTGGCGCGGGAGTGGCAACGCAGGTGAGACCCGGACCGGGAGGCCGGGCGCCCGCACCCGCGGGAAGGCGGTGCGGGCGCCCGGCACCCGGTCTGTTTGTCATGGCGGTCGTCGCCTGCTGACATAGGGCGCATGCTCCGACGGATACGCACACGGATACGGGTACGAGTACGGGGCGCCGGGCGTCCGGCCGCGCTGGCGGCGAGTCTCGCCGCCGTCCTCGCCACCGCCTCCGCGCCCGCGGTGGCCGACGGCTCCCGCGAGGTCGCGCTACGGCTCGAAGCCCCGGCGGTCTTCTCCATGTACCACGCGGACGAGGGCGCCGGGGCCACGAACAGCGACTTCGTCGTGCCCGTCGCCGTCGAGCCCAGCGGCAACGGCCCGGCCCGTAATGTCCACGTCGTCGTGGACGCGTCGGGGCTGGCGGGCGTCGCCCGGGCCGGAAAGGGCGGCCACGGGAACTGCACCGGCGAGGGACCGGTGTTCACCTGCGCGTACGGCGACGTGCGGAACGGGGACGGGGAGTCCAACGCGCCCTTCACCCTGCACGGTGCGGACGGCGTCGAGCCGGGCGACAGCGGCACGGTGACGTACACCGTCACCGCCGACAACGCGGCCCCGGTCACCGGCACCACCCGGATGACCGTGGACGGTCCCACGCTGCACACGCCCAAGGACGAGAAGACCGTCAAGGGCGTGGCACCGGGGAAGCCGGTACCGCTGTCGCCCAGGTTCGCCAACCACAGCCGGTTCACCGCGGAACGGGGCGTCGCCCTGCGCCTCACGGCGCGGGACGGTGTGCTGACGTCGCGCCCCGGCAACTGCTACTTCGACACCGCCTTCACCTCGGCGTGGTGTGTGTTCGCCACGAAGGCCGCACCGGGCACCGCCTACCGCACCGGTTCCCCGATCGGTTACGCGGCCGACGCCGGGAAGCTGACGGGCACACTGTCGTACAGCTGGTCGTCCGAACCCCGCAAGCCCGGCGACCTCACCGTGCGCGGCACGGGCGCCCCGCTGTCGCTGACCGAAACGGCCGGCCGCGGCCTCACGAACGGCAGCAGCGAAGTCCACGTCGAGACCACCGTGCAGGCCGACTACGAGGCGCTCACGGCAACCGTCCGGGGCCGGGTCGGTGACACGGTGAAGGTACGGCTCGGACTGCGCGACCACGGCCCCGGCCGGCTCAGGAGCATCGCGGGGATGGACCCCGACGTGATGGGCGGCTTCGAGGTGGTTCCGCCGGAGGGCACCACCGTCACCTCCATCCCGTACACCTTCGAGGACTCGGGCGGCACATGGGCGTGCGAGCGGCCGAAGAAGCCCGGCGGGGCGTTCGTCTGCGACATCGGCTACGACAACTTCCACGAGGCGCGCCACGAAGGAGGGACGACCGCCATCGACTTCCACATCCGGATCGACCGGCAGGTCCCCGGCGCGCGGGGCACCATCCGCACGTACAACCCCTACGACCGCACCCCCGGAAACGACACCGCCGTCATCCCGCTCGACGCGTCGCCCGCCCCGTTCTACCGGAACCCCACCGTATGGGCGGTGGGCGGCGCGGTGGCGGTGGTGGCGGCGGTGGTACTGGCGACCCTGTACCGGCGCCGGGCGGGACTTCCCGGGCAAGCGCCCTAAGGTGTGCTCGGCATCCGTATGACCGCCGTACCGCCGTCCAGATCCACCGTGGTCCGGTGCGGCGGGGCGCCGTCCTCCTCGTCGTCACGGAGCAGCAGCGCCGACTGCCCGGCGCGCAGCAGGAGCTGATCGACGAAGGCCACCATGGTCAGCGCGATGACCAGTCCGGGAAGCGTCATGAACACCATGGTCTCCATCGCCCCAGTATGGGCGAGAACATGGTGCGGCAGGAGGCGTGGGCCGCAGCTTTCGCTGTCGCGTCACGGTGCGAGAGTTTTATCCCCGGAATTCGTCCCGGCAGCGTTCTCGGCGCCGGTGAGATGTGAGAGGAATGCCGTCGTGCCGGAAAATGGATCCGCGGCTCAGAAGGCGCTCGGTGATCTTGCGCCGAAAATGGTGGAACTCACGGACGGGGTTCTGTTCGGGGACGTGTGGGAGCGACCGGAGCTTTCGCCCCGGGACCGCAGCCTGATCACCGTGACGACGCCGGCGGCGCCGTACCGCACCGAGCAGCTCGGTTTTCATCTGCGACCGGCGATGGACAACGGGCTCAGTCGCGAGGAACCCGTCGAGGCACTGACCGACCTGGCGTTCTAGGCCGGCTGGCCCAATTCCATGAGTGCCCTCGGCCTGCTGAAGGACATCATCGGAACCACGGACACCACCCACGCGGCCACGGAAGCGGCCGCGCGCTGAAGCCCGCTCCCGGGCCACGGAGACGTCACCCGCACCTGAAAGAAGAAGACACCGATGGAGTTCGTCAAGCAGGGGCCCACCACGAAGGCCCCCGAGGAATGGTTCACGGGGGACGTGTGGTTCGACGTGATCCACGCCGGCCAGGAGCCCTCCCGGATACGCGCCAATATGGTGCGGTTCTCCCCGGGCGCGCACACCGCGTGGCACCACCACGCCGTGGGGCAGACCCTGCACGTCGTCGAGGGAGTCGCGCTGATCGGCACCCGGGACGGCACGGTCTTCGAGGCCCGTCCGGGCGAGACGGTGACCTGCCCGCCCGGCGAGGAGCACTGGCACGGCGCGACGCCGGAGCGCTTCATGCAGCATCTGGCCCTGTGGGAGGGCCCGGGTGACGACCGGCCGGAGACCACCTGGCTGGAGAAGGTCACCGCCGGCGAGTACGGCGGCCCCCGGACCCGGAGCCACTGACCTCCGGGCCGGATCGCCGCCACGGGCAGGAACCATTCTCTTGATCATTCAGAAAGCGAGATCTCCCCATGCGGGCAACGTTCATGCACCAAGCGGGCGACGTGCGCGTCCAGGATGCCCCGGACCCGGTCGTCGAGCAGCCCACCGACGCGGTCGTACGCGTCGTACGCTCCTGCGTCTGCGGTAGCGACCTGCACCCGTACCACAGCCTGTCCGCCGCGGACGGGCCCGCCCCGATGGGCCACGAGTTCATCGGCGTCGTCGAGGAACTCGGCTCGGAGGTGTCCGGCCTCAGCCGTGGCGACCTGGTGGTCTCCCCGTTCGCCTTCGCCGACAACACCTGTGAGTACTGCCGCGAGGGCCTGCAGACCTCCTGCCCGAACGGCGGCTTCTTCGCCGCCGGTGTCGGTGGCGCCCAGGCCGAGGCCGTCCGCGTCCCGCAGGCGCAGGGCACGCTGGTCAAGCTCCCCAAGGACGTCGACTCCGCGCTGCTGCCGTCGCTGCTGACCCTGGCCGACGTCTACGGCACCGGCTATCACGCGGCCCGTCAGGCCCGCGTCCGGCAGGGCGACAGCGTCACCGTCATCGGTGACGGCGCCGTCGGTCTGCTCGCGGTCCTCTCGGCCAGGCAGCTCGGCGCCGAGCGGATCATTCTCATGGGGCGGCACAAGGACCGCACCGATCTGGGCCGCTTCTTCGGTGCCACCGATGTCGTCGCCGAGCGCGGCGAGGAGGGCATCGCCAAGGTCCGCGAGCTGACCGGCGGCCAGGGCACCCGCGCCGTACTGGAGGCCGTCGGCCATCTGCCGGCCTACGAGATGGCCGTCGGCGCGGTCCGTGCGGGCGGTGTGATCAGCCGGGTCGGCGTCCCGCAGTACGAGGAGGCCCCGGTCGGCTTCGGCAGCCTGTTCGGCCCGAACGTCACGCTCACCGGCGGACCGGCCCCGGTGCGCGCCTACATCGACGAACTGCTGCCCGCCGTCCTGAACGGCACCGTCGAGCCGGGCCGCGTCTTCGACCGCACCGTCTCCCTGGCGGAGACACCGGAGGGCTACCGGGCGATGGACCGGCGCGAAGCTCTCAAGGTCATGATCACGCTCTGAGTCACGGGCTCACGAGCACCCGGGGTGGGCAGGCCGACCGGCGCCTGCCCACCCCGACCCGGGTCCCGGACTCCGTACGACCTGAGCCGCTGTCTGCTCGGTCACCGATCGCGTCGGTCACCGATCGCGCCCGCGGCCCCCTCGGCTACGCCCAGTCGGCCAGCTCCGGCATGGCCTTCTCGTTGACCCGCAGCCCGATGCCGGGCTCCGTCGGCAACTGCGGCCGTCCGTCGATCACTTCGGGCTCCCCGAGGAACAGCGGCTCCACCCGCTGGTCCTGTCCCCAGTAGGACGGGTTGGTGAGGTGCTCGATCCAGGTGCAGCCCGGCTGTGACAGCACGACGTGCAGGGTGGCCGCCGAGTAGACGTGCGGGATGACGTCGAGACCGGCGCCGGAGGCCATCTGGCACACCCGCCGCAGTTCGGTGATGCCACCGACCCGGTGCACGTCCGGTTGCAGCACGTCCGCCGCTCCGGCGTCGATGAGGTGCTGGAAGCCGTACCGGGTGAACTCGTGCTCGCCGGTCGCGATGGGCACCAGGCCCAGGTCGCGGAGCATCGCGTGGCCCGCCACATCGTCCGGGACGAGCGGCTCCTCGACCCAGCGCAGGCCGAGCCCCGACAGGCCGCGCAGCATCTCGACGGCGAACGCGCGGTCCCACCCCATGTAGGCGTCGCTCATCAGCTCGATGTCGTCGTCCAACTCGTCGCGAACGGCCTCGATATGGCGGAGGTTGGCGAGGAGCCCGCGGCGCCCGTCGGCCGGACCGTACGGCCAGTTCGCCTTGACCCCCGTGTAGCCCCGCTCCGCGTAGTCCCGTGCCATGCGCCGGACTTCGGCCGGATCGTCGTCGGGCTGCACCTTGCTGGCGTACGCGCGGACCTCCCTGCCGTGTTCTCCGCCCAGCAGCTGGTAGACCGGCCGGCCCAGTGACTTGCCCACGGCATCCCAGACCGCGATGTCGATGGCGCTCATCGCCTCGATCGCCGCGCCCTTGCGGCCGTACACGATCGACGACCGGTACAGCTGTTCCCAGATCTGCTCGGTCGCCTGCGCGTCGAGCCCGGTGGCGATGCGCCCGAGGTGCTCGTTGACCATCAGTGTGGCCGCCCCGATGCCGTCCTCGGAGTAGCCGAGGCCGGTGGTGCCGTCGGCGAGTGTGACGCGTACGACGACGATGCCCTGTGGCCAGGTGTACCAGGACCAGCCGTCCCCGCGGCGCGCGAATCCGTTCATCGGGCTCGGCCCCCTGACGCTCTTCTGCTGCTGCCAGAAGTTGCCCCACATCGACCGGGCGACGTGTCGTGCTTCGACGTTGATGATCTCCACGGATCTGTCCTCTCTCCGGTCGGCATACCCGTCCGGGCCGTTGACACCTTAAACCCGACCGACCTATGTTTTGCACATGCCGCTAAGGCATTGCAACATACGCAACCAGGAGGACGTTTTGGACACCGGATCGGACACCCCATCGGGCCCGGACACGGACACCGGCTCCGACACGGGCTCTGACACCGGCACCGGCACGATGCGCGCCGTGTCGTGGGCCGGACCCGGCCGCCTCGAAGAGCACGAGGCGCCCGTCCCGCCCGTCCCGCCGGGCCGCGTGCTGGTCGAGGTCACCCGGGTCGGAGTGTGCGGCTCGGACCTGGCGATCCTGCGCGGTCAGCACGCCCGCGCCGAGCCCGGTGTGATCCTCGGCCACGAGTTCGTCGGTACGGTCGCGGCGTCCGGCACGGCCGACGCCCCGCCGGTCGGCACCCAGGTCGCCGTACGGCCGCTGATCGCCTGCGCGGACCGCGGCACCGTACCGCCGTGCCGCGCCTGCGCGTCCGGCAACGCCCACGTGTGCGCCGCGCTCGGTCTGTACGGAGTGGACGAGCCGGGCGGCCTCGCCGGGTACGTCTCCGTACGCGCCGCCGCCGTCCACCCGGTGGCGCCGGCCGTCCCGCCCGGACTGGCCGCACTCGCCGAACCACTGGCCGTGGCGGTGCACGCGGTGGCCCGCTCCGGGCTGACCGCCGGCGCCACCGTCGTGGTCTTCGGCGCGGGCCCGATCGGGCTGTTCACCGCGCTGGTCGCCCGCCGCGGCGGGGCCGGGGACGTGCTGATCGTCGAGCCCAACGCCTGGCGGCGCGAGATCGCGGAACGGTACGGCTTCGCCACACTGGCCGCAGGTGACGACACCCCGGCGCTGATCCGGGAGCGCACCGGGGGCGAGGGCGCCGACCTCGTCTTCGACTCGGCGGGGCATCCGTCGGTCGCGCTCCAGCTCACCGGGGCGGCCCGGATCCAGGGCACCATCGTCGTCGTCGGCGTCTACAAGACACCGCCGCCGGTGGACCTCCGCACGGTCAACTTCGCCGAACACCGGCTGATCGGCACCCGGGTGTACACCCGCGACGACTTCATCACGGCGATCGGCCTCATCGAGACGGACGAGCTGGGGCTGTCCACCCTTCCCACCCGCACCTTCCCGCTCGACGAGGCGGCGGACGCGCTCGCCGCCGCGGGCGGTGGCGAGGGCAGTGTGAAGGTACTGATCGAGCCGGGCCACACCTCCGGAAACCAGGGGAACGCATGACGGACACAGCGGGTACGGAAACAGCGGGTACGGAAACAGCGAGTACGGACACGACGCGCACGGGCGGAGCCCCCGCGCCCCGGGGCGCCTGGGTCATCGGCGGCGGCAGCGGCATCGGCCGCGCCACGGCGCTGCGCCTGGCGCGCGACGGCTACCGCGTCGCCGTCTCCGGCCGACGCGAAGCCCTGCTGGCGGAGACCGTCGCCGAGATCACCGCCGCGGGCGGCCTGGCCGTGTCCGTACCGGTCGACGTGACGGACGAGGAGTCGGTGACGGCGGCCCACCGCGCCGCCGCGGACGGCGCCGGACCACTGGAGGTGCTGGTCTGTTCGGCCGGCACCAACGTGCCCAACCGCTGGTGGGCGGAGCTGACCGGCAAAGACTTCGACCGGGTCGTCGACACCAACCTCAACGCGGTGGTGCGCTGCGTGCTCGCGGTCCTCCCCGGGTTCAGAGCGGCGGGCTTCGGCCAGATCGTGGTCGTGTCCTCCTGGGCCGGCCGGCACTACATGTCCGCGGCCGGGGCCGCCTACAGCGCCGGCAAGACGGCGCTGGGCTCGCTGGTCGAGACGCTCAACGACCAGGAGGGGCGCCACGGAGTGCGGGCCACCCATCTCTGTCCCGGGGAGGTGGACACACCGATTCTGCGCACCCGGCCCGTCCCGCCGCCGCCCGAGGAGATCGCCCGCATGCTCGTCCCGGAGGACGTCGCGGACGTCGTCGCCTCCGTGACGGCGCTGCCGCCCCACGTGTGTGTCAACGAACTGGTCGTCACACCGGTCTGGAATCGCATGTACATCGACAACAGCGCCTACCGGCCGGACGGGGGCTGAGATGCGCGTCGTCGTCTCCGACGAGAACGTCTGGCCGTACCTGCGCGACAGCGCGGACCTGGCCGGCCGCACCGTCGAACTGACCCGTGTCCCCTTCACCGACCGGGCCCGGCTCCTCGAAGGGATCAGCCGCGCCGACGCCTATGTCGGGGTCCACTTCGACGAGGAGTGTGCCCGCGCCGCCGGCCCCGGCCTCGCCTTCCTCCAGATCACCGCCGCGGGCACCGACCACGTGGCGCTCGACGCACTGCCCGCCTCCGTCACGGTCGCCAACGCCTACGGCCACGGCCGTTCCATCGCCGAGCACGTCCTGATGGTCACCCTCGCGGCCCGCCGCCACCTGCTGTGGCGTGACGCGGAGCTGCGGCAGGGGCGCTGGCGGACCCGGATGACCGACCCCACGGCGCCGCTGTTCGCCACTCTGCCCGGCACCGTCGTCGGCATCATCGGCCTGGGACACATCGGCCGGGCCATCGCCCGGCTCTCCCGGGCCGTGGGCATGGTGCCGATCGGGGTACGGCGCTCCGCGCGCCACCGCGACACCACCGACCCGGACCTGGAGTGGACCGACGGCATGGACGCGCTCGACGAACTGATCGACGCCTGCGACGTCCTGGTCGTGGCCTGCCCGCTCACCGACGAGACCCGCGGCCTCATCGGCGCTGCCCGCCTCCGGCGGCTGGGCGCGAGCGGCACGCTGGTCAACGTCGGGAGGGGAGCCGTGGTCGACGAGGCGGCCCTCTACACGGCGCTGCGGGACGGAACCATCGCCTCCGCAGCCCTCGACGTGTGGACCACCCCGGCCGCCGGCGGCACCGTTCCGCCCTCGTCCCACCCCTTCACGGAGCTGGACAACGTCATCATGACCCCCCACTACTCGGGCACGGCCGACAACACCTACCAGGACAGGGCCGCCGAGGTCGTGGAGAACCTCGTCGGATGCCTCGACGGCATCCCGCCGAGGAACACCGTCCGCAGCGGTGCGCTGTCATGACGGACACGGACACTCCCACCACGGACACTCCCACCACGGGCACTCCCACCACGGGCACTCCCACCACGGGCACTCCCACCACGGGCACTCCCACCACGGGCACTCCCACCACGGACACCCCCACCGCGGCCCCGCTCGACCTGCTCGCCATCGGCGAGACGATGGTGATGGTCACACCGAGCCACGGCGGCGGGCTGACCACCGACAACACCTTCGTACTGCGCCCCGGCGGGGCCGAGTCGAACGTCGCGGCCCTCATGGCCCGGCTCGGCCACACCACGGCCTGGGCGGGCGCCGTCGGCGCCGACCCGTTCGGCGAACTGATCACCGGCACACTGCGCGGCCAGGGCGTGGACGTGGGGCTCGTACGGCGCGACGCGGTGCGTCCCACCGCCGTCTACTTCAAGCACCCCACCGACGAGGGCACCCAGGTCTTCTACTACCGGACCGGTTCGGCGGCGACCGCGATGCACACCGGCGACATCGCGGCCTGGCGCACCAGGCCCGCCCGTCTCACCCACCTGTCCGGCATCACCGCGGCGATCTCCGGGCAGAGCCTGGACCTCGTACGGCACCTGGTGCGCGACCGCCCGCTGGGACCGGCCCCGCTCAGCTTCGACGTCAACCACCGACCCGTCCTCTGGGGCCCCGGCCGGGGCCCGGCGGAACTCCTCGACCTGGCCCGGCGCAGCGACATCGTCTTCGTCGGCCGGGACGAGGCCCAGGCGCTGTGGGGGACCTCCGACGCACGCAGCGTGCGCGACCTGCTGCCGGAACCCGCCCACCTCGTCGTCAAGGACGCCGCCGTCGAGGCGGTCGCCTTCACCCCCGACGGCCTCTTCCGCGCACCGGCGCGGAAGGTGGAGGTCGTCGACGCCGTCGGCGCGGGCGACGCCTTCGCGGCGGGCTGGCTCAGCGGACTGCTGGACGGCCGGGACCAGGAGACCCGGCTGCGGCTCGGCCACTACGCCGCCTCCCAGGTGCTGATGTCGTCCTCCGATCACGCCGACCTGCCGCCCGCCCACCAGGCCGTCGCCCTGCTGGAGAATGGTCCGCCGCACACCGGTACGTCATCCGTACCGCCGATCGAAGGGCAGGCCATCCGTGTCGCAGACCGTAGCGCGCGCCATTGACATCATCGGGTTCGTCTCGGACAGGCCCCGCTCACTGGGCGAGATCGCCGAACGGCTCGGGGTCCACAAGTCGACCGCGCTGCGCCTGCTCCAGACCCTGGAGGAAGGCGCGTTCGTCCGGCGGCTGCCCGAGGGCGGGTACGCCATGGGCTTCCAGCTCATCGCGCTGGGCCAGCTCGCGCTCGACCAGGTCGAGGCCCGCTCACTGGCCCGGCCGGTCCTCCAGGAGCTGAGCGAACGGTACGGACACACCGTCCACCTCGGCGAACTCGTCGGGGACGGCATCATCTACGTCGACAAGATCGACGGACGCGGCAGTGTGGCCATGGGGTCCCGGATCGGGCTCCCGGCACAGACACACACCGCGGGCGTGGCGAAGGTCATCGCCGCCTTCCAGGACGACGCGACCCGCTCCCGCATCCTCGACCACGCGACGTACGAGCGGTACACCCCTACCACCGTCACCGACCGGAGCACCCTCGAAGCGGAGCTGGACCTCACCCGGTCCCGCGGCTGGGCCGAGGACAACGGCGAACACGAGGACTACATCAACTGCGTCGCCCTGCCCGTCTTCGACGCCCGGGGCAGGGCGACCCATGGCATTTCGATCACCGCGCTGAGCGCCGCGGCGCCGCTGGAGGAACTCCGCGGCCACATCGAGGAGTTCCGCCGCGCCGCTCAGCGGGTGTCCCAAAGACTCGGCTGGAGAGGAGACGACCGTGGAAACCGATGAATTCTTCCGGGACCACTTGGCACGCAACCCCGTACTGGGCATCTTCCGCAATCTCACCCCCGAAAAGACGGTGGAGATGTGCGAGAGGGCCTGGGACTTCGGAGTGGAGCTGGTCGAGGTCCCCGTACAGAGCCCCGACGCGTTCCCCGCGCTGCGCGCGGCGATCGCCGCCGCCGCGCCCCTCGGCAAACGGATCGGTGCCGGTACGGTCACCTCGGTCGAACAGCTGACCGCCGTCCATGACCTGGGCGCCGCCTTCACGGTGGCGCCCGGGTTCCACCCCGAGGTCGTCGCCGGGTCGGCGCGCCTCGGCCTGCCCCACCTGCCCGGCGTGGCCACCGCCACCGAGATCGCCACGGCCCTCGCCGCCGGCCACACCTGGCTCAAGGCGTTCCCCGCGAAACAACTGGGCCCCGACTGGATAGCCGCCCACCTCGCCCCGTTCCCCACGGCGCGTTTCGTCGCGACGGGCGGGGTGGACGCCTCGAACGCCGCCGCGTTCCTCGCCGCCGGCTGCCGCGGTGTCGCCGTCGGCTCGGCCCTCTCCGACCCGGAGGCGCTCCCCGCGCTCCGGCAGGCGGTCGCCGCGCGCTGAGGACCCCGTCCCGCGTCGCCCCGTACCGCCTTCCGCTTCCCCCCTCCCCAGTACCCGCGCGGCGCCCGGCGCCGTGCCGGGCGGCCGGCCCTTCCCCGCGCACGCCGAGCGTGCGGGGGAGCGGCCCCGGCCAGGTGCTCATCGACCCACGTCGCGTTCTGCCTTTCAACGACGAACAGCAACAGCGATCCAGAAAAGAGTCACCGTGACACAGCAGCCGCCTTCTCCACCCGTGTACGACAAGCGGGCCACCAGAAGAGTTGTCATCGCCAGCTCCATCGGCACGGTCATCGAGTGGTACGACTTCGCGCTCTACGGAGCCGCCTCGGCCCTGGTGTTCGGCCCCCTGTTCTTCCCCGACCAGTCCACCGTGGCCGGCACACTCGCCTCCTTCGCCATCTTCGCCGTGGCCTTCTTCGTCCGGCCCCTCGGCGGCCTGCTCGCCGCACACGTCGGGGACCGGGTGGGCCGCAAGCCCGTCCTGATCTTCACCATCACCCTGATGGGCGCCGCCACCGTCGCCGTCGGACTGCTGCCCACGTACGAGACCATCGGAGTGTGGGCGCCGATCCTGCTCGCCCTCACCCGCATGCTCCAGGGGCTCGGCGCGGGAGCCGAGTTCGCCGGAGCGGTCACCGCCGTGTCGGAGTACACACCGGCACACCGCCGGGGCTTCTACACCTCGTTCTCCCAGGCGTCCGTCGGACTCGCCTTCGTCCTGTCCACCGGGTTCTTCGCCATCCTGGGCGCCGTACCGCGCGACGTCCTGCTCGACTGGGCCTGGCGCGTCCCGTTCCTCGCGAGCTTCGTCATCTTCGGTGTGGCCCTCTTCATCCGCCGCAGGATCGAGGAGACCCCCGAGTTCCTCGAAGCCAAGAAGACCGCCGGTCAGGGGACGGCTGCCGCCCCGAAGAAGATCCCGTTGATACAGGCGCTGCGGGAGAGCCCCCGCCAGCTCGTCATCGGGCTGCTCTGCGGCTCCGGACTGAACGTGGCCGGCTACCTCGTCAACACGTTCTCGCTGAGCTACATCAAGAACACACTCGACATGTCCGCGACCGTGGCCACCGTGGGTGTCATCGCGGCCACCGGCACCAGCATCTTCACCGTCCCGCTCTTCGGCCTTCTCTCCGACCGGATCGGCCGGATGCCCGTCCTGGCCGGCGGGGCCGTCTTCACGGCGCTCTACATCCCGCCCTTCTTCCTGATGCTCGACACCAGGCAGCCGGTCGTCGTCGTCCTGGCCATGGCCGTGGCGTACGGGGTCGGGCAGAGCGCCATGCTCGGCTCACAGTCCGCCTTCCTGGCCGAACTCTTCGAGACGCGCTACCGGTTCACCGCGATCGCCGCGTCCCGTGAACTCAACGTCATGCTGCTCGGCGGCACCACGCCGTTCATCGCCACCGCCCTCGTCGCCGTCAGCGGCGGCCCCTGGCTCGTCGTCCTCTTCGTCGTCCTCTGCCAGCTCCTGACCATTTTCGCCGTCCTGTACGCACGGCACATCGCACGCGGCTCGGACGCGCGCCGGGACGGGGCCACGGACCCGAGCACACCCGCCGCGTCGCTGCGCGGCTGACTCTCCCCGGGGCGGCGAACGCCGACCGGGCAGGACCGGCACGGGAGCCCGGTCCTGCCCGGCGAGTCGTCGGACGGCGGAAGGTCAGCGGGTGACCATGAGCTTGCGGACGCCGTAGTTGGTGCCGGTGAAGTCCATGGGGACCTCCTCCGGGGAGCCGGCGAGCCGCAGGTTCGGGAAGCGCTGGAAGAGCTTGGGCAGGACGGTCTTCAGCTCGGCCCGGGCGACGTTCTGGCCGAGGCAGGCGTGGACGCCGTAGCCGAAGCCCATGTGGCGGGCCATCTTGCGGTCGATGTCCAGGGTGTCGGGGTCCTGGAAGGCGCGGGGGTCACGGTTGGCGGCGTTCATCGCGACCACCACCAGCTCGCCCTTCTTGATCTGCGCGCCGCCGATCTCCAGATCCTCCTTCGCCACCCGGCCCAGGCCGAACTGGACGATGGTCAGGTAGCGCATCAGCTCCTCGACCGCGGTGCCCATCTTCTCCGGATGCTCCATCAGCTCCGCGCGCTGCTCGTCATGCGTGAGCAGGGTGAGTGTGGACAGGCCCATCATGGCGGCCGTGGTGTCGTGCCCGGCGAACAGCAGCAGCACGCCCAGGCCGATGAGCTGCCGTTCGCTCAGTATCGCGTCCTCGCCGTCGGCCTTGTTGATCAGCTCGGCGAGGATGCCGTCGGTGGCTCCGGTCCGGCGCTTCTCGGCGACCAGGCCGGTGATGTAACGGATCAGCCAGTGGGCGCCCTTGTCGCGCACCTCGCGGCTCTTGCCCATGTCCATCAGGTCCACCGTGGCCTCGTGGAAGCCGTCGCGGTCCTCGTAGGGGACGCCGAGCAGCTCGCAGATCACCAGGCACGGGATGGGCAGCGCCATGGCCTCGACGAAGTCGAACGTCTCCGGCCCGGCGGCGATGGCGTCCAGGTGTTCGTCCACGATCTTGTCGATGTACGGCTGCAGCTTGTTCTGGACGGCCTTCGGTGTGAAGCGGCCGGTGAGCAGCCGACGGTAGGCGCCGTGCTCGGGTTCGTCCATCATGACGAAGCCCACGTCGAACGGCGCGCTGTCGTCGGCCTCGTCGACCTCTCCCTCGGGCGTGTCGTGGCGCGGACGCCTCGCGCTCAGCCGCGGGTCGTTGAAGACCTGGCTGCCCTCTTCGAAGCGGGTGACCATCCAGCCGGCCGAGCCGTTGGGGAAGCGCACCTTGACGATGGGCTGGTCCTCGCGCAGCCGGGTGTACTCGGCGGGCGGGTCGAGGGGGCTGAGCGGGTCGCGGGTGACGGGCTGGCTGATGAGGGGCTGGTCGCCGACGGGCTGCTTGCTGAGGGACTCGGTCATTTCTGCTCCTGCGCGGTGGGGGGCTGCGCCGCGGTGTGCGCGTCGATGGCGGCGGTGATGCCCGCGTGGGTGGCCGTGGCTTTGCACCAGCCGGTGTAGACGGCCAGATGGAGCACGGCCTCACGCAGCTGGTCGGGGGTGAACTCGTCGTTGACCAGGCCGCCGTTGGCGATGATCTGGATCAGCTCCGCCCGGCCGACGGTGGCGGCGACGCCGAGGGTGAGCAGGCGGCGGTCGCGAACGGACAGGCCCTCGCGCCCCCAGACCTGGGCGAAGAGGTAGTCGACGGTCTGGTCGGTGAAGGGATCGCCGGCCCCCTGGACCGCGGTGCTGAAGCCGGGTCCGTAGACCTGGTCCATCATGTCCAGGCCGAACCGGTGGAGATCGTCGCCGGCCGCGGGCGGCTGCTCGGCCAGCTCCAGCGTCTGACGGGCCCGGGTGCGGACGACATCCACCAGGGGGACGTCGACGCCGAGCGTGGCGGCCAGGTCGCGTGCGGCGTCGAGGTCCTTGGTCATCAGCGGCTCGATCTGCCGGACGACGGCGTCCGGCAGGGCATCGTCGGGGCCTTGCATACGCAGCAGTTGCAGCAGGGTGCGGCCCTCGGGGTCGGCGGTGTCGATGACCTCGGCGAGCCGGGCCGGGTCCACACCGGCGGCGCGGGCCAGCGCGGCGGCCTCGGAGACGGTGCGCCAGCTGCCGTAGGTGATGACATTGCGGGCGATCTTGGTGGCCATGCCGGCGCCGAGCGGGCCGCAGTGCACGACCTTCTTGGCCCAGCCGTCCAGTACGGGCCGCGCCGCGTCCACGGTGGCCTGTTCTCCGCCGAGGACGGCGACCATGCCGTGCTCGGCGGCCTTGTCGCCCGGTGTCACCCCGCAGTCGAGGAAGCCCACGTCGTGCCGGGCGCACAGGGCCCCCAGCTCGTGGACGGCCGGCAGGGCGACGGTGGCCAGCAGGACGATGGTCAGCCCCGGGCGCGCGGCCGACAGCAGGCCGTTCTCCCCGCCGATCACCTCACGCGCCTGGTCCGCGTTCACGACCGCGACCATCACCACGTCGGCGGCCCGGGCCACTTCGGCGGGGGAGTCCAGCGGGTCCGGAACACCGGCGAGGTTCGCGGAGGCGTCCGTCCGGATGTCGTGGACCGCCGGAACACGTCCGCTCCGGGCCAGGCTGACGGCCACGCCGCCGCCGATCATGCCCAGGCCGACCACGCCGGCCCTGAGATCCTGACTGTCGGTCATGGTGTGCTCCTCTCCTTGAGTTCGGCGGCCTCGGCCACCTGCGGGCGGTAACCCCGCAGGGCCCGCGTCATGTTGACGCCGACCGCGGCGCAGACCCGGCCGTCCCTGCCGTACAGGGCGATCAGCCTGCGTTCGGCGAGGCCGCCCTCCACGATCCGCACCTCGTCGGCGTCGCGGGTGCGGCCGTAGATCTGGATCTTGAGGTCGTACTGATCGGTCCATACGTACGGGACCGTCTCGAAGGGGGTCGCGTGCTCCGGCCCGGCCAGGATGTTGCGGGCGACGGCCAGGCCCTGCTCGGCGGCGTTCGTGCGGTGCTCCACCCGTACCAGCTCACCGGTGCGCGGATCCGGCCACGAGGCGACGTCGCCGGCCGCCCAGACCCCGGATCCGGCGTGGAGCGTCGCGTCGCACACCACCCCGCCCGAGACCGGGACACCGCTGCCGGCGAGCCATTCCACGTTGGGCCGCGCGCCGATGCCGACGAGAACGGCGTCCGCCGCGATGGTGCGGCCGTCGACGAGACGGACCCCGGAGGCCCGCCCGTCGGCCGTGAGCACCCGGTCGACCAGGACGCCGGTCTCCACACGTACGCCGTGCTCGGTGTGGACGGCGCGGAGCATGGCTCCCAGTTCGTCGCCGAGCGCGTCGCCCATGGGCTGCGCGGTGTCGGTGACCATGGTGACCTCGCAGCCCAGGGCGCGGGCCACGGCAGCGGCCTCGGCGCCGACGAAACCGCCGCCCACGACCACCAGGTGCGGCTTCGCCGCCACGTCCTCGCGCAGGGCGAAGGCGTCCTCCAGGGTGCGCAGGACATGCACCCCGCCGATCCCCTCGGTTCCGGGCAGCCTGCGGGCCCGGGCGCCCGTGGCCACCACGAGAGCGTCGTGGCCGACACGGCTGCCGTCGGCGAGCGCGACCTCGCCAGCGGCGGTGTCGAGAGCGGCGGCCCGGGTGCCGAGCCGCAGATCCAGATCGAGGGCCTCGATGGCAGCGGAATCCCGCAGTCGCAGCCGGTCCGCCTCCCACTGGCCCGACAGCAGCTGTTTGGACAGCGGCGGCCGGTCGTACGGGAGATGCGCTTCCTCACCGATGAGCGTCAGCCGGCCCGGGTAGCCCTCGCGCCGCAGCCCCTCCGCGACGCTCAGACCGGCCGCCGAGGCGCCGACCACGGTGATCCGGGAGGGGGCTGCGGCCGTCACTGCTCCACCTTGATGGCGGCGGCGGGGCAGACGGCCTCGGCCTGCCGCACCGTCTCGTACTGATCGGCCGGCGGACGGGGGTCGAGCAGGATCACGATGCCGTCCTCGTCCCGCTGGTCGAAGACCTCGGGTGCGGCCAGTACGCACTGGCCGGCGCCACAGCATTTGTCGAAGTCGATGGAAATCCGCATGGGGGGTCCACTTCCGTCAAGCCTTTGGGGGCGACGCGGGTCAGGCACCGGGGAATTAGTTGCCCCAGTAACCTAACTAAGTTCAGTCGAGACTGTACTCCTGGCCGGAGGGGGCGGCAACCGCCTCTGGGGATGGGGGTGATCCGCTTGTTCCCGCGTGTTCGGGGATGCGGATCAGGCGCACACGGCGATGTGGCCGAAAGGCCGCGGCCGGCTCTCCGGCCGCGGGTCCCCGGGGCCGGAGAGCTCTACGGCTGCGGGTCCCCGGGGCGCGAGGGCGACAGGATGTCCCGGATCAGGCGCGCGGCCTCGGTCTCCGCGGGGGCCGCGCGGGGGAGCGGCGGGACACCGGGCGGGCCGGTGACGAGCGAGTCGACCAGCCCGTCCGCCAGGAGCAGGGTCAGGGCTTCCGTCGACTCGTCGTGGTAGAGGCTGTGATGGAGCGCCACGCTGCCGTGCAGCCCGGACCACAGGGTCTGCGCCGCCTGCTCGACCGGCAGGGAAAGCGCGTATCCGGCCTCCTGGCAGCCGCGGAGTCCCGCGCGGAAACTGGCCGAGATGTGCCGGGCGGGGTGGCCGCTGATCCTGGACGGCTCGACCGTCGGCTGACGCACTTCGAACATGAGCCGGTAATGGCCGGGATTGCTCATCGCGAACAGGCAGTAGGCATGCGCCTGCGCGCGCAGCCTGCTCCGGGGATCCAGGTGCTCGGCGGCCTCGGCGGCGGCGGCCATCCGGGCGACCAGCTCGTCGTATCTGTCGGCCAGGGCCGCCCACACCAGTTCGGTCTTGTCGGCGAAGTGCAGATAGATGCTCGGGGCCGAGATGCCCACCTCTTTGGCGACGGCCCGCATGGTCAGCTTGTCGGCGCTGCCCCACTCCGCGAGCAGGTGCTGGACCGCGGCCACGATCTCCCGGCGCAGCCGCGCGCCCTGGCCGCGCGGACTGCGCGCCCGTCCGTTCTCCGCTCCGGTGTCCGCGGACCGTGTCGCCATCAGTTGCCCTTTCCGCCTGGTGACAGCCTAACCAGCCGCGACACGGGATCCACTCGTGGCGAGCGCCCTCCTGGCGGTCGTCCGCCGAAGAGGGTGACGCGCGGTCGCCACCGGCGCCTATCGGTGACCTAGCGGCCCTGGTCCGGGGTCGCCCCCAACTCCTCGATGACGCTGCTGAGGTGAGCCCGCGCCGCCGCTTCGGCCGCGTCCGGGTCACCGGCCACGATCGCGTCGATGATCGCCAGGTGCTGGGGCAGTGACCGCGCCGGGCGGCCCGGCCGGAGGGCCAGCCGGAACTGGTAGCGGACCATCTGCCCGTTCAGCCGTTCCAGCAGCGCCTTCGCGACCTCCTGCCCGCTCACCTCGGCGACCAGATCGTGGAGGCGCCGGTTGAGACCGGAGTAGGTGTCGAGTTCGCCGCCGGCCACCGCCGCTCGCATCGCCGCGCCGATCTCCAGCAGCCGCTCGTGGTGCTGCTCCGTGGCCAGCTCGGCGGCGCGCCGGGCGCACAGGCCCTCCAGCGAGGCACGGCACTCCGTGATCTGAACGGCTTCCGCCACCGGCACCACCCGGATCCGCGCGCCCCGGCGGGGGATCAGCTCGACGAGCCCCTCGGCGGCGAGGTCCTGCAATGCCTCGCGGGCCGCACTGCGCGTGGCGCCGAACGCCTCGGACAGCTCCTGCTCGATCAGCCGCTGTCCGGGGACCATGTCTCCCGCGGCCAGCGCCGCCCGGATCCCCGCGCCGATCACGCTCCGGCCCTCCAGCCCGGTGACCTGTTTCTGCCCCACCCCTACCGCCTTCCTCGACCGGGCGACCGTCAACGCCGCGCGAGTGGCAGTCTATCCGGCCCCGCAGCATCCATGAACAATGCCTGGAACTTTTTCGTCAAATGGATTGTCAACAATTTGGTCGACGGTTAAGTTGTCGAGCGACATCGCACGGAGGGAATGCAATGGCGCAGCCCACGGCGGCCGAAGCCGCCCCCGACCACCGCCCGCGGCCACGGACGCACGGCGGCCAGCTGGCCGTCCCCTGCTGGTTCATGCGCGGCGGCACCTCACGCGGACCGTTCTTCCGCGCCGCCGACCTGCCGACGGACCGCACCGCGCGGGACGCCGTGCTCCTGGCGGCCATGGGATCGCCCGACCCTCGTCAGATCGACGGACTGGGCGGGGCGAACCCGCTGACGAGCAAGGCCGGCATCGTCGGTACCAGCGCCCGGCCCGACATCGACCTGGAGTTCCGCTTCGCACAGCTGCAACCCGGCAGTGACCTCGTGGACACCACGGCGAACTGCGGCAACATGCTCGCGGCCGTGGTCCCCTTCGCCGTCGAGTCGGGTCTGCTGGTCCCGGACGGCGATACGACGACGGCACGTGTCCTCACCCTCAACACCGGACTCGTCGCCGAGATCTCCATCCGCACTCCCGGCCGCACTCCCGGCCGTACTTCCGGGGGCGAGGGCGCGGAGGGGGACTCGGGAGGCCGGTACGTCGAATACGCGGGGGACACCTCCATCGACGGCGTGCCGGGCACCGCCGCACCCGTCACCATCGGCTTCCTCGACACCGCGGGCTCCGTGTGTTCCGCGCTGCTGCCCACCGGGAACGTCCGCGACCGGGTCGAGGTCCCGGGCTACGGCCCCGTCGATGTCACCTGCATCGACAACGGCCAGCCCCTCGTGATCGTCGGCGCGGCGGACCTGGGACGCACCGGTCACGAGTCCGTCGGCGCGCTGAACACCGACACCGGGCTGAGGGAACACCTGGAAGCGCTGCGGCTGGTCTGCGGAGAGCTGATGGGGCTCGGGGACGTGACCCCGAAGAACTACCCCAAGATGACGCTCGTCTCCCCGCCGGCACACGGCGGCGCGATCAGCACCCGCAGTTTCATCCCGCACATCTGCCACGAGTCGATCGGCGTGCTCGCCGCCGTCACCGCCGCCACCGCCTGCGCGCTCGACGGAACGGTCGCGGCCGACCTGGCCACCGTCCCGCCCGGCACCGACATCAACGTGTCGGTGGAACACCCCGCCGGCGAGTTCACCGTGGCACTGGGAATGAGCGCGGACGACCCGCGACGCGTGACGAGATCCGCCCTGGTGCGCACCGCTCGGCTGATCATGTCCGGCGACGTCATGGTCCCCCGCGGCGCCCCGCACCCCCGCCACAGCTGATCCGCTCGACACACCCGCACGACCCGAACAAGCCCCAGGAGGAGCAGCGATGATCATCGACTGCCACGGCCACTACACCACCGCGCCCCCGGCGCTGGGGGAGTGGCGCAACCGCCAGATCGCCGGACTGACCGATCCCGCGCTCGTCCCCGACCCCGCCGACCCGCGGATCAGCGACGACGAACTGCGCCGGAGTGTCGAGGACAATCAGCTGAGGCTGATGGACGAACGTGGCATCGACATGACGGTCTTCTCCCCGCGGGCGTCCTTCATGGCCCACCACATCGGGGACTTCCCCACCTCCGCCCGGTGGGCCGCCCTCTGCAACGAGCTGATCGCCCGGGTCTGCGCGCTGTACCCGGAACGCTTCGCCCCCGCCGCGATGCTTCCCCAGTCGCCCGGTGCCGACCCGGCCACCTGCGTCCCCGAACTGATCCGCTGCGTCGAGGAGTACGGGGCCGTCGCCCTGAACCTCAACCCCGATCCGTCCGGCGGTCACTGGACGGCGCCGCCGCTGACCGACCGCTCGTGGTACCCGCTCTACGAGAAGATGGTCGAGTACGACATCCCGGCGATGGTCCATGTGAGCACGAGCGCCAACCCGGCGTTCCACACCACCGGCGCCCACTATCTCAACGCCGACACCACGGCGTTCATGCAGCTCGTACAGGGCGATCTCTTCGCCGACTTCCCCGGCCTGCGGCTGATCATTCCGCACGGCGGCGGAGCGGTCCCCTACCACTGGGGGCGCTTCCGGGGGCTGGCGGCGGCGCTGGGCAGGCCACCGATCGAGGAGCATGTCCTGGGCAATGTCTTCTTCGACACCTGTGTCTACCACCAGCCCGGCATCGACCTGTTGCTCGATGTCGTACCCGCCCGCAACATCCTCTTCGCCTCGGAGATGATCGGCGCCGTCCGTGGCATCGACCCGGGCACCGGCCACCACTTCGACGACACCCGCCGCTATGTGGAGGCCGCGGGGCTGCCCCCGGAAACACTGGCCGAACTCTGCGAACACAACGCACGCACCGTCTACCCACGCCTCGACGCCCTGCTGAAGCAGCAGGGACGCTGACCGGAGCGAAGGAACAGCACCCCAGATGAACACACTCGGAGTCGTCCACCGGAACGTCACCCGGGCCTCCCGCCCGGATGTCGACGCGCTCGCGCCGTACGGTGTCAGCACCATCCACGAGGCCATGGGCCGCACCGGGCTGATGCGCCCGTACCTCAGGCCCGTCTACCCCGGCGCCGCCTTCCGCGGGACGGCCGTCACCGTACTGCTCCAGCCCGGCGACAACTGGATGCTGCATGTGGCGGCCGAACAGCTGAGGCCCGGCGACGTGCTGGTCGCGTCCTGCACCACGGAGTCCGAGGACGGGTTCTTCGGCGAACTGCTGGCCACCTCGGTCCGCGCCCGGGGCTGCGCCGGTCTGGTCATCGACGGCGGGTGCCGTGATGTGGACGCGCTGCGGGAGATGGACTTCCCCGTGTTCAGCCGGGCCGTCAACGCGAAGGGGACCGTCAAGGCCACGCTGGGCTCGGTCAATGTGCCGGTCGTCTGCGGCAACGCGCTGGTCCGGCCCGGTGACGTCGTTGTCGCGGATGTCGACGGTGTGGTCGTCGTACCGGCCGAGCGGGCCGGCGAGGTCGCCGAGGCGTCCCGGGTCCGCGAGGCCAACGAGGAGGAGAAGCGGCGGCGGTTCGCGACCGGGGAGCTCGGCCTCGACATGTACGCCATGCGTGAGCCGCTCAGGGCCGCCGGCCTTCGCTACGTCGACTGAGTCACATGTACGCACCCGCGCCCACCTTCGCACCCGTACGACCGGAGTTCCGATGAGCACACCTGCCCCCAAGTCCCCGGGCTGGCTGGACTGGTACCCGAACCCGTCCCGGCCCGTCTTCGAGCTGCCGCCGGGGGCCGTCGACACCCACTGCCATGTGTTCGGGCCCCAGGACCGGTTCCCGTTCGCCCCCGAGCGCACGTACACGCCCTGCGACGGCGGGAAGGAACAGCTCTTCGCGCTGCGCGACCGGCTCGGTGTCAGCCGCAACGTCATCGTGCAGGCCACCTGCCACGGCGCGGACAACAGCGCCATGCTCGACGCCGTCCTGGCGTCCGGGGGCAGGGCCCGCGGTGTCGCCACTGTCCGCCCTGACATCGACGACGCCGAGTTGCGCCGCCTCCACGAGGCGGGTGTGCGCGGGGTCCGCTTCAACTTCCTGAAGCGGCTCGTCACCACCGCGCCCCAGGACGAACTGGCCGCCGTGGCACGGCGGATCGCCCCCCTGGGCTGGCATGTCGTCCTCTACTTCGAGAGCGCCGACCTGCCCGAACTGGAGGGTTTCTTCGCCTCGCTGCCCACCCCGCTGGTCGTGGACCACATGGGGCGGCCGGATGTGACCGCGCCGGTGGACGGCCCGGAGTTCAGCCGCTTCCTGCGCTTCGTCGAGCGCAACGACGTCTGGGTGAAGGTCAGTTGCCCCGAGCGTCTGAGCGTCACGGGTCCCCCCGCCCTCGACGGCGAGCGCCACGCGTACACCGATGTGGTGCCCTTCGCCCGCCGGGTCGTCGAGGAGTTCCCCGACGACGTGCTGTGGGGCACCGACTGGCCGCATCCCAATCTCACCGGCCACATGCCCGACGACGGTCTCCTCGTCGACCACGTTCCGCGTGTCGCGGTCACCTCCGGGCAGCAGCGGAAACTGCTGGTCGACAACCCGATGCGGCTCTACTGGCCCGGCGAATCGGCCAACTGACGGCCGTCACCGCCCCGCGCCCCCTCCACCCGTCACCGCCCCCACCCGTCATCACCCCCGCGCCCCCCACCCGTCACCGCTCCCGGCTGGACCCGTTCGCCCCCCCACTCCCTCTTCTCCCCTCCTTCTCCGACAGAGGCCCGCCATGTCCCACTCCAACGCGCTGAACCGCTTGAACAGGCTGCCGGTCTTCCGGTTCCACAGGACCACCCTGCTCGTGGTGTCCTTCGCCTACTTCTTCGAGTTCGCCGACATCAACAGCTTCGCGACCACCGCACCCAAGCTGATCAACCTGTGGGGCGTCACCGTGAATCAGGTGGCTTACGTCACCTCGCTGTCGTTCGTCGGCATGTTCTTCGGCTCGATCATCGCCAGCGGCGTCGCCGACCGGTGGGGGCGCAAGAAGGCGCTCACGATGACCACGGTGTTCTTCGGAGTCTTCTCCTTCGCCTCGGTCTTCTCCTGGGACGTCGTGTCCCTCGGTGTGTTCCGGGTCCTGACCTCGGCCGGACTCTCCGCGATGACCGTCGTGGCGGTCATCTACGTCAACGAGATCTACCCGGCGGCCTTCCGCGGCAAGTACCAGGCGTACGCGATCGTCATCGGCATCTGCGGCACGCCCGTCACCAATCTGATCGCCAGCGCCGTGGTGCCCCTCAACGACTGGTCGTGGCGGCTGGTCTACCTGTGGGGTTCGCTCGGACTGCTCTTCGTCTACTTCGCCCGCAGCCTCAAGGAGTCGCCGCGCTGGCTCGAGAACAGGGGCCGGCACACCGAGGCGGACGCGATCCTGACCGAGCTGGAGGCCCAAGCCACCGCCGAGAAGGGCACGTTGCCCGAACCCGCGCCGCCGGTCGACGAACCACCGGCCGCCAGAGCGACCCTGCGGCTGCTGCTCCAGAAGAAGTACCTCGCGCCGACACTGCTGCTCACCGTGGTGTGGGTCACCCAGACCATCGGCTTCTTCGGCTACTCCAGCTGGGCACCCACCCTGCTGGCCAAGGAGGGCTTCAGCGTCGAGAAGTCGGTGTTCTACGTGGCCCTGACGACGGTCGGCGCGCCGCTCGGCTCCTTCCTGGCCTCGCTGGTCACCGACCGGTTCGAGCGCAAGTGGTGTCTGGTCGCCTTCGGTACGGTCATCGCGTTCTGCGGGCTTCTCTACGGGCTCACCTTCAATCCGGTCCTGATCGTCGTCTTCGGCTTCCTCGTGAACCTCTTCGAGCGCGGCTACACCGCCCTGGGATACGCCTATTCCCCCGAGGTCTTCGACACGCGCAGCCGCTCCCTGGGCACCGGCGTCTCGTACGGGCTGGGCCGGCTGTCGAACGCGGCCGGGCCACTGATCATCGCGGCCCTCTACAACAACACCGGTTACCAGAGCGTCTTCTACTTCATCGCCGGTACCTGGATCTTCGGCGCCGTCGCCCTGGCGATCTTCGGCCCCAGGACCAGGGCCGCCAGGATCGCGCAGACGGAGAAGCCGCGCGCGGCGGCCTGACGCGTCCCCGATCCCGTCGCCGTCCCACCCGCCTGCAACGTGACCACCTGCCTGCCACATGACCGACGGCCTGCTACGTGACCGGCGGCCGGGGGCCGTGGGTGACGCGCAGGTGGTGCAGGTAGGCGCGGCGTTGGGCGGTACGGCGGCCCGACTTCACCCAGGAGGCCGCGGCGCGTGTCCGGTCCGGATCGAGCCGATGGCCGAGGCACGCGGCGACGGCGGTGATCACACGGGCGCTGGCGAGGTGCGTGAGGATCACCCGGGGCTCGATGCCCAGGAGTTCGCGCGGATCGCAGGGTTCGAACAGCCGGGGGTGGCCGAACGGGGTCCCGGTGGAGATGGTGCCGACCCCGTCCCCGACGATCGGCGTGGTCACCCCGAGCGGTGCCCCGGTCGCGGCCGACACCATGCGCGCGATCCCGGGCAGCCCTGGCCCGCGTACTGCACCTGGGCGACGAGCAGCGGGACTGCATGATGGAACTGGCCGGAAAGGCGACGGGACGCTCGCGACGGCGCACCGTGCAAAAGGGCCAGCCGCAACTGCGAAGACTGCTCAACGATCTCACGGCGACCCCGGCATGGTTCTGGGCCGCCGTACGGACGTCCTCACGTGGAATCCGCTGGCCGCCGCCCTGATCTCCGATTTCGGGACGGTCCCGGAGAAGAAGCGGCAGTACATCCGGCTGCTCTTCACGGATCCGGCCATGAGGTCGCTGTACCCGGACCGGAAGAAGGCCGGCCGGTACACCGTCGCGCAGCTGCGCGTGGAAGCCGCCAAGACCCGGATCAGCAACTCATCGTCTGGACCGCGGAGCCCGGCACGCCCGCCTACGAGGGCCTGCGCTTCCTGTCCTCCTGGGCCGAGCCCGAGGCCGAGCCCGCGGAAGGCGCCGGTGCCTGACGGCGAGGAGCCGGGCCGCCGCGTGCGTCCGGCTACTGGTTGGTCTTGGGCAGCCCCTTCGGGTTCAGTTCGGACGAGGAGATGGCCTCGTTCGCCAGCCCCCAACGGTCCAGGACCTTCTGGTACGTGCCGTTCTTGATGACGGTGTTGAGCGCTTCCTGAATGGGCTTGATCAGGTTGTTGTCCTTCTGCGTGGTCGCCGCGATCTCGCCCCGCACATCGGCGCCGCCGCCCGAGTACGTACCGATGATCTCGCTCTGTCCTGCGGACGCCACGTGGTACGCGGCCGTCGGGTTGGGGCCGAGATAGGCGTCGATGCGCCCGGAGCCGAGCGCGAGGTAGTAGTCGGTGGCCTTCTGGTAGTACTTGATGTCGGTGGGCTTGAGCCCCTTCTTCACGTTCTGCTCGCTCCAGGTGACCAGCAGCTTCTCCTGGTTGGTGCCGGAGCCGACCGCGATGGTCCTGCCCGCCACGTCCGCCGGCTCGCTCACCTTCCAGCCGGCGCCCTTCTTCGCCTCGAAGGCGAGGTTGTCCAGGCGGTACGTGGCGAAGTCGTACTTCTCCTTGCGTTCCTCGGTGACCGTGATGTTGCTCAGCCCCACGTCGTACTTGCCGCTGTCGAGACCGACGAAGATGTTCGCCCAGTCGACCGTGTTGAAGTGCGGCTTGAGTCCGAGCACATTCGCGACCAGCGTGGCGATGTCCGGTTCCACCCCGATCACCGTCTTGTCGTCGGTGGCGTAGAAGCTCAGCGGGGGCGCGGTGCCGGTCGTACCGACGACCTCCAGGGTGCCCCGCTCGCGGATCGCCTCGGGGACGAGGGCGGCGATGGAATCCACCTTGGGGGTGCTGACCCGGTCCTGGTCCGGGCCGAGGTTGATCTTCGAGTCGCCGCCCGCGTTCTTGGCATCGATCCTGTCGGTGGCATCGTCGCGGGAGCCGCCGCAGGCGGTGAGCGAGAACGCGGTGACGAGGCCGAGAACGGCGGCGGTGGTACGGGCGAAGGCGCGGCGGGGTGGCACGGTGGCTCCTTGACGGGGTGTCGGCTGAAAGGGAGGAAGGGGAGGGGGAGGAGAGGGAGGGCGGCGCGTCAGAGGACCTTCGAGAGGAACGCCTTCGTCCGCGCGTGCCGCGGCCGGTCGAGCACCTCCACGGGCGGGCCCTGCTCGACGATCACACCCTCGTCCATGAAGACGACGGTGTCGGCCACCTCACGCGCGAAGCCGATCTCATGAGTGACGACGATCATGGTGGTCCCGCTGACGGCCAGGTCCTTGATGACATCCAGCACCTCACCCACCAGCTCGGGGTCGAGCGCCGAGGTCGGCTCGTCGAAGAGCAGCACCTTCGGCTCCAGCGCGAGCGCGCGGGCGATGGCCACCCGCTGCTGCTGGCCGCCGGAGAGCTGGCGCGGATACGCGTCAGCCTTGTCCGCGAGCCCCACCCGCTCCAGCAGCGCCCCGGCCTGCTCGACGGCCTCCTTACGGGGCCGGCGCAGCGCCGAGACCGGGGCCTCGATGATGTTCTCGACGACCGTCAGATGCGGGAAGAGATTGAAGTTCTGGAAGACGAACCCGATGTGGCGCCGCTGCTTGAGCACCTCCCGCTCCTTGAGCTCGTGGAGCGTGGAGCCGGAGCGGCGGTAGCCGATCAGCTCGCCGTCGATGGAGACGTGACCGCGGTTCAGCTTTTCGAGATGGTTGATGCTCCGCAGCAGGGTCGACTTCCCCGAACCGGACGGGCCGAGTACCACCGTCACCTCTCCGGCGCGGACCCGGAGGTCGACCCCGCGCAGCACTTCGAGCGTGCCGAAGCTCTTGTGGACGCCGCGTACCTCGACCATCGGACGGCCGGCGGCGCTGCCCGCGTCGCCGGTCCTGTCCGTCCTGTCGGTGCTCATTTCTGGATCCCTCCGGTGGCGGCGGCTGCCCGCATCCTGATGGTGAACGCCCGGGCGCGCTGGAGCGGGGTGGGCGGGGGAGTGCGTTCGGCGCCGCGCGCGAAGTGCCGTTCCACGTAGTACTGGGCGAGGGACAGCAGGGTGGTCAGCAGGATGTACCAGGCCGTGGCGACCATCAGCAGTGGTACGACCCGTCCGTTGCGGCCGTAGACCACCTGCACCTGGTAGAACAGCTCCCCGATGGCCATCACGGAGACGATCGAAGTGCCCTTGAAGAGGGAGATCACCTCGTTGGCCGCGTTGGGCAGGATGCCGCGCATCGCCTGCGGCAGCAGAATGCGGCGCAGTTGCCGCAGCCGGGGAATGCCGAGCGCCGCGGCGGCCTCCAGCTGTCCGCTGTCGACGGAGATGATCCCGCCACGCACGATCTCCGCGGCGTAGGCGGCCTGATGCAGTGCGAGCCCGATGACGGCGGCCGAGAGCGCGCCGACCAGATTCATCGTGTCGAAGCTCCACAACACCGGACCGAAGGGGATACCGAACCCCAACTCCTGGTACAGATAGGCGAGATTGAACCAGAACAGCAGTTGCACGATGAGCGGGATCGACCGGAACGCCCAGATGTACGTCCAGGCGACCGTCTGGAGAATCACACTGCGCGACAGCCGCATGAAGGCCAGCACAATGCCGAGGGCGAAGCCGATCGCCGTTCCGTAGAAGGTGAGTTGCAGCGTCACCCAGACGGCCTTCAGTACGGTGTCGGCCGTGAGATAGAGGAAGAACGTGTCCCAGTCCCAGCCGGGATTGGTGAGCAGGCCGTGGCCGAACTGGGCGACGACGACCAGCGCGGCCGCGCCAGCCGCCCAACGCCAGTAGTGGCGCGCGGGCACGACCTTCAGCGCGGCGAGATCGTCGCCCGACGGCTCGGCCGCAACGGCTACGGAGGCGGGGGCGGAGGCGGGGGAGGGTACGGCTGCGGGCGGGGCGGTGCTGGTCGCGGCGGCGTCGGTCGCGGCGTCCGCGCCGGTTGCGGTGTCCATTCGGGCGGCTCCTGCGGCTACTTGTGTTCGGGTGGGCTGATCAGGGATTTCTCGATGGCCGAGTCCCGCGTTCCCCACTTGTCGAGGGTCCGGCCGTACGTCCCGTCCTCGATCCGTTCGTCGACGGCTCCCTGGAACGCCGGGTGCTGTCGCACGGGATCAGCCCTCGTCCTTCCGCGTGCGGGAGGTGACTTTCCCGGGCCGGCCCGCGATGCTCCCCGGTTGATCCGCGAATTCCTCGCGCTGATCCGTGACTTCCTGGCGCTGCCGCGCGAGGTCCTTCGTGAACGGCAACGGGCCGATCGTCTCCGGATCCGCGTCCGTGTCGAACAGCGGTGTGTACCCGGCCGCCAGATACAGCCCACGGGCCTCGGGCTGGCGCGGCCCGGTGGTGAGGTAGATCCGGCGGTAGCCCCGGACGGCGGCGATCCGCTCCAACTCCCCGACCACGCGCAGCGCGAGTCCGCGCCGCCGGTGCGCTGAGTGGGTCCAGATGCGCTTCAGCTCGGCCGTGGCCGCGTCGTACCCGCGGAACGCGCCACCGGCCACCGGCTCGCCGTGCTCCAGCAGGAGCAGCAGGACACCGTGCGGCGGCTCGAACTCCTCCTTCGGATAGCGGGCCAGCTCGCCGTGCGCGTCCTTGCCGTACCGGGCGGAGTACTCGTCCCCCAGCTCCCGCAGCATCGGACGCACCAGCGGATCGGAGACCCGGGCCCGCAGCCAGGTCAGACCGCCCGGCTCGGCCACGGAGGTCATCGGCCGACCCCGGCGGCACTCTGCGGACCGGCGGCGTTCCGCGCACCGGCGACGCTCCGCGCGGGGGTGGCCCTCGGGCCGAGGATCTGCGGATCCAGTGTCTGCGGGCCCCGGGGAGCGCCCTCGGCATCGCGCCGGGCCACGCCTTCCCGCACCAGCGGGATGACATGCCGGCCGAAGTCGATGGCGTCGCCCAGCAGGTCGTAGCCGCGGGCGGAGATGATGTCCACACCGAGGTCGTAGTAGTCCAGCAGCGCCTGAGCGACCGTCTCCGGCGTGCCGACCAGGGCGTTGGAATTGCCCGCGCCGCCGGTCGCCGCCGCGGTCGGCGTCCAGAGTGCCCGGTCGTACCGTTCACCGCCCCGCGCGATCGAGATCAGCCGCTGCGCGCCGGTGTTCTCGGGCGTCAGCCGGGAGTGATCACGTACGGTGACCCGTTGGCCCTTGTTCTGCCTGGCCTTGATCGCGTCCACGGTCCGGTACGCCTTCTCCCAGGCCAGCTCCTCCGTCGGCGCGATGATCGGCCGGAACGCCGCCTGGATGCGGGGCGGGGTCGCGCGTCCGGCGGCGCGGGCCGCCGCCCGTACCGACTCGATCTGCTCCGCCGTCCGCTCCAGCGGCTCGCCCCACAGGGCGTAGATGTCCGCCCCGGCGCCGCCCGCCGCGTACGCCGCCGCCGAGGAGCCGCCGAACGACACATCGGGCCGGGGCCGCTGAACGGGGAAGACGTCGCTGACGAAGTCGTGGAACCGGTAGTGCTCGCCCTCGTGGTCGAAGGACTCGTGCGAGGTCCAGACGCGCTTGACGATCTCGATGTACTCGCGGGTGCGGGCGTACCGCTCGTCCTTGGTGAGAGTGTCGCCCTCGCGCCCCTGCTCGTGATCGTTGCCGCCGGTGATGAAGTGCACCGTGAGCCGGCCGTCGCTGATCTGATCCAGCGTCGCGAAGGTCTTCGCGGCGAACGTCGGATATGACACATTCGGCCGGTGCGCGAGCAGGATCTGGAGCCTGTCCAGCCGGGAGGCGATGTACGCGGCGGCCGGCGCCGGGTCGGGGGAGCCCGAGCCGTAAGCGAACAGCACCCGGTCCCAGCCGTGGTCCTCATGGGCGCGGGCGAGCTTGAGTGTGTATTCCTTGTCGAACGCGGCACCGGAACGCGGGTTCGTCTCCGACCCGTCGTGGGTGGCGGCGATACCGAGGAACTCCACAGGCATGAGGAACCTTTCGTGCGGGACAGGAGGTGAGGAATCCGGTACGGAACGCACGGCCGCGGACCACACGGACATGGCCGTACGGCGGCAGTGCGCGGTAGGCGGAACGCGGTGCCGGTACGAGGTGCGGGTGCCGCGTCGGGATACGGGCGCGCGGTACGGAGCCGGGCGTGATGACCAACGGCGCGGCAGGGGTGCGGCGGCAGCGTGCGCCCGGTGAGGGAGAGGTGCTCGGCCCGCGACGGGGTCACCGAGGGAGGGAAGGGCCGGTCAGGCGGCCCGCTGCCGGGTCAGGCGCAACAAGAGGCGGACCACACGCGACCGAAGTCGATGTGCCCGCGGGTGACCAACGGCAGTTGCCTCTGCATGAAGCCAATTGAGCACGGGACATCGGGCGAAGTCAACACGCGCTCACTCCGTGGTCGGTGTCCGGAGGAGGCGGTGGCCGACGCGCGTTCCTTGACAGTGACGCGTCGGGCGCCCGCGCGATCGAGGCACGTGTGGCCAGGGGGCGGCGCGCATTGACATTCCGGTCGATCGCACAGAGACTCCGTGGCATGTACGAGGTCCCGCTGCTCACCCGCGAGCGCTGTGTCGACCTCGTGCGCGTGTCCAGCGCCCAGTGTTGACCTTCCGGTCCACCGCGCGCCACGCCGTCCAGCCCCCGACGCCCGGCCACCCGGCGGCCGCGCGTACGCGCCCACGGCCGAGCGCGTCGCGCGGCGGCGCGGTGGTGGCCCTGTCGAGCCGGGCCACGCGCGCCCTCTGACATCCCCAGTTCCGCACGGGGCCGTGCCCGCGTCGCCGTGGCGGCGGCCAAGCAGAGATCGGAATCACGATGAGCCCGGAATTCCTCTGGTACATCCCGAACACCGTCGAACCGGGCCACCGCGGTGACGACACGACGACCGGCTGGGGCTCCATCGAGCACTCCACCGAACTGGCCCGCACGGCGGAGGCGCACGGCTGGGGCGGCGCGCTGCTGGGCGCCGGGTGGGAGCGCCCGGACACCTTCACCGTGGCCACCGCGCTGGCCGCCAGGACCAGCACCTTCAAGCCCCTGATCGCGGTCCGCCCCGGCTACTGGCAGCCGGCCCACTTCGCCGCGGCGGCGGCGACACTCGACCAGCTCAGCCGCGGCCGGGTCCTGGTCAACATCGTCAGCGGACTGGACAATCCGGCCGCCTACGGCGACACACTCAGGGACCCCGCGCGACGCTACGACCGCACCCGGGAGTTCCTGCATCTCGTACGGCGGCTGTGGACGGAGGAGGACGTGACGTACGACGGCGAGTACTACCGGGTCAGCCGGTCCACGGTCGCGCCACGCCCGTACACCACCGACAAGAGGGCGCATCCGACGCTCTACTTCGGCGGTGCCTCCGAGGCCGCCGAACGGGTGTCGGCGGGGGAGGCGGACGTCCAGCTCTTCTGGGGCGAGCCGCTGGACGGCATCGCCGAACGCGTCGACCGGCTCAAGGCGTTGAGCGAGCGGGTGGGCCGCCGGCACACGCCCCTCCAGTTCGGACTGCGGATCACCACGCTGGTGCGCGACACCACGGAGGAGGCTTGGCGGGCGGCCGAGGAGAGGATCGCGAAGATGGCGGGGAGCGAGGGGAGGACCACCTGGGCGGGGAGCCACAGGAACGCCGTCGGACAGGAGCGGCTCATCGGCCTCGCGGCGCGGGGCGAGGTTCTCGACACCTGCCTGTACACCACGCCCGGCAAGGTCGGCGGCGAGGGAGCGGCCACCACCTGGCTGGTCGGCTCCGCCGCCGATGTGGCGACGGCGCTGGACAACTACCGCAAGCTGGGCGTCACCCACTTCGTCCTCTCCGACACACCGTACAAGCAGGAGACCATCCGCGTCGGAGACCAACTGCTGCCCAGGCTGCGCTGACCGTGCCCGGCACACGCCCCCGGCCGGTCGGCCGTGACGTGGGCCGGGCATGGCGCCCACCGCTCGCGCGGGCCGCTACTCCGCTGCCGTCAAGGCGGCCAGGGCGCTGGACTGCGTACGCCAGTCCGTCTGGTTCGGGTCGCCGCCCGCCCAGCGCTGGCCGAGCCTGTTGAGGCCGTCGCGGTCGGCCGCCCACACCGAGTCGGCCTGTTTCCGGACGAATTGCCGGTACGCCGCGGAGTCGGCGGCCTGCCGGAGGCTGTCCAGGTTCCGCATGAAGACCCCCTTGAACTGCTTCTGGTTGTCGTCGCAGGCGCGCTGCCCGACATCGCAGCTCTCGGTGAGCACCCCGCCCACCGTCAGCCGCGTACTGGCCAGCGCGGAGTCGGCCAGCCGCCGCGCGGCGTCCAGCACGGTGGCGTCACCGGTGCCCCGCCACAGCTCGGTCAGGCCGCCGATGGCCAACCCCTGGTTGTAACTCCACACGGTCTGGCCGTTGTTGCGGCAGTCCCCGGTCAGCCCGTCGTTCACCAGGCCGGACGAGTCGATCAGCCCGCTGGACAGGAACCACTTCCCGGCCTCCGCGGCCCGCCCGCCCCACACCGTGTCGTCGGCGACGCGCCGGTGCAGCGACGCGGTCAGCGAGAGATACAGTCCGGTGGTCACCGAGTTTTTGTAGGTACGTTCGCGGTCCCACCACATGCCGCCGCCGCAGGTGCCGGTGTCCCAGTACTGGCGGAGGTACTCGGCGATCGTGGTGGCTTCCGTCAGGTACCGGGGGTCGTGCGTGTAGTCGTACGCCGTCACCCAGGCCATGCCCCACCAGGCGGTGTCGTCGATGGACCGGCTGATGAAGTGTCCCTCGACCGGGTCCGACGACCGCTCGCCGGCGGCGAAGACCCCTTTGTTGCGGTCGAAGGTACGCGCGACGACCCAGTCGTAGTCGTGCGTGCCGGTGCGTCGGGCGAAGTCGATGAGAGCGGTGAGCGTGGCCGCCGAGTTCCACCAACTGCTGTGCCACCAGCCCTGGTCGGGGTCGTACGACGCCATCAGGGCATCCGCCGCCGCGCGCGGCCTGGACGGTACCGGGCGTACCCACGCTGTGCAGCCGCCCTCCTGGTGAGTGGCCTCCCGGCCGCAGGCGCGGACCGCGCCGCCGTAGAGCAGACCGCGCGGGTCGCGGGTGGCGAACATGGCCGTACGGGTCGTGGTGGCGCCACCCGGCACGGCGGTGCGGCCGAGCGAGGAGCCGTCCGGCCAGGTGGCCCCCTCGTCCCAGGACCGGTCGAGCCAGATCTCGTCACCCGGTCCGCCGCTTTCGACACTGCCCCAGGCCATGGAGTTGCGCTGGTCCACGTGCAGCCTGATGACGCGGCCGTAGAGGGTGGCCGACGGCACCGGCTGGTCGTCACCGGCCGCCCGGCCGGCGTCCGTACCGTCGCAGAGTGTGTCGCACACCGTCGGGTGGACCCAGTTCGTACAGCCCACCGTGCCCGCGTCGCCGCACGCGCGGAGCCAACCGCGCTTGTGGTGACGGGGATCGGTGAGGTTGTACATCAGCGTTCTGGTGCCGGTCCAGGTGCCGGGGATGCTCGCTCTGCCCAGCAGCGGTTCCCAGGTGACACCCGCGTCCCAGGACCGGTCCAGCCAGACCGAATCCCCGCTCAGCCCGTCGTCGACGCTGGCCCACGCCATGCTGTCGGGGTCGGAGACGTGCAGGCGCAGCCGCCGCCCGTTGATGTCCTCGTCCGGTACGGGGAAACTCTCCCGCTGGGCCAGCGAGGGGTCCAGCCGGTCGCAGGACAGGGAGCACACCACGGCCGCTTCGGCCGCGGCAGGTCGGGGGCCGGGATCGGCCTGGGCCGGTACCCCGGCCGACACCGTCATGACCAGGGCGACGGCGAGCAGCGGCCCGGAGACCAGGAGGCGCCTCACCCCACGGACGCCTCGCACCACACGGGCATGTGCCGCACCGGGAACACGTCTCGTACCACGGACACTTCGCACGCCGGAGACACCTCTCATATCAGCCGCCACAGGTGGTCGGGCGTCCCGTTGTCCGTCCACTGGGTGATCTGCGCGCCGTCGGCCTGGGACCGCCCGTCGACGGCCAGCACCTTGCCGCTGCGTACGTTCACGATCTTCGACCAGCCACCGCCCGCTTCGGCGATCCGCCACAGGTGGTCGGGGGTGCCGTTGTCCTGGTACTGCTGGACATGGGCCCCGTCGTCCAGGCTCTGTCGGTGCACCGCGAGCGCCTTGCCGCTGTTGCGGTTGACGATGCGTACGGTCCCGTCGCCGTTGTCGACCACCGTCCACAGATGGTCGGCGGTGCCGTTGTCCTCCCACTGGGTCACTTCGGCGGAGTCGGCGAGCGACATCCCTGACACCGCGAGGAGCTTGCCCGACCGCTGGTTCCGGATGCGCCGCCAGACGGTGGCGGAGGCGGTGGGACGCACGACGAGCGCGAGCATGCCGCCGATCACGGGCCGCGCCTGGAAGCCGCGCTGGGTGGCGTCGGCGACCATGTACCAGTCGGTGAACGGTACGCGCTGCGGAGTGGAGTCGGCGAAGCCGTAGACACCCTCGACGAGGGTGTCGCGTACGGCCGGCCGGTCGGCGAGCCAGCCGGCGGTCCACATCTCCCAGTCGCCCTTGGTGTACTGGTTGCGGGGGTCGAGAATCACGCCGTGCGGACCCGCCTTCGCCCGGTACCAGTCAGCCTCGCGGGCGGCCACGCCGACCGGCACCAGGTCCAGTCCCAGCAGCCGGTCGGCGAACCCGTTGTACTTCAGGCTCCAGGTGCCGTCCTGGTCGTAGGCGAGCTTGAGGTGCTCGCCGGAGGAGTCCTCGGCGAGGGTGACCCACTGGCTGATGTAGCCGCGGGACAGCGAGCGGTAGCGGGCGGCGTCCGAGGTGTTGCCGGTGGTTCCGGCGAGTACGCCCATCGCGCCGATGCCGATGATGCCCTTGAGCGCGAGGTTGGCGCTGTGCGCGATGAATCCGGTGAAGTCGTCGGTCTGGTTCTGGTATCCGGGGTCGAGCGCGTGGCCCACCAGATACTCGGCCCACTGGCGCAGGATCCGGTAGTGCCTGGTGGCGAACGAGGTCGCGTCGGCCGCGGGCAGCCGCTGCACCAGGGCGGCCGACATGATCAGCATGTTGGCCGACTCCTCGACCTCCATGCTCTCCTCGTCGCCGTCGTTGTGCCCGGTCGCGTTGGGGTAGTGGGTGCCGAGGTCGTGCTCGCAGAACTCCTTCGGCCAGCCGCCGTTCTCCGCGTAGTCCAGCACGGGCTCCAGCAGCAGCCGCAGATACTCCGGGCTCAGGTACAGATACGCCGGGGACGCGGGGTAGATGACGTCCACCGTGGACATGTTCCCGTTGGAGGAGATCTCCTTGAGGAACGCCCACGGCGAGCCGTTCCGGTCGACCAGTTCGGTGCCCGCGAGCGCCTGACGCACCGCCAGCGCGCAGACCGCCGCGTAGTGTTCGCCGGTGCTCCCGCCGCCCGCGGCGGCCGAAGCGTCGTCGTGCACCTGCTTGTCCAGCGCGGTCGCGGCGGCCAGCGCCGCCGGGTAGTCGCTGTTGAACCAGTCCACCATGTCGGTCCAGGAGCCCCAGTAGTGTGTCCACCACGGCGCCAGCGGCGCGGTGAGATAGCTGACCGCCGGGGTGCGTACGTGACCGATGGAGACGGTGAACGGCTCGGAGGGGGCACCGGGGCCGACGGAGCCAAGGCTCTTGCTGAGGGCCAGCACCGGCCACCGGTCCTTGATCGCGCGCGGCTGGGCGGTGTCGGAGGTGTTGTCCAGCGCGCCCTGCGCCGCCGACGCCGCCCGCACCACCGTGTCCTGGCCGATCCGCCAGGTCAGCCCGCCGCCGGTGGGCGCGGCCAGGACCAGGCTGCCCCCACTCGCCTGGTCGCCGTTCTCCTGGAGCGCGCCGGGGCTCGCGGGGGTGCAGGAGAGCACGGTCATGGTGGCGGTCCGCTGCCCGGCCCAGGTGATCGGTGTGTTCACATCGCCGTGCACCCACTCACCCGAAGTGTCGACGTGCAGCTCCACCGTGTGGACAACGTTGTCGTCACTGGCCGCCCGGACGGTCATGTACCCGAAGGGCACACACTGACGGCGGGGGTTGCCCGGGTCCACCGGCGAGAGGAACGTGACCGTCAGTGTGACGCCCCCACCGGTCAGCGTGTAGACCGAGCGGGTCGCCGTCACCTCCAGCGACGTCTGCGTCATCACGCCGAGGGCCGGCCCGCCCGGCAGGGCCGGCGAACCGGCGAAGACGTACGCGATGCCATCGACCCGGGCGATTCCGCAGAGGGCCGTGGTGTGGCCGTTCCAGAAACTCGGCCAGGTGCCGGTGAGGGTGTCGGCCGCCTGCCAGGTCGACAGGTACGGCGACCGGACGATCAGCGGGGTGGCCGGAGGACGTATCGGACGGAACGTCCCGGCCGACGGTTCGGCCAGTGGCGGCGCGGCGGCGGCCGTCGTACGGGGGGCCGCGGCGGCGTACGCCACCGACGGCAGCCACATGGCCGCCGCCGCGGCCGCTGACGCGGCACCACCCCGGCGCAGCAGATCACGACGGGACAGCGAGGTGGTGAAGACGGGAGTGGGCGCGGGAGCGGGGGCGGGAACGGGAACGGGGGCGTGGACGGGGCCGGGTGCGGGGCCGTCCGATGCCGGGTCGTGCTCCTGGGAAGCCATGGGAGGCGTCCTTCCTGAAGCGGGCGTGCATGGGGGGCTCACGGGGTGACGTGGCGCTGCACACTTCCGACCGGACCGCGCCGGCTCCGGCGCGCTCACGCACTGCTGGTCCCGCCGATGCGTCCCGGTCGGCTCGTCCTGGGAATCGTCCGCAACCTTCGTACTCCCTCCCTATAACGTTGTAAATACGCTGGACACGGCCTTGATACGGGAGGCGCCCGGACCCGTACCGTGGTGGCGGACCCAGGCTTCGTCCTCGCGAGGCAGAGCGGAGTGGCCTCCGTCCAGCACGACGCGCAGGCCGGTGGCGGCGTTCTCGGAGGTGAAACCGACGCGTGCTGGGAGGTCGTCCACGCGCGCGTCGTCGTTGGTCAGCGCGATATCGCTCAACTGGTCTCTCATCAGGGCGAGTGCGACCGGTCCGCCGCCGATGTCGGCGTCGGTGTCCCCGCCCGGCGGCGCTACGGTTCGCCGGGGAAGACGCCAAGGTGGTCATCGCCGACATCAACGCGGCCACGGCCGAGGCCATGGCCGGGAAGATCACCGCCACCGGTGGCACGGCGGTGACCGTGAGCGGCGGTCTCAGCTACCGGAGCGTGGTGGACGAACTGGTCGACAACGCCGTACGTACCTTCGGCGGAATCGACGTCCTGGTCAACAACGCCGGAATCATGGACCGGATGTCCGCGGCGGCCGATGTCTCCGACACGGAGTGGGAGCGGGTCGTCCGCGTCAATCTGACCGCGCCGTTCCTGCTCACCCGGGCTGTCCTGCCCCATATGGTCGCCGCCGGCAAGGGCGCGATCGTCAACACCGCCTCCGAGGCGAGCCTGCGCGGCAGCACGGCCGGCACCGCTTACACCGCTGCCAAGCACGGCGTCCTGGGACTCGCCAAGTCCATCGCGGTCCTGCCGGTCGACAAACGGGTGGTCGGCGATCCGAGCAGGCCGCGGGCAACGCCCGGCCTGAGCGGGCCGGTCCGGTTCCGGCTGCCCGGCCCGCGGGCCCGCCGCGCGGGGTCAGGCCGGCGGGCGCGTGCTCGGGGCCGTGAGCATGCCGGTGACCGCGTCGACCAGAAAGCGGCCCACGGCGTCCCAACTGCCGCCGGGGCGCGTCCTGCCCTGCGCCAGTTCACGCTCGAAGTCGGCGCAGGCGTGGCAGACGACCAATGCGACCAGCCGGCTCCGGTGCCCGAGGGTGGCGAGGTCCGTACGGTCGAAGAGGGCTGTGAGCTTCGCCCAGCTCTGCTGGTTGGACGGTGTGTCGGACACCTCGCGGGTGAAGTCCGCGAGGAAGGCCGGATCGGTCATCGCCTGGAGGCTGAAGCGCGCGTACCAGGTGGGCCGCCCGAGCCGCTGGAGGTGCTCGATCATGGGGAGCACCATGCAGGCGATGTAGTCGCGGGGGTTGTCCGAGCCCTCCACCTCGGCCAGCATGCGGAGCCTGATCGCCTCCAGATCGGCGTTGTGCTTGCGGACAATGGCGAGCAGAAGACCGGTCTTGCTCCCGTAGTGGTAGTTGACGGCCGAGTTGTTGGCCGCTCCGGCCACCTCGGCCACACGGCGGTTCGAGACCGTCGCTATGCCGTTCTCGGCGAACAGGCACTCCGCCGTGTGCAGCAGCATGTCCGGTGTGGGCAGTCGTACGCCCCCCGCTGGCTTTCTCGGTTCCATGGACCTTGAGATATCACATGCCGGAACGCGGGGCGGAACGGTCTTCCCGCGCGGGCCCGCGCGTCGGACCACGGAGACGGCCACGGTGGAAGGTGCGGACGAAGCGACCCTTCGGGCGGCGGTGCCGGTGGAGCTCCCACACATCGCGGCACAGTTAAGTCAACCGCTTTGCGGTGTGCGGTTAATTTAGCACGGGTATATTTGCCGACTTGTCTTTGCGGCTTTCGCGCGCTTAAATCGAGTGATTGAATCATTTGGGTGAGCGGTGGGAGCGGAGGAGCTGAACGGGCCGGCGGGCGCGCACATCCGGTCCATGGTGGACCTGTCCGGGGCCCGCAGGCTGGGTACTCCGGAGGACATCGTGAGCGCGGCGGCGTTCCTGGCCGGACCGGACTCCGCCTTCATCACGGGCAATGACCTGCTGGTGGACGGCGGAGCGATCGCCGCGCGGCGCTGGAACGCCGCGCCGACCGCCTGACCGCTCCGTCACGTCGTACGTACGGGGGCCGCCCCGACCGGGGCGGCCCCCGTACGGCGTGCACGCCGGGCGCGGCCGCGACGCGCACGGGTCACCGGCTCCCGGCTCCGGTCACTCCGTGAGGTGGATGGCCGCGGTGGGGCACACCGCGGCCGCGTCGCGCACCCCGGCGTACTGCTCCTCCGGCGGGTTGTCGTTCAGTACGACGACGACTCCGTCCTCGTCCCGCTGGTCGAAGACCTGGTCGGCCTTGACCACGCACAGTCCGCTGCCGCAGCAGAGGTCTTCCTCCACGGTGATCTTCATCTGCGCTCCGTGTTCTCCTTGTCCGGACGGATTGAGCCGACGGGCGGGGCGTTACCAGGTGACCCAGATGTCCTGGAGGCCGCCGGACATGCCGCCGGTACGGAGCTTGAGGTCGTCGGCCGAGTCCCGCAGCCGGAGCGTCGGCAGCCGACGGGCGAGCGTGGAGAGGACGACCTGGAGTTCCATCCGGGCCAGTGGCTGGCCGACGCAGAAGTGCGCCCCGGTACCGAAGGTCAGATGCCGGTTGCTGTTCTCCCGCTCCAGGTCGAAGCGGTCCGGGTCGGGGAAGGTGCGCGGATCCCGGTTGGCGGCCGGTGTGCTGGGAAGCACCGTCGTCCCCGCCGGCACCGTCACCCCGTCCAGCTCGATGTTCTCCGTGACGAACCGGGGAACACCGATGACCGCCAGCGTGGTGTCCAGGCGGAGGACTTCCTCGACCGTGTTCGGGATGAGCGCCGGATCGGCGGTCACGGCCTCGAACCGGTCCCGCTCGGAGAGCAGCATCGCGACCATGATCGAGATCATGTTCGAGGTGGTCTCGTGTCCGGCGAGCAGAATCCCCCGGACGGTGGTGACCAGCTGGGCGGTGCTGAGCCGGCCGTCGCCGCTGTCGGTGACCTTGATCAGATCGCTCAGCAGATCGTCGCCCGGATCCGTCCGGCGCCGCTCCACGAGGTCGGAGACATAGCTGTCGAAGTCCCGGTACGCCTCATCGACCTCGGCCTGGCTGTAGCGCGTGAGCGTGAGCATGACGGTCGACCAGTGGCCGAACTTGTCCTGGTCCTTGTCCGGCGCTCCGACCAGGGCGCAGATGACGCGCACCGGCAGCGGAAAGCCCAGACCGGCCGAGAGGTTCGCCGGGGATCCGCCCGCGATCAGACCGTCCACCAGGTCGTCGGCCATGGCCTGGACCCTGGGCTGCCACTCCTGGACCTTCCGGGCCGTGAACCAGCGGCTCAGCAGCCGTCGCCACTGCTGGTGCCCGGCGCCCTGCGTGGGGATGTCGCCGCTGCCGCGGTCGCGGTTGAAGAGGCCGCCGTCGTCGGTGGTGGAGATCCGGGCCGCGCCTTCTCCCGAACGCCCGAACCGGGGGTCCGCCAGGACCGCCCGGACGCTCTCGTAGCGGGTCAGCAGGGTGGCCTGGTCCCCGCTCGGCAGCCGTACGTGGGCCACGGGGCACTGCTCGCGCAGTTCGGCCCATTGCCGCGGGGGCTCCAGAGGGGTCTCGCGGTCGAACGGGAAATCGGGGGTCGGATCAGCAGTCATCGTGCCTCCGCTCATAGCCGGGAAGAAGCACCGTAAATCGATTGACTTACGCAGTCAATCGCGCGACTGTCGAATTTCCGCCACATCTGATGTGTAAATTTTTCATCAGATGCGAAGAGTGTTCGGGAGATTAAGAGTCTTGACTTAGGCGATTCTCTGTGTGGTGGGTCATCGCGTCATCTCCATGCGCACGGCCTCGAAGGGCCTCGTCCAGGTACGGGCGAGCGGCCCCTGGAATAGCTTTCAGGGCGCTGAAAGCATGCTGAAACCGTACTGAACGCGCCCTGCCGCAACCTCTGCCGCATGACGATTTCCCACCCTCCCGCCATCGCGGACAAGGGGCTGCGCAAGGCATACGGGGCCACACGGTCCTCGACGGCATCGACCTGGCGGTGCCGGACCGGTACGTCCACCCGACGGCGGCCGGCGCGTCCTCGGGATCGCCGATGTCCTGGAGATCTCCCGCTACGGCACACTGCTCGACTCACGGCCGGCCGGCTCGTACAACGGCGTGGTGGACGACCTGAGGACCGGACACATTCCGCACGCGGTCCACGCGCACTCGACCGAGCTGATCGCACCCGACGGACTGCTCCGATCGCCGACGGAACTGCGCAAGTGGTTCCTGTCCCGTCGTGCGATCGGCGGCCACGAGGTCGGTGCCTACTGCGGCGGCGGGGTGTCCAGCTCCCTGCTGGTGTTCGCCGGGACCCTGCTCGGCCAGCGGGTGGGCCTGTTCGTCGGCTCGTGGTCCGCCTGGGAGCGCGATCCCTCGCTGCCCGTCGAACAGGGCAGCGTCCTGAGCCGCTCCGCCGCCGTCGACACCGACTGCGTATGACGCGGAGAACGCGGGGGGGCAGGACCACCCTCGCCTCACGTCAACGCGCTTTGCACACCTTCGGCGGTGTCCGGTCGATGCCGAGCAGCCTGAAGTAGTTCCGGCCGAGGGCGATGTCCCGGAACGCCTCGTCCCCCAAAGCCTTGTTGATACGGCTGGTGACCTCCAGCTCCTCCTCGTAGACCTGGTAGTCCTTGTTCGCGGACGCCACGAAGTCCGTCCCGGGAATGGCCCTGGTCGGATAGCGGTCGAGGAAGGAGGCGTACTTCTGCCGTACTCCCGGCCTGCTGAAGTACTGGTCCTCCAGCACGCGCCAGCTGAGGTCCAGCGTCAGCCGGGGATAGCGGTCCAGAAGCCTCTTCATGATCCCGAGGTGCTGGTCGGGGTCCATCGTGGAGAGTTCCTTCGACAGCCCCATGTGCGCCCACACGATCTTGTTCTTCGGGTAGCGCCGGAGTGTTTCCTCCATCAGCGGGAGATACCTCGTCTGTTCGGCGTCGCTGCCGAGATCCGAGTGGATGGTGATCGGAATGCCCCGGTCTCGGAGCACCTTCATGAACGGTGCCCAGTTCTTGATGTTCTCGTTCGTCGCGGGCTCGTGCTGGTTGGGGAAGAGCGCCTGCTTGACGAGGTTGACCTCGCCCGCCCAGCGGAACGCCCCGGGGAATTCCTTGTCGTAGAGGTCGATCCCGCTCGGGATGGTCTCCGGGCGGTTCAGATCCATGAACGTCATGGAGAGCGCGAGTTCGGGGTCCTCGGGCTTCGCCTCCAGGTAGTTCGCGGCGTTGACGAAGTCGTTCTTCATGCTCGGCGCCACGGGGACCCCGGGACAGTCGAGGTAGTACGTGCACCCGGAGTCCACGGGCAGCGTCTGGCCGATGCCGTACATGCTCGCGTAGCGGACACCGCTCTTGTGCAGGTAGCCGGTGAGCTCCTCGAACGGAATCGCCTTGCCGCCGAACGGGCGCGTGTGCAGGTGGCTGTCGACGACCGAGGTGTAGGGCTCCCGCGCCCGGTCGAAACACGCGTCCAGCGCCAGAACCGGACCCGCCCCCGCCGGAGAGAGACCGATGGCCACCGCCGTCACGACGGCGCCCGCGAGCGCGAACCGCCTGCTGATCCGAAATGTGCGATTGATGATAAACCTCCACCGAAGAAAGGTGAGTTGATGTCCTGGATTGTCCCGGCGCGACGTCCGGCGTTCCGTGGAACAGGGCTGCCGTCGAGCACAAAACACCCGGATGGATGAATCGTTCGCGACCGATCGGAGGGGCGGTCACCGAGGCGGTCACCGGGGCGCGGGAGCGGCGTCGGAGACCACGCGCATGCCCAGTCCGCGCACGCGGTAGATGCACGTGCCGTCACCCCACAACGACGCGTCCGCCACCGCGTACGGGCCCCGCGCGTCCGTACCGGACTCGACGATGTCCATGTCCACCCGGATCAGCCGGTTGGCCGGGGTGATCTGGCCGCGGTACGTCCAGGCCGTCTCGCGGCCGGGCAGCACCGGCTCGAACCGGGGGTGCGGGATCCCGTCGGCGGCGCCGCGTTCGAGCAGATGGCACTGGAGCAGCTGGCACATGGCCTCCAGGCCCAACGACCCCGGCTGCACCGGGTCCTGGAAGAAGTGCGCCCGGAAGAACCACTCGCCGGGGACCACGTCCTTCTCCGACCGCAGCCGGCCGAGCCCCGCGCGGCCCCCGTCCGGCCAGGAGCCGGTGATCCGGTCGAGCATCAGCAGCATCGGGCCCGGCAGCCGCGCTTCCCCGGCGAAGTACCGGGCGGGCCGTGCCGTGAGATCGACCGGGCGCCCGCAGGGTTCGTCGAGCCGCGCCCGGTCCTCGGCCGGCACCACGAGGCCCGGCTGGTGATCGAAGGCCGACGGCGGGAAGTAGCCGAAGACCGTGGAGAGTTCGAACAGCGGCGCGCCGTCCGCCGTGCACCTCACCCGGAAGGACTCGACGGTCATGTCCCCGCTGCGCGAGATACGGGTCAGTACGGCATGGACGCGGACCGTGCCCGTCGCCGGGGTGACCTCACCGCTGACCGTCCCCGTCCCGTCGAGGTTGCGGAACAGCAGATCCGTGCCGGTGGTCAGCGCGCTGCCCACGTACGAGGCCAGCCACCCGCACGGTTGCAGCGCGATCTCCATCAGGACGGCGAACGGCATCGAGCGGCCGCCGCTCTGCTCGAAGTACCAGGCCCGCGCGGGTACGTCGTACTCCGCGACGACTCCGCTGTCCTCCCGCATACCGCCCTGCGGCCCGTCCACCGAGACGATCCGGCTCATGAAGTGGTACGGGGGGCCTGGCAGCCGCGCGACCCTGCGGGTGCCGTCGAAGGGCTCGTACGCGGCGCCGAACGCCTCGCTCGGTCTGCCCCAGGCGCACGCCAGCAGCGAGGCGTAGCCGAAGGGGAATCCGTCGGCCGCCGTGGCCACGGGCTTCTCCTCCCGGTGCCCGGCCAGCCCGCCGAGCAGGGGAAGCGGCACCGGCGCCGCGTCGGCCTGCACGGCGGGCTGGCCCGAGCGCCGCCAGTGCGACAGCGGCCAGTCGGGCACCAGCCGCAGTGCCACATCGCGGCCCAGGAACGCCTTCGCCCCGTCCACCGAACCCAGCACATCGGCATGGAGCGTGGGCACCGGGCCGGCCGAGACGCCGCGCACGAACACCTCGTAGACGACCCGCCGTCCTGACGGGGTGGCCTGGCCCCGGCACATCGTCCGGCACGGGTGATCGTCGACCGGCTCGAAGCGCCAGCCGTCCCGGTCCACGGTGAAGCCCATGGCCGCCAGGTAGAACGCCATCGCCTGGAGACCGCCCTGGAGCATCAGGGTGCCCGGCATGCAGGGGTCGTTCTTGAAGTGCCCCGCGAAGAACCAGTCGTCCGGCGACAGCGGGGTCTCGGCCCGCAGATAGCCCCGTCCCCACGGTCCGCCCGCCGGGTCGAACGCGGTCACCTCGTGGATCAGCCGCAGCCGGCCGCCGTCCAGCCCCGGTGGACGGACATGGGCCGCCGTCGCCTCCCAGCCGGGCCCGAAGCAGTCCGCCGGCCGGCCCTGGACCAGCGCCGAGACCCGATCCGCGCCGAACCGTGTCAGCTCGCAGCGTACGGCGGGCGGGTCGAGCGGCAGCCCGTCACCGGGCGGTCGCTCGGCGGGATCCCACCGCACCCCGCCACCCCCGGACAGCTCCTGCGGAGTGAAGAACCCGGCCTGGCCCTCGCGGACGCTCAGCCGCAGTTGGCCGTCCACGAAGCAGTCGTAGTGGAAGAAGGCCAGCCGGACGCCGTCGTGCTCCGCGTGGCCGTCGACGTGGATCTCGTAGCGCAGGACGTCTCCCGCCTGCGGCGGGCCGCCGTGGTAGGTCACCTCGCAGCCGAGCAGCCGGTAGGCGCGCTCGCCCCGGTTGAGGAGATCCGCGCCCAGCCAGCTGAGCAGGAGCAGGTCCGCCTGGCCCGCCTCGATCAGCACCCCGGCCGGAACCCGCCCGGTGGAGTCCAGATACCAGCTGTCGGGCAGGACGTCGGTCTCGGTCCAGATCATTCCGTCGGTGCGTACCGGGCCGGGCGCGACGAGCGCCGCCGGTACCGCGTCGATGCCGGTGACCCGGTCCGCGAACAGCATGGGCGGCTCGGGCATCCGGGTCTGTACCGCGTACGCGTCCTGCTCGGCGAACCGGGGGCCGAACAGCGCGGAGATCTCCCCGGAGGCGAGGTGCTCCAGCTGGGCGCGGTCGAACTTCGGCCCCGGCCGCACGGGTTGGGCGGGTGCGGGTGCGGGTGCGGATGCGGGCGTGGTCTCCGGGGGCCGCTCGGGACGTACGGGGGCGAGCGCCCCGGCGGCCGGACGCGGCGCCGGAAGGCCGGGCGCCCGTGCGGGGAGAGGCCCGGCGGCCGTCAGCGCGGTGACGGCGAGGGCCGACACCCGCAGGAACCGCTGGTGCGCCTCGGTATGCCCGGCCATGACCTCCTGGTGCAGCGCGGCGACCCGCAGGCTCTGCCGGACGACAGCGGCACGGACCCCCGCCGCTTCCGCCGTCTCCGCCACTTCTGCCGACCGGGGCCCGGGGCCCGGGGTGCCGGGCCGCGTGGCCTCCCGGTCCGGCACCGGCAGCAGTTCGGGGGCCCGGGGCAGGGTCACCACGGCCGGCTCCGGGGACGGCGGCGGCAGACACGGAGCCGCGGGTACGGTAACGGTGACGGTGGCACCCGGGCGCGGCATCTCGGTGGCGGCGTCCGCGAGTTGGGCGAACAGCTCGTCGGCGTGTACCGGCACCCCGGCGACGACGAGTTCGGCGACCGCGAGGCACAGCTGCCGCAACCCGGTGTCGCCCGGGGCGTCCAGGGCGACGGCCACATGGTCCCGGTCGCCGAGCACCCGCTTGATCCAGCCGGTGCACAGTTTGCGCGGCCCGTGCTCCACGAAGATCCGGACACCGTCGGCCCAGGCCCGCTCGACCGTGGCCGCGAAGTCGATCGTGTTCAGCCCCTGCGCGGTGAGCGCCTCGGCGGCCCGCTCGGCCGTCGGCCGGTACGACTGTCCGGTGGCGCCGCTGTAGAACCGTACCCCGGGGACATCGACGGTGGGACGGTGGTGTGCCCTGCGCCACGCCCCTTCCACCTCGATCAACTCCGGTGCGTGTGCCGCCAGTTCATAGTCCAGCTCGATCGCGCGGTCGGCGCCGATCCGGGTTACGACGGCCGCGCACGCACGGGACTCGCCGCCGACGACGCAGACCCCGGGCGCGTTCACCGCCATCAGATGGACCGCGACCTCACCGGCCAGCTCCGCGCGGACCGCCTCCAGGGGCGCGTTGACCAGATAGGTGGCCCAGCGCGAGCCCTGGACGCCCAGCCGCTCCCAGTGGCGCCTCACCGCCCGCAGCTCACCGGTCAGCTCCGTCGTGAAGAGGCCGCTGTCCAGGGTGGCGTCGTACAGTCCCGTGGCGTCCGGCCAGGCACCCAGCGCGACCAGCGCGGCCGACTCGCCCGAGGAGTACCCGACAGCGGCGTCCGGCCGCAGCCCGAGCACCTCCCGGGTGAGCACGGTGTGGAAGACGGCGAGTTCGGCGGCGTCCCAGATCTGGCCGAACACTCCCCGCTCCGTCCGGGACCGCAGCCGTGCGCCGATCGCCCCGTGCCCGGCCCGGACGGCCTCCCCGAGGCACGGCAGCGCGAGCATCAGCTCGTGGCCCATGCCCGGGTACGCGGCCGAGCCGTTGGTGTAGACGAACGCCGTCCGTCCCGCGACCGGCTCGTCCCGGTACAGCACGTCCGCCGGACGGATTCCGCCCTCGGTCAGCCAGCGGCGGGCAGCGGCCCTGCGGTCCGGCAACGCGGCGTCGTCGTCGACCACGAGCGCCAGCCGGGCCGGGCCGGTGGCCGACCGTGTACCGGACTCCAGCGCCGCCAGCACCTCCCGGCGGTCGGCTCCGGAGAAGACGTGCAGGCGCGGAGCCGGGCCCCGCAGCCACGGCCGGGCGTCCCCCGCGCGCAGCCGGACGCTCACGGTGGGTCCCTCCATCGGCGTCACCGAGGCCCTCGCGGTGCGCGCGACGGCCGCGGTGTCCGCGGGCCGGCCGGGACGCGGCACCGCGCGGTGCTGGAGCGAGAGCGCGGCGACCGCGACGGCGACCAGCCCGTACGCGGCGTGGGCGCGGCCGAAGGCCGACGCCGGGTCGAACACCGCGTCGGGTCCGTCCCCGATGACCATGTCGGGCACGTCGGCGGGGTCGGCGGGGGCAGTGGGATCGGTCGGGTCGGCGGGGTCCTCGTCGAGCAGGGCGATGACGGTGTCGCCGTCCCTGCGGGCGGTGTCCAGGGACTTGAGGACCAGGACGACGGCGGCGTCCCCCGGCTCGCTCCCGAGCCCCAGCTCCCGCAGCGCGGCCCGGTGGACCGCCTCGTGGGACAGATCGGTGCCACCGACGAGCGCGGCGTCCGCCTCTCCCGCCCGGATGGCCCGGGCCGCGACGTCCAGCGCCACGAGACCGGACGCCTCCTCCGCCGACACCGCGAAGCTCGCTCCGGCCAGGTCGAGTTGGGTACTGATGCGGTTCGCCACCAGGTTCGGCATGCTGCCCACCACCGCCTCCGCGGTCATGGGCCGCACGAAGGCGTCCCGGGCGAGGGCCGTGGACGCTACCGACCCGGGCGGTCCCGCCTGCTCCAGCCAGTACGGAACCCGCCAGCGGGCACCCGCCCGCGCCACTTCCGGGTCCACCCCCATACCGATGACCACCATGGTCCGCTCGCGGGGCAGGGACACCGTCCCCGCTGCCTCCCGGGCGGCCTCCAGCACCAGGAGCTGATGGCGCACGGTCCGCTCCAGGGCGAGCGGCGGGAAACACAGGTCAGCCAGCTCCACCGCGATCTCCGCGGCGGGGCCGCGCCGTTCGCCGCCCAGCACCGCCCGCCGGAAGTCCTCGGCGCAGGTCCCGTCGCCGACCCGGGCGCCCAGGGCGACGATCGCCACCGGGACCCGGCCGCCCGGCGCCGCCCGCACCGGGGCCGGGGCGGGCGCGGCGGACACCGGGCGGGCCGGGGAGCGTACGGCGGACACCGGGCCGCCGTCGTCCGGGAGCTCCACGATCAGATGGGCGTTGGTCCCGCCGAACCCGAACGCGCTCAGCGCCGCCCTGCGCGGCCCCGGCCACGGTTCCGGCGCGGTCAGCACCCGCAACGGCGTGCCCGCCAGCGCGTCCAGCGGCCGCTCGACGCCGAGCGTCGCCGGGCGGATCCCCGTACGCAGCGCGCCGAGCACCTTCAGCAGCCCCGCCACCCCCGCCGAGGCCAGCAGGTGCCCGACGTTCGACTTCGCCGAACCGATGGGCACATCGTCACAGGCCCCGAAGACCCGGGCCATGGCGCGCGCTTCCACCGCGTCCCCGACCGGTGTGCCCGTCGCGTGGCACTCGACGAGCGACACCGTTTCGGGCGCGATCCCCGCCGCGTCGTACGCCAGGCGCATGGCCCGTACCTGGCCCTCCTCCGCCGGGCTGATCAGCCCGGCGCCGCGCCCGTCGTTGGACAGCCCGGCACCGCGGATCACGCCGAGCACGGGCATCCCGGCGGCGCGCGCCCCGGAGAGCCGCGTCAGGGCGACGAACCCGGCGCCCTCGCCGTGCACCAGCCCGTCCGCGTCCCGGTGGAAGGGCCGGCTGCGCCCCGTACGGCTCGTCGCGGACAGCCCGCAGAACCCCACGTGCAGATAGAGGGGGTCGGCCCGGCTGACCGCTCCGGCCACCATCAGGTCCGCCGTGCCGTCGTGCAGCCGGTCGCACGCCAGCTTGATCGCGTACAGCGAGGAGGCGCAGGCGGCGTCCAGGGACCACGCGCCCGCGCCGAGCCCGAGCGCCCGGGCCGCGAGGCGGGCGGGCAGTCCGGACGAGAAGCGGTTGCGGGCGTCGGGCCGCACCCGGCGCTCTCCCGTCAGCAGGGCGTCACGGACCGGGGGGCGCTGCGCGGACAGCCAGACGTGCTCGGCGAAGGCCGTCCCCGTCGGCGTGGGATAGGACAGGTTCCCCAGCACCAGCCCCGCGCGCGGCAGCGGACCCTCGCGGCCCGCCTCCGTGAGGGCCTGCCGGACGCCGTACATGACCCAGTGGAAGAGCGGGTCGAGCGACAGGACGCGGTCCGGGTCCATCCGGAAGCCGCTCGGGTCGAAGACGGACTCGAACCCCCTTACGTACCCGCCGACATCGCCGTAGGTGCGGTCGAGGTGGTCGTCCACCGAGCCCATGGCCCAGCGGTGCGGCAGCCGCCACCGGCCCTCCGGGACGGCCGACAGGCTGCTGCGGCCCGCGGCGACGTTGTCCCAGAAGGCGTCCGGATCGAGTGCGTCGGGCAGCACACACCCCCGGCCGACGACGGCGATCGGTTCGAATTCCATGCGCGTCTCACTTCAAGGCAGGGGCAGGGCAGGGCAGGGCGGATCGGGCAGCAGGCGGGACTCCGCGTACACGGCCTAGGAGGGACGGCGGACGAGTTCCACGCCGAGCAGTTCCAGCCGGACCGACCCGTCCGCGTCGATCAGCGCCGCGTCGCAGCGCGCTCCCGTGCCGTGCGCCTTGCGCCCCCGCACCACACACCGCACGGTGCCGTCCACCGGACCGAGCCGGTGCACCCTGCATTCCGCGACGGCCATCGGCAGCGTCGCCGCGCCGCCGACGTGCCGCGCCCAGACCAGGGCGAGCTGGAGCGCGCCGTCCACGGCGGCCGGGTCCAGCGGCCAGTGTTGCCCCGGCCAGCCCAGGGCGCGCAGACCCGCGACGGTCGCCTCGGCGCCGTGCTCCGAGACACCGCGCGCGGTACGGACGGCCTGGAACAGGGGGCCGTGGAAGAGAAGTTCTCCGTCGTAGAACTCGTCGCGGTCCAGTCGCTCCAGGCCGTCCGGGCTGCCCCAGTCGGCCGGATCCGGCCGCACGGCCCCGGTGTCCAGCACGGCCCGGAAGTGCGCCACGCCGTCCGCGCCCCGCAGCTCCGCCTCCAGCTCCGCCACCGAACCGGCCGCGCCCCGGCCGCCGTGCACGGTGAGCCGGTGGCCCTCGCCGGTCAGTTCCGGCAGGGCGAACTTCTTGTACACCCGCAGATCGCGCAGGACGAGCGGCCCGGCGTCCGGCCGCCAGGCGCCGGCCGCTCCGGCGAACCAGTTCAGGACCATCGCCACGGGCAGTACGGGAACCCCGCCGATCGCGTGGTCGGCCAGTTGCGGCAGGGTGTCCGCCCGGACCAGCAGCTGTGCCGGGGGCGGATCGCCGGCCGGGGACAGGGCCGCGGGATCGTCCCCGACCGCCAGGACGGTCCGCGCCTCGCCGACCGTTCCGTCCAGCTCGGCGGTGAAGGCGGCGGCGCCCTGCTCCAGGGGGATGAGCGGAACGCCGGACCGGCCGAAGTGCGTGGCCAGGGCGGGCGTGACCATGCCGCCCTGCCACGGGCCCCAGGCGACGCACCGCACCAGGCAGTCGGGGCGGCGGGCCTGTTCGGCCGAGGCCACCTGGCCCAGAACCTCGTTGGCCATGGCGTAGTCGCTCTGCCCGACGTTGCCGTACCCGGCGGCCACCGAGGAGAACAGGCAGATCACGTCCAGCGGATCGTCCGCCGTCGCGGCCAGCAGCGCGCGCAGACCGTCCACCTTGGTGGACATCACCTGCTCGACCTGCGCGTCGCTCTTGTCGGCGATGCGCGCGTCGGCCAGTACCCCCGCACCGTGCACGATGCCGGTGACCGGGCCCCAGGTGTCGCGTACGTCGTGCAGGGCGGCGGCGAGGGCCTCGCCGTCGCGGGCGTCGACCTGGACGTACCGGACGGGGGACCCCGCCGCCTCCAGTGCCGCCAGCGTCGCCCGTACCTCGCGCGCGGCCAGAATCTCCCGGGCCCGCGCCGTGATCCGGGCGGGCGAGGAGTCCGCCGCGCCTCCGGTGGAGCGCTCCGCGAGCAGCCGGACGAGCGCCGGTTCGTCGGCTGCCGATGCCAGCCCGCCGGGCTCGGCGGCCGGTTCCGTCCTGCCGAGCAGCACGATCCGGGGCCGGTGCGTCCTGGCCAGGTCCAGCAGCGCGGCGGCGGTCACCCCGCGCGCTCCTCCCGTGGCCACGAGCACCGACGCGGAGGTGATCCGCCGCGCGGCGGCGCGCGTCACCGGCGCGGGCACCGCCCGGAGGGTGACGCGGGTACCGTCCGCGCGGAGACCCGCCTCAGCGGCGGGGCCGCCTTCGAGCAGTTCCCGCACGATCGCCTCGGCGACCGCCTCGTCGTCCCGGCCGCCGCGCTCGCAGTCGACGGCCTTGACCGAGGCGTCCGGCCACTCCTTCGCCGCGGTCCTGACCAGAGCGGCGACACCGCCCAGCCAGGCGCGGTCGGGCGCGTGGCCGCCGAGCCCGAAGTCGCCCCCGGTGTCCTGCACGGTCACGAACAGCCGTCGCACCCCCGCCACTTGGGCTGCCACCGTACGCGCCGCGCGGAACACCGACCGGTGGACCTCCCGCGCCTCGTCCGGTGTGCCGCTCGCGGTCAGCGCGCCGAGGTGGACGACACCGCGCGCGTCCTCGGGCACCTCGGCGACGGCGGTGGCGTCCACGCCGCGCTCCGCCAGCTTCCGCGCGACGAGGCCGGTGAGCCCGCCGCCGTCGAGGCCCTCGCCCGTCACCACGAGCGGCCCGTCCAGGAGTCCCGCCATCGCCAGGCCCGCCGCCGGTGACTCCACCGCGCGCGGCACCAGCCTGGTCAGCGCGGCCTGCGGGCCGACCCCGGCCTCGGCCTCGGGACCGGCCCCGATACCGGAGTCGGCGGGGCGGGCGGGGGCCTCGGGGACCGGGGCGCTCACCGCGTCGGGAGGCTCAGGGACGGTGGCTGTGGTGAGCGCCCCGACGATCTCGCGCAGGGTACGGAGCTTGCCGAGCCGGCCGGGATCCCCCGCCGCGGCGTCGCCCACCTGCCGGCGCACGGCGGACAGGATCTCGACCCGCTTGATGGAGTCGACCCCCAGATCCGCCTCCAGCTCCATGTCCACGCCCAGCATTTCGACGGGATAGCCGGTGAGCCGGGCCACCACCGAGAGCAGCAGCTCCTCCAGCTCCGGCGCCGACAGCGACGCGCCGGCGACAGCCGGTGCCCGGTCCTCGGCGGTGGCCGGTACGGGTGCGGGGGCGGCTACGGGTGCGGCTACCGGTACTTCGGCCGAGGCCGTGGTCACGGGCGCCGGTGCCCGACGCGGTGCCGGAGGGCGGGGGAGGGGCAGCGGCGCCAGGGGGGCCGGAGCCCCGACCACCCCGGCGGAGCCTCGATCCCCGCCGCCCTGGATCGCTTGCGCTCCTTGACCGCCGTGTCCGCCTTGTGCCCCGAGCATCGCGCTCAGGGTGGTCTCGGTCATCCGCAGGAAAGCGATATGACTGTCCGTCAGCATGCGCTGACAGGCGGCGTGGGCCTCCGCCGTCTGCCGCTGGACGCTCTCGACCGCGGCGTACCAGTCGGCGCCGGGCGCCACGGCGTCCGCGGGCGCCGGTTCGTCCGCCGGTTGCTCCGGGGTGTGGAGGGTGGGGGAGGCGTACGCGGGCATGGGAACCGCCAGGGTGTCAGGAGCGGGTAAGGGAGCGGGAGTCGAAGCGGGATCGGGAGCAAGTGCGGGTACGGGAGCGGGCTGCGGTTGCCGTTCCGGCCGCGCCATCGGCACGGGCGGTGGTGGTTCGGCGGCTCCGGCGCGGGGCGGGTAGAGCTGACCGTAGTTGGCTCCGCTGATCTTCACGGTCATCCGGGGTTCGCGCTCCTTCGCCGGCGTTCCGGGCGAGGCGTACGGCGCCCAGAGGGGGTCGAGATCCAGGGGCACACCGCGTACGGCGAGTTCGCCGAGCGCGGTGTGCAGGGTGCTGATCCCGGACCGGCCCGGCCGGTCCAGGGGGACGGCCGCGTGCTCGCGGTCGCCGAGGATCTGCCCGACCAGGCCGCTCAGCGCGGTGCCCGCGCCCACCTCGACGAAGGTCCGCACCCCCGCCGCGTACATCGCCTCGATCTGGTCCTGGAAGAGCACGGGCGAGGCGAGGTGGTCGGCGATCCTGCGGCGCACCTCGTCGGGCGAGGCAGGGTAGCGGGCCGCGTCCGCGTTGCCGTAGACCTCGATCCGGGGCTCCGTGAGCGGGACCGTGCGCAGGAACGCGGCGAGCGGCTCACCGGCCGGGGCGACCAGCGGGCTGTGGAAGGCGGTCGAGGTGGTCAGCCGACGGGTCTCGACCCGCTCGGCCGCGAACGCCCGCTCGGCCCGCGCGACCGCCTCTCTCGTCCCGGAAAGTACCGTCTGGACGGGGGAGTTGTGGTTGGCGGGCCAGAGGTCGCCGAGTCCGCCACCGGCCAGTACCGCCGCCACGTGCGCGCGATCCGTCGCCACGGCGAGCATCGCGCCCGGCGCGGCGGCCGCGTCCCGCATCAGCTCACCGCGCCTGCGGGCCACGGTGACCAGCGACCCGGCGTCCAGGACACCCGCGCAGTGCAGTGCCACCAGCTCACCGAAGCTGTGGCCCGCCGCGCAGTCGGGCCGCAGGCCCAGGGACCGCACCACTTCCAGCAGCGCCAGCGAGTGCACCGCGAGCGCGGGCTGCGCCCACTCGGTGGCGGCCAGCGACGCCTGCTGGGCGGCGCGCTCCCCGTCGGTGAAGGCGGGCGGCGGGAACACCACCCGGTGCAGCGGCAGTCCGTCGAACCCGGTGCCGCTCAGCCGGTCCCACACGGCCTGGGCGGCCGGTGCCAGCATGGCGAGATCAGCGCCCATCCCGACGTACTGGGACCCCTGCCCCGGGAACAGGAAACCGATACGGCCGGGCGTGGGTGTCCCCGAGGCGTACCGGGCACCGGTCGGGGTCGAGAACGCCGTGCCGGGCCGCTGCCGGATCAGTTCGACCGCCCGCGCGTACGTGTCCCGCAGATCCTCGATGCCGGTGGCGACGACGGCCAGCCGCACCGGGTCGGTGGGCGAGAACGCGCGCTGGCTCTCCCGGGCGAGCGCGGCCAGCGGACGGCCGCCGCCGGTGTCCGGCGCCACCAGGTCGGACGGCGACGCGCCGCTGAACAGGACGAGTTCGCCCGGCGCGCAGCGGTGGCGCGCCGCCACCCGGCCCGGGGCGCCCGAGGGTACGTACTCCTCCAGTGTGACGTGGAAGTTGCTGCCCCCGAAGCCGAAGCTCGACACCGACGCCCGGCGCGGGTGACCGGCGGGCCGCACCCAGGGCCTGGCCTCGGTGTTGACGTAGAACGGGCCGTCCGGGTCGGCTGCCGCCGGGTTCGGCCGGTCGACCTTGATGGTCGGCGGCAGCACCTTGTGGTGCAGGGCCATGACCGCCTTGAGCAGCCCCGCCGCGCCCGCCGCGCACTTGGTGTGCCCGATCTGCGATTTGACCGAGCCGATGGCGCACCACTGCCCGTCCGTACGCCCCGACGCGCCGAACACCGCGTTGAGCGCGTCGAGTTCCGCGGTGTCGCCGGCCTTCGTACCGGTCCCGTGCGCCTCGACCAGCTCCACGGTCTCCGGACCGTAGCCCGCCTCCTCGTAGGCGCGTCGCAGGGCCCGCGCCTGACCGTCGGGCAGCGGCGCGTAGATCGCCGAACTCCTGCCGTCGGACGAGGTGCCGATACCCCGGACGACCGCGTGGACACGGTCGCCGTCCCGCTCGGCGTCGGACAGCCGCTTCAGCGCGTACATGACGACCGCTTCGCCGAGCATCGTGCCGTCCGCCGCGTCCGACAACGGCCGGCAGTCACCACTGCGGGACAGCGCGGGGGTCTTGGAGAAGGACAGGAACATGCCGATCCCGTTGCCGGTGTCCACGCCACCGCTGATCACCAGGTCGGCCCGGCCGAGGGCCAGTTCGCCGACCGCGGTGGACAGCGCCGCCAGGGAGCTGGCGCAGGCGGCGTCGGTGGTGTGGTTGGTGCCGTGCAGATCGAACCGGTTGGCGATCCGGCCCGCGACGACATTGCTGAGCAGCCCGGGGAAGGTCGACTCCCGCCACGGTGTGTAGTGCGCCGAGACGCGGTCGCACACGGCCCGCGCCTCGGCCTCGGTGAGACCGCTCTCCCGCAACGCCTTGAACCACACGGGGCGTTCGGTGCGGCCGTACATGTGCGGAAGCAGTTCCAGGGCGGACACCCCGAGGACGACACCGACCCGGTCCCGGTCCATGCCCGGCAGACCACCGGCGTCGTTCAGCACCTGGTCGGCCACCATCAGGGCGAGCAGTTGCGCGCTGTCCGTCGCCGACAGGCTGGTGGGCGGCACACCGTACGCCATCGGGTCGAAGTCGATGTCCGACAGGAAGGCGCCCCGGCGGGCGTACGTCTTGTCGGGGGCGGCCGGGTCCGGATCGTAATGGTCCTCCACCAGCCAGCGGGAGGCCGGCACCTCCGTCATCAGGTCCCCGCCGCCGGTCACGATCCGCCAGTAGCCGGCCGCGTCCGTCGCGCCGGGCACGAGGGCGCCGGCACCGACCACGGCGACGGGCACCTGGCGGGGGGTGGAGGCGGTCACGGTCTCTCCTCGGGGTCGGACGGCGGGGGTTGACGGATCCGGGGCGCCGGGGCCGCTCATGCCAGCGCGCACGGAGTGTGGCCGAACGCGCCGGACGGCAACGGGACCCCGTAGCTGCGCAGTTGATGGGCGCGGGTGAGCACCGCGGCGCCTTCGAGCAGATTGAGCGCGACCTGCACCACGGACCGGTTCGCCGGTTCGGCCAGGAACGTGCCCGCGGCCCACCGGTTGAACGCGCCCATCGCCGGACCGCACCAGATCTGGTAGTCGGCACGCCGGGCCGTCTCGCCGGTGATCGCCCATCGGCTCGAACTGCCCAGGTACCAGCGGAAGACCAGCGCCATACGGTGCTTCGGGTCGGACTCGGCCCGCGCGATCTCGGCGGGATCGCGCCGCTCCCAGAACGCGACGGTGCGGCGCCAGATCTCGTCGAACGGGGCGCCCAGCACCTCGCGTTCGATCGGGGCGCGCACCGCGGGCGGGATCTCCTCCAGCGCACCGTGTGCCCGGTACGCCGCGTACAGCCGGCCGGCCCGCTGGGCGAACATCGTTCCCCGGGACAGCACTTGCAGCTGGACGCCCAGCTCGAACATGTCCGCGGCCGGTGCCATGGTCACATCGGCGATGTCCGCCTCGCAGAGCATCGCCTTGGCCTCGTCGGACAGCCCCGCCTCGGTGGTCGTCTGGTTCACCGACCCGACGACCACGTAGGACGCGCCGAGGGCGAAGGCGGCGGCCACCGCGTCCGGTGTGCCCAGCCCGCCGGCCGCGCCGATCCCGACCGCCCGGTGGTAGCCGTACCGCCCGCACAGCGTGTCGCGCAGCGAGGCGATCCTCGGCAGCAGGACCGACAACGGCCGGTTGTCGGTGTGCCCTCCGCTGTCGGCCTCCACGGTGATGTCCTCGGCCACCGGCACGAGGGCCGCGAGGCCCGCCTCCTGAGGCGTCAGCTCCCCCTGCCCGACGAGCCGGTCCAGCAGCGCGGCCGGGGCGGGCGAGAGGAACCTTTCGGCCACCTCGGGACGGGAGACCTTGGCGACGATCCGCGTACGCCGGACGATCCGGCCGTCCGCGCCCCGGCGCAGCCCCCGGGCCGAGCACAGCACGACGGCCGGGGTCAGCTCCATGAACGCCGACGCCGAGATCAGCGGCACACCACACCGCAGCAGCAGCTTGGCGACGCGGAACTCCAGCTCGGGCTCGGCCGGTGAGTGGATGAGGTTCACACCCCAGTTCGGGCGGGAGCGCAGCTCGTCGGCGAGCGTGTGCACGGCCCGCTCCACGTCGGCGTAGGCCAGGCCGCCCGCGCCGAAGAACCCGAGCATCTCCGCACGGGCCATGGCGGACACCATCCGGGTGGTCGCGATGCCGTTCGCCATCTCCCCCGCGACATAGGGGAACCGGACGCCGTGCGCCTCGCAGAAGGTGCGCCCGCCGAGCCACTCGGGGTACAGCGGTGGCAGCGTACCGAGTACCGGGGCGCCGGGCACGGGGCCGGTCGCGAGCCCCAGCTCACGGCCGTCGGGACCGCTGATGATGTGGACGGGCTCCCGGACGCGCCGGGCGAGGGCGGCGATCCCCTCGGGGGTGAAGACCGGCGGTAACGCGGCGGGGGAGTCGGGAGCGGCGAGGACGGACACGGGGGCTCCAGCGGGAGAGGCGGTCTCGGGAGGGTCGGTCTGACAGTCACTCAAGAATGTGACGCTCCCTCAGGAGGGCGGAAGGGTGAGGGAGTCGGTCGCGGGAGCGCCCGGCGGCCCGGCGGGGACGCGGTCCCTCACGGCCAGGCCGGAGCACAGATAGTCGAGGTCCACCCGGTCGGAGGCCGCCGACGGCCCGAGCAGGGTCCTGACCCGGGTGTCGTCGAAGCGCCGCCGGTGGGCGAGATAGGCCGTCAGCCCCGGGTAGAACTCCAGCAGGGACTCCAGCGCCGACGGGTCGTCCGGCTCCGTGGCGACCAGCTCGATCGAGACCGGCACCAGCCGTTCCAGCAGGGCCACGACCGTCGGCACGGGCACGTCACGGTCATGGACGACGTGGTACGTGTCGACCCCGCCCGAAGGCGTCCGGTCGGCGAGGCGCACCATGACCTCGGCCGCGTGCTCCACCTGTAGCAGGTTCAGCCGGCCGTGCGGATGTCCCACCAGCCGGACGCGGGGGCGGCCGTCGCGGTCCGGGCCGCCGGTTCCCGCGGTGCGTCGCGCGTCGCACATGATCCGCTCGACGACCTGGAGCGGATGCGAGGGCAGCTCCGGGTGCGGCGGCAGATCCGTGACCAGGATGCTCGGCCGCAGCACCACGACCGGACGGGCGTGCTCCCGGGACCACGCGTGGACCAGCATCTCCGCCTCGTACTTGGAGTGTTCGTAGGCGTTCTCGAAGCCGTACGCGTCGTCCAGCTCGTCCTCGTACGCCACACCCCCGCGCCGCCCTCCGGCGACGAAGGCGGTACTCACGTGGTGGACCACGGGCCGCCCCCGCCCGGCGGCGGCCAACTCCAGTACGCGCCGGGTGCCTTCGACGTTGGTCCGGCGCAGTTCGGGGAGGTCTCCCTCCAGGTTGATACTGCCCGCGCTGTGCCAGATCGCGCCGAGACCGTCGGCCAGTTCCCGGAAGGCGCTCCCGGAGAGACCCAGCCGGGGCCGCTCCAGCTCGGTCTCCACCACCCGCAGCCGGTCGGCGAGCCCGGCGGTGAACGCCCCCGGCGCGCCCGTCAGTTCGAAGAACCGGGTGATGCGGTGCAGCGCGTCGCCCGAGCCCGCGTGGACCAGGACCGTCACCGACCGGTGCGTGGCGAGCAGACGGCGTAACAGGCGCAGGCCGAGGAATCCGGTGGCGCCGGTGAGGGCGACATGCACGACCATGACTCCAAGGGCTTCGAAAGGGACGGGACCGCGACCGCGTACGGTGGCGGGTTGCCGTCGGCGCGGAGCTGCCAGGGCATTTCGGCAACGCGGAAAGCGGGTGTGCCGGTGTGTGACCGCCCTGCCAGAGGTCACCCGAGAGGCTCTCGGCTCTCCCCCCGGGGCCGGTGACCGCTGACGCACCGCACACAGTGTCAGAAGGCGGGCGGTGACGGGGTCCCGATTCCACCCACTCACCTGAACGGAGTAACCGCACCACGGCCCGGGCGCGTCCCGGACGGCCTCGCGGAGCCTCCGTCGCAGGTCAGGGGACCCGGCCGTACGGATGTGACGGAAGCGGCCCCTGTCGTACGGGCCGCCCGTGGCCGTGTACTCCGTTCGGGTGGTTCCACGGGCGCCGGGCTGGAGGTGGTCCCGGGGCGCGCGACGCTGGTCGGCGGGCGGGGCGAGCGCGCGTCAGGGGCACCGGGTGCGTACGGAGGTCCACCGCTGCCGGTATATAAACGGGCGCCCGACACCGGCTTGCCCCACCACGGACCCGCCCCGACCCGCCTCCGCCCAGCCAGCCAGCCCGTCCGCCCGCTCGCTCGCCAGCCCGCTCGCCTGTCCGTCGGCACGAACTGGAGTCCTCCGATGCCCGAGTCCGTTCCGTCAGTCCCGTTCATCCCCTCGCCCCGCCACCCCGCCCACGCGCTCGACCGCGCGTTCCTCAACATGGAGCGCCGCCACCCCGACGTCCGCTGGGACGCCGGGGGCGTCGCGTATCTGAGCGGTCCGCCCCCGAGCCTGGCGGACCTCCGCGCGTACGTGGGCTTCCGCCTGCCCCAACTGCCCCTGCTGAAGAGCCGGGTCGAGGGCGGCTCGCGACGGCCCCGGTGGCGGCCGGACGAGGACTTCGCCGTCGACCGGCACGTCCACGAGGTGGTCGCGGACGGTCCCGAGGGGTGGGACCCGGCCCTGCACACCGCGCTCAACGCGCCGTTCGTGCCCGGCACCTACTGGGGGATCTGGCTGCTCCACGGCCACGCGCCCGACCGGTACGCGGTGTGCTACCGCTTCCACCACGCCTGTCAGGACGGTGCGGCCGCCGCGATGACGTTCCGGGCCATGCTGGGTGAGGGGAAGACCTCGGCCCGCCCGGTGCCCGGGAAGAGGCGCCGGGCCGACCTGCCGCGACGGGTCGGCACGGCCGTCGGGCTGGCCACCAAGTTCGCGTCCGGCTCCCTCGTCGGCCGCGGTTCCCGTCCGGCCCTCCCCTTCGTACCGACGGGCGAGCGGCGGCTGTGGCGCGGCCGGGTACCGGCGGACGCCCTCCGCCGGATCGGCGCGGCGCGCGGCGGATCGGCCCACGACGTCCATCTGGCCGCGCTCGCGGGGGCGTTGGCGGCCTGGTCGGAGCGGTCCGGCGTACCGCTCCCACGGGTGACGGCACTGGTGCCCATCGACGCGCGACGCCCCGACGAGGATCAGACCTGGGGCAATCGCTGTTTCGCCCTGCCGCTGGAGCTGCCCGTACGGACGGGCCCGAAAGGCGCGGACGCTCCCCGGGGCTCGCGGGGCGCACACGGTGGCGAAGGCGGCGATTCGCCCCTGTGGCGAGTGGATCGCGTCATGGCGACGACCCGGAAGCTGCGGGGCGACGCCTGGCGGCAGGCCATTCAGGACATGGTCCGGTTCATGCCGGACCGTCCGACCGAGTGGTATCTGCGACGGGTGCTCTCCCCGCGCGTCACCGACGTCATGGCCACGTCCATGCCTCTCGCCGACCAGGGCAGCCTGGGGGACACCCAGGTGACGGGAACCGCCCTGCTCCCCCTGCTCGTGCCCGGACACCTCTTCGGGGTGGGCCTGTCCTTCTTCGACACCTGGGCCGAGGTGTCCTTCGTGGCCGACCGCGCCCTTCCCCGCGGGGAGTCGCTGCCGGAGCTGTGGGAGCGGGCCGTGGCCGAGCTGGAGGGGACGCCGGCGCCCGGGTGAGCGGCGTGCGGCGCCGTTTCCACCGCGTCGCACGCGCGCCCACGTGCGGCCGGGTCCGCCCGTACCGCTACCCGGCGGGAGAACAGGGGGCGCAGCAGATGGGGGCCCGCTCCACGCAGACGGTGACGGCGTCCGTGTTGTTGTCGGGTGCGGGATCCCGCTCGTTGCCGGTCACGGTGGCGGTGTTGGTGACGGGACCGGACCGGGTGGCTTTGGCCCGCAGGGTGAGGGTCGCGGTGGCGCCCTCGGCGAGGTCGCCCACGGTCCACCGTCCGGCGGCCGGGGCGTAGGCGCCGGAGGAGGTGCCCGCGGACAGGAAGGTGAGGCTGTCGGCAAGCCGGTCGGTGACGACGACTCCGGTGGCTCCGTTCGGGCCCGTGTTGCGGACCGTGACGCGGTGTCCTGCCCCTGGCGGCCCCGGTGGTACAGCCGCCAGTACAGTCTGGCCCCCGGCGTGGTCGGCAGGTCCTGGTGCAGCGTGGCGACCTCGTTCGCGTTGAGCTCGGCGAACTGGGCACCGTCGGCCGACGGCACACCGTTGAAGCCCGACCGCCACAGCTCGATCATGTGGTCGGTGGCAGTGGTGCGCCGGCCCTGTCGACGAGTGCCGTCACACGACGTCACGGATGTGAGCCGCGGCGGCCCCGTGGCCGATGGGAGCCGGTCCCGCCGCATCCGGCTTGCCCGCGAGGGGCGTTGTCCCGGCGGAACCGCCGGGGTGGTGTGGCAGTGTACGAACAGATCGCGGATCGATGTCTCGAAAGATGGAAAAGGTCAGAGGGCACCCTCCGGAGCGGCGGCATCGATCTCTTCCGTGAGCCGCTCGCGCACCGACCGGCGGAGAATCTTGCCCGAGGGATTGCGGGGCAGCGCGTCCACGAAGTGGTAGGCGCCGGGGGTCTTGTAGTCGGCGAGGCGACCGCGCAGTGACAACAGGAGTTCGCGCGGAGTCGCGGTGGCGCCGGGGCGCAGGACGACGCAGGCGTGCACTGCCTCGCCCCAGCGGGGGTGGGGCAGTCCCACGACGGCGGAGTCCGCGACGGCCGGGTGGGCGGCCAGTGCCTTCTCGACCTCGGCCGGATAGATGTTCTGCCCGGCGACGATGATCGTGTCGTTCATCCGGTCGCACAGATGGAGAAGGCCGTCGTCGTCGAAGTATCCGGCGTCGCCCATGTGCAGCCACTCGCCGACCAGGGTCCGGGCGGTGGCCTCCGGCAGGTTCCAGTAGCCGAGCATCCGCGACGGCGCGCGGACACAGACCTCGCCGATGCCTCCCGGAGGCAGTTCGGCACCGTCCGGGCCGATCACCTTCACCTCGTTGCCCGGACAGGGCCTGCCGACCGAGCGCAGCAGGGTGGCGTCGCCGCGCCGGTGGTCCTCCGGGGGCAGGCACACGGCGACACTGCCGGTCTCGGTGCTGGCGTAGATCTGCGCGAACTCGCAGGTGAACATGTCCATGCACTGCTTCAGCAGCGCCTCGGACATCGGGGCGGCGCCGTACGCGATCTTGCGCAGGGAGGTGAACGCCTCGGGTTCCGCCGTCCGCTCGCCCAGCATCGCCTGGAGCATGGCGGGCGCGGCGAAAGTGGTGGTGACCCGGTGGGTGCGGATCAGCCGGACCGCTTCCTGCGGGTCGAACTGCGGCATGACCACGTTGGTGCCACCGGCGTTGAAGGTGTGCATGAACCACCCGATGCCGGCGATACCGAAGCCCGGCAGCGAGATGAGCGCGACATCCTCGGGCAGCCAGTCGATCCAGTCGACCCCGTGCTCGCGCATGGCGTGCGGCAGGGTGAAGAAGCCGCGGTGGGCGAGTACGGCACCCTTCGGCAGACCGGTGGTGCCACTGGTGTAGATCTGCACGGCGGGGTCGTCGGGGCCGGTGCCCGGATCCAGGTCGGTGTCGGGGTGGCCCGCGCCCCAGGCTGCGAGCCCGGCGCCCCGGACCGGCGCGGCGTCGTCACCCCCGTCCACGGGGACGACGGTGCGCGGCCCTGACCGGGCGTCGAGGACCTCGTCGGCGGTCTTCCGGAACCCGGCGCCGACGAAGAGGAGGACCGCCCCTGAGTCCCGGAGAATGTGGTCGACCTCGGACGGGGTGAGCCGCCAGTTGACCGGGACCAGGACGGCCCCGACCTTCACACAGGCGAGGATCACCAGGTAGTAGTACTCCGACTCGTGGCCGAGGTAGGCGACCCGGTCACCGCGCCGCACCCCGGCGGCGCGCAGCGCCCACGCGGCCCGGTTGCTCTCGCGGTGCAGCGTCGCGTAGTCGGTGGTCCGGCCGTCGCAGACGATCGCCGGGTGGTGCGGACGGACACCGGCGTGGGCGCGGGAGGTGTGGTGGAGTGTCCAACTCCCCTTTTCTGTGTCTGGAATGAGTCCTGTCCTTCGTCTGTGAGGGCCGCCGGGGCGGCACGGCAATTCCCCGGAACACGAGCCCTTTTCCCCTGGCCGGTTCGGCGAATGGGAGGCGGTGCGTCGCACTCGGGTCGGCGTGGATTCATCGGTGATGAAAACAGTGCCTGCTGACGCCCCGCTGACGATCCGTGGAGCACCGTGGCCGGTCAGGCGGGTGTCAGGGCCGAGTCAGCTCCGGCTGTCACGATCGGTTCGATTCGAGAAGGATCTCGCCCCTGTACGCGCAATGAAATCGGCCAGGCTTTCCCGCTGCGTGAATTCACAGTGGGCTCCCCGGAGGATTCCACCACGGTTTTCTTCATCGAGTCCGCGGTGGAATCCGCGGGTGCGACCGGTTCGGGGAATCCGCTTCGGTGATTCCGCTCGCGCAACCACCGGACCCGGCCGCCGTGCCCGGATCGCCGAGCTCGGACCACCGAGCCCGGACCGCCGCCGAGGCGGGTACGGGGTGCCGTTCAGGCCGGCCGTGCAGTTCCGCGCGCCCCGACGGGGCGCCGTATCGCTCCATTTCACCGAATCCGCGGGAGCTGATTGACTCATGGACCACGAAACCCCCATCGGGATGCCACGCGGCTTCGCACCGCACCGCGCCGATCAGTGGCGGAGGGACGTGTGATGAGTACCGCAGCCGCGATACGCGCCGTCCGCCGACCGGTACGCCAGGACCCCGCGGAACGCCGGCGGGCCATGTACCACCTGGCGTCCCCGGTGTCGGTGCTGACGGTCGCCACCGAGGAGAGAATGCACGGCACCACGGCGAGCACCGTGACCCTGGTGTCGCGCGAACCCCTGCTGGTGGGGGTGGTGCTGCGGACCGGATCGTCCTTCGCGCAGCTCGCCGCCCGCGAGGGCCGTTACGCGATCAACGTGCTCAGTGCCGAACAGGCCGACGTGGCACGGTGGTTCGCCGACAGCAGCCGCCCCCAGGGCAGCGAGCAGTTCGACGGGCTGCGCTGGCAGGCGGACTCCTACGCGAACGCCCCGCTGCTCACGGGGGGACTCGCCCACTACACCTGCCGCTTCCACTCGCAACACTCCGTCGGGGACGGCGAGTTGCTTCTCGGGTACGTGGTCCGCGCCGGTACCGCCGACGGGCCTCCGCTGCTCAGCTACGCGGGTGATCTCTACGCCGGCCACCTGCGGTCGGCGCAGGAGGAACCGGCGCCCTGAAACGGCCGGGGTACGGGGCGTCGCCCAGCCGACCCCCGTACCCCGTGCCCCGCACCTCGCGCGCAAGCCATCCCCACGCCCGTACGCCGACGGTGTCCGTCGGCGTACCCGCGTTCTCACGCTCACCCCAGGAGACCTCGTGCACGATCCGAACGAGTTGCTCGCCGACGGGCCGGCGGCCGTGGAGCGGCTGGCCCGCCGCCGGTACGTCCTCGATCCGGCCCTGCTGGAGAAGGCGGCGCGGGCCCGCGCCGAGACCCAGGCCGAGGTGACCCGGCTGAGGACCGAACTGAACGCCGCCTCGCGTGCCCGCGGGCGCAAGGGGCCGCCCTCGGAAGCGGAGAAGGAGACCGCCCGCGCGCTGCGGACCGATGTCCGGCAGGCGGAGGCCGCCGCCCGGACGGCGGCGGCGGAGCTGCACGAGATCCTGCTGGGCATTCCCAACATCCCTCTGGACTCGGTCCCCTCGGGTCACAGCGAGGAGGAGGCGGTGGAAGTGCGCCGGGGCGGCCCACCGCCGCGCGAGGCCGGCGCCCGCCACCACGCCGACATCGGCGAGTCCCTGGGCGTGCTGGACCCGCAGGCGGCGGCCGGGCTCTCCGGCGCCCGCTTCAGCGTCGGCCGCGGCGCCGGCGCCCGGCTGGAACGGGCCCTCGCCGACTTCTTCCTCGACCTGCACACGTCCGAGCACGGCTACACCGAGTACTCCGTGCCGTACCTCGTCAGCCGCGACACCATGACGGGGACGGGGCAGCTCCCCAAGTTCGAGCAGGACCTGTTCCGCACCCAGGTCGGTGACCGGGAGATGTTCCTGATACCCACCGCGGAGGTGCCGCTCACCAATCTGCTGGCCGGCCAGCTCCTGGACACCCGTGACCTGCCGTACGCGTTCACCGCTCGTACCCCGTGCTTCCGCGCGGAGGCGGGCGCGTACGGGCGGGACACCCGGGGGATCCTGCGGCTGCACCAGTTCGAGAAGGTGGAACTGGTCCGGGTCTGCGCCCCCGAGGACGCGCAGGAGCAGCTGCACCTCATGGTCGGGCACGCGGAGGAGTGCCTGCGCCGGCTCGAACTCTCCTACCGGGTCGTGCTGCTGCCGGCGGGCGACCTCGGATTCTCGGCCCGGATGACGTACGACATCGAGGTGTGGCTGCCGGGCAGCGGCGCCTTCCGGGAGATCTCCTCGGTCTCCGACTGCGGCACCTTCCAGGGCCGCCGCGCGGACATCCGCCGGAAGGGGGAGGGCGGTCGCAAGACCCCGGTGGCCACCCTCAACGGCTCGGCGCTGCCGATCGGCCGTACCGTCGCCGCCCTGCTGGAGCAGGGAGTGCGGGAGGACGGTTCGGTGCGGATCCCCGAGGCCCTCGTCCCGTACACCGGGTTCCGGTCGATCCTGCCGGGAGGAGCGACGGGGTGACCCCGCGCCCCGGCGACCGGGGGACATGACGACGGAGGGCGGGGTCCGGACGGAATCCGGACCCCGCCCTCCGTCGTGTGTCCCGCGACCCGGGCGCTCAGGGGGTGGTGGCGGCCAGGCGGGCGTCGAGCGCCCGGACGACCTCGTCGCCGGCCCGCGCCACGTCCTCGTCGTCGGGGGCCCCGATGATGGCCATCAGCCTTTCGAGCATGGCGTGCTGGAGGGTCTCGGTCGTGGTGTTCCCGTCACTGTCACTCACTGCTCTCGGCTCCTCGCTCGTCCGTCCGACCGGGTGGATCGCACAGGTGGTCGCTTTATCTGCTGGTACGTCAGAATGCTTTGCACGCGCGGAAGATGTGGGCGAACGAAGCGAGTGACGCGTTCGGGCCGTCGAAGGCGACGTACTCAGGGATCAGCGCGTCCGGCGCCCACTTCTGCTTGTACGAGAGTTGGGTCTGCGCCGGGTAGAGAGCCGCTCCCTCTGCCCACAGGGCGTGCATCATCCACTGGAACGCCGGGCTGTGGCAGTCGAGTTCGTGGCTCGGGTCCAGGCCGGTGAAGGGGGTGAAACCGAAGTGCAGCCACCGCACCCCCTCGGAGCGGAACACCTCGATCGCGTGCGCGTTGATGGCCTCCATCAGGCCGGGTGAGCCCGAGGGGATCCGCCGGCTCAGATCGTGCATCCAGCCGGCCCGCTCGCCGTAGACGGGCGCGTACGAGATGTACGCGACCGGGGCGCCGTCGATGGTACCGGCGAACAGCCTGCGCAGCGGCTGCACCGGGCCGCCGACCTGGCCCACCAGGAACTCCAGTTGACTGGCCCCGTCCTTGCCGCCCAGCCACGCCTCGTCGATCGTCGCGACCTCCTGCCGCCAGTCAGCGGCCACGACCTCCTTGATCTCCAGGCCGTTGCGGTGCGCCCGCGAGATCTTGTTGCGCAGCTGCATGAAGCGGGTGCCGCGCAGGGTGAAGTCCGGCAGGGTCACCGCCCAGGACGCCCCGATCTGGTTGACGGTGAAGCCGTGCCGGGCGTACCGCTCGGCGTCGGCGCGCTGGAGCTGGACGCCGACGAGGCTCAGTTCCTCCTCTTTCACATATCGGCGGAAGGATTCGAGGAGCGGGTCGTACGCCTCGGCAGCGGCGAACGGGCCGCCGAACTGCACCGCGTAGCGACCGGTGCGGCGATAGACGATGACACCGTCCAGGCCGGGCGCGGTGAATGTACTGTTTCCGCTGTTGAGCGCCAGGAAGGCGCTGGGATTCTCACTTCCGGTATGTGCGCGGACGGCCCTGAGAGCCGGGTCGTCCGTCGTGGCTGCGGTCATTCCAGTTCCCCTTTCGGAACTTTCTCTTGTCATGCGAGTAGAACACCGAGGGATCGTCCGGCGGAAGACCGGAAAAGAACTGCCACGAGACGTCAGAGGTGCGTCAGCGCCCTGTCAGACATCTCTGTCATTGTTGTTCTTGTAACCGGCGGACAACACGGAGGCCGGGAACATGGAGAGGTGCCCGGAGTGGCTTATCGGGGACCGGGAGCACGCCTCCCGGTCGGGCTTCACGGCCTGCGCAGGTTCGAATCCTGCCCTCTCCGCCGCAGGGGGGACGACGGCGTCGTGCCGTCGTCCCCGAACGGCCGCCCTGACGACTTCTGATTTACCGTGCCCGCTCCCCGGAACCGAATTCCGGGGAGCGGGCATTTTTGCGCGGGGGCACCGAGCCCGCCGCGCGACCGGGGCCGCAGCACCGGCCCCGGTCGCGCGGCGGGCTCGGTGCCCCCGCGGCCGTACCGGCTCAACCCGCCTGCATGAGCCTGGCCATGCGCAGGACGTCCTCCCCCTCGGGCGCGTCGATCTCCACGTCCACCACCGTGCACACCCGGGCCACCAGGAAGTAGAACCCGACCAGGATCAGGGTCTCCACCAGTTGCTCGTCGTCGTAGTGGCGGCTCGCGCCCGCGTAGACGGAGTCGCTGACCTGCGGATGGTCGGCCGCCGCCGCGGCGAACCGGACGAGCCCGCGCTGCGCGGGGCTGAGGACGGCCGCGTCGTGGTCGCCGCGGCGCAGCGCCGCCCGCTGCTCGTCGGTGACGCCGGCGGCCTGGGACAGCGGGACGTGCTGGGCCCACTCGTACTCGGACTCGTAGCGCATCGCACAGGTGAGGATGACCAGTTCCCGGTCGACCGGGCTGAGCCCGCCCGCCGCCAGGAGCGCCGCGGCGACCCGCGCGATCGGCTCCACCGCGTTCGGGGCGTGGGCGAGGACCTTGAACAGATTGATGATGCGCCCCTCGTCGAGGGAGCGGAGGGATTCGGGAAGTGCCTCGGGACCTAGGCAGGGAATTCGGGGCATCGTGCGGTGCTCCTCAAGATCGAATCCATGGGGTGGTACGGCAAGAAAGTACCTCGCTCCGACCGCGGCGGTAAACGGGTCGAGTTGAGCTTCCGAATGCATGGTTCGGTTGTCAGTGGTGCGTCATCGACGTGTCAGGAACGGTTGCTTAGATGCAGCGGATGAAGTTGTTCCGAAGGTCGGAGGAAATGTGTCACAACTGGTTCCTGTTATGAGCGAATTGACGCTCATGCCTTTGCATGAGCGTCGGGAGATAATCGAGGACCTGGTGGTTCGAGAACTCAAGTCGGCTCTCCTCATGACGGACGAGGAGGAATTGCCACTGGAGGCCGGATTCTTCGACCTGGGTCTCACTTCACTGAAGATGAGTGAGGTGAAGACGATTCTGGAGCAGAAACTCGAATGTGAGATTCCGACGACGGTGCTGTTCCGCCGGCCGACCCCCGAGCAGTTGATCGACCATCTGACCGACTGAGGCGACCGCCCGTACCCGGCTGGAGGAGAACCATGGCACAGACGTCGGAGGAGACCCGGGAAGAGCTGGCCGCCGCGCTGCGTGAACTGCGGCGCAAGGACGAGCAGATCACCGGGCTGCTGCGCGAGAAGTACGAGCCCATCGCCGTCGTGGGGATGGGGCTGCGCTGTCCGGGCGGGAACGACGACGTCGACGCCTTCGCCGAATTCCTGCGGCAGGGCCGGTCGGGTATCGGGCCGTTGCCCGCGGACGAGCGCAGGGAGATGGCCCACGGCGCCGGTACGGGCGACGGCCTGCTGGACGAGCATCCCCGCGGCGGCTTCGTCGAGGGCGTGGACCGGTTCGACGCCGCCTTCTTCTCCGTGTCGCCCAAGGAAGCCCCGTACATCGCCCCCCAGCAGCGTCTGACCCTGGAGACGGCCTGGGAGGCACTGGAGCACGCGGGCATCGACCCGGTGTCCCTGCGCCACGGCGACACCGGCGTCTTCATGGGGGTGACGTCGCTCGACTACATCTTCGAGGCGACCGATCTCGCCCCCGAAGACCTCACCCCCTACCTCGCACCCGGGCTCACCCACAGCGGTGTGTCGGGCCGGCTGTCGTACGTCCTCGGACTGCGCGGCCCCTGCATGTCGATCGACACCACGTGTTCGTCGTCCCTGGTCGCCGCCCACCTCGCCGTGCAGGCGCTGCGCGAGGGGGAGTGCGGGATCGCGCTGTGCGGCGGAGTGAACGTGATGCACAACGCGCGCAGCCAGGCCGTCCTGGCCCTCGGCGGGATGCTCGCACCCGACGGACAGTGCAAGACGTTCGACGAGACCGCGGACGGATACGCCCGCGCCGAGGGATGCGGCGTACTCGTCCTCAAGCGGCTCGGCGACGCCCGGCGGGACGGCGACACCGTGCACGCCGTGATCCGCGGATCCGCCGTCCGGCAGGACGGCGAGAGCGCCGGACTGACGGCCCCGAACGGCGCCGCGCAGGAAGAGGTCATGCGGGCCGCGCTGACGAGGAGCCGGCTGGAGCCCGGGGACATCCAGTACGTGGAGGCGCACGGCACCGGCACCGCGCTGGGCGACCCCACCGAGACCGACGCGATCACCGGAGTCTTCGGCGCCTCGCACAGCGGGGCCGACCCGGTGCTCGTCGGATCCCTGAAGACCAACATCGGCCACATGGAGGGCGCCGCCGGTGTCGGCGGACTCATCAAGACGGTCCTCCAGCTCCGTGAACGGACGGTCTACCCCCACCTCAATCTCGTCACCCCGTCCCCCGTCATCGCCTGGCAGGACGCCCCCTTCGCGGTGCCCACCGAGGTCCGGCCCTGGCCGGGCGACGGAGTCGGACGCGCCCTGGTGAACAGCTTCGGCGTCACCGGCACCATCGCCACGGTCGTCCTGGAGGGACCGCCCACCGAGACCGAGCAGGCACCCACCACCGGCAACGCCACCGGCGCCACCACCACCGCGGACGCCATCGGGGCGCACCCCGTCACCGAAGCGCACCCCGTCACCGAGGCACCCGCCGGCGCCGTCGTCACCCTCTCCGCCAAGAGCCGCACCTCGCTGCGCCGGCTCGTCGAGCGGCATCTGGAGCACCTGGAACGGCACCCCGACGTATCCGTCACCGACCTGTGCCGGACCTCCAACACCGGCCGGGCGCACTTCCGGCACCGGATCGCCGATGTGGTGCGCGACCGCGAGGACCTCGCGCGGACCCTCGGCAAACGCCTCGCGGACCTCGGGGGCGTCGAGCCGGGCGGCCGGCCGGGGAACCCGAAGGTCGCCTACCTGTTCTCCGGGACCGGAACGCAGTACCCCGGCATGGGCAGCGCCCTCTACCACCAGTACGCCGTCTTCCGGGACGCGATCGACGCCTGCGACCGGGTCTTCGCCCCGCTGACCGGCCTGCCGCCCGGCGTGCTGGTACGCGGCGAGGACGACGTGCCGGGACGTATCCACGAGGCGCGCCATCTGCAACCCGCCCTGTTCAGCCTGGAGTACGCCATGGCACGGCTGTGGCTGTCCTGGGGCGTCCGCCCGTCGGTGCTCGTGGGGCACAGCCTCGGCGAGTACGCCGCCGCCGCGACCGCCGGACTGTTCTCCCTGGAGGACGCGGCACGGCTGGTGGCCGCCCGGGGCCGGCTCAGCGGCCGGCTCCAGAGCAAGGGCGGCATGGCGGCGGTGGGCGCACGCGCGGCCGACATCGCACCGCTCCTGGAGCGCTACCCGGACCTCGCCGTCGGCGCGGTCAACGGCCCCGCCCAGTGCCTGCTCACCGGCGGGACCGAGTCGCTGGCCGACGCCGGCGCGCGCCTGACGGAGCAGGGCGTGAAGGTGACACCGCTGCGCGGCGCCGCCCCCTACCACTGCGACCTCATGAGCGAGATCGCCGACGAGTTCCGCGCCGAACTCGCGACAGTGGAGTTCCGGGTGCCCACCATGGCCGTCGTCTCCAACGTCACGGGCCGGGTGGCCAGGTCCGGAGAGATGGGCACCCCCGACTACTGGATACGCCACCTGCTGGAGCCGGTGCAGTTCGAGGCCTGCGTCCAGGCGGTGGAACGGCGCGGGCGCCACGTCTTCGTCGAGATGGGCCCCTCCACCGCCCTCGCCTCACTCGCCCGGACAACCGCCACCGACCCGGAGCACGTCTGGCTGAGCAGCACCTTCCGCGACGACACCACCGGCGACATGATCCGGCGCTCACTGGCCGGGGCCTACGAGGCCGGGGTGCCGGTCTCGTGGACCGGCTACCACCGGGACGCGCCCCGCACCCGGGTCCAGCTGCCCGCCTACCCGTTCGACCGGAAGCCGTACTGGCTGCCCACCCCGCAGCGCCGGGAGGCCGAGGCCGCGTGGGCGGCCGAGCGCGGCCCCCGGCCCGAGCCCGATGCCGCGCTGCCGCTCCTCCACGAACAGCACTGGGTCGCCCGGCCGGCCGGCGAACCGGGCGAGAAGCGTGGCGTCCTCCTGCTCCGGGCCCCCGAGGAGCTGCGCTCCCGGCTGCTGGACCGCGCGCCCGAGGCGGGCGTCGAACCGATCTGTCCGGCGGGCCCCGAGGAACTGGTGGCGGCGCTGCGCGACGGCCCGCCCCGCGACGTGGTCTGGTTCTGGCACCGTGCCCCGGAAGACACCACGGGCGTGGAGCGGCTGCGGGCCGAGTGCGCGCTTAACTACGGCGAACTGCTGCCCCTGTTGGACATCCTGGCACGCGAGGGGTTCGGTGACGGACGACGCCTGTGGCTGGTCACCGAAGGCGCGCACACCCTGCCCGGCGACCCCGGGTCGGATGCCCCGCCCGCGGTGTCGGCGGCGGCCACCCTGTGGGGATTCGCCCGCAGCCTGGCCGTCGAACGCCCCGGATACCGGGTGACACTGGTCGACCTGCAACCCGGCACCGAGGGAACGGGGCCGCTGATCGACGAGTGGTCGTCGCCGCAGGACACCGAGTTCGAGGTGGCCCACCGGGACGGACAGCGCTGGGTACGACGGCTGCGCCCCGCCGGGCCCGCGCCGGAGCCGGGCCGTCCGGTCGAGATCCGGCCCGACCGCACCTACGTGGTGGCGGGCGGACTCGGCACCGTCGGACTGCACATGGCGCGTCGGCTCGTCGCGCTCGGCGCCCGCGACCTGCTGCTGCTGAGCCGCACCGGGGGAGAGGCGCCCGAACTGGGCGACGGCGTCACCGTGACGGTCCGCCGGTGCGACATCGGGTCGGCTCCGGACGTCGACCGGGTCTTCGCGGAACTGGCGGACACCGGACGGCCGGTGGGAGGCGTGGTGCACGCGGCGGCGGACGGCGCGCACCTGCCGGTGGCGGAGCAGACCTGGCAGAACCTGGACACGGTCTTCAGGGCCAAGGTCTACGGGGCCTGGCTGCTGCACGAGGCGACGGCCCGGCTGCCCCGGCCGGACTTCTTCCTGCTCTGCTCCACGGCGGGCGCGACGATCGGCTCCGCCCTCGCGGCCGGACCCGGGGCGGGCGACGCCTTCCTCGCCCACCTGGCGGCCCGGCGCGCTCGCGCGGACCTGCCGGCTCTCGCCGTCGACTGGGGCCCCTGGGTCCCGCGCGACCCGGACTCCGCACCGGTCAGGAGCTGGGAGGCACAGGGCATCCGGCCCCTCGACGAGACGGAGGCGGCGGGCCTGCTCCCCGGCCTGCTGGACGCCGGACGGACCCACGTCGTCGTGGGCCGCTGCGACTGGGGCCGCTTCGTGTCCCGGAGGCCCGGGAACGCGCTCTTCGACGAGCTGGTCACCGACCGGGCCACGACCGGCGGGCCCGTCGACCCGGGCACCCTGCCGGAGACACCCGGTCCGGCCCGGTCCGCGGGAATCAACACGATCGTGCGGAGCAGGCTCGCGGACGTGCTGCGCTTCCGCGACGCCGACGACCTCGAACCGGACGCGGAGCTGGCGGCCCTGGGGATGGACTCGCTCAACGCGGTCGAGATCCGCACCGCCCTGGAGGCGGCGTTCCTGGTCACCCTGCCGACGTCCGTCGTCTACGAACAGCCCCGCGTCGACCTGCTGAGCGCGTACATCGAGAGGCTGCTGCCCGCCAAGGACGCCCCCGTCTCGTGACGCGGTCGGGGCCACCCCGGTGGGCCGGGGCGGCCCCGGCCCACGCGGGGACCGGGGGACGGATTCACCACGTTGGAGAGCCCATGTTCTGGAACGACCACACCCGTCTGTGCGACGAGATCCGTCTGCAATGCCGTCGGCTGTCCGCCGTACTGGCCCAGGTCGACCCGGGGACCCCGGTCCCCGGCTGCCCGGGCTGGACCGCCGCGCACCTCACCGGACATCTGCACGCGGCCTTCACCTGGGCGACGGGCATGCTGAACAGCGGGACCGTCGAGTTCCGGCCGCCGCACACCTTCCTGCCGGACATCCCCGACGGCGCCCTGGACACCGGGGCGCCGTGGCCCGCGTACATCGACGCCCTCACCCACGCCCACCTCAAGACGCCCCTGGGTACCCGGATCGTCGAGGAACACTCCGTCGCGCCGCTCACGGAGTCGGCGGACGCCTTCGTCGACGCGCTCCTGGCCTCTGGCCCGGACCGCCCGGTGTGGGCGTGCCTCGGCGAGCCGCGTGCCCGGTGCTGGGCCACCTGGGGCGCGCTGGAGTCGGGGATCCACCGCATGGACGCCGAGGTGATGCTCGGCGTCACTCCCGAACTCGACCGCGACGTGGCCGAGGAACTGGTCGCCTTCACCCTCGAACTCGCGACCCGGCCCGCCTCCGCCGCCTTCTTCGATCCGCAGCTCGCCCGGCTCCGGCACTCCGGCGAACGGATGCTCCTGAGAGCGGCCGGCTCCACCGGCGGCCCCGGGGAGTGGCTGATCCACCTCGGCCCCTCCGGCCCGGTCCTGCTCGCCCCCGACGCCGGACGGCCGGACGTCATCGTGGACGCCCCGGGCGAACTCCTGCTGCCCCTGCTCAAACGACGCCTCCCGCTCTCCGCCCCGGGCATCCGGGTGACCGGGGACCGCGACGTGGTGCGGGACTGGCTGGACCACGTCTTCAGCTGACACGCGACGCCCGACTCTCCCCTGCCGACCTCCCCGGCGGGTAGGTCGGGTTCAGGCGCGGTCGCCGCCCCGTACGGCCTGCGACTGGATGGTCAGGCCGACCGGACGACCGGTGTCGTCGGTGAGATCCGTCTGGACGACGATGAACGAGGCCCCCGTGTGCAAGGGCCGTGCCACCGCGTTGAGGGTGCCGGAGCGCACGCCGCGGAAGAAGTTCGTCTTCGACTCCACCGTCGAGGTCGTCGCGCCGGCCGACAGGTTCAGGTAGGCGCACACGGCCCCCACGCAGTCCGCCAGGGTCATCACCGCACCTCCGTGCAGGACACCCATGGCCGTGCACAGACCGGGCGCCCACGGCAGGCTGCCGCGGACCAGTGATGCCTTCGCCTCCTCCAGCCGTACCCCGGTGGTCCTGGCGTACGGCATCAGGTCGAGCAGGTCGTCCAGAGGTGCGGCGTGCTGGGTCACTGCGGGCTCCTCGCGGTCGTACGGATGTCTCCACGGCAGAAGAAGAGGAGCCGACTCTACTGCACCTGACACACCTTCAGCTGATCGTCAGCAGCCTGTCAGCCACGGTTGGTTGGATCGTTGCGACCGTTCCGTGATCAGAGAAGGAAGAGGTGTGCGCGATGAGCGTCGTCCGTCAGCCGGTCCGTGCAGGGGTCCTGTTGCCCACCCGAGAGCAGGCGATCCTCGGTGACTACAGCGCCTCACCGCTCATGGACTTCGCTCGGCGGGCCGAGGATCTCGGCTTCGACTCCCTGTGGACGGGGGACTCGCTCACCGCACGCCCGCGGCTGGATCCCCTGGTGGTGCTGTCCGCCGTGGGCGCGGCCACCCGCACCATCACCCTGGGGACCGCCGCACTGACGCCCGCGCTGCGGCACCCGCTGATCGGCGCCAACATGGTCAGCAGCCTCGACCACATCGCCGGCGCCCGGCTCGTCCTCGGCCTGGGATCGGGCTTCCCCCTCCCGGAGACCGAGGACGAGTTCGCCGCCGTGGGCGCCTCGTTCGCCGGCCGGGCGGGGCGGCTCGACGAGATCGCCGCACTGTGGCGCACCTGTTGGGCGAGCGACCGCCCCGGCGCCCCGGAGGCCTTCAACGGCCGCTACTGGCAGGCGGCCGGCCTGGACCGGCTCGTCAGCCCGCCCCGCCCCGACGGACCGCCCCTGTGGCTCGCGGGCAGCGACACCCCCCGGGTACTGGACCGGGTCGCCCGGCTCTACGACGGCTGGCTGCCGTTCCTCCCCGAGGCCGAGGCGTACGGCGCGGCATGGCGACGGATCGAGGAACTGCGCCGGGAGGCGGGCCGGCCCGAGGGCGCCGTCACACCCGGCCTGTACGCGACGATCAGCGTCGACCCGGACGAGCGGCGTGCCCGAGCCGGGCTGGAGGACTACATCGAGCACTACTACGGCCGTTCGCTGGAGCAGATGTCCGCCATCCAGGCCTACGCCTGGGGGTCGAGCGAGGCCTGCGCGGAATGGCTCGCCGGCTATGTGCGGCAGGGCGCCCGGCACATCGTGATCCGGATCGGATCGCTGCGCCCCGAGGCCCAACTGGAGGAGATCGCCGAGGTATTGCTGCCCGCCGTCCGCCAGGCCGTACCGGAGGGCGCGTGACCTCCGCCGGAGGAGCGCCCCGGGCACAGTGGTTCACCGGCTCGGACGCCGATCCCGACGCGCCGTTCACGGCCTTCGTGTTCCCGCACGCCGGCGGCTCGGCGGCGCAGTACCGGTCCTGGTCGGCGACCCTGCCCCCCGGCATCGACGTCCGCGTCCTCCAGCTGCCGGGGCGTCAGGAACGGTTCCACGAGGCGGCCCTGGACGATCTGGACGCGATGGTGGAGGCGCTCCAGGACCCCTTCGAGGGGGAACTCGACGGCAGGCCGTACCTGCTCTTCGGCCACAGCTTCGGCGCGCTGCTCGCCTACCGGCTCGCGGTCACCCTGGTACGCGACGGAGGCACCGCCCCGGCCCTCCTCGGGGTCTCCGGCTGGGCCCCGGGGCCCGCGGCCGGCCCGCCGCGGGAGAGCGTGGCGGGCATGTCGGACGACGAACTGCTGGACCGGGTGGCGGAGCTGGGAATGATGCCGCACGGGGTGTCCCTGGACCCGGCCACGCTGGCGACCGTCCTGCCCGCCCTGCGCGGGGACCTCCTCGCGGCCGGCGGCTTCCTGGACGACCAGGCTCCCGTTCCCTGCCCGGTCGCCGCCTACGGCGGAGCGGACGACCCGCTGCTTCCGTCCGGGGGCATGGACGCCTGGGCGCGGCGAGGCACCGCTTTCCTCGGCACCACCACCTTCACCGGCGGGCACTTCTATCTCTTCGACCACGCGGCCGCCGTCCAGCACAGCCTCGGCCGCCATCTGCGGCGCCTGGTTCCGACGGCGTAACACCCCACAGGGCGGGGCGGCTCCGGCACGGAGCCGCCCCGCCCCGCTGTCTCCTGCCCCGACGGTCCTGCCCGCCTCGCCGCCCCGACGGGGCCGTGCCCGAAGGGGCCGTCTCCGTCGCCGCGGTGGGATGTCACCGGATATGGCGAACCCCCTTCTTGAGATCGGCTGTCGGCTCGGGCCGCTCGGCTTCGGAAGGCCCGGGCGTCTGCCGACCGGAACTCCCACAGACCGTGGACCGAAATCGGGCAGCGGTGAAAAACCTCCGTGGTGCACGCGGCGACCCGAAATGGCTCCGGTCGGAATACCGGACAACGTTCGGGCAGGACGGGCGGCGGGCGGGAGCCTTTCGGCTCAAGGCCACGGGTGTCCACCGGGGATCCGGGCACCGGGCGTGCCCGGGGCGTCCTCCCGTGTGCCGGGAAAGCCTCCGGGGGGCGCGAGGGACATCGAAGTAATGGTGGTCATTACCTCAAACGGGCAAGGGATCGGACACATAGCCACAGGGGAATCGCGTTTACGGGCGCACGGGGAATGCCGTTGGAATCCCCTCTATTGAGCCGATGCGCGCGAGGGTTGTGCTGCCGGAAGGGTTCCTTTGGGTGAAGGGTGAACCAATGGTCCGGTAAATCGCCGGTCGTCAATTACCTGAGAGGTAATTGGAAAGGTATTTCCCGTGAGGCAAACGGAGAGATGTTCGAATCGGCCAATCGCTGTCGCGAGTGCGCCTGCCAACTCCGCCTGATGGGGCAGAATATCCCCCTGGTTTGTGCCCGAATGTTCCTATGTAAGGTCCGCGCGGCCATCTGATCGAAACCGGAAAGACGCTGTCCGGTAAGTGCTGTGAGCGGTCTTCTTGCTCTTGTGGACCCCGAGTTCTGCGGAGTCAATGGAAGCGGCATCTGCCCGGCGTGATCGGAGGAAAGAAAGTGCACAACTTTTTCCGCCTCGATAAGTTGAGCAAAAACATGGACGTATCGTCCGCGGCGCATCCGGAACAGCTCGGCGTCCAAGGCTCCGGTCTGTTCTTCCGCGTCCTGGGGCCGCTGGAAGTACACGCGGGGGACCGGGTGCACACGATGACCGGCAGCCTGCAGCGGACCCTGTTGACGTCCCTGCTGATCAGTCCGGGCCAGCCGCTGGCCGCCGAGCAGCTCTACGGTGAGCTGTGGGGGGAGAATCCGCCGCCCACCTTCGAGAACTCGCTCCAGGCCCACGTCTACCGGTTACGCAGGACCCTTCAGAAGTTGGCAGGACCCAACCGAACCGCCCCGGAACTGCTGACCCGCTCATCGGGGTACGCGCTCGATCTGAGGGCCGGCGCGATCGACGCGGAAACCTTCCGCGGCCTCTCCTCCCGGGCCCGGGAGTGCATGCGCAGGGAGCCCGAACGGGCATACCGGCTGTTCGGCGAGGCGCTGTCCCTGTGGCGCGGTGAACCGCTCCAGGGCGTCGCCCAGGGGCCCATGTGCCAGAGCATGGCCCTGGCGCTGGAGGAGGAGCACCTGGCCGTCGTCGAGGACACCCTCTGGCTGGGAATGCAGCTCGCCGACCCGGTCCACACCATCAGCGAACTCAAACGGATGAGCTCCATCCACCCCTGGCGCGAACGGCTCACCGAGATGCTCATGCTGGCCCTGTACCGGGCCGGCCGGCAGGCGGAGGCGGTGGAGGCGTACAACAGCGCCCGGCTGCGGCTCGTGAACGAACTCGGCCTGGAGCCCTCGGCCAAACTCCGCAGGCTTCTGCAGGACATCCTCAACCAGGACCCCGCCCTGGACTTCGCCGGACTCGTGCCGGGCGCCGCACTGTGACCCCCGGTCCGCCGGGCGCCCGCGGCGGCGTCCGGTCCCGCCTGCCGGCGGGACACGGCGGACCCGCCCCACGGCGCCGACGGCTCCCGGAGAACCACTGAGCCGCCGGCGTGGCGGCACCCCGCACGGATGACCGTGGGGAACCGCCGCGCCGGCGGCACGGTGGAGCGACGGAACCGGCCCTGGCCCGGCCCCGCCCCGGACGCCGGTCCCGGGCGCGGGGGGAGGGGCCGCGTCCGGGACCGGCGAGGGTCAGGCCCGGGCCAGGGCCAGAACGGCGTTCTGGCCCCCGAACCCGAAGGAGTTGCTCAGCGCAAGCCCGTCCGGGCACGCCGTCGGGGCGGTCGCGACCTCGATGTCCAGCTCCGGATCGAGTGTGGAAAGGCCCGCGGTGGGCGGCACCACGCTCTTCTCCAGGGCGAGTACCGTCAACGCGGCCTCGACGGCCCCGGCGGCGCCGAGCATATGGCCGGTGACCCCCTTGGTCGAGGTCACCACCGGGCCGCCGGTGAAGAGCCGGCCCATCATCCGCCCCTCGGCGAGATCGTTGAGCGGGGTGGAGGTGCCGTGCGCGTTGACATGGCCGACATCCCCGGTACCGGCTCCGGCGTCGGCCAGCGCCGCCCGCACCGCGGCCTCGCACCCCGCACCCGTGGGGTGCGGGCTCGTCATGTGGTGCGCGTCCGCGCTGGCCCCGTAGCCGACCACCCGGGCCCGGACCCGGGCGGAGCGGGCCCGCGCGTCCGAGGCCCGCTCCAGCACCAGCACCGAGGCACCCTCCGCCGCGACGAAACCGTCCCGCCCCGCGTCGAACGGGCGGGAGGCGGTGGCCGGATCGTCCTCCCGGCGCGACAGCGCGCCCATCCTGGCGAAGCCGGCCATCACCAGAGGCGTGATCATGGCCTCGGCGCCCCCGGCGAGCACGATGTCGCAACGGTTCAGGAGCAGCAGGTCGCGGGCCACCCCGATGGCCGTCGCCCCCGAGGCGCAGGCGGTCGCCACCACCAGATTGGGGCCGGTGGCCCCCAACTCGATGGCGGTCTGACCCGCCAGCATGTTGGGCAGCTGCATCGGCAGCAGGAGGGGGGAGACCCGGTGCGCCCCCTCGCCGAGCAGCGTACGGTGCTGCGCCTCGACGGTGCCGGGGCCGCCGTCGGCGCACCCCAGCACCACGCCGACCCGCGCCCCGTCCCAGGTGGCCGGGTCGAGCCCCGCGTCCGTCACCGCCTCGCGGGCGGCCACCAGGGCGAACCGGACGAAGGGGTCCAGCCGCAGGGCCCTGCGCGCCCCCAGCAGGGCATCGGCGTCGAAGCCGGGCACCCGGCAGGACAGCCGCACCGGATTTCCCTCCAGCTCGGGATCCAGGGCCGCGGTGGGCCGCCCGTCGAGGACGGTGGCCCAGGTCTCGGCGGCGTCGCACCCGGCCGGTGTCACCAGGCCCAGGCCGGTGACCGCGACGTCGGCACCGGAGGTCATGCCGAGGCGCTCCGCTCGGCCATCAGGTCGGCCATGTCACGGATCGTCGCCGCCTCCAGCAACTCGTCGTCACTGATCTGGAGCCCCAGCTCCTTCTCCAGCAGCAGCGAGAGCTCCACGACGGCGAGCGAGTCGAGTTCGACGTCCTCCCGTGTCGCCTCCGGGGTGATCTGCTCGGGAGCGACCTTGAGCTTGCTGACCAGCATTTCCTTGAGTGTCTCGAACACGGTGTCATCCTTCGCTGTCCGGTCGGCCCGCCGCGCGGCCCGACACTGTTCCGCCCGCCCGGTGCGGCGGGATCGGGTGATTCGGACGCCGGTGCGTCGCTGCGTCCGTCAGTCGTCGAACGTCTTGAGGTCGGGCCACACCAGGGCGGTGGCCCCCCAGGCGAGACCTCCGCCGAAGGCGGTGAGCAGCGTCCGGTGGCCGGCCGCCAGCGTTCCCTCCGCGGTCGCCTCGGCCAACAGGACCGGCAGCGACGCCGCTCCGGTGTTCCCGGTCCGCTCGATGTTGGACAGCCGCCGCTCCGGCGGAATGCCCAGCTCCTCGGCGACGGCCGTGAGGATCCGGGCGTTCGCCTGGTGCGCGGCGAACCGGTCGGCGGCGAGCGGACCGTCCCACCCGGCCGCAGCGAGCGCCGCCCGCGACGACTCCGTCATCCGGCCCACCGCGTGCCGGAACGTCTCACGGCCCCGCATCCGGAAGAACTCCTCGCCCGGCCCGGCGGCGACACCCGAGGACCGCTGCCGCGATCCCCCCGCGGGCACCTCGATCAGCCCGCCGAGCGAACCGTCGCTGCCCAGGACGACCCGGCCGACGGCGCCCGGCTCGTCCGGCCGCCCGGACCGCAGCAGCACCGCCCCCGCCCCGTCCGCGAAGATCACCGCGGTGCCCCGGTCGGCGGGATCGATGATCGTGGTGAAGGCGTCCGCCGCGATCAGCAGAGCGCTCTCCACCGTGCCCGAGGCGATCAGCCCCGCCGCGGTGGCGAGCCCGTACAGGAAGCCGCTGCACACCGAGGAGACGTCGAACGCGGCGACACCGCCCAGCCCGAGGCGGTCGGCGACCAGCGGCGCCGTGGCGGGGCAGGGCTGGTCCGGGGTGGTCGTCGCGAGCACCACGGCCTCCGCGCCGCCACCGCCCGCCGATGCCAGGGCCCGCCGCCCGGCCTCCACCGCCAGGTCCGACGTGGCGGTACCCGGCGCGATCACATGCCGGGAGGCGATACCGGTCCGCGACCGGATCCACTCGTCGGAGGTGTCGAGCCGTCCCGCCAGGTCGTCGTTGGTCACCACGTCCGGCGGAAGATACCTGCCGATGCCCGCGATCACCGCCGCGGGCGCGGCGGCCGGGCCGGTCATGCGGAGCTGCCGCCGGTCAGGACCTCCACCGGCAGCCCCATGTAGGCCATCCGGACCTCGGCCATCTCCTCCGTCCACCGCTCCGCCATGTCGTAGCGCTGCTCCGGCGTGGTGTCCAGCATCCGCACCCCCGGCCAGATCTCGTAGTCGCCGATCAGGTCCGCGTGCTCGGCCATGCCCTGCTGGAACAGCTCCTCCCGGTAGATGACGTACTCCCGGTCGGGCACCTCGTCCCACAGCTTCACCCCGGCCCGGATGATCTCCAGGATGTGATCGCGGGACTCGGGGCTGCGCGCCAGGTGGTCGCGGAGGATCGTGCTGGCCACGGTCAGATGGCGGATCTCGTCGATACCGGTGCCCCGGGATATCTCACCGGTCGCCGGCGACAGCGGGGTCCACTTGCGTTCGCTCAGCTCGGCCGCGGGGGCGAGCACGCCCTCGATCACGATGGCGAAGACGGCGACCCCGCCCATGAAGTCCTGCTTGTCGCGCACCACGTCCAGGGTGAAGTCCTCGACGGGCTGGAGAACGTCACGGCGGTAGTCGGCGGAGAGCGCCTCGATGTCCTTGAGCAACGTGCCGGCCGGCATGCCCAGTTCGACCAGATGGTTGCGGAACACCCGGGCGTGCCGGGCCTCGTCGAGCAGCTGGGTGGCGTAGAACTCCAGCTCGGGTACGCCGGGGGCGATCGGCACGTAGTGGCCGAGCAGCCGGGTGGCGATCTCCTCGGACAGGCCCCGGAAGCCGAACTCCAGGATCAGCGCCTCGCGCAGGGGCCCTGGTTCGGTCAGGAAGCGGGGCACCGTCGCGTCCACGTGGTGGCCGCTCTCGCCCCGGTCGCGCAGCGTTCCCTGCGCGACCGATGTGATCCAGTAGGCGAGGTCGCAGTCGGCCGGGCCCAGGGTGAGGCTCTTGGCGCCGTCGAGGAGACCGGGAGCGTTGTCCCAGTCCGCCTCACGGGCGACCGGCCGCGTCCCGTCGTCGGTCGTGACGCCCATGGCGTCCGCAGTTCGGTCGGTTTCGGTGGTCACAGCGGTGACTTCTCCTTCGGTCGGTCATGGATGTCGTGCGCCGCGGCGCCGGTCGGCGCCGGTGCCCGGACCGGTCAGCGGACCGCCCGCGGCGGGACCTGCGACGGCACATGACCCACCGGAGCCGGATCGGCCGTGTGCCCGGCCTGCTTGGGGTGCGCGAGCCCCAGGTCGTCCAGCAGCCTGAGATATCCCGACTGCTGGACCGGCTCGAAGGGCAGCGCGAAGGACTTCATGAAGTTGCCGAACAGACCCCGGTCGCCGAAGAGGTGGAACGGGATGACGAGCAGCGCCCACTCGGGGCCGATCAGCCAGCACCACAGGGCCACCACCGCGCCCTGGGTGATCAGACTGTGCATGAAGTTGTACAGCACGTAGTACGTCTTGGAGATCGGCCTGCCACCGCTGCGCCGGAACGCGATCGCCCCCGGCAGATAGCCGATGACGTCGATGTACAGGAAGAGGGCCACGGCCGGCAGCCAGCGGATCTCGTCGTAGTGGACGATCATCAGGACGGTCGACGCCGCGAGCCCCACCAGGTACTCGGCGCGGTGCAGCGAGAACGTGCGTGGTGTTTCGAAAGGGTTGGCCTGGTCCATGGCTGACTCCTCTGGGGCCTGTCCGGCGGATCGGTCGGGGGGAAAACGGGGCTGGGCCTTCTGCGTGCGGACGAACGGGGACCGGTACGTGCCCGGGTGAGGAGAGGGAGGGCGCCGGAGCGGTGGGGGTCGCTCCGGACCCGCGCCCCCTGCCTCACGGTCCGGACATGGCCTACACCGGTGCGGTGAGTCCGGCCAGGGAGGTGTCCGGACCCGCGACGTCGCCGAGGATCTCGGTACCGGGGTACATCCCTGCCACCGCCCACGCGATGGTCTCCTTGACGACTCGTTCGGCGATCGGGTCGAGGATGCCTTCGAGGCTGGGGATGCCGAAGTCGAAGTCCGCCTCGAAGCGCACCGAGACGTCGTCGCCCCGCTGGGCGAGCCGCCAGGTGCCGAGGAAGGTGTCGAAGTCGCCCTCGGTCTGCTCGAACCGGATCTCCAGGGAGTCGGGAAGGATCTCGTCCCGCTCGGTCCAGCGCAGCAGACCGCTGCGGAAGTGCAGTTCCCAGCTGGACGAGCAGTCGGGCTCGGGATACGTCGCGTGGACGGTGGTCGACTGCACGTGCGGGGCGAGTTCGGGGTAGCGCTCCCAGCGCAGGACCGCGAGGAGGACGTCCTTGGCGCTCTCGCCGTGGACCAGGGCTTCCAGCAGTACGTGTCGCATGGCGGATCAGCGCCCTTCAGGCATGGTCGTCGAATTACGGATCAGGTCGCGTGTCGCGCGGTCGAAGCCGTCGAGCAGATGACGTATGTCCGCCTCGTCGAGTACGGCGGGCGGCGTGAAGCGCACCACGGAGCTGCCGCCCATCGAGTGGTTGGCCACGACACCGTGGTTGAACAGCTCGATCAGCAGCTCCCCGGCCAGCCCCGCCTCGGCGAGTTCGACACCGATGAGCAGCCCCTTGCCGCGTACCTCCACGAGGAGTTCGCCGAGATTCCGGTGGGCGATCTCGGAGATGGCGGGCAGCAGCCGGGCGCCCAGCTCCATGGCCCGGGTGACCAGCCGTTCCTCCTCGATCGCCCGGATGGCGCCCTGTACCGCGGCCATGAGCAGCGGCTGGCCGGCGAAGGTGCCGGTGTGGATGTACGGGTCGAGGTCGAAGGGGCGGAAGGCCTCCCGGGTGGCCACCACGGCGGACACCGGCGCCACCCCGCCGCCCAGCGCCTTGCCGGCCAGCAGGACGTCGGGGAGTATGCCCTCGATGTCGGCGCCCCACCACTCGCCCAGCCGCCCGAAGCCCGACTGCACCTCGTCGAGGATCAGGAAGCCGTCGTACTCGCGGACCAGCGCCTCGACCTGCCGGAGATAGCCCTTGGGCGGGATGATCACCCCGCCCTCGCCCTGGACGGGCTCCAGGATCACGCACACCTCGCCCGGGTGGGCGGCGAGTTCGGCCCGCAGGGCGTCGGCGTCACCGAACGGCAGGTGGGAGAAGTCCGGCAGCAGCGGCCGGAAGGGCTTCTGGTAGACCTCCTTGGCGGTGGCCGACAGCGCGCCCAGGGTCTTGCCGTGGTAGCCGCCCAGCATGGCGACGGTACGGCGGCGGCCCGCGGCCCGCGCGAGTTTGAGGCCGGCCTCGACCGCCTCGGCGCCGGACAGCGCGAAGTGCACCCGCTCCAGCCCGGTCGGCGCCACGGACAGCAGCGCCTCGGCGGCCCGCGCCACCGTCGGCTCCAGCAGGATGCGGGTCGCGGTCGGATGCGTGTGCAACTGGCGGTTGACCGCCTCGATCACCAGCGGATGCCGGGCGCCCATCAGGAAGACGCCGTAGCCGCCGGCGTTCAGGAAGCGTTCGCCGTCGCTGGTGGTGAGCCAGGCACCGGAGGACTCGACCTCCATATGGCTGCCGAAGAGTTCGGCCACGGTGGCCCGGCCCTTGCTCAGATGGGCCCGGTACAGAGCGAGGATCTGCGCCTCGGTGTCGGGGGCGGATGTCTCGGTGCTCAGAGCGGTCATGACGGTGCTCCAGGGAGGGTGAGGATCAGGAGAGTTCCAGCGGGCCGCCGGTGAACCACGAGAGCAGCGGCTCGGCGGCGGAGGACTGACCCGGCGGGTGGAAGGCCAGCGGACGTACGGACGCGGCCAGGCGGCTGTGGTCCGAGCCGCGGATGAAGTCGATACCGCCGAGCAGGTCCAGGGCCCGGTCCGCGGTCCGCACCAGAACGTGCTGCGCGGCGAACCGCGCGACGAGGACCTCGGCTACCGCCGCCTCGCCGGTCAGCCCGTCGCGTACGGCCCGGGCCGCGCCCTCCAGCTGGGCGAACGCCGACTCGCTGTCGATGGCGAGGGACGCGCGGTCGCCCTCGCTGCCGCGCCCGCGCTCCAGCACGGTGGCGACCAGCGCGCTGGCGGCGCCCGCGTAGCCCGCCGAGATCAGCAGGGTGAAACAGACGAACCCGGCGGTCTGGAGGTCGTCGAGCCGGTGCGGGTCCTCGGAGGAGGTACGGATCACCAGATCGGCGGGGACCGGGGTGTTCTCCAGCGCCACCTCGTCGCTCTCCGCCGCGGCCAGGACGTCATTGCCCCAGAAGGGACTGACGGAGATACCGGGGGCGTCGGCGGGCACCAGGGCCAGGGCGAGTTCGGGCCCGTTCGGGCCGGGGACGGCGATGCTCACCGTCAGCAGGTCCATCGAACGGGCCAGGCTGCACGGCTTCTTGCTGCCGGTCAGCAGGTATCCGTCCTCGGACGGGGTGGCGGTCACGGTGGGGAGGAGAATGTTCTGCTGGGTCTTCCCCTCCGCCCAGCCGGACGCCATGAGCAGCCGCCGTGGCGCGACACCGCCCAGGATCGCCATCTGCGCGTCCGTCAGACGCCCCGCGGTGCCCGCGAGGTCGTACAGCATGGCCGCGGTGAAGTGGTGCATGGCGGTGGCCGCCGCCAGCGACGGCGACAGCGAGCCCAGCGCCCGTTGCACCCGGATCGCGTCCAGGATGTCGGCCCCCAGGCCGCCGTACTCGCGGGGGACGAGCAGCCCCGGGCCCCCGTGCTCCCGGAAGAGATCGATCACCGGGCTGCCCGCGGACTCCCGCTCGGCGTAGGGGATGCTCTCCAGCGCCTTGGTCAGCCCCGGATGGTAGTGCTGGCACAACTCTCGGGCGTGGTCGAGGGAACGCACGGAAACCTCCGGTCGTGGGTGTGGACTCAGCTGCCGAAGACCGCGTCACGGGGGCTGACGCCCCGGGCGACACTGACCCCCTGGAGGTGCGAGGTCTTCAGCATCGGGTAGTTGGCCTCGCCGAACGCGCCGCCGGTCAGCCCGGTGCCGCCGTGGCTGGGCAGGTACGGCAGGAAGCCGATGTGCGAGTCGTTGATCTTCAGGAGGCCGCCGTTGCCGACCCGCTGGACGAACGCGTCGATGACGGTCTCCGACTCCGCCCACAGCGAGTTGCGCAGTCCGTACTCGTTGGTGTTGACGAAGTCGATCAGACGGTCCAGGAGGTCCTCGTCCCCCGCCGGGTCGAGGACGACGATGGGGAGCAGCGGGAAGAAGGTCTCCTGGCGCACCACGTCGTACTTCCTCGCGTCGGCCAGACCGTCGATCCGCAGCACGGTCGGCTGGAGGAAGACCCCGGTGTCGGAGGGGGTGCCGTCCACCTCGGCCCGGCTGCCGCCGGTCACCAGCCGCGCGCCCTGCTCGAAGGCCTGGCGCAGCAGGTCGAAGAACCGCTCGCTGCGGCGCACCGGGGACAGCAGGACGTCGGGGTCCTCCGGGTATCCGGGGCGGATGGCCGCGGCGCACTCGGCGACTTCGGCGATCAGCCGGTCCGCGATCTCGGGGTGCGCCAGCACGTAGTTGGGCACCATGCAGATCTGGCCGGAGCCGTAGAACGCCTCGCAGATCGCCTCGGCGGCCCGGGGGATGTCGGCGTCGCGCCAGACGACGATGCCGTCGTTGCCGGCCAGCTCCAGGATCGGCTTCTTGCCGCGGGCCACGCACTCCTCCTGGAAGCGCAGGCCCTCGGTACTGCCGCCGATGTAGAAGATGTCGTCGATGAGCGGGTCCTCCAGCCAGTGGTTCAGCGTCCGGCCGGGGTTGGCGCAGATGGCGTTCAGGACCCCGGGCGGTGCGCCGATCTCCTCCAGCAGCGGGCCGACCACGTCACGCAGCAGCCACATGGTGCTCAGGGCGATGCTGCGCGGCGCCCGTACGATCACCGCGTTGCCGGCCATCACGGCCAGCACGGCCAGCGCGGCGCTGGGCGCCGGGGCGTTCTGCGGCGGGTGGAAGGCGACGACACCGTCGGGCTGCCGGCGGATGATCAGCCGGCGGTTGCCGTGCGCGATCTCCGTGTGCATCTGCTCCCGGTACCAGCCGAGGCTCTCCTCGCTGTAGATCTGCAGCAGGCAGCTCAGTTCCCAGCGGGCCAGGCTGACCGGATGGCCCTCGGCCACCAGCATGTCCGTGAAGGTCTGCTGCTGCCGGATCAGTTCCTCGCGGAACATCGACCCCAGCCGCATCCGCCGGTCCAGCGGTACCGCGGCCCATCCGGGAGCGGCGGCGGCCGCGGCCTCACTGGCCAGCGCGACGGCGGTGTCGCCGGCGACGGCGCAGCGTCCCGCCACATAGGGGTGCTGAGCCAGCTCCGAGTCCGGATTCCGCTCCAGCTCCCGCTTCAGGCCGACGCTGGTGAAGACGTCCTCCAACAGGGAGCGTGATTCAACGGTATAGACCCATTCCTCGCTGTCGACATCTTTTCCCGCAATGTAGAGCTTGTAGCTCCGCGGTTTGCTGTCCGACACGCTTCTCCTCCAGGGGCCACATTTCTTCCGCAGGTTCTCTTCGTGAATTTTGTCAGTTCGGTCTGACGCCATTCTGACGTGGCCCTGACCGGGTTCTGACACTTATCGTGACCTCTTTTACAGTCAATTCGGGTCTGCTCTAATTCCCTTGTTCGGCCCGTTGGGCGCGGGGTGCGCGAGATGTTCTTACGCGCGCTGCTCGATTCGATTCGCCAAGGTCGCACCCGGAATTCATGCGGAATCTCCGCACGCGGCCCCGTCCTGGGAGAGCCCTCATGTGCGCACAGGCGATCACCCCGTACAGCAGGAGCGCGGCCGAACTCCGGCAGTCGCTGGTGCGGTTCATGGCGGCGACCTTCGGGGTACCGGACGACGAGGAGCCGGCCGGCCCGCCGCCGGTTCACCCGGCGTCGTCCACCGGGCGGCCGGTGGTGCGGTCGGCGAGGAACACGACCGTCGCCGCGAGCAGCGCCATGGCCGCGGCGATCGTCGCGAACAGCATCCCCGGGCCGCCGTGCTCCAGCACCGGAAGCAGTACGAACGGCAGTGCGGCGGCGGTCAGTTTGGACAGCGAGTAGGCCGTCCCCGACGCCTGGGCGCGGATCGCGGTCGGATACTGCTCCGCCAGGAACACGTGCGAGGCGCTGGAGAAGACATTGCTCACCAGCGTGTAGGTGAAGCCGCAGGCGATGACCATCCCGGGCGATCCCGCGAAGGCGAAGCCCAGACCGGCGAGCGCCATCCCGCAGGCCGACAGGGCCACCAGCGACCGCCGTTCGACCCGGTCCATCAGGGGCACCGCGAGCAGGGCCCCCACCGGGTAGCCGATGAAGGCGGTCGCGGTGAAGCCCAGGCCCTGGACGATGTCGTACCCCTTCGCGGTCAGCACCAGCGGGGCGAGGGTGCCGAAACCGTAGTAGCCGACCGTCGAGAGCAGGCAGAAGACCCACGACATCACCGTCCGGCGCCGGTAGCGGGCGGAGAAGAGCAGCCGCAGGAACGGCCCGGTCGGCCGGGCGGACACGGCCGGCGGCCCCTCCACCGGTGCGGCGTCCAGGGGCTCCCGCGTGTCGCGGACCGCGTGCGCCGTCTCCTGATCGGCGGGCTCGGCCGGCAGCTTGCCCAGCTGCCGCGCCTCCGCCTCCAGCCGGGCCGTCAGTATCTCGGCCTCCTCGTGCCGGCCGACCGCAGCGAGCCAGCGCGGCGACTCGAACAGCCCCCGGCGCCAGACCCACACCACCGCGGAGCCGGCCGCGCCGAGGGCGAACAGCCAGCGCCAGCCCGCCACGCCCAGGGGTTCGAGCGGCACCAGCCACATGGCCATCAGACCCACCGCGGGAACTCCGCAGAATCCGATGGTGTAGGCCCAGGCCATCAGCCGGCCGCGGTGGCGTGCGGGCAGGACGTCGGCCAGATAACTGTCACTGAGGGTCTGTTCGGCGCCGATCCCGACGCCCGCGAGGAATCGGCTGGCGATCAGCCAGCCGACGGACGGCGAGAACGCCCCGGCCAGCGAGAAGAACGAGTAGATCCCCAGGTTGATGAGGAATGCCGTGCGCCGCCCGAAGCGGTCGGCGAACCGGCCCATCAGGATCGCCCCGAAGAACTGGCCGAGGAACACGGACGCGAGAACCAGTTTCACGTCGGTCGCGGAAAGGGCGAAGTCCGCGCGGAGCACCTGGGACAGGGTGCCGGAGAGGTTGTTCTCGTACATGTCGAACAGCAGGCCGACGCCGATCACGGTGGTGATCCGGCGGTGCGTGGGCAGGACGGGAAGACGGTCGAGCCGTCTCGCGACCGACGTGGGCTGTCTGACCGCCCCGAGGGTGTCGTCGGACATGGTGATGCGCTGACCTTTCCTGCGGGAGGACTGCGGGAGAACCACGTGGGGACCACGGGGGAGACGCCGGGCGGCGGCACCGGGCGCGGGAGCCGGACGGTGCCGCCCGGAGGGGCGGGCCGACCGGGCACGGCGAAGCCCGGCGCTCGGCATCGATGCGCCCAAGCGCCGGGCCGGCGAGGGGAACCGGGTCAGGCGGCGGCGCGTTCGTCGCGGGCCGGTGCGCTGACCTCGTGCAGGAAGGTGGCGACCTCGCGGTAGGAGGCCCAGAAACCCACCTCGTGGTAGGGCATTCCGCGTTCGGCGCAGTACTCCCGGGTCAGCTCCCTGGCCCTGCGCAGGCTCTTCTGCGGCATCGCGGGGAACAGGTGGTGTTCCACCTGGTAGTTGAGCCCCCCGTAGAGGAAGTCCATCAGCAGGGACGGCCGGATGTTGCGCGAGGTCAGCACCTGGCGCGCCAGCCAGTCCAGCTCCTCCTTGTCGCCGTCCCGCACCTCCATGCCCTTGTGGTTGGGGGCGAAGATCAGCCCGAAATAGACGCCCAGCACGGCCTGTTGCACCAGGATGAACACCACACCGAGCAGCGGCGGCAGCACCACGAACACACAGGTCAGATAGATCGCGGCGCGCAGCACGATGAGGGCCGCCTCCAGCCAGCGGCGGCGCACCTCGTTCTTCGCCAGCGTCTTCACCGCCGTCCGCTGCATCTTGTACGACTCCAGCACCAGCAGGACGAAGAACAGCACCGACTGGTACCGCACGATGAACTGGCCGCGCCGGCTGCGGCTCGGGTACTGCTTCATGTCGAAGATCGCGGTCCGCCGGCCGATGTCCGGGTCCATCTCCAGGTGGTTGGGGTGGCTGTGGTGCCGGTTGTGGTGGTTGACCCACCAGCCGTAACTCACGCCGTTGACGAGGTTGGCGTGGACGTACCCCATCAGCGAGGCCGTCCAGTGGGTGCCGAACATGGACTTGTGACCGGCGTCGTGCCACATGAAGGCACTCTGCGCTCCGCACAACCCCATCCACACCGCCACCAGCAGTTGCAGCCAGCTGTCACCGAGTGCGAAGAACGCGGTGAACCCGATCGCGAGCAGCGCCGTGTTCAGCGCCAGCTTGCCGACGTAATAGCCGCGCGCCGGGTTCAACAGCCCTTCGGCCTTCACCCGTTGCAGCAGCTCCGCGAAGGTCGCCGAGGCGCCCACCGCGCCGGCCGGGGAATCGCCCACCGCGTCGGGTACGGCAGCCAGAGGCTTCTTGGAGTCCGCCCCCGAACGCTCGGCCAAGGCATCGTCGTGAGGTGATTGCATACCTCTTTCTCCTTGCAAGAGACGGTCCGCCAGAAAAGACGGGACGGGGTCTCATGGTCGGGCGGGGCCCTGACGGTGCACTGACCGGTCCCTGACCGGCCTCCCGCCCTGTTGATCCGGTCCGTCAGTGTTCCGTCAGCAGCACGTCAGAGCGGTCCGGCAGAGTGATTCTCGAAACCGGCACCCCGGAGAAATCCGGAGCCGGGATCAGGGAGAGGTGCCCGGAGTGGCTCATCGGGGACCGGCTCTGCCGGTCGGGTGGCTTGCCCGCCTTCGCAGGTTCGAATCCTGCCCTCTCCGCCGGACTGTCCTGCCGTCGCACCGCGTGGGTCCCATGCGGTGCGACGTGCCGCCGAGCCGCACCGCGCGTGATTCCACCGTGTGTGAGGTCGCGGCGTGCGCCCGCACGGTGCGGATGTTCTCGCACCGCTCGCTCTTCGACGGGAGCCTCGTTCTCATGACCACGTTCACCGCGCCGCCGCCCCGGCGTGCCGTCGTCATCGCCAATCCGACCGCGGGGACCATGAGCGACGGCCTCCTCGACGGCCTCCTCGCCCTGTTCGCGAACGCGCGTACCGAGGTGACGCTGCACCGTACGGAAAAGGTCGGCGACGCCACGGCCGCCGCCCGCGCGGTCTTCGAGCGGCGGCAGGACCCGGCTGTGGACCTGGTCGTCGCGGTCGGCGGTGACGGAACCGTGCACGAGGTGATCGAGGGGATGACCGGCGCACGCCCGGACCGGCCGGGCGACGGCCCCGCGCTGGCCATCGTCCCGGCCGGCACCGGCAACTCCGGCTACCGGATGTTCTGGGGCGAACGCCCCTGGCAGGAGAGCCTGCGCGAGATCCTCGCCGGCTCCGCCGGGGGCGCGGGGCTCTGCCGGCTCGATCTGGCACAGGTCACCGAGACCGGTGCGAAGGTCTTCCTCGGCGCCTGCTCCGGCGTCATCGCTGACGCGCTGCGGGTGGCACGCTCCGTACCGCTGAGCGGCCGGGCCCGCTACGCCCGCGCCTTCGCCGAGACGGCCGCGGCCTTCACGCCGTACCCGGGTCGGGTGACCGTCGACGGGACCGTGCTGCACGAGGGCGGCACGGTCCTCGCGAACGTCGGCGGCGGACGATTCCGGGGCGGCCAGTACCAGGTACTGCCACGCTCCGAGTACGACGACGGGCTGCTCGACGTGTGCGTCGTCGACGCGACGATCGCCCCGTCGCTCGTCCCCGAGCTGACCCGGGACGGAAAACACCTCGGCAGCCCCGGGGTGTTCTACGGCCGCGGCCGCCGCGTCGTCGTCGAGCGGCTGGACGGGGTCCCGCTCTGCTTCGAGCACGACGGCGAACTCCAGCCGCCCTCCCTTCGGCGCATCACCCTGGAGGTGCTGCCGGCGGCGCTGCCCGTCTGGAGCGGTTCCGGCGCCGCCGCCGGGCTTTCCACCGTCGAGTTTCCCACTGCCGGGCTCTCCACTGTCGAGACGGCATGACCGCGCTGACCGGCCTGTGCGACTGGGCCGCCGGACTGGAGTACGCGGCGATCCCGGAACGGGTGCGCCGGCTCGCGGCCAGCCAGGTGCTGTCGCAGACCGCCGCCATCCGCGCCGGACTCGCCCACCCCCTGGGACAGCGCCTGGTCAAGGCATTCGGACCGCCTTTCCAGGCCGACGCCCGGCAGAGCGCCTGTGTGCTCGCCGCACTGGGCTCGTGGCTGAACCTCGACGACACCGCCTACGCCGGGCACCTGTCCAACTCCACGGTCGCCGTGCCCCTCGCCTTCGCCCACAGTCTCGGCCTCGACGGCGCCGGCCTGATCACCGCGGTGGTGGCCGCCAACGAGTGCGCGGCGCGGATGACCGCGGCGGCGACCCTGGGCCCGCTGCGCGGGCAGAGCGCCGTGCACACCCATCTCGCCGGCGCCGTCAGCGGCCGGTCGCACTGCGAGGGCGTCGCAGCGGCCCAATGGACCGACGCACTCGGCCTGGCCTTCGCGATGCCCCACCGGCCGCTGATGCGGGCCTTCCTCGCCAGCGACGCCCGGCTCCTGAACGCCTTCACCCCGGTGCGCGCCGGCCTGGACGCCTGCGACGCCGCGGCCGCGGGGCTGCGCGGCGCACCCGACCTGATGGAGCATCCGGACGGCTTCCTGGCCGCCTTCGCCGACGTACCGCTGGCCGGCGCGCTCACCGACGGCCTCGGCAGTCGCTGGTACACGGAGACACTCTCCTTCAAGATGCGTCCCGGCGGTCCTGGGATCGACGCCGCCGTGGACTGCGCCCTCGAACTCCACCAGGAGCTGGGCCGTGTGGACGTCGACTCGGTGACCGAGGTGGTGGTGGAGGCGTCGCTGTACACACTGTTCGCGGGCCGCACGGCCGAGCGCTACGTCACCGGACCCGACGCGCCGCTGGGCGCCCTGGTGCTGCACACTCCCTACCCGGTGGCGACCGCGCTGCTGACCGGCCGGCTCGGGGTGGAGGACTTCGAGGGCCCCCGGCTGGCCGAGCCGGACCGCTGGCGGCTCGCCGACCGGGTCCGGGTGGTGCACGCCCCGGACCTCACCCGCGCCCTGTTCGAGTCGCAGGCCCCGTTCGGTGAGGCGGTACGTACGGCGGGGGACGCGGCGGGTCCCTGGCTCAGGGCCTTCGGCGGGCCCGAGACCGAACTGATCGCGCGGGAGGCGAACGAGGGACTGGGGCCGTCCGACTTCTCCCGGGCGACCAAGACGACCGGGGCCAGGGTGAGTGTGCGCCTGAAGGACGGCCGATGCCTGACGCGGGAGCGTCTCATCCCGCTCGGCGCCGCCGGGCCGCACACACGGGACCATCACGCGGAGCTGGTGCGCCAGAAGTTCACCGGTCTGGGAGGCGGAGCCGGCCCGGCGCGGGCAGCGGCGGGACTGGCCACCATGAACGCTACTGAGCTGCGCCAATGGTCGACGAAAGCGGTCGCCGCATGAGCACGCTTGGAGGGGATTTGGCATATTTCAATGGCACGGGGAGTGCACTAAAGTTAACGCATGCGTTACAACGAATGGCACGCGGTACGTAGCCAGAGCGTGGGAACCCTGTTGCGCGAGTGGCGGAACAGGCGCAGGATGAGCCAGCTCGAACTCGCCTCCAGAGCAGAGAGTTCAGCCCGACACATCAGCTTCATCGAGACAGGTCGGGCCAGCCCGAGCCGTAGCATGCTGTTACGTTTCGCGGACCAGATGGACATTCCCATTCGCGAACGCAACGTCCTGCTGGTCGCGGCCGGATTCGCCCCGTTCTTCCCGGAGAGCTCCTTCAGGGACGCCGATGATCTGAGCGTCGTGCGCGGCGAACTGCGCCGGCTGCTCGTCGCCTACGAGCCCAACCCTGTCTTCATCCATGACGCGCAGTACCGCGTCATCGACGCCAACCGTGCCTTCCACACCTTGGTGTCCGGCGTGGCGGAGCATCTCCTGCGACCCTCGCTGAACGTCATGAGGCTGACCCTGCACCCCGAGGGGCTCGCGCCCCTGATCCACAACTACCACCCCTGGCGGGCCCACTTGCTGGGCCGGCTGCGCCATCGGCTGACCATAAGCGGTTCGACGCCGCTGAGGGCCCTCTACGACGAGGTCAGCAGCTATCCGGTCCCCCCGGGCCGGCGCGATGAGGACGGCGGCGCGGATCCGGACGGCGACTTCCGGTTCCCCTTCGCGCTGCCGCTGCGGCTGGAACACGAAGGACGGGTGCTGTCGTTCGTGTCCGCCCTGATGACACTGAGCGCCCCCATCGACGTCACCGTCTCCGAGCTGGAGGTCGAAACCCTCCTGCCCGCCAACTCGGAGACATCGCAGGCGCTTCAGGCGATGCGGACGCGGATCACGCGGACGGAACCCGGTCGAGGAATCCGCTCACCGAGCTGATCCGCCCGTCCTCGGCCAGGGTGATCACATCGGAGCCCCCCGCCGGCGACGAGCCGTCGGCCGTCGACACCAGATCCCACGAGAACCGCGCGATGTGGTGGTTGCCGTCGACCTCGCCCTTGAGCCGGAACTCGAAGCCGGGGAACTGCGTGTGCGCACCCTCGATGGCAGCCTGGACGCCTTCGTGTCCCCGGACGTCCACCAGCGGGTCGGTGTACGTGCCGTCCTCGGTCCATGCCTCGGCCACGGCCTTGGCGATGGCCTCGGAGTCGGCGGCGTTCCAGGCGGCCAGGTACCGGTTGACAGCGGTGTTGTACTGGGTCACGGAGTGCGTCCCTTCGGAAATGACGGAGTGGACCGTCGTCGTGCGACGACGGCTGCCCCCAACTCTCCTATCGCACCGGTCGATCAGTCGATTACTCCCGAGGTAATGAGGAATCCGTGAGTCCGGGGAACAGGCCGTCCCCGGACTCACGGGCCGCCCGCGAGCAAGGCGGCATTGCTCCTCGCCGTCCGCGATCACTGCCGCCGTCCGCTGGCCGGTGGGCAACTCCGGCAGTTGAATACGAGAGCCCGCCAGGAGGCCGGCGGGCCGGGTGAAGAGGATGTCGGTGCCGGCGTCGCCGGCTCAGGCCCGCCGCCATACCGTGCCGCGCCTCTCGTACTCCAGCACCGTCTCCACCCGCTGGGCGAGCTGCGCGCCCACGAACCGCTCCACCAGCCAGAGCGCCACCTCCAACCCGGAGGTGATGCCGCCGCCGGTGACGAGGTCGCCGTCGTCGACCACACGCGCGTCGATCACCGTCGCGCCCTGTGCGGCCAGATCCGCCTTCGCACCCGCGTGGGTGGTGGCGTTGCGCCCCTTGGTCAGTCCGGCGGCCGACAGCACCATGACACCGGTGCAGATCCCCACCGGCAGCGCTGCCGAGGCGGCCAGCCGGCGCAACCATTCCTGATCGGCGATGAGCCGGTTCACGCCCGGCCCGTCCTTGTCCCTGTACCCGCCTCCGGGAACCACGAGCACGTCCGCCTCATGAGGCGACCATCCCCTGTCCACCCGTACCTTCGTGCCGTAGACACAGGTGACAGTGGCCGGCTGACCGGTCGTCACCATCGACGTCGTCAGCGCCCCGCCGCTCATCCGCCCGGCGAGCCCCAACACCTCCACCGGGGCGACGAAGTCCTGCTCCTCCACACCGTCGAACATCAGCACCTGCACACGCAGCGGATGCTCCGCAGACACCGCCGACGCCTCCTCGCCCATGGCCCCCACACCCGCTGCCGTGCCGAGGGACAGAGCCGAAGCGCGCAAGAACGTACGTCGTTCCATGACAGACCTCCCTGGATTCGTCTTCTGCATCAGATGTCGGCAGATCCGCGCGTCCAGTTCCCGGGCACGGCCAACTGGCGGCTGCCGAGGCCCTGTCATTCGCCGGGAGGTGTTCGGGGGCGGGATCAGCGCGCCGGGAACGGGACGGCCCAGGATTCGTCGTCCAGCAGGAGCCCGTTGGCCAGGTAGCTGATGGTCCGGTACCAGCCGGCCGGCACGAGGAACTCCAGTAGCCGGTCTTCTTCGTAGTGGTCGCGCAGGGCATTCCACGCGGTGGCCGAGAGGTGCGCGGTGTCGTGCGGTTCGTCGACAGCGTCGAGCAGTGCGGCATGCCGCGGCGGCCAGGTGGCGCCGGCCGTGGGGTCGGTGTCGGCAGTCGCTCGAAGGTGCTCCGGGCTGAGCCCCACCTGCTGGGAGTAGACGGAGGCGTGCACGCCCCATTCGTAGGAGCAACCGGCGCGGGCGGTCACCCGGGCGATGACGATCTCCCGGTCCATGTGGGGGAGGAGCCCATGGCCCAGCAGCCCGGCGCCCACGGCGAACATCCGGGAGGCCAGCTCGGGGTTGCGGTGCAGCACCCGGAACAGGGCGAGAGGCCGCACTCGACCTGCTGGGACGGCGCTGGACGTTGCGCATCCTGTGGGAGCTGAGCCATGCCCCGGCAGGCTTCCGTGAACTGCGGCGCCGATGCGAGCGCATGTCCTCCAGCGTCCTCAGCACCCGGCTCGGCGAGCTGGCCGATGCCCGCGTCCTCGCTCTGCGCGCCGACGGCTGTCACCTCACCCGACTCGGCAGGGACCTCGTCGACGCGCTCGGCCCGCTCGACGCCTTCCGCTCGGCGGGCTGCAGGGGACCGAGCACGAGGCCGGGATCGGCGACGACAAGGAGATCCCGCACCTGTCGGCCGCGCTGATCGCCAAGTACCCCAGCGATCTGCGTCGGCTCAACCTGCTCTAGAGACGGCGGGTGCCGGGCCCGCTCCACCGAGTGGGGAAATGCGCGGCGGCCGGGCTGCCGATAGTTGAGGAACAATCGTTCTTGACTGATCGTTCCTCAACGGAATACTGTCATGTCATGGGTAGGCCAAGGGCGTTCGACGAGGACAAGGTAGTGCGCGCCGCCGTGGATCTCTTCGGCGGCCGTGCGTACGACGGGGTGTCCGTCGACGATCTCGTCAGCCACCTCGGCGTACACCGCAACAGCTTGTACAAGACGTTCGGCAGCAAACGCGGCCTCTATCTGGTTGCCCTGCGCCGCCACCTCGCCGACGACGTCCGTCCCTTGGTCGACGCGCTCGCAGCGGCATCGGATGCCGCGACCGCGCTGCGGCTCGTCACGTCGGCCGGTCTCGGTCTGCTGCTGCTCGCGGCGGCCGAACGGGCACCGGTCGACGAGGAGGTCGCCGCCGAGGTGACGGCAGCGTTGGGCGCCGTCGACCAGGCGATCGCCGACGCGCTCGGCATTCCCGCCGACCTGGCCGCCGCTCTCACGGCCTCCGCACTGGGCATCCTCCTGCGCGGGAATCCCGACAATGTCGGCGCCGCGCTGTCCCAACGCCTCGATCCTCTCGCCTGACAAGCCTGACAAGGAAGAACGACATGGCACTGGTTCGTATCGACGGTGACGACCTCGTCGTCGTGATCGAGGGTCTCGACAAGATCTGGGCCCTGAAGAGCAGTCTGACCATCCCGCTGGCCAACGTCCGTGGCGCGACCGCCGACCCCGGCATCGCCGCCGATCCCAAGGGGATCCGCGCGCCTGGCGCCCGCGTGCCCGGTCTCATCACGGCGGGCACGTTCCATCGCGATGGCGAGAAGGTCTTCTGGGACGTCAAGAATCCGTCGAAGACCGTCGTGGTCGAACTCGCCGACGAGCACTACGCCCGTCTGGTCCTACAGGTCGACGACCCCCGCGCGACCGTCGCGCTGGTCGAGAACGCCCTGAACTGAAAGAGGTAGGCAGATGTTCCTCCACTTCGCGGCGGCCGTGATGGCATTTGCCGTCGTGACCACCGCCCCGGTCGAGGCGGTTCCCGCCCTCGTGCCCGCCGCCGACCGCGAGGTCGTCTTCACTGTCGACGGAACGGCGACGTACGGCACCCTGCATATTCCCGCGCATCGTGCCGGGCAACGGCTCCGCGCCGCGATGCTGCTGCCCGGCAGCGGACCCACCGACCGTGACGGCAACCAACCGCCCGCGCTCACCCCGAACACCCTGGCGCAGTTGGCTGACGAGTTCGGCGGCGACCGAGTCGCCACGCTGCGGTTCGACAAGTACGGCACCGGCCGCACCGGGCTCGGCGCCTACCACGACCACCCGGAAGAACTCGACTACCCGGCGTACGTCCGCCAGGCCAGGGCCGCCTACGCATTGTTGCGCGACCAGCCGGAGACCGACCCGCACGCGATGCTGGTCGTCGGGCACAGCGAGGGCGCGATGACCGCGCTGCTGCTCGGTGGCACCGTCCGCCCGCGCCCGGCCGGCCTGGCGCTGCTGCAACCGCAGGCGATCCGCCTGCTGGACCTGGTCGCGCTGCAACTGAAGGCCCAGATCGCCGAGGCGACGCGGCAGGGCCAGCTCACCCCGGAACAGCAGACAGCCATCGAAGCGGCGGTCGACGCCGCCGTCACCGCCGTGCGTGAACACCGACCGGTCGACACCACCGATCTGCCGCCCTCGATCGCCCAGCTCTTCGAAGCCTTCCAAGGGGTGAGCGGTCGGTTCGTGAACAGCGACGACGCCGTCTATCCGCCGGACACCGCTGCGGCACTCCGGCCGGGGACCAGGGTGCTGCTGACATGCGGTACGCACGACCCCCAGGTGCCTTGCGCCACGACGGACGCCCTGACCGCCGCCCTGCGCCGCGCACACGTCGGTGGACCGGGCCGGGTGACGCTGCCCGGAGTGGACCACCTGCTGCACGACACCGACCACCCGGACGCCTTCGCCCCGGCCGTGCTCGACGCCTTGGACCGGTTCGTGGAACGCTGAGGCAGTCCGGCGGCGCTCATGGGGCACACGCCAGAAGGCGCGCCCTGCGGCGGTCGGCGCGGCGGCCGTAGGACGGTGTACGTGTAGGGGGCGTATCAGGTGCGGTCGTGGAGAGTGACCTGGTAGCCGTCGGGGTCGGCGAAGGTGAAGGTCCGGCCGAAGGGCCCGTCGATCGGTGCGGAGACGATGGTGTGACCGTCGGCGACGAGAGCGTCGTGGATGGCCTGGACGTCTGTGGCGTGGAGCCAGATCGCCGCACCGATGCCGGGCTGGGCGACGGATGCGAGATCGGTGCCGGGAAGGACGTCGCGGAGTGCGAACGCGATCGGCTTCGTCTCGAAGACGACGGCGTGCGGAGGTCCGGCCTGCGAGCGGACGAGGCCGAGGTACTGCTCGTAGAACGCCTGCGAAGCGTCCAGGTCGCGCGCCTGGAGCGAGATGAAGTCGGGGCCGGTTGCGGGCATGATGATGCTCCTTCTCTTCATGTCAGATTCCTGACACAGGCCAACGTATGTCAGAATCCTGACATGAGTCAAAACGATGCCGGTGTCGACCTGGACAAATCACTGGGCTACCTGCTGAAAGAGGCTTCGAGCGCCCTGCGCGCAGCCATGGAGGAGGTGCTACGACCACTCGGGATGAGCGTGACGCACTACTCCTGCCTCGAACTGCTGGCCCAGCGGCCGGGCTTGTCGAACTCCGAGCTCGCGCGTGGCGCGTTCGTGACACGGCAGTCGATGAACGTGCTGCTCCAGGCCCTGGAACGAGACGGCTACGTGACCAGGCCCGCGGAGGCCCCCGTCGGGAAGGTTCTTCCCGCGCGGCTCACGCCCCGCGGCCGACGGAGCCTGGAGAAGGCGACCGTGGCGGTCAGGTCCGTCGAGGTCAGAATGCTGGCCGGCATGACCGAGGTCGAGCAGTCGGGCGCGTTCCGGATCCTTCAGGGCATGATTCATTCCCTGCGCGAGTGAGTGGAGCAGGGGACCGAAGCGTTGGAGGGCGTCGAGGCGTGCGCCGGGCAGATCGATTCGGTGGCGTGCCTGGGGTTGTCGGCGCCGGTTGGCGGCGGCTACCGCTCGGCCGGGTCTGTCCGACGGCGGCCTCGGTGTCGGACTGGCATGCGGTGTATCGCCTCCGTAGTCAACGCGGCCAACACCACAGAAGGTCGGACGCGGCCGCCGACCGCGTGTGTCTTCCGGGTGAAGTGCGCCTCGTCGGCCACCGGAGGACTCTGTTTCGCTTCCCGGGGTCACCCTTGACGCGCACCCTGACGCATGGCGGGTTGTGCTCAGTGCTCAGTGCTCAGTGCTCAGTGCTCAGGCAGACGGCGACGTCCGCCGTGCCGGACAAATCTCGGTCGCTCGTGCCGAGAGCCTGCGCAAGTGCGTCGAGGGTCACGTCGACGATGGCGCGCAGCTGCTCGGTGCTCGTTCCGGCTCTGCTCATGACGGCGAGGGACTGGTTCACGGCCGCAAGGTGGGTCGCGAAGGACTCGGCCGCCTCGTCGTGCAGTCGGCCGGCCTTCAGCGCGGCGCGCAGCCGGATGTGCTGGAAGCCGATCGCCTCCCGTGCGCGCGCCGCGACGCTCGCGCTCAGCACGGGGATCGCCATGACGGTTTGGGCCACCAGGCATCCGTCGGGGAGACGAGGGTCCGCGATGCGCTCCAGGGTGATGTCGAAGAACGCCCGTGCGGCTGCCAGGGGCCGGTCTGCGGCGCAGGACAAGGCGTCGTCGTACTTGTCTCCGTAACGCGTGGCGTAGCGCTCCAGGCAGCGCATGAAGAGCACGTCCTTGTCGCCGAGGGAGGAGTAGATGGAGCTGCGGTTGAGTCCGGTCGCCCGGGACAGGTCGTCCACCGATGTGTCCGCGTAGCCGGCCCGCCAGAACTGGATCATCGCGGCATCGAGCGCCGTGGCGATGTCGAACTGCTTCTTTCCCGCCATGCCGCGCCTCCCTCCTGCTCTGCCTTCTTGGTGGAGACCATCATCTCATCCTGAACCAATCAGTTCAAGATGAGGTTAGAGTGAAGGCATGGCCATGGCCGGATACCCCCGCGGACCTCACAGCGGACGGAGCGACACGCGCACCGCGGATCCTGCTGATCTCGTGTGTGCTGAGCGGCGTGGCGACCGGGCTCGTGGGCCTCGCCGTCGGCCGACGCACCGAATCAACCAGCACACCCGACACCTTCGGCAGACCGTCAACACACCTCACAGCAGTGGAGGAGAATCATGATTGAGCCCGCAGGCGCCCTCCGCGTCTCCGGCAACCCGGTCCGCGACCTGGCGCTTTCCGACCTGGCCGGTTTCACTCACCGTTGGGTCGACGCGGGCGGCGTCCGGCTTCACGCGGTCGAGGGCGGGCAGCCGGACGGTCCAGCCGTCGTGCTGCTCGCCGGGTTCCCGCAGACCTGGTGGGCATGGCGCAAGGTGATGCCGAACCTGGCCGACCGATTCCACGTCATCGCGATCGACCTGCCGGGCCAGGGCCACTCCGAACGCCCGGACATCAGCTACGACACGCACACGGTCGCCGCGCACGTCCACGCCGCGGTCCAGGCGCTCGGAGTCTCGGCATACTGGCTGGTCGCCCACGACATCGGCGCGTGGGTCGCCTTTTCCCTCACCCTGAAGTTCCAGAGCCAGTTGCGTGGCCTGGCACTGCTCGACGCCGGCATCCCGGGCATCACACTCCCCGACGCCATCCCGACCGACCCCGAGCAGGCGTGGAAGACCTGGCACTTCGCCTTCCACCTCGTGCCCGACCTGCCCGAGACACTGCTCGCCGGCCGCGAACGGGAGTACGTCGGCTGGTTCCTGAAGGTCAAGACGCTCTCCTCGGACACCTTCGACGACGCCGAAATCGAGCAATACGCCGCGTCCGTGGCCGCCGACGGTGGTCTCCGTGCGTCCCTGGCCTACTACCGGGACGCCGCCGAGTCGGCGCGGAAGAACCACGAGGTGCTGGAACAACAGCGCCTGACGGTCCCGGTTCTCGGGATCTCCAGCAGCCACGGCTCCATCCCCGACATGGCGGCTTCCCTCAGGCCGTGGGCCGACCACGCCACCGGGATCGTCGTGCCGGACGCAGGACACTTCATCCCCGATGAACAGCCCGATGCCGTCGCTGCCGCGCTGACCGACTTCATCACCGAAGACGATTGAGGCTGGGCGGAAGCAAGTGTGAGGACCGGTACCGCGGCTCGACCTGGTCCGCTCCACGGGTGACAAGCGTCGCCGAACTCCTCGCGCAAGGCGCTCCGACCCACACGTTCCGGTGACGCCGGATACGACATCACGTCACCTACCGCTCTCCGGGAGCGAGACAGGGCCGGGTCACGCGGCGGCGCGCCGGGAGGTGCTCCGGTCGAGGGCGGACAGGAACTCGTCCAGTGTCCGTCCCAGTCCTTCGGCCGCTGCCGGGTCGAGTACGACCGAGGCGTCCGGGCCGGTGGCGATGTGGCGGTCGAGGACGAACCAGCCCGGTGTGATGTGCGCGGCGCCCAGGGACGAGAGGACCGGGCGAAGCGCGTAGTCGATGGCCAGTACGTGGGCGGTGGAGCCGCCGGTGGCGAGCGGCAGGACCGTCCGGCCGGCCAGGGCACGCCGCGGGAGCAGATCGAGCAGCGACTTCAGCAGCCCCGAGTAGGCGGCCTTGTAGATCGGGCTGCCGATCACGACCGCGTCGGCCCGCTCGAACAGGTCCACCGCCCTGCTGATGCCGGGGTGTCCGGTGTCGGCCCGGAGCAGTGCCTCGGCGGGCAGTGTACGGGCGTCCAGGATCGTCACCGCGTGGCCCCTGGTGGCAATGGCGGGGTCGAGATGACGGAGCAGGCGGGTCGTGCGGGACGTCGGGGACGGGCTTCCGGAGACGGAAAGGACGGTGGCCATGGAGCACCTGGGGATCGTGCGGTGGAGGTACGGGAAGAGGAACCGCGTACCGGGGCGGCTTCCGCCGGACAGTCCGGGACTGCCGCCCCTGGTACGTCAGTTGGGGCGGCTGGCGGCCGTTGAGGTGTCCGTCCGGACGGACACCTCAACGTTGCCGCCGCGGCGCGGTGTGTTGTAGATGGGGCAGCTGCAGGTGAGCAGCCCGACGAGGGTGTCGGCCTCGTCGGGTTCGACGCCGCTCAGCCGCAGGTCCAGCCGCAGGTAGGCGTACCGAGTGCGGTCCTCCGGGGCTCGCTGGTAGCTGATGACCGCGTGGGCGCCGGTGAGACCGGAGCCGCGCTCGCGGGCGTGGATCTGGATGATGCCGAGGGCGCGGGAGGCCAGTGAGGAGAGCAGCAGCTCGTCGGCCTGGACGGCTTCGGCCGGGCCGGTGCGGGCGTCGGAGACGAAGTGGTTCGTTCTGGCGGTGACCAGGAAGCGGCCCTCGGTGTCGGTGATGCTGACGGCATCGGCCGGTATCTGCGTTGTCGTCGTCATCGTCCCTGTCCCGGTCGTGCCTGTGCGCCGTGCGGGGCGCATCGTCCGTGCGGCGCGATCAGGCACCCTTCCCGTGCCGCCGCGCGTGCCACGCCCCGGACTCGGGCGCTCCAGGCCGTCGGCGACCTCGGAGGCGGTGCCGATGAAAGAGCCCTCGGTCCGGCCGCCGTACCGCTTGCCCAGTTCGCGCAGAGTGAGGCCCTCGCGTTCGGTGATCTCCACGACCTCGCGGTAGTGGCCACTGATCCAGGCGTCCACCTTGCCGTTGGCGAACGCGGACTCGGCGTCCGCCGCCGCCAGGTTGACGTAGGACACGTCGTCCACGCGCAGCCCGGCGGTCTCCAGGTACTTGATGAGGCTGTAGGTGCCGGTGGTGCCCTGCTGGTCCGCGATCCGCTTGCCCTTGAGGTCGGCGGCCCCGTAGATGACGGCGGTAGCGAAGGAGAAGTCCACGCTGCCGGACTTGAACGCTTGCATCACCGGCAGGGAGGCGGTGAACCCGGAGGGCCAGCTCACGGCGGAGCCGCCGAGCGACTTGCTCAGGTCGGCGCCGCCGAGCCTGTAGCGCGGGGCCGCCGGAACTCCCGTCCTCCCGCTGCCGATCACCGCGTAGCGCCGATCAGACGGCTTCCCGGCCGGGACCTCAACACGACCCAGCGGACGGTCAACCGGGCCCTGTCAGTGGCGCGGGCACCGGTCGAACGGAGCATCGCAAGGCTGAAGTCCTGGCGAATCCTCCGCAGAGCCCGCCGCAGTCCCAACCACATGACCGCCATCGCCGCAGCCGTCCTCACCCTGGAGCGGCAACGCTGACGAAGCTCATTGCCGTTCCAGGGCGAGGACGGCTGCGGCGATGGCCGTCATGCGGTTGAGAACAGTCTTACGACCAGACGAGTCGGCCTTCGGCGACCCCGCAGACCGGGTAGCTTCCATCGGCGATCTTCGTCAGCATCTCCGCTACGGAGTCGAAATACTGGGCCAGCGATTCGTACTCGCCCGTGATCGTGATGTCACCCACGAACCACCTGCCGACACGCCCGTCCCGCACATCGATGAACTTTCCCATCCAGCCGTCCTGGTCCGACAGGAACGGGATCCACTCATTACGCCAGAACGGATTGTCCGGCTGGTCCGGAGGGTCGAATCCACCGGACCTGGAGCGGTTCGCGTAGAGCTTCTCAATCGCACGGATGCCCAGAAAGAAGCTTCCCTCGTCCGGGAACCCGTCGAAGCCGCAACACGCCACTTCGTCGTCGACGTCTTCCTCAGGCAGATCCGGATTGTTCCGCAACAGCCACGTCCGCAGGTCCCCGGGGAGGGTGACACCCATCCGTTCCTCGGCGGCCGCGAGCATCTGCTCCGTAGCGGGCCCTGGCAGATCCGCGTGATCGGCCGGCGCGTGCTGCCGAAGAAGTGTCATCACGTGGGACCAACTCTCAGCCACACTCATTGCATTCCGCCCTCTCCACATGGATGCACATGTCCGACTGCGCCACGACGAAGGTTGCGAAGTGCCGACCGGAGACCTTGCGGGGATGCTACTCCGAGCATGCCTCCTGTCCCCTCCCCTCGCCCTTCCTCCGGCCCGAAGCACAGGGCCGGCTCCGCAGCGAGGTGACCGCCCGCCAACTCACACAGACAACCGCCGTGCCTGACCGGCCCAGCCGAGGAGTCTCCAAGGCGACAGCGAGCGCCATGGCGTCCAACACGAGATACTGCAACGGCCGCATGTCGAGGCCCTCGAATTGAAGCTTCCCCCCTGATGGGACAGTTCGAGCTGATCTCTCCCCTGTGCGTCGTGAGGCCGTGCGGACATAGGGTGAGGCTTTCGACGAGGCGGCAGGGGGAGGCGTCATGGAGGTCACCGTCCAATGGATACGGACGTCCTGGACGAAGCAGTCTCGCGGTGGAGAGGCTGCGGCTCGCAGGAACGCGGCCCCGGTCGGCTTTCGTGTCCCGCATATGTCGCCTTCGGCCGCGCATGTAGTCCGCATGCGTGAACGCGACGGCTTCGACCCCTATGACGGCCAAGAAGACCTGCGCAAGGTCGACGTCCAGCTCCGAAAAGACGACGATCGGTTGCGAGTCCTTCCCCGGGTCCAGCCCTTGTCTGCCCTACCACCTCGGCCGCGACGGCCCCCGGCGGTACGCCTTGCCGCCGGGCAGTGGGTCCGCTGGCAGCTCAACTACCGTTTCAGCAGCGCGGCGGGGGTGCGGGGCTGGTCGTACTGGCTTGACACCTTCAACATCGCATACGGCCCAGCGGGAGCTGATGTGTTCTTGTCGCCGCCCACGGTGCTCGTCGATGAGCGAGGACCGGTCCGGTAGCCCACCGGGGAGGGATCACGCACTGGATTTTTGGGCTTTCTCTTTGGAATGGGCGGGTTGCCCAAGGTCCGCCGGGAGCTTTTCGACGCGGTCTCCGGCGCAGCGGTGTCGTTCGACTTCGGGAGACGTACTCACGGAAGCCGGCTCTCCGAGCGAAGCGCACCGCGCGGCGCCGATACTCGACAAAGCCGAACTTTCGATACAAGTCCAGCGCGGCCGTGTCGGTGTCCTTGATCTCGCGCAGAACGAACTCGTCGTACCTATCCAGCTCGATGACGTGCCGCATCAACGACGTTGCGACACCGCGCCCCTGTTGAGCGGGGGCTGTTGTGACGAATCCGATCTCCGCCAGTCCGTCGCGCGCTTCGGGAGGCGCTCCGAGGAACTGCGAACGGGCCACGAGATAACTGATACGACCGTGTATCGGACCGAAATGTCGAAGAAATTCCGATCGTTGCGGGGCGAAGCGCCGGCGATGACTTCCGCCACCCGGTCAAGGAATCGCAGGGCAGCGAACTAGCCGAACAAACACCACAAGGCGTTGAACAAGGTGATCCGGGGCATCCACGGTGTTGCCGAGCGCGCGAACGCCCTGCTGAAGGTCCCTTCAAGGCCCTGCGCCGCGTCAGCCTCGACCTGGCGGCGATCACCCGGATCGCCCGCGCCGCACTGGTCCCGCTCCGGCTCGAACACGGCCGCACCGCCTGACCATGATCACGAAACGTCAGGAGACGTTACCGGGAAAGGCTGCTCAACCGTGCTTTGAAACGGCATCGCCTCCAAGCTGCCACATTTCATAGTTGCCACATTCTGCTGTGATCTCGGCCATCGCCTGAGCCGCGGTGAAGAAATCATCGACCATCGGCGAGGTGCGCGATGCCGCCACCGCGAGACACACCTGGTCGGGTGCCAGATCCGGGATGGGCACATAGCTGATGTCCGGATGGGAGTAGAACACGGTCGCCGAACGGGCCAGAAACGAGATGCCCCGGCCGGCCGCGACATGCTCGAGCGTCTCGTCCACCCCGCGCACCAGGTACCCGGCGTTAGGGTGCGGGCGCCTGGTGGGCTGCGTGCTCGGGTCGGCATGCCAGACCAGCGGTTCGCCGGCCAGGTCGGCCTCGGTGACCTCCTCCTTGCCGGCCAACCGGTGGCCGGCGGGCAGCACCGCGACCCGCGGCTCGGTGTACAGCGGGGCGACGCGCAGGCCGGCCTCGTCGATGGGCAACCGCACATAGCCGATGTCGATGCGGCCGTCGAGCAGCATCGTGGCCTGGTCGCCCCATTCGATCCGCTGCACGTCCACGACCACGTCCGGGTGGCGGGCCTCGAACGCCCGCGCCGCCGGGATGACCGCAATGCCTGCCCGGAAGCCGACCACCAGCCGCTGGCTGCCGCGCGCGGCCACGGTCACCCGGTGGCGGACCGCATGCGCGGAGGCGAGCAGCGGACCGGCGTCGGCCAGCAGCTGTCGGCCCGCGTCGGTCAGCGCTACGCCGTGGCGATCCCTGGTGAACAGCGAGGCGCCGAGATCCTGCTCGAGCGCGCGGATCTGCCGGCTGAGTGCCGGTTGCGCGATATGTAGCTCATCGGCGGCGCGGCTGAAGTGCAACTGGTCGGCCACGGCGACGAAGTAACGCAATTTGCGCAGGTCCAGATCCATGGCGCCTCCCGGTCCGGTGATGCCTCCAGGGTATCACCGGCGCTTAAAGAAGTCTTGGACACCCAGTCAGGCCAATGGCAGCCTGAAGAGGCACCTGACGAAGCCGAAGTGAATTCGGCATAAGAATTCGGCATCGGGACTTGATAGCAGGGCCCAGGCCCAGAATGAGCACATCGGGAATTGAGGGCCGTTCATCGCATCATTCGACGGAATCGGCGACACGACCGTTAACAACGAGGGGTAGGCGTGGCGTCCTGTCCAGCTCCAGAAAGCAGGCACACCAATGAGCGGCATCAGCATTATCGGCCTGGGGAACATGGCCAGCGCCCTGGCCGACCGGGCGCTCGCCGGCGGCAACGCCGTTGAGATCATCGGCCGTGACCCGGCCAAGGCCAGGGAATTGGCCGCCGCGCTCGGCGGCGCCACTGTCGGGACGGCCGGCGCGGCCCCGGCCGGGAACATCGTCATCCTCGCCGTGCCGTACGCCGGCGCGGCGGCGGTGGTGAGCGAGTACGGGGACGCACTGCACGGCAAGGTGATCATCGACGTCACCAACCCCGTCTCCCCCGATTCCCAGGGCCTTGTCACCCCCGACGGCAGTTCCGGCGCGCAGGAGATCGCCAAGGTCGCCCCCGCCGGCGCGCATGTGGTGAAGGCGTTCAACACCGTCTTCGGTCACATGCTGGCGCAGGGCAACCCGCTGGACGTGCTCATCGCCGGCGACGACGCCGAGGCCAAGGCGGCTGTGTCGGCGTTCATCAAGAGCCTCGGGCTGCGGCCGATGGACACCGGCCCCCTGGGAATGGCGCGCTGGCTGGAGGGGACGGGCCTGGTGATGATCGGCCTGGGCCGCTATGGCGTGGGGAGCTTCAACTTCACCCTCGGCGTCCACGCTTCTGCCTGAGCGCGCCCGTACCACCACTTCTCGGGCCATATCTATCAAAAGGATCAGTAGCATGCGCGTTTTCGTCACTGGCGGGACCGGCCATTCCGGTTCGTACATCGTCCCCGAGCTCATCGCCGCCGGGCACGAGGTCACCGGCCTGGCCCGATCGGACACGGCCGCGGCGGCGCTGTCCGCGCTCGGCGCGAAGGTGCGACGCGGCGACCTCCAGGATCTCGACGGGCTCAAGGAGGCGGCCGCGGACTCCGACGGCGTCATCCACGTCGCGCACAGGCAGGACCTGCTTCCGTCCGGCGGGATCGACGCCGTGGCCGCCGCGGAGCTCCCGATCATGCTCGCGTACGGCGAGGCACTGGCGGGAACCGGAAAGCCGCTGGTCGCAGCGGGGAGCATTGGCTCGCCCGGGCAGCACCTGGGCCGGCCGGCCACCGAGGAGGACCCGGCCCTTCCCGGCGGCGATGAGTACAAGGGCACCCTGCGGGTTCGTAACCTCGTGGAAACCGCCGTAGTCGGCCTCGCTGAGCGGGGAGTGCGGTCTTCGGTCGTGCGGATTGCCAACATCGCGCACAGCACGACCGACCGTGCCGGCTTCCTCCCGACGCTGATCGCGGTCGCGAAGGAGAAGGGCGTCGTCGGCTACCCCGGAGACGGCGCGAACCAGTGGAACGCCGTGCACATCCGTGATGTCGCCTCCTTGTTCCGCTTGGCGCTGGAGAAGGGGCCGGCTGGCAAATACTGGCACGCGGTCGGAGACGGGGCCATCCCGTTCCGTGAAATCGCCGAGGCCATTGGCAGCCGTCTGGGCCTGCCCGTCGTGAGCATTCCCGCGGACGTACTGATGGTGCCGGGATACTTTGGGTTCCTCGCGAACATAGTCACGCAGAACTACCCGGCGTCCAACCTCATCACCCGCCGGACCCTCGGCTGGGAACCCGCTCAGCCCAGCCTGCTCGCCGATTTGGACAACGGCCATTACTTCTCCGCCAGCTGACGGCAGGGACCCGAATCGCAACGACCCCGGCAAATGACAAGAGTTCGGCTCTTCTGGAGGGATGCTGAGAATATGACGACTGTGGGATTCATCGGAAGCGGATACATCGGCAGTACCATCGCGCGGCTCGCCGTCGAGGCCGGGCACCAGGTCGTGCTCAGCAACTCGCGCGGTCCCGAAACGCTCGCGGACACGGCCGCGGACCTGGGGCCGCGGGCGTCCGCGGCGACGAGCGGGGAGGCCGCGGCGGCCGGTGACATCGTCGTGGTCACGGTGCCGGTCAAGGCATTCCCCAACTTGCCCGCCGCGCCACTGGCCGGGAAGACGGTCATCGACACGTGCAACTACGGCCCCGAGCGTGACGGGCACATCCCCGAGCTCGACAGCCGGTCGCTCACCTCGAGCGAGTTGCTTCTGCGGTACATCCCGGACGCCATGCTCGTGAAAGCGTTCAACAACATCTTCTTCAAGCACCTGTTGTCACTCGCCCGCCCGGCGGGGGCGGCCGACCGTTCCTACCTGCCGATCGCCGGGGACTCCGCGTCGGCGAAGGCGGCGGTGACCGAATTCATCGAATCCATCGGGTACAGCGTGGTGGACGCGGGACCGCTGGCCGATAGTTGGCGGCAGGCGACGGACACGCCGGTGTGGGGGACCCCGTACGGGCCGACCTCGAACGAGCAGGGCCGGCCGGTCGGCGAGGACGCCATCCGCGCGGCACTGGCCAGCGCAACGCGGTAACCGTAAGTCGGCGCGGGCCCCGGTAGAGTCCGGCCGTGCCATGGCCCCGTCCGGCAGACGTCGGGCGGGGCCATAACGCGGAACTCGTTGCCGTCCGGATCCGCCAGGATGTGCTGTGTCCTGCCGTTCTCGCGGACCGGACGCCCGTGAGCACGGCCGCTCCCACGTCGGTGCCCCGGCGCACCTCGGCGGTTAGGTCCCGGGTACGCAAGTGCAGGTGAAGACGGTCTCCGCGACCCTTCATGTCAGCCGTGAGCGGCAGGAGGATCTCGATGCCCTGCCCGTCATGCGGGCGCAGCCTCCGGCGCGTGCCGCAGCTCGTCTTCCCCGCGGCCTCGCCTTTCACGGCCTCGCCCTCGGCGACGGAGCCGAGCGCGGCGGTCCAGAACCGTGCGGGACGGTCCAGGTCACGCGCGCACCTCACCAGCCCGCAGGTCGACCTGCCCGCGCACGTGACGGACGCCGCCAACACGTTCCTGTACGCGGACCTCAGCGACATCGTCCCGCTCGGCTACTCCTACGGCGGCATGGTGGTCACGGAGGCACTCGGGCACGTCGCGGACCACGTGACGCTCCTGGTGTACCTGGACGCATTCCTTCCTCGCGACGGAGACTCGCTGAACGACCTCGCCGGGGCCGGCTACTGCGGGGCCCGGCCGGCCCCGGCGCGGAGTGGCTCGCCCCGCCTCCGGGCCCGGCGCCACTCGATGCTTGATGGAGGCCGGTGCCGGTGATGTTGTGGCTTCATTCCGCGTAGTCGAGATCACCGCTGTCAGCCCCGTCTGCCACCATGCCCCGTATGACGCACAACGAGCCCCACCGCTCCATCGGCAAGGCCACCGCCACTGACCACGCCAGGCAGAACATGCGGGCCTTGGCCGCTGAACTCACCGCACGCGGCTGCGAGGTCCTGCTCTTCAACAAGGACGGCAGAGCGGGTTCGGAGGAGGGAAGCCTGGAGTTCGACATCGAGGCCCCCGACTCCTACGGCGACACGCTGGTGGTGCCGGGCATCCCCACCCCGACCCTGAAGTCCGCCACGGCGGAGGACGGTTGGAACCTGCGCTGGGGCCGTAAGTCCTACACCTGGAGCGCGTTCGTGGACGAACGGTCCTCCCTCGCCCAGGGATTGCACACCATCCACAGCAACGCCGACCTCCTTGTCGCGGAACTACGCGAGCGCGGACTCCCGTTGAATGCCGATGAGGTGGGGCCCGACTGGGACGCCGCGTCGGACACGTGGATCACCTACGATCTGCCGATCGGCGACGAGGTCGTGTACGTGTCCTTCCCGGACCAGCCCATCGGACCGGGACTCGACCAAGTCCTGTACGTCCAGGGCGAGGAGTACACCTGGGAGGCGGCCGTTACGGCGGTCTTCACCGAGGCGGGTGTTCCGATGCCGGACCGACCGTCATGAGACGGCCCTGTGCGCTTGACCACCTTGACCGGCAAGGCACCCCCACGCGGGCTGCTCTCGCTCCGGACGACCTGCGGAAGCCGTGTGATCCCGCTGACGCACTTCAGGCTGTCTCGTCGCAGGGCGGCGACCCCAGGAGGCATCCATCCCCCCCGGCCGGCTCGGCCGGGGGCCAGTGCCGACGAGGCCAGGAGCATCAGTTTGTCGGCGTCCACGGAGCCGGACCGGGCGTGAAGGACGACGAGATGAGGGCCGTCCGCCCCGCTGATTGCGAGCATCTCGCGGTTGAGCCACACTTCGTCGACTTTCGGGTGGTCGAATCGGATGGACGCACCGCGCTGCGCGCCCACGTCGTGGCGGTTCCACAGGGCGCGGAAGCGAGGGCTCGCCAGGGACAGCTCGCCGATCCCGGCTGCCCGGACCCAGTTTCGCAGCGTCTCCGGATTGATCCCCAGATCGGCGGCGACCGACCTGATCGTCGCGTCGGGCCGCGACTCTTACAGCGCGAACGCGTCCGCCTTGAACTCCGGCGGGTAGTTCTTCACGACCACGGGATGTCCGTCCTCAGATCCTCAGGATCCAGTGTCTCGTGTGTCCAACATCAGGGATCAAGGCCCGACCTCGCCCTGCCGGACAGGGTGGCTGGCCGCCTCGTCGTGCTCTACGGCCAGCCGGTGTCCCGCGTCGCCCAGCTCACTGAGACAAGATCCTGGCTGAAGCCGATGGCGTTCAGCTCCAGCTGGGATCCCGACCAGTAGAGATACCCGAGCCGCTGGGACCAGTGCTCCTCGAACCCGTCCGTAGCCGACAGGCTTTCGCTGTCCTGGGACAGAACGGCCAAGGCCCGTGGCTCTTCCCAGGCGGCCGCGCCGGACAAGCCATGACTCCAAGCCACCTGACGGTACGGCTCAACAGGCTCGGCATCCGTGCTCGCGCCAGCCGCAACACAGCCCCGCTGGACCTTGCAGCGCAGATTCCGGCGTCGGTATTGAGCGAGGTTTTGGGCCTCTCAATCACCTCCGCGGTGGCCTGGTCCCACGACGCCGGTAACACGAGGCTCGGCTACGCGGCAGACATAGCACGCAGGGGGTGCAAATGATCCCGCCCCGTTGAACAGTCTCGATGACGAAACGGTTGCGTATCTGAGTGCCACTGGGCCAAGGGCGGGGGCGCCGCGCTGCTGGCCCAGTGGCGCGGGGACGTTAAGCCGCGCAGCGTTACGTGTTCCCCGACGGGTAACCAGGCGACGAAGTCCTTGGCATACTGCTCCTAGGTGGTCACAACCGACCGGTGCGCGCGATCACCTGGCTGGCGAAGTCAAGCATCTGCTCAAGGTCGGAGAACAGTGCGAAGGCGTCCACGAACGCCTCGTCCGCACCGGACTCGGCCAAGCGCTTGAGCTTGTCGGCCAGCGAACCAACGGACGTGCCCGGTTCGAGGTTGATACGGATGGCCTTCTTCAGCGCGTCGGGATCGCGGCCGGCCCCCTGCGCCGCCTGGCGCGCGAGCAACCACAATTGGTCGGCGACCTCGTCCGGGAGGAAATCGATCCCGAGCCAGCCGGTGGCGCTGCGGCCGACCCGGCGCATCGCGGCCTCGCTGGTGCCGCCAATCCAGATGGGCGGCCCGCCTGTTTGCACCGGTCGCAGGTCGGCGTGGACCGGCGGCAGCGAGAAGAACTCGCTTTCCCAGGCAACCGGGTTGGCCGTCCACCACTCGTGCAGGAACGCCAGCAGGTCATCGAGCATCCGACCGCGCCGGTGCCAGTCCGCGCTGCGGGAGATGTCGTGCTCGTCTTTCATCCACCCGAGTCCCACGCCGACTTCGAGACGTCCGTTGCTGAGCACGTCGAGTGTGGTCAGCATCCGGGCCAGGTGCGGCGGCTCCCAGTAGAAGGTGCTGAGCGTGCTTGCATTCAGCCGCACCCGGCTGGTCGCCGTCGCGGCGACGGTCCACAGCAGCACCGGGTCAAGGTATCGCTTCATCTGCGGCGGGTACGGCTGCTCTCTGCCCGGATAGGTGCTGTGCATCTCGACCGGCTGGACCAGGCGATCGCCGACCCACAGCGTGTCGTAGCCAAGGTCCTCGATTCCGCGGCAGAACGCGCTCAGGCCAGCGGCGCTGCGGATAGCGGGCCCGATGATGGGAAGTGTGAAACCAAGCTTCATGACGAGCCCCTTCGGTATTCCGTCAACCGTCCCGTCAGACGGGAAGCTCGGTGATGCCGAGGGCGAAGTCCAGGTTCCCCACCCCGTGGTTGGCGAGGCCCACCGTGACCACGCCCGCTCCTTCCAGCCAGTGCGCCATTGTCAGGCCGCCGACGTCCAGCGGGCGCAGCCCGAGGCTCTCGATGAACGCCTCCACATGTGCCTTGGCCTGCGCATTGTCGCCGGCGAGGAAGACGTCGGGCCGGCCCTTTTCCAGGACATGGCGGAAGACGGTGTTGAACGCCTTCACCACGCTGGCGCTTGCGGGTGCCGTCCTGGCGACTTCCTGCGCGATCGAGGTCTGCTCGCGGTGGGCCAGCCCGTCGAACGTGGAGTTGAAGGGGTTGCTGATGTCGACGATGACCTTGCCCGCGAGAGCTTCCCCGTACTGGGCGACGGCCGGTACGACGCCGTCGTGCAGCAGGGCGACGATGACGATGTCCCCGGCCGGGGCGGTGCCCCATTCTCCCGTCGTGGCGGCGCCGCCGAGAGTCTTGGCGAGGTCGGTGGCCTTGGACTGATCGCGGCCCATGATCTCGACGGTGTTGCCGCCCGCTACCGCTCGCGCGCCGATGGTGCGGGCCATGTTCCCGGTGCCGATGATGCTGATGGTGCTCATGAGGTGTCCTGTCCTGGTGCGTGTCGTTGGGTTCAGATGGCGGTGGTGCCGCCGTCGGCGACGAGTTCCATACCGTTGACGTAGCTGGAGTCGTCGGAGGCGAGGAAGAGGGCGGCGGTGGCGATTTCGTCGGGGCGGCCCATCTGGCCGCGGGGGATGAGGGACTCGAACTGGCGCTTGGTGGCCTCGTCGAAGAGCTCTGCCTGCTTGGCGGTGGCGACCTGGCCGGGGGTCAGGACGTTGACGCGGATGCGGCGGTCCTTGAGCTCGTTGAGCCAGATTCGGGCCCATGCCTGCTGGACGGCCTTGCTGCCGGCGTAGACGCTCCAGCCGGGGAAGGCGCCGAGGGAGGCGTTGGAGCCGGTCATGAGGATGGAGCCGCCGTCGTTGAAGAGCGGGAGGGCCTTTTGGACGGTGAACAGGGTGCCGCGGGCGTTGAGCCCGAACCAGGTGTCGAACTGGGCCTCGGTGATCTCGCCGAGCGGAGCGGGCTCGCCCCCTCCGGCGCTGGCCCACAGCACGTCGAGGCTTCCCTTCTCCCGCTTGACGGTGTCGTACAGGCGGTCCAGGTCGTCCAGATTGGCGGCATCGCCCTGGATGCCGGTGACGTTGCGGCCGATCTGCGTCACGGCCTCGTCCAGGGCGTCCTGGCGGCGGCCGGTGATGAAGACGTGCGCTCCCTCGTCGACGAACAGCTTCGCGCCGGCCAGCGCCATGCCGGTCGTACCGCCGGTGATGACCGCGACCTTGCCATCGAGCTTTCCCATAGTCATTCCCTTGGATCGGTGGTGCCGTGCGCACCTGGGGTGACGGCGTTAAGTACACCGTCCTGTGTGCTTACGGTACGGGGCGGGTGGCCGGGACGCAAATTATGTACACCGGTCGTTACCTGGCTGCGGTACGCTGGACCCATGACGGAGTTGGAGAAGGGCCCCAAGGGCAGCCGCCGCGGCCGGGGCGCCCGCGAGCGCATCATCAGCGCGGCCCAGCAGCTGTTCCGCGAGCGGGGCATCAACCGCACCGGCATGAACGAGCTCTGCGCGGCGGCCGAGGTGTCCAAGCGCACGGCCTACCAGCACTTCACCGGCAAGGACGAACTCGTCGCCGAGTACCTGCGCCGGTTCGACCCCGCCGTTCTGTCCGGCGTGTTCGACCGCACCGACCTCACGCCCCGCGAACGGCTTCTCGCCGCCTTCGACATTCCCCCGGGCACGCCCCTGTGCCCGTACATCGCTGCCGCCGTGGAGCTCCACGACTCCCAGCACCCCGCATCCCAGTACGCACGCGACTACAAGAAGGCCGTTGCCGCGCGGCTCGCCGACACCGCCCGTGAAGCCGGCGCCGCCGACCCTGAACAGCTCGGCGAGCAGCTCGCGCTGCTCATCGACGGCGCCGCTGCCCGGACCCGGGTCCTCGACGCCGAGGCCTTCCCCACCGCCGCCGCGATCGCCGCCGTCCTCATCGACAACGCCATCCCCGCCACCGCCGGCGATGACCGGCGACGGGAGGAAGTGTCAAGTTGACTTGACACTCCGCGGCCGGGCTGGACGCGCTGTCGGCCGCCCGGCACCTGGCCCGGACCTGCCGGCTTTTACGGAACTGGACGCCGCCCGCCTGCTGAAGGCCGCAGCAGCGGCCGCCGGGGAGACCGGCGCCCCCCCAGGACCCGCCGACGTGGTCGGTGTCGGCCTGGCAGCTGTCGGCGCCGCACGCTGCCGTAGTGCTGAACAGCCTCAGCGCTCTGCCGGACAGCTCAACGGCACGGGAGCCCTGTCCGTTTACGTCCTCGGATCAGGCCGCGCCAGTGCGGTAGCCGGCCGGGAGCCCCGTGAGGGCGGCTACTGTACGGCGGCCCGGCGGCCCGGCGGGTCCGCTCGACCGCCGTGGCAGCGGTATCCCGCTGACGGCGATCGTTGCGGGCCACCTCGTCGAGCTTCCTGGCCGGTGCGCGGTCAGGCACCTATCGGCAACGGCTACAGCAGGCCGGCGGTCGGATCCTCCGGTTCAGAGGTGCAGCGCCCCGTCCTTGTGCGGCAGGGCTTCACCGCGTCGCCCGACGCGCGGTCCAGGCCGTCGTCGGCCGGCGGCGCCCCGAGCGCCGTCACCACGTCGCGCCCGTACTCCAGGAACTGACGTTCAGTCAGGCTACGGTGAAGTCCCATGTGGCCGGGATCGTCGCCAAGTTGACCCTGATATCGGGACGGTCGGCCATCCGCTCCCGGCCCGTACGCCGGCGGAATCTGAGCGCCCTGTCACCTTGACGGTGAAAATCGACCACCCTAACGGGCTAATGCCCGACAGATCACCGGACAGTACATTAGGAAGGGCAACGAAGAAGACAAGTGACTCAGCTTCAGGTATTCCCATGCCCGAGCGCCCAACGCGGTCTGCCCATTACCAGTAGCAGAACCGCGAAGAGGGGCCGACATGGCCGCTTCTGTTTCCCACTCCAAGGACATGACCGGCTGCGGGAACACGCAGCTGGATGACGATCGACGTCATGGCAGCCACGGCCCGGTGAGCGGCCCGCCAGACGGTCTTCTTCCGCTCCCCGATTGCGAGGCCGACTTCAGGTCCGCCGGACTTCCACAACGTGCCTGCCCAGCTCGATTTTCACCCGTTTCGGCCGACGAGCCGGCGCACCAACCCCTCGTGCCTCAACCGCGCCAACGTGGCACGGGGCACACCGTCACTGCCACCACCCCACCTCGCAAAAGGAGTTGACCCATGAGTGGATGCGGCTGCGGGCAGTCCCCCATCGCCATCGGCGGCTGTCAGCCCTCCAAGCCGGCCTGCCCCCCAGTTGCTTGTCCCGGCTCCAGGCCGTGCGAGCACTGCGAGACGACCCCACTGCGCGACTCCGCGCCGTACCGGGTCGCAGCGACCGCGAGCAGCACCGACCCGACGCCGTACTACACCATCGCCAACACCCATGCCGCACTGGACCCTGTCGTCGCCCAGACCATCCTGAACAGCGGCACGGGCACGTTCCCGGCCGACGACGGGACGCACAACGGCCAGCACACCTGGCTCGCCGGCGTCGTGCACATCGACTCCACGTCACTGCGCGGCAACCCCACCAGCGTCACGATCAGCGCCTCGGTCCATGTCCACAACGACGGCGGGAACACCGCCTGTCAGCTCTACGGCCGCTTCGCCCTGTGGAACGGCACGACCCCGATCCGCACCGATCTCCTGGGCCCGCCCGATCTGCCGGCGGGTGGTGACGACAACGGCGTCATCCCACCGACCACCGTGTCCCTCGCGGACGTCCTCGCGGGAAAGATCGTCGTCGAGCTCAACCTGGAAACAGGCAACGACGAGACCTGCCGGGTCGGCCCCAAGCAGTGGACCGTCGACAGCTTCGTCCTCACCGTCCAGGCGTCCGCCCCGGGCTGCGGGAGGCCGTTCCTCCGTACGACCTGCCGTAACTGTGACGGCACGGTCACCTGCACGACCGACACCCTCGACGGCTCGACTCCCTACGCCGCGGTCCCGCCGGTCATCCCGGTCGCCTCCTGCCAGGACGGATGTGCCACAGCCCGCCCTCCGTGCATCTCCACCGACCGGGGCAACGCCATCACTCGGGGCAGCGACGGGTGTCTGTACGCGCCCGACACACCTGCTCTGGACCCGTCCCCGTGCAATGCCGCACGGAACACGACCGGTGGGCTGCTCGTGCCGCGGATCGGCCTGACGGGTATCGCTCCTGGCGGCAACAGCAGCAACGAACGGTCGGTGGACATCGACGTCACCGGGACGCCCGGCTGCCCCGAAAGGTGGGAGATCGGCGCCCGCCTCACGCCGGTGAGCGCGTTCCGCAACGCCGAGAGGCAGCACGCCAACCTCCTGACCCAGGCCGGTACCGACGTGCCGATCCCCGAGTCCGACATCGTGCTCCCGGAAGCCGGGGTGTACCACATCGACAGCGATGTGCGGTACGCGCTCGGCTCCGCCACCGGCGGCAGCGGCTACATCATCGGCTGGCTCAGGGACGAGACCACGGACACCCTCCTGACGAGTTTCACCCAGATCGCGGCGATCAACGCGGCGAGGCAGGAGCAGCAAGGCGGAACCACACACATCATGACCGAGTACACGGTCGCCTCCGGCCCCCGGACGATCCGCCTGCACCTGATGTTCGTCCTCACCGGCGGCAAGATCTCCGACGCCGAGGCCGGCGGCACCGACAGCAATGGCGCAACCCGGATGCGCTTTCTCAAGGTCAGGGATTAGGACGTCGCTTCGTCCGGTGAGCGGGCGTCAGCCGAGTGACGGTGTCGCGCTCGTAGACGCAGTCGAGCGCGACGATGCCCCCGTGGCCGTCGCGGCGGTCCAGGCGGTAGAGGACGCACGCGTTCGTCACCACCTGCTCGCGCAGGGCTTGCGCCTGGGTGGCGAGGACGCGGCCCACTTTGTGACGAGCGGCCGGGCGGCGGTTCTGCGATCCTGGTGGTCTGCCGGGCCCGGGACGTGTTGGTCGCAGTGCACCAGCGGGAGAACCGGTTCTCGTGCGCATGCTCCCGAATCCCCTGCGAACCCGGGTGGGTGACGGGGACCGCCCGTCGGGGCTCGGCCCTCGACGTACACCCTGCGCGCGCCCCGGTCCTTGTCGAAGGCGAAGGCGAAGGCGAAGGCGTGGCCATGAGCTCACCCGTGCGGGCGATCTTGGATGTGATGCCTCGGGCACGCAGGAGGCGGCGGTGCTTGTCGTCGTCGTAGCCGCGGTCGGCGAAGACGCGCGAAAAGAGGGAGGGACGGATGGGGAGGCCGCTGAGCGGAGGGCGTGAGGCAGGCAGCCGCGGCCCCGGCTGCGGCTGCTCTACGGTGCGATAGGTCTGGGAGCCTCGTCTGGTGGGGGAGAGGCGGGTGAAGGTGACGTTCTGTTGCTCGGGCTAGCGGGTGGGGGAGTGTCGGCGGGGACTGATGGGTCGCCCTGAGAGAGGAGCCGGGGCAGCACGAGGAGGACCGCTGCCAAGGCTGCGACCAGAAGGACTGCCGCAGCCTTGCGCAGTCGGGGGCGGATGACAGTCCGTGCGCGGGGCGATGGTGGGAAAGCCGGTCGGAGGGCGGTGACTTGGTTGGCTCGGGCGTGCAGTGTGGCGCGAAGGCGGTCCTCGACGGCTGTCATGGCGTCTCCTTCAGTCTTCTGGCCAGAGCCGTGAGTGCTCGACTCGCTGTGGACTTCACTGCACCCCGAGACAGGTCCAAGGCTGCTGCGATGTCCGCTTCGGACATGTTCGACCAGTACCTGAGGACGAGGACCTCCCGCTGGCGCAGGGTGAGCAGTCTCAGCGCCCGCAGCACTTCCTGGTGTTCTTCCTTGAGAAGGATCTCTTCTTCCGGTGGTGGAGCGGGGAGGATGCGCGGGGGGATGTAGGCGCGCACGGTGCGCCTCCTGCGCAGCACGTCCCTGGAGGTGTTGACCACGCTGCGCCGTATGTACGCTTCGGGGTTGGCGATGTTGTCGAGGGTGTTGCCGTGTCGTCGGTAGAGGGCCGCGAAGGCTTCCTGGACGACGTCCTCGGCTGTGGGGATGTCGTCGACCAGGAGGACGGCCAGGCGCACGAGGTCGAGCCTGCGGTGGCGGTACAGTCTGTCGATTTCCTCCGACGCTGTGCCGGACAGCCGGCCTTCGAGGTCCGATCTGTTTCGGTCGTGGGAGAGGCGGGCCAGTAGCCATCGCCACCGGCTGCGCGGGAAAGCACCTTCACAGGCGGAAACGGCAGCCATCAGCGTCTTTTCCTCGCGGGCGGGGTGGTGACGTCCTGACGCTGTGTGTGTCGGCCGTCATCCGGTCTGGGGCGCCGTGGGGACGTCGGGCGGATGCTGCCACGGATGGTTTCCCGGCGGGATATTTCTGGCATATGCGTCAACCTAGTGCGTGAATCGAGCGGTTCAGGGATTTCAAGGGGGGCGCCCTCTACTGGGAAGGACGTGTGGGGCGCCGACAGGTTGCAGTTCACCGCGCGGTGCGGGCGTGCGGCCGTGGCGTGGCCTGTCCGTCTCCCGCTTCCGGAACATTGATCGTCGCGGCCTGCAACCTCGGGCAGGTCCGCACGTCTGTCAAGGCGTAAGGGATGTTCCGATCCGGTGCGGATGTGCGTGTCCGGCATGCGCGGGACACGTCGCCGTCGGATGCGAGACCTGAGGAAGACTGTGCTGAGAGTCAGAGCTGCTGCCGTCGCCGTGCTGGTGTGCCTGGGCCTGGTGTCGGGCTGTGCGAGCCCGGCCGGCGGGTCCGGGCGTGACCCGGAAGCGGAAGCTGCGACGTCCGCCGCTCCGGTGCCCTCCGGGGCACGGAGCAGTGCTCCCGCCGCACCGCCGGATCATGAGCCGGCCTCGTACGAGCCGAGCTCTCCCGACCGCACGGTGCGCACGGCGCGGGGGTATCTCGTCAACACGTGCGTGCCCGAGGACCTGAGGAGCAAAGCCACGACGCTGACGACCAGCGATGGGGTGCGTCTGTCGGCGCTGGTCCTGGGGGAGGGGCCCGACGGTGTTCTTCTGGATCACGAGCAGGGCTACAACGTCTGTTCGTTCGTCGACATCGGGCGGCAGTTGGCGAAGCGTGGCTATCACGTGGTGATCCCCGAGTACCGCAATCACGGTGCGTCCCAGAAAACGGCCGTCAACGAGCACATTGACCGAGATGCCCGTGCCGGACTGGCGGAACTGCGGCGCGTCGGCGCGAAGAGGGTGTTCCTGGCGGGAGCGTCGTGCGGGGGGACGACGGCAGCGGTCGCCGGGGTTGACACGCCCTTGCGGGTGGTGGGCCTGTTGATGATGTCCTCGCCTGCCCGTTGCCTCGGGGCGGACGGCGTGGCGGCGGTGAGGAAGCTGAGCGTTCCGACGCTTCTTGTGGTGTCGCCCGGTGACATGGAGGGGGCGGTGGAGAAGCAGGTCCGTGAGGTCTACGCGGCCTCCGTTGCCCGCAAGAAGGAACTGGTCATCGACAAGAGCGGATTCCACGGAACGGACATGATCGGGCGGGCAGGTGCTTCAGGAGCCGCGTTGCGGGACCGGGTCATCCAGTTCGTGACGGATTCCTACGCCGCCGCCCGCTGAGGACGGCCTTCACCTTCACCCCGGGCAACGGCCACGAGCGGGACCGGACGCTCCGGGCCGTCCCTGTACTCACCGAGGGAGACACGATGAGGCGACACAAACGCACGAGGGCTTCGGCTCGTCTGCTGGCCCTGTCGGCGGCGGTGCTGTCCGCCGCAGCAGCGGCCTTCACGTATACGGATGCAACCGGTGCCGCGGCACCGAACGAGGCGACGGGACGGAGCACGGTGCCTTCGTCCGTCTCCACCAGGACGGTCCGCTACGACTTGGGCAATGATGCCTGGCGCCTGCCACAGACCGGTCAACCGGTCGAGCTGACCGGGGTGGTGCACTATCCCGCCGACCTGGGCACGGGGCGGCATCCACTGATTGTGATGCTGCACGGCTTGCACGACACCTGCGCCGACCGGACGGCAGACACAGCGCGCACAGCTGCCGAGCACAATGGTGACGACGCCGGGTATGAAGCTGCCAATGCCAAGCTGTCCGCCTGGCCGTGTGCGTCGGGAACACCCGCCCTGCCCAGCGAGCGCGGATACGACTACCTGGGCCGCAGGTTGGCCGATCAGGGGTTTGTCGTCGTCTCGGTCGGCGCCAACGGCATCAACGCCTCCTCCGTGTGGGGGGATGACAACGCTGCCACGCGGGCGGATCTCATCAACCAGCATCTGCGCATGTGGCAGGAGCTCAGCTCCACGGGCAAGGGTGAGCTCGCCGGGAAGTTCGCCGACCCGGCGACCGGAGCGGCGCGACGCGTCGGCTTCGCCCACCACGTGGACATGGGCAACGTGGGGATCATGGGGCATTCCAGGGCGGGGGCCGGGGCCACCTGGCAGGCGGCTGACAGCCATCGAAGGCAGTGGCCCGAAGGCGTCGAGGTCAAGGCGGTGGCGGCTGTGGCGCCCGCCTACAACGTGATGACGGAGAACATGTCCGACTACACGATCACCAAGACCCCCTTCGCCACCTTTCGGGGAACATGCGACGGACAGGTCGGCGGTGAGGCACTCTGGTTCGCGGCCGACGCGGCCAAGGGGAACCGGAGCGGCTTCTACCGGTTCGCGATCCACGGGGCGAACCACAACTACTTCAACACGCAGTGGTCGCCTCAGAGCCGTCAGATCGCGGCCTCCGACGACGCCACACCGGTGGAAGGACACCCCGGGCAGTGCACTGACCGTGAGGGTGCGGCGCCCGCCAGGCAGCTGACCGAGCCGCAGCAGCGACATGTCGCCACCACGTACCTCGGTGTCTTCTTCCGCCGCTACCTCCTCGGCGACACCGGGCAGGACCAGGTACTGACGGGGGTGCGGCATCCCGACGCGGCCATCACCGATGTGGACGTCACCACCGCTGCTCCCTGAACGGCAGCCGTCCGCGTAAAGGGTTCTCCGTCGCGCATCGCCGGTCCACAGGACATTTCCTCGCCTCGTGTACGGGGGCAGCGACCACCTACGTGTGGGCCCCGGGTATCCGGCTCAGGCCGGGTCTTCCAGGGCTTGGATGAGGAGATGAGACAGCCGGCGGAACTCCTCGGTGTTGGCCCTGTCGAACTTCTCCAGTGCCGGAGCCAGCCGGGCCTCGATCTGGATGAAGGTCTCATCCATCACCTTGTGTCCCTTGGCCGTGAGATGGTTGTCCACCACCCGGCCCCGGGCCGGGGAGCGCTCCACCAGTCCCTCCTCCTGCAGGGTCCGGACGAGACGGCTGACGGCCTGCGGCGTGTGGACCGCGGCGCGCGCGAGCTCTGAAGCGGAGGCGCCGGGTGTCCGCTTCAGCTCCCGCAGCACCGTCCACTGCCCGAGGGTGAGCCCCAGAGGGTGGATGACCTGCTCGATCCGGTCGGCGAAGTGGTGCCGAATGATCCTGGACAGTGCACCGATTTCGATCCCCTGAGGCAGCGGGTCGCCCGAGTTCTTCATGGTTGACATGATACTCGTCGCGTTCTATATTGAACCAAAGTTCAATACGGTCCTGATTCCAGACCGGTCGGCTGCTCGCTCCAGCGATCGGGGTGTCAGTTTCAGGCCAGGGCACAGGTCCTGGGCCGGGCCGATCTGTGAAGTCGACTCGGCTTCCGCCTCTCCCCACGTCCGTATCCGGAGACAGAGCATGCCCGTGCCCGCAGCCGCCCGTGCCACACCGGAGTCAAACGCGCGACAGGAAGCCCTGCCCGGCTGGCTGGTCGTACTCCTGGCCACATCCTGCGGGCTGACCGTGGCCAACCTCTACTACGCCCAGCCGCTCCTGGAGATGCTGCGCCGGACCTTCCAGCTCCAGGACTCGACCGCCGGCCTGCTGATCACCCTGACCCAGCTCGGCTACGCCGCCGGTATGGCGTTTCTGGTCCCCCTCGGCGACCGCATCGAGAACTCCCGTCTGGTCTCCGTCCTGCTCACCGTCACGGCCCTGGCCATGGCCACCGGCGGCCTCGCCCCCACCTTCACCGTCCTGCTCATCGCCGCGCTCGTCGCGGGCGCCACCTCCGTCGTCGCACAGGTCCTCGTCCCCTACGCCGCCGGCCTCGCCCCCGCTCACCTGCGCGGCGCCGTGGTGGGCAAGGTCATGAGCGGACTGCTCGCCGGGATCCTGCTCTCCCGCACCGTCGGCAGCCTGCTCGCGGACGTCGCGGGCTGGCGCACCGTCTACCTGGTCTCCGCCGCCCTGATGGCGATCCTGGCCCTTGTCCTGCGCCGCGCGCTGCCCCACCGGGCCCCCACCAGCACCGATTCCTACACCGCGCTGCTGCGTTCCATGGCCCGCCTGATACGCGTGCACCCGCGGCTGCGCCGCCGGTCCTTCTATCACGCCTGCATGTTCGCCGCCTTCAGCGCGTTCTGGACGACCATCTCCTACGTCCTGACCGCCGCGCCGTACAACTACTCCCAGCTCCAGGTCGGCCTGTTCGCTTTCGTCGGCGCAGCCGGCGCGCTCGTCGCCCCTCTCGCGGGCCGCCTCGCCGACCGAGGGCTCGCCCACCGGCTCACCCCCGTGACCTGCCTGCTCGCCTTCGCCACCCTCATCTGGGCCGGCCTGGCCGCCCACCAGATCCTCGTCCTCGCCGCCGCCGCAGTCCTCCTGGACTGCGCCGTGCAGTGCTCCCTGATCTTCGGACAGCACACCATCTACCAACTCGACGCAGACGCCCGCGCCCGGATCACCAGCGTCTACATCGCCACCTTCTTCATCGGCGGCGCCATCGGCTCCCAACTCAGCACCCTTGCTTACCACTTGGGCAACTGGCATGCGGTCACCCTCACCGCGGCGGCCTTCCCCGTCATCGCCGCGCTCGCCTGGACCACCGACCGCACCCACACCAGCAGGAAGCGCCGGGCAGCAGGCACCACATGAAGCCTGCTCCGCCTGCCCTCGCCATCTTCGAGGCAAACTGCGCAGCCAGCAATCTCCCGGTCGACAGCCACCGTCAGCATCAACATGCTCACGAGAAGCCCATGACAGCTCCGACCCGGCCCAAGCTGGACGGCGTTGGTACGAGACCTGGCCCCATCTGGGTGTCTCTGCCTGTTCCTGGCCGCTACTGGTCACGCGCTGGTCACGTGTTGGCCGATGCGCTTCAACTCGTCAGGTCGGCCCCTGCGGGCTGCTGTGCCAGAGCTGATAGCTCACCGGTTTGGGCGGCTCGCGTGGAGGTCCATGAGTCCGTGACGCAGGGCGGTGGAGTTCCGCTTCAATGTCTAGCCCGCCCCCTCGTCACCCGGGCGGACAGGCGATGGCCCGGCAGCCGGCCATGCGCAACGGTGCCGTTCACGAGGTCCACTCACTGAAGCGACGGACGGCCAGGGCGACGAGACCCGTGCCCGTCCCGCCTGTGCTGGTGCGCATAGCGCGCGAGCACATAGAGAGTTTCGGTGTCGCACCCGATGGGCGCCTGTTCCGCAATGGTGCCGGAACTGCGTCGATCCTTCCGCGCACAACAACATCACATGGGGGTGTGCGTGCGAGGCGACATCGACTCTCGATGAACTCGCCCTTGGTCAGGGGTGGGGTAGCGGTGGGCCATGGCGGGAGTCACTGCGCACTCCACCCCGTGGCTCAAGATGCGCTCCAGAGAGGGCGCCTGAACAGGTGAAACACCTGTTCAGGCGCCCTTTCTCAGGCCCCTAGAAGAAGCCCAGCTTCTTCGGCGAGTACGACACCAGCAGATTCTTCGTCTGCTGGTAGTGATCCAGCATCATCCGGTGGTTCTCCCGCCCGATCCCCGACTGCTTGTAGCCCCCGAACGCCGCGTGGGCCGGGTAGGCGTGGTAGCAGTTGGTCCAGACGCGCCCCGCCCGGATGGCGCGGCCCGCGCGGTAGGCGGTGTTGGTGTCGCGGGTCCAGACGCCGGCGCCCAGGCCGTACGGGGTGTCGTTGGCCGTCTTGATGGCGTCGTCGAAGTCGTTGAAGGAGGTGACGGCGAGGACGGGGCCGAAGATCTCCTCCTGGAAGATGCGCATCCGGTTGTTGCCCTCGAAGATGGTCGGCTGGACGTAGTAGCCGCCCGCCAGTTCGCCGTCGTACTCGATGCGCTGACCGCCCGTCAGCAACTTGGCGCCTTCCTGCCGGCCGATGTCCAGATACGAGAGGATCTTCCGGAGCTGGTCGTCGGACGCCTGCGCGCCGATCATGGTGTCCGTGTCCAGCGGGTTGCCGGGGACGATGGCCTCCGTACGGGCCACGGCGGCCTTCAGGAAATCGCCGTAGTTGCCGCTCTGGACGAGGGCGCGCGAGGGACAGGTGCAGACCTCGCCCTGGTTGAGGGCGAACATGGTGAAGCCTTCGAGCGCCTTGTCACGGAAGTCGTCGTCGGCGGCCCATACGTCGTCGAAGAAGAGGTTCGGGCTCTTGCCGCCCAGCTCCAGGGTGACCGGTTTGAGGTTCTGCGAGGCGTACTGCATGATCAGCCGCCCCGTCGCCGTCTCCCCGGTGAAGGAGACCTTCGCCACGCGCGGGCTGGACGCCAGCGGCTTGCCCGCCTCGGGGCCGAAGCCGTTGATGATGTTGACGACGCCGGGCGGCAGCAGATCGGCGACCAGGCTCATCCAGATGTGGATCGACGCCGGGGTCTGCTCGGCCGGTTTGATGACGACGGCGTTGCCCGCCGCCAGGGCCGGCGCCAGCTTCCAGGCCGCCATCAGGATCGGGAAGTTCCACGGGATGATCTGCGCCACCACACCCAGCGGTTCGTGGAAGTGGTACGCGACGGTGTCGTCGTCGATCTCGCTGAGCGTCCCCTCCTGCGCCCGCAGCGCGCCGGCGAAGTAGCGGAAGTGGTCGATGGCCAGCGGGATGTCGGCGGCCAGGGTCTCCCGTACCGGCTTGCCGTTCTCCCAGCTCTCCGCGACCGCCAGTTCCTCCAGGTGCGCCTCCATCCGGTCGGCGATCCGGTTCAGCACCCCGGCCCGGTCCGTCGCGGACGTCCTCGCCCAGCCGGGGGCAGCGCCGTGCGCCGCGTCCAGGGCCCGTTCCACGTCCTCGGCGGTGCCGCGGGCGATCTCGGTGAAGGGGCGGCCGTGGACCGGGCTGGGGTTCTCGAAGTACTGGCCGCGGGCCGGCGGAACGTACTCCCCGCCGATCCAGTGGTCGTAGCGGGACTCGTACGAGACGATGGCGCCCTCGCTGCCGGGCGCTGTGTACCGGGTCATCTCCGTGGCCTCCCGAATTCCGCGCCGCCCGCCGTCGGACGACGCCCGCCCCGCACGCTAGGCACCCGTACGTTGCGAGCGGGTTGCCCGAGCGGCGGCGGGCCGGATCAGGCGGGGCCGTGCTTGATCAGATCGGCGCACTTCTCACCGATCATCATCGTGGTGATGCACGGATTGACCGCGGGCAGAAACGGCATCACCGACGCGTCCGCCACCCGCAGTCCGCCGACCCCCTTGACCCGCAGCGACGGATCCAGCGGTGAGTCCGGATCGCCCGGGGCCCCCATCCGCACCGTGCCCGCCGGGTGGTAGACCGTGTTGTGCGTGGCGCGGATGTACGAGAACAACTCCTCGTCGGAGCGCGCCGCCGGTCCCGGCGCCAGCTCCGCACCGGTCCACTCCGCCATCTCCTCCTGACCGGCGATCTCCCGGGCCAGCCGCAGCCCGTACGTCATCACCCGGATGTCGTGCTCGTGCGTGAAGTAGCGCGGATCGACCTCCGGCTTGTCCCGGAAGTCGCGGCTGCGCAGCCGTACCGTCCCCCTCGACCTGGCCCGGGTGACGTTCGGGGTGAGACAGAACGCGTTGTCGGTGGTCGGATAGCCGCGCCGGTAGGTGTTGAGGTCGAAGGGGACCGAACCGTAGTGGAACATCAAGTCCGGCCGGTCCAGGCCCGGTTCGGTACGGGCGAAGATCCCGATCTCCCACCACTGCGTGGAGGTGGTGACCATGGGCCGCTTCGCCTCCCACATGATCACGCCCTCCGGATGGTCCTGGAGGTGCGAGCCGACCCCGGGGGAGTCCACCCGTACGTCGATCCCGCTGTCGCGCAGATGCTCGCCGGGGCCGATGCCCGACAGCATCAACAGCTTCGGCGAGTCGATGGCCCCGCAGCAGACGATCACCTCGCGCCGCGCCGTGAGCGCGCCCGTGTGGATGGTGTCCGGCTCCAGATACTCGACACCCGTACACCGCCCGCCCGCACCGAACGTCAGCCGTTGGGCCTGGAGCCCGGTACGGATCTCCAGATTCGGCCGACTGCCCAGGACCGGGTGCAGATACGACACCGAAGCGGACGAACGGGTGCCGTCCTCCCGGGCGTTGATCTGGAACCAGTGCGCACCGCGCACCACCGTCGTACCGGTGTTGAACGGGGTGACGGGGATCCCCGTCGCGGCGCACGCGGCCAGCAGCGCCCGGCCGCACGGATCGTTCGGCGGTACGGTCCTGATGGTGACCGGTCCCGAGCGGCCGTGGTGGTCCCCGGGCGCGTCGTTGCTCTCCAGCCGCCGGTAGAGCGGGAAGCAGTCCGCCGCGCTCCAGCCCGTACAGCCCAGCGCGCCCCACTCGTCGAGGTCCTCGGCCGGTGCCCAGAAGGCGATGCAGGAGTTGTGCGACGAGCAGCCGCCGAGCACCTTCGCGCGGGCGTGCCGCAGGAAGCTGTTGCCGTTGACCTGCGGTTCCACGGGGTAGTCCCAGTCGTAGCCGGACTCCAGCAGGGCCATCCACCGGTCCAGCCGCAGAATGCTCTCGTCACCCACGTCCGAGGGCCCGGCCTCCAGCACGCACACACTGACGTCCGGGTCCTCGCTCAGCCGCGCCGCGACGACCGACCCGGCCGTACCGCCCCCGACCACCACATAGTCGAACGTGTCGAACGTGTGGACTGTGCTGTCCGTGTTGTCCGCCGGTGTCGGTGACATCGCCGCTCCAGTTCAGTGGGACCGAAGTTCAGTGGGACCGAAGTTCATCGGGGCCCGAAGTTCCTTGGGAACGGTGGGCTTCGAGCGTTCCGGTGCGCCCGCGCTGGACGAACCAGTAGTAGGCGAAGCCGCCGACCGCGACGATGCCCACGAAGAGGAACGCGCCCCAGCGCAGATACCAGTGGTGCGGACCGGTCGCGTTGTAGACCTCGGGGCGTGGCCAGGCGAGGTTGATCGACATGGCGAGCCCCCACAGCACGGCCAGGATATTGACGGGAAGGCCGAACCGGCCGAGCGAGAAGTGCCCCTCGGCCGGCTTCCAGTCGCCGCGCAGCCGGCGGATCAGCATGGGCGTCGTGACCAGCAGATAGGCCACATAGATCATGATGATCGCGATGCTGGTGATCACCGAGAAGATCTGCGGCTGATTGATGTTGATCACCAGAATGCAGATCCCCACGATCCCGATGAAGATCGCCGGCACCACCGGCGTACCGAAGCGCGGGCTGACCCTGGCGATCAGCGAGGACGCGGGCAGGCAGTTGTCCCTGGCCATCGCGAACGCCAGCCGGATGCCGGCCGCGTGCACCGCCAGCGCGCACACGGTGATGGCGACGACCACACACCACAGCACGATCTGGCCGATGGTCGATCCGAGGGTGGAGAGCACCACGTACTGGAGCCCGTCCGCCGACAGGCTCTTGGAGTGCAGATCCGGTACGGACAGCAGCGCGAAGAGCAGGATGAGCCCACCGATCAGGAACGACGCGATGAGCGCCCGCAGGATCGCGCGCGGCGCGTTGCGGCTCGGGTTGTGCGACTCCTCGCCGAGCGAGGACGCCGTGTCGAACCCGTACATCACATACGCGGAGGCGAGCGAAGCGGTCAGGAACGCCCCGAAGTAGCCTAGCGATTCGCCGGATCCGAATCCGTTCGTGCTGACGACCGCGGCCGGGCCCCGGGTGATGTGCGCGGCCAGCAGGCCGATCAGCACGACGGCGGCGATCAGCTCGATCATCACACCCGCGGAGTTGATCCGGGCCATCAGCTTCACCCCGAAGGCGTTGACCAGGGTGGTGAAGAGGATCAGGACGGTGCCCAGCAGTACGGCGTTCTTCGCCGCGTCCGTCGCTCCGCGTCCGTCGCCGACGAACTGGAAGGCGCTGGAGATCTGCGGCAGCGTGATCTGGTAGGCGAGGGCGACCGCGGCGAGGGAGACCATGGTCGCCGTCACCATCATCCAGCCGCCGAGCCAGCCCACATGCGGTCCGCCGAGCTTCTTGGACCAGTTGTAGATCGAACCGGCGACGGGATAGCGGGCGGCCAGCTCGCAGAAGCACAGGGCCACCATCAGCTGCCCCAGGAACACCATCGGCCACGACCACCAGTAGCCGGGCCCGGCGAACTTGACGCCGAAGTAGAACAGCTGGAACGTGCCGGTCAGGATCGAGATGTAGCTGATCCCGGCCGCGAAGGTGTGGAAGTTGCCGAGGGTGCGCTTCAGTTCGGGCTTGTAGCCGAACTCCTTGAGACCCTGGTCGTCGTCCTGGCTCTGGATCTCCTCGGCGGTACGGCGACCGGCCGCGGCATCACCGGCATCCCCGGCATCCGGCGGATCCGGCGGATCCGGCGGATCCGGCGGATCCGGGGGATCCGGGGGATCCGGAGAATCGGGCGGATCCGAGGGGCCGTCGCGGGCGCCGCTCACTCGAACCACCTCAACGGCTTCGGGGCGAGGTTGCGCCACACGTGTTTGGTCTCCTGGTACTCGGCCAGCCCCGCCGGGCCCAGCTCGCGCCCGAAGCCGGACTGCTTCATCCCGCCCCACTCCGCCTGCGGTACGTACGGCTGGAAGTCGTTGATCCATACGGTTCCGGCGCGCAGCCGCGAGGCCACCCGGTGCGCCCGGCCGACATCCCCCGACCAGACCGCGCCGGCCAGTCCGTACACGGTGTCGTTGGCCAGCGCGAGCGCCTCGCGCTCGTCGCGGAACCGTTCGACGGTGAGCACCGGGCCGAAGGACTCGTCGCGTACGACGGACATCCCGGGCGTGCACTCGTCCAGCACCGTCGGCAGGTAGTAGAAGCCGTCCCGCAGCGCCGGGTCCTTCGGCCGGGCGCCGCCGCACCGCAGCACCGCGCCCTCCGCGACCCCGGCCGCGACATACGCCTCGACCTTGGCGCGGTGCTCGGCGGAGATCAGCGGCCCGGTGCGGGCGTGCTCGTCGAACGGGCCGCCCAGCGGGATCGCCCGGGCCCGGGAGACCACGTCCTCGACGAACGCGTCGTGCAGATCGTCCTGGACCAGCAGCCGCGCCCCGGCCGAACAGACCTGTCCCGAGTGGAGGAAGACCGCCGTCAGGGCGTAGTCGACCGCGGCCTCGTAGTCGGCGTCGGCGAAGACGATGTTGGGATTCTTGCCGCCCAGCTCCAGTGCGATCCGCTTCACGGTCGGGGCGGCGGCGGCCATGATGCGCCGCCCGGTGACCAGACCGCCGGTGAACGACACCAGGTCGACCCGGGGATCCTCGGTGAGCGGCGCGCCCACGGCCGGGCCCGCGCCCAGGACGAGATTCGCGGCCCCGGCCGGCAGCCCGGCCTCGCTCAGCAGCCGCATCAGCAGGACGGCGGTGTGCGGGGTCAGCTCACTGGGCTTGAGGACGAAGGTGTTGCCCGCGCCGAGCGCGGGGGCGACCTTCCACGCGGTCTGAAGCAGCGGATAGTTCCACGGGGTGATCAGCGCGCACACACCGACCGGCTCGTGGACCACCCTGCTGTCCACCCCGGGATCTCCGGTGTCGACGACCCGGTCCGTGCCGCCCGCGGCCGTCAGGGCGCCGAAGTAGCGGAAGCAGTTCGCGATGTCGTCCATGTCGTACTCGCTCTCCACGAGCCGCTTCCCGGTGTCCAGGGACTCGGCTCTGGCGAGTGCCGCCTTGTCGCGTTCCAGCAGGTCGGCGACGCGCAGCAGCAGCCTGCCGCGCTCCGAAGCCGGGGTCGACGGCCAGGGGCCGTCGTCGTACGCCTCCCTGGCCGCGCCGATCGCCGCCGCCGCGTCCTCGGGCCCCGCCTCGTCCACGGTCGCGACCAGGGTGCCGTCGGCGGGGCAGCGGATCTCCCGGGTCCGCCCGCCCGCGGCCGAGGTCCAGGTGCCACCGATGAACAGCTCCGGCATGACGGCTCCTCCGGGTCGGCCACGGAATCGGGCGGAGCGTGCCGGGACGGCCCCGCGGGTATCCGGGCCGCGCCGCGATGCTCCATGCACCGACAGTAAGGAGATAAGTCCGGATCCGCCTGTGGGGCGGGGCCGGTGCGCCGGCCCGCCGGGACGTCGGAGGGCCACGCCGGCAGGGCCTCAGTGGCGCTGCCAGGCGTCCAGTTCGCGTACCCGCGCGAGCGCCGCGGGACGCTGCGGTACGGGGAGAGCCGAGGCGAGCGCCCGCCACACCGGCAGATCGTCCTCGCCCCACGGGCTGTACGCCCAGTCGGCCAGCAGCCCCGGGTCGCCCCGGGCGATCAGCGCCGCCCGCAACTGGTCCGCCAGGCGCCGTCGCAGCCGTACCACCGTCGGCGCCTGCGAGCCGGGCAGCAGCGGACCCGCGTACGCGCTCATCGCCGAGGTCAGCGCCCCGGACGCCAGATTGCGGGCCACGGCGGCGAAGTCCGCCTCGACCGGCCCGGCCAGCCGGTAGGGGCGCGAACGCAGCAGCCCGGGACCGAGCAGCGCGCGCAGCCGGGAGAGTTCGGCGCGCGGGGTGACGGGGGTGACCGATCCCTCCTCGTACAGCTCCATCAGCAGTTCGTCCCCGGTGATCCCCTCCGGGCGGTGCGCCAGCAGGGTGAGGATCTCGCTGTGCCGGGGGCTCAGCCCGATCTTCCGGCCGTCCGCCACGAGCAGCGCCTCGGGCCGGCCCAGCGCCGACAGCCGTACGGTTCCGGTCGCCGGCGCCGGGGCGGCCAGGGCGAGCTGTGACTCGGCGGCCCGCGCCACCGCGCCGACGAAGGCGAGGCTGTGCGGATGGGCGAGCCGGTCGCCGCCCGTGATATCGACCGCGCCCAGCAGCCGGCCGGTGCACGGATCGTGGACGGGTGCCGCCGCGCAGGTCCAGGGATGCGCCGGCCGCTGGAAGTGCTCGGCGGCGAAGACCTGTACGGGCCGGTCGACGGCGATCGCCGTGCCGGGCGCGTTCGTACCGGTCGCCGCCTCCGCCCAGCGCGCACCCGGCACGAAGTTCATCCGGCAGGCCAGCAGCCGGGTCGCCCGGTGCCCCTCGACCCAGAGCAGCCGGCCGTGCGCGTCGCACACCGCCATCAGATGCTCGCCGTCCATGGCGTAGCCGCCCATCAGCTCACGGAAGAGCGGCATCACCCGGGACAGCGGATGGGCGTCGCGGTACGCGGCGAGTTCGTCGTCCGGCAGCTCCACGTGCGCGGTGCCCTCGGGGCGCACCCGGGCCCGCGCCGAGCGTCGCCAGGAGTCCGCGACCACCGGCCGCACGGGCCGCTCGACCCGCCCCGCGCTCGCGTACGACTCGTAGGCCCGGCGCAGCGCACCCCGGCGCCGCGCCGGATCGGCGCCCGCCTCCAGTGCCACCCAGGTGTCCGTCAACGACGCCTCCCCGGTCGGACCTCGCGGGACGGGAACATCGTCGCCCGGCCGGCCGGGCGGGGCAAGCGTTCCGCACACCCCGGCGGACCCGGGCGGCCGGGGTGTGCCGGTGACAGAGGCCCGACGGACGCACGGGTCACTCGGCGGCCGGAGCCGCCAATACCGCCAGAGCCGCCGAAGGATCGTGGTCGCCCGGTCCCGCCGGGGACCACCGGCCGCCCTCCTCGCGGTAGGGCCACCAGCGCCCGTCGGGCCCGTAGCGCAGCTCCGCCGGAGCTTCGCGCTCCGCCTTTGTGCCGGTCACGCTCCAGCGGCTCGCGCCCGCGCCCGCGTGGCGCGGTGCCGGCCCGTCGCCGTCCTCCCGGGCCGCGTCGAGGGCGGCCTGCGCCCGGACGAGCGCCGCCGGGTCCGGAGTCCACTCCTCGTCCAGTACGGCCAGACCCTCGGCGCCGCCGTACCGCCACGCGCGCACCGCGAGGTCCAGCTCCTGCGGTGGCCGGCCCCCACCCGCCGCGAGCCGTCCCGCGACGGACGTACCGGTGTGCCCGGTGGGCCGCCCGGTGGGCGGGGGAGCGGTCGCGGCCAGCCGTATGCAGTCCTGACGGATCGTCAATTCAGTTTCGAGCGGCTGCTGTTCATGGTCCGGACGGAGTGCGTCGGAGAGCATCCGCAGAGCGCGTGCCGCCGTGGCCGAGGCCAGGAACTCCAGCGCCCCCGCGTCGACACCGGCCGGCGGCGCGCCCTCCGTGTCCAGGGACGGCGGCTGTCCCGGCTCCGGCGGCAAGGGCGCGGGAGCCGGCAGCGGCGGCACCACGTCCCGCGCGGCGAAGGCCGTCACGGCGTCCACCCCGGCCGGAGCCCCGCTGCCCGCCCCTGCCCCGCCGTCCGCCGGAGTTCCGTCCGCCGCCGGTGCGCCGCTCTCCGCCAGTGTGCCGCGCCGCTGGAGCGCGTCGAGAAACGCGCTCTCGCTCCGGCCGCGCAACAGCAGCAGCACGAACGGATCCTGGTCCAGCAGCCGCGCCAACTGGTAGCAGAGCGCGGCCGAATGCGGACAGTGGTCCCACGCCCCGCAACCGCACTCCGGCTCCAGATCGCCCATGCCCGGCAGCAGTTCCACCCCCGCGCCCGCCGCGTCCTCCACCAGGTGCGGCGGCATGTCCCGGTCGAGCAGCGCCGCGACATGGCCGGCCCGGTCCGCCGCCAGTGTCACGAACCGGTCCCACTCCTCGTCGGTCAGCCGCCGCAGCAGTACGTCGCTGCGGTGCGCCGAGCCGTCCCTGTCCCGTACGACGGCGGTGATCCGGCCCGGCCGTACCGAGACGGCGCCGACCGCCCCCTCCCTGGCCCGCGCACGTCCCTTCCGCAGCTGCGCGCCGTCCATCGCGGCGTCCTCCAGCGCCTTCAGCCATGCCCGGCCCCACCAGGTGACCGCGAAACCCCGGCCGGGGGCGGGCGGTGGCGCGGCGAAGGTGCGCGCCTCGTCGTCGGCCGTACGATCCGCAGCGTTCATCGCGCACTCCCTCGCAGCTCCACCAGATCCGCCAGCTCGGCGTCGGTCAGTTCGGTCAGGGCGGCCTCGCCGGAGCCCAGCACGGCGTCGGCCAGCCGCTGTTTGCGCGCCAGCATGTCGGCGATCCGGTCCTCGATCGTGCCCTCGGTGATCATCCGGTGCACCTGTACGGGCCGGTCCTGGCCGATCCGGTACGCGCGGTCCGTCGCCTGTGCCTCGACGGCGGGGTTCCACCAGCGGTCGAAGTGCACGACATGCTCGGCGCGGGTGAGGTTGAGCCCCGTGCCCGCCGCCTTCAACGACAGCAGGAAGACGGGGATCCCGCCGTTCTGGAAGCTGTCGACCATGGCCTCGCGCTCGGGAATCGGAGTGCCCCCGTGCAGGAACAGTGTCGGCACCCCGCGCGCCGCCAGATGCTCCTCCAGCAGCCGCGCCATCCGTACGTACTGGGTGAAGACCAGCACACTCGCCCCCTCCGCCAGGATGGTGCCGAGCAGCTCGTCCAGCAGCTCCAGCTTGCCGGAGCGGTCCGCGAGCCGCGGCTGTTCCTCCTTCAGATACTGCGCGGGGTGGTTGCAGATCTGCTTGAGCGAGGTCAGCAGCTTGACGATCAGCCCGCGCCGCTCGATGCCGGCCGCCCCGGCGATCGCCGCGAGGGTCTCCCGTACCACCGCCTCGTACAGCCCGGCCTGCTCCCCGGTGAGGGAGACGGCCCGGTCGGTCTCGGTCTTGGGCGGCAGCTCGGGCGCGATGCCCGGGTCGGACTTGCGGCGGCGCAGCAGGAACGGCCGGATCAGGGCGGCGAGCCGCTCGGCCGCCGCCGGGTCCTCGCCGCGCTCGACGGACCGGGCGTAGCGCGTACGGAACGTGCCGAGGCGGCCCAGCAGCCCGGGGGTCGTCCAGTCGAGGAGCGCCCACAGCTCGGAGAGGTTGTTCTCGACGGGCGTGCCGGAGAGCGCGACCCTGGCGCGGCCGCCGATGGTGCGCAGCTGCCGGGCGGTCGCCGAGTACGGGTTCTTGACGTGCTGCGCCTCGTCGGCGACGACCAGGCCCCAGTCGACGGCGGCGAGCCTCGCCGCGTCCAGCCGCATCGTGCCGTACGTGGTGAGCACGAACTCGCCGTCCACCAGGGCCTCCAGGGTGCGCGAGGCGCCGTGGAAGCGGCGTACGGGCGTGCCCGGGGCGAAGCGTTCGATCTCCCGCTGCCAGTTGCCCATCAGCGAGGCGGGGCAGACGACCAGGGTCGGACCCGCCGCCGCCGGATCGGTCCCGCGGTGCAGATGGAGCGCGATGAGGGTGATGGTCTTGCCCAGCCCCATGTCGTCCGCGAGACAGCCGCCGAGCCCGAGCGAGGTCATGCGGTGCAGCCAGTTCAGGCCGCGCAGCTGGTAGTCGCGCAGCGTAGCGGCGAGCGCCGGGGGCTGTCCGATCCGCTGCTCCGCCCGCTCGGGGTCGGCGAGCAGATCGCGCAGGGCCGCGAGGGCGCCCGTGGCCCGGACCTCCACGCGGCGGCCGTCGGCCTCGGTGGAGCCGGTCAGTACGGCTTCGAGCGCGTCGACCGGCGTCAGCGTGCGATCCCGGCTCTCCCGGGCGCGGCGGGCCTGCGCCGGATCGATCAGCACCCACTGGTCGCGCAGCCGGACGACGGGACGGCTCGCCTCGGCGAGCCGGTCCAGCTCGGCGCGGTCGAGCCGCAGGTCGCCCAGCGCGAACTGCCAGGAGAAGGAGAGCAGGGCGTCGGCGGAGAGGAAGGACGGCAGGTCGCTCCCGGCCCGGTCGCTCCCGGCCCGGTCGCTCCCGGCCCGGTCGGTCGCCGGCGTGCCGCTCGCGACGTCCGGGCCCTCCCCGGCGGCGGGGAGGCCGATGGTCGCGCTCGTGGTGAGCGTGCGCGCCAAGTCCCGGGGCCAGTGCACCTGGACCCCGGTCGCGGCGAGCGCGTCCGACGCCTCACCGAGCAGCTCAGTGACGTCCTCGTCGGCGAGTCCGATCCCGTCCGGCACGGTGGCGGAGAGCAGCGGGGCCAGCGGCGGCCACGCCCGGGCGGCCCGGCGCAGCGCCAGCAGGGCGTCCATCCGGGCGCGCGGGCCGAAGGCCGTCCCCGCCGAGCCGGACCAGACGTCGCGCGCGTCCGCGACGGCTGCCGGATCGCTGACGCCGTGTATCTGGAGCACGGCGCGGAAGGACGTCACGGGCACGGCCGCCTCACCGCCGGGCGGGTCCGCGTCCGTGAGGCCGGGCAGCTCGACGCGGAGCGAGAGCCGTACGCCCGCGTCGTGCCCGGCGGCCACATCACCGGCCCAGCCGCGCAGTTCGGGAAAACGGCGGGGCGGCACGGCGGTGAAGGCCGGGCCGCCGACGGCGGTCGGCGCGCCCGGGGTGCGCGGCAGCCCGTCGATCACCGCGTCGAGGAAATCCCGCAGCAGTCTTTCGGGCTCCGGAAGGAGAAACGGTCCGGGGCCCGAGGCGTCCACCGGTACGGCGTGCGCGGTGGGCGGCATCGAGGCCGCGAGCGTACGGATCCGGTCGAGGTCAGCCGCGTCCAGCGGCCCGGCCCGCCACGCGTCGTGACCCGAGGCGGTGATGCCGGGCAACATCTTTCCCCGGGCGGCCAGTTGCAGCGCCAGCAGCGCGGCCGAGCCCCAGAAGGCGGCCGACGGCGAGACGTTCGCCGCGGCGCGCCCCCTGGTGAGCAGGGGGAGGGCGTCCGGCACCGGCATCGACAGCGCCTCGACCGTGCGGAGGCTGCCCTCGGCGTCGACGACGACGAGATCCTCCGGATCCTCCGTGTCGTCCCCGGCCGGTGCGTGGGCGGGTTCCGGGGAGCCGGCGGGGGACGGCGGCCGCGTACCGTCGGGGTGCCAGTAGGCGATCCGGCCCGCGCGGGCCGGGTCCGCGGGAAGAAAGACGGCGGAGCCGCGGGCGAGTCCGGCGATCCCGGAGAGTGTTGCCACAGGGAACCTGCGCACGGGAAAGTTGCACTCCTCAAGTTTGACTACTGCGGGGCAAGGCGGCCGAGGGTACCCCATCAGCGCGGGCGCGCGGGCCCCGCGCCCCTGGTGACCCGGCTCACGACCCCGGTTGCCGGGGCCCCGCGCCGGTGCACTCAGCGACACCCGTGAGCCGCGTAAACCCCCCATGGGTTCCGGGGGATTGCCTCATGGTCCGCCGCGTCGCACCACCGTACGTTTCAAGAGGCCGAGCGCGGTCCGCGCGGCCCTTCCGCGCTTCTCTCCCCTTCCCGCTCTCCCGCCTCGCCCTGCCCTGCCGACAGACCGGAGACAGTCATGCCCCGAGCCGCCGCGGCCCCCGTCGTGGAGCCCGTACCCGGGTCCGTACCCGTACCCGCACCCGAGTCCGTACGCATGAGCGGCAGCGACTTCACGCCGCTCCTGAAGATGGTGAAGGAGCAGGGTCTCCTGGAGCGCCGGGCCGGCTGGTACCTCCGGGGCATCACCGTCAATCTGCTGCTGCTGGTCGCGATCGGCGCCGCGATGGCGCTGCTCGGCCCCTCCTGGTGGACGCTGCTGCTGGCCCCGCCCCTGGCGGTCCTGTCCGCACGGATGGCGTTCGTCGGGCATGACGCGGGACACGCGCAGATCACCGCCGACCGGAAGAAGGGGCGCCTCGTCCAGCTCGTCCACGCCAACCTGCTGCTCGGCATGAGCCAGGAGTGGTGGAACGACAAACACAACCGGCACCACGCCAACCCCAACCACATCGACAAGGACCCCGACGTGAAGGCCGACATCCTGGTCTTCGCCCAGCACCAGACCCGGGACCGGACCGGAGTGCGCCGCTGGCTCACCCGGCACCAGGCGTGGCTGTTCTTCCCGCTGACCACCCTGGAGGGGATCGCCCTCAAGGTGTACGGCTTCCAGGCCGTCTTCTCCCGCGAGAGCGACGGCGTGCCCCCGCGCCGCCGGGTGGTGGAGGGCGCGCTGCTCGTGGCGCACGTCGCCGGCTACGCGGCCCTGCTGCTCACCAACCTGACCGTCGGCCAGGCCGTCGTCTTCGCCCTGATCCACCAGATGCTGCTCGGCCTCCACCTCGGGATGGCGTTCGCACCCAACCACAAGGGCATGGAGATGCCCGGCCCCGAGAACAGCGACGTCTGGGGTCATCTGCGCCGGCAGGTCCTCACCTCGCGGAACATCCGCGGCGGAATCCTCACGGACTGGTTCCTCGGCGGGCTGAACTACCAGATCGAGCACCACCTCTTCCCCAGCATGCCCCGCCCCCACCTGCGGCTCGCCCAGCCGCTGGTACGGGCCCACTGCCGCGCCCTGGGGCTCCCGTACACCGAAACCGGACTCATCGACTCGTACCGTCAGGCACTCGGTCATCTGCACGAGGTCGGCGAACCGCTGCGCGCGGGCGCATAGTGGAACTGCCGGACGGCCGCGCACGTTCACTGGGCAAAGAGCGGCCGGGCCGCAAAGGAGGCGTGGGAGATGTCGACAAACGCGAAGATCGCCATCGGGGGAGTGGCCGTGGGCCTTCTCCTGTGGCCACTGATCGGTTTCTGGTTCGCGCTGCTGGTGGTGATCGGAGTGCCGACAGCCGCTTATCTGCTGCTGGACCCGTCGCAGCGCCGCAGACTGCGCCGGATCAACCGGAAGGAAATCGGCCGCTGAGCGGGTGAGCCGATGAGCGGCCCGGGCCGGAGAGCCGGCCCGGGTGCGTGTCGGTGCGTACGGGTGCGGGGCCCGGGCCAGTCGGTCCGGGCCCCGCGCGGCATGCCTCGCATCCGCGGTTGCGTAGGGTTGCGACCGTGAAAATCCAGACCGTCTCCTATGCCCACCCCGACGCCGTCGACCTCGGCGACCAGGCGCAGGCGGAGTACACCCGCAGGTACGGATCCGGCGATGTGACGCCCCTGCGGCCCGCGTACTTCGATCCGCCGAACGGGCTCTACCTCCTCGGGTACGACGCTGACGCGCCCGTCGCCTCCGGGGGATGGCGCGCCCAGGACGACGGGGACGAGGGGTACGCGCGCGGTGACGCCGAACTGAAGCGGATGTTCGTGGTCCCCGCGGCGCGCGGGCGGGGGCTGTCCCGCCGGATCCTGGCCGCGCTGGAGGAGGACGCGCGGGAGGCCGGGCGGGTGCGGATGGTCCTGGAGACCGGCGAACTGCTGACCGAGGCGGTCGCCCTGTACACCTCCAGTGGATATGTGCCGACGGACGGCTTCGGGACGTATCGCGGCGACCCGGACAGCAGGTTCTTCGAGAAGGCGCTGTAGTGAGGTGACCGGTCCGCGCGGAGGACCGGCGGGTACGGACGGGTACGGACGGGTACGGACGGTTCAGGCCGGGCGTACGGCCATCGCGTCGAGCGCCTTGAGCAGAGCCGGCAGCTCGCTGCCCCGGCCCACCGGCACCACCTCGCCCGGCTCCTCGTCCAGCAGGACGAACGCCATGTCGTCGGTCCTCGCGACGAAGGACCAGCCGGGACCGTCGGCGCGCAGCATCCTCGCTCCGTCCGGGGCGAAGCCGGAGCGGACCCGGCCGGGCGGGGGAGCCGTATCGCTGTGCAGGTAGGCGCGCAGCTCGCCGAGCACCCGCCGTACACCCTCGTGGGAGATCTCCGCGGGGGCGGGACGGCCGTCCCGGGAGGGCTCCTCGGCCTCCCCGGCGTCGGTACGGTCGCGCCACTGCGTCCAGTGGAGGGCGATCTCGTCCGCGCCGAGACGCCGTTGGGGCGGGCCCCAGGTTCCGGTGTCGGGCGGGGTGAGCGGCAGCCGCAGGGCCGTCCCGGGTGCCGTCCCGTCCTGTCCCGGGTCCGTATTCGGTTCCGGTTCCGGTTCCCGTTCCGGGGCAGGGTCGTGGGGAGCGGGCAGGCCGGGCGCGGCGACCGCGAGATCGAGCGGCCAGCCGGGCAGTACGGAGACGACCGTGCGTTCCGACGGCGACAGGTCGTACTCCATACCGCAGTCCCAGGACGCGATCGCGACCGCGACCAGTGAGACGTCGTCCACCACCACGGTCCAGCGGGCGCCCTCGCTGTCCTGGCCGATGACCAGCCCGTATCCCCCGGGGTAGGGATCGAGGCCGAGGGCGGCGCAGCTCTCCGGGTAGTCGTCGCCGAGCGCGGCGGGGAACCGCGCGGGGGTCAGCAGCGCGGCGGTCAGTACGTACAGCGCGTCCTCGTCCACGGAGTCGTCCGGCGCGGCCACGGCACCCACCTCGTCCCGATCGGTTGTCGGCGCACCCTAACCACCGGTCAACCCGGGCGTCGAGGGTCAGGAACGGCCTGGATCCGCTTGCGGGCGCTCAGCCAGCCTGTCCCTCAGCCCCCCCGGCCACTCACCCCGTCAGCTCCGGCGGACGGCCAGGGCCAGGAAGCGGGAGTCCTCGTCGGCGTACGACTCCAGCAGCCAGCCCGAGGCGGCCAGCAGGGGGCGCAGCCGGTGTTCGGCCCGCAGATCGTCCTCCGTGAGCCGCCGGCCCTGCCGTGCGGCGAGCGCGGCCCGCCCGAGCGGATGGAAGAGCGCCAGCCGGCCGCCGGGCCGTACCACCCTGGCCAGTTCGCGGAGATTCCGTTCGGGGTCCGGCAGATGGCCGATCAGTCCCGCGCCGAACACCGCGTCCAGCGCGTGGTCGCGCAGCGGCAGCAGCGTCACGTCCGTGAGCAGCAGCCGTCCCCTGTGCCCCCGGCCCGCCCGTACGGCCTCGTCCAGCATCTCCGGGGTCAGATCGGCGCCCAGCACCGTACCCCGCTCGCCCACCGCCTCCCGCAGGGGCGGCAGGGCGCGTCCCGTTCCGCACCCGGCGTCCAGCACGGTGTCGCCGGGACGCGGTCCGAGCGCGGCGACGGCGGCGGCGTAGGCGGGACCGTCGTCGGGGAAACGCCGGTCCCAGTCCGCCGCGCGGGCACCGAAGAACTCCTGTACACGGGTGTGGTCATGAGTCATGGGGACATGATGCTCCCGGCGGTCCGCCCGTTCGCCCGGCGGGTCCGGCGGGTCCGGCGGAGGTGAACCGGCCGGACCGCCCCGGTCCGCTCAGTCCGCCAGGGCCGCGTAGGCCGACACCTTCTCGATACGTACGCGCACCACCAGCTCGCCCGGTACGGCGTTGCGCTCGCCGAACTCCCGCGCCCGCTCCTCGCCCATGTAGCGCGAGGCGATCCTGGTGGACCACGTGAGGAGCTGTTCCGGGTCCTCGTCGGTCTCGGCCCGCCCCTGGAGCACGACGAAGGAGAACGGCGGACGCTCGTCGTCCACACACAGGGCCACCCGGCCGTCCCGCAGCAGGTTCCGGCCCTTCACGGTCGTTTTTCCGGTGTTGAAGACAAGATCGTCGCCGTCCAGTACGAACCAGACGGGCGCGATGTGCGGGCTTCCGTCGGCCCGTACGGTGGACACCTTTCCGGTGCGCGTCCCGGCGGAGACGAAGGTCTGCCACTCGTCCTTGCTCATGTTTGTCGCCATGGCCGTATTTTCCGCCGACACGGGATCCGGCGCGATATGAGGCTCAACAGCCACGCCGGACTCCGGCGCCGCTTGCGCAGGAGCGGCCGGTACGGAACGCTACGGGCGTTGCGGACACGGGAACATGTGAACGGGGAGGAACAGCAATGCCACTCGAAAAGGGTCTTGACTGGCTGCTGGATGACCTGACCGAGCGGGTCGAGCACATCAAGCACGCGCTGGTGCTGTCCAACGACGGCCTGGTGACGGGGGCCAGTTCGGCGCTGGCGCGCGAGGACGCCGAGCACCTCGCGGCGGTCTCCTCGGGGCTGCACAGCCTCGCGCGTGGATCGGGGCGCCACTTCAAGGCGGGACAGGCCCGGCAGACCATGGTGGAGTTCGACGAGGCACTTCTCTTCGTCACGGCGGCGGGGGAGGGCAGCTGCCTGTGCGTCCTCACCACGGCGGAGGCCGATGTCGGCCAGGTGGCCTACGAGATGACGCTGCTGGTCAACCGGGTCGGGGAGCACCTCGGTGTCGCGGCGCGGCAGCCGGGCGGCACGAGTCTGAGCGGTCTCTGATCCGCCTCCGGCCTGCCGCTCCGTGCCAGGAGAGGGGGCAGAGGGTCCAGAGGGCCCAGTGGGACCAGAGGGTCCGCCACCGCGCCGGGATCCGGCGCGGTCGATGAGTTATCCACAGGCCGGGCGAACGGGGCCCGTGTCGCGCTACGGTCGTCACCGAGAGTAATAACAACTCACGGGGGAGGACCATCATGTCCGTCGGTGACGCAGGGACCCGGAAGCCGGAGACGGTCGGGGTCGACCGGGCCGCGCAGGAACTGGAGCTGAGGCGCGGAGAGTTCGCCCTCGCCGCTCAGTTGGGGCACATCCGCACCATCGCCGGAGCGGCCGCCGGCCGCAGGCAGGTCGCCCGGCAGGAGATCGACCGCTTACGGGCCGCCGACGGGTTTCCCGGCGCGCTGCGCGAGCGGGTGCGGACCGTGGGCACCGCCGAGGCCGCCGAGCTGATGTCCGTCAGTCCCGCGCGCTTCACGCGGCTGGCGCGGGCGGGCTTCGTCGCGCCGGTGAAGTTCTACCTCAACAGGTACCGGGCGGTCGTATGGCTCTATCTGGCCGACGATCTGCGGGCGTTCGTCGCGACCGAGCCGGTCCTGCTGACCGGCCGTTTCCCGGAGACGCTGCGCGCCGGCCTCGACGCGGGGGAGGACCGCAGGCCGCGCAACTGGCGCGGCCGGCGCATCGGGCTTCTGCTGCACGAGAGCGAGGACGCCTGGGAGCGGGCGGCCATCGCCGGCTGTGTCCTCGATCCGGCGCATCTCGCGGAGCTGGTGCGCGATCCCTATGAACGTGCCTATCTGAACCGGCTGCGGCCCGATCTGGCCCAGGCCCCCTCCGCGTCGTAGGCGGCGCGAGAGGTGGTGCGGCGTCTGGTGGTGGCGGACGACCCGGACGAGATCCGGTGGCACCACGCAGGTCTGGAGAGCCTGTTGGCCGATGCCCGGTCCGTACGGCCTGCCCCGCGCCCCGACGGTCCCGCCCGCCTCGCGCCGTCGGAGGGGTGGGCGGCGTCCGCGTCGCGCCCGCCCGGTGCGCAGGTGCCGTCGCGGGCGGAGCGCAGGGGACGGCTGCTGGCCCGGCTGCGGATCGGACGGCACGCGCGGTCCGGCCGTCCCGGCCCCGGGCTCGTCGACGCCTCCGCGCGGGACGGTGAGCCGAGAGGCGGTGAGCCGAGAGGCGGCGGTGCGGGATGGTGACGGTGACGCGGCCGGTGACGGTGCCGGGTTCACGGGCGGTCCGCTCCGGTGACGAAGGTCCGCTCCGGGGAGAACGCGCCCCATTCGCCGTCGGGCAGCCGGGCCCTGAGCTTCACCCGGTAGGTCTCGCCGGCCCGCTTGCTCACGTACACGCTGTAGGTGGCCCGGCCCTCGGGGGCCCGCGCGCCCCAGACCAGCGTGGTCGCGAAGGTCCCGTCCAGATAGATCTGGTACTCCGGGACGTCGGAGCCGGTCTTCGGTGCCAGCCAGGACAGATCGGCGTAGTGCGCGCCGTCGGCGCTGTGCGTCGTGGCCCGGAAGCCGGTCGGGGCGGTGTCGGGGTCGTCTCCGGGACCGTGCGGGGTGGTGATCTCGACCGTCCGCCCGGCCGTTGAGGTGCGATCGGCAGCGTCGCGCGCGGTGACGGTGAAGCGGTAGTGGGTCCCCGGGCGCAGCCGGGTGATCCGTGCGGAGGTGGCGTCGCCCGCGACGCTGTGGATCCGCGCGCCGCCCTGGAGGATGTCGTACGAGACGACGCCCCGGTCGTCCTTGGCGCGGTCCCAGCGGAGCAGGGCGCCCCGGGGCCCGTCGCTCCTTCCCGTCACCCCGGCGGGCCGGGAAGGCGGACGGGTGTCCTCGGCGACGTCGGCGGGGGTGGTGACCGGCACGTCGCCGCTGTGCGGGGAGAGGGCGTCCTCGGCGCCGCGGGCGCGGACGGTGAAGGTGTAGGGGGTCGACGGCTTCAGCCCGGTGACGTCGGTCATGTTCCGCTCGGCCGGGACCTCCTTCACTTTCGCGCCGCCCCGGTACACCTCGTAGGCGCGCACCCCGGCACCGTCCGGGGCCCGCTCCCACATGACATGGACGGAGGTGGCGCTCCCGGCCTGGGCCGTGACCCCGGCGGGCGCAGGAGGCGCTCCGGCCGGTTCGTCGTTCGCGCCGCATCCGGTGAGCGCGAGGAGGAGCGCGGCCGGTACGAGCGCGGCAAGGGCGGTATTCCTCGGCATGGCCCGTGTCCTCCGTCTGCACTCCCGGGTGAATTGGTCTGGACATATATGACACAGCTGTCGGGTTCACATCAAGAGGGCGGAGGGATCGGGATGAGGGACGGTGGACGAAGCGCCGCCGCCCCGCTCCGGTGGGAGCGGGGCGGCGGGAAGGCGAGTGGCCGCGACGGCCGTGCGGGTGCCGTGAGCGGTGCGCGGTCAGCTGATGCGGTGGACGAGCTGGGTCGTGAGTTCGTAGCGCGCGCCGACGACGGCCAGCGTGCCCCGGGCGATCCTGGCGGCGAGGTCGGGCTCCGCGGCGAGACGTTCGCGTACCGCGTTGACCTGCGCGCTCACGGTGGAGTCGACGCGCTCGGCGCCTTCCTTGGTGTGGTCGATCGCGGGGCGGATCTCGTCGGCGAGGTACTGGATGTGTGCCGGAAGGTGCGCGCCGGTCTCGTCCGCCTCCACCGCCGCCGCGACGGCGCCGCACGACTGGTGCCCGAGGACCAGGATCAGCGGAATGTCCAGCTCCAGCGCGCCGTAGCAGATGCTGCCGAGGACGGCCTCGTCCAGGACCTCACCGGCGGAGCGCACGGTCATCAGGTCGCCGAGGCCCTGGTCGAAGGCCAGTTCCGGCGGTACGCGGGAATCGATGCAGCCGAGGACGACGGCGAAAGGGTGCTGGCCCGACACGAGAGCCTGGCGCACGGTCTTCGTCTCGTGCGGGTGCTGCTCGCGGAAGGTCCGCCAGCGGCGGTTGCCCTCCGTGAGTTCCCGGAGCGCCTCGTCCGGGGTGGCCGGCCGGGGGCGTTCCGGGCGGGCCTTGACGGCGGCGCCCGCGGAGGGGGCGGCCAGGGCCACTCCCGCCGTGGCGGCGGTTCCCGCGAGGGCCGCGCGGAGAAGGGAGCGACGGGGGGTGCCCGTGGGGGCGGAGGCGGTACGCGCCTGTCTGGTCGATATCACGGCCGGAGACTATCCGTGACATCTTTGGCCATTGATTTCTGTTGGCGAGAAATTGACCTGATCTTGAATCAACTGTCCCTCCTGCACCGGGGATTCGGCGTCCGGACACCCGTTGTCCACCTCCGGAGGCGGATCCGGCGCGGTCCGTCCGCTGTGATTGCATGGTCCGGTGAACCGACAGATCGCGCCAACAGCCGACAACCTCCCCGTGTGCCAGGTCAGGCAGCGCCGGCCGGACGACCTCGGCGCGTGCGTGCGGATGCTCGCCGAGGTGCGCAGCGGCGACGGCTATCCGGTGGACTGGCCCGAGCGGCCCGCCGACTGGCTGGCATCGCCCTCCCAACTCGCGGCCTGGGTGGTCGAACTGGACGGCCGGATCGTGGGGCACCTCGCGCTGTCCCCGGCGGGCGAGGACGATGTGGCACCCGGGCTGTGGAGCGGCCGTACCGGTGGCGCCGTCGACGGGGTCGCTGTGGTGAGCCGGCTGTTCGTCTCGCCGACGGCGCGCGGTCACGGTATCGGCGCGCTGCTGATGGCCCGGGCCACGCGGGAGGCGCGGGAGCGCGGTCTGCACCCCGTACTGGACGTCGTCTGCTCGGACATCGCGGCGGCGGCGCTCTACGAACGCCTGGGCTGGACCCTGCTGGCGGCCGTCGACCAGCGCTGGAGCCGGGACCGCACGGTCACGGTCCGCTGCTACGCGGCCCCCGCCTGAGCCAGCTCCGCGAGCGCCGCCTCCAGTTGGGGCGCGACATGGCGGTCGGCCCACTCCCGGTGGTCCTGCGGATACGCGCGGGGCACCGCCTCCACGAGCATGATCAGGTAGAGGTAGCACCGATAGAGCGCCATCCGGGTGCGGGCGGCCCTGTCCCACCGCGTCGTGCCGCCGGCCGCCGCGTATCCGGCGAGGAAGTCGCCGTCCTTCTCGATGTCGTCCAGCAGGGCGAGCGAGACGAAGTCCGCGAGGGGGTCACCCCAGAACATCCGCTCACCGTCGATGATCCCGCTGACCGTACGGGCGCCGGGGGCGCCGTCGAGCAGCACATTGCCCTGCCACAGGTCGAAGTGGACCGCGACGGGCACGGTCACCTCGTCCAGCGCCCCGGCCGCCCCGGAGGCCAGCGCGCGGATGGCGTCGGGAGCGCGCGGCAGCCGGGCGCCGTAGCGGACGGCGTCCTCCAGCAGCCGTTCCAGCATCAGCGTGAACGCCTCGCGCCAGGTCCCGGAGAGCGGCCCGAACGGCTGCGCCGGATAACCGAAGCCGTGGCCGGTCACCGTGTGCAGACGCGCGACGACACCGCCCAGCTCCCCGCGCAGCCGGGCGCGTTCGTCCGCCGCGAGCCGCCCGTCCAGCTCGTGCCACGAAGCCCCGGGACACGCGGACATGACCAGGAACGCCCCCGTCGGCGCGCCCGGATCCGCCTCGTACCGTACGACCCGGGGCACCGGCATCCGGGGGAGCGCGCCCGCCGCCGTGTAGAACTCGACCTCGCCACGCAGCAGCCCCCGCTCATGGCTGAGTCCGGGGACCGAGACGGGCGGCGGAAGCTTGACGACCCACTGCCCGCCGTCGCGCAGCAGGACCCGGTGGAGTGTGTTGTACGTGCCGCCCGGCAGCGGCTCGGACCTCATGACGTCCCCGGAAGCGGCGCCGGCGGCCCGCAGCGCCGTGTCGAGCGCTGCCGTCCCTTCGCCGTCCACGGGTCAGCGCTCCAGCCGGCGCGTCGAGCTGCGGACCACCAGCTCGGGACGGAGCACGACGGAACGGTGGGTGTGGTGCTCGGCCTCGGGGCCCGTCTCGTCCATCAGCATCTCCGCCGCCGTCCGTCCCATCGCGGCCGCCGGCTGCCGTACGGAGGTGAGCGGTACGACCGCGGCGGCGGCGAACTCGATGTCGTCGTACCCGACGATCGACACATCGCCCGGAACATCGACACCGGCCCCGTACATGGCCTGGAGAACACCCAGCGCCAGCAGGTCGTTCGCGCAGAAGACCGCCGTGGGCCGTTCGGCCAGCCCCAGCAGCCGGGCCCCGGCGTCGATGCCCGAGGCGACATCGAGCCGCGCCGACTCCACATGGAGCAGCGACTCCTCCGGCAGACCCGCCTCGCTCAGCGCGCTCAGCGCGCCCGAGTGCCGGTCGCGGCACTGGGGCAGCGACATGGGGCCGCTGATATACGTCACGGAGCGGTGCCCGGCCGCCAGCAGATGCCGTACCGCCAGCGCGCCACCCGCCACGTCGTCCACCGACACCGAGCAGCCCTCGGCGGCCGGTACGGCCCGGTCCACATGCACGAAGGGGATGCCCCGGCGCGCGAAGTCCCGCACATTGCGCCCGGTCGCGTCCGCCGGGGTGAGCAGCACCCCGCGCACCCGCTGCTCGGCGAAGAGCGAGAGGTACTCCGCTTCCTCCGCCGGGCTCCCCGCGCTGTTGCAGAGCATCACCCCGAGCCCGGTCTCGCGCGCCGCGCGCTCGGCGCCCTTCGCGACGGCGACGAAGAACGGATTGGCCATGTCGAGCACCAGAATCGCCAGAATGCGGCTGGTGCCGACCCTGAGCTGACGGGCGGTCTCGCTCCGGACGAAACCGAGCTGGTCTATCACCGCGCGCACGCGCACCCGGGTGTGCTCGGACACCTTCTCGGGGCGGTTCAGCACATTCGAGACGGTGCCGACCGAGACACCGGCCAGCCTGGCCACGTCCTTGATGCCGACCGTCTGCGCCACGCGTCCTGCCTGTTCTGTCACATCTCGTGGGTACCCCTGACCGAGTGGACCATCATATCGGGGTACGGCGGGCGGGAGCCGCCTCGGTGCGCGGGCGACGGCCCGGCGTCACCCTCGCGCCGCCGCGCGGTCCCACTCCCGCCGGGCGTCCCGGTCGCGGGTCGGCTCGTACCGCCGGGGAGCCAGCGTGGCACGCAGCAGCGCGCGCAGATCGGACAGGTCACCGCGGACGGCGCCCGCCGCGCGCGCCTGGACGAGTACGTTGCCGAGGGCAGCGGCCTCCGCGGGCCCCGCGACGACGGGCAGGCCGCAGGCGTCGGCGGTGAGTTGGCACAGCAGCTCGTTGTGGGCGCCGCCCCCGACGACGTGCACCGTGTCCACGGCCCGGCCGGACAACCGCTGCGCGTCCTCGATCGCGCGCCGGTGCGCGAGCGCCAGCGAGTCCAGGACGCAGCGCGTGATCTCCGCCGGGGTGCGCGGCGGCTTCCCGCCGGCGTCGCGGCAGGCGTCCACGACGCGGGCCGGCATATCGCCGGGCGCCAGGAACGCCGGGTCGTCGGCGTCCACGTACGAGCGCGGCCCCGGCACCTCGGCGGCCTCGGCCAGCAGCCGGTCCAGCGGCTGCGGCGCCCCCTCGGACTCCCAGGCGCGCAGACACTCCTGGAGCAGCCAGAGCCCCATGATGTTGCGCAGATAGCGGACGGTGCCGTCCACCCCCAGCTCATTGGTGAAGTTGGCCCGCCGGCTCTCCTCGGTCAGGACGGGGGCGTCCAGTTCGAGGCCCGCCAGCGACCAGGTGCCGGTGGCGATATAGGCGAAGCGGTTCCCTGACGCGGGCACCGCCGCGACGGCGGAGGCCGTGTCGTGCGAGCCGACGGCCGTCACCGGCACCGGGCCGCTCAGCCTCGTCTCGGCCAGCACCTCGGGAAGCAGCTCGCCGGCCGGATCGCCGGGGCCGCGCAGCGGCGCGAACAGCCCCGGATCGATGCCGAGCGCCCCCGCCACGACCGGGGACCAGTCCCGGGTGCGGGGGTCGATGAGCTGGGTGGTGGAGGCGTTGGTGAGCTCCGTACCGGCCTCGCCGGTGAGCCAGTAGGCGATCAGATCGGGGATCAGCAGCAGCCGGCTCGCGGCGTCGAGCGCGGCGGTGCCCTTAGCGGCGGTGAGCTGGTACACCGTGTTGAACGGCAGGTACTGGAGCCCGGTGGCCGCGTACAGCGCGGCCGGTCCGAGCAGCGCGCCGACCTTCTCGGCCTGCCCCTCGGTGCGGGTGTCCCGGTAGTGCACGGGGTTGCCGAGGAGCGCGCCCGACGCGTCCAGCAGACCGTAGTCGACGGCCCAGGTGTCGATCCCCACGCTCGCCGGAGCCCGCCCGGTCGCCGCGCCCGCCGCCCGCAGCCCGTCCAGCACACCCGCGTACAGGGACAGGATGTCCCAGTGCAGCGTGGCGCCGGTCCGCACCGGCCGGTTGGGGAAACGGTGGACCTCGTCGAGGCGCAGCGTTCCGGCGCCCCGGTCGGAGACATGGCCGACCATGACTCGGCCGCTGGAAGCGCCGAGGTCGACGGCGGCGAAGGGGAGCGGTTCGGAGTGTGACACGACTGACCTCGTGGGAGCTTGTCGAACGGCGGGGGAGAGCGGCGGCCGGGCCGGGACCGCGCCCGGCCCGCCCGGCGGCGGATCAGCGCAGGAACGCCGCCGCGACGCCCGCGTCCACCGGGATGTGCAGCCCCGTCGTATGGCTGAGGTCGCCGCCCGTGAGGGCGAACACCGCGTTGGCCACATGGTCGGGAAGCACTTCCCGCTTGAGGATCGTCCGCTGCGCGTAGAACTCGCCGAGCTTCTCCTCCTCCACCCCGTACACCGCCGCGCGCTCCGCGCCCCAGCCGCCAGCGAAGATCCCGGAACCGCGCACCACACCGTCGGGGTTGACGCCGTTGACCCGGATCCCCAGCCCGCCCAGCTCGGCCGCGAGCAGCCGTACCTGATGGGCCTGGTCGGCCTTGGTCGCCGAGTACGCGATGTTGTTGGGGCCGGCGAACACCGCGTTCTTGGAGGCGATGTAGACGATGTCGCCGCCCAGCTTCTGATCGCCCATCACCCTGGCCGCCTCGCGCGAGACCAGGAAGGAGCCCCGGGCCATGATGTTGTGCTGGAGGTCCCAGTCCCGCGCCGTCGTCTCCAGCAGCGGCTTGGAGATCGAGATACCGGCGTTGTTGACGACCAGGTCCACCCCGCCGAAGGCGAGGACCGCGGCGTCGAACGCCGCCCTGATCTGCTCCTCGTCCGTCACGTCGACACTCACCGCGACCGCCCGGTCCGGGCCGCCCAGTTCCTCGGCGACCGCCGCCGCTCCCTCGGCGTTCAGATCGGCCACCACCACACAGGCGCCTTCGGCGACCAGCCGGTGCGCGATCGCCCGCCCGATCCCCGAACCGGCGCCGGTCACCAGCGCCACCCGGGTGGCCAGCGCCTTCGGCGCCGGCATCCGGCGCAGCTTGGCCTCCTCCAGCTCCCAGTACTCGATGCGGAACTTCTCCGACTCCTCGATGGGCGCGTACGAGGACACGGCCTCGGCGCCGCGCATCACATTGACGGCGTTGACGTAGAACTCGCCCGCGACCCGGGCGGTCTGCTTGTCCTTGCCGAACGAGAACATCCCCACCCCGGGCACCAGCACGATCGCCGGGTCGGCGCCGCGCATCGCCGGTGACCCGGGCGTCGCGTGCCGCTCGTAGTACGCGCGGTACTCCTCGCGGTACGCGGTGTGCAGCGCGGTCAGCCGCTCGCGCACCTCCTCCAGCGGCGCGTCGGCCGGCAGATCGACGACCAGCGGACGGACCTTGGTGCGCAGGAAGTGGTCGGGGCAGGACGTGCCCAGCGCGGCCAGCCGGGGATGCTCCGCCCGCGCGAGGAAGTCGAGCACCGCCGCGTCGTCGGTGAAGTGGCCGACCTGCGGCCGGTCGGTGGAGGCGAGCCCCCGGACCAGCGGCGCGAGCGCGGCGGCCCGCGCGTGTCGCGGCGCCTCGGCCAGTGGCTCGTACCCCGGCAGCACGGGACCGAACGGCTCGGGCGCGCCGCGCTCGGCGAGGAACGCCTCGGCCGTCCGGATGATGTGCAGGGAGTTGGCCTCGCACTCCTCGGAGGTGGCGCCCCAGGCGGTGATGCCGTGGCCGCCCAGGACACAGCCGATCGCCCGCGGGTGGGCCTCCTTGACGGCGGCGATGTCCAGGCCGAGCTGGAAGCCGGGGCGTCGCCAGGGCACCCAGACGACCGTGTCGCCGAAGCACTCGGCCGTCAGCTTCTCGCCGTCCGCCGCGCAGGCCAGCGCGATGCCCGAGTCCGGGTGCAGATGGTCGACGTGCGGGGCGTCGACCAGGCCGTGCATCGCCGTGTCGATCGACGGCGCCGCCCCGCCCTTGCCGTGCAGGCAGTAGTCGAACGCGGCGACCATCTCGTCCTCGCGCTCCACCCCCGGATAGACCCCGGTCAGCGCGCGCAGCCGGTCCAGGCGCAGCGCGGCCAGTCCGGCCGCCCTGAGGGTGCCCAGATCGCCACCCGATCCCTTCACCCACATCAGCTCGACATCGTCGCCGGTGACCGGGTCGGTGGCGGATCCCTTGGCGGAGGTGTTGCCGCCCGCGTAATTGGTGTTGCGCGGGTCGGCGCCGAGCCGGTGGGAGCGGGCGAGCAGCTGCTCGGCCTCGGGGTGCAGGCGGGGCTGGTCGGTCATCATGTCCCTCTGTGAAGTGCGGTCTCTGCGGATGGACGGAGTACGGGCTCAGGCTCCCCAGCCGGCCTGGTTGCCGCCGACCCGCTCCGCGACGATCTTCTTGCCGTATCCGGAGGCGTGGTACGCGGCGACGGGGGCGGCGTCCGCACCCAGCTCCGCGCGGGCCTCGGCGACCAGCGGGCGCACGTCGGTGTTGAACGCGTCCATCAGCACGGCGTTCGCCGCCAGGACGTCCCCGGAGCGCTGCGCCGCGTCCAGCGCCGACCCGTCCACCAGCAGCGCCTTGGCCGTGGCCTCCTGGACGTTCATCACCGAGCGGATGATCGCGGGGATCTTCTCCTCGATGTTGTGGCACTGGTCGAGCATGAAGGCCGTCTCCGGCGTGTAACCGCCGCCCCTGATCACCTCGTACATGATCCGGAACAGCTGGAAGGGGTCCGCGGCCCCGGCCATCAGGTCGTCGTCCGCGTAGAAGCGCGAGTTGAAGTCGAACCCGCCGAGCTTCTTCTCCCGCAGCAGCAGCGCGACGATGAACTCGATGTTGGTGCCCGGCGCGTGGTGCCCGGTGTCCACGACGACCTGGGCCTTCTCGCCGAGCTTGAGGCAGTGCGCGTACGCCGTGCCCCAGTCCGGCACGTCCGTCGCGTAGAACGCCGGCTCGAACAGCTTGTACTCCAGCAGCATCCGCTGGTCGTCGCCGAGCCGCTCGTACACCGCCGCCAGGGCCTCTTCGAGCCGCCCCTGACGCGCGGAGATGTCGTCCTGGCCCGGGTAGTTGATGCCGTCGGAGAACCACAGCTTCAGATCGCGGGACCCGGTGGCGTCCATGACGTCCACGCACTCCAGCAGGTGCCCCAGCGCCTTGCGGCGCACGGCCGGGTCCGGGTGGGTGACCGATCCCAGCTTGTAGTCGTCGTCCTGGAACACGTTCGAGTTGATCGTCCCGACCCGCACTCCCAGCTCCCGCGCCCGCGAGGCCAGCGCCGCGTAGTCGTCCACCCGGTCCCACGGAATGTGCAGGGCGACCGTCGGGGCCACCCCCGTGTGCGCGTGCACCCGGGCGGCGTCCGCCAGCTTCTCGTCCGGCGTACGGGGCACACCCGGCTGCGTGAACACCTTGAACCGCGTACCGGAGTTGCCGAACGCCCACGACGGCGTCTCGACGGTCTGTGACTTCAGCGCCGCCTTCACAGCGGACACGGCGGATCGACCCGTCATCTCTCAGCGCTCCCGTGGTGCGGACTCGTCAGGCGAGTCGGTGCCGCGATTCCTTATGAATCGTTTCATCGCGGTGAAGTTATGGGAGTCGCAGGGGGAGTGTCAACCCTCCGCGCAGCACCCGCGAGCTTCGCCGCCACACCCATGGGGATCGCCCGGAAAATGTCGTGCGCAGCCCATTGACGCCGCCCGTTGTCGCCGTTTAGCTTCCGTGCAACTTCTTTGAAACCTTTCACGGCGGGTGGCGCCAACCGGCCATCGCTGCTGAGGAGCCCTCATGAACCAGCCCGCCACCGGCCCCGCCCCGGTCCTGGCCCTCAAGGACGTGAGCAAGTCCTTCGGCGCCGTCCGGGCCCTGCGGGACGTCTCCCTGCGTCTGTTCCCCGGCGAGGCCCACGCCCTCGCCGGGGAGAACGGCGCGGGCAAGTCCACACTGATCAAGACGCTCGCCGGGGTGCACAGGCCCGACGCCGGAGAGGTGCTGCTCGACGGGGCCCCCGTCGTCTTCCACGGCCCGGCCGACGCCCGCGACGCCGGTATCGCCGTCATCTACCAGGAGCCGACGCTCTTCCCCGACCTGTCGATCGCCGAGAACATCTTCATGGGACGCCAGCCCCGGCGGGCGCTCGGCCGGATCGACCACACGGCCGTAAGGGAGACCACCGAGGCGCTGATGAAGCGCCTCGGCGTGGAACTGGACCCCGACCGGCCCGCCCGCGGACTCTCCATCGCCGACCAGCAGATCGTCGAGATCGCCAAGGCGCTCTCCTTCGACGCGCGCGTCCTCATCATGGACGAGCCCACCGCGGCCCTGACGGGCAGTGAGACCGCCCGGCTGTTCTCCGTCGTACGGACCCTGCGGGCCGAAGGCGCCGCCGTCCTGTTCATCTCCCACCGGCTGGAGGAGATCTTCGCGCTCTGCCAGCGCGTCACCACCCTGCGGGACGGCCGGCTGATCTCCTCCCAGCCGCTGGCCGGACTCACCGAGGACGACCTCGTACGCTCCATGGTCGGCCGCGACCTCGGCGAGCTGTACCCCAAGCAGAGCACCACCGTGGGCGAGACCGCCCTCTCGGTGCGCAGGCTCACCCGCGAGGGCGTCTTCCACGACATCTCCTTCGAGGTGCGCAGGGGCGAGATCGTCGCCCTGGCCGGGCTGGTCGGCGCGGGACGCAGCGAGGTGGCGCAGGCCGTCTTCGGCGTCGACCGGGCCGACGCCGGCGAGGTGGTGGTCGACGGACGCGCGCTGCCCGCCGGTTCGCCGACCGCGGCCATGGACGCCGGACTCGCGCTCGTCCCCGAGGACCGCAGACAGCGCGGACTGGTGATGGACATGTCCATCGAACGGAATATCGCCCTCACCGGGCTCGACCGGCTGGGCCGGGGCGGTCTGGTACGCCGGGCCCTGGAGCGCGGCCGGGCCGCCGACTGGGCCGTACGCCTCCAGCTGAAGTACAACCGGCTCGCCGACCCCGTCGGCGTGCTCTCCGGCGGCAACCAGCAGAAGGTCGTCCTCGCCAAGTGGCTGGCCACGGAACCCGCCGTACTCATCGTCGACGAACCCACCCGGGGCATCGACGTCGGCACCAAGGCCGAGGTGCACCGGCTGCTCTCCTCCCTCGCCGCCGAGGGTCTCGCCGTCCTGATGATCTCCTCCGACCTGCCGGAGGTGCTGGGCATGGCCGACCGGGTGCTCGTGATGCACGAGGGGCGGCTCACCGCCGAGATCCCGCGCGCCGAGGCCACCGAGGAAACGGTGATGGCGGCGGCGACCGGACTGGCTGAAAGGGCCGCGGCATGACCACACTTCTCGACAAACCACCCACGGGCACCGAAGAGGGCCGCTCGGCCCGCTCGCTCGTGGACGCCGTCTTCCGGGCCAGGGAGATCAGCATCGCCGGAGCCCTGGCGCTGCTCATCCTCTTCACCTGGATCTCCAACCCGCGCTTCCTCGACGACCAGGGCGTCAAGGACCTGCTGCTGAACGCCTCGATCCTGGTCCTGCTCGCCGTCGGCCAGTCCGTGGTCGTCGTCACCCGCAACATCGACCTCTCGGTCGGCTCCGTCGTCGGGCTCTCCGCCTTCGCCTGCGGCAAGTTCGTCGCCGGGACCGACCACGGCGTGCTCACCGTCATGCTGCTGGGCATCGCCCTCGGCGTGGCCTGCGGACTGGTCAGCGGCGCGCTGGTCAGCTTCGGCCGGGTGCCCGCGCTCGTGGTCACCCTCGGCATGCTCTACATCATCCAGGGCCTGGACTACTGGTGGGCGCAGGGCGAGCAGATCAGCGCCAACGACGTGCCCGACGCGATCCTGAGCCTCGGCAGCGGCGGGATCCTCGGCATCCCCTGGCTGCCGCTCATCGCCCTGGCCCTGCTCGCCGCCACCGCGTACTTCCTGCGCTCCTACCGCTCGGGACGCGAGCTGTACGCCATCGGCTCCAACCCCGAGGCCGCCCGGCTGGCCGGCGTACCGATCCGCCGCCGGATCCTCGGCGCGTACGCCTTCTCCGGCGCCGTCGCCGGTTTCGCCGGCGCCCTGTGGCTCGCCCGCTTCGGCACGGTCGTCGCGGACAACGCGCACGGCTGGGAACTCACCGTCGTCAGCGCCGTGGTCGTCGGCGGCGTCGCCATCACCGGCGGCACCGGCACGGTCTGGGGCGCGGCCCTCGGCGCGCTGCTGCTCACCACCATCGGCAGCGCGCTGATCGTCCTGAAGGTCGACGCGTTCTGGCAGGGCGCCATCACCGGCGCGCTGCTCCTGGCGGCCATCAGCGTCGACCGGATCGTGTCCCTGCGCATGACAGCAGCACTGAGGAAGAGGAGCGCCCGACATGGGAATGGCGCCTGACACACAGACCGCGCCGCGGCCAGCGGCGAAGGCGCCGCACGAGCGCGGCGCGACACCCGGCGAACGCGTCAAGGCCGTCGGACTGCGCTGGGACTCGGCGGTCGGCGCCCTGCTGGTGGCGGTCTTCGTCGTCGGACTCTCCACCACCGACGGCTTCGCCTCCGGCGAGAACCTCGCCTTCGCCTTCAACGACATCGCCGAAGTCGCCCTCATCGCCCTGCCGATGACCCTGCTGGTGGTGGCCGGACAGGTCGACCTCTCCGTCGCCTCCATGCTGGGCCTGGGCAGCGCGCTGACCGGCGCCCTGTGGAACGCCGGCTGGGCCTTCGAGCTGATCGTCCCGGTGGTACTGCTCGTCGGGGTCGCGGGCGGGCTGCTCAACGGCTGGCTGGTCACCAGGGTGGGCCTGCCCTCGCTCGCCGTCACCATCGGCACGCTCGCCCTCTACCGGGGCCTCGCCTCGGTCGCGCTCGGCAGCGACGCCGTCACCGACTTCCCCCGTACGTACGCGGACTGGGCCGTGGACACCACCACCATCCCCGGCACCTTCATCACCTATCCCATCGCGCTGTTCATCGTCCTGGCCGCCGCCACGGCCGTCCTGCTGCACTCCACCTCCTTCGGCAGGTCCCTGTTCGCCATCGGCGCGCAGGAGGAGGCCGCCTACTTCGCCGGGATCAGGGTCAAGCGCTTCAAGCTGATCCTCTTCATGGTCACCGGGGTGTTCGCCGCCTTCGCCGGGATCGTCTTCACCCTCCGGTACGGCAGCGCCCGCGCCGACAACGGCCTCGGCTTCGAAATGCTCGTCATCGCCTCCGTCCTGCTCGGCGGCGTGGACTTCGACGGCGGCAAGGGCACACTCTTCGGCGCTGTCGCCGGTGTGCTGCTCATCGGAGTCCTCAAGAACCTGCTCACGCTCAACGACGTGCCCAACGAGGTCCAGGTCATCGTGACGGGACTGCTGCTGGTCGCCTCCGTACTCACTCCGCGGGTGATCGCCACCGTCGTCGAACGCCGGCACCGGCGCGCGGCCGACGCCACCGATGCCACGTCCTGAAGCCCCCAGCCCGCCGAGCCCCCCGAACCTCCAGAAAGGCACAACCGCCATGCTGATCCGTACCGCTGCCCGACGCCGTGCAGCCGCCACCGCCGCCACCGCCTGCGCGCTCGCCGTCGCCCTGACCGCGTGTTCCGGCACCACCAAGGACAGCGCCCAGAAGGACACCGGCGACACGGGCGCCGCCTCCGCCGAGGCGAACCCGGACGCGGCGCTGAAGAAGGGCCTCAAGCTCGCCTTCCTGCCCAAGCAGATCAACAACCCGTACGAGAAGATCGTCGACGAGGCCGGCATCAAGGCCGCCGCGGAGTACGGCGGCACCGGCAAGGAGGTCGGCCCCTCCGACGCCAGCGCCTCCTCGCAGGTCTCGTACATCAACACGCTCATCCAGCAGCGCCAGGACGCCATCCTGATCGCGGCCAATGACCCGAACGCGGTGTGCGGCCCGCTCAAGCAGGCCATGAAGAAGAACATCAAGGTCGTCGCGTACGACTCGGACACCGCCAAGGACTGCCGCCAGCTCTTCATCAACCAGGCCAGCTCCGAGCAGATCGGCCGCAGCCTGGTCCAGCACCTCGGCGAGCAGATCGGCTACAAGGGCAAGATCGCCATCCTCTCGGCCACCCAGAACGCCACGAACCAGAACACCTGGATCGAGTTCATGAAGGACGAGCTGAAGCTGCCCAAGTACAAGGACATGGAGCTGGTCAAGGTCGCGTACGGCGACGACGCGGACCAGAAGTCCTTCCAGCAGACCCAGGGCCTCATGCAGGCGTACCCCGACCTCAAGGGCATCATCTCGCCGACCACCGTCGGCATCGCCGCCGCCGCCCGCTACCTGGGCGACTCCTCGTACAAGGGCAAGGTCGTCCTCAACGGTCTGGGCACCCCCAACCAGATGCGCAAGTACGTCAAGAACGACACCGTGGAGCAGTTCTCCCTGTGGAACCCGGAGGAGCTGGGCTACCTCGGCTCGTACGCAGCCGCCGCCCTGGCCTCCGGACAGATCACCGGAGCCGAGGGCGAGAAGTTCAAGGCGGGCAAGCTCGGTGAGTACACCATCGGCAAGGACGGCGAGATCATCCTCGGCGAGCCGACCGTCTTCGACAAGAAGAACATCGACAAGTTCGACTTCTGAGCGGGGCGAGAACTCGTGCGACGCGTCTGTTTCCTGCTGAAGGTCCGTCAGGACCGCATCACCGAATACCGCGAGCGGCACGCCGCCGTCTGGCCGGACATGCTCCGGGCCCTGTCGGAGTGCGGCTGGCACAACTACTCGCTCTTCCTGCGCGACGACGGCCTGCTCGTCGGCTATCTGGAGACCGAGGACTTCACGGCGGCCCAGGAGGCCATGGCCGCCACCGAGGTGAACGCCCGGTGGCAGAAGGACATGGCGCCCTTCTTCGAAGCCCTCGACGGCGACCGGCCGGACGAGGCGATGAAACCGCTCACCGAGGTCTTCCACCTCGCCTGAGACCTGCCCGAACAGACCTGCCCGAACAGACCTCCACAACGGACCCGCCCGAACAGACCCGCCCGTGTGTCCAGCACTCAACGGAGAGATACGGACATGAGACTCAGGACCGCCGCGACCGCGGCCACCGTGCTCCTCACCGCCGCCTCGCTGCCCGGCGCGACGGGTACGGCGCTGGCCGCCGACCCCGCCCCGGCCGTCACCCGGGTGGCCGACACCCAGCTCGACGGCCAGGCCATCTACTTCGTCTCGTACGACGGCCTGGTCAACAACAACTCGTTCCAGAAGAACGGTCTGCTCACCTACAAGGGCTACCAGTACGCCGCCTGGTACACGGCCGACCGCACCGCCGTCATCGCCCGGCGCGCCCTCGGGGCCGACTCCTGGGGGACCGTACGGCTGCCGCACCAGCTCAGCACGGACGACTCCCACAACGTCATCTCCATGGGGCTCTCGCGCGTCGACGGCCGGCTCCACATCAACCTGGACTCGCACAGCGACGGCTTCTTCTATGTGAAGTCGGCCGCCGGGCTGCTCGACAACCCCGCGGGACGCGCCTGGACGGGCGACGCGTTCGGCCCCGTACAGACCACCCTGGACGGGCTCGCGCTCACCTCCGAGTTCACCTATCCGCAGTTCGTCGCCACCCCGGAGGGCCGGCTTCAGCTCAGCTACCGGGTGGGCGTCTCGGGCAACGGCCGCAACGCCCTCGCCGAGTACGACGGCACGAAGTGGACCGCCCTCGGCGAATGGTCCGGCTCCACCGGCACGTACACCAGCGAGCACGGCTCCAGCACCGCCCGCAACATGTACCTGCACGGCATCGACTACGGCGCCGACGGCCGGCTGAGCGCCTTCTACACCTGGCGCGAGCAGTCCAACGCCGTCATGTGCGGCGGCGGCGGCCTCACCAACCACGACACCGGCTACGTCTACAGCAGCGACCGCGGCCGCACCTGGCGCAACCAGGCGGGCACGGTCGTCGGCACCACCGGCGGCTCCGACAAGGTGACGGTCGACGACCCCGGCACCGTCGTCGACCCGCTCAACCCCGACCACTCGCTGATGAACCAGGAGAGCCAGGCCACCGACTCCGCCGGTCTGCCGCAGGCCGTCATCAGCTACGTCCCCGGCCGGTTCGGCCAGTGCACCACGAACTACGCCGCCGACCGGACGGCGAACGGCCGCGCCTTCCATCTCGTCAGGAACGCTTCCGGAGACTGGAAGAAGACGGAGATACCCGTACCGCTCAACTCCAGCCAGCGCACCCATCTCGTCCTCGACAAGTACGACAACGCCTACGCCGTCATGCCGTACGGCCGCATCGTCGCGGCGTCCAAGTCCTCCGGCTACACCGACTGGAAGACGCTGTTCGACGCCAGCGGACTGAACGCCTTCGGCGAGGTCGTGGTGGACGACACCCGTCTCGCGCAGGACGGTGTTCTGTCGTACATGTACCAGCAGAAGTCGAGCTGCACCACGCCCTCGGCGCTGCGCGTCGTCGACTTCCGGCTCCCGTCCTGACGTACGAAGGGTCCGCCATGAACGCACCAGAGGCCCCCGCCGCCACCCGTACCCCCGCCGTCGCCAGAAAGCCCAGGATCGGCCTGGTCGCGGGCGGTCTCGGGGCGTACTGGCCCCAGTTCCCCGACCTGCTCCCGCAGCTGCGCGGCTCGGCCGCCCGCGTCACCGAACGCATGCGCGCGTTCGACGCCGAGGTGATCGACGTCGGCTTCATCTCGGACGCCGAGGAGGGCGCGGCGGCGGCCGAGAAACTGCGCGCCGCCGGCTGCGATCTGATCGTCGGCTTCCTCACCACCTATATGACGGCCACGATGCTCGTCCCCATCGCCCAGCGCAGCGGCGCGCCCGTCCTGCTGATCAACCTCCAGCCCACCCCCACCATGGACCACGCGTCCTTCGACACCGGTCAGTGGCTGGCCTACTGCGGCGCCTGCCCGCTGCCCGAGATGGCCAACGCCTTCGAACGCGTCGGCGTGCCCTTCCGCTCGGTCTCCGGCCATCTGGAGGACGAGCGCGCCTGGCAGCGCATCGGCCGCTGGATCCGCGCCGCCGGGGTCCGCTCGGTGCTGCGCCACGGCCGGCACGGACTGATGGGCCATCTCTACCCCGGCATGTACGACGTCTCCACCGACCTCACCATGGTCCCCGGGCAGCTCGGCGGGCATGTGGAGGTCGTCGAGTTCGACGATCTGCGGGTGCGGGTGGAGGAGGCCAAGGACGACGACGTCGCCGCGAAGCTCGACGAGACCCGCCAGGTCTTCGAACTCGCCGACTCCGTGGTCGAGGAAGACCTGCGCTGGGCCGCGCGGGTGGCCGTCGGGCTCGACCGGCTCGTCGCCGACTTCGATCTGGACTCGCTCGCCTACTACCACCGCGGGCTGAAGGGCGAGGTCCACGAGCGGCTCGGCGCCGGGATGATCCTCGGCTCCTCCCTGCTCACCTCGCGCGGTGTCCCGACCTGCGGCGAGTACGAGCTGCGGACCTCGCTGGCCATGCTGATCGCCGACCGGCTCGGCGCCGGCGGCTCCTTCACCGAACTCCAGGCACTGGACTTCACCGCCGGAGTCGTCGAGATGGGCCACGACGGCCCCGGCCATCTCGCCATCAGCGCGCGCAAGCCGCTGCTGCGCGGGCTCGGCGTGTACCACGGCAAGCGCGGCTGGGGCGTCTCCGTCGAGTTCGACGTACGGCACGGCCCTGTCACCCTGGTCGGACTCGGCCAGACCCGCGATGGCCGCTACCGGCTGATCGCGGCGCAGGGCGAGGTGGCCGAGGGACCGCATCTGGAGATCGGCAACACCACCTCCCGCGTCGGCTTCGGCTGCGACCCGGGGGAGTGGACCGACGCGTGGAGCGCCAGCGGGGTCGGCCACCACTGGGCGCTGGCCACCGGCGCGCTCCTGCCGGAACTGCGCGCGCTGGCCGGGCTGACCGGACTCGACCTGGTGGAAGTCACGGCCTGATGCGGCGGCCGGTGGGAATCAAGGATGTGGCGGGAGCGGCCGGAGTCTCGGTGGGCACCGTCTCGAACGTGATCAACCGGCCCGACTCCGTCACCGAAGAGACCCGCCGGCGCGTCCTGGCCGCCATCGAACGGCTCGGCTATGTGCGCAGCGAGTCCGCGCGCCAACTGCGCGCGGGCCGCAGCCGCATTCTGGCCATGCTCGTGCTCGACATGGCCAACCCGTTCTTCGTGGAGGTGGCCTCCGGCGCGGAACGCTCCGCGCGCGCCGCCGGGCTCGGGGTGATGCTCTGCAACAGCGCGGAGAGCCCGGCGGAGGAGGCCACCTATCTCACGATGTTCTCCGAGCAGCAGGTACGGGGCGTGCTCGTCACCCCGGCCGACATGAGCGGCCGCAACCTCGACGCGTTCCGCCGGCACGGCATTCCGTTCGTCTTCGTCGACCGGATCGTGCCCAGCGGCGACGGCTGCTCGGTCTCCGTGGACGATGTGAACGGCGGCGCGCTGGCCGTACGCCATCTGCTGCGCCGGGGCTGTCGTGACATCGCGTACGTCAGCGGGCCGATGCACCTGGCGCAGTGCCAGAACCGCCGCGACGGCGCGCTGCTCGCCTTCGCCGAGGAGGGGCGGCCACCCGGCGCGCTCCGGCACGTCGAGGCCGCGCGGCTGGATGTCGTCGCCGGACGGGACGCCGGGGCGCGACTGCTCGGCATGGCGACCCGGCCGGACGCGGTGTTCTGCGCCAACGATCTGCTGGCCCTCGGCGTCCTCCAGACGCTGTACCACGCGGGGGTACGGGTCCCCGAGGACATCGCCCTCGTCGGTTACGACGACATCGAGTTCGCCTCGGCCGCCGCCGTACCGCTGACCTCGGTGCGCCAGCCTGCCTTCCAGCTCGGTGGCGCCGCGGCCGATCTGCTGATCGAGGAGACGGCGCAGGACGCCGCCGCGCACGAACACCGGCGCATCGTGCTCCAGCCCGAACTGGTGGTACGCGCCTCGACGCTGGCGGGGGCGCGCCACTGACGGCCGGGAAGCGACGGTCCTCCGTGGCGGGCTTTGGTCTAGACCTTGACAGGTGCACGCGCTTTCCGCTTTGGTTCCCTCACCCCCCATGGTGAGCGCCGGACTCCGGCTGCTCGCGCGAAGGAGTGAGTCGTTTGAGACAGCGTGTACTGGCCCTGTTCACCGCGATGGCCTCGGCCCTCGCTCTCCTGATGTTCCTGCCCGCCTCGTCCGCCTCCGCCGCGTCCTGCGCGGCCGGCTGGAACGCCTCGGCCGTCTACACCGGCGGCAACGTCGCCTCGTACAACGGCCGCAACTGGACGGCGAAGTGGTGGACGCAGGGAGAGGCCCCCGGCACCTCCGACGTCTGGGCCGACCAGGGCGGCTGTGACGGGTCCAGCCCCGGCGGCGGCTCCGGCGGCAGCTGTGACCATCCGGCCTGGGTCGCGGGCCGTTCGTACGTCACCGGCGACATCGTCAAGTACACCAACGGAAAGTTCTACCGCGCCGAACACGACAACCCCGGCTACGACCCGGTCATCAGCACCTGGTACTGGAGCCCCTACAGCTGCGACGGGCAGACCGAGCCCCCGGCCCCGGGCGGATTCGTCGTCAGCGAGGGCCAGTTCAACCAGATGTTCCCGGGCCGGAACTCCTTCTACTCCTACAGCGGACTGACCGCCGCGCTGAGCGCCTACCCGGGCTTCGCCAACACCGGCAGCGACACGGTCAAGCGCCAGGAGGCCGCCGCGTTCCTGGCCAATGTCAGCCACGAGACCGGCGGACTGGTCCACATCGTCGAGCAGAACACCGCCAACTACCCGCACTACTGCGACACGGGCCAGCCCTACGGCTGCCCGGCCGGCCAGGCCGCCTACTACGGCCGCGGCCCGATCCAGCTGAGCTGGAACTTCAACTACAAGGCGGCCGGTGACGCACTCGGCATCGACCTGCTGAACAACCCCAACCTCGTCCAGAACGACGCGGCCGTGGCCTGGAAGACCGCCCTCTGGTACTGGAACACGCAGACCGGGCCCGGCACGATGACCCCGCACAACGCCATGGTCAACGGTCGCGGCTTCGGCGAGACCATCCGCTCCATCAACGGCAGCATCGAGTGCAACGGAGGCAACCCCGGACAGGTGCAGAGCCGGATCAACCTCTACCAGAACTTCGTATCGATCCTGGGGACCACGCCCGGATCCAACCTGAGCTGCTGAACCGCTGAGCTGCTGAACCGCTCCGTGGCAGAGGGCCGGTCCGACGGGCACACCGCCGTCGGACCGGCCCTCGCGCGCGGGTCAGACCGCCCGCTGAGGCTGCGGCTCCGCCGCGGGCGCCGGCATGGAGGCGGGCGTCGGCGCGGGGGCGGCGGGGGGAGCGGACACGGGAGCCTCCTCCTTGTCCTGATCGGGCTCCGGCGCCGCGCCTCTGGCCAGCTCTGCGTTGAACTGCGCACCGGCCAGCAGGGAGAGATTGGTGACCCAGAGCCAGACGAGGAACACGATGACACCCGCCAGCGAGCCGTAGAGCCGGTTGTACGTCCCCGCGTGCGACGTGTAGACGGCGAACCCCGCCGACGTCAGCAGCCAGAGCGCCACCGCGAGAATCCCGCCCGGCAGCGACCGCCGCAGCCGCCGCGTCCCCACCGGCCCGGTACGGAACACCATCAGCACCAGAACCGCCGCCAGCGCCAGCAGCAGCGGCCACTTCATCATCCGCCACACCAGGGACACGGTGGTCCCCATCCCCAGCATCCGCCCCAGGGTGTCAGCGGCCTCACCGGTCAGGATCAGCGTGAGGGCGCTGGTCACCAGCAGCGTCAGCATGCCGAGCGCGGTCAGGGCGATCCGCGGCGCCGTGCGCCACGGCGGCCGGTGGTCGACGGCGCCGTGCATGGCGTGCAGCCCCCGGCGGAACACCCCCAGATAGCTGGAGGCGGACCACATCGCGCCCACGGTGCCGAACGACGCCAGCAGCCAGGCCGCCGAGCGCTGCTGCGTCATCTCCTCCAGCGAGCTGCGGACCAGCGACTGCGACTGCGCCGGAACGATGGCCGCCACCTGGTCGGCGAGCTGCGCGCTGGCGTCGGGGCCGGCCAGGCCGATGGAGCAGACGGTGACCAGCAGCGCCGGGAAGATCGCCAGCACCGCGTAGTACGTGAGCGCGGCGGCCCGGTCGGTGGCGTCGTCGTGCCACAGGGCGAGCGGTGTACGGCGCAGCGCCCCGGCCAGCCGGCCGCGCCGCGATGCGGCGGCCCTGCCGATCCGTGCCAAACCTCTGCGTCCGGGTTCCTCGGCGGACAACGGTGCCTCCTGCGTCCTCGAACATGCCGTCTCCCATGGACGGGCCAGGTCACAGCCTGCCCGATCACCGGGGCGGCCCCGACCGGCACCGCCGTGACCGGGGCCGGCCACGGCCCGTGCCGGCACGGGCCGTGGTGACCGTCTGCCCGGGATCGGCCGTCTCAGCCCGGCCCCGGACATCCGTCCCGCCGAGAGCCGGCGCGGAGATTATTCGACGCGTCCCTCGGAGGTGGCGCCCGACGCGTCGTCGTCCTCGGGAAGGTGGACGTCGTTGACCGTGACATTCACCTCGACGACTTCGAGACCGGTGATCCGCTCCACGGCGGCGATGACGTTCTCCCGTACATCACGGGCCACATCGGTGATCGCCACGCCGTACTCCACCACCAGATCGAGGTCGATGGCGGTCTGCCGCTCGCCGACCTCGACCTTGACGCCCCGGCCCACATTGGGACGGCCGCCGGGCACCCGGTCGCGCACGGCGCCGAGAGTACGGGACAGCCCGCCGCCCATGTCGTACACGCCGGGGATCTCGCGTGCGGCCATCCCGGAGATCTTGACGACCACGACATCCGCGATGGAGGTCCTGCCGCGCGTCGCGGCCGGCTCGTTCGCGCCCACGGCCCCGGCGCCCACGGTGGTGGAACCCGCGGCGCCGCCACCCTGCCCGGTCACGGTCTTCTTGATCGCGGGAGCTTCCTGGGTCGCTGTCATGGGACAGCCTCCTGACTTCTCGTCCGGTCCCCCGGCTCTCGGGGACTCTCACCACGTTGGACCCGCGACCCGGCAGATCGTCACGCGCGTGCGGCGAGATTTCTGAGAAGTTCTCCCGTGACGGTTCCCGCGTGACGATGTGCCGTCCCGGGTGTCCAACATCTCGGCCCCTCGAAAAGGGGCTCAACGGGGATGTCGAGAGGAGTCGGTGAGTGCCCGGCAACGGGAATCAACTGTCAGCACGCGCGCCGGACCGGGATCCGGGACGGGGCCGGGAGCATGATCCGGCCCAGGACCAGGACCCGTCCGACGACGGCCTGCTGGCCGTACGCGCGGGCGAAGGCGACGAGGAAGCGTTCGAAGTACTGGTGCGCCGGCACGGCCCGGTCATGCTCCAGCTGGCGACGCGCCTGCTCGGCAACCGCACCGAGGCGGAGGACGCCGTGCAGGACGCGTTCGTGAACGCCTGGCGGAAGCTGCCGGAGTTCCGCGGCGAATCGGCCTTCAGAACCTGGATGTACCGGATTGTCACCAACCGGTGCCTCAATCAACTACGCGCGCGCCGTCCGGCCACCGATCTTGACTCGGTACCGGAACCGGCCGCGCCCGAATACCAGTCCTCACCCGCTCGCGCGGCCGAATCCCATGCGGCCACCCGCGCCCTGGCGGTGGCCATGGCGGGGCTCTCGCCGGAGCAACGCGCCTGCTGGGTGCTGCGTGAGCTGCACGGACTGTCGTACGAGAACATCGCGGAGACGGTCGGAATCAGCCTTCAGGCGGTCCGTGGCAGGGTCTTCCGCGCACGCCGCTACCTGACGGAGGCGATGAGCGCATGGCGCTGAACGCGCATTCAGGCCGCCCCGGGGAGCCGGGGCAGACGCCTGCTGAGCACGCGACGACACACGACGAGGAGGCGCTGACGCCTACGGATCAGGAGGCGCTGACGGATCAGGAGGCGCCGGACGCCGAAGTGCCGGAGGACGAGGAACTCCTGCCCTGCGGCCGCGAACTGAGCGCCGTCTGGGAGGCGTGGGACGCCGGGGAGAGCGCGCTCGACCCCCATATGTCCGACTGCCCGCACTGCTCCGCCGCACTGGCCGATCTGGCCGCCCTGGACGACGCCGTGCGGGAGGCACGCGCGGACGACACACCCGACACCACCGGTCTCGCCGAGCTGACCGGTCGTGTCATGGACATCGTGCGGCTGGAGCTGCGCCCCGGCAGGCCCCTGCCCCTGGGAGACCCCGAGGACGACACCTGGATCGTGGAGGCCGCGGCCGCCCGCGCCTTCCGCGCCGCCGCCGAGTCCCTGCCGATGGTCCGGGCGGGCAGCTGCCGGATCGGTCCGCTGGACCCGGGCGCCGCAGGGCGCACCGGCACGTCAACCGGGGGACCGGGGGACCGGGGACCCGTCCAGGTCAGACTGGAGGTCGTGGCCGGGCTCCAGTGGCCGCTGCCCGAACTGGCCGAGTCGGTACGCGCACGGGTGGCCGAGGCGGCGCAGGACGCCATCGGCATCGAGGTGGCCCGTATCGACGTACTGATCGTCGACGTCCTCGACGACGAGGCCCCGGCGGGATCCGGGGAGCAAGAGGAAGGAGGACACCGGTGAACGCACAGCGGAAGATCCAGGACGAACTGGCCCTGGCGACGGCCGACGCCGCACGGCGGATCGCGGGGGTGGCGTTCCTGCGGCCCGGAATCGTCGACCGGCTCCGTGCCTCCGCCGCCTCCCGCGCCGGGCGCCCCGGCGGCGGGACGGCCGCCGGCAACTCGGGCGTACGGGTCAGACCGCTCGACGGCGGCCCGGAGGTCTGGCACATCGACATCCAGCTGGTCGCGCGCGCCTCGCACCGGGCCCTCGACGTCACCCGCGCCGTCCGCGCGGCGGCCGGGGCGGCGGCCGAGGACGTGCTGTCCGAGCCGGGCGACCGGGTGCGGATCACGGTGACGGTCGTCGGCATCGTCTGAACCCGCCCGCACCCCAGGGAGGCCGGTCACCACCCGGCCGCCCGATAACTGTTTGGCTCTCGTCTCGTTGTCCCGGTCGGGGCGGCGGCCGGGCTGCGCGCCTTCCTCGCGTACCCGGGCCGCCGCCCCGACCCAGTGGTGTGCGACGAGCGGAGATCTTCATGGCGGACGGAACGCCGGACAGAATGCCGGACGAGGTGCCGGACGGAATCCAGCAGCGGCCGGCGCCGCCACGGGCCGGGCGTCCCGGCCGTCCAGGCCATCCCGGCCCCGCGCGGTCCCGGCGCCATCTGCTGCGCGCGCTGTTCACCCTGGGCGTGGTCACGGGCACTTCGGCGGTGCTGGCGCCGATCCTGCGGGCCGGCCGGAGCGCCCCCGCCCCCGCACCCGCACCCGCCGCACCCGCCGCACCCGCCGCACCCGCCGCACCCGGCGCGTCCGCCGGGGAGCACGGACCGGGCGCGGCTCTCGACGAGATGTACCGGGGGCGCCGTATCCAGGTCGGCCCCGCGGACCCGGACGGGGTGAGCCCCGCCGTCCCCGCTGCCGCCGCCGTCCCGGCCGGGCCCGACGGCGCGCCGGCCGCGCCCGCCGTCCTGATCGACGGGCGCCCCCTGCACGTCATGCGGCGCGCGGACGGCAGCTATCTGAGCGCGGTCAACCACTACCAGTCGTTCCCCACCCCGATCGAGGCGGCCAGGGCGGCGGTGGACGACCTGCGGGGCGCCCGACTGCGGCCCGGGGGACCGCTCCACCACATCTGACATCCGACCTCGGGAAGGCCCCGACCGTGTACACCAGAAAGAACCAGCGCGATCTCACCGGCGCCGAGAAGCGCAGCTTCGTCAGCGCCGTTCTGGAGCTGAAGCGCACGGGCGAGTACGAGGACTTCGTCCGGCTGCACAGCCAGTACAACATCGCCGACGCGGACAGTGGCCCGCGCGCGGGGCACATGACCCCGTCCTTCTTCCCCTGGCACCGGCGGTTCCTGCTGGAGTTCGAGCGAGCCCTCCAGCGCGTGGACCCCGGGGTGACCGTCCCGTACTGGGACTGGACGACCGACAACACCCCCGCCGCCGGGCTGTGGGCCGAGGACTTCCTCGGCGGCACCGGCCGCTCGCGCGACCAGCAGGTCACGACCGGCCCCTTCGCCTACAAGGCGGGCAACTGGACCATCAGGAACGGGGTGACGAGCGGGAAGTTCCTGACCCGCGACCTCGGCCGTCCGGGCTCACCGATCAGCCTGCCCGGCAAGGACGAACTGGCCTCGGCGCTGAACGAGACGGTCTACGACGCCGACCCCTGGGACTCGACCGTCACCACGGGCTTCCGCAACGCCCTGGAGGGCTGGAGCGTCCGCACCGTCCCGCGCGAGCGCAACCACAACCGGGTCCACCGCTGGGTCGGCGGGGCCATGCTGAGCGCGGCCTCGCCCAACGACCCCGTCTTCTGGCTGCACCACTCCTTCGTCGATCTCGTCTGGGACCGCTGGCAGCGCAGGCACCCGGACTCGGGCTATCTGCCGAGGACGAAGCTGCGCTCCGGCGATCCGCAGGGCGGCCGGGTCATGAGCCTGGACGAACCCCTGCCGCCGTGGAACGTCAAGCCGTCCGAACTCCTGGACCACGGAAAGCTCTACCGCTACGCCGAGTGACACCCGGCCCCGCCCGGTCCCGTACCACGTGCGTCGGGCCGGGCCCCGCGTCCGTACACGCGACGGCCCCCGCGTCCGCACATTGCGACGGCCCCCCGCGTTCGCACGCGAGGGGCCGTCCTTCACCGGAATCGCGCGGCCCGGGGGCCGCGCACGGTCATTCCGCGATCAGACCGGTGGCCGTGGCTCACCGGTGCCGCGGCTCAGTAGCCGTAGCCGCCGTGGTGGCCGCCCGAGATGTTGGCGCACTGGTTGCCGAACGCCGGGTTGAGCAGACCGACCACGTCGATCGTGTTGCCGCAGACGTTGACCGGGATGTGCACCGGGACCTGGACGACATTGCCGGACAGGACACCGGGCGAGCCGACAGCGGCGGCGCCGGCGCCGGCGTCGGCAGCGGCCATACCGGCGCCACCGGCCAGCACGGCGCCCGTGCCGACGAGAACAGCGGTTGCCTTCGCGATACGCGACATCAAGATTCTCCTTGAACGTGTGGAGCACAGCCGCACGATGTGCGGCCTTCACGCACTTCAACGCCGGGACTCACACTCGGTAACGCCCATCGCGCCATCCGTTTTCGATCAGCCCGGTCTCCCACCTGATCGGCGGAGCCGGTTCGCTCACCCGACCGGCGCAACCGCGCCCGTCGCCGCACCGGCCCCGCTCGCCGGGGCGCTCAGCCCGAGCGGCGCGGCTGGAGCGTGGTGGCGTACGGGCCGTTCCCGGCCAGCAGTTCGTGGTGGCTGCCCACCTCGACGATGCGGCCGTGCTCCATCACGACGATCCGGTCCGCGCTCCGGATGGTGGACAGCCGGTGCGCGACGACGAACACCGTGCGGCCCCGCACCAGATGGGACAGCGCGTCCTGGATCAGCCCCTCCGACTTGTTGTCCAGCGCCGAGGTCGCCTCGTCCAGCACCAGGACGCGCGGGTCCCTGATCAGCGCCCGGGCGATCGCCAGCCGCTGCTTCTGGCCGCCCGACAGCCGCGCGCCGCGCTGTCCCACCACCGTGTCGAGACCGTCGGGCAGCCGCTCCACGAACTCCGTCGCGTTGGCGGCGAGCAGCGCCCGGCGCAGCGCCTCCTCGTCGGCGCCCTCCTCCAGCCCGTAGGTGACGTTCTCCCTGACCGTCCCCTCGAAGAGGATCGACTCCTGCGGTACGACGGACAGGAAACGCCGGTACGTCCGCAGATCCAGCTCCGCCATGTCCGCGCCGTCCAGCAGGATGCGGCCCTCCGTGGGCCTGATGAAGCCGATCAGCAGATTCAGGATGGTGGACTTGCCCGCGCCCGACGCCCCGACCAGGGCTATCGTCTCGCCGGGCCGTACGGACAGGCCGAAGCCGTGCACCGAGGGCTCCGTCGCCCCGGGATAGCTGAACCCCATCGCCTCGAAGTCGATCCGTCCCCCGACCCGCTCCACGGACGTCTTGCCCTCGTTGCTCTCCAGGTCGGGCGCCTGGAGGACCTCACCCATCGAGCGCACCGACTCCAGCCCCTTGGAGATGATCGGGGTCAGGCTCATCAGGGTGGTCAGCGAGGCGGTCAGCGCCGTGAAGAAGGCGCTGATCATGACGACATCGCCCGCCGACAGTCCCAGCAGGCCGTAGTACGCGACGACCGCGGAGCCCGAGAGGCAGCCGACGGCCATGGTGTTGAGCAGGATCCAGGAGAGCGATCCGAAGCGGCCGTTGAGCAGATCGAGCCGGAATCCGGCGGAGTGGACCCGCTCCAGGGTGTGGTCGACGCGGTGCAGCGCGGTCCGTTCCAGGCCGTGGGCGCGGGTGATGGGGATCAGGGTGGTCATCTCGCCGACGTGCGAGGACATCCGCTCGACCTCCACCCTGAACCGCTCGTTGTTGCTCCGGATGCGGGAGCGCAGCCGGAGCACCAGCAGCGCCGCCAGCGGGACGACGACCAGGAAGACCGGCAGCACCACCGGGGCCCGGTACCCGATCACCCCCACTCCGCCGATCAGCGTCATGATGGCGCCGAGCCCCATGTCGGCGCTCTGCTGGGTCATCTGCTCCACGCCCTCGACGTCCCGTACGACCTTGGTCTGGAGGACGCCGGCGCTGACCCGGGAGTGGTATCCGATGGACAGATGCTGCATCCGGCGGCAGAGCGCCGCGCGCAGCTCGCGGCCCATCCGGCGGATGCTGGCGCTCATCAGGCGTGCGTAGAGCAGCGCCAGCGGGAAGTTGAGGACCAGGACGAACACCAGGACGCCGGTGTTGTACCAGAGCTCGGCGATCGGCCGGCGCTCCACGACCACGTCGATGATGTTGGCCGTGATCAGCGGAAGCAGCCAGACCGGTATGTGTTTGACGGCGAAGACCAGGACGGCGAGCGAGAGCCTGCGGCGGTCCGGACGGAAGAGATAGGCGAGAGTGCGGAGCGGGTGCTCCCCGGAGTAGTGGTGGTCCAGCGGGCTCGTTCGCGGGACGGATTCGGGTTTCGGCATGGAGAGCGAAGTCCTCTTCGGGAGGGGCGGTGGCTCGTGGGTGCGGGGATGAAGTCTGCTCCGATCCGTACCCGATAGGAAGCGCTTTCTAGGCGCGGTTGGCGGCCTGCTTCCGAGCCGCCCCGGCAGCGGGCGGCGAACCGCTCCGGGAGTGGTTCGGGCCGATCGGTGAGAAGGTGGCTGCATGGCCGAACGGGGTGAACCTCCGGCCGGCACGGCGCCGCCGGACGACTGGCCCGCCCAGCCGGACCTGAGCCTCGCTCTGAACCGCATGGGCACTTTCGACTGGGATCTCGACACGGGAACCCTCCATCTGGACCGCGCCGCGCTCCGCCTCCTCGACGTGGCGCCGGACACCTACCGGGGCCGGCCGGAGAGCCTCACCCACCGGCTGCTGCCGCACGACGCCGCGCGGCTGAAGTCGCTGGTGGCCCGGGCGCTCAAGAGAGGGACGGCCGACTACGGCGCGTACTTCCGGATCCGCGGCCGGGACGGCGGCTCGCGCTGGGCCCACACCCAGGCGCACATCAGACACGACACCGACGGACGGCCGCGGCGGATCATCGGCATCGTCCGCGACGCCCAGCACGAGCTGACCGAGATCGCCGCGAGAAGCGATCTCGACGAGGACCGGCAGCGGCTGACCGGCGTGGTGGCCCGCACCACCGCCCTGCTGGCCTCCGCCGGCAGCGTCGAGGACGTCCTCGACGTACTGCGCGACAAAGAGGCGCTCGGGCATCTCACCGCGGTCAGCGTGATGCTGGGCGTGGTCGAGGGCGGCCGCATCCGGATGGTCGCCGAAGCCCGCTCCGGGTCATTCGTACCGGAGCTGCGCTACACCCGGATCGCCGACCCGTACCCGATGAGCGAGGTGGTACGCACCGAGCGGCCCCGCTTCATCGACTCCCGGGAGGAGTTCAGCTCCTCCTACCCGCTGCTCTGGCCGCACATCGAACCGCTCTCCGTGGCCTCCGGCGCCTACCTCCCGCTGATCGCCCAGGCCAGGCCGATCGGCGTGCTCGGGCTGCTCTCGCCCCGGCCCGGCGGCTTCCACGAGGAGGAGCGCAATCTGCTGGTCGCGCTCAGCAGCGGGATCGCGCAGAGCCTGCAACGGGCCATGCTCTACGAGCAGGAGCACGACCTCGCCGAGGACCTCCAGCAGGCGATGCTGCCCCGGCGCATCCCCGAGGTCCCCGGCGTGCGGACCGCCGTGCGCTACCGCTCGGCACGGATCGGCCGGAGCGTCGGCGGCGACTGGTACGACGTACTGCCGCTGCCCGGCGGCCGGGTGGGGCTGACGATCGGCGACGTCCAGGGCCACGACACGGACGCGGCGGTCGTGATGGGGCAGTTGCGCATGGCGCTGTGGGCCTACACCGCCGAGGGACACCCGCCGGACGCCGCGCTGGCCCGCGCCTCGGTCCTGCTGCGCCGGCTGGACACCGACCGCTTCGCGACCTGCACGTACGTGGAGGTACGGCCGGCGACCGGGGCGCTGCGGATCGTGCGCGCCGGCCACCTCGACCCGCTGGTGCGGCGCGCCGACGGAACCTGTTCCTGGCTCCCGGCCGCGGGCGGGCTGCCCCTCGGTCTCTCCGCCGAGTTCGCCGGACCCGGCGGGATCAGCTACCCGGTCACCACGGGGACGCTCGGGCCCGGCGACACGCTCCTGCTCTGCACCGACGGACTGGTGGAACAGCCCGGCATCGATCTGGGCGACAGCCTGGAAGCGCTCCGGCAGAGCGTCCGCACGGGCCCGGCCGGACTGCCCGAACTGGCCGACCGGCTCTTCGAAGCGGTCGTGGAGCGCAGCGGCGGGGACGACCGGGCGCTGCTGCTCCTGCGCAGGGACGGGCTGCGCGACACGCCCCGGGCGGACTGACGCGCCGGTGCGACACCGCGTGTTCTCCCCGGTGTCGCGCCGAACCCCTGGTTCATTGCTGTGTGCGCGGCCATGCTGGCGGCCTGCGTCGCGCGGGCGCACGGGCCCGCGCGAACCGACCGTATTCCGGGAGCAGTCGTGGGCACAGGGGGAGCCTCGGGCACGAGGCGGGTTCGGACAGCGGGGGTGCGCGGGCCCGGCCCGGCCGCGCGGACCGCCTTACTCCTCACGACCGTCATCGCGCTGGCGGCGGGGGCGGTGGCCCCCGCGGCGGCCGATGCCGGTCCCGATCCCCGACCGCGTACCGCCGCCGAGGCACTGCGGCCGGTCGCGCCGCCGCCCGCGAGTGCCGGTGCCGGTGCGTCGCGGTCCGTCGCCGACGCCGACGGGATCGAGACGGCGCGCGCCTCCCGGCCGGTCGCCCCCGGCATCCGGCTCACCTCGTACGACCGTCTCGAATCCGACAAGTGGCTGCGCGTGAACGCCCTTTCGGTGGATCTGGCCGCCGGTGCGGGCGCCGACCACCTCTCCTCCGGACGGGTCTCCGAACGCCGTACGGTCTCCGAACTCGCCGCCCACCACGACCCGGGACCCGGCCGCCGGACCGTCGCCGCGTTCAACGCGGACTTCTTCGACATCAACGAGACGGGCGCCCCGCAGGGTCCCGGGGTCGCCGACGGCCGGGTCGTGCACTCCGGCGAGAGCGGCGCGGAGCGGGCCGTCGGGATCGGCCCCGGGAGCGCCGGACGCATCTTGCGGCTGTACTTCGACGGTACGGTGACGCTCCCCTCGGGCCCGCGCGCGCTGGACGCGTACAACGCGGCGAATGTGCCCGCCGGTGGCGTCGGCGCCTATACGGCGGACTGGGGCGAAGCCGATCGCGTGCTCACCGTTGACCGGGCCGCCCCGGTCGCCGAGGCGGTCCTGCGGGGCGGCCGGGTCGTCTCCGTGACGGACCGGCCGGGCACCGGCCCGATCCCCGCCGGCACCACCGTCCTGGTCGGCAGGGAAGCGGGCGCCCAGGACCTCGCCGCGCTGCGGCCCGGCGACCCCGTCGCCCTGGAGTACCGGCCGCGCACCGACGGCGGTCCCGTACCGCGTACGGCGGTCGGCGGCCGGGAGCTGCTGGTCGTGGACGGCGTGGCGCTCGGCCACGAGGGCGAGGGCAACAACACGGCCGCACCGCGCACCGCCGTCGGCTTCTCCCGTGACGGCGCCACCATGCAGGTGATCACCGTGGACGGCCGGCAGCAGGACAGCGCCGGAGTCACCCTCACCGAACTGGGCCTGATGATGCGCCGGGCCGGCGCGTACAACGCGCTGAACCTCGACGGCGGTGGCTCCTCCACCCTCGTCGCCCGCGCCCCCGGCAGCGACACACTGAGCGTGGCGAACAGCCCCTCGGACGGCAGCGAGCGCGCGGTCGCCAACGGGCTCGCCCTCACCGCGCCGGCCGGCGGCGGACGGTTGACCGGGTTCTGGGTCCAGCCCCGCACCACGCCGGACGAGGCCCCGACCGTCGACCCGGTGAAGGGCGGCCATCCCGAGCGGGTCTTCCCCGGGCTGACCCGCGCTCTCACCGCCACCGGTTTCGACGAGACCTACGGACCGGCCACCGGCCGGCCCCGGTGGCGCACCGTACGCCCCTCGGTGGGCCGGGTCGACGACGGAGTGTTCACCGCGCGGACCGGCGGCACCACACGGGTACGGGCCGAACGCGCAGGCGCCGGGGGCAGCACCGAGCTGACCGTGCTCGACACGCTCGCCCGCATCCTGCCGACCACCGAACGCGTCGCGCTCGCGGACGCCGGGGCGACCGGCTCCTTCGGCATCGTCGGTCTCGACGCCCACGGCGCCAGTGCCCCGATCGAGCCCTCGGACGTACGCCTCGACTACGACCGCACGCTCTTCTCCGTCACCGACGACGGCCACGGCTCCTTCGCCGTCACCTCCCAGACGGGCGGCGGAGCCGGACGGATCACGGCGACGGCGGGCGGCGCCACGACCGTGCTCGCCGTCAGCGTCGGACTCGACGAACGGCTGGTGTCCGGCTTCGACGACGCGGCGGCCTGGACCTTCAGTCAGGCGCGCGCGAGCGGATCGGTCTCGGCCACCCCCGACGGCCGCGGCGGCACCGGCCTCACCCTCGCCTACGACTTCACCCGCTCCACCGCCACCCGGGCGGCCTACGCGAGCCCCCCGCAGCCCATCCCGGTCCCCGGCCAACCCCAGTCCTTCTCGCTCTGGATCAAGGGCGACGGCGGGGGCTCCTGGCCCACCCTGCATCTCAAGGACGCGGCCGGCTCCGATCAGCTGCTGCGCGGCCCGTACGTCACCTGGACCGGCTGGCGCCAGGTCACCTTCGCCGTCCCGGCCGGGGCCGCCACGCCGCTCACCGTCGAACGCTTCTACCTGGCCGAGACCGCCGCCGACCGCCAGTACACCGGCGAGATCACGGTGGACGAACTGACGGCGCGGGTGCCGCCCGGCGTCGAACTGCCCGCGCGATCACGCCCGGCCGATCCGCTGATCGGCACGGCGGCCGCAACGGCGGCCCGCGACTGGCGGTTCGCGGTGATGTCCGACGCCCAGTTCGTCGCCCGCGACCCCGACAGCGCGATCGTCGCGCAGGCCCGCCGTACGCTGCGCGAGATCCGGGCGGCCCGGCCGGACTTCCTGGTCATCAACGGCGACCTGGTCGACGAGGGGTCCCCGGCCGACCTCGACTTCGCCCGCACCCTGCTGACCGAGGAACTGGGGGAAGCCCTGCCCTGGTACTACGTGCCGGGCAACCACGAGGTGATGGGCGGCTCCATCGACGCCTTCGTGGAGCGGTTCGGGCCCGCCCAGCGGGTCTTCGACCACCGCGGGACCCGCTTCCTCACCCTCGACACCTCGCGTCTGACGCTGCGCGGCGGCGGCTTCGCGCAGATCAGGGCGGTACGCGAGCAACTGGACGCGGCGGCGCGGGACGACCGCGTGGGCTCGGTGCTGGTCGTCGCGCACGTACCGCCGCGCGATCCGACCGTGCAGCGGGCCAGTGAGCTGGGCGACCGCAAGGAGGCCGCCCTCCTGGAGCGGTGGCTCGCGGACTTCCGCCGTACGACGGGCAAGGGCGCCGCGTTCATCGGCGGCCATGTCGGGGTCTTCGACGCCTCGCGGGTGGACGGAGTGCCGTATCTGATCAACGGCAACTCCGGGAAGGCCCCGGCTGGCCCGGCGGGCGGGGGCGGCTTCACCGGCTGGTCGCTCGTCGGCGTGGACCGCGTGACGCCCGGACAGTGGAAGGACGCACGGCTGCGGCCGTGGCGGGGCGGGCCCGACTGGCTCTCCGTGCGGACACGGGCGCACACGGACGGGCTGACCCTGGACGCGCCGACGGTGCTGACGGCCGGCCGCGAAGCCCGGATCGCGGCGACGGTCACGCAGGGGACGGACGCGGACCGGGCGCGGGCGGTGCCGGTGGCCTTTCCGCTCAGCGCCGACTGGACCGGTTCGCTCAACCTCCGTATCGGCCCCCCGGCCGGGGCCCGCCCCCGGCACGCGGCGGCCTTCGACCCCACCACCGGCACCCTCACGGCCCTGCGCCCCGGCACGGTCACCCTGGCGGTGACGGTCAGCGGGGTGACCCGGACGGCGAAGATCCGGATCACGGGGACTCCGGGATGACGCGTCAGGTCGGCGCGACGTCACCGTTTGCCCTGGAGCGCGCTCCAGGGTGGAGGGTGGAGCCATGACTTCAGTGGCTCCCCGGCCCGCGCCGGATCCGGAGATCCCGCCGGGCGGTCTGACGATCGGCGAGGCCGCCCTCGCCTGCGGCCTCAGCATCGACACACTGCGCTACTACGAGCGCGAGGGCCTGACGGCCGAGCCCGCCGACCGCGCCCCCTCCGGACAGCGGCGCTACTTCGCGCGGGATCTGAACTGGCTCGACGGCATCGTGATGCTCCGCGGCACCGGCATGCCGATCCGCGCCATCCGCGCCTTCACCGAGATCTGCCGGCTGGAGGGCAACGAGGCCGAGCGCCTCGCCGTCCTGGAGCAGCACCGTGAGCGTGTGCTCGAACAGCTCAACGAGACGCGGAGCCATCTGGAAGCCATTGAACGAAAGATCAAGTTTTATCGCGAGCGAAAGGGCTACCCCTCCTCATGAAAACCGTGAAACTCGGATCACAGGGCCTCACCGTCTCCGCCGAGGGACTGGGCGCGATGGGCATGAGCGTCTGGTACGGCCCGCGCGACGAGCAGGAGGCCGTGGCCACGCTCAACCGGGCCGTGGACATCGGCGTCACCTTCATCGACACGGCCGAGGCGTACGGGCCGTTCGAGAACGAGAAGCTGATCGGCCGCGCCCTCGGCAAGCGGCGCGACCAGATCACCCTCGCCACGAAGTTCGCCACGGAGTTCGACGACGACGGCACGTCCCACGGGCCCAACGGCAGCGCCGCCTACGCACACCGGTCGGTGGACCGCTCGCTGCGCCACCTCGGTACGGACGTCATCGACCTCTACTATCTGCACCGCGTCGACCCCGACGTGCCGGTCGAGGAGAGCGTCGGGGCCATGAGCGAGATGGTCCAGGCCGGCAAGGTCCGCTACATCGGGCTCTCGGAGGCCACCCCCGACCAGATCCGCCGGGGCCACGCCGTCCATCCGCTGACCGCGCTCCAGTCGGAGTACTCCCTGTTCAGCCGGGACGTGGAACACAACACGGTGCTGGAGACGGTACGGGAGCTGGGCATCGGGTTCGTCGCGTTCTCCCCGCTGGGCCGCGGCTTCCTCTCCGGAAAGATCACCCACCGCGACGACCTCGCCCCTGACGACGCCCGCCGCCGTATGCCCCGGTTCAGCGAGGAGAACATCGCGGCGAACCTGGCGGTCGTCCACAAGGTCACCGAGCTGGCCGAGGCCAAGGGCACCACCCCGACCCAGCTCACGCTGGCCTGGCTGCTGGCCCAGGACGTCGTACCGATCCCCGGCACCAAGCGGCGCGCTTACCTCGAACACAACGCGGAGGCCGCCGGCATCCACCTCACCGCCGAGGACCTGGCGGCGATCGACGCGGCGGCGCCGCACGGCGTCGCGGCGGGCGACCGCAACGCCCCGCCCCGCGGCTGACACGCGGCACCCCGACCGGATTCCCCCCGCGCGTTCCGCGTGCGGTCCGGTGTGCGTTTCTGGCGCGTACGGACGTCCTCGACGAGGGGCGTACGGGTGGATCCGGGACCCCGAGCTGCTCACCGACCAGGAGTGCGCCAAGCGCTACGCGGTCGGGCTCGACGTCAACATGGCCTTCGCCGCCGCCGCCAACCGCCTGGTGGCCGGGCTCGGTCCCGCCGCACACGTACAGGCACCCGAGTTCGACAAGAAGCTGCCCGGTTCCTGGTACGTCGACCTCAGTGGCGTCGACATCGACCCGAGGCTGCCCAACCCCTTCACCCCGCGCGGTACCCGGCCGGCCGGGCCCGGCTGGTACGCCACCCGACGGCCGCGTCCGCCGCATCACCCAGCACCTGCCCCCGGCGTACGCGGCCCAGCTCTTCGAGGCCCGGCGCACGGGGGCGGACGAGCGGCGGCTGCGCCGCATCGTGGCCGAGGTACTTCAGGAGATCTACTTCAAGGACCAGGGCCGACGCGCCGACGACCTGCTGGTGGAGTTCACGGACATCGACTACGTGGAACTGGACTACTGAGGCTCGCCGGGCACCTGTGACTGAGCGACGTGTTGTGACTGAGCGTTTCAGCTGGCCCCTGAGCGTTGTACTTGGCCCGGCTGAGCGTGACGGTTGGCCCGGGCCGTTCGCGGGTGGCGCTCATCCGATCTGATCGGCTGCATGGGTTTTCTCGTTACTCCACAGCGCGGCCGATGAGTTTGTGGCTCCCGGCCGGTCCACGCTCGTGACATCCCAGGAAAGGACACCGCCATGTCGGAGCTTCTCGTCGACTTCATCACCTCCCTCGACGGCCACGCGTCGGGAGAAGGATGGCCCGGGTTCTGGGGCCTTGAGGGCCCGGAGTACCTCGCGTGGCTCGGCAGGCAGCCCGAGACCACCTACCTGATGGGAGCGAACACCTACCGTCAGATGTCCGGCTTCGCCGCAGGCGAGATCCCCGATGGCCAAGACGAGATCAGGCCCGAAGAACAGGCGTCCTTCGACGAGCTCACGCAGGCGTCCAAGGTGGTGTTCTCCTCCTCACTCAAGGAGCCACTGACGTGGGCCAACTCCACGCTCGTCCGCGACGACGCCGTCGAGGCGGTCCGCGCCATGAAGTCCAGCGGCTCGGGGCTCCTCCGCACAATCGGTAGCCTCAGTCTGTGCCGCTCCCTGCTACGAGCCGGACTCGTCGACCGCTTCCGGGTCGTCATGTTCCCGGTGATCACCGGGGCCACGGGCGCGGAACGCATCTACGAGGGCTATCCGGACGTCGCCCTCGAGATGATCGAGCACCGCACCTTCGACGGCCGCATCCAGCTGGTTGAGTACAAGCCCCGCGTGCTCGAGCACCCGCCGCTCAACGCCCCCGCGTGACGCCGCCCGTCCGCCGGTCTGGACGGCCGCCAGGCAGGCGCCCGGCGGGTGCGGAGCAAGACCTAATGGCGGCCGGCCAACGTCAGGGCGCCCGGTCCACCTGGCCCCGAACTGTCACAGGTCAGCCCCTGCGGGCCCTCCCGGGCCCGCAGTCTCCGCAAAGGTCCGCTTCCGGATACGGATGCGGCGCTGGACGCTTCCCCGGGCAAAGCCGAGCGAGCTGAGCGCTCCACATGACCGATGGGGCCAGCTGAAGCGCCCAGTCACACGTGTGCAGGGCCCGCGCCACGATTCGCCGCACCGGGTGCCCCGTCGCGGGCCCTCACACCCGCTACCTGTTCCGGCTCGCGCCGGGGTTCACCTCAGCGGTGGAACCGGGTCGTCTCCCGCAGTGGCTCGCGGCCGACGGTGACGGCGTTGACCGCGGCCGCCGGGTCGGCGTAGCCGAACACGATGCAGAACAGCAGCTCTCCGCCGGTGAGGCCGAGCGTCTCGCGAACCGTGTCGGAGTAGAAGCTCAGCAACGCCCGAGGACAACTGGCCACGCCGTGAGCGGCCAGGGACAGCAGCAGCGTCTGCGCGTACATGCCGACGTCGGCGGTCGACCGCGGATCGCCCGAGTCCGGCACGAACGGCAGCGCGACATGGGGCGCGTCGTAGTAGCCGAGACTCCTGACGTCGCAGGCGGCACGCGGTTCCTGAGCATCACGGTCGATACCGAGCGTGCCGTACATCTCGGCGCCGGCCAGGCCGAAGGCGGCCTCCATCGTCTCGTCCGGAACGGGATCGGGCAGGAACGCCCTGGTCCGCGCGCCGTCCCCGGATGAGCTGCTCGGCCACGCCGGGAAGCTCACTCGTCATGACGTCCACCGTCTCTCATCCGTGGCCGGACGGCGTCGTCCGGGGATGCCCGTTCATCCTCTCCGACGGTGCCACGAGCCGCGCGATGGTACTCGGCGATCCCGATTACGGCCGCCACGCCCGCGTCGCCGCCGAAACCCTCCTCGACCACGCGTCACGTCGCGCCCGCGCCTGACCGCCCGCGGGAGCGGCCCACGGATTCACGGCCCGTCAGGTGTTGAGCACCGGGGCGGCGTGCCGCGTTCCACCGTCCTCGGCCGACGTCGGCCGGTCCCGCGTTCTCATCCGCGCCGGCGGAGGTACGCCTCCAGCTCGGCGGCCCCGGTCAGCATCGCCCGCCCGCGGGCGGCGAGCCGGCCGTGCCAGTCGGACAGCGCGGCCTCCAGCGGCTCCAGCCCGCCGGCCGCCCGCACCTGCGCGATCAGCGGGGCGATCCGCTCCAGCGGGTAGCCGCCCCGCCTGAGCTGGTGGGCCAGCCGGGCGTCCCGTACGTCGGCCTCGTCGTAGACGCGGTACCCGGTCAGCGGATCGCGGCGCGGGCGCACCAGCCCGGCGCGCTCCCATGCGCGCAGGGTCGCGGGCCGGATTCCGAGCGTCCCTGCCAGCGGGCCGATGAACGTGGCGCCGGGCCCGGACCGCGCGGCCGGCTCCGAACCCGCAGCGGGCTCGGGCGGCGTGGCGGGTTCCAGGTCGCTGAGGGCGTGCTCGACGGCCTGGAGGGTGCGCCGGTCGTCGAGGAGCTGGGCGTGGCTCTCGTCGATGAGGCGCAACGCCTCATCGGCCGCGCCCTGGTTCACGGCCCGCATGATCGCCGTCGCCGTCGCGTGGCCATGGCCGGGCAGCAGGGCGAGGAACGCGCGCAGGGCCCCCGCGTGCAGCGAGGTGTAGGTGCGGTAGCCGTGGGGGGTGCGACCGGCGGCCGGAAGGATGCCGGTCTCCTCGTAGTTCCTGATCGCCTGCGTGGACAGACCGTGCTCGCGCGCCAGATCGACCGGCCTGAGCCGTACCCCGCTTTGAAGGTTTCGTCCCACAGAACCGACGCTTTCGCGTAAAAGTTTCAACCGAAAGTTCAACGATACCGTTGAAGGCATGGCTACGGACATCAAGGACACCACCCATGCCGTCGGGGCCGCCGCTGTCATGAGACTGCTTCCGGCCCGGCCCCGGCTGCTCGCCCTGGGCGAGCCCACCCACGGCGAGGACACTCTGCTCGATCTGCGCAACGGGCTCTTCCGGCAGTTCGTCGAGCAGGAGGGCTACCGGACGATCGCGCTCGAGAGCGACTGCGTGATGGGCCTGATCGTGGACGACTACGTCACCTCGGGCACGGGCACTCTCGACGAGGTCATGGAGCGCGGATTCAGCCACGACTGGGGCGCCTTCGCGGCCAACCGCGAGCTGGTGCGCTGGATGCGCGCCTACAACGTCCGCTCCGACGACGGGGGTCGGCCCGCATCCGAGCGGCTCCGCTTCGCCGGGTTCGACGGCCCGCTGGAGATCACCCACGCCGCGAGCCCCCGGCAGGCCCTCACCGCACTCCACGGCTACCTCTCGCCCCGGGTGGACGCGGACCTGCTTCCCTGCACCGCGGAAACCCTCGGCCAGCTGCTCGGCGCCGACGACCGGTGGACCGATCCCGCCGCGATGATGGACCCGGCCCGGTCCGTGGGGCGGTCGGCCGAGGCCGGCCGGCTGCGGCTGCTCGCCGACGATCTGGTGGCGCTGCTCGACGCGCGGGTGCCGGACCCGGCCACGGAGACCGCGCGGGAGGAGTGGCACCGGGCGCGGCTGTACGGGCGTACCGCCGTCGGCCTGCTGCGCTACCACTCAGCGATGGCCGACACCTCACCGGCGCGCATGACCCGGCTGGTCAGCCTCCGGGACGGGATGATGGCCCACAACCTCCTCGCCGTCGCCGCTCGGGGCCCGGTACTCGTCAACGCCCACAACTCCCATGTCCAGCGGGAGAAGAGCACGATGCGGATGGGCGGGATGCCGCTGGAGTGGTGGAGCGCCGGCGCGCTCGTGAGCGCCCGGCTCGGCGAGGAGTACGCCTTCGTGGCCACGGCCCTCGGCACGATCCGGCACCGGGGAGTGGGCACCCCGCCCCCGGACACCGTCGAAGGACTCCTGTACGCGCTCCCCGAGGACCGCCGCGTCATCGACGCCCGGCGGCTGGCCACCGTCCTCGGCGACACGCGGCCCGCGCCCCGCGTATCCCCCTGGTTCGGCTACGCCCCGCTCGACCCGGCCCACCTGGCGGACAGCGACGGCATCGTGTTCGTCAAGGATGTCGGTGTCCCCGTCGTGACGTCAGGCGATCCGGCCCGCTCGACGACGGCTGATCGGGAGTCAGCCACAGTCACAGGGCGTACGCCACGATCAGGATCAGGATCAGGATGACGGGCGGAGCGAGCATCGTGACCAGGTGGCTGAACAAGGACCGGAACATTCCCATCAGGGAGAAGAGCATGAGCCCGCCCGCGAGCCAGCAGCCGAAGATCTGGCCCGCGAGAGTCCGGGCGGCGGTCTCCTGCTCCCGGGTGGTGGCCTCGAAGAGGCCGAGCGCTCCTCCGATCATCATCAGGAAGAGCCCACCGCACAGCAGCACGTTTCCCGTTCCGACGGTGACCGCGACCGGCTTGTCCGCCTGACGTACTCGTCTCCAGAGTTGTATGGCGCCCATGGGGACGAGAGCGTATCCCGAGACCGGCGAGGACTGACGAGGACTGACGAGGGCTCATGTGGGAGGCCGGGGGGAGCGGCACCGTCAGGGAGCGGGAGCGCGCGTCAGGTGGTCGCGCAGCGTGGCGGCGAACTCCTCGGCCCGCGCCAGTTGCGTCCGCAGATCGGCCATCCGCTGCTGCACGGCCTGCTCGAAACCGCGCACCCGCTCCACCAACTCCTCGCGTTCCGCCGCTGACAGCGGTTCGCCCGCGTCGAGACGGTCGGTCGCGGTGAGCAGTTCACGCATCTGCTCCAGGCTGAAGCCCAGCGGCTTCATCCGGCGGATCACCATCAGGCGGCCGACGTCGGCCTCGGTGTAGAGGCGGAACCCGCCCTGCGAGCGGGCGGACGGGATGACCAGTCCGGCGTCCTCGTAGTGCCGGATCGTGCGCAGCGACAGTTCGGTGCGTGCGGCGACCTCGCCGATCTGCATGTGCTCGCTGCTCACGCTGTGCTTCCTCGTCTTCTGCCGGGGGTCCGGACGGCCTGTCTTCATCTCTACCGTAACGTTAGGGTAGAGTTCGCGGACGGTGGGGCCGCACGGTGTGCGGCGATCCCTGTCCCGTACGGCGGGACCCGCTCCCGCCCCTCAGCCGTGTCGGGGCCGATGACGCTCCCGCCGAGGAACGAAGCCGGTAGGAGAGAGCGTACGCATGACCATGATGCTCCGCGCCGCCGCCTGCCCGCCGTGATCCCTCGTCCCTGAACAACCCCCGCGGTTCTCCCGCGCCGGGCCGCTGTCCCGACCTTCCCGGCCCGCCCCTCGCGGGCTCCGCCGATGGCCGCCCCGGCCGTCCGCGACACCATGCGCGCCCACGGCGAGGCCGGACGGCGTGCCCGAGCACGACAGGTTCTTCTCTTGCCCACCTCCGTACTGTCCCCGGCCTCGCGGCTGCGCGGACTTCGCCCCGACTGGCTGTCCGACCCGAAGGTCTGGCGGACCGAGGTGCTGGCCGGCCTCGTCGTCGCCCTGGCGCTGATTCCCGAGGCGATCTCGTTCTCGATCATCGCCGGAGTCGACCCGGCGATCGGGCTGTTCGCCTCCTTCACGATGGCCGTGACGATCTCCCTCGTCGGCGGTCGCCGCGCCATGATCTCGGCGGCGACCGGCGCCGTCGCCCTGGTCATCGCGCCGCTCAACCGCGAGCACGGATTCGGGTATCTGGTGGCCGCGGTCATCCTGGCCGGTGTCTTCCAGATCGTGCTCGGCGCGCTGGGGGTGGCGAAGCTGATGCGGTTCGTGCCGCGCTCCGTGATGGTCGGCTTCGTCAACGCGCTCGCCGTGCTGATCTTTCTGGCACAGGTGCCCGAGATGCACGACGTGCCCTGGGCCGTCTACCCGCTGATCATCGGCGGCCTCGCCCTGATGGTGTTCTTCCCGAAGGTCACCAGGGTGATCCCGGCGCCGCTGGTCTCCATCGTGATCCTCACCGTCATCACCGTCGCCGCCGGGATAGCGGTGCCGACCGTGGGCGACAAGGGCGCGCTGCCCTCCTCGCTGCCCGTGCCCGGCCTGCCGGACGTGCCGTTCACGACCGAGACCCTGACCATCGTCGCCCCCTACGCGCTCGCGATGGCGCTGGTCGGGCTGATGGAGTCGCTGATGACGGCCAAGCTGGTCGACGAGATCACCGACACCCACTCCTCCAAGACCCGCGAGTCCATCGGCCAGGGCATCGCCAACATCGTCACCGGCTTCCTCGGCGGCATGGGCGGCTGCGCCATGATCGGCCAGACGATGATCAATGTGAAGGTCTCCGGCGCCCGTACGCGGCTCTCCACCTTCCTGGCCGGAGCCTTCCTGATGGTGCTCTGTGTCGTCTTCGGGCCGATCGTCTCCGACATCCCCATGGCCGCCCTCGTCGCCGTCATGGTCATGGTGTGCTTCGCGACCTTCGACTGGCACTCCATCGCTCCCCGGACCCTCAAGCGGATGCCCGCCGGGGAGATCGCCGTCATGGTGATCACCGTCGCCTGTGTCGTGGCCACCGGGAACCTCGCGATCGGTGTCGTCGTCGGCTCGGTCACCGCGATGGTCATCTTCGCCAAGCGCGTCGCCCAGCTGACCGACGTCACCTCGGTGACCGACCCCGACGGCCGCCGCGTCGTCCACTCCGTGACCGGCCAGCTCTTCTTCGCCTCCTCCCACGACCTGGTCCGTCGGTTCGACTACACCGGCGACCCGGACACGGTCGTCATCGACCTCAGCCACGCCCATGTCTGGGACGCCTCCTCCGTCGCCGTCCTGGACGCCGTCGAGACCAGATACGTCCAGCGTGGAAAGAGCGTCGAGATCATCGGCCTGAACCGGCCGAGCGCCCGGATCCACGAGAAGCTCAGCGGCGAACTCACCGGCGGCCACTGACTCCGTCGGAGATCGCTACGAGGCCGGTCCGGGCACCGCTCGGACCTCGTCCGGCAGCCCCGCGCTGAAGGCGAAGCCCGCGGAGGTGGTGGCGAGGGCGCGGAATCCCAGATGCCTCAGATACACCGCCGACCCCACGGACCAGGGGTTCGGCACGACGAAACACCCCGACTCGTGCAGCGCGTGGAACTCGGTGACGAGCGCGGACGGGGCCGGACTGTTTTCTTCCACGGTCCCAACCTAACCGGCGGTCCCAACCTAACCGGCGGTCCTGTCCGCGCACCCCGGGTGGCGTCATTCTCAGTGGTGAGGTGAAGGTGACCCCGCCCCGTACCTGGGCGCGGCTCAGGCGCCCGTTCAGCCGTGGCGGAACGCCCGCGCGTGGTCCGCGGCCCAGCCGCGGTAGGGGGTGGCCGGGCGGCCCAGGAGCCGCTCCATCGTCGGCTCCACCCGGGCCTTCGCACCGGAGCCCCGTCGTACGGCGCTCTCCATCAGGGCCTCGGCGACCGGTGACGGATAGCGGGCGAGCAGGCCACGCAGTGCCTGGTCCCGGGTCAGCTCCATCAGCCGCAGGGGGCGTTGGAGCACGTCGGACAGGACCGCGAGCTGGTCGGCGGCGCTGATCGCGACGGGGCCGGTGAGGGTGTGGACACGGCCCTCGTGGCCGGTCCCGGTGAGGCAGAGCGCCGCGGTGTCGGCGATGTCGCGGGGGTCCACCACGGCGTGCGGCGAGGCGCCGCCGAAGACCCGTACCACCGCCTCCTCGCGGATCGAACGGGCCCAGCCCAGGGTGTTGGACATGAAGGCACGCGGGCGCAGAAAGGTCCACGCGAGCCCCGACGCCCGCAACAGCGCCTCGTTGTCCCGCTGCCAGCGGGTGATCAGATCGGTCGCGTCCGGTTCCGCCACCGCCCGCGCGGACAGCTTCACCACATGCCGTACGCCCGCGCGCCGCGCCGCCGCGACGAAGTGCTCGTCGTGCGCAGGGGCGAGTGGGTCGCACGTCACCAGGAGCGCGGCCCTGACCCCGGTCAGCGCGGTGGCCAGCGTCGTGGGATCCGCGAAGTCACCACTCACGACCTCGGTCCCTGACCCGGCGGGAGCGGTGATACGGCCGGGGTCACGGGCGAGCAGCCGTACGGGCTCGTCGGTCCGCAGGCGCTCCGCCACCAGCCCTCCGACGGTGCCGGTGACTCCGGTCAGCAGGATCATCGCCCAGCCCTTCCGCCGCCACGCTCGCGGCCGCACCCACGGATCACGCCCCCGTGCACCATCGTGCACGCGAAGCGCCACCCCGGCAGCGTCCGCACCGCCGCGTCGACGCGGCCGGCGCTCTCCCCGCCCGGTGTGACACACCGTCCGCCACCCCCTGAACGGGCGAGGCGCCCCGGCCCTTCCCTACGTTGCGTAGTCGGCACCCTTACCCCTGACGGTCCTTCGGATACCGCGCCTCCTCCCCGCCCGAGCCGCCGGGGAGCCCGCCCGCACCCCTTCCACCAGTCCCTCCCCGGTTGCGGGGTGGTGGGCCATCCGTGAGTGTGGGCCGCAGTTCACAGCGAACACAAATGAAGGAGAGCGTGTCGTGGCGACTCTGTGTAAACCCGCGGTCTCGGTTCCCGAACATGTGATCACCATGGAGGACACACTCGCTCTCGCCCGCTCGCTGCACGCCGACCACCCGCAACTCCCGCTCGCGCTACGGCTGATCGAGAACACCGGCGTGGCGAAGCGTCATATCGTCCAGCCCATCGAGGAGACGCTGAGACATCCCGGTTTCGAGGACCGGAACGTGCTCTACGAGGCGGAGGCGAAGGCGCGGGTGCCCGCCGTGGTGCACAGCGCCCTCGACCACGCCGGGCTGCGCCCCGCGGACATCGACATGATCGTGTACGTCTCGTGCACCGGCTTCATGATGCCGTCCCTGACGGCCTGGATGATCAACACCATGGGGTTCCCCGGTCACACCCGGCAGCTTCCGATCGCCCAGCTCGGCTGCGCGGCGGGCGGCGCGGCCATCAACCGGGCCCATGACTTCTGCCGGGCCTACCCCGGATCGAACGTCCTGATCGTGGCGTGCGAGTTCTGCTCGCTGTGCTACCAGCCCACCGACCTGGGCGTCGGGTCGCTGCTGTCCAACGGGCTGTTCGGCGACGCGGTCGCCGCCGCCGTCGTACGGGGGGAGGGCGGTACCGGTATCACCCTGGAGCGCAACGGCTCCCACCTCGTGCCCGACACCACCGACTGGATCGCCTACAGCGTCCGGGCCACCGGATTCCACTTCCTGCTCGACAAGCGGGTGCCCACCACCATGGAGCCGCTGGCCCCCGCCCTGCGCACCATGGCCGACCAGCACGGCTGGGACGCCACGGGGCTCGACTTCTACATCATCCACGCCGGCGGGCCGCGCATCCTCGACGACCTCAGTCACTTCCTCGAAGTGCCGCCCGAGGCATTCCGGTTCAGCCGCGGCACGCTCACCGAGTACGGCAACATCGCCAGCGCCGTCGTCCTCGACGCCGTACGCAGACTCTTCGACGAGGGCGCTGTGAACGACGGCGCGCGTGGCATCGTCGCCGGCTTCGGGCCCGGTATCACCGCCGAGATGGCGCTGGGGCGCTGGAGCACGGCCGGCGGTGCCAACGGGGCCGCGGTACGGGACCGTCAGATGCTCGCGGGCGCGGGCCGCCGAACGGAACCCGTGGGCTGAGCGGGCGGCCGGGCCGCCGGACCGGCGGCGGACGGGGCGCACCGCCGAGGGCCGCGTGTGCCCCGGTCGTGCGCCCCCCGGTGCGGGCCCCAAGGATCCGATGACACGCGATGGCGGTCTTTCGCGCCCGCACCGGTCGGCGGGATCATGGGCGCCCGACCGTACGGTCACCCACTCACCGTTCTGGAGCACCGCATGACCGAGCTGGCGCGGCCCGAGGGCCTGATCGTCCCCCCGGGCGGGGGCAACACCATCCACACGGCTGCCCAGCAGGTGACCTTCAAGGTCACCGGCGAACACTCCCGGGTGTCCTCCAGCTTCGAGGTCGTCGTACCGCCGGGCTTCGACGTCGGTGCCCACCGGCACACCCACAGCGAGGAACTGTTCTACGTCCTCGACGGCGAACTCGACGTGCTGGCCTTCGAGCCGCGCGTGCTCAGCGAGGACTGGCGCCACTGGGAGTCCGCGTCGGGTCTGAAGTCGGTACGGGCCACCCCGGGCACGGTCATCGTCGTACCGCCGGGCTGTCCGCACGCCTTCGCCAACCGGAGCGGGGAGCCCGCGCGGATGTTCTTCCAGGCGTCGCCGCCGTCCGACCACGAGCGTTACTTCGAGGAGCTGCTCGACATCCTCAAGGACGGCGGGACCCCCGACCCGCAGGCGATCGCCGAACTGCGGGTGCGCTACGACATCGAGCAGCTCACACCGCTGCGGCACGATGCCTAGGCCGTGCCGTCCCAGGCTCTGCCCCGGCCGGGCACGGGCCGCCCGGACAGGGCCCAGAGGCGCCGGATGACCCCGGCGCGGGCGCTCGGCGGGCATCCGCCCCGGCGGGTGCTGCCGCTGGTGGTCGGCGTCCTGTTCGTCATGGCCGCCCTGACGGCGGGCTGGCCGCTGATCGACCGGGCGCTGAGCGACCGCGAACGGCTGCCGGGCGGCGCCCTGCTGGAGCTGGGACCGTCCTCCGGCACGGCCGTCCTGCGGGTGGTGGGCGAGGGGTGGTCCCTGAGCAAGTCGCAGAGCGATCCCAACTCCTCGTACGCGCTCTCGCGCGACGGGGTCGACGTGGTCGCCGGGTATGTCGATCTGACCACCACCGAGGCCGGGGCCGAGCGGCTGTGGACCGGGCTGCGGCGGGTCCAGTCCGTCGCGGACGCGGGCAGCCGCCTGGGCGAGCCGCATCCGGTGACCAGCGCGGAGGGCGCGCGGGGCAGCACCGGAACGCTGACCCGGAGCGGCCGTACGGGCACGGCGACCGTCTGGCTGCCGCCGGGGGAGGCGTACGCGGTGGAGATCACCGTCCTGGCGAAGCCGCGCGCCGGCGCCGGGGTGGTGGAGGAGGCCATGGCTCTGGTCCACAGCGTGTCCTTCCCCCAGGAGGCGGGGTGACACCGCCCACCGCGGACGTCCCGCGACGCGTCCATCCGCGCCGGAGGTCGGTCGGCTGGCTCACCGCCCTGCTGTGCGGACTCGGCGCGGCCCTGATCGGCTACGAGTTCTCGGCCGTGGTCCTGGTCTTTCCACACCTCGCGCTGCTGGCCTTCCTGCTGCTCGTGCTCACCGTCGCCGTCGGTACGTCCCTTCTGGCGCGGGTGCGGCCGTTCCGGTCGCCGCCGCGCGGATGGGCGTGGAGCGGGGTGATCTGGGGAGCCACCGCGGCGACCGGCTGCGCGGTCGTGGCCAACAGCGGCCTCCAGGGCATCTGGGCCAAGGGCGCCGGAATCGACTTCGGCTCCCGCTGGGGCGCCGCGCTCACCGCGCCGCTCAACGAGGAACTCCTCAAACTCTCCGGCGTCGTACTGATCGCCCTCAGCGCCCGCGCGCTGGTCCGGGGCCCGCTGGACGGGTTCTTCCTCGGCGCGTTCACCGGGCTCGGCTTCCAGGTCGTGGAGAACTGGACGTACGCGATGAACGCGATCCTGATCGGCGGGGGAGTGAACGGCACCACCGACGTCACCCAGTCCTTCACCACCCGGGTCCTGGTGACCGGCCTCGGCTCGCACTGGACGATGACCGCCGTCGCCGGGACCGGGGTGGGCATCCTGCTCGCCCACGACGACCGGCCGGTACGCCGCCGCCTCGTACCGGCCGCGGCCTGCGTACTGACCGCCATGGCCATGCACTGGCAGTTCAACGCGCCCCTGCTGAACTCCGTCGCCGGCCTCGGCGTCAAAGTGGGGGTCAACTTCCTGGTCGCGACGTGCTTCTATCTGTTCCTGCGGCACCGGGCCCGCAAGCGCGCCCGTGCCTTTCTGCGCTCGCCGAGCACACCGTTCTCGCCCGACCTGCTCACCCGCCGCTCCCGCCGCCGCGTCCTGGAACGGATTCCGCCCGCCGGACGTCCGGCGGCGGCGGCCCGTGCGTCGGGGTATCTCGACCTGGTCGAGGAGCACGCGGCGCAGGGCGCGGATCTCTCGTAGAGGCGCGTCGTTACGAAACGGTCGATGACGTCAGATAACGGGCGCGACGGGCATGAACATCATGACCAAATGATCGTCACACTCGAATGCCGTACGGAGGGTGACGCGGGCGGCCGTCCGTCGTTACGGAGGCGAAATCAGGCCAGGGGCGCCCGGTGTGACCGGGCGTCCCCACCTGCCCGAGGAATCCGCCCGAGGACGACCGGAGAGAGCCATGACGACCGCACACGCACCCCACCCGAACCACGAACACCGGCACGGCGCGGGCTGCGGCCATGTCGCCGTACCGCACGACGACCACATCGACTACGTACACGACGGCCATCTGCACCAGGTCCACGACGGCCACGCCGACGAGTGCGAGCCCGCCGGCCACACGCAGCACAGCGGCCACGCGCACCAGCACGGCGACGGCTGCGGCCATGTCGCGGTGCCGCACGGCGGCCACATCGACTACGTGCACGACGGTCACCGGCACGCCGAGCACGACGGCCACTGGGACGACCACTGACCTGAGCGCGCCCGGCCCCGGCAGCCCCCGCGTGGGGAGCGGCCGGGGCCGGGGTGTTCGGAACGCTGCCTATCCCACCGGGGCGGACGTGGCGTCGAGGCCCTTCTCCGGCTCCGTGTTGCTCTCCTCGGCGAGCCGCTCCATGCCGCTCGTCGTCTTGAGCGGCTTCTCCTTGAGGAAGGCCACCACGACGACGGTGAGCGCGGCGACCGGGGCGGCGACGAGGAAGAGTTCCGCCGTCGCCACACCGTAGGCGTGCTGCACGATCTTCAGCATCGGCTCGGGCAGCGTGGACAGGTCGGGCACGGCGTGACCGCCCGAGCCGCCGCCGGCCGCCTGCCCGTTCTCGCCCAGGCTCTTGGTCATCTCGGACGCCACCCGGTTCGCCAGGATCGCGCCCAGGGCGCTCGTGCCGATCGTGCCGCCCATGCTGCGGAAGAACGACAGCACGGAGGTGGCGGCGCCCAGTTCCGCGGCCGGAACGTCGTTCTGCGCCACCAGGACCAGGTTCTGCATCAGCAGGCCGACGCCGATGCCGAGGATGGCCATGTAGAGGCTGAGCAGGCCGAAGCCGGTGTTGGCGTCGATGGTGGACAGCAGGCCCAGACCGGCCGTCATGGTGACGGAGCCGATGATCAGATAGATCTTCCACTTGCCGGTGGAGCTGATGAGCTGCCCCGCGACGGTGGAGGAGACCAGCAGACCGAGGATCAGTGGCAGGCTCATCATCCCGGCGGCTGTCGGGGACTTGCCCAGCGCGATCTGGAAGTACTGCGAGAGGAAGACGGTGCCGCCGAACATGGCCACGCCGACCAGCAGACTGGCGACGGTGGTCAGCGAGACGGTGCGGTTGCGGAAGATGTCCAGCGGAATGATCGGCTCGGGGACCCGGGCCTCCACGAACACCGCGGCGACCAGGAGCACGAGGCCCGTGCCGGTCAGCGCGAAGGTCTGCCAGGACAGCCAGTCGAAGCTGTTGCCCGCCAGGGACACCCAGATGAGCACCGAGCAGACGCCGGCGACGATCAGGAAGGCGCCCAGGTAGTCGATCTTGACATCGCGGCGGACCGTGGGCAGCCGCAGCGTGCGCTGGAGCAGCAGGATCGCGGCCAGCGCGAAGGGGACACCGATGAAGAAGCACCAGCGCCAGCCCAGCCACGAGGTGTCCACCATGACACCGCCGACCAGCGGCCCGGCGACCGTGCCGACGGCGAAGACGGCGCCGAAGATGCCGGCGTACTTCCCCAGCCGCCGCGGCGGGATGATCGCGGCCATGATGATCTGGGCGAGGGCGGTCAGACCGCCGGCCCCGATGCCCTGGACGACCCGGCTGAAGATGAGCAGGCCCACACCCTGCGAGAAACCGGCCAGCAGCGAGCCGATGACGAACATCCCGAGCGACAGCTGAAGCAGCAGCTTCTTGTTGTAGAGGTCGGACAGCTTGCCCCACAGGGGCACGGTCGCCGTCATGGCCAGCAGCTCGGACGTGACGACCCAGGTGTACGAGGACTGGCTGCCGTTGAGGTCGGCGATGATGCGGGGCAGGGCGTTGGCCACCACTGTGCCGGCGAGGATCGCGACGAACATCCCGGCCATCAGCCCCGACATCGCCTGAAGTATCTGGCGATTGGTCATGGAGGTCGGCGCCTGGTCGGGCGCCTCTAGTGAACTCAAGGTGTCCTTCTTTTCTGGAAGTTCAGGTCAAGATCAGGGAAATGGTGAAGCGGGAAGAAGCGGCGGGCGACGGGTCAGTCGTCGGCCGGCGGCTGCGGAAGGCCGGCGGCCAGCCGGTCGAAGACATCTCCGAAGACCTCCGCGAACGCGACGGTCTGCGCGCGGGCGAACCAGTGCTCGGCGGAGACGCGTACGGCGGTCGTGGCGACGGCGGCGAGCAGTCTCGGGTAGAGGTCGAGGCCCGAGGTGTCCGGCAGCGCGACGCAGGCGGCCCCGGACCGGCCGGAGTCCCGCGGGGCGCGCTCCGGCGCGTCGCCGGGCCGGGTCCCGTCGATCCGTTGGGCGATGGCCTCGGCCAGCTGGATCTCCTCGGCCGTGTGCACCCCCAGGCCGCGCACCAGCAGATGCGGGGAGCGCTGGAGGACCTTCGCCCGCAGATCCCAGATCTCCTGCCGGTCCTCTATGTCGCCGAGCTCGCCGGCGAGCGCCCGGCGCACCGCGTCGAGCGGCGTCACACCGGCCGGTGCCTCGCGCACGGCGCGCCGGATCCGCTCCCCGGTCGCGCTGTCGGTCATGACGAACACGTCGTCGTGGCAGTCGAAGTAGTTGAAGAACGTACGCGGCGAGACGCCGGCGGCCTCGCTGATCGCCTCGACCGTCACGTTCTCCGCGCCGTGCTCGGCGGCCAGCCTGATGGCCGCTTCGGAGAGCGCCGCTCGGGTCGCCTGCTTCTTGCGCTCCCGGAGTCCGAGGGCCGCACCTTCATTCCTCACATCTTGCAGAGTATGCAAAAGTGCAGGATCCGCAAAATTATTTGAGCGGCCGAAGCCGCTCGGGCCGGGGCCGCGGACGGGCCGGGGCGGGCGCCGGGGTGGCCGTAGCATGATCCGTATGGAGCAGCGAGTATTGGGCAGGACAGGGCGCGAGGTATCCGTCGTCGGACTGGGGACGTGGCAGCTCGGCGCCGACTGGGGAGACGTGGCCGAAACGGACGCCTTGGCGGTCCTGGACGCGGCGGTCGAGTCCGGGGTCACCTTCTTCGACACGGCGGACGTGTACGGCGACGGCCGCAGCGAGCGGCTGATCGGCCGGTATCTGAAAGACCGGCCGGACGCCGGGGTGTTCGTCGCGACGAAGATGGGCCGGCGCGCCGAACAGCTCCCGGAGAACTACGTCCTGGACAACTTCCGTGCCTGGAACGACCGCTCGCGCGCCAACCTCGGGGTGGACACCCTCGACCTCGTACAACTGCACTGCCCGCCCTCGCCGGTCTACTCGTCCGACGAGGTCTTCGACGCGCTCGACACCCTGGTGGCCGAGGAGCGGATCGCGGCGTACGCGGTGAGCGTGGAGACCTGCGCCGAGGCGCTCACGGCCATCGCGCGGCCCGGGGTGGCGAGCGTGCAGATCATCCTCAACCCCTTCCGGACCAAGCCGCTGGAGGAGGTGCTGCCCGCCGCGCGGGCGGCGGGGGTCGGGATCGTCGCGCGGGTTCCGCTCGCCTCCGGTCTGCTGTCGGGCAAGTACACGAAGGACACCGTCTTCGCTGCGGACGACCATCGCGCGTACAACCGCCACGGCGAGGCGTTCGACCAGGGCGAGACCTTCTCGGGCATCGACTACGGGACGGGGCTCGCGGCCGCCGCCGAATTCGCCGCGCTGGCGCCCGCCGGTGCCACGCCTGCCGCGACCGCGCTGCGCTGGATCATCCAGCAGCCGGGCGTCAGCAGCGTCATTCCCGGCGCGCGCTCCGTCGAGCAGGCCCGCGCCAACAGCGGGGCCGCCGCGCTCGCGCCGCTGCCGGAGCCGGTGCTGGACGCCGTGCGGGCGCTGTACGAGCGGCGGCTGCGGGATTCGATCCACGCGCGCTGGTAGGCGCGGCGCACGGGGGTGCGGACATGGACGAGGGGCGGGGCGAACGGGTGAAGGTGGCCCGTTCGCACGCCGATCGGGCGGCATGAGCGCAAGAGTTGCTCGTTTCTGTGGCTGTATCGCTTCGGGCCATGTAGCGTCTTGATCAGCTGTCGTGGTTCCGAAGTACCGCTCGCCCGTGACGTGCCGTTACGGGCGTTTGTGCTGTTCAGCGTCTCTGCGGACCAGGGCGATCACCTCCGGTTTCCCGCACCGTGCGGGAAGCCTTTGCGTCCCTTGAAACGGAGACTCGGCATGGCCAGTGGAACAGTGAAGTGGTTCAACTCGGAAAAGGGCTTCGGCTTCATCGCCCAGGACGGCGGCGGTCCCGACGTGTTCGCGCACTACTCGAACATCGCCACCCAGGGCTTCCGTGAGCTGACGGAGGGCCAGCTGGTGACCTTCGACGTCACGCAGGGCCAGAAGGGCCCGCAGGCGGAGAACATCGTCCCCTCCTGACCTCGCGTCAGCACGGGCACGGACGTCCGGGGCGCCGGTCCGGCGGATTCTTCCGCCGGGGCCGGCGCCCCGGTGCGTCTCAGACCACGTCCTGCCGGGTACGCGCGGTGTGGTCGCGGGCGCTCTCGGGCAGGGCGAGGTTCCAGGCGGTGATCACGGGACGGCTGTGTTCGGTGCCGAGCCGGGACAGGGTGCCCGTCGTGAGCTGGAACAGGGCCCCGGCGGCCGGTGCCAGTCCGAGATAACGGGCGGTGAGCACGCGCAGGAAGTGGCCGTGCGAGACGAGCGCGACATCGTCCTCGCCGGAGCGCAGGGCTTCCAGGGCCTCGGCCAGGACCCGGTCGGCGCGGTGGCCGACCTCCCCCGGGCTCTCGCCCGGCCCGTCGGCGGGGCCGGGAGTGACGCCGTCGGTCCACAGGTCCCAGTCCGGGCGCGTGCGCTGGATCTCCGCGGTCGTGATGCCTTCGTACCCGCCGTAGTCCCACTCGCGCAGCTCGGGCGTGATCCGGAGCCGGTCGAGACCGGCCAGCTCGGCCGTGCGCCGCGCGCGGGCCAGCGGGCTGACGAGCGTGAGCCCGATACGGCGCTCCGCCAGCAGCGGCGCCAGCGAGCGGGCCTCGCTCTCGCCGCGCCCGGTCATCGGCAGATCCGTCCTGCTGGTGTGCTGTCCGGACAGGGACCAGGCGGTCTCTCCGTGCCGTACCAAGATCAACTCACCCATGTGGGCAGCTCACTCTCCTGTCGCCCGCGCCCCGCTCCCGGAGCCCGTCGTTCCAGTGTCCCCCGTCGCGTCGGCCCCGCCCGCCGGGAATGTCGCTGGTCGCCCACGTGTTGCAACAGATGTACCCACTGGATGGAGAAGACCTCCATCGTATGGAGGGAGCGCCCTATGAAGCCTCGTATCCACCCCGTCTCCCGTCCCGTCGTCTACCGCGACCGCGCGGCGGGCACCGCGTTCCTGACGCGTTCGACCGCCGATTCGGCGCGGCGCGTGGAGTGGGAGGACGGCAACACGTACCCCGTCATTGACGTCGAGATCTCTTCCGCGAGTCACCCGTTCTACACGGGTAAGGGGCGTGTGGTGGACACCGCGGGCCGGGTGGAGCGTTTCGAGCGCCGGTACGGAAAGCGCGAAGGCTGACCGCACCGCTCGTACGCCTCCCCGAACCGCGGAGGAACGCAAACGGAAAAGAAGGAACCGTACACAGGACACAAGCGAGATGATGTGTACGGACGCGGAGCCGGACAGAAGCCCGAAGAGGGTCTCTGTCCGGCTCTTCCGTGTGTCCGGGCTCCCGCAACCGCGTGCCGGACGCGCCGGAGCGGTCAGGCGGACGTGCCGCGCGCCTCGACCGTCCTGACCAGGGGGGCGAGTTCGGGGAGCTTCGCCGCCTCGTCGAGTGCTTCCCGGAGCGCCCCGTCATTGGTCGGCCGCGCTCGGGCAAGCAGCTCCAGGCCCTCCTCGCTGACATTGGTGTAGATCCCGCGACGGTCGGTCGGGCACAGATAGCGGACGAGCAGGCCGCGGTCCTCCAGGCGGGTGACCAGGCGGGTGGTGGCGCTCTGGCTGAGCACGACGGCGTCGGCGACCTGCTTCATCTGGAGATGACCGCCCTCGCCGTCGTGCTGCCGGCTGAGGACGTCGAGCAGGGAGTACTCGCGGACGCTGAGGTCGTGTCCGGACTGAAGGGCGCGCTCGATGTGCCCCTCGATCCTGCTGTGCAGCAGGGAGAGGGCGCACCAGCCCTGCGCGAGTCCGGTCAGCGCGGTGTCCGTGGCGGTCATGGCGTCCTCCTGGGAGCGGGCTGCTGCGGGTCCGCCTACCAGGATAGGACACTGCTGCAATATAGCGCCCTTGCGGATAGTCGGCGTCTGCAAGTATTGTGTTCGCTTGTAAGGCGCTCGCGCAATCAGTTGGAAGGCCATACCCATGCCCCTCGCGCTTCTCGCCCTCGCCATCGGGGCGTTCGGCATCGGCACCACGGAGTTCGTCATCATGGGGCTGCTTCCCCAGGTGGCCACCGAGTACGGCGTCACGATCCCCACCGCTGGCCTGCTCGTCACCGGCTACGCCCTCGGAGTCGTCGTCGGCGCCCCGCTGATGACCGCCCTCGGGACCCGGATCCCCCGCAAGCGGATGCTGATGCTGCTGATGGGGCTCTTCGTGGTGGGCAACGCGCTCTCCGCGCTTGCGCCCGGCTTCGGGCTGATGCTGGCCGGCCGGGTCGTCGCCTCGCTCGCCCACGGCGCCTTCTTCGGCATCGGATCCGTCGTGGCGGCCTCGATGGTCGCCCCGCGGAAGAAGGCGGGCGCCATCGCCATGATATTCACCGGGCTGACCGTCGCCAATGTCGTGGGCGTACCGCTGGGCACGTTCATCGGGCAGAGCGCCGGCTGGCGGGCGACCTTCCTGCTCGTCGCCGGCCTCGGTGTGCTCGGTCTGCTCGGGATCGCCCGACTGGTGCCGGAGCAGCCCGTGGCCGAGGGCGTACGGCTGCGCCACGAGCTCGCCGCCTTCCGCGATACGCAGGTGCTCCTCGCCATGGCGATGACCGTGCTCGGCTTCGGCGGGGTCTTCGCGGCGATCACCTACATCAGTCCGATGATGACCGGGACCGCCGGCTTCGCGGAGTCCTCGGTGACCTGGCTGCTGGTCCTCTTCGGACTGGGCATGGTCGGCGGCAACCTCCTGGGCGGCGTATTCGCCGACCGGCGGCTGATGCCGCTGCTCTACGTCACCCTGGGCGGGCTCACCCTGGTGCTGGCGCTGTTCACGCTCACCGCCCACAACAAGATCGCGGCGGCCGTCACGATCGTGCTGATCGGCGGGCTGGGCTTCGCGACCGTGCCGCCGCTCCAGAAGAGGGTCCTCGACCGGGCGTCCGCCGCGCCCACGCTGGCCTCCGCGGTCAATATCGGCGCCTTCAACCTCGGCAACGCGCTGGCGGCCTGGCTCGGCGGCCTGGTCATAGCCGCGGGACACGGATACACCGCGCCCAACTGGGTCGGCGCCGCACTCGCCGGATCCGCGCTCGTCCTCGCCTTCGTCTCCAGCGCTCTGGAGCGCCGTACGCCCGCCCCCGCCGGGCCCGCCACCGCACCGGCGGAGGCTGTACGGGAGGCCGGCGCCGCCACCGTCCGGTGAGCCGCCGAGGCGCGCGTCACGAAGGACGTGGATGAATCCCGGATCCCTGGATCCCCCACGATGTCACCAAGAGAAGGAGCACCATGATCACCGTCCCCCGCGTCACGCTGAACAACGGCGTCACCATGCCGCAGCTCGGCTGCCCGTCTTCCAGGTCGACGACGGGCAGACCACCGACGCGGTCCTGACCGCCCTGGAGGCGGGCTACCGCAGCATCGACACAGCCGCCGCCTACCGCAACGAGACCGGGGTCGGCCGCGCCGTCGCCTCCTCGGGAGTTCCCCGGGACGAGCTGTTCGTCACCACCAAGCTGTGGAACGACGACCAGGGATACGACGCGACCCTCACCGCGTTCGACGCCGGACTGGCGAAGCTCGGCCTCGACCACGTGGACCTGTACCTCATCCACTGGCCCACCCCCGCCGGCGACCGCTACCTCGACACCTGGCGTGCGAGGGAGAAGCTGCTGGCAGACGGCCGGACCCGCGCCATCGGCGTGTCCAACTTCCGGCCCGCCCACCTCCGGCGCCCGCTGGACGAGACCGGGGTGGTCCCGGTCCTCAACCAGATCGAGCTGCGTCCCGCCCTCCAGCAGCGCGAACCGCGCGACTTCCACGCCCGGCACGGCATCGCGACCGAGGTATGGAGCCCGCTGGCCCAGGGCGCGCTGCTCAAGGACGAGGCGATCACCACGATCGCCGCCCGGCACGGGAAGTCGCCCGCCCAGGTGGTGCTGCGCTGGCATATCCAGCTCGGCAACATAGTGGTCCCCAAGTCCGTCACCCCCGCCCGGATCCGCGAGAACATCGACGTCTTCGACTTCGAGCTGCCGCCCGGCGACATGGACGCGCTGGCCGCACCGGACCGGGGGGAGCGGACGGGCCCGACCCCGACACCTTCAACTGACGAGCCGGTACCCCTGCTGTGCGGGCGGCGCCGAAGATGCCAGGCTTTCGGTCGACCGGTCTCGTCGACAGCAAGGAGAACGCCGCGTGCCCCCTCTCTTCCCGGCCCTCGCCGCACGTTCGCAGCGCCCCGCTCTGCGGTTCGGGGACCGTACCCTCAGCCACGCCGAACTGGCCGAAGCGGCGGGCTCCGTGGCCGTCGCGATCGCCGGAGCGCGCCGGGTCGCGGTCTGGGCCACGCCCACCCTCGGCACGGCGGTGGGCGTGGTGGGCGCGCTGCTCGCCGGGGTCCCCGTCGTCCCCGTCAACCCCAGGAGCGGCGCACGGGAGCTGGCCCACATCGTCGCGGACAGCGCCCCCACGCATGTCCTCGCCGAACCGGACGACGAACTGCCGCCCGCCCTGGCCGCGCTGGTACGCGTCACCCCGTCGGCCGGGAGCCGAGCGGGAAGCGGCGAGGAAGCCGCCGACGGCGAAGGCGCCGGCGAGGGGCCGCCGGTCCCCGGGACCTTCGCCGAGCCCTCCCCGGAGTCTCCCGCGCTCATCGTCTACACCTCCGGCACCACCGGACCGCCCAAGGGCGCCGTGCTGCCCCACCGCGCCGTCACCGCCACGCTGGACGCGCTGGCCGACGCCTGGCAGTGGACGGCCGACGACGTACTCGTCCACGCGCTGCCCCTCTTCCATGTCCACGGCCTGATCCTCGGCGTCCTCGGCCCGCTGCGCCGGGGTGGCGCGGTGCGCCACCTGGGCCGGTTCGAGACCGAGGGCGTCGCCCGTGAACTCCTCTCGGGCGCCACGATGCTCTTCGGCGTGCCCACCATGTACCACCGCATCGCCGAGGCGCTTCCCGGAGATCCCGCCCTGGTGAAGGCGCTGGCCGGGGCGCGGCTGCTGGTGTCGGGGTCGGCGGCGCTGCCCGTGCACGACCACCGCAGGATCACCGCGGCGACCGGCCGCCGGGTCGTCGAGCGGTACGGAATGACCGAGACCCTGATGAACACCAGCGTGCGCGCCGACGGCGAGGCCCGCGCCGGAACGGTCGGCGTGCCGCTGCCCGGCGTGGAACTCCGCCTCGTCGACGAGGCGGGCGCCGCGATCGAGGCGTACGACGGGGAGAGCGTGGGCGAGATCCAGGTGCGCGGACCGAACCTGTTCACGGAGTATCTGAACCGGCCCGACGCCACGGCTGACGCCTTCACCGACGGCTGGTTCCGCACCGGCGACATGGCGATCCGGGACCCCGACGGCTACGTCCGGATCGTCGGCCGCAAGGCCACCGACCTGATCAAGAGCGGCGGTTACAAGATCGGCGCGGGCGAGATCGAGAACGTGCTCCTGGAGCACCCCGGGGTACGGGAGGCCGCCGTGACCGGCGAGCCCGACGCGGACCTCGGCGAGCGGATCGTCGCCTGGATCGTCCCGGAACACGCCGAAACCCGGCCGTCCGCCGAGGAGTTGGCGGACCACGTGGCGGCCCAGCTCGCCGCGCACAAGAGGCCCCGCGTCGTGCGCTATCTCGACGCCCTGCCCCGCAACGACATGGGCAAGATCATGAAGCGGGCGCTGCCCGGCTGACCGGGTGGCGGCCGGTCAGCTCCGGTCGCGGCCCGGGGAATCGGCGCCGCCGGGCGCGCCGGGCGTCCCGTACGCGAGGGACGGCACCGGGAAAAACAGCCGGGGCGACGGGGATTCTCATGACCCTCTCACCAGCTTTTCAGACAGTGTGCTTAAGGTGAGCGTTGTGACCTACACGACTCCGCCCGGCTGGCATCCCGATCCCGGACACACAGGTGACGGCCCCCGTCAGGAACGATGGTGGGACGGTTCCGCCTGGACCGACGAACTCCGCGCGGCCCCGCCCGGCGCGTGGGGACCGCCGGGCGCGCCGCCGTATCCCGCCGCGCCGCCGGCCGTGCCGCGCGGCAACGGCCGGCGCCTGATCGTCGGTGTCACCGCCGCGGTGGTGGCGCTCGCCCTGGCGGGTGGCTTCTACCTGCTCGGCCGTGACAACGGCGGTGGCGCTGTCGGCGCCGCCGGAAACGGATCCGCTCCGTCCGCCGCGCCCTCGGGCCCCGGGGACCGGAGCCCGGCGCCCGAGGGCCGCCGGGGCGAGGGCGGCTCCGGCGGTGGCGGCGAGAGCGGCGCGCCGGGTCAGCCGCAGACCGAGGACGGGTACGCCACCGACGCGGCCAGCGGGATCAGCATTCCGGTACCGGACGGCTGGAGCGGTGAGTCCGGGATGATCGGCGCCGGCGTGACGACCGGGAAGTACACCTGCCCCGGCGACTCCTCGGCGGACTGTGTGCGCGGCGGAGTGTTCTCCGCGCCCGCCGCCGCGCTGAAGAACACCGCCAAGACGGCCAAGGAGTCCGCCGAGAAGGATATCGCGGCCAACGCCGAGGAGTCCTACGGCGGCGACATCTACGGGGTCTCCTCGCACGAGCAGCTCAAGTCCGAGGCGGTCACCGTGGCCGGGCAGAAGGGCTATCTGGTCCGCTGGAAGGTGGTCACCAGCAAGGGTGACGACGGCTACGTGCAGTCACTCGTCTTCCCCTCGCCCGCCACCCCGAGCCTGCTGGTCGTCGTCCGCTCCGGCTTCGACATCAACGACAAGGCCCCCGAGCTGTCGGTCATGGACGACATCACGAAGGGCATCAAGGCCGCGCCGAGTACCGGCGGCGGCAGCGGGCAGGGCGTCTGATCCACCGCTCCACCTCCGTGTGACTTTCCCCGGGCGGGCCGCCGTGTGCGGCCCGCCCTTCGTCGACGGCGCGCGGCCGAAGGACCCGGGCGCACGGCGCCCGTCGGCCTGAGCGGCGCGGGAGCGGGGGTCGCGGCCGTACACTCCGAGCATGGGTTGTACACGTGCCGTGCGGGAGTGCCCGCCGCGGGCCGCCCGCGCGCCGCGCCGGGCCGCCTCCGGCGCGCTCGCCACGGGCCACGGCCCGCTGCCGGCGACCGAGGCCGGCTGCCTCGCCGTGCACGGTCACGGCTAGCAACCCTTCACCACAGCACACCGCTCATCGCACCGGTCGGGCCCGCTCGCGCGGCCGGCCCGGCCCCGGCCGCCCGTGGAGTTCCCTTCCCCCGGCCCGCTTCCTCCCGTAACACCGCGTCACCACGGACTCGTGGACCGCCGCGCCCACTTCCGCGACCCCGCGGCGTGCCACGGGGTCGCGTCGACGAGAGGACCCCCTGTGAAGTTGAGCGAACTGCTCGCCGGGCACGACCACGAGATCCTGCGCGGCGATCCCGACACGGCGATCACCGCGGGCGTCGGCATCGACGCGCACCGCATCTCGCCCGGTGCGCTGTTCATCGCGGTGCCCGGACACCCGGAGGGCGGTCCCGAGGCCATCGGCCCGGCGCTCGCCCGGGGCGCGGTCGCGGTGCTGGTCGAAGCCACGATCCCGCGCGAGGCGGCGCCGGGGGCCCCGGGAGCGGTGCCCGCGGACACGGAGGCGTGTGTGGTCCGGGTGCGGGACGCCCGCAAGGCCGCCTCCGCCGTCGCCGCCCGCTACCACGGCGAGCCGGGGCGCGCGATGGACATGGTGGCCGTGACGGGCACCAACGGCAAGACATCGGTCTCGTACATGGTGGAGTCCGTGCTGCGGCTCGCCGAGAACGCAGGCGTCGGGGTCATCGGGACGGCGGGCAGCCGGATCGGTGACGAGCTGATCCCCATGCCGAGGTCGGTGCTGACCACACCCGAGGCACCGGACTTCCAGTACCTGCTGGGGCACATGCGCGACCGCGGGGTCACCACCGTGGTCCTGGAGGCCACGTCCATGGGGCTGTTGCAGCACCGGGTGGACCACGCCCACGTCGACGTCGGTGTCTTCACCAATCTGACGCAGGATCACCTGGACGACCACGGCACCATGGAGAACTACCGCGACGCCAAACTCCGGCTGTTCCAGGGGCTGTGCGAACGTGCCGTGGTCAACGCGGACGACCCGGTGGGCGCGTCGATCGGCGCGCTGATGCCGGGCGCCGTGACGACGTACGCGCTCGACGCCGAGGCGGACTACCGGGCGACCGACCTCACCATGGACGCGTACGGCACCCGGTTCACCCTGCACCACGCCGGACGCAAGTATCCGGCTGCCATCCCGGTACCCGGCCGGTTCTCCGTGGCGAACGCCCTCGCCACCGTGGCCGCCTGCCATCTGCTGGGGCACGCCCTGCCCGGACTGATCGGCGCGCTCGACCGGATGCCCCCGGTCCCGGGGCGGTTCGAGCGCTTCGAGACCCCGGCGGGTGTCTCGGTGATCGTCGACTACGCGCACTCCCCGGACTCGCTGGAGAAGGTGCTCACGGCCATCCGCGACTTCGCGCGCGGCCGGGTCATCACCGTCTTCGGCTGCGGCGGCGACCGCGACATCACCAAGCGCGCGCGGATGGGGGAGATCGCCGGAACACACTCGGACCTGTGCGTGCTCACCTCCGACAACCCGCGCAACGAGGACCCCGGCCGGATCATGGACCAGATCGCCCCGGGGATCGACGCCACAGCGACCCCCTACGAGCGGCTCGGGGACCGCCGCGAGGCCATCGCGTTCGCCCTGGCCGAAGCGGGCCGGGACGACCTCGTGCTGATCGCCGGCCGGGGCAGCGAGCCGTACCAGATCGTCGGCGAGCGGCTCATTCCGTTCAGCGACATGGCGACGGTGCGCGAACTCGCCCGGTAGGAAAGGGAGACGGGCCGGCGCACGGCGGGGGTCAGGCGCTCTCGCCGCTGTCGCCGGTCCCGCCGAGGACGTACAGCTCCGGCAGATTGACCACGATCGCCTCCTGCGTGCTGCGGGCGATGACCACCACGGCCTCCTCGGCCGCGTCGGGATTCTCCTCGCGGTGCGGGACGTACGGCGGAACGAAGATGTAGTCGCCCGGCGAGGTGCGGATACGGATCTCCTCGGGCGCGCCACCCGAGTCGTCGAGGAACACGAACTCCGGATGTCCCTTCACCACATGGATGGCGGTCTCCGACGCGCCGTGGTGGTGGTTGGAGGACGCCGTCTCGGGCGAGACATGGGTCTGCCCCATCCAGATGCGCTCCGATCCGACGCTCGCGCCGCTGATGGCGGCGAAGCGCCGCATCCCGCCGGTCTGCGCGGTGTCGCCGTCGAGGGCGTCGGCGCGGATGTGGTGCAGCCGGGCGAGCGGCGGCAGCCCGCCCGTCGCCGTACCGTGGTCGTGATCATGGTCCGGGAGGTCGGGGTGGAACGCGTCGTGCGAGGCCATGGCGCCGACCGTAGAGAGCGCGGCGAATGGATGTCAAGATGTGTCCATTACCGCCGAGCAGGCCGTTCCCGGTTCGCGGGCGGCAGGCCGGCCGGCAGGGAACCCCGGGGAGACGGTACAGATGCAGATCTCGGCGAAGGCGGACTACGCGGTGAGGGCGCTCGTCGAACTCGCCGCCGACAGCGGACGGCCACTGACGTGTGAGTCCATCGCGTCCTCCCAGGACATCCCGTTCCGCTTCCTCAAATCGGTCTTCCGCGCACTGCGGCAGGCCGGTCTGGTGCGCAGTCAGCGCGGGTGCGAGGGCGGGTACTGGATCGGCCGCGACCCGGCGACGATCAGTGTGGCCGAGGTGATGACGGCGGTCGACGGGGAGTTCCTCACCCTGCGCGGGGAGCGGCCCGAGGCCCTCGGATACCCGGGCGCGGCCGGGCGGCTGCCGGATCTGTGGCGGGAGGTCGAGGCCGCCGCGCGGTCGGTGCTCGGCGCGGCGAACATCGCCGAACTCGCCGCCGCTGAAGGCCGGCCGGGCGCCCCGTCCGAGGGGCCGGCGCCGGACGCGCCGGCGTCGCTCGGGATCACCCGGGCGCTCTCGGTATGACCGCCGGAGCGCCCGGGCCGCTGGTCACGGTCACCGAATTCACCGATCCCGCCTGCCCCTGGGCGTGGGGCTCCCAGCCGGTCTTCCGGCTGCTCGGCCGCACGCTCGGGGAGCGCGCCCGGTGGCGGACGGTCTTCGCCATCCTCTTCGACGAGGACGAGGACCCGGCCCCCGATCCGGACGCGGAGGCCCGCTGGTACGAGGGGTTCATCCGCGAGGTGACCGTCCACACGCGGGCCCCGTACGCGCGGCGGCTGAACTGGCTGACGCGCAGCAGCTGGCCCGCCTCCCGCGCCGCCAAGGCGGCCGAGGCGCAGGGGCCCGAGGTGGCGCGGCGAGTGCTGCGGCGGCTGCGGGAGAGCACCTTCGCGCACGGCGTCCCCGCCGACACGCCCGACGGCATCCGGGCCGCCGTACAGGGAGTTCCCGGTCTGGACGAGGACCGGCTGCTGCGTGAACTGGCCGCCCCGGAGAGCCGGGACGCGGTACGGGCCGACTGGGCCGAGGCCCGCCGGCCGCTGCCCGAGGTGCTGGACCTCCAGGGCCCCGGGCCGCATCCGGGGCGGGCGAAGGAGACCGGCGACCACTGCCGCTACGCCCTGCCGACGCTGTTGTTCGACGGTCCAGGCGGCCGGGTGTGCGTGCCGGGATGGCGGCCCCTGGAGACGTATCTCGACGCTGTGCGCACGGCCGCCGGGGAGCGCCTGGCCCTCGACCCCGTACAGGAGCCTCCGGCGGTGGCGCTGGAGCGGTGGAGGAGCCTGACCGGGCCCGAACTCGCCCTGCTGTGCGGAGAGTCGACGCCGCCGCCAGGAGCAGTACGGGTCGAGACCGGCCACGGGCCGCTCTGGCTGCACCCGGACGAACCGCTGCGCGCCCTCGTTCCCGGGGGAGGTCCCCAGTGATGTCCCGAGGCGATGTCCCGGGCCGCGCGGTGGTGAAAGCGCAGGTCGTCGGGGTCTCGGACAATGAGACACCAAGAGGTGTCCATTGACACCGCCGTGCGTGGCCGTGAGGATACGGGACATGCATTCGATGCACCCCGCCGTGGTCTGCCGCTACGTGGATTACCTGCGCACCTCCAGCGCCCTCTGTCGCTGACCCGACCGCCGAGGCGGCGCCACCGCGCCCTCGGCACTCCGGCGCACCCGCGGCGGTAGCGACCGCCCCCGGTGGTCCGGGGCTCCGCCCGGGGCCGCCGCACTCTCCCTCACCGGCCCCGCGCCCGTAGCCGGAGCCGCACCAACGGTCCTGGGAAGCAGCCCCGTTGGGCAGTTCTCGCCTCGTCACCGGACCGCTCGCCCGCGCGCACCGCTGTCTTCCGCATGCCCTCATCCCGTACGCCCGGGTCGCCCGACCGGGCGCCCCACGGCCCGCCCGCGTACCCCTGATGCCCCGCGCGGCACCAGCGCACCGGCACGGCCCAGAAAGGTGGCGCACCCATGCCGTTCTTCCGTACCCCTTCGCCGACCGCCGGCGCGGACCGCCCCGGCGCGGCCGTTCCGTCCGGCGCGTCCCGGCGCACCTTCCTCGGGCTCTCGCTCGGTGCGGGCGCCGCCCTCGCGCTGACGGCCTGCGGCGGGCAGTCCACCTCGGCGGCCGGCGGCCGGGGCTCCACGCTCAAGTGGGGCTGGAACCTGACCACTTCGTGGGACCCGGTCACCTCGTCGGCGGGCTGGGACGTGCACACTCTGTCCCTCGTCTACTCGGGGCTCACCACCCTCGACGAGTCCGGCGGCGCCGTTCCCGCTCTCGCCACGTCGTGGAAGTACAACGACGCGGGCACGGTCGTCACCTTCACCCTCCGGAGCGGTCAGAAGTTCAGCGACGGGACGCCGGTCGACGCCACCGCCGTGAAGAAGAGCATCGAGCGCGGCCGTGACGACGAGAAGTCACTCGTCGCCTCGCAGCTCGTCGGCGTCCAGGAGATCACGGCGGTCGACGCCCACACCGTCCGACTGCGGCTCGCGGCACCCGACTTCCAGATCCCGCTGCTGCTGGCGGGCAAGACCGGAATGATCGTCAACCCGAAGGTCTTCGAGAGCGACGCCGCGAGCCTCGCCACCAGGCCGGCGGGCCACGGCCCCTACACCCTGGTGTCGTACGTCCAGAACGCGAAGGCCGTCCTGCGCCGCAACCCGGACTACTGGGACGCGGGACGCGTCAAGATCGAGAACTTCGAGCTGTATCCGCTCCCCGAGCCCTCGACGGTGGTCGCGGCGCTCACCTCCGGGCAGTACGACGTCGCGCAGATACCCGGCAGCCAGGTCGAGGCGGCCAAGGCGGCCGGACTGGAGGTGCAGGTCATCCCCTCGATGGTGGTGGCCGTCCTCGATGTCCACAACGGCAAGGAGCCCTTCACCGACCCGGATGTGGCCCTCGCCCTCAAATACGCCGTCGACCGCGAGGAGCTGCTGAAGACCGCGTCCTTCGGCCACGGCGAAGTCACCCGGCAGCCCTTCCCCAAGGGGTACGCGGGCCACGACGACGCCTTGGACAAGCTCTTCCCGTACGACCCCGAGAAGGCCAGGCAGCTCCTCGCCAAGGCGGGCCACGCCGACGGGCTGAAGATCACGCTGTCCGCCCAGAAGGCCGAGGGCGTACCGGAACTGATCCAGGCTCAGCTGCAGAAGGTCGGGATCACGGCCACCATCGAGACCGTCCCGTCGGCCCGCGCCACCCAGCTCGTCTACGTCCAGCGCAGCAAGGCGCTGTACGTCGACCAGTTCGCCGGACGCGAGTCCGCCACCCAGGGCTTCCAGGTGCTCTTCGGCAAGGAGGGGCTGATGAACCCGGGCCGCACCACCTCGCCCGAGCTGGAGAAGGCACTCGACGCGGTCCGTCGAACCCCGCTGGACTCGCCCCAGTACCCGTCCGTCCTCCAGAAGGCGACCGGGATCGCCGTACGCACCATGCCGAACGTCTTCCTCTACACCACCCCGCGCATCCTGGCCCGCAACCGCAAGGTCTCCGAGATCCCCCCGTACACCGTGGTCCAACGGTTCGAAGGGGTCACCGTCTCATGACCGCACCCGCACTGACGCGGCCGCCGCGCGCTGCCCGGCTCGCCCCCGTACGGCGGCGGCTGGCCGCGGCGCCCCGGCCGGTGGGCCGCACGCTGGTGATCACCGCGACGGTCTTCGTGCTGGCCTCGCTCCTCACCTTCTCGCTGGGCGCCCTCTCCGACGCCAACCCGGCGGCGGCCGTCCTCGGCGATCAGGCGACACCGGCCGACATCGCGCGGATGGAGGCGCAGTTCGGTCTTGACCGGCCGCTGCACGCGCAGTATCTGAGCTGGCTCGGCCAGGCGCTGACGGGCGATCTCGGAGTGTCGTGGTTCACCGGAGTGCCGGTGGCCGACAGCGTCGCTCAGGCGCTGCCGGTGGATCTGTCGATCGCGGGACTGGCCCTGCTGCTCGCGGTGGTGATCGGCGGCGGCACCGGGATCGTGGCCGCCCTGAACAACGGCGGCCGGATCGACCGGGCCGTCACCCTCGTCTGCTCCGTACTGAGCACCCTGCCGCCGTTCCTCATCGGCATCGTCCTGATCGTCGTCCTCGCGGTGCAGCTCGGCGCGCTGCCCACCGGCGGATACGTGCCGTTCGGCGAGAGCCCGGGGCAGTGGCTGCGGTACGCGATCCTGCCGGCGTTCGCGCTGAGCCTCGACGCCGCCGCCTCCATGGCCAGGCAGCTGCGCACCTCGCTCGTGGGCGCGTTGCGCGAGAACTATGTGACGGGCGCGCAGATGCGCGGCTTCTCCGCGCGGCGGGTGCTGTTCGGACATGTCCTGCGCAACGCGGCCGGGCCCGCGCTCTCCGTGCTCGGTGTGAGTGTGCCGGTGATCCTCGGCGGTGCGGTCGTCACCGAGAAGATCTTCAACCTGCCGGGGATCGCCCAGCTGTCGCTCCAGTCCGCCGAACAGCACGACATCCCCGTCATCCAGGGAACGCTGCTGGTCACCGTCGCCGTGGTGCTCGTCGCCAACATCGGTGTCAACGCGGCGCTCGCCGCGCTCAACCCGGCGGCCCGCGGGCAGCCGGGCGGCGGCGGGCGCGGCGCCGCCGGGGACGGGGGTACGGCATGAGGACCCTGCGCCGTACCTGGCGGCTCCCGTCGGCCCGGATCGCCCTGGCGGTCCTCGCCGTGATCGCGCTGCTGGCGGTCGCGGGCGGCGCCCTCGCGCCGCACGATCCGCTCGGCCAGCATCCGCAGGACATGCTGCGCGGACCGAGCGCCGCGCATCCGCTGGGCACTGACTACCTGGGGCGCGACGTCCTGAGCAGACTGCTGGCGGGTACGGGAAGCTCGATCGCCGGCGCCCTGGAGGCCGTCGGCACGGCGATGCTGCTCGGTATCGTGCCGGGAATCGCCTCGGTCTGGCTCGGCCGTACCGTCGAATGGACCGCCCAGCGGGCCGCCGACACGCTGATGATCATGCCGTTCACCATCTTCGCCATCGCCGTGGTCGGTGCGCTGGGCAACGGGCTGCACCAGGCGATGATCGCGCTGGGGGTGCTCTTCGCGCCGCTGTACTTCCGGGTGACACGGGCCGCGGCGCTGGGGCTCAAGCAGGCACCGTACGTGGAGGCCGCCGAGCTGATGGGCGCGTCCCGGTGGTGGATTCTGCGCACCCACGTCTGGGGCAAGATCCTTCCCACGGTCGCCGTCACCACCGCGCAGGCCGTCGGCCAGGCGCTGCTGGTGGTCGCCTCGCTGACCTTCCTGGGGCTCGGCGTCCAGCCGCCCGCGCCCACCTGGGGCGGCATGCTCGCCTCCGATCTGGGCTATCTGGCGCAGCAGCCCTGGGCGCCGCTCATCCCCGGTGTCGCGATCATGATCACGGTCGGCGCCCTGAACGTCCTGGCGGACGCGGTACGCGACAGCGGCGCGGCGGCCGGCGACGTGCGGGCGGACGTCTCCGTACCGGGTTCCGTACCGGGTTCCGTACCGGCGGATTCGGGAGTCGCCGGCAACTCGCCCGACCCGGTGAAGAGTTCGGACCGTGACGCCGGTCCGGGCGGCCAAGCCCATGCCCGTCCCGGTGCCGGAACCGGTACCGCCCCCTCGGAGGAGGTCGAGCAGCGTGTCACGACCGGCTGATCCCGTACTGACCGTCGACGGACTCGATGTCACCGTCTCCGGCGGCGCGCACGCCGTCCGGGGGGTGTCCTTCACCCTCGGCCGCGGCGAGTCCGTCGGCCTGGTGGGGGAGTCGGGCAGCGGCAAGAGCCTGACCTGCCGGTCCGCGCTCGGCGTACTGCCCGCCGGGTGCGAGGTGTCGGGCGGGCGGATCACCCTCGCCGCCGGTGACACGGACAGGGCCGCCGAACTCACCTCGTACACCCGCAAACAGTGGGACGCGGTACGCGGACGCCGGATCGGCGCCGTGTTCCAGGACCCCGCCTCGTATCTCAACCCGTCGCTCACCGTGGGCCGTCAGCTCGTCGAGCAACTGCGGGTGGGGCGCGGGCTGGGCCGGGCCGAGGCACACGCCCGGAGCGTCGAGTTGTTCACCGCCGTCGGACTGCGCCGTCCCGAGGAGGTCTTCCACCAGTACCCCCACGAGCTGTCCGGCGGGATGCTGCAGCGGGTGCTCATCGCCATCGCGGTGTCCTGCGCGCCCGAACTGCTCATCGCCGACGAGGCCACCACCGCCCTCGACGTCGTCATCCAGGCCGAGATCCTGGAACTGCTCCAGCGGTTGCGGGCCGAACAGGGGCTCGCCCTGCTCCTCGTCACCCACGATCTCGCCGTGGTCGCCGAGAGCTGCGACCGCGTCCTCGTGATGTACGCGGGGGAGATCGTCGAGGACGGTCCCACCGCCGATGTGCTCGCGGCTCCCGCGCACCCGTACACCGAGGCGCTGCTGCGGGTGGCGTCGATCGGGGAGTGGGGGCGCCGCACCCTCGACATCATCCCGGGCCGGCCTCCGGAGACCGGCGCCGAACTGCCCGGCTGCCGGTTCGCCGACCGCTGCGCCCACGCCGCCGCCCGGTGCCTGGAGGCGCCCGTCGCCCTGCACCCCCTGGACGACGGACACCGGGCACGCTGCCTGCGCCCGGCGGGGCTGCTCGACGCCTCGCCGAAGCCCGTGACCGTACCCGCCGCGCCCGTGTCCCAAGGAGCCACCGCATGACCACCGCCCCCGGCCAGGACCTCGCGCGGCCGCGGGAGGCGCGGACCGCGCTGCTGGAGATCAGCGGACTGTCCGTGTCGTACGGCCGCCGCGCCACCGCGCTGCGCCGGGCGGGGCGTACCCGGGTGCTCTCCGGGATCGATCTGACCGTGCGGCCGGGGGAGATCCTCGGGATCATCGGTGAGACGGGCTCCGGCAAGACCACACTGGCGCGCGCGGCGGTCGGGCTGGTACAGCCCGACGCGGGCGGTATCGGCTTCGAGGGCCGGGACCTCACCGGGCTGCGCCGCCGTGAGCTGAGGGAGTTCCGGCGCTCGGGCCGGGTGCAGTTCATGTTCCAGGACCCGCTGCGCTCGCAGGACCCGGAATTGACGGTACGTCAGATGGTGGCGGAACCGCTCGCCGCCGTGGGCGCGTCGACCCGGCGGGAGCGCGCCGCGCGGGCGGACGAGGCGCTCGCGCTGGTGGGGCTGGACGCGGGGGCGCTCGGACCGCGCACGCCCGGGCAGCTCTCCGGCGGCCAGCGACAGCGCGTCTCACTGGCCCGCGCCATCGTCACCCGGCCCCGGCTGCTGCTCAGCGACGAGCCCGTCAGCGCGCTGGACGCGTCCAACCGCAATCTCGTCCTGGGCCTGCTCGACCGGCTCCGCAGGGAACTGGACCTCGCCGTCGTCGTCATCTCCCACGACCTCAGCTCGCTGGCCGGCATCGCCGACCGGGTCGCCGTCCTCTACCGGGGGAGACTCGTCGAACACGGCCCCATCGGTGAGGTGCTGGAGCGGCCCCGGCACCCGTACACCGCGCTGCTCACCGCCTCGGCACCGAGCGTCCGCCGGGAACACCGCCTGCTGCCCGCCCAGTTGCGGGCCGAGCCGGGCAGGGAGCCCTGGCCGGACTCGCAGGGCTGTGTCTTCGCGCCACGCTGCCGCTTCGCGGAGGCGCCCTGCCGCGAGGAGCCGCGCCCCGCCCCCGTCTCCAATGCCCCTTCCGGCCCCGACTCCCATTCCGTCGCCTGCCACTCCGTCGCCACCTGGCGCGAGCGCCTCAGCTGAACGAAGGAGAACCACCACCATGGCCATCGAGTTCATCGGCGGCGCGACCACCCGGCGGACCACCGGCGTCCCCGCGCTGCCGCCGCCCGACCTCGCGGGGCTGCCCGCCGTCACCCAGGCCCTCGCCGCCCGCGCCGCCGCACACGACCGTGACGCCACCTTCCCCACCGAGGGCTTCGCCCTGGTCCACCGCGCCGGACTGCTCACCGCGACCGTCGCCGCCCGGCACGGCGGGCCCGGGGCCGGGCTCGGCGACACCGTCCGGATCCTGCGCGCGCTCGGCGCCGGAGACCCGGCCGTCGCGCTCGTCACGGCCATGACCCTCTTCACCCACGCCGCCGAGGCCCGTAACCCCGGCTGGCCGCCCGCCGCGTACGCCGAACTCCTCGACGCCTCGGCCGCGGGACCGGCCCTGGTCAACTCCCTGCGCGTGGAGCCGGAACTCGGCAGCCCGGTACGCGGCGGACTGCCCGCCACCACCGCCCGGCGCGACGGCGACGACTGGCTGCTGACCGGCCGGAAGATCTATTCCACCGGCGCCGTCGGCCTCAGCCGGATGCTGGTCTTCGCACGGACCGACGAGGACCCCGTCCGTGTCGGCACCTTCGTCGTCCGCGCGCAGAGCCCCGGACTCACCGTCGAACGCACCTGGGACCATGTCGGACTGCGCGCCAGCGGCAGCGACGACGTCGTCCTCGACTCCGTACCCGTTCCCGGGGGCGATGTCATCGGGCTCGCCGAGCCCGGCGACATCCCGGGGGCGCGCCCCGACCCGTGGACCGCCGCCTGGAACGCGCTGGGGCTGACCGCCCTCTATCTGGGGGTCGCCGGCGCCGCCCGCGACTGGCTCACCGGCTTTCTGCACGACCGTGTACCGACCGCGCTCGGAGCCCCGCTGGCCACCCTGGAGCGCTTCCGGACCGCCGTCGGAGAGATCGACGCGGCGCTCTTCGGCGCGGACACACTCGTCGAGACCCTGGCCGCCCGCGTCGACGACGGCGACCGGGGAGCGGCGGAACGGGCCGGGACGGTCAAGGTCCTCGCCACCCGCGCCGCCATCGGGGCCGTCGAACAGGCCGTCGCCCTCACCGGCAACCACGGTCTCACCCGGGCCAATCCGCTCCAACGCCACTACCGCGACATGCTCTGCGCCCGCGTACACACGCCCCAGGACGACTCCGTACTCGCCGCCACCGGCCGTACGGCCCTCGCCCACGCCCTCGACCGCCGCTCCACACCGAAAGGCGACTGACCCATGACCGAGCCGGCCACTCCACCCGCCGCCACCTCCGTCGAGTTCATCGGCATGATCGCCACCCAGGACTCCTCCGAGACCAGGCCCCCCAGCGGGCCCGCCATCGACCGCGACTACACGGCGCGCTTCGCCCGCGCCCACGAGGACGCCGGCTTCGACCGGGTCCTCATCGGCTACAGCTCCGGCCGCCCGGACGGGACCCAGGTCGCCGCGTACGTCGCCGCGCACACCGAGCGGCTCGGGCTCCTCGTCGCCCACCGCCCCGGCTTCATCGCGCCCACGCTCGCCGCCCGCTCCTTCGCCACGCTCGACCACTTCAGCGGCGGACGCCTCGCCGTACACATCATCACCGGCGGCAACGACACCGAACAGCGCAGGGACGGCGACCATCTGAACAAGGACGAGCGCTACGACCGCACCGACGAGTACCTCTCGATCGTGCGCCGGGCCTGGGCCTCGGGGGAGCCCTTCAGCCACGAGGGCACCCACTACCGCTTCGAGGAGTACGGCTCCCAGGTCCTGCCCGTCCACGCCTCCGGCATCCCGCTCTACTTCGGCGGCTCCTCCGAGGCCGCGTACCGGGTGGGCGGCAAGCACGCCGACACCTTCGCCCTCTGGGGCGAGCCGCTCGCCGAGACGGCCGAGCAGATCGCCTCCGTACGCGCGGCGGCGGCCGCCGCCGGCCGGGCGCGTCCGCCCGGTATCAGCGTGTCCTTCCGGCCGATCCTCGGCGCCACCGAGGAACTCGCCTGGGAACGCGCCCACCGCATCCTGGACACCATCAAGTCCGGTGCGGGACAGCCCTTCTTCGACCAGGCACGCCACCACCGGGGCGAGCGGGGCACACCGGGCCCCGGCCCGCAGAACGCCGGTTCGCGGCGGCTGCTCGCCGCCGCCGCGAAGGGCGACCTCCACGACCGCGCGCTGTGGACCCCGACCGCCACCGCCACCGGAGCCGGCGGCAACACCACAGCGCTCGTCGGCACCCCGGAGACCGTCGCGCAGGCGCTGCTCGACTACGTCGACATCGGCGTGACCACCCTGCTCATCCGCGGCTACGACCCGCTCGACGACGCCGTCGCGTACGGCCAGGGCCCGATCGCCCTCGTCCACCAGGAACTGGCCCACCGCAGGGCGACCGCGGCCACCACTCCCGTACTCAACTCCTTCGGAGGCCGACGATGACCGATCTGCTCAGCTGGCTGCCGCCCGCCCCGGTCGCCCCGCGCGGCACCCTGCTCCTGCTGCCGGGACGCGGCGAACACCCCTTCGTCTACGAGCGGTTCGGGCGGCGGCTGGCGGCCGACGGCTATGTCGTCCACGCGCTCGGGACGACCCCTGAGGACGACGCCGAAGCCGTACTGGCCCGCGCGGCGGACGCGGCGGGAGCCGATCCCGCGGTGCCCGTCGTCCTGGTCGGCAGCGACACGGGAGCGCTCCAGGCCCTGCACACCGCCGCCGCGGCCGACCCAGGGCTGCCGGTCGAGGGCATCGTCGTCGCCGGGGCCGCCCCGACCGGTGCCGGGCCGCTGTCCGGCAGCGGCTCCGGTCCTGTCACCGACACCGATGCCGACACCGACAACGCCACGGACGCGGACCTCGGCTGGGACGGAGAGCTGGCGGCGCGCACCGCCTGCCCGACCCATCGCGCACGGCTCACCGAGGACGCCCGTTTCGTACGGGGCCGGCTCACCGCGCCCGTACCCGGGCATCTGCTCACCGACGTACGGCCCGCTGCGCCCGCCCTGATCCTGCACGGCGAGGCCGACCCGGTCACCCCGCCGGAGCAGGCCCGCGAACTGGCGGCCCGGCTGCCGCGCGCCACGCTCGGCGTGGTGCACGACGGACTGCACGACGTCCTCAACGACGCGTCGCACCGTACCGCCGCCGCGGTGCTCGTGCTGTGGCTCGAACGGCTGCGTGCCGACCCCGGGCTCAGCCCGATCCTCACGATCGAACAGGGAGCGGCGCTGTGAGCGCCCGGACGAGGGGAAACGTGATGACCGTGTCCACCGAGGGCGCCGTGCCCACCGCACCCGCGGCCGCCTCCGCCGCCGAGGCACTCCGCCGTACCCTGCGCCGTCACGCGGCCGGGGTCACCGTGATCACCGTGCCGGGGCCGGCCGGATTCACCGCCACCTCGTTCACCTCGGTCTCGCTCGAACCCGCGCTGGTCTCCTTCTGCCTCGGCCTCACGGCGTCGACCAGCGCTGCCGTCCACGCCGCCGACCGCTTCGCCGTGCATGTGCTGGGCACCGGGAACACCACGCTCGCCCGGCAGTTCGCGCGCAGCGGCATCGACCGCTTCGACGGGGTCGCGTGGAGCGAGGGCGACGACGGGGTGCCCCTGCTGGACGACGTACCGGCCTGGCTCACCGCACGGGTGACGCTGCGGCAGCGCGTCGGTGACCACCTCCTGGTGGTCGGTGAGGTCGACGCGGGCGGCGGGCACGGCCAGGGGCCCGGTCTGGTCCACCACGACGGCGCGTTCGCCACATCCGTACCGCTGCCACCGCACCACCGGGACTGACGCGCGGGGGCGTGGCCCGGACCTGCCTCGTGGACTCGCGGCCGATGGTCGAGGGCCGGCGGTCGAGGGGCGGCGATCACGGGCGGCGGTCGGTCGGTCAACGGCCGGTCGTCGGGCGGCCGGAGTTCCGGCCGTCCGGTACGGACCCGGGCGGCCCGGTCCGCCGAGCACGGCCGCGCCGTGCTCAGGGGGCCGTGCCGTCGCAGCGGTCGGCGGCGATCGCGGTGCCCAGCGTCTCGGGCCTGCTGCTGTAGGCCAGTTCGTCCAGCGACTGGTCGGTGCAGAAGCGCGCCATCAGGTCCGAGAAGTCCGCGATCCGCTCCACCGGGGCGAGGTGGTCGGTCTCGTCGATGGTCAGGAACCGTGCCTCGGGCAGGGTCGCGGCCACGTCGCGCCCCATCTCCGGGGTGCACAGGGTGTCGTGCTCCCCGGTCACCACCAGACTCGGGACGGCCGGTACCGGCTCCGGCCGGTACCACTCGTGCCGCATCAGCCGGGTGTTGTGCTCCGCCGACTTGCTCAGCTCCTCCGGGGTCTGGCCCGCGATCTGCTGGTAGACGAGCCGGGACACGGCGGCGTGCTTGCGGACCCGGCCCGTGCCGGGGGGCGACATGAAGTGGTCGGCCAGCTCGCGGGCGATGGTCTCCGTCTCGCCCCGGTCGATCATGACGGCCCAGCGCTCCATGGCCACCGCGTAGTCGGCGGGGATCCGGGTGGTCATGCCGACGAGCATCAGCCGGGCGACCAGGTCCGGGTAGTGCTGCGCGAAGCGCACCCCCACCGCGCCGCCGTAGCAGGCCGCGATCAGGTTGACGCGCGGTACGCCGAGTTCGGTGAGCAGATGGCGGACGGTGGCGGCGAGGAAGTCGATGCCGTAGTGCGCGGGCAGGAAGTCGGCCGTCCCGTACCCGGGCAGGTCGACCGTGATCACCTGCCCCAGCGGACTCAGCCACTTCTCGTGCCGCACCCAGGAGTTGCGGTCCTGCGAGGAGCCGCCGAGCAGGAGCATCGGCTCGGTCAGCGGTTCCCCGTGGTGCACGATCCGGCAGGTGTAGCGGAAGCCGTCGAACGTCAGGTCCCGTTCCTCGACCGGGCCGTCCGCTGCTGCCTGCTCCCCGTCGGCGGTCTGCCCCGGGATGATGGGGCCCGCGCCGGGTGATGTCTGTTCCTGGGCGAGGACGGTATCGATGGACATGCTGACTCCAGAGGCTCCGGTACGTACAGGAACGTCCCTGCCTAGCAGTTGGTCACTCCGGGGCGGACATCAATGACCCGATCGTGGGCGGTTCGCGCCGTGCGGTCCGCTGATGGATTCGACACTCGTTCAGCAGGACGGCCGGGGCGCGGCCGGGGCCCGCTGTCCGGGCGGATCGATCGAATCGGGTAGATCGCGTAGATCGGTCACATCGGGCGCCGAGGTGATCGTGCGGGTGAAACCCGGGACGGTCCGGCCGTCGCCTTGACTTCGAGCGCACTCCACTTCGTAGCCTGCGCCGCATGACTACCGCACAGCACAGAATCGGTTCGGGGTTCGGCGCCCGGAGCACGGCGGCGGAGGTACTGCGCTCCATCGACCTCACCGGCCGGCTCGCCGTGGTGACCGGCGGCTACTCCGGCCTCGGCCTGGAGACCACGCGGGCGCTCGCGGGCGCCGGCGCCCGGGTCGTCGTGCCGGCCCGGCGGCCCGAGGCGGCCGCGAAGGCGCTCGACGGCATCGACGGGGTGGAGGTCGACGAGCTGGACCTCGCCGACCTCGACAGCGTCCGCGGCTTCGCCGGCCGCTTCCTCGGCTCCGGCCGCACCATCGACATCGTGATCAACAACGCCGGGATCATGGCCTGTCCCGAGACCCGGGTCGGCCCCGGCTGGGAGGCGCAGTTCGCCACCAATCACCTCGGCCACTACGCGCTCGTCAACCGGCTCTGGCCGGCGATCGAGCCCGGTGGCGCACGGGTCGTCTCGGTGTCCTCGGTGGGCCACCAGATCTCCGGCATCCGCTGGGACGACCCCTGGTTCGAGCGGGACTACGACAAGTGGCAGGCGTACGGCCAGGCGAAGACGGCCAACGCGCTGTTCGCCCTGCGGCTCGACGCGCTCGGCAGGGAGGCGGGCGTGCGCGCCTTCTCGCTCCATCCCGGTGGCATCCTCACCCCGCTCCAACGCCATCTGACCCGGGAGGAGATGGTCAGGTCCGGCTGGGTCGACGAGAACGGCGATCCGGTGAACACCGCGTTCAAGACACCGGAGCAGGGCGCGGCCACCCAGGTGTGGGCGGCGACGTCGCCCGCCCTCGCGGGCGAGGGCGGGGTCTACTGCGAGGACTGCGACATCGCGGAACCGCACGCTCCGGACGGCTCCGTCCCCGGCGGGGTGAGCGCCCACGCCACCGATCCCGAGCAGGCGGCCCGGCTGTGGCGGATGTCCGCGGAACTCACCGGGGTCGACGCGTTCGCACCGTCGTCCTGACGCCTGACGCCCGGCGCCTGCCCCCTCACCCCCGGCCCGCGGTCGCACCGCGGCGTGCCCCCCCCGCCCCGCCCGTACGGCGCGGTCGGGGGCACGCGCACGCCCGTACGGGCCCGCCGCGCGGCGCGGCGCGACCGCGACCGCGAGCCGGGCCGGGCCGGGCCCGGTGCTCAGGTGGTGCTGCGGTGGGTGAGCGTGGTGGGCAGCGTCAGCGAGCGGTGCGTGAGCGTGGGTTCGTTGATCTCGTCGAGGAGCAGCCGGGTGATCGTACGCCCCAGCTCCTCCGTCGGCTGACTCACGCTCGTCAGCGGCGGCACCGTGTGGCGCGCGACGATCGAGTCGTCGAAACCGATCACCGCCACATCCTCCGGCACCCGCCGGCCACGCTCCCGCAGTACGGTCAGCGCGCCCGCCGCCATCACGTCCGACGCGGCGAACACGGCGTCGAGACCCGGCCGGCGTTCGAGAAGTTCACGCATGGCGGCGCGCCCGCCCTCCTCGGTGAAGTCGCCCGGGGCGACCAGGGCTTCGTCCGGCGCGGGAGCGCCCTTCCGGGCGTGCGCGTCGTGCCACCCGCGCAGCCGGCTCCGGCCCACGTCCATGTCGAGCGGCCCGGTGATCGTCGCGATGACCTCACGCCCCCGGTCGAGCAGATGCCCCACGGCCTGCGCCGCGCCCCCCACGTTGTCGGACTGGACATGGCTCAGCGGCTCGTCGGGGGCGCGCCGGCCCGCCAGCACCGTCGGCATCCCCGACGTCTCCAGGAACGCGGGCAGCGGGTCGTCGCGGTGGACCGCGACCAGCAGCACCCCGTCCACCCGGCGCGCCTCCACGAACCGGATCAGCCGGTCCCGCTCGCGCTGGTCCCGGACGAGGATCAGCAGCAGCTGCATGTCGGTGTCGGCCAGCTCCGTGCTGACCCCCCGGATGACGGCCGAGAAGTACGGCTCCGACGCGAGCCGGCTCTCCGACTCCGGTATCACCAGCGCGATGCTGTCGGTCCGGCTGGTGACCAGGGATCTCGCGGCCGGATTCGGTACGTACTTGAGTTCCGCGATGGCCGTCTCCACGGCAGACCTCGCCCTGGCGCTGACCCCGGGAGCGCCGTTGACGACGCGCGAGACGGTGCCGCGGCCCACGCCCGCCAGCTGGGCCACGGCTTCAAGAGTTGGCCTCTGGCCTGGCTGTTTACGGCTGCTCATCGCGTCTCCTGACTCTTGCTCTCCCACGGCGCCGAAGCGCTCACCAGGAGATTGTGCCGACCGTCCGGTATGCCGGCGGCTCGGAGCCGGTGCCCGGACACATTCGCGCAACGGAACCGACTTCGACTCTTGACACGACCCTGTGTCTACGGAGAGTCTTCCACAACCCGTTGGGAGCGCTCCCAATTTCTCCCGGGGCGGGTCTCTCATCCAGTCGATCCTGAGCCGCAGCGGGCGCACGCCGGGGCGCCGCTGCTAGGAGGAAGCACCATGGGCATGGCCCGTCATCGCTTCGGTTCCACCCTCGCGTCCGCGACAGCGGCCGCGGTCTCGCTCGTACTCGTCGCCGGCTGTTCCAGCGGCGACGACGCGGACAAGGCGACCACCAAGGACGGCAAGACCGTCATCAGCATGGGCCTTTTCGGGGTCATGGGGTACAAGGAGAGCGGCCTCCTCGACCGCTACATGAAGGAAAACCCCACCATCAAGATCGAGGCCGATGTGGCCGGCGACGAGCAGACGTACTACACCGCGCTGCAGACGCACCTGGCGGCCGGCTCCGGTCTCAAGGACATCCAGGGGATAGAGATAGGCCGGGCCAAGGAACTGGTCGACACCCAGGCCGACAAGTTCATGGATCTGTCGAAGACCGAAGGCATCGATCACTTCCTGCCGTGGAAGCTGAGCCAGGTCACCGCCAAGGACGGCAAGCTGCTGGGGCTGGGCACGGACATCGGCCCGATGGCGGTCTGTTACCGCAAGGACCTGTTCGAGCAGGCCGGTCTGCCGACCGACCGCGAGGAGGTGGCGAAGCTGTGGGCGGGCGACTGGTCCAAGTACGTCGAGGCGGGCCGGACCTTCAAGCAGCAGTCGAAGAACAAGAAGGTCTCCTTCATGGACGCCTCCAGCGGGCTGTTCAACGCGATGATCTACGGCAGTGAGAAGCAGTTCTACGACGAGGACGGCAAGCTCATCTACCAGGACAACCCGGTGGTGAAGGACGCCTGGAACCTGGCGGTCTCGGCGTCGGACGCCAAGCTGACCGCCAAGCTGCCCCAGTTCCAGCCCGGCTGGGACCCGGGACTGGCCAACTCGACCTTCGCCTCCACCGTCTGCCCGGCCTGGATGCTCAGCCACATCAGCGAGAAGGCGGGGCCGGCGAACAAGGGCAAGTGGGATGTCGCCAAGGCGCCCAAGGGCGCCAACTGGGGCGGCGCGTTCCTCGGCGTGATGGACAAGAGCCCGGTCAAGGAAGAGGCCCAGAAGCTCGTCGCCTGGCTGACCGCGCCCGAACAGCAGGCGTTCATCTTCGAGAAGCTCGGGAACCTCCCCTCCTCGAAGACGGCGATCGACCTGCCCGCCGTCCAGAACGCCAAGTCCGAGTACTTCAGCGACGCCCCGATCGGCCAGATCTTCGGCGAGGCGGCGAAGGAGATCCCCAACAAGCAGGTCCTGGGACGCAAGGACGGCAACATCAAGGACGCGTTCTCGCAGGGACTCCAGCTCGTCGACAAGGGCAAGAGCGCCGACGAGGCGTGGAAGACGACCGACGAGCGGATCAAGAAGCTGACGCGCTGATCCGATCCCGTCGCCGGCTCCGTCCGGCCGACGTGATGTGTTCCGGCGGCCGGTGCCTCTTCCGGCCCGGCCGCCCCCCCCTCGCGGGACACGCGGCTCCCGCCGGTCCCGCGTACCGCCTCACCGCACCACCGTCACCGCACCACCGGTCAACTCCACGGAAGGAAGCCCTCGTGGCCACCTCCACCCCGGCAGCCCCCACGGGCGGGCAGCCGCACCCCGCGTCAGCCGGTCCTCCCGGGAAGGGCGGCGCGGGCGGCGGTTCCTCCCGGCAGTCGCGACGCACCCTCATCCACCGCCTCGACCTCGGGGCGATGCCCTACGGATTCATCGCCCCGTTCTTCCTCATCTTCGGGGCCTTCGGCCTTTACCCGCTGCTCTACACCTTCTGGATCTCGCTGCACCGCGTCGAGCTGTCCACGATGCACACGCGGGAGTGGCGCGGCCTCGCCAACTTCACCGATCTGCTCCAGGACGATCTGTTCTGGAACGCGCTGGCAAACACCTTCACCATCGGTGTCATCTCCACCGTGCCGCAGCTGCTGATGGCGCTCGGCCTGGCCCATCTGCTCAACTACCGGCTGCGCGGCTCCGTGTTCTTCCGGGTCGCCGCCCTCGCCCCCTACGCCACGTCGATCGGTGCCGCCGCCCTGGTCTTCACCATGCTGTTCGAGCGCGACTTCGGCATGGTCAACTGGGCGCTCGGACTCGTCGGGGTCGACTCCATCGACTGGTCGAGCGAGAAGTGGCCCGCCCAGTTCGCCATCTCCACCATCGTGATCTGGCGCTGGACCGGCTACAACGCGCTGCTCTACCTGGCCTCCATGCAGGCTATCCCGAGGGACCTCTACGAGGCGGCGGCGATCGACGGCGCCTCGCGCTGGCAGCAGTTCCGCACGGTCACCATCCCGGGCATCAGCGCCACGATCATCTTCACCATCGTGCTCTCCACGATCGGAGCCACCCAGCTCTTCGGCGAACCGCTGATCTTCGGACAGGGGCCGAACGGGGTCAGCGGCGGCGCCGACAACCAGTACCAGACGCTCGGCCTGCTGCTCTACGAAGAGGGCTGGAAGAACTACCAGATGGGACGGGCCTCCGCGATCGCCTGGGCCATGTTCCTCATCCTCATCCTCGTCTTCGTCCTCCAGCGCGTCATCGGGCGCGTCACATCCCGCAAGTCCTGACCAGGGAGCCAGCAGCCCATGACCACCGATATCGCACCGGTCCTGGCGGACGCGCAGGACCGGACCACACCCTCGCGCCCCGCCGAGCGCCGGTTCGGCCGCGCGCTGCGGCCGGGCGCGGGCCGCCAGCACCACGCCGGTCCGCTCGCCTACGTCCTGCTCGGCTTCGCCGCCCTGGTCTCCCTCTTCCCGCTGTACTGGACGATGGTGGCCGCCTCCACCGACAACACCCGGGTGACCCAGACCCCGCCGCCCTTCCTGCCGGGACCCAACCTGTTCAAGAACCTGGGCAAGGCGTGGACCGACGCCGCCATGGGCCAGGCGATGCTGAACAGCCTGATCGTCGCGGGGGTGATCGCTCTCTCGACGGTCTTCTTCGCGACCCTGGCCGGCTTCGCCTTCGCCAAGCTGCGCTTCAAGGGCCGCAATATCCTGCTGATGCTGGTCATCGGCACGATGATGGTGCCGCCGCAGCTCGGTGTCGTCCCGCTGTTCATGATGATGGCGGACCTCGGCTGGGGGCAGAAGCTGCCCTCCGTGATCTTTCCGACGCTGGTCAGCGCGGTCGGGGTGTTCTTCATGCGGCAGTACCTCAAGGAGGCGCTGCCCGACGAGCTGATCGAGGCGGGGCGGATCGACGGCGCGCACTCGCTGCGGATCTTCTGGTCCATCGTCCTGCCGATCGCCCGGCCGCCGATGGCCGTGCTGTTCATGATCACGTTCGTCCAGGCATGGAACGACTTCTTCTGGCCCTTCATCGCGCTGGACATGACGAACCCCACGATTCCGGTGGCTCTCTCCCAGCTCAGCGCGGGCTATGTCCGTGACCAGTCGGTGATCATGGCGGGCGCGCTGCTCGGCACGCTGCCCCTGCTGGCGATGTTCATCGTCTTCGGCCGTCAGATCGTCGGCGGCATCATGCAGGGCGCCGTCAAGGGCTGACCCGCCGTCAGGGCTTTCCCCCCCCGTCACCTCCACCCACGTTCCACCGTTCCCCGTACACCGTCATATCTCTGCGGAAGGACCCCCTGTGGCCACCTCCACCTCCACCGCCGCACTCACCCCCGGGCTGGTCCCGGACCCCGCGGCGCCCCTCACGTTCCCCGCCGGCTTCCTGTGGGGGACCGCGACAGCCGCCTACCAGATCGAGGGCGCCGCCCAGGAGGACGGCCGTACCCCTTCCATCTGGGACGTCTACTCCCACACCCCGGGCCGCGTGCGCAACGGCGACACCGGTGACATCGCCACCGACCACTACCACCGCTGGCCCGAGGACATCGAGATCATGTCCGGCCTCGGCGTCGGCGCGTACCGCTTCTCGGTCTCCTGGCCCCGCGTCCAGCCCACCGGGAACGGGCCCGCCTCGGTGAAGGGGCTCGACTTCTACCGGCGGCTGGCCGACGGGCTGCTGGAGAAGGGGATCCAGCCCGTCGCCACCCTCTACCACTGGGACCTGCCGCAGGAGCTGGAGGACGCGGGCGGCTGGCCCGAGCGGGACACCGCGTACCGCTTCGCCGAGTACGCCGGTCTCGTCGCGGACGCCCTCGGCGACCGGGTCACGACCTGGACGACGCTCAACGAGCCCTGGTGCAGCGCGTTCCTGGGCTACGGCTCCGGCGTCCACGCCCCGGGCCGCACCGACGCCGCCGATTCGCTGCGGGCCGCGCACCACCTCAATCTGGGGCACGGCCTCGCGGTCAAGGCGCTGCGCGAGCGGCTGCCCGCCGAAGCGCGGATCTCCGTCACGCTCAACCTGCACCACGTGCGGCCGCTGACGCCGAGTGCCGAGGACGCCGACGCGGTCCGCAGGATCGACGGCACGGCCAACCGGATCTTCACCGGCCCCATGCTGGACGGCGCCTACCCGGCGGACATCATGGAGGACACCGCGTCCGTCACCGACTGGTCGTTCGTCCAGGACGGCGACCTCGGACTCATCCACCAGCCGCTCGACTTCCTCGGCGTCAACTACTACTCGCCGACGCTCGTCTCCCACCACGAGAGCCCCTCCGTCCACCAGTCCGACGGCCACGGCGCCAGTGAGCACAGCCCCTGGCCGAGCGCCGACCGGGTCGCCTTCCACCAGACCCCCGGCAGCAGGACCGCCATGGGCTGGACGATCGACCCGAGCGGTCTGTACGAACTGCTGACGCGGGTACGGCGGGAGCACCCCGGGCTGCCCGTGATGATCACCGAGAACGGCGCGGCCTTCGACGACTACGCGGGACCCGACGGCGAGGTCCGCGACCCCGAGCGCATCGCCTATCTCCGCGACCACCTCGCGGCCGTCCACCGGGCGATCGAGGAAGGGGCCGACATCCAGGGCTACTTCCTCTGGTCGCTGCTCGACAACTTCGAGTGGGCGTACGGCTACGGCAGGCGCTTCGGGATGGTGTACGTGGACTACGCGAGCCAGCGCCGCACGCCCAAGTCCAGTGCGCACTGGTACGCCGAACTGGCCCGTACGGGCACGCTGCACCCGCGGTAGCGGGCGGGGCGGGCGGAGCGGCGGAGCCGTACAGGGGCTTCGCCGCTCCGGGCGCGTCCGGGACCGGGGACGGAGCGGCGCGGCGGCGGGTACGGGGCGGGTGCGGACCGCGCGGACCGGACCGGCTCCGGGCGGTTGATCCGGGCATGACGAGTCTTTGAGTGTCCTTGGCCAACGCATGTCCCCTTGATGAACGGTTGGTCGAAAGAGTGATCCCTTGTGTGCGGCTGCCAACCACCCGGCCCGCCGCACCCGTTCACTCACACCGCAGGGGGTTCCATGAGATCCAGCCGACCGCGCCTGCGCGCCGGACTGACCTGGGCGGCGACACTGCCGATGGTCGTCGGCGCCCTCGCACTCGGCATACCGTCCGCAGGCGCCGACACCGGACCCGCCGGACGGGACACGCTCGCCGGCACCAAGCCGCTGTGGGCGACCCGGCAGGCCGACCGGGGCAGCGCCCCCGGCTCCGGCCGGATCACCGCCCGCGTCCATCTCGCCGGCCGGGACGCCGCCGGACTCGCCCGGTACGCCGAGGCGGTGTCCGACCCCGGATCCGCCTCGTACGGCGCGTATCTGACCGCGCGCCAGGCCGAGGCCCGCTTCGGCGCCACGGCCGCCCAGCGGGCCCGCGTCACCTCCTGGCTGACCTCGGCCGGTCTGAAGGTGACCGGCTCCGACCGGCACTACGTGACGGTCAGCGGCAGCACCGCCGCCGTGGAGAAGGCGTTCTCCACCCGCCTCCACAACTACGCCAAGGACGGCCACACCTACCGCGCGCCCGAGACCACGCCCTCGGTGCCCGACTCGCTGGACGGCGCGGTCCTCACCGTCACCGGCCTCGACAACGCGCCGCACAAGGCACGCCACGACGACACGCTGCCGCCGCCCGACGAGGTCTTCCGCAACGCCGGTCCCTTCTCGACGTACTACGGATCGAGGACCGGCACGAAGCTGCCGTCGGCGTACGGCACGAAGGCCCCCTACGCGGTCAAGGGCTACACCGGCAAGCAGCTGCGCCCCGCGTACGGCGCGAAGAACTTCACCGGCAAGGGCGTCACCGTCGCCATCACCGACGCGTACGCCTCGCCCACCATCGCCCGCGACGCCGCCACCTACGCCAGGCGCAACGGCGACCAGGCGTACCGCAAGGGCCAGCTGTCCCAGGTGCTGCCCGCCGAGTACCACAGCACCGAGGAGTGCGGCGCCTCCGGCTGGTACGGCGAGGAGACCCTCGACGTCGAAGCCGTCCACGCGCTCGCGCCCGACGCCGGCATCGTCTACGTCGGCGCCGCCTCCTGCTACGACGACGACCTGCTGGACTCCCTCTCCGGAATCGTCGACGGCCGCCTCGCCGACATCGTCTCCAACTCCTGGGGCGACCTGGAGTCCAACGAGACCCCGGCCTCCGCCGCCGCCTACGACCAGGTGTTCCAGCTCGGCGCCGTCGAGGGGATCGGCTTCTACTTCTCCTCGGGCGACGACGGCGACAACGTCGCCTCCACCGGCACCAAGCAGATCGACATGCCCGCGAACTCCGCGTGGGTGACCGCCGTGGGCGGCACCTCGCTCGCCGTCGGCAAGCACGAGCCGTACCAGTGGGAGACCGGCTGGGGCACCCTCAAGGCCAACCTCTCCGCCGACGGGCGCGGCTGGACGGACTTCCCGGGCGCGTACACCTCGGGGGCCGGCGGCGGCACCAGCGCCACCGTCCCGCAGCCGTACTACCAGCGGGGCACCGTCCCCGACGCCCTCGCCAGGGCGAACGGCGGTACCCCGATGCGGACCACCCCCGACATCGCCGCCGTCGCCGACCCGAACACCGGCTTCCTCGTCGGCCAGACCCAGACCCTGCCCGACGGCACCCGGGGATACGACGAGTACCGCATCGGCGGCACGTCGCTGGCGGCACCGGTCGTCGCCGGCGTCCAGGCGCTCGCCCAGCAGGCCCGCCGCGGACTGCCGATCGGCTTCGCCAACCCCGCCATCTACCAGCGGTACGGCACGTCGGCCTACCACGACGTGACCGACCGTCCGCTGGGCGCGGGCCGACGGCTCGCGGTCGTACGGAACGACTTCGTGAACGGTCACGACGGCGCGGACGGGATCGCCACCTCGCTGCGCAGCCTCGGCCAGGACAGCTCGCTGTCCGCCGTCGTCGGATACGACGACGTGACGGGCGTGGGCAGCCCGGCGCCGGGATACGTGACCTCGTACCGCACCCGCTGACCGCACCCGCGTACCGGCCGTGGCCCCCGTATTGCCGTACGGGGGCCACCGCCCTGTCCGGCCCCGGGCCCGGCCGCCCCCGCCGGGCCCGCCGACCGGCCCCGCTCTACGCTGGTCGGACCGGACAGCGAGAGGAAGAAGGAGATCCGTGACCACCACTCCGGTCCATCCGCTCAACGACGGCGGCGCGCTGCCCGCCATCGGCCTCGGCACCTATCCGCTCGACGACACCGAGACGGAGAAGGCCGTCGCCGGGGCGCTGGCGCTCGGCTACCGGCTGATCGACACCGCGCTGAACTACGGCAACGAGACGGGCACAGGACGCGGCGTCGCAGCGAGCGCGGTGGCGCGCGAGGACATCGTCGTCACCACCAAACTCCCCGGTCGCCACCAGGGCTACCAGGAGACCCTCGCCTCGTTCGAGGAGTCCCGCGCGCGGCTCGGACTCGACTACGTCGACCTCTACCTCATCCACTGGCCGCTGCCGCGCGTGGACAAGTACGTCGCGTCGTGGAAGGCGATGATCAAGCTCCGCGAGGACGGACTAGTGCGCTCCATCGGCGTCTCCAACTTCACCGCCGAGCACCTCGCGCGGCTGGAGGACGAGACCGGCGTGCTGCCCTCGGTCAACCAGATCGAGATGCACCCGGGCTTCCCGCAGGCGCGGCTGCGCGCCACGCACGACGCCAAGGGCATCCGCACCGAGAGCTGGAGTCCGCTGGGCCGGGGCCGGGGGCTGCTGGAACAGCCGGAGATCGTGGCGATCGCCGCCGCGCACGGGGTCACCCCGGGCCAGGTGGTGCTGCGCTGGCACACCCAGCTCGGCGCGGTACCGATCCCGAAGTCCGCCGACCCCGCCCGGCAGCGGCAGAACCTGGACATCTTCGGCTTCCGGCTGACCGAGGACGAGATGGAGACGATCTCGGCCGGTCCGCACCACAGGCTCGGCGGGGACCCCGAGGTCCACGAGGAGTTCTGAACGCGGGTTCCGCGCGGTCTCCGAACGTTGCGTTGCGCGCGGCGGTGCCCGGCCCCGGGGCCGCCGCGCGCCACCGGCTCACCGCCCACGGCGCTCCCAGGCGCGCCGCTCGTCGTCGCGGGGGGCGCGTACCACGGCAGGCTCCGCGGAGCCGTACGTCATGACGGGGCGTGAGCCGTCCCAGGCCGGCCAGCCGGGGTCGCCCTTGGCGGCGAAGTCCACCCAGGCGCGGTGCATGGCGTCGGCGAGCCGTTCCGGAGCGTCCGGTCCGGTCAGCCGTACGGTCGCCGGGACCCGCAGGGTGTCGAAGACGAAGCCGATCTCCAGGCCGTGGCAGGCACCGAGCCCGCCGACCGGCGACGGCCAGCCGAACTCGTAGAAATAGGTGGCGGCGGGGGCCGCGCGGCGGGCGTCGGCGAGCCGGACGAGCGGCATACGCAGCAGCAGATCGGTGGCGAGCGCGCCGAGGATCTCCCCGGGCGACGCGCCCGGCCGGTTGGCCCGGTAGACGGCGGCTGTCCGGCCGCGTACCCCGAATCTGATCAGGGCGAGGCGCAGCGTGAGCGGGGTGATCCGGTCGATGGTTCCGCCGGGCACGAACCACAGCCGGTACTCCTCGGTGTTGGTGCCCAGCAGTAGCTCCACGTCCCCGGCCCGGCCCTCGGACAGCGCCCGCGCCGGGTCCTCGGGGAGCACGTCGCCGTCCACCACCAGATCGAAGGCCGCGCCGCCGCCCAGCGGGCTGCCGCTGACCGCCTCGCCCTGGGCGCGCAACAGCCGGGCCCGGTCCACGGCGGCGAACGCGGCGGCGGTGGCCGGGACGCCCAGCCGCGCGGCGACGCGCCGGGTGGTGCGGCGGGCCTTCGCCGGGGTCACGGCCGAGGGGACACCGCTCTGGAGCACCGCCCGGCGCAGCAGCCCGGCCGAGTACGGGGACGCCAGCATCCCGGCTATGGAGAACGCGCCGGCGGACTCCCCGAAGACGGTGACCAGGTCCGGATCGCCGCCGAACGCCGCCACGTTGCGCCGCACCCAGGCGAGGGCCGCGAGCTGGTCGCGCAGCCCCAGGTTGGCGGGGGCGTCCGGGAACATCCCGAAGCCCTCGATCCCCAGCCGGTAGTTGACCGAGACCAGCACCACACCGTCCCTGGCGAAGGCGGCGCCGTCGTACGTCTCCACGGCCGACGAGCCGTACCGCAGCGAACCCCCGTGGATCCAGACCATCACCGGCAGCCCGGCGGCGCCGGGATCGGGTGTCCACACATTGAGGTTGAGGCAGCCGTCGCCCGCCACCTCCGGATCCGGCAGCAGCTGGTCCAGCGGCGGCGCGTACGGGTTCTTGGGCGCGGTGGGGCCGAAGACGGCCGCCTCCCGTACGCCGTCCCAGGGCGCCGGGGCGGCCGGCGGGCGGAACCGGTGCGGCCCGACGGGCGGCGCCGCGTAGGGAATGCCGCGGAAGACGGCGACGGCGCCCTCCATCCGCCCGCGCACCCGGCCGTACTCGGTGGTGACGATGGGGTCCATGGCACTCCTCGTCTGTCCTGCGGCCCGGTGTCCGAGCGCTGCCCGGGGCGGGCCGGCCGGCGCGTCGCCGTGTCGACGCGCCCACATACCGGCACCCTTTCCTGCCGCCGCGTCCGCGACACGTCGTACCCCTACGTGTCCCCCTGCGTCCGGATCACCCTGGCGCTGCTGGTGGCGGGGGCGGGGGCGAGAGGCGCGGACCGGGGCCGGGGCGAGCGCCACTCGATGAGCAGCAGGCTGGCGTCGTCGCGCAGCACGTTCTTCTGGAGATCGAGGACCGAGTGGATGATCCGGCGCAGCGCCTCCGGCGCCAGCTCGCCGGCCGCCGCGCCCCGGATGATCGAATCGGTGAAGCGGCGGAGTCCGAACTCCGTGCCGCCCTCGATCCGGGACTCCGTCACCCCGTCCGTGTACAGCAGCACCCGGTCGCCGGGTTCCAGCACCACCTCGTAGGCCGCGCGCGGCTCGGTGGCGAACTGGGCGGGCAGCCCCATCGGCGGCTGCGGAGTGCGCTCCAGCGCCGCGTCCACCACCTGCTGGCCCCGGATCAGCAGCGGCGGCGGATGGCCGCAGTTGCACCAGCGGAAGATCCCCTCCGTCAGGTCCAACTGGGTGACGATGCCGGTGCAGTACTGGTCGGGCAGCCACCGGCCGAGCGCCTGGTCGATCGTGTCGACCAGCTCCGGCAGCTCGGCGCCGGCCCGACGGGCGTTGCGGCAGCCCGCCAGGGCCACCGAGGTGGTCAGCCCCGAGGCCAGGTTGTGGCCCATGGCGTCGAAGATCGCGGCGTGCAGGGTCGACTGGGTCAGGGAGTGGTCGAAGGCGTCGCCGCCGATGTGGTAGGCGGGCTCCAGCACGGCCGTGGAGACGGCGTGTTCGCTGCCGATGGTCCGTGGCGGGAGCAGGGCGCGGAGCATCTCCGCGGGCAGATCCATCGGTTCGGTGCGCGAGTGCCGGGCGAAGCTGTCGCTGTACGCGCGCTTCGAGGTGATCGCCATGGCCAGTACGGAGGCGAGCATCCGGCTGCGCCGCAGCCTCACCGGGTCCAGCACGACCGTCCGCACGCCGAGGATCCCGAGCCGTTCCACCCCGTCGACCAGCGGCAGCCAGGCGGTGAGCGCGCCGTCGCCGCACTCCTCGACCCGCAGATCGAGCGTCCGGTAGGTCCAGCCCGCGACCGAGGCGTCCAGGTCGATCACGGGCAGCCCGTGGGTGAGCGGCACCAGATGCCGCTGCTGGATGTCGACGAGATAGATGACGACGCTCTCCAGACCGATGGCGGTCGCGCACCGGTTCACCACCCCGGGCAGGTCCATCGGGGCCGCCGTGTGCGCCTCGGCCAGCAGTTTTTCGAGCAGCCGTTCGTCGAGGTCCTCCCGCTCGGCCGCGCCGGAAGATTCGCTCGCCATGCGATCAACTCCTCAACTGAAGTCTCACACCACCGCGCCGGAATCGCCCGCCGTCCCGGGGCACGGATCGGCTCCGGATGCCGTCTTCCCGGAGAGAGCGGACGCTCTCCGTATATCGGGGTATAAGTACGCCCGGGTATACGTACGACGTGGAGGGGCAGGTGGACCGTATGTCCGATCACTTCCAGATCCCCAGGACGACCGACCAGGACGCGCAGGACCGGCACGCGCGGGACCAGCACGCGCAGGACCGGCCGGGAACCCGTGCGGCGGCAGCACGGGCGGCCCGGCGGCCCCCGAGGACCGGCCGGGCGTGGCGCGCGGGCACGATGGCGGTGACCGCGACGGTGCTCGCCGTCGCGACGGCCGCGTGCGGCGCCGGTGGCACGTCGGGCGGCGGCGCGGCGGCCGGCTCCGACAGTCCGGCCACCGCGAGCGCCGAATCCCCCACGACCGGTGCCTCCGACGCGCCCGACTCGTCCGGGACCTCCGCGCAGTCGGCGGCCAGCCCCGGCACCGAACCGGGTGCCGGTACGGCGAGCGGCGGCGCGAAGGCCACCACCGCGTCGCGGTGCACGGCGGACCAGCTCGGGATCAGCCTCGGCCCCCCCGACGTGGGCGCCGGAAACATCCGCTACGACCTGCGCCTCGTCAACAAGGCGTCGAGCGCCTGTACGCTCCAGGGCTTCCCGGGCGTCTCGCTCCTCGCGGGCGACGGCGCGCCCATCGGCAAGCCGGCCACCCGCGAGGGCGGACAGCTGGGCGCCGTCAGGCTCGCGCCCGGAGGCGCCGCGCAGACCACGCTGCACACGCTGAACAAGGGCATCAAGGGATCGTCCTGCTGGGCCGCGCCGAGCCTGATCAAGATCTATCCGCCGGGCTCCAAGGACGCCATGACGCTGAGTACGTCCAAGCCCGTCGTCTGCGGTGACACCTTCACCGTGACGGCGATGCGGGCGGGGTGACGGGCACACGCGCGGCGGCCGGTCAGCCCGCGGCGCGCGGTCACGACTGGCCGAAGACCTGCGCCCAGTAGGTGCCGGACGGGCCGCCGCCCGCGAAACCCGTGCCCAGGTGGGTGAAGTCCGGCTTGAGGATGTTGGCCCGGTGACCCGGACTGTCCATCCAGCCCCGGACCACCTCGCGCGCGGTGCGCTGGCCGCAGGCGATGTTCTCGCCGATGCCCCGGTGGGCGGCCCCGGCCGCCGCCGCGCGGTCCCACGGCTGGAGCCCCTCGGGCGAGGTGTGCGCGTAGAAGGCGCGCGCGGCCATGTCGGCGCAGTGGTCCTGCGCCGCGACCGCCAGCCGGGCGTCACCGGCCAGCGGCCTGAGCCCGGCGGCGGTCCGCTCCGCGTTGGTGAGCACGACGATCTCGGCCGCGGTCGCGGCCAGCCCGTCGGCCGTGCAGGGCCCCGCCCACAGCGCCGTCCAGTAGAAGTCGCCGGAGCGCGGATCGACCGCGTGACCGATGCCCGCCTCGGTGAGCGTGGCATCGCGCAGCGGACCACGGGTCGCCTCGCCGCCCAGGCAGTAGTCCACGAACTCGGCCGGGGTGCGGGGACCGGAGACCAGATGCTGCTCCAGGCGCAGATAGCGGTATCCGCCCGCGGTGATCCGCTGGAAGACGGAGATCCCGTCCGGCCCCCGCGCGTCGAGCCGCCGCTGCCGCGCCATCGCCGCCGCGTGGTCCCGCGCCGCCGCCGACAGCCGCGCGTCCATGGCCACCGGCGCCACGCCCGCCCGCTGCCGCTCGGCCCGGACGAGCCCGGCGAACTCCGCTTCCGTACCGGCCGGCGGGCCGCCGTGCGCGGAACCGGAACCCGACCGGGACCCGGGACCCGGCGGAACGGGCCGTGAAGGGGCGGGGCGCGACGGCGCGGGCCCGGCCGGCGCCGGTCCCGACCGTACCGGCCCCGCCGGTGGCGGCCCGGCGACCTCCTCCGCCACGTCCACGCCGAAGTCACGCGCGAGTCCGGCCAGTCCGTCCGCGTATCCCTGCCCCAGCGCCCGCAGCTTCCAGCCGCCGCCGCGCCGGTATATCTCCGCCAGCAGCAGCACCGTCTCGTGCGCCGGGCGCGGGGGAGTGAACCGCGCGACGGTCCCCGGGCCCGGCCCGGTGACGGTGAGGGTGGGGACGGGCAGCAGGCCGAGCGCCGTACCCGGGTCGGCCGGGCTGATCACCACGGTGATCCGGCTCGCCCCGGCCCGCAGCCGCCGCGGGTCCACCCGGACACCGTCCGCCTCCAGCCTGGCCCCGGGGGCCGAAGGCTGGTTGTAGAAGACGAAGTCGCCGTCACCGGCGACCCTTCCGCTGTCGCCGGTGACGAGCACGGACAGGTCGAAAGGACCCGGCACCCGTATCGACAGCTCTCCGTCCGGCAGGGCCAGATTGCCCCCGGCCGTCATCTCGGTCATCGGCACCGTCCGTCCCTCCGTACCGTCGCGGACCAGCGCCGCCCGCGCGACGCTGCTCAGGCAACGTCGCGCGGGGGTCCGGCGGTTCCGCGCGGCCGTCAGTCCGGCCGGCCCGCACGAGCGGGCCGTCAGTGGGAGCAGGAATCCCGGGCCATCTTGCCGGGGTTGCTGTCCGCGCTGCCCCAGGCGGCGGCGTTCGCGTCGAACTTCTGCTGGAGCGCGCTGTCCTTGGCGACCTCCACCAGGCCGCCGCCCTGGTCGGCCCAGGACGGGTAGTCGGCGTGCCGGTACTCATCGGTGTAGGCGGAGATCACGTCCTTGCGGCCGCCCTGGTTGTTGTACATCGAGTGGCTTCCGAACCCCACGAAGATCCGGGGGTGCTCCAGCCCCTTGGCCGCGTGTCCCCGGTCGCGGTTCCAGCTCTCCGCGTCCGCCCACGACACGACGCGGTGGCCGCCGTGCGCGCTCAGCAGCAGCCGGTCCCTGGTCCAGTCGGTGCCGTTCTTGCGCCAGACCACCTCGACGTGCTCGAAGTCGTGCCGGTGTCCCGACGGCTGGAAGCCGCTGGTGGCCTGGTAGATGGTGAAGACGACGCGTATCTCGTCGGCGGAGCACTTCTGGACGGTGTAGTACGTGGGGAACGGCGCTCCGTGCGGAGCGCAACCGCCGTCGCTGTTCGGCCAGTTCTGCACGCTGCCGCCGGCGGCCGGAGCGCCGTCGGCGCCGAAGGCGGACTCGGGCCAGCAGGGGTCGTTGTTGTTGGCGCGGGCGAAGTTCCACTGGGGTACGGACGCGGCGGCGAAGTCCTGGAGGGTGGCCGGGCCTTCGGGGAGGGGTTCATTGGCCGCCGCGCCCTGCGCGGGCAGGAGGAGCAGTCCCGCGATCAGTGACGCGGCGGTGAGTGAACCGGTCAGGAAGCGGCGGGGGCGGTGTGACATCGAATCTCCTCGTGCTCAGGGGGAAGCATGCGGCCTGCGATGTATCCGTGCCTGGTGGGGCACCGGCAACAGGGTAGGGACGTCGAACTCCCTGAACCAGGGCCCCCCTTCGGGCGGCGGAGCCGCGGTCGGCGGCTGGCCGGAATGACGACCGGGAGAAGTCGGGGCATCAGTGGAGATTCGCCCCATTCGGTCACGCCACGTGGAGCACCTTTATCAACAAGTGATCGGACCGGTGTTTGTGAAGGCGGGTTATGGCCATAGTGTCGCCACCATAAACACACGGCTTCTGCACATTTCTGACACGGGGTGGAGGGCGCACCGCTCATGCAGGGCACCATCGATGGATTCAATTACGGAGCCGTCACTCCTGTGGCGGCCTATCTCATGGCCTGCCTGGGCTCGGCCCTGGGGCTTCGCTGCACCACCAGGTCGCTGCGTACCGAGCGCTCCTGGAAACCCGGATGGCTGGCGCTCGGCGCGACGTCCATCGGCTCGGGCATCTGGACGATGCACTTCATCGCCATGATCGGATTCCAGGTGGAGGAGGTGTCGATCGGGTACGACGTGCCGACGACCCTCGCCAGCCTCGCGGTGGCGATCGTCGTGGTCGGCGTCGGGGTCTTCATCGTGGGGTACCGGGGCGCGTCCCGGGGGGCGCTGATCAGCGCGGGCACCATCACCGGTCTCGGGGTGGCGGCCATGCATTACATCGGTATGGCGGGAATGCGTCTGCACGGACGGATGGAGTACGACACCGCGATCGTGGTGCTCTCCGTGGTGATCGCCGTCGTCGCCGCGACCGCCGCGCTCTGGGCGGCCGTGTCGATCCACGGTTTCCTCCCGAGCCTCGGGGCGAGCATGGTGATGGGTATCGCGGTGACCGGCATGCACTACACGGGGATGGCCGCGATCAGCGTGCATCTCCAGGGCCTCACCCGGGTCTCGGCGGGCGGCGGTTCGGCCTCGTCGATCATGTTCCCGATGCTGCTCGGCCCGGTGGTCTTCCTGGTGCTGGCGGGTGTGGTGGTGATGTTCGACCCGCTGCTGGTCCTCGGTGAGGGGGAGTGGGACCGGCCGGAGGCGAAGTCGGTACGGAAGGACGCGCCGGCCCGCCCGGTGTGGCCGCCGGCCTATGACGCGGCCACGGACCACCGGCCCCCGCCGGCGCCGCTCACGGGGCCGGGACGCCACCAGGGCTCGCAGGACGCCCGCGACTGGTAGCCGGGCCCCTGCCCGGTACGGTCACGGGCCACCGCGCCCCGGCCCGACCGCCGCACGACCCGCGCCGCCCCGTGACCGTACGGGGCGGCGCGGGTCGTGTTCGACGGACGGCCGGTGAACCGGGAGGTCAGGAGGCCGGCAGGTCGGAGGTCGGCGGGTCGGCGGGTCGGTCGGTCAGCCGTTCGGCCGGTCGTCGGCGCCGATGGACTCCCGCAGCCGCGCGTTGGCCATGCGCATGTGCTCGGCCATGGCCTCGTTGGCCGCGTCGGGGTCGCGGTCGCGGATGGCGGTCAGGACGGCGTCGTGCTCGCACAGGGTGCCGCTCACCGTCCCCTCCAGATCGCTGACCCGTTCCATCCACACCTGCAACAGCGCCCTGATGCTGTGCAGGATGTCGCTGAGCACCGAGTTGCCGGCGATGGTCGCCGTCTCCAGATGGAAGGCGATGTCCGCGTCGATGAACGACGCGGCGTCCGTCCCCGCGTTCCGCATCCGGCGCAGATGGTCCTCCAGCCGGACGACGTCCTCGTCGGTGGCGCGTTCCGCCGCCAGCCGCGCCGAGACCCCCTCCAGGTGTGTCCGCACCTCGACCAGGTCCTGGGTGCGCCGCTGGCCCAGCATGAGGCCCCAGTTGATGGCGCGCGGCAGGAACTCCGAGGTCCCCTCGCGCACGTAGGAACCCGAGCCGGGGCGGATCTCCACGATGCCGAGCACATCGAGCGCCGAGAGGGCGCCCCGCACGCTGGAGCGCGCGACGCCCAGCGCCTCGGCGAGCTGTCGCTCGGCGGGCAGCCGGGTGCCGGGCTTGATGTCACCGGCGGACAGATGGTCGAGGAGCCGCTTGGCGACCTCGCTGACCGAGGACTCGCGTACGACGGGGCGTAGTAGCTGGGCGAGATCCGGCGAGGCGGACGCGGGCTGATCGGGCTGACTGGTCACGGTCACCAGTACACCAGATGGGTGTTCCCGCTGTTCAGGGACGTCCTGAGTCGTCCCATTCTCGGCCGTCGGACGTTGTTGTCAAGAGAGATCCAGGTCACATAAAGAGTGACCCTCGCCACATTGGTCAATTGGTGACCAATTTTCTTCTGGGGGTTACGTTGAAGACACATCAGCCGGTCGAGCGGGTGCCGCTCTCTTCGCGCCACGATCGCTGCCGACTATGACCCGAGTCCGGACAGAGCTGTCCGGCGCAGCCGAGGGAGTCACCATGGGTGCCACCGCCGCGCCTCCATCCGCCGTGGAGAGATCAGCCATCAGGAAGGTCTCGATCCGGCTCGTCCCCTTCGTGGCCCTGATGTTCTTCGTGAACTATCTGGACCGCACCGCCGTCTCCTTCGCGGAGCCGAACGGCATGGGGCAGGACCTGGCGCTCACAGCGGCGCAGTTCGGATTCGCCTCCGGGGTCTTCTTCATCGGATACATCGTTCTCGAAGTCCCCAGCAACATGGCGCTGCACCGCTTCGGCGCCCGCCGCTGGCTCGCCAGGATCATGGTGACCTGGGGCATCGTGTCCCTGCTGTTCACCTGGGTGCAGAGCAGCGAACAGCTGTACGGCCTGCGCTTCCTGCTCGGTGTCGCCGAGGCGGGCTTCTTCCCGGGCGCGATCCTCTTCCTGAGCCAGTGGGTGCCCACCCGGCACCGTACGAAGGTGCTCGCCCTCTTCTACCTCGCGCAGCCGCTCACCACCGTCATCGGAGCCCCGCTCGCCGGCTGGCTGATCGGCCACCACGGACTGTTCGGCCTTGAGGGCTGGCGCGTGATGTTCCTGTTCGTGTCGATCCCCGCGATCCTCCTGGGCGTCGTCGCCTGGTTCTACCTGATCGACCGTCCCGCCGACGCCAAGTGGCTGAACGCCGCCGAGAAGGAGTGGCTGACCTCCGAGCTGGCCGCCGAGAACGCCACCAAGACGGGCAGCACGGAGAGCAGCCACGGCCGCGAGGCGCTGAAGGAAGCCTTCCGCAGCGGCCGGGTCTGGGTCCTCGCGATGGTCTACTTCGGATTCATCTACGGCCTGTACGCGCTCGCCTTCTTCCTGCCGACGATCATCGAGGGCTTCCAGGAGAGCTTCGGCACGTCGTTCAGCGTGATGGACAAGGCGCTGATCACCGCCATCCCCTATCTCCCGGCAGCCGTCGTCCTCTTCTTCTGGTCGCGGAACGCGACCCGGCACGGAACGCGGACCTGGCACGTCGCGGGCCCCGCCGTCATCGGCGGTATCTCGATCCCGCTCGCCCTCTACATGGACTCACCGGCCGCGACCATCGCCGTGATCACCGTGACGGCGTGCTCGATCTTCGCCGCGCTGCCCGTCTTCTGGTCGATCCCCTCCCGGTTCCTGACCGGTGCCGCCGCCGCCGCGGGCATCGCGCTGATCAACACGGCCGGCAACATCGCGGGCTTCGCCGCCGGCTACATCACGGGCTGGCTGAAGGACTTCAGCGGCAGCTACACCCTCTCCATGTTCGTCGTGGGCGGCTTCATGCTGCTGTCCGCGGTGCTCATGGTGGTCCTTGCCAGGCGCCGGCCCGCCGACCCCTCCGACCCCGCGGACCAGCCGCTTCTTGAGGTGCACTGAGATGACCCGCTTGTTCAACGACCCCGCCGCCTTCGCCGACGAGGCGCTGGAGGGCTTCGCCCTGGCCCACCGCCGCTGGGTGCGGCCGGTGTCCGGCGGTGTCGTACGGTCCGTACCGGCCGCCCCCGGGCAGGTCGCCGTCGTGATCGGCGGCGGATCGGGCCACTACCCGGCCTTCTCCGGGCTGGTCGGCCCCGGCCTCGCCCACGGCGCGGCCGTCGGCAACGTCTTCGCCTCGCCGTCCGCCCGGCAGATCCGTACCGTCGCGAAGAGCGCCCACACCGGCGGCGGCGTGCTGCTGATGTACGGCAACTACGCGGGCGACGTGCTGCACTTCGGGCAGGCGGCCGAGCAGCTGAACGCGGAGGGCGTCGAGACCCGCTGTGTCGCGGTCACCGACGACATCTCCAGCGCGAGCGCCGAGGACCTGGACAAGCGGCGCGGTATCGCCGGTGACCTCCCGGTGTTCAAGGCCGCCGCCGCGGCGGCGGAAGAGGGCCGCTCCCTGGAGGAAGTGGTACGGGTCGCCCGGCACGCCAACGCCCGCACCCGCTCCTTCGGGATCGCCTTCAGCGGATGTACGCTCCCCGGCGCCGACCACCCGCTGTTCACCGTGCCCGAGGGCCGGATGGCCGTCGGCCTCGGTATCCACGGCGAGCCCGGGATCGGCGAGAGCGAGGTGCCCAGCGCCGACGAGGCCGCCGAACTGCTGGTCTCCTCCCTGCTGGCCGAACTGCCCGAGGGCGTGAACGGGGCGAGCGGACAGCGCGCCGCCGTCATCCTCAACGGCCTCGGCAACGTCAAGTACGAGGAACTCTTCGTCGTCTACCGGCAGGTCGCCCAACTGCTGTCCGAGGCGGGCGTCGAGACGGTCGACCCCGAGGTCGGCGAACTGGTCACCAGCTTCGACATGGCCGGTGTGTCACTCACCCTGTGCTGGCTCGACGAGGAACTCGAAACCCTGTGGACCGCCGGGGCCGACACCCCCGCCTACCGCAAGGGCGAGGCCCGCGCGAGCGCCGGCCGGGCCGGCGCCGCCGAGCAGACCGAGGAGGCGGCCGAGGCCGTACCCGCCGCCACCGACGCCTCCCGCACGGCCGCCCGCACCGCGCTCGCCGCGCTGACGGCGATCCGCGACACGGTCGAGGAGAACGCCGAGGAACTCGGCCGGATCGACGCCGTCGCCGGGGACGGCGACCACGGCATCGGCATGAGCCGCGGCTCCGGGGCCGCCCACCGCGCCGCCGTCGGGGCCGTCGAGGCCGGCGCCGGCGCCGGTACGACCGTCGGCGCCGCCGCCGACGCCTGGTCCGACCGGGCGGGCGGCACCTCCGGCGCGCTGTGGGGAGTGCTCCTGAACGCCGTCGCCGCCGCGCTCGGCGACACCGACAAGCCCACCGCCCGCACCGTCTCCGACGGTGTCGGCGAGGCGTCCGCCGCCGTACGGCGGCTCGGCGGCGCCGAGGTCGGCGACAAGACGATGGTCGACGTCCTCGTCCCCTTCGCCGAGACCCTCGCCACCGCCACCGCCGAAGGTGCGGCCCTCGCCCCGGCCTGGGACCGCGCCGCCACCGCCGCCGAGGCCGCGGCGAAGGCCACCGCCGACCTCGTACCGCGCATCGGCCGCGCCCGGCCGCACGTCGAACGGTCCCTGGGCACCCCGGACGCCGGCGCCCACTCCCTGGCCCTGATCGTCCGCGCCGTGCACGGCGTACTTGCCGCGCCCACCGGCCACTGACACCCACCCACCGAGGAGCACCCCCCATGAGCGACAAGCTGCGGATCGTCGTCGGCTCGGACGACGCCGGCTACGACTACAAGGAAATACTCAAGAAGGACCTGGGCGCGAACGAACTGGTCGCCTCCGTCACGGATGTCGGCGTGGACGCCGACGGCCACACCGCCTACCCGACCATCGCCATCGCCGCCGCCGAGATGGTCGCGCGCGGCGAGGCCGACCGCGCCCTGCTCGTCTGCGGAACCGGCCTCGGCGTGGCGATCGCCGCCAACAAGGTCAAGGGGATCAGGGCCGTCACCGCCCACGACTCCTTCTCCGTCGAGCGGGCGGTCCTCTCCAACAACGCCCAGGTCCTCACCTTCGGACAGCGCGTCGTCGGCGTGGAGCTGGCCCGCAGGCTGGCCGCCGAGTGGCTGACCTACCGCTTCGACGAGTCCTCCGCCTCCGCCGCCAAGGTCCAGCTGATGAACGACTACGAGACCGACGAGGAAGCCGCCGCCTGATGTCTGCTCCCACCCTGCTCGGGGTGAGCCTGAAGATGTACTTCGGACATCACGAGACCCTCAACTGGGCGCGCCGCATCGGTGAGATCGCCGCCGGGCACCCGGCCGTCACCGGTGGCCTCACCGAGGTGTTCGTGCTGCCCGCGTTCCCCGCGATCGTCCCGCTCGGCTCCGTCCTCGCCGGTACGGGCGTACGGTTCGGCGCACAGGACCTCGCCACGGACGACCGGGGACCCTTCACCGGCGAGGTCTCCGGCCCGTACCTCAAGGAGATCGGCTGCTCCTACGCCGAGGTCGGCCACGCCGAGCGGCGCCGCCTCTTCGGCGAGGGGGACACGGTGGTCGCCGCCAAGACCGCCGCCGCGCTGCGCAACGGGCTCGCCCCCGTGCTCTGCGTCGGCGAACTCGACCGGGTCGGCCCGGCCGAGGCCGCGGCACGCACCGTCGCCGAGCTGGACCGCGTCCTGGCCACCGCCGCGCACGACGGCGGAGCGGACGGCGAGATCGTCGTCGCCTACGAACCCCAGTGGGCCATCGGCGCACCGGAACCCGCCTCCCCGGAGCACATCGGCACCGTCTGCGCGGCCCTCGGCGCCTGGCTCGCCGAGCGCCCGCGGTACGCCGGAAGCCGCGTGATCTACGGCGGCAGCGCGGGACCCGGACTCCTCGGCCGCCTCGGCCCCGGAGTCGACGGACTGTTCCTCGGGCGTTTCGCCCACGACCCGCACGCCGTCGAGCGCATCCTCGACGAGATGAGCGACCGGGCCGCCGAGAAGGAGGACGCCTGATGGCGTACGGACTGAGCACCTACGCGTACTTCTGGCGCGTCTCCTCCCGCGCGCCCCGGCCCCTCACCGTCGAGCAGATGCTCCACAACACCCGGGAGCTGGGCGGTGACGTCTTCCAGATCTGCGACTACCCGCTGATCGAGACCTTCGGCGACGCCCGCCTCGCGGACATCCGCCGCACCGCCGAGGACCTGGACATCGCCCTGGAACTCGGCACCCGCGGCATCCGTCAGGACCACCTCGCCACCTATCTCGACCTCGCGGACAAGCTCGGCGTCACCCTCGTCCGCTCGATGTTCAACACCGCCGACCACCGCCCCGACGCCGCCGAGGCGACGGAGCTGCTGCGCGCGAGCGTCCCCGAATACGCCGCCCGGGGAGTCACGCTCGGCCTGGAGACCTACGAGCAGGTCGCCACCGACGACCTGCTCACCGCCGTCCGCGCCGTCGACAGCCCCCACCTGGGCGTCGTGCTCGACCCCGGCAACTGCGTCGCCCGGCTGGAACGCCCCAAGGACGTCGTCGCCGCCACCGCGCCGTACGTCGTCAACATCCACGTCAAGGACTTCGCCTTCACCCGCAGGGACGGCTGGGTCGGCTTCACCTACGCCGGCTGCCCGCTCGGCGAGGGCCTCCTCGACTACGCCCACCTGGTGGAGACCGTACGGCCGGAGCAGCGCGGCATCAACCAGATCGTCGAGCACTGGCTTCCCTGGCAGGACGACGGATTCGACACCACTGCCGGGATCGAGGACCAGTGGACCCGGCACTGCATCAGCACACTTCAGAGGAGCAAGTAATGGCCACCGAGAACAAGACCGTCGCCGTCATCGGCGCCGCTGGCAAGATGGGCCAGCGCGTCTCCAACAACCTCGTCAAGAGCGACTTCCGGGTGCTGTTCTCCGAGAACTCGCCCCAGGGCCAGGAGCTGATCCGCGGACTCGGCCGCGAGCTGACCGACTCGGCGGAGGCCGCCGGCCAGGCCGACGTGCTCATCCTCGCCGTGCCCGACATCGTCCTCGGCAAGGTCTCCGAGGCGCTCGTCCCGCTGCTCAAGCCCGGCGCGGTGCTGCTCACCCTCGACCCCGCCGCCGCCTACGCCGGTCTGCTGACCCGCCGCGACGACGTGCACAACGCGGTGGCGCACCCCTGCCACCCCTCGGTCTTCCTGGAGCGCACCACCAAGGAGGAGTACGCGGACACCTTCGGCGGCATCGCCGCGCCCCAGGAGGTCGTCGCCTCCTTCGAGGGCCCGGACCCGGCCGTCCAGGAGCTGGCCGAGGCCGTCATCCGCACCATGTACGCGCCCGTCGTGGACGTGCACTGGGTGACCGTCAAGCAGCTCGCCGTCCTGGAGCCCACGCTCGTCGAGACGATCGCCTGCATGGTCGGCGCGCTGCTCACCGAGGCCCTGCACGAGACGGTCCACACCGTCGGTGTTCCGGAGGCCGCCGCCCGCGCGATGCTCCTCGGCCACACGCAGGTCGCGCTCGCCAACACCCTCAAGGGCGACAACCCGTTCTCGGACGCCTGCCTGATCGCCATGGACTACGGCCGTGAGTCGATCGTCAAGGACGACTGGAAGAAGGTCTTCGAGGACGACGAGCTGGACAAGGTCATCACGCGCATGCTGCGGATCAAGGAGATCAAGCGCTGACGCGGCTCCCGCCCGCGACGTGCGGCCTCCCCGGAAACGCTCCGGGGAGGCCGCACGCGTACGCGGGGACGCCGGTCAGTCCGTGACCGTCTCCCAGTCGAGGGTGAAGGTGGCGGGACCGGCGAACAGCCGGTACTCGGGCAGCACCCCCGGGCCGCACGACGCGCTGCCGATGCCCTGGAGCGCGGCGTCCAGCGTCAGCTGGACGGTGTCACGGCGCACCAGATCCGTGGGGTGGCGCGCCGCGTCCAGGTCCTCGCTGGTCCACGGGCGCGCGGTGAGGGCGAACGGTACCGGCCCGCTGATCCGCAGCCCCGCGCCGCCCGCCCGGTCCGTCAGCAGCGCCCAGCGGACATCGGTCCTGCTGCCGTTCTCCTGAGGGAAGAGATACGGGGTCTGGAGGTCGTCCAGCCGCGCCGTGAACCGGCCGATCCTGGCGGCGGCGCGGGTGTCGGGATACGCCTCGTACGGTCCGCCGCCGAACCAGCCGACCGTGTCCAGCGTCCCCGGTACGGCGGCGCGCAGCCCCAGGCGCGGCAGCGGCAGGTCCCAGGAGCCGACCGGCCGGACCTCCAGCGTCAGCCGCAGCGTCCCCGGCCGGTCCTCGGGCGCGCTCCAGCGGTAGACCGCCGTCATGGCGGCGTCGGTGCCGGCGGCGGCCACCCGGGTGGTCACGGTCAGCCCCTCGTCGCCGGTCCCGACGGAGAGCACCTTGTGCTCCAGCCGGTCGAGACCCGCCTGCCGCCACTGATCGGCGACCGAACCCTTCCAGCCGCGCAGGTCGTTGTCCGTGGGAGCGCGCCACAGGTCCAGCCGCGGGCCCTCGACGGGCAGGTCCCCGATCCGTACGAGACGTCCCGTCCACGCGTCGAAGACGCCCTCGCCCAGGGTGATCAGGGCCTCCCGCTCGGTCGGGCGCGCGCTCCGGCCGGGCGCCGGCGCGGGCGCCGCCGGCGTCAGGAGCGCCTGTCCCCAGGCCACTTCGTGGTCGGCGGGCGCCCACGCCTCGTCCTTGGCGAGCCGCGCGCTGACCGTCAGCCACCGCTCCCCGGCCGCCTCCGCGCCGCTCGCCCCGGCCAGCTCCGCTGGCCAGGGCACTACGGCCGTACCGCCGGGTCCCACGACGGGCACGCCCAGTTCACCCTCGGCGCGCGCGGCACCCTCGTCCTCCAGCCGCCAGTGGAAGCGCAGGTTCCCGGTGTCCGCGAAGTCCAGCGTGCTGCGCACCGAGACGGTGCGGGCGTGCGGATCGATCCGTACCGTCACCGGCTCGACGACCTTCTTGAACTCGTGCAGCCCGGGGGAGGGCGTACGGTCGGGGAAGACCAGCCCGTCGGCCACGAAGTTGCCGTCGTGGACCACCTCGCCGAAGTCCCCGCCGTACGCGAAGAACTCCCGGCCGTCCGGGGTGCGGCGCCGGATGCCGTGGTCGATCCACTCCCAGACGAAGCCGCCCTGGAGCCGGGGATGCTGCTCGAACAGCCGCTGGTACTCGGTCAGTCCGCCCGGTCCGTTGCCCATGGCGTGCGCGTACTCGCACAGGATGAACGGCAGAGCGCGGCGGTGCTCGTCGAGCGCCGGGTCGTTCGTGGGCTCCTCGGCGCGGCGGCCGATCCGGTCGGTCTCCTCGTGGTCGGCGTACATCCTGCTGTACACGTCGACGTAGCCGCTGTCCCAGTCGCCCTCGTAGTGCACCGGACGCCCCGGGTCGCGCTCGTGCGACCAGTCGGCCATGGCCCGCAGATTGTCCCCGGTCCCGGCCTCGTTGCCCAGCGACCACATGATGACGCTGGCGTGGTTCTTGTCGCGCTCGACCATCCGGCTCATCCGGTCGAGATACGCCTCCCGCCACCGGGGGTCGGCGCTGGGGTTGTCCCGCCAGCCGGTCAGGAAGAAGCCGTGCGTCTCCAGATCGCACTCGTCGACCACCCACAGGCCCAGCTCGTCGCAGAGGTCGAGGAACCGGGAGTCCGGCGGATAGTGGCTGGTGCGCACCGCGTTGATGTTGTGCCGCTTCATCAGCTCGATGTCGTGGCGCATCGTCTCCACGCTCAGGGTGCGTCCGGTGTCCGGGTCCCACTCGTGCCGGTTCACCCCGCGCAGCAGGATCGGTGTGCCGTTGACCTTGAGGAGCCCTTCCTGGACCACGACCGTACGGAACCCGACGCGCAGCCGCACGCGCTCGCCCGCCGTGGTCAGCTCCGCGTCGTACAGCCGGGGCGTCTCGGCGGTCCACGGTTCGACGGGGACGCGCGCCTGCTCGCCGACGGCGAGGTCGAGACCGAGTTCGGCCACCGTGATCCGGCCGGACGCCTCGGCGTCCACCCGCAGGACGCCCTCGCCGCGCGTGTGGTCGTAGTCGGCGTGGACGAACAGATCGCCCACGCCGTCGAGCGGCCGGTGCAGCAGACCGACGGAGCGGAAGATCCCGGACATCCACCACATGTCCTGGTCCTCCAGATAGCTGCCCGCCGACCACTGGTGGACCCGTACGGCCAGGACGTTGCGGCCGGGCCGCAGCGCCTCGGTGGCGTCGAACTCGGTGGGCAGCCGGCTGCCCTTGCCGTCGCCGAGCGCGACACCGTTGAGGAAGACGGCGAAGGCCGAGTCGACGCCCTCGAAGCGCAGCACGGCGCGCCCGGTGTCCGGCCACCGCTCGGGCAGGGCGAACTCCCGGCGGTACTCGCCGGTGGGGTTGGCGTCGGGGACGCGGGGCGGGTCGACCGGGAAGGGGAAGATCTGGTTGGTGTAGGCGGGGGCGCCGAAGCGGGGGGCGTCCGCCACCTCACGCATCTGCCAGCTCGACGGTACGCCGATCAGCTCCCACCCGGTGTCGTCGTGCCCGGGGGCCTCGAATCCGGGGGTGAGCGCGTGCGCGGCGGGCGCGAGCCTGAAGCGCCAGTCGCCGTCCAGGTCCAGGGCCATGGCATCCGACGTGTACCGGGCCCGGGGGGCGAGCCGCCCCTGGCCCGGTGCGTGGCTTTCGACGTAGTCGAGAGAGGCGTGGTCGAAACGGTCGCTGGGCACGGATGGGGTATCCCTTCGGGGGCGAGCCCGGCCGGATCGCGGTGGAACCCGGCCGTACAGGTGACGTTTTCTATGCAGAGTAGGTGAAGCGTCCGGCCACGTCGCCCCCTTGGGCAGGGGAAATTCAGTTGGCCGGGCGGTAGGCGCCACTGCGATGGGGCCATGGTCAGAAACCGGTTTCTGAAACGATGGCCGAACCGTTGACCGCGATAGCAATCGGTTTCTAGATTGTGGGGGCAAGCGGCGGCCCCGATCCGTGCGAGCGGGCGCCCGGACAGAAAAGGACCGGTATGACCTCGGACCGTCACCTCCACAACCCCGTGCTGCCCGGCTTCCACCCGGACCCCAGCATCGTGCGCGTCGGGGCGGAGTACTACATCGCCACCTCCACCTTCGAGTGGTTCCCCGGGGTCCCGGTGCACCGCTCGACCGATCTGGTCCACTGGGAACACGCCGGACACCTCCTGGACCGCGCCGAGGCGCTCGACCTGCGCGGGATACCGGACTCCGGCGGCGTCTGGGCGCCCTCGCTGTCCTTCCACGACGGGCGGTTCTGGCTGATCTACAGCATCGTCAGGACCGTCGGCTCCCCGTACAAGGACGTCGACAACTACCTGATCACCGCCGACTCGATCGAAGGCCCCTGGTCGGAACCCGTCTTCCTCAACTCCTCCGGATTCGACCCCTCCCTCTTCCACGACGAGGACGGCCGCACCTGGCTGGTCAACCTCCAGTGGGACCACCGGCCCGACCGGCCGTCCTTCGCGGGCATCGTGCTCCAGGAGTACGACCCCGAGGCCCGCGCGCTCGTCGGGGGGATCACCAACGTGCTGCGCCACGACGAACTGATCGAAGGCCCCAACCTCTACCGCCGCGACGGCTGGTACTACCTGATGCTCGCCGAGGGCGGCACGGGCTGGAACCACGGCATCCTGATGGCCCGTTCCCGCTCGCTGACCGGGCCGTACGAACTCGACCCCGCCGGATCGCTGCTGACCACCCGCGACGCCCCCGGCGCACCGCTGCGGAAGGCCGGTCACGGCGAACTCGTCGAGACCCCGGACGGCGAGTGGTACCTCGTCCATCTCGCGTCCCGGCCGGTCGCCACCCCAGAGGGGCCGCGCTGCGTCCTCGGCCGGGAGAGCTGCCTCCAGCGCGTCGAGTGGACCGCCGACGGCTGGCCGCGGCTCGCCCACGGCGACAACAAGCCGCGTGTGACGGTCCCCGCGCCGCGCTCGGCGCCCGTCATGACCCCGGTCCGCACACCGGACCGCGACGACTTCGAGGCGTCCGCGCTCGGGCCGGTCTGGAGCACCCTGCGGGTGCCGGCCGACCCCTCCTGGCTCAGCCTGACCGAGCGGCCCGGCCGGCTGCGGCTGCGCGGGCGGCAGAGTCCGCACTCGCGCCACGCCCAGAGCCTGGTCGCCCGGCGGCTGACCTCCGTACGCTGCCGGGCCACCACCGCGCTGGACTTCAGGCCCGACCGCTTCTCCCAGCTGGCCGGGCTGATCTGCTGGTACGACACCACCACCCACTACTACCTGCGGGTCACCCACGCGGAGGGCCGCGGCCGGGTCCTGGGCCTCAGCATCACCGACGACGGAGTCCACACGGAACCCGCCGACTGCGAAGTGGAGGTCGAGGACTGGCCGGAGCTGCTGCTGCGGGCCGACTTCGACGGCGCGGAGCTGCGCTTCAGCGCCTCTCCCGACGGCGAGGAGTGGCTCCGTATCGGTCCCGTCCTCGACGCGACCAAGCTCTCCGACGACTACGGCGACCGGCTCCGTTTCACCGGGGCGTTCGTCGGTGTGTGCGCGCAGGACCTCGGCGGCACCCGGGCCGTCGCGGACTTCGACTGGTTCGAGCTGACCAATCTCTGAGCGCCGCCGCGCGCCCCGGACCCACCACTCGCCGTACCGCTCCCTGAAGCCATCCATTCCCGTATCGACCGACCATCGATGGAAACCGATCTCTGTGGGATCCAAGGACCCCATGGTGTCCCGTCGGGCACATGAGGCCCTTCCCGCACGGCGTTTCTGCTGTGCGGCACCATTGACCCTCTCTGCCCAGGTGCTTAGCGTAGAGATCGGTTGCTATCGTATATCCGAGCCGGAGGCCACTTCCCTTGCCCGAGCGTCCCCTGGCGTTGTTCGCCATGAGTGCGGAGAATCCGCCGAAGCTCCTACCGTCCGGTGTCCTGGCCAGGCTCCGAGCCTCGGTCGACATCGATCCCACACTGGTGGCCGAGGACTTCCGGGATCCCCGGGTCCGCCGGGTCCTCGGCGAGACCGAGATCCTCATCACCGGCTGGGGCTGTCCGCCCATCGACGCCGCCGTACTGGAGGCGGCACCCAAGCTGCGGGCGGTGCTGCACACCGCGGGATCGGTCAAGGGCCTGATCACCCCCGGCTGCTGGGACCGGGGCCTGATCGTCTCCTCGGCGGCCGACGCCAACGCGCTGCCCGTCGCCGAGTACACGCTCGGCATGATCCTGCTCGCGGGCAAGGACCTCTTCGCCGCCCGCGACCGCTACCGCGCCGACCGCGCCTTCACCCTCGCCGAGGTCATCCCGGACATCGGCAACTTCGGCCGCCGGATCGGGGTGGTCGGCGCCTCCAGGATCGGCCGCCGGGTCATCGAGCTGCTGCGCCCCTTCGACTTCCGGGTGACCCTGGCCGACCCGTACGTCGACGCGGCGGGCGCCGCCGAGCTGGGGGTCACCCTGGTGGGGCTGGAGGAGCTGATGCGCACCAGCGACATCGTCACCGTCCACGCCCCGGCCACCGCGGAGACGGACAAGCTCATCGGCCGCAGCGAACTCGCCCTGATGCCCGAGGACGCGGTGCTCATCAACACCGCCCGGGGCAGCCTGGTCGACACCCCGGCGCTCGTCGAGGAGCTGCGTACCGGGCGGATCAGCGCCGTACTCGATGTGACCGATCCCGAGCCGCTGAACCCCGACTCACCGCTCTTCGACCTGCCCAACGCCTTCCTCACCCCGCACATAGCGGGCTCGCAGGGCAATGAACTGCACCGCCTCGGCCTGTGCGCCGTGGAGGAACTGGAACGGCTGCTGCACGGCCTGCCGCTGTCCCACCGCATCGAGCGAGCCGAACTGGAGCGCGCCGCATGACCGTGCCCACGCCCCCGGCCGGGGCCGACGCCGGGACCGGTACAGCGACCGAGATCGTGCGCTGGGGGCCCGAGGCCCTCACCCTGCACCTCACCTGCGGCGCTGACGGCGTCGCGCGACTCGCCGTCAACGGCGCCCCCGGCCGCGCGGCCCTGCCGCTGGTCGAGGTCGAGCTGGCCGGCCAGGGCCGCAGCGGCACCTCCGGCAAGCGCCATGTCGACGGCGCGGTCTCCCGGCGACTGCGGTACGCGGGCCATGACGCCCACCCCGACCGGCTCACCGTCAGGACCCACGACCCGGAGACCGGCCTGCGCGCCGCCACCCACTTCCGGCGCACCGGGGGGCTGCCGGTCGTCCACACCTGGACCGAACTGACGGCGGGCGAGCGCACGGCCGAGGTGGAGAGCGTGTCCTCCTTCGTCCTGTCGGGCGTCGCCGGGCTGCTCGGCGCCCCGGGACGCTGGGAACAGGACGTCAGGATCTGGACGGCGGACAACCCGTGGAGCGGCGAATTCCGCTGGAACGGCGTCCCGCTCGGCGCCGCCGGGCTGCTCGACACCGGCATGACCCGCTTCGGCCAGACCGGTTCCAAGAACCGCGTCACACGGACCAGCACCGGATCGTGGCCCTCCTCCGAACAGCTGCCCATGGGCTGGCTGGAAGGCCCGGACGGCGTCCTCGCCTGGCAGATCGAGCACAACGGTTCGTGGCACGCCGAGGTCGCCGACCGGTTCGACGAGATCTATCTGTTCCTGTCAGGCCCCGGCCAGCGCGAACACCAGTGGTCGGTACGGCTCGACCCGGGCGAGAGCTTCGGCACCGTCCCCGTCACGCTCGCCCTCGCCCCCGACCGGGACGCCGCGATCGCGGCCCTCACCGGGCACCGGCGCGCGGTCCGCCGCCCGCACCCGGACACCACCACCCTCCCCGTGGTCTTCAACGACTTCATGAACTGCCTGATGGGAGACCCCACCACCGAGAAGCTGCTGCCGCTGGTCCGGGCCGCCGCCGCCACCGGCTGCGAGTACTTCTGCATCGACGCCGGCTGGTACGACGACGAACGCGCGGGGGAGGGGCCCGGCGGTGTGCCCGGCTGGTGGGACTCCGTCGGAGCCTGGGAACCCGCGCCCTCCCGGTTCCCCGGCGGGCTCGCCGAGGTCACCGACGCCATCCGGGCGGCGGGGATGATCCCCGGGCTGTGGCTGGAGCCCGAAGTCGTCGGCGTACGGAGCCCGTTGGCGGCGGCACTGCCCGACGAGGCGTTCTTCCGCCGGAGCGGCCGGCGCGTCACCGAATGGGGCCGCCATCAGCTCGATCTGCGCCACCCCGCCGCCGTCGCCCATCTCGACGAGACCGTGGACCGGCTGGTCGGCGAGTTCGGCCTCGGCTATCTGAAGCTCGACTACAACATCGACATCGGCGCCGGCACGGACAGCGGCCCGCACGGCCCCGGGCACGGCCTGCTGGAGCACAACCGCGCCTATCTGCGCTGGCTCGACGGCGTACACGACCGGCACCCCGGTATGGTGCTGGAGGGGTGCGCGGCGGGAGGCATGCGCATCGACCACGCCACCCTCGCGCATGTGCCGGTGCAGTCGCTCAGCGACCAGCAGGACGAGTCGCTGATCGCCGCGATCGCCGCCGCGGCGCCCACCGCCGTACCCCCGGAACAGGGCGCCGTCTGGGCCTATCCGTACGCCGGGCAGAGCGATGAGGAGATCGCCTTCACCATGGTCTCGGCGCTCCTGGGACGCGTCCATCTCAGCGGCCGGCTCGATCTGCTCGCGCCGCGCCAACTCGACCTGGTCACCGAGGCGATCACCGCGTACGGCGGCTACCGCGGCTCGCTGGCGGACGCCGTGCCGTCCTGGCCGCTCGGACTGCCGGGCTGGCGCGACGACTGGCTGGCGCTCGCGCTGGACACCGGCGGGCGGACACTGCTCGCGCTCTGGCGCAGGGGCGGCACGGACCCGGTCCGCGAGATCCCCGTTCCGGCGGGTACGAGCGACGTCGTCCCGGTGTTCCCGACGGCCGCGCCGGGCGAGGCGGTGCTGGACCGGACGGCCGGCCGGCTGCGCGTCGTGCTGCCCGCCGCCCCCGCCGCCCGGCTGCTGCTGCTCCCGCGCGCCGCGTCTCCACTATCGTGAGCGCATCGCAGACCGCAGGGTGAAGGGGACAGCACACGTGGACATGAAATCGACGGGTTCGTCCGGTAAGGACGCTTCGACGGTCAGGGACGTCGCCAAGCGTGCCGGGGTGTCCGCGTCGACGGTCTCGCGGGTGCTGGGGGGCACCTATCCGGTGGCCGCAGCCACCCGTACCCGGGTGCTGCGCGCCATGCGCGAGCTGGACTACGTCGTCAACGCGCACGCCCGGGCGCTCGGTGGTTCGACGAACAAGAGCGTGGCGTTCGTCGTCGACGACGTCACCGGCCCCTTCTACGCGCACATCGCGCGCGGTGTCGAGGAACAGGCGTCCGCCGAGGGGCGGTTGTGCATGCTCTGCACGACACACGGCGATCCGCAGCGGGTGCTGGCGGTCGTGGAGCTGATGCGCGAACAGCGCGCCGACGCGGTGATCGTGGTCGGCGGCGCCTGGGAGGACAAGGAATACCAGGAGCGCATGACGCACTTCGCGCACGCCCTGGACCGGGCGGGCTCGCGGCTGGTGCTGGTGGGCCGGCCGCCGCTGGGCGAGGGTGTCCCCGCCACCGTTGTCGAGTACGACAACGAGAACGGGGCGTTCGCGATGACGACCCATCTGCTGAGCCTGGGGCACCGCAGGATCGCGTTCGTCGGCAAGGTCCCGGGGCTCTCCACCAGCGGCCAGCGGATCGACGGCTTCCTGCGGGCCCACGAGACGCTGGGCTTCGAGGCGGATCCCGAGCTGATCGTCGAGGGCGAGTTCACCCGGTCGTTCGGCTACCGCGCCGCGGCCCGTCTGCTGGCCTCAGGAGCCGCGTTCGACGCCGTCTTCGCCGCCACCGACATGGTGGCCGCGGGCGTGCTCCAGGCGCTGCGGGAGGGCGGTGTGCGGGTCCCGGAGGACGTGTCGGTGGTCGGGTACGACGACATCCCGGTCGCCATCGACCTGTATCCCGCCCTGACCACCGTCTCCATCCCGCACGAGGAGCTGGGCCGTACCGCCGTACGGCTGGCGCTGCACCGGGAGGAACTCCCCGACGCCCAGCACCAGATGCTGGGCACGCACATCGTCGTACGCGGCTCCACACGGCGGCCGGGGCGCTGACGCGGCGGTGTGCTGAGCACGTCGCGATCATTCCGGTACATCTGAACACAGTGCGGGGCGCGGTTAGAGATCGATTTCTAACCGCGCCCCGTGCTATGTCCAGGCGCTGAGCATCCCGTTCCGGGCTGCTCAGCCGCCGGTGGAGCCCGAATGCGGCCATGTAACGGAAGATTTCCCTGCTCGACACCTTGCCCATCCGCTGGTCTGCGCTTAGCTTCCGTAGAGACCGATTTCTATGAGTCGCGCAGCTGATCTCGAAGTCGGCTTCCTCTTCCATGCCCGAACCCCTTGAGGAGCAGTGTCATGCGCACACACTTCAGAGTGACTGCCGCGACCGCCCTGGTGCTTTCCGTCGTCCTGGCCGGCTGTGGTGGCGGGAGCGAGAGCGACTCCACGGCCCGGGGACCCGTCACCGTCACCTACTGGACGTGGGACGAGCCCAAGACCGTCCAGCCCGTCGCGGACAAGTTCAACGCCACCCACGACAACGTCAAGGTGAAGGTCGTCAAGCAGGCGGACAATCCGGGTACGGCGGCGAACCTGCGCAATGTCGTGGCCTCGGGCAAGGGGGTGCCCTGTCTGGTGAAGAGCTTCGGACAGGTTCCCGGACTGGTCGGTGAGGGGCTGCTCTCCGATGTCACCGACGACGTCGAGCCGTATGTGAAGAAGGGCGTCTTCAACGATGCGTCGCTGCTGAGCGCGCAGGCCGGCGGCCGGTACTACAGCGTGCCGATCGGCTACCAGCCGAGCTTCCTGGTGATCAACCGCAAGGTCTACGACCAGTACGGCATCGCCGTTCCCAAGACCTGGGACGATCTGATCGAGGCCGGCAAGAAGCTGAAGAAGCACGGCATCCACGTGATGAACCTGGCCGGCGAGGACCCCTCGACGCTGGAGAACCTCGTGCAGCAGGCCGGCGGCAGCTGGTTCGCGACCGAGGGGGACACCTGGAAGGTCGACTTCCTGTCCCCGGAGTCCCTCAAGGCCGCCGATGTCATCCAGCGGCTCGTGGACAACGACCTGGTCGCCAACCAGACCTACATGGACCGCCCCGCCCTGATCAACTACTTCGACTCCGGCAGGATGGTCTCGCTCCCCACCCAGGTGTGGCAGCTCGGCAACTACGAGCTGAACTACAAGAAGTCGCTCGGCGACTGGGAGCCCGTCGACCTTCCGCAGTTCAAGGACGCCCCCTCGTTCACCGCTCCCGCCCACGGCACCGGGCTGCTCGTACCGAAGGGCTGCACGCACCCGAAGGAGGCCGTGGAGGCCGCGGTGTGGATGAGCACGACCAAGGAGGGCATCGACGCCAGCTACCAGGACGACATCAAGCAGTACAACTGGCCGGGCGCGGTCCCGGACCCGAGCCCCTGGGTCGACTCGGCGGTCCCCGACAAGCTCTTCGGCGACCGCAAGGGCGAGGCCAAGAAGGTCATCCTCAAGGCGGTTGAGGGCGCGAAGGACACCTGGCTCGTCGGCCCCAACTACACCGGTGTCTTCGCCGAACTCCAGGACCAGTGGGCCAAGGTGGTCACCAAAAAAATGACGATGCGTCAAGCTCTGGAGCACATGCAGAAGTTCACCGTCAAGGACCTGAAATCGAAGAACATCAACGTCGAGGGCTGATCCATGGCCGTGGAAACACCAGCGTCACCGCGCGGGATCCGCCTCCCCTGGCGGCGCGTGATGGCCCTCAAGGGCGCCTCGTTCACCTTCCCCTTCTTCCTCGGGTTCCTGCTCTTCACCGTGGTGCCCGTGGTGATAGCCCTGAAGGAGAGCCTCTACACGGAGCAGGGGTCGGGGCTCGGCTTCGGCGCCAAGACCGTCGAGTTCACCGGGTTCGACAACTTCGTCCGCGGCTTCGAGGACGCCAAGTTCTGGTCGGCGATGGGACGGGTCGCCCTGTTCGCGGCCATCAGCATTCCGCTGATCCAGCTCACCAGCCTGGGCATGGCCCTGCTGATGGACATGGCCAGGGCACGCACCGCCGGCCGCTTCCGGATCGCGCTGCTCGTGCCGTACATGATCCCCGGGATCGTCGCCACCCTGATCTGGATCTACATCTACAGCCCCGTCGTCGGACCACTCACCCCGATCCTCGGCTTCTTCGGGATCGATGTGAACTTCTACAGCGGCGAGATGATCTGGGTCTCGATCGGCAACCTCATGGCGTGGAGCGCCATCGGCTTCAACATGCTCATCCTCTACGCGTCCTTGCAGTCCGTGCCCCGCGAACTGTTCGACAGCGCGCGGGTGGACGGCGCCTCCGAGTGGCGCATGGCCTGGTCGATCAAGGTGCCGCTGGTCCGCCGGTCGCTGGTGCTCACCACGGTGCTCAGCATCATCGGCTCGCTCCAGATCTTCAGCGACCCGATGCTCTTCCGCTCGATGACCCCCGAGACGGTCACCCGGGACTTCACCCCGATCATGGCCATCTACGACTGGGCCTTCGCCCAGGGCGACTTCAACTACGCCGCCGCGCTGTCGATCATCCTCGCGCTCGTCGTCGGCATCGCCTCCGCCATCTTCTACCGGCTCACGAACAAGGCGCCCACCTCATGACGACGACGATCGACACGGCTTCCGGACCGGCGACGCCCCCGGCCGCGCCCGGCGGCAAACCACCGGTGGTCCGCCGCCGTACCGAGGGAGGCGCCGTCCGGCACACCGGGCGGACCAAGGTGCTGGTCCTGGTCGGACTCGCGCTGTTCGCCCTCTACTCCCTGGCCCCCGTGTGGTGGCTGCTGGTCGCGGCGACCAAGGGGCAGCGCGATCTCTACACCACCAACGGGCTCTGGTTCTCGGAGTTCCACCTCTGGGACAACCTCCGCGACCTGTTCACCTACCAGGACGGCATCTTCCTGAAGTGGATGGGGAACACGCTCTTCTACGGCTTCGCGGGCACCATCGGCATGACCGTGATCTGCGTCGCCTGCGGCTACGGGCTGGCCATGTACGAGTTCCGGGGCCGCGGCATCCTGATGGGCTGCATCATCGGCTCGTTCCTGATCCCCGGCGCCCTGCTCACCATCCCGTCCTTCCTGCTCTACACGGACCTGCGGCTGATCGACACACCGTGGGCCATCATCGTGCCGGGCTTCTTCAACGCCTTCTCCGTCTACCTCGCGAAGGTGTACGCGGAGGGCGCCATCCCGCCCGAACTGCTGGAGGCGGCCCGCATCGACGGCGCGGGGGAGTACCACATCTTCTTCCAGATCGGTGCCCGGCTCATGTCGACGGGCGCGGCCACCATCTTCCTGCTGGGCTTCGTCGGCGCCTGGAACAACTTCTTCGGGCCGCTCGTCTATCTGCGCAGCAGTGAGAAGTGGACCGTGATGCTCGGCCTCTACTCCTGGCTGAAGGTGAAGGTCGACAGCTCCGTCGACCTGACGGGACTCGTGGTGGTGGGCTCGATCGTCTCGCTCATCCCCATGGTGGTCCTGATGATCTCGATGCAGCGCTACTGGCGTTCCGGGGTGACCCTGGGCAGCCTCAAGTAGGCGGCGCCGACGCCGGTTTCGGCGCCGGCGCCGAAACCGGCGGGCGGGGGTCTCACCCCCGGCCGGCGGCGTACTGGATCCCGCCGCGCAGATGGGCCAGGAAGACCGGGTCCGTGAAGGACTCCGAGGTGTGGCCGAGCGCGGTGTAGAACACCCGGCCGCCCATCCGCTCGTGACACCACACCAGCGGGTGGTCCTCGCCCATGCCACCGCCCTCGTACGACGACTCGTCGGCACGGGCCAGTACCCGCACCCCCTCGGGGGTGTCGCGGAAGTCGTACCACTCGTCGGTGAAGTCCCACCGGGCGTCGAGATGGCGGGTGGCCGGATGGGCGCGGTCGGTCACCGCGACCGTGCCCGGCTGGAGGTCGGGGTGGCGGGCGAAGCGGGCGCCGAGCAACTCCCCGTAGTACGGCCAGTCGTACTCCGTGCAGGCCGCCGCGTGGATGCCGACGAAGCCGCCGCCACCCGTCATGTGCGCCCGCAGCGCGTCGCGCGCGGCGGGGGTGAGGACCTCTCCGCTCGTGGACAGGAACACCACGACCGCGCACTGGGCGAGCGCGTGCTCCAGTTCGGCAGGGTCCTCGGTGGCGAGGACCGCGAACCCCTCGTCGGCCGCGAGCTGTTCGACGGCCTCGACCCCGTCCGGGATCGACGCGTGACGGTAGGCGGTGGTCCGCGAGTACAGGACCAGGCGCGGGGGCCGAGGGGACATGGCTCGTTCTCCAGGGGTGCGGGGCGGATACGGGGTGGAGGTCACCGGGGGCCGGCTTTCACCGGGCGGCGGTGGCGACCGTCTCGCGCAGGACGAGGCTGGTCCCGAGCAGCTGGTGCTGCTCGTCGGCGCTGTGTTCGCCGTCCCTGAGCCCGAGGGCCAGCCCGACCGCGAGCCGGCCCATCTCCTCGTACGGCACGCGGACCGTGGTGAGCCGCGGCCGCAGGTCCTGGGCCAGCTCGCCGTCGTCGTACCCGAGGACCGAGATGTCCTGCGGCACCCGCAGGCCCGCGTCGAGGACCGCGGTCATCGCGGCGGAGGCGACGACATCGGTCTCTCCGAACACGGCGGTGAACGGCGGCCCTTCGCGCAGCAGCCGGGCCACCCGCTCCCGTGCCCGGTGCCGGTTGTAGTCGACGCGCTCGATCCGCTCCGCGTCCCGGCCGCCGCCGAAGTCGGCGAGCGCCCGCCGGTAGCCGGCCGTACGGCCCGCCGTCGTGGTGTGCGCGGGGTTGCCGCCGAGATAGAGGATGTCGCGGTGCCCCCGGGCGAGCAGATGGCTGGTCGCCGCGTAGGCGCCGCCCTCGTTGTCGTACTCGACGACCGTGGCCGGCAGGTCCGGTCCCGGCAGCGGTCTGCCGCAGAGCACCAGCCGCGACCCGGCGGCGGCGAGCCCATGCGCGACGTCCGTCATCCGGTCCCGGTACACCTGGTCCTCGACGACCCCGCCGATCAGGATCACCGCCGCGGCGCCGCGCTCCCGCATGGACCGCACCACGGCCAGCTCACGGTCGGCGCAGTGGCCGCTCAGCCCGATCATGCACAGATGGCCGCGCGCGGCCGCCTCGCGCTCGGCCCCCGTGGCGGCGAGCGCGAACGGCTGGCCCAGCACATCCCCGAGGACGAAGCCGATCTGCGGAGTGCCGGAACCGCGCAGCGCCCTGGCGTGCGAGTTGGCGACATAGTGCAGCTCGCGCACGACGCGCAGCACGCGCTGACGGGTGTCGGTCGCCACCGGATAGTTCCCGGCGAGGACCCTCGACACCGTCGCGGGGGACACCCCGGCCCGCGCCGCGACCTGCTTGACGGTCGCCGGTCTGCCCGGCCCGGCGTGGCTGTTGAGTTCGGATTCGGTCACAGACGGTCCCTCGCTAGACGACCTGTCCGGCGGGTCCGGCATCCCTGCCCAGGAGCACCGGTGGCGCGGTCGCGTAGACATCGTTCCCTATGAGAGGTCTCCCTGCCAAGCCCGTGGATGGGCCGCTCCCGGAGCACTTTGAGGGAAAACGATTGCTACGGGCATCGATGACGGCGGCGGGGCCGGGTGAGGGTCTTGGGGCGACCCGCTTCCCCGGCGCGGTACCTGTTAGGTACCGTACGGCTATGCCATCACTCAACATCAGCTTCACCGAGGACGAGCTGGAAGCGGTACGCGCGGCCGCGGCCGCCGAGGGCAAGTCGCTCAAGCAGTACGTTCACGACCTGCCGCTGCGTGAGCAGCAGCGCATCCAGTTCGTCCGCTACGCGGTCACCTGGGGCGAGCAGCACCGGGGCGAGTTCGACGAGGCGTTCGCCAACGAGGTCCCACCCGCGCCGCACGGCAGCCGGCGGGTGGAAGCCGCCTGATGCCCGTGCTGTACATCGATGTGGCCTGGCTCCTGGACGTCCAGGAGCAGGCGGTCCCGGAGGACGTGTCCGTCGCCGACTACTCGGCGCTGGTCGCCGCCGTCGCCCGGCACAAGACCCGCATCCCGCGTCCGGCCACCAGCGAGCCCGACGGGGCGTGGCGCGCGGCCGCCCTCATCCACACGCTGGTGCGGCTGGAGCCGCTGCCGTACCGCAACAGCCTGTTCGCCTGCCAGGTCGCCGCCGCTTACATGCACGCGTCCGGCGAGGGGATCGACCCGCCGTACGGCGCTCTGGTCGAGCTGGTGCGCGCCATCCAGTCGGGCAAGTCGAGTGTCTACCAGGCGGCGGACCAGATCCGCGGCTGGCGCATCTGACCACCGGCCGCGCCGGCGGGGGCGCGCCGGTCCGCGCGGGGCGCGCCGACAGCGCGCCGTTGACGCGCTCTTGACGGGCTCTTGACCTGGCTTTTACGCTGTGCGATCAAATGATTACCGGGCTGGTGTGCGCGCCGTGCGCCGACGATCACGAGCGGGGCTCCCGGACGACCGGGGCCGTCCGAGGTCCGCGCATCCCGCCGGTGGGGTGGTGACGGGATGGGCTGGAACATCGACGTGGACGGGCCGCGGTGCAGGGCGTCGGGGCTGTGCGCCGCGATGGCGCCCGAGCACTTCGCCCTGGAGGACGGCCGGGCCCGGCCGCTGGCCGAGGAGGTCGAGCCCCACGCCGCCGTACTCGACGCCGCCGACTCCTGCCCGGCGATGGCGATCACCGTCACCCAGGGGCAGCGGGAGATAGCGCCGCGCCCCTGACGGCGATCCGCCACCACGCGGGCCCGATCACCGGAATCCGCGGTCATCGGCAATCCGCGGTCATCGGCAATCCGCTGTCACCGGGAGACCACGGTCAGCGAGGAGAACGCGGCCCCCGGAAAACGCCGCCACCAGGAAATTCGTACGGCCCGCGGTGCGATCCAGCATCCGGCCGCCGCGCCCCGCCGAGGCCCCGATCTGCGGATTTTCCCGGTCCGTAACCCGTCCGTTGCCGGAGAACCCACCTGTGACCTGTGGCAACGCGGGATTCCTTCGTTGACGGGGCGCCGACACGATGATTACCGTCGCGCCCCATGACCACCCGAGCCCACGCAGGCATGATCGATGATCTGGACCGCCGCGTCATCGCCGCGCTCCAGCTCAACGGCCGTGCCCCGTGGAGCGCGATCGCCCGGTGGGTGGGCGCGAGCGAGACCACCGCGCAACGCCGCTACCAGGCGCTGCGCGCGCGCCGGCTGCTGCATGTGACCGGCACGCTGGAGCTGGACCGGATCTGGGCCGGATCCTCCATGCTCGTACGGGTGCAGGCCAGGCCGGGCAAGGGGCTGGAGCTGGCCGAGCTGCTGGCCCGCTGCCCGCAGGCGCGGTTCCTGGCCGTGGTCACCGGTACGGCCGACCTGATCGTGGACTTCGTCGCCGGTGACAACGACCAGCTGATGCGGCTGCTCTTCGACGACCTGCCCGGCGCGCACCTGATCACCAGTACGGAGTGCGTCGCCGTCATCCGTACCTTCACCTCCGCAGCGCTCTGGGACACCGGACTGCTGCCGCACGAGGCGGCGGCCGACCTGCGGCCCGCCACCCTCGCGCCCTCCTGCGAACGCGAGGACTGGGACCGGGCGCCACAAGCGCTCTCCGCACTCGAACAGGCGGTCGCCGGCGTGCTCGCCGAGGACGGCCGGACGCCGGTCAGCACCCTGGCCCGGCGGCTGGAGCGCAGCGAGTCCAGCGTGTCGCGCGCCCTGGAACGGCTGGTCTCGCGCGGCGTCCTGCACTTCCGCACCCTGGCGGATCCCGCGCTGCTCGGCTACCAGGTCGAGTTCATGGTGTGGCTGTCCGTCGAGCCGGACCGGCTCGACGAGGCGGGCCGCGGACTCGCGCGTCACCCGGGCACCAAGTTCCTGTCCGCCGCCACCGGCCGGTTCAACCTGGTCGGCCACATGGTGCTGCCGCGCCGCGCCGACCTGTTCCGCTACTCCGTCGAGGTCATCGGCGCCCTGCCGGGGCTGATCGCCTCCGATGTCACCGTGCATCTGGCCACCGTCAAATACGCCTGGACCCGGATGGACCAGTTCGGCTGACCCGGCCCCTCCGCCCCGCGTACACCCGCCCCGCCTACACCCCGCCACCCGAGAGACCGACACACGGCGTCCCCCGGCGCGCCCCACCACCTTCCCCTTCACCGTCCCCGAACCTCCCGTGGAGATCCCTCATGCCCAGAACCGATCCGCAGCCGCCCCCGGAGAGCTGGCGCTGGCCGGAGAGCGAGTGGCGCCGGCACGTCGACGCCGTACGCGCCGGGCGCCCGCTCGTCCCCGCGCGCTGGCCGAACGGAGCCCGGGTCGCCGTCGCGCTGTCCTTCGACCCCGACCACGAGACGATCCCGCTGCGCGACGCCGAGACCAGCCCCGGCCGGCTCGCCCAGGGCGAGTACGGAGCGAGGGTGGGCGCCCCGCGCATCCTGGAACTGCTCGCCCGCTACGGCGTCCCCGCGACCTTCTTCATGCCCGCCGTCTCCGCGCTGCTGCACCCCGAGGAGGCCCGCTCCTACACCCGCGACGGACACGAACTGGCCGTCCACGGCTGGATCCACGAGCGCAACACCCTGCTCGGCCGGGAGGACGAGCGGGAGCTGATCGGCCGGGCGCTGGACGCCCTGACCGAGCTGACCGGACAGCGGCCCGTCGGTATCCGTACCCCTTCCTGGGACTTCTCGGACTCCACGCTCGCCACCATCCTCGAACTCGGTTTCGCCTACGACTCCTCGCTGATGGCCGACGACGAGCCCTACGAGATCCTCGCCGAGGGCCGGCCCACCGGTCTGGTCGAGATCCCCGTCGACTGGATCAGGGACGACGCGCCCTACTTCACGATGGACCGCTACGGCTCCGTACGGCCGCACACCAGGCCGCGCGACGTGCTGGAGATCTGGACCGACGAATTCGACGCGGCCCACCGGGCCGGCGGTGTCTTCCAGCTCACCCTGCACCCGCACGTCATCGGGCACCGCTCGCGCCTCGTCGTCCTGCGCGAACTGCTCGACCACATCTCCGCCCACCCCGGCGTCTGGTACGCCACCCACGCCGAACTGGCCGAAGCCGCCCGGGGCGCGCTTCGCCACGAGACCACGGAGCACACACCATGAGCACCGAGTCCCCCGAGGCGGGTCCCGCCAGGACCGCCGAGCCCGGTACGCACAGACTCTCCGGGAAGCAGCGCAAGGCGATCATCGCCGGCACCATCGGAAACACCGTCGAGTGGGTCGACTGGGCCCTGTACTCGATCTTCGTCAAGATCATCGCCGATGAGTTCTTCCCCCAGGGCGACGGCGCCGTCGCCCTGCTGTCGACCCTGGCCGTCTTCGCCGTCGGCTTCGTCATGCGGCCCGTCGGCGCCGCCGTGCTCGGCGTCTACGCCGACCGCCACGGACGCAAGAAGGGCCTCACCCTGACCGTGGGCCTGATGGCGGGCGCCGCCTTCATCATCGCGCTCACCCCCAGCTACGCCAGCATCGGCGTGCTCTCCCCGCTGATCCTCCTGCTGGCCCGGCTGGTCCAGGGATTCTCGGCGGGCGGGGAGTTCGGCTCCTCCTCGGCCTTCCTGGTGGAGTCGGCGGCGCGCGGCCGACGGGCCTTCGCCGGCTCCTGGCAACAGGTCTCCGTGGCGGGCGGCGTGCTGATCGCCTCGCTTCTGGGCACCATCGCCACCTCGGCGCTCAGCGAGGAGGCGCTGCACTCCTGGGGCTGGCGGGTCGCCTTCATCCTCGGCGGACTGCTCGGGCTGATCGGTCTGTGGCTGCGCGTCTCGGTGGAGGACACCGACTCCTTCAACGAGGCCCAGGGCACCGGCCGCACCCGCTCCAACCCCCTCAAGGCGATGTTCGTCGAGCACCCCGGCGCCGCGCTGCGCGTCGCCGGGATCACCATCGCGGGCACCCTGACGTACTACATCTGGGTCAACTACCTGCCCACGTACGCCAACCTCACCACCGGCATCCCGCTGAAGACCGCGCTGCTCTCCCAGACGCTCTGTCTGGTGGTGTTCGTCGTCGCGCTGCCCTTCGTCGGACTGCTCTCCGACCGGATCGGGCGCAAGCCGACCATGGCGGCGTTCGCCGGCGGGTTCGTGGTGCTGGCCTGGCCGCTGCTGCATCTGCTCGACGGCAGCTTCCTCAGCCTGTTCCTGGTGCAGCTGACCGGCATGCTGCTGGTCCTCGGCTACTCCGCCAACTGCGCGGTCATCATGGCCGAGCAGTTCCCGCCCGAGGTGCGCGCCACCGGCATCGCGCTGCCGTACGCGCTGGCGGTCGCCGTCTTCGGCGGCACGGCCCCGTACCTCACCACCTGGCTCCACGAGAGCGGCCACAGCGACCTGCTGTGGGTGTACGTGTCGGCCGCGTCGCTGGTCTCCTTCCTCGTGTACGTCACGATGCCCGAGACGAAGGACAAGGAGTTCCACTGATGCCCCATGTCCTTGTCACCGGAGCCGCGGGCGGGATCGGGCGGGCGATCGCCGAGGAGTTCGCCGCCCGCGACGGCGACGGCCTGGTCCTCACCCTCGCCGACCGCGACGGCCCCGCCCTGGAGGAGACCGCCGGACGCCTCGGCGCCGCCTCCAGGACCGTCGACCTGACCGGCCCGCAGGCCCCCGGTGAGCTGATCCGGTGGGCCTGGGAGACCCGCGGCCCCGTCGACGTCCTGGTCAACGCGGCGGGCGTCTACCCCTCCCTCGACATGGCCGAGGTGCGCGCCGAGGAGTGGGACCGGCTCTTCGCGGTCAACGTGCGTGCCCCGGTGCTGGCCACCGCCGCCTACGCCCGGCTCGCCGCCGAGCACGGGACGGCCGGCTCGGTCGTCCACATCTCCTCCGGCTCCGCGCTGCGGGCCAGGCCCGGCGGCGGTCCGTACGCCGCCTCCAAGGCCGCACTGGAGATGGCCACCCGCGCCGCCGCCCTCGAACTCGGCCCGCACGGCATCCGCGTCAACGCCGTCAGCCCCGGCTTCGTCCCGGTCGACAGCGACTGCAACCCGGTCGCCCCGGGATACGCGGCGGCGATCGGCGCCAACCCCCTCGGCCGCCCCGGCACCCCGCGCGACATCGCCCGCGCCGTCCACTGGATCGCCGGACCCGACGCCTCCTGGATCACCGGCGAGATCCTGCGCGTGGACGGCGGATCCAGCACCGGGGCGCTGCATCTGCCCCGGATCTGGCCACCGGAAGGAACGGAGCCGCCCGAGGAGCCCGCGCTCCTCGGCGGCCCGGACGCGCACCACCCCCCTCACCCGCCCGCCGACGCCTCCGAAGGACACACCGCATGAGCGACACCCCGCACGAGGCCGACCCCGACGCCCCGTCCACCGGGACCGGCTACACCGTCGTCGGAGGCGGCGCCATCGGCGGCACCCTCGCCTTCGCCCTCGCCAGGGCCGGCCACCCGGTCCGGGTCATCGACACCGACCCCGCGCACGTCGAGGCGATCCGGGCCCGCGGACTGACCGTCGCCCGGGGCGAACACCGTGAGAGCGTACGGGTGGAAGCCGCCACGCCCGACGGGTTCGACGGACCCCTGCACCGGGTGCTGCTCGCCGTCAAGGCCCAGGCCACCGGCGCCGCGCTGGGCTGGATCGCCCCCCGGCTGGCCGAGGACGGATATGTCGTCTCGGTGCAGAACGGCTTCAACGAGGAGCTGATCGCGGGGCGGATCGGAGCGGCCCGTACCGTCGCCGCGTTCGTCAACATCTTCGCCGACGTGATCGAGCCCGGCGTGGTCCTCGACGGCGGCGCCGGAGCCCTGGTGATCGGCGAGCCCGGCGGCGCGCCCGTCTCCGAGCGGGTGCGCCGCCTCGTCGCGGACCTGCGCAGCTGGGGCCCGGCCGAGGCCAGCGCCAACGTGGAGGGATACCTGTGGGCCAAGGCGGGCTTCGGCGCCATGCTCGCCGCCACCGCGCTGGCCGACGCGCCGATGGCCGACCTCATCGACCGTCACGCCCCCGCCATGGAGGCACTGACCGCCGAGGTATTCGACGTCGCCGACGCGCTGGACATCACCCTGGAGGCGTTCGACGCCTTCGAACCGGACGCGTACCGGCGCGGCGCCGCCCCCGCCGCCCGCCGCGACTCCACCGCCCGGCTCACCGCCTGGCTGCGCACCCAGGCCAAGGACCGCAGCGGCATCTGGCGCGATCTGGCGGTACGTCACCGGCCCGTCGAGGTCACCACGCACTACGCGGACGTCTTCGAGCAGGCGGCGCGCCACGGGGTGGCGACGCCCGTGCTGCGCGCCGTCCTCGCGGGGCTGAGTGAGCTGGAGGGCGCCCCGGAGCTGATGTCGGAGGACCGGCTGGACGCGCTGGACCGGCTCGCCGCCGCCCCCGCCGAGCAGCCCGAACCCGCAGACCGGGCCGTCCCCGCCGAGCAGCCCGAACCCGCAGACCGGGCCGTCCACGCCGACCTGACCGCCGCCGTCCCACCGGGCCTGGACGGCGCGGCGGCCGAGGCGGTACGGGCCTGGCTCGCCGAGCACCAGGAGGACATGGTCGCCGATCTCGCCGCGTACACCTCGCAGGAGAGCGCCAGCGACGACCGGGCCGCGCTCGAAGCCACCCTGGCCTGGCTGCGCGGCTGGCTCGACACCTCCCTCGGCACCCCGGCCGCCGAGGAGACACTCCCGCGCGAGGAGACCGGCGACATCCTGGTCCGCCGCTATCCGGCGACCGGAACGACCACTCCCGAGGACACCCGGCCGGTGCTGCTGCTGGGCCACTACGACACCGTGTGGTCCACCGGAACACTCGCGCGATGGCCCTTCCGGCGCGACGGCGACCTGATCACCGGACCCGGCGTCTTCGACATGAAGGCCGGGCTGGTGCAGGCGGTGTGGGCGCTGCGCGCCCTGGACGCCCTCGGGCTGCCCCGTCCGGCCTGCACCCTCATGCTCAACGGGGACGAGGAGACCGGCAGCCTCACCTCCCGGGACGCGATCGTCGCCGAGGCCCTCGAAAGCCGCGCCGCGCTGGTCTTCGAGGCCGCCGCCGACGGCGCCGTGAAGACGGCGCGCAAGGGCGTCGGACTGTTCACCGTCACCGTCACGGGGACAGAGGCGCACGCGGGTCTCGACCCGGCGGCCGGCGCGAGCGCGGTGGAGGAGCTGGCCCACCAGATCCTGCGGCTGTGTGCCCTGCGCGACCCCGGGGCCGGCACCTCGCTCAATGTCGGTGTGATCGAGGGCGGCACCCGCAGCAATGTGACCGCCGGGCGCGCCCTGGCGCGGCTCGACGTCCGTGTCGCCACCGACGCCGAACGGCGCCGGATCGGCGCGGCGCTGGCGGCGCTGCGGCCGGTCGACCCCCGTACGTCCATCGAGGTGACCGGCGACTGGAACCGGCCCGTCTTCGAACGGACCGAGGGGGTGGCCCGGCTGGCCGGGCTGGCCCGCGGCTGCGCGGCGCTGCTCGGCCACGAGCTGCGCGAGACCTCGGTGGGCGGCGCCAGCGACGGCAACTTCGTGGTCGCCGCCGGGGTCCCGGTGCTGGACGGGATCGGCGCCGTCGGCTCCGGCGCCCACGCCCGCTCCGAACACACCACGGTCAGCGGTCTGGTGGAGCGCGCGGCGCTGACCGCGACGGTACTGACCTCGCTGGCCCACCGCTGACCCGGTCGTCCTCGGTGACGGCAGCCGGCCCCCCGACGTGTGTCGGGGGGCCCGGTCAGCCGGTCACGCGACCTCGCGTCACTTGACCTTGTCGACGAACTCCGTGGTGTAGGTCTTGCTGAGATCCACCGTCGCGTTCTGGAGGTTCGGGTTGAACGCCTTCAGGACGCGCTCGACGGTCTCGGGACCGTCGGCCGGCATGACACCGTCCGTCGTGAACATCGGCAGTGTGCTCTCGATCGCCTTCGCGTACAGCCCGGTGCCGCCCTGCGCGTAGTCGGTGGGCATCTTGGCCGCGATCTCCTCGGGGGAGTGCGTGGACATCCACTTGAGGGTCTTCACGAAGGCGTTGGCCAGCTTCTGCACCGTCTCCTTGTTGTTGTTCACCCAGTCGGTGTTCATGTAGAGACTGGAGGAGGGGTACGGGCCGCCCAGCGCCTCCTTCGACCCCTCGGGCGTCCGCATGTCGATGAGGACCTTGCCGAGCTTCTTGTCGATGATCTGCGCGACCGTCGGATCGGTCGTCATCCCGCCCTGGATCGAGTTCTGCTGGAGCGCCGAGATGAAGGTCTGGCCCGCGCCGACCGCCACCGTGCTGAACTCCTCGGTCTTCACACCGTTCTTGACGGCCAGGTACTTGGTGAGGAAGTCGGTGGACGAGCCGAGCCCCGTCACCCCAAGCTTCTTGCCCTTGAAGTCCTTGGCGGAGGTGATCTCGGCCGCCGCCTTGTTGGAGACGACCTCCACCTCGCCGGAGGCGTGCGAGAACTGCACCACCGACTCCACCTGCTTGCCCTTCACCTGAAGGTCCAGCGTGTGGTCGTAGAAGCCGACGACGCCCTGGACGTCGCCGGAGACCAGCGAGGTCGTGGCCTGCACCCCGGCCGGCTCCGTCAGAAGCTGGACGTCGAGTCCCTCGTCCTTGAAGTAGCCGAGCTTCTGGGTGAGCATCGCCGGCAGGTAGATGACCTTGTCCAGGCCACCCACCATGATCTTGACCTTGCCGCCGGATCCGGCCGACGAGGAGTCGCCGCCACAGGCGGTCAGGGTGGAGAAGGCGAGTACCGCGGAGACTGCGGCTGCCGGGATTCTGAGATAACTGCGCATGTCACGTCCTTGTGAACAGGGCCGGGCGGGTTTCGCGGAGGCCGAGGGAGGGAGCGGCTGGTCAGGGGAGGGAGCGGCTGGTCAGCGGTCGGAGCCGGCTTCGGCGGGCTTCCAGCGGAAGAGGCGTTTCTCCAGGAAGGTCAGCAGCGCCTCGGCGAGCAGGGCGACGACCGCGAGGATCACCATGGCCGCGTACACCCCGGCCGCGTTGAACGTGCCCTGCGAGGCCGAGACCAGCAGCCCGATGCCCTTCGTCGCGCCGATGTACTCACCGACGATCGCGCCGATGAGCGCGAAGCCGAAGCTGACATGGAGGCTGGTGAAGATCCACGAGGTGGCGGACGGGATCACGACCTGGAGGGTGACCTGCCGGTTGGTCGCGCCGAGGATCCTGGCGTTGGCGACGAGATTGCGGTCGACCTCCCTGGCGCCCTGGAAGGCGTTGAAGAAGACCGGGAAGAAGACCAGCACGACCGCGGAGGCGACCTTCGAGGCCGGACCGAGACCGAACCAGATCAGGAAGATCGGCGCCAGCACGATACGGGGCAGCGCGTTGAGCACCTTGATGTACGGCCCGAGCACATCGGCCAGGAAGCGGACCCGGCCGAGGGCGATCCCCAGCACCACGCCCGCGATCACACCGATGACCCAGCCCAGCAGCGCCTCGTACAGCGTGTACCAGATCTGCTCCCACAGGGAACCCTGCGGGGTGCCGTGCACCGCCCACTGGACGATCTGGTCCCAGATCTTCGAGGGCATGGAGAAGTTGAAGGGATCGATGACGGCCGACCTGGCCAGCCACTCCCAGATCCCGATGATCGCGATGAGCAGCAGCACCCGGGAGCCGTAGACCACGAACTGGCGGTTGCGGGCGGCCCGCGCCCTGGCCTGGGTGCGTTCGCCGCCCCCGCCCGGGACGGGAGCCGTGTCCGTAGCGTTGCCGGAAGCCTTGTCGGCGGCGGACGCCGAAGCGGTGACGGTCTCAGGCGGCATTGGTCGCACCCCTCTCGCGCGTGATCCGGACCTCTTCGCCGAGCGAGGACCAGATCTCCCGGTAGATCTCGATGAACCGCGGTTCGAGCCGTACGGACTCGACCTTGCGGGGGCGCGGCAGGTCGATCTTGAAGACCTCCTTGACCGTCGCGGGACCGGCCGTCATCACCACGACCTTGTCGGCGAGGGCGATCGACTCCTCCAGGTCGTGGGTGACGAAGACGACCGAGGCACCGGTGCCCGCCCACAGATCCAGGAGCTCGTCCGACATCAGCGCCCGGGTCTGCACGTCGAGCGCCGAGAACGGCTCGTCCATCAGCAGCAGCTCGGGGTCGTTGACGAAGGTCGCCGCCAGGGCCACGCGCTTGCGCTGACCACCCGACAGCTGGTGCGGATAGCGGTCCTCGAAGGCCGAGAGCCCGACCCGGGCGAGCCACTCACGGGCCCGCTCCTTCGCCTCGGCCTTCTCCACCCCGCGGAAGCGGGGGCCCGCCATCACGTTCGACAGCACGGTGCGCCAGGGGAAGACGGCGTCCTGCTGGAAGACGAAGCCGATCTTGTCGCCGATGCCGTTGACCGGCTCACCGGCCACCAGCACCTCGCCCTCGGTGGGCTCCTCCAATCCGCTGACCAGCGTGAGTGTGGTGGATTTACCGCACCCGGTGGGGCCGACCACCGCGACGAACTCGCCGCGTTCCACCGTCAGGTCGAGATCCCTGACGGCGGTATGGAGGTTTCCCGACGGGGTCCGGAATGACTTGCTCGTTCCCCGCAGCTCGATGGCGGGGCTCGTGTGGCTGCTCATGGACCGGGAGGCTAGGAGTGACCCGGACCACAGCGGCAGCCTTGTGGGCGCAACCCGTCTTTCTGCGCGCAAACCCCGTTCTGCTCGTTCTGCTCACGCCGGAATGACAAAAGCGCTGCACAGGGCTGTCCTCCGGGCCCCCGGCGGCTTACGTTGCGTTCACAACGACGTTAAACGGAAATGTGTGTGCCACCAGGGCGCACCGGCCGGCCCGACCGGAGCCGCCCGACGAGCGGGAGACGGAGGGACGAGATGCGGATGCGCCGGCCCCGACGCGTCTCCGCGCAGGTCCTGGCGGCGCAGCTGGCCATCACCACCGGAGTGATGGTGCTCGCCACCGCCCTGTTCCTCGCCCCGCTCGGCTCCGAGCTGGACGACGCGGCCATGCACCGTGCCCTGTCCATCGCCCAGACCACCGCCGCCGATCCCGACATCGCCCGGGAAGTGCTCACCACCCGGCCGAGCCCGCACGGTCCCGTGCAGACCGAGGCGGAGCGGATCCGCCGGGCCACCGACGCGCTGTACGTGGTGGTGATGGACACCCGGGGCGTGCGCTGGTCGCACACCACCGCCGCCGAGATCGGCCGGCACGTCTCCACCGACCCGAGCGCCGCGCTCTCCGGCCGGGAGATCCGGCAGATCGACGACGGCACCCTGGGCCGCTCGGCCCGCGCCAAGGTGCCGCTCTACGACGACCGGGGCAGGCTCGTCGGCGCGGTCTCCGTCGGCATCGCCTACGACAGCGTGCGCGAACGCCTCCTCGACGCCGTTCCCGCGCTGCTGCTCTGCGCGGGCGCCGCCCTCGCCGTGGGCGCGCTGGCCGCCGTCGCGGTCTCCCGCAGGCTGCGCCGCCGCACCCACGGAGTGGGCTTCGCCGACATCTCCGCGCTGCTCGACGAGCGGGAGGCGATGCTGCACGGCGTACGGGAGGGAGTCGTCGCCTTCGACCGGCAGGGCCGGATCCGGCTCGCCAACGACGAGGCCCTGCGGCTGCTCGGCCTGGACGCGACCGCCACCGGCCGCGACCTGGACGAGGCGCTGCCACCGGGACGTACCACGGACGTGCTCGCCGGCCGGGTGGACGGCACAGACCTGCTCACCGTCAGCGGCGGCCGGGTACTGGTCGCCAACCGGATGCCGACCAGGGACGGCGGCGCGGTGGTGACCCTGCGCGACCGTACCGAGCTGGAGCAGCTCGGCCGTGAACTCGACAGCACGCAGGGCCTGCTGGACGCGTTGCGCGCCCAGGACCACGAACACGCCAACCGGCTGCACACCGTCCTCGGGCTGCTCGAACTCGGCCGGCACGACAAGGCCGTGGAGTTCGTCGCCGAGATCGCCAGCTCCCGGCGGTCCTCCGCCGAACAGATCGCCGAGCGGGTGCGCGACCCGCTGCTCTCCGCGCTGCTGGTCGGCAAGGCGGCCATCGCCGCCGAGCGCGGGGTGACGCTGGCGCTCTCGGACGCGACCCGGCTGGAGCACCGGGTGGTCGACGCGCGCGATCTGGTGACCGTACTCGGCAATCTCATCGACAACGCGCTGGACGCCGTCGCCGAGCACCGCCGTACCGACCCCTCGGCCGGGGAGCCCCGGGTCGAGGTCGAGCTGCGGGCCGAGCACGCCACCGCCGTCCTGCGGGTCTCCGACACCGGTCCCGGCGTGCCGCCGGAGGCCCGTGAGCGGATCTTCGTGGAGGGCTGGTCCACCAAACGGCCCGCGCCGCCCCTGCCGGGACCGGTCCCCTTCCACCGCGGCCGCGGGCTGGGTCTCGCGCTGGTGCGCCGGCTCGCCGAGCGGTACGGCGGCATGGCCCGGGTGACCGCCCGGGCCGGCGGGGGAGCGGTCTTCACCGTCGTTCTGCCCGAGGCGCTCGCCTCGGACGGCACCGCAGGGGACGACCTCCCCGTGCGTCAGCTCATGGCCGCAGGGGAGCCACAATGATCGATGTCCTCGTCGTCGACGACGACTTCCGGGTCGCCGAGATCAACGCCGCCTATGTGGCCCAGGTCCCCGGCTTCCGGGTGGCGGCGCGGGCCCACACGGCGGCCCAGGCGCTGGCCACCCTGGAGCGCAACCATGTCGATCTCGTCCTGCTCGACCACTACCTGCCGGACGAGACGGGCCTCACGCTGGTCCGGCGCATGCGCCAGCTCGGCCACCACGCCGATGTGATCATGGTGACGGCGGCGCGCGACGTGACGACCGTTCAGGCCGCCATGCGCTACGGCGCGTTGCAGTACCTCGTCAAGCCCTTCAGCTTCGCCGGGCTCTGCGCGAAACTCGACGGCTACGCCGCGCTGCGCCGCACCCTCGACGGCGTCGGCGGCCGGGGCGAGGCGGGCCAGGACCAGGTGGACCGTATCTTCAGCGCCTTCAGGACCGCCGACGCGCCCCGCTCCGAGCTCCCCAAGGGCCACTCCGCCGCGACCGTCGACCTGATGCGGCGTGTCCTGACCAAGGCCGAGCAGCCGCTCTCCGCCCACGAGGTCGCCGAGCGCACCGGCGTCAGCCGCTCCACCGCGCAGCGCTACCTCAAGTACCTGGAGCGCACCGGACGCATCAGCCTCACCCTGAAATACGGCGACACGGGCCGTCCCGAACACCGCTACACCTGGGCGACGGCGAACTGACCCCGCCGGGCACCGTCCACGAGGGGTTCGCGCCCCGCCGTATCGGCCGGACCTCACGAAGTTAGCCCAAAGCGGACTCTTCAACATTTACTATGTCCTGGCGATCACTTATGTGACTACCAAGTTGGACCTTGGACAAGGGGCCCGTCGTGCTTGCCGTACGCATCGCCCGCGCGGTCGGTCGCCGCACGCCGCCGTACCCCGGCGCGCTGCTCGCCGGCCTCTCCTCCCGGCCTGCCGAAAGGACCTCCGCGCCGTGAACCATCTCTTCCTCCCCGAAGCCGAACCGGTCGACGTGTCCGTACGCGGATTCGCCCGCGCCCACCCCGGCCTGGTCGCCCTGCACGAGGACCCGCTCTTCGTCACCGCGATCGACACCGACCCCGCGCGGCGGGTCGGGATCGTCTCCGGCGGCGGCTCGGGCCACGAGCCGCTGCACGCCGGGTACGTGGGCCGGGGCATGCTCGACGCCGCCGTCCCCGGGCGGATCTTCGCCTCACCGCACAACCGGCAGGTGTACGAGGCCAGCCGCGCGGTCGCCAGGGACGAGGGCGTCCTGCACATCGTCAAGAACTACACCGGCGACCGGATCAACTTCGGCATCGCGGCCGAACGGCTGCGGGCCGACGGCATCGGCGTGCGCCGGGTCCTGGTCGACGACGACCTGGCGACCGAGAGCGACCTGACGGCGACCGGACGCCGGGGCACCGGAGCCACCGTGATCATCGAGAAACTGCTCGGCGGCGCCGCCGACAGCGGACTCGGCCTCGACGAGCTGGCCGCGCTCGGGACCGCCTTCTGCGCCGCCTCGCGCAGCGTCGCCGTCGCGGGCCGCGCCCAGACCTCGCCCTCCAGGGGAGGCGAGGCGTTCCCCCTCGGCACCGACGAGGTCGAGTACGGCGTGGGCATCCACGGCGAGCGCGCCGCGGAGACGATCACCAGGCCGCCGTTCGAAGAACTGACCGAACGCATGACCGCGCAGGTGCTCGACGCCCTGCCCGACACCCGCGACGGCGTCATCCTCCTCGTCAACGGTCTCGGCGCCACCACCCAACTGGAGCTGTACGCCGTCCACGAACGGATCCGCCGCCTACTGGACAAGCGCGGCGTCCCCGTCCTGGGCCAGCTCGTCGGCACCCACGTCCCCGCGCTCGACATGAGCGGATTCTCCGTCACCATGACGGCGGTGCGCCCCGGCTGGCTGGGGTGGTGGCAGGCACCATCGCGTACGCCGGCCTTTCCCTCCCAGGAGTCACAGGAGCTGAACCGATGACCATCGACCAGGCACGCGTGCTGCGCCTCTACGCAGAAGCCGCGCATACCGCCCATGCAGCACTGACGGCCCTCGACCAGATCTCCGGTGACGGGGACTTCGGGGACAACCTCTGCGAGGGCCTCGACCTGACCGTCGCCGCGCTGGACGCGAGCCCGGACGAACCGGCCGTGGCCGTCGCCGGATCGGTCTTCCTCGACCAGGTCGGCGGCACCAGCGGCCCGCTGATCGGGCTGCTCCTCAGCGCGATCAGCCGCGCGCTCGCCGAGGAGCCGGACGAGCGGGACGGCTGGGCGAGCGGGGTACGGGAGGGGCTCGCGGCGATCCGGCGCGTGGGGGAGGCCGAGCCGGGCGACCGCACGATGGTCGACGCCCTCGTACCGGCCCGCGACGCGCTCGTCGGCGGCGAGAAGTTCGCGGACGCCGCGCGCGCCGCGCTGGCCGGTGCCGCCGCGACGGCCCATATCCGGGCCCGGCGCGGCCGGGCGTCCTACATCGGGGACCGTGTCCTCGGCACCCCGGACCCGGGCGCCACCGGTGTGGCGCTCCTCTTCTGGTCCCTCGCCCGGGTGGCCGAGCCGGAGGCCGTCCTCGGCGAGGTGGGCGAGCTGGTCCCGCTGCCCGGCAGGACGCCCTGACGCGCGGCCGGGGGCGTCCGCTCCCCTCGCCGCGGCGAGGGGAGCCGAGGATTGCGGTGGCGGTCACGGTTTCCTGATCAGGCTGTCGGGAGCGAGAGCGAGAGCGAGAGCGGGGGCGGCGGCGTGCCGCTCGGCCACGGCCTCGGCGGGGATGCCCTGCCACCGTGTGCCGGGCATCAGCCGCTCGCCCTTCATCAGCAGGGACAGCGCCCCCGGCTTCACGCCCTCACCGACCACCGCGTCGTACAGCACGACGGCCCGCGTCCCGACGCTCGCCCCGCTGCGGACCGTCACCACCGACGGCGGCGGGGGCCGCACCTCCGGGCGGGCCCGTCCGTGAGCGGCCGTACGGGCACCGGGGCGGCCACCGGGGCGTGGGGGAGCGGCCCCGGTGGCCTTGGGATCCGCGGTCTCAGTTCACGAAGACGGCGGGGCTGCCGGACTGGCTGGTGTCCTGGACCGGCCCGTAGGTGGCGGAGAAGTAGCTGGAGGCGGGGCAGGTGACGGGCCCCGAGGACTTGGTGAACAGCTGGTTGGCGAAGGTGATCGAGTTGCCGGTGTTGGACGTGGTGCCGTTCAGCCCGGTGGAGGTGTACACGCAGGTCGTCAGGCCGAGGATGGTGTTGAGCCGGACGGTCGTCTGCACGGAGCCCGCGCTCCCCGCCGTCACCGCGAGCGCCCCGGCCGAGGTGGCCGACGCGACGTAGGGCAGATTGCCGACCGTGATGCTCTGGACGCCGGTGGTGCCCAGGATGTTGCTGGTGCAGCCGCCGAAGGTGTGCGCCGTCACCGACTCCGTGGCGGTGCCGGGAGCGGTCGGATTGGCCGTGACGGCCGCGGTGAACTGCGAGGCGGTGCAGGTGATTCCGGTGGATCCGCCGGAGGTCGTGCGGATCGCCACGGTCGTACCGCTGCTCAGTGCGGAGGTGAGCACATCACCGACCCCGACGGCCGCTCCCGCGGCGCTGCCGTAGGTGAGTACGTTGTTCGCGGCGGCGGCGGATCCGGTGGCCGAGGCGGTGCCGGTGGCAAGGAGTGCGGCGACGGCGGTGAGGCCGGCGGCCGTGAGGACAGTACGTCGTGCACCCATGCGAAGTCCCTTTCGCGAGTGGCGGGATGAAGCGTTCGGGATGAGGCGTTGTGGATACGGCCCGGCGACGCGGCTCGGCCGCGCGAGTCGTCGTGGACGGCGATCGTCGGCTCGCCGGTGCACATGTTCCTGGGGGTGCCGACCGGGTCCAGCGCCATGGACCCGATCCGCGGCGCGAACGAGCGCGGTTCAGAAGGAAACCCAAGAGGGTTGTAGACCCCGCCCACAGCCGGAGTCAAGGGTTCGAGAGGGAACCGGCCGACGAAAGTTACCCACGGTACCCTCACGTCAGGACGTTGCCTCGGGCGGCGTCCACATGAGCAACACACAATTGCCACAGGGTGGTTGACCCGCCTGATACCTGGGAGTAACTTGACGGCGACTCCCATGGCCGCGCCGGCGCCGTGTTCGAGGAAGCCCGTCGGTGCCGGGAGTGTCCGCGCCAGGGCATCGCCGCGCAAGCTCGTTCCGGTCAACACACCTTCGGGAGCAGCTCATGGCAACGTCCGAACACACCGGCGGTGAAACGCCCCTGAGAGCCGCGCCGCGAGGGCGGGTACGGCTGCGCCGGGCCGCTCTGATGGGGGTGCCCGCGTTCGCCGTGGCGGCCACCCTGGTGGTTCTCACGGCACAGGGGGCCATCGCCGCGCAGTTCGCGATCTCCGGCATGCCCTTCACGGTCACCGCCGACCGTCTGGAGGGCCAGGGCTTCGAGCAGTTCGGCGCCCTGGACAACATGGCTGAGGGCAGCCCCAACGCCGGTGACACCGGCGGTCAGGTCCTCACGGTCGTGTCCGCCATCAAGAGCGCCAAACTCACCAAGCTGTGCCAGAGCGTCGAACTCGGCGGCACGTACCTGCACATCACCGCCGGGGACAAGGGCACCCCCGTCGCGGCGACCGACCTCACGACCGACTCCACGGTGCTGTCGGGCGACGACGCCTCCTTCGACAACATCGAGATCGGCGGGGACGCCAGCACCTTCACCAAGGCGGGCGTCAAGGGTCCGCTGGGTGTCTTCGGGCAGCAGGCCGACACCGTCACCATCACCAAGTTGCGGCAGACCAACTGGGCCACCACGGCGGCCAAGTTCAGGCTGCCCAACCTGCACCTCAAGTTCAGTTCGAAGGGCTGCTGAGCGTGGCTTCCGCCGCGTCGCGTCCGCCGGCCGGGGCGGCTGTCCCGGCCGGCGGACGCCGCCCGCCGCGCGCCTTCGCCGCCTGGCGCAGACGCCGGCCCTTCTGGGGCGGGCTTCTGCTGCTGCTGGGCGGGGGAGAGATCCTGCTGACCGAGCAGGCGTCCATCTCGGTGGTGCTCCAGGCGGGCGCGGGAGGCATCGCCGCGTATCTTCTGCCGCTGGTCATGGCGGTGTGCGGGCTGCTGATGATCCTCAACCCGGCCCAGCGGCTGTTCTACTCGGTCGTCGGCGTACTGGTCTCGCTCGGCAGCTGGATCACCTCCAACCTGGGCGGCTTCTTCGTCGGCCTGCTTCTCGGCGTCATCGGCTCGTCCATGGCCTTCGGCTGGCTGCCCGATCAGGAGCCGCGCCGCTGGCGGAGGCGCGCGCCGGGGAAGAAGCCGGACCCCGAAGTCCGGGCGGATTCGGCCGGTTAGGACCTGTCGGCCGTTCGGTGTCAGTCGGCCGGTGAGTCGGCGTGCCCGGAGCCGGACGCGCGCATCCGGCGGGCGTAGCCGTCCACGAGCTGCCGCAGCACGGTGACGGTGGTGGTGATGTCCGCCTCCGCGAAACCGTGCAACGCCTGCTGGAGACTGGCCCTGTTGGCCAGCCGGAGCCGGGTCAGCAGCGCCGTACCGGACTCCGTGATCGCCACCCGGCGCGCCCGGCCGTCGAGCGGGTCGGTGGTGCGCTCGACCAGCCCCTGTGACTGGAGCCGGTCGATCTGCCGGGTGACGTGCGAGGGCTCGACCATGAGCCCGGTCGCGAGGTCACCGACCCGGCAGACGCCTTCCCGCTGGTCGAGCGCGAACAGCAGATAGACGTCCGAGCGGTGCGCGTTGACCCCGGCCCTGGAGATCTGTTCGCCGTGCGCCTGGGCGCGGGTGAGCAGATAGGACAGCGAGGTCAGCGTGTGTTCCAGTGCGGCGGTGGGTTCCTGAACCGTGGCGGCATCCGGCGTGGAGTGACTGGTGGCGTCCGGCATGGGGGAACTCTAGCGGCATCGCCGCGCAAGGGTGCGGGTGTGTCATGGACCGCATCCGGACAACCTGGACCTTCCCTGCCGTACCCCTTTCGCTCACCGCCGGTGGGCGTTAGCGTGACCGTGCGTTAATTGCTTTTGTCAAAGTAATCCAGGTAATCCAGGTCCGCTCCGCGCGCGAAGGAGACCCCCCCGTGACCGTCACCGAACACACTCCGCAGCTCACCGCGCCCGCCTCCCGGGGCGGCTGCCCCTTCGATCCGCCGCCCGCCTACGAACGGGCCCGCGAGGAGTCCCCCGTCACCCGCGTACAGCTGTGGGACGACTCCCCGTGCTGGCTGATCACCCGTCACGAGGACGTCAGAACGGTGCTGGGCGACCGGCGGTTCAGCGCCGATGCCCGGCGGCCCGGCTTCCCCTTCCTCAGCGCCGCGCGCAAGAGGCTTCCCAGGGGCAGGCCGAGCTTCATCGGCATGGACGACCCGGGCCACGCCAGGATGCGCCGAATGCTCACCGCCGAATTCATGGTCAAGAAGGTCGAGTCGATGCGCCCGGATGTCCGGCGCATCACCGACGACCTGCTGGACCGGATGACCGCCACCGGCCGCACCGCCGATCTGGTCGGCGAGTTCGCGCTGCCACTGCCCTCCCTGGTGATCTGCCGGCTGCTCGGAGTGCCCTACGAGGACCACGAGTTCTTCCAGAGCCGCAGCGCCGTCCTGCTGAACGTCCGCTCGTCGCCCGAGGCACTGGCCGCCGCCCAGGGAGAGGTGAGCCAGTATCTGACCGATCTGGCGAAGCTGAAGCGGAGCAGTCCCGACGACGGCATCATCAGCCGGCTGATGGAGCGCGGCGAACTGAGCGTCGAGGAGGTGGCCGGCATGGGCTTCCTGCTGCTCGTCGCCGGCCACGAGACGACCGCCAACATGACCGCGCTGTCCGTGCTGGCCCTGCTGCGCCGCCCCGACCAGCTCGCCCTGCTGCGCGACGACCCCTCCCTGATCAAGGGCGCGGTCGAGGAGCTGCTGCGCTATCTGAGCATCGTCCACAACGGACTCGCCAGGACCGCCACCGAGGACGTCACCGTAGGCGGCCGGACCATCCGCGCCGGCGAGGGCGTGCTGTGCCTGCTCAACACCGCCAACCGCGACGAGGAGGTCTTCCCGTCCGGCGACGGCCTCGACGTGGGGCGCGACGCGCGCCGCCACATCGCCTTCGGCTTCGGCGTGCACCAGTGCCTGGGCCAGCCGCTGGCGCGGCTGGAACTCCAGGTCGCCCTGGAGGCCGTGCTCCGCAGGCTGCCGGGGCTGCGGCTCGCGGTGCCGTTCGAGGACATCCGCTTCCGTACCGACATGATCGTGTACGGGGTCCACGGGCTCCCGGTCGCCTGGTGAGCGCACCGGCTCCGTAACGGAACCTCCCGCAGGGCGTGATGTGATGAGGCCGCGGCTCCCGAGCCGCGGCCTCCTCACGTATGTCCGGGCCGCACACGAGGATTCAGCCGGAGTCGAAGCGCTTCGATCCGACTATGGACAGGTCACAGCGCGGGACATTACGCTCGGAGGCCGGTGCGTCGAAGCGCTTCACCCCACAAGGCCCGCTTTGGAGAGCTGTATGGTCACCCTCGCCGATGTAGCTCAGCATGCCGGAGTCTCCGCCAGCACGGTGAGTTATGTCCTCAGCGGCAAGCGGTCCATCTCCGCCACCACACGGGAGCGGGTCGAGCGCAGTATCGAACAGCTCGGCTACCACCCCAACGCCGGGGCCCGCGCCCTGGCCAGCAGCCGGTCCAACATCATCGCGCTCATGGTGCCCCTGCGGACCGACATGTACGTACCGGTGATGATGGAGATCGCCATCGCGGTCGCCACCACCGCCCGCACCTTCGGATACGACGTCCTGCTGCTGACCGGCGAGGAAGGCCCCACCGCCGTCCGCCGCATCGAGGGCAGCGCGCTGGCCGACGCGATGATCCTCATGGACGTGGAGCTGCACGACGACCGGCTGCCCCTGCTGCGCGAGGCTCAGCGGCCCGCCGTCCTCATCGGACTGCCCGCCGACACCACCGGGCTGAGCTGCGTGGACCTCGACTTCGCCGCCGCCGGCGCGCTGTGCGCGGAGCATCTGGCCGGGCTCGGCCACCGCGAGATCGCGGTCATCGGCGAGGCGCCCGGCGTCTACGAACGGCTCACCGGCTTCGCCGAACGCACCCTGAGCGGACTGCGCGAACGCAGCGGCGAACTCGGACTCAGACTGCTGCACCGCCCCTGCGAGGGCAGCTACGCGGCCGTCTCCGCCACCGTCGGCCGGATCTTCGACGAACGCCCCGGCACCACCGCCTTCGTCGTACAGAACGAGGCCGCCACCGACCCGCTGCTCGCCCTGTTGCGCCAGCACCGCAGGGCCGTGCCCGAGGACGTCTCGGTGGTCGCCATCTGTCCCGACCAGGTGGCCGTCCACGCCTCGGTCCCCCTCACCTCCGTCGCCGTTCCCGCCCAGGAGATGGGGCGGCACGCCGTCGAACAGGTGGTCGCCAAGCTCGCGGGACGCGGCGCGGACGAGGTCGTGCTGATCAAGCCCGAGCTGACCGTACGGGAGAGCGCGGGCCCCCGGGCCGTGCCCGGGAACCCGCTGTAGCCGGTGATGCCCCGTCAGCTGCTCGACACCGAGAAGCTGTTGGTCGTGAAGTCCAGACCGCCGGAGGACGAGGTGATCTCGTACCCGAACTGGACGTCACCGACGGTCACATTGCCCCACCAGCCCTTGGTGTCCTTGATCCACTTCAGGATCGGCAGCACGTCGACCGTTCCCGAGGTGGAGTTCGAGGTGCGCAGGAACGAGAAGACCTCGTTGGAGCCGTTGCTCCCCTTGTAGACGGTCCAGGTGTGACCGCCCAGCGTCAGGTTCCCCTGCGAGGTGCCGAGCGGACCGACCGCTCCGCGGTAGTTCACCCAGAGCATGATCTCGTAGTTGTAGTTGGTGTCCCAGATGTCGTACGACGTGTTGTACGCGCCCGACGACGGTACGGTCACGTTGTAGCCGCTCTTGAGGGAAGTCAGCGAGTTGAGCGGCTTGTTCACGATCTTCTTGGCGTTGGGGTAGGACTTGATGCCGCCGGTGTTCGGGTGGTTGGCCCACACTCCCCAGTTCGAGGAGGAGTTGGCCCAGATGGACTGCGAGCCCGCGCCCGAACCCCAGATGTTGTTGTAGAGGATGTAGCCGTCGGAGGTGGTGTAGTTGCCCCACTGGTCCGACGAGGACCAGATGGCGGCCTGGGCGGGCGCGGCGGCGAAGCCGACGAGTGCGGCGAACGCGGCCACGGGGGCGAGCAGCAGCTTGCCCGGGGTGCGGAGTTTCATGGCGTCCCTTCCATGGGGGATTCGTGGGGGGATGGTGCGGCTCTGTTCAGGGCGTGGCCTCCCGCAGGACGGCCACGCCGTGGCGCTCCAGTTCCACCGGACCGTCCACCGGACGGCCGGCGAGCACATCGTGATGGTCACCGGCGACCGGGAAGGCGACGGCCTTCGCGCCGTGGTTGAGCAGGAAGAGCAGGTCGCCGCGGCGTACGGCCTCCACCCCGGACGGCAGCCCCTCCAGCGCGGGCGTCACCCCCGCGCCGTCCGCGATCCGGGCGAGCAGACCCCGCAGGGCCTCGGGCTCCGGCAGCGTCGAGACGTACCAGGCGCGTCCCGCCCGTACCACCGCCGGGAAGCCAGCCAGCTCCCCGCTGCGGTAGGAGGCGACGGCCTCGCCCGTCGACAGCTCCAGCTCCTCCGACCACAGGGTGGCGCGGAAACCGTCGCACTCCACGCTCTCGTCGGCGTCGAGCGGCCACCACTCGTGGACCGTGCCGATGCCGAAGAGTTCGCGCAGCCGTACGTCCATCCCGCCCGGCCGCACCCGGTCGTCCTCATCGGCGACCCCGGTCAGGAAGCCGGAGACCAGGGTGCCGCCGCCCCGCACGTACCCGGCCAGATTGTCGATCGCCGCGTCGCCGAGCAGATACAGGTGCGGCACCACGACCAGCCGGTACCCGCTCAGATCGTGGTCGGGACGGGCGAAGGCGGCCGGCAGGTTCGACTCCCACAGGGCCCGGTGCCAGGCGCGCATGACCTCGGTGTAGTCGAGCCGCGCCGAGGGCCGGCCGTCCTGCTGGTCCGCCCACCAGGAGTCCCAGTCGTGCAGGACGGCGATCTCGCTCTTCACCTGAGTGCCCGTCACATACGGTCCGAGCCGGTCGAGATCGGCGCCGAGCCGCTTGATCTCCCGGAAGGTGCGGCCCTGCTCGCCCGCGTGGGTCAGCATTCCGGAGTGGAACTTCTCCGCGCCCTGACGGGACTGGCGCCACTGGAAGTAGCACACCGCGTCGGCGCCCCTGGCCACCGACTGGAGCGACCACAGGCGGTTCAGCCCCGGCGGCTTGGGATGGTTGACACCCCGCCAGTTCACCGGACCGGCGGCCTGCTCCATCAGCACCCACGGGCCGCGCGCCTGCGAGCGGGTCATGTCGCCGACCATCGCGTTGTACTGACCGCCGAGCGGGTCCCGCGGATCCGGATAGATGTCGACGGAGACGACATCCTCCTCCTCGGCCCACCGCCAGGCGTCCTGACCCGACCAGAGCGGCATGAAGTTGCTGGTCACCGGGGTGTCAGGAGTGTGCCGCAGCACGATGTCGCGCTCCGCAGTGAAACACTCCAGCAGCGCGTCCGAGGTGAAGCGCCGGAAGTCCAGCACCTGCCCCGGGTTCTTCATGTACTGCGCGCGGCGCGGCGGGATGATCTCGTCCCAGTCGTCGTAGCGCTGGCTCCAGAAGGCCGTGCCCCACGACTCGTTGAGCGCGTCGAGATCGCCGTGCCGGGCCCGCAGCCAGCGTCGGAAGTGCCGGGCCGTCTCGTCGCACCAGCAGTGGGTGCAGTACTCGTTGTTGATGTGCCACATCCGCAGCGCCGGATGGCCCGCGTAGCGCTCCGCCAGATCCTCGGTGAGCGCCGCCGCGTAGTCCCGGTAGACCGGTGAGCTGGCGCAGAACTGCTGCCGCGAGCCCCACCACACCGTGCGCCCGTCCTCGTCGCGCGGCAGGGTCTCCGGATGGCGCGCGCCCATCCACGGCGGCGGAGAGGCAGTGGGAGTGGCCAGCAGCACCCCGATCCCGGCGTGCTCCATGAGATCCATCAGCCGGTCCAGCCAGCCGAAGTCCCGTGCGCCGGGGCGTGGTTCGATCTTCGCCCAGGAGAAGACCCCCAGGGTGACGGAGTTGACACCGGCCTCCCGCATCAGCCGTACGTCCTCGGACCACACCTCCTCCGGCCACTGCTCGGGGTTGTAGTCGCCGCCGAAGAGCACCCGGCCGCGGGTCGAGTCGTTCAGGGAGGACATCAGGCGGGATCTCCGTACTGGATGCCCCGGCCGTTGGTGCCGAGGTAGACGCGGCCGTACACCCGGGGGTCACCGGTGATCGTCTCGCCGGTCCACCCCCACTGACGGGAGTCGTCGTTGATCCGGGTCCAGCTGCCCCCGGTGTCGTCGGAGCGGTAGACCCCGACGAAGTTCTCGGTGGCGCCCGTCTGGAAGACCGCCGGATACGAGGCGCCGGGGGCCGCTCTGCCGAAGCCCAGGGCGTACGAGCCCCAGCAACTGGTCACCTTGGTGAAGGACGTACCGCCGTCGGTCGACCGGTACAGCCCGTTCCACTTGGCCGACAGCCACAGATCGCCGGTCCGGCCGGGGGCCGCCGCGATCCGGAACTGCACATCGCCGGCCGGCAGCCCGCTCGCGCCCCGTACGAAGGTCGCGCCCCCGTCCGTGGAGCGCAGCACGGCGCCCGCGTCCGTGTCGTACGCGTAGAACCGCCGGGGGTCCACCGGATCGGCGACGGGCACCGCGCCCTTGGGGAAGGTGGTCACCTCGCTCCAGCTCGCGCCGCCGTTCGTGGAGCGGAACCCGGGGTGCTTCGTACCGTCCCAGTGGACGAACGACCACAGCAGTGTCGCGCCGTCGGCGCTCACCGCGATCGGTCCCGGCGCGGAGGAGGCGATGGCGGGCTGCGCGGCGAAAGGACGCCAGCTCTGGCCGCCGTCCGTCGAGGAGGCCCCGTTGCCCGCGTCGCCCCAGCCCGCCCGCACCACGTACGTCGGGTTGAGCGTGGCCAGGGCCAGCCCGGTCGCCGAGCCGAAGACCGGATTGGCGGCCATGCCACGGGACGGCGATGCGGTCAGCGACTCGTGGTACATCACGCCGATGTCGCCCAGCCCGCTGAGGAGTTGGGCGCCCCCGGACGGCGGCGCGATGAGCTGGCGCACCGCCGACTCCTCCAGACCGCGGATCTCCGGCGCCCAGCGCACCAGGTCGCGGGTGCCGAAGAGGGTCGCGCCGGTCCCGAACACCAGGTGCTTCGAGTCGTACGGATCGAGCGCGACGGCCTGGATCCACCAGCCGAACTTGGCGGTGCCGCCCCAGTTCAGATACGGCGTCTCCCGGACGTCCAGCGTCGCGGAGTCCTTGAGCGAGGTCCAGACGCGTCCGCCGTCGGTGGACCGGTAGAGCGTGTCGACCGGACCCCAGCGGTTGTTGGTGGAGACCACGACCGTACCGGCGACCCGGGCGTCGACGGCCACACCGCCGTAGCCGAACTGATCGCCGCCCGACGGCTTGACGGGAGTCACGTCCGTCCAGGCGCCGGTGGCGGTGTCGAGCCTGCGGACGGATCCGTCGGTCTGGTTGTTGGGGCCCGGGGTGTTGGCGTAGGTGACGTACAGGGCGGCGGAGCCCGCGTCGTAGGCCGCGCGGATCGGCACCTGCGCCGACGCCCCGGACGGCTGGCCGGGGACCGCCTGCCAGTTCACCCCGTCGGTGGTGCGGTAGAGGGCGCTGCCGCCGTCGCCCCACCCCGCGTACACCACGCGCCCGGCGGCCACCAGGAACGTGATCCCCTGGCCGCCCGCGTTGACGGAGGCGGGGAACGGGGCCGAGGCCCAGCTGGCACCCCGGTCGGTCGACTTCAGCAGCCCGTCGTGCCGGGTCCCGAGGTAGAGGGTGTCACCGCTGAGCGGGGACACCAGCAGCCGTTCGCCCGTGCCGCGCCCGTCCTCGTTGGCACCGAGCTTCACGGAGAGGTCCGTCCGGCTCCAGGTCGCGCCCCGGTCGTTCGAGCGCAGCACGGCGCCGTTGCCCGCCCAGGACTGCGCGTAGGCGCCGAGCGCGAGATAGAGCCGGTCCGGCTGGTTCGGGTCGACGGCCAGGGCCTCGACGCCGAGCAGGTTGTAGTCGTCCCAGCCGAGATGGTCGGTGAGCGCCGTCCAGCGCTGCGCCCCGTCGTCCCAGCGGTAGGCGCCGCCGATGTCCGTACGGGCGTAGGCGAGCCCCTTGACCGCCGGATGGAACAGCACACCGGTGATGAACCCGGTGCCGCCGATGGCCGCCGTGCGCCAGGTGTACGCCTGCGCGGCGGCAGCGGCGGAGGCACCGGGCCGCGTGGTGTCCGCCGCCCGGTCGCGCGGCGCGGCGAGGGCGGGGGCCGAGGTGGAGGTGAGGGCGAGCGCGGCGGCGGCCCCCGAGGCCGTGGTGAGGACCGTACGTCTGCTGGGTCCGTGGGAGGGGTCGGACATGACGTCACCTTCCGTCGTGGGGGGAGCGGGGGGAGGGAGTGCGTGCGGGGCACCGGCCTCGTCAGCCCTTGACTGCGCCGGTGAGCATGCCTTTCTTGAAGTGCTTCTGGACGAACGGCGACAGCACGGCGACCGGGAGGAGCGCGATCACCATCACCGCCATCTGCACGGCCAGCTGGGAGAGTTCGCCCGCCCTGATCGCCTGGCCGAGACCGACCGGCGGCTCCTGTTTCTGGACGAGCTGGATCATGACGTTCTGCAGCGGCATCATGTCCTGGTCGCTGAGGTAGAGGGACGCGTTGAACCACGCGCTCCAGTACCCCACCGCGTAGAAGAGTGTGATCACCGCGATCACCGCGCGCGACAGCGGCAGCACGATGGTCCACAGGATGCGCAGATCACCCGCCCCGTCGATGCGCGCGCTGTCGGTGAGTTCGGCGGAGATTCCCATGAAGAACCCGCGCAGCACCAGGATGTTGAAGATGCTCACCGCGCTCGGCAGGATCAGCGCGAGATAGGTGTCGGTCAGCCCCAGCGTCTGCACCAGCAGATAGGTGGGGATCAGGCCGGCGCCGAAGAACATCGTGGCGAGCAGCAGCATCAGCATCCAGCGGTGCCCGAGCGATCCGGAGCGGGAGAGCCCGTACGCGCCGAGCACCGACACCGTCATCGAGAAGGCCGTGCCCACCAGGGTGACCGCCACACTGATCAGCGCCGCGCGGGTGACCTGGCCGCCGCTGAGCAGCTCCTGGTACGCGATGAACGTGATCCCGCGCGGGATCAGCACCAGGCCGCCCGCCTCCTGGATGGTCTGCTTGCTGGAGAGGCTGGTGACCAGCACGATCCAGAGCGGGAAGAGCACGGCGAGACAGGCGCCCGCCAGCACGATGCCCTTGCCGGCGAGTCCGGCCCTGCTGGGTTCCTCCTCCCACACGGGCCGGGGACCGGCCGCCCACGGACCGGTGCGGACCGCCGCCCGGGGGTTCGCGGCCGGCTCCGCCGGGGGAGTGGTCAGTGTGCTCACTTCTTGTACACCCCCTGCTCACCCATCAGATGGGCGATCTTGTTGGCGGCGAGCACCAGCCCGAGGCTGACCACGCCCTTGACGATGCCGGCCGCCGCCGCGTAACTGAAGTCCTGGTTGCGCACGCCGTTCCACCACACATAGGTGTCGAGGACCTCGGCGGCGCCCGGTCCCACCGCGTCCCGTTGCAGCAGGATCTGCTCGAAGCCGACGGTGAGCGCGTCGCCGACGCGCAGCACCAGCAGCAGGGCGATGACCGGCCGCAGCGCGGGCAGGGTGACGTGCCACATCCGGCGCCAGCGGTTCGCGCCGTCCATGGCGGCGGCCTCGTACAGATCGGGGCTGACGGAGGTGAGCGCGGCCAGGAAGACGATGATGCCCCAGCCCGCGTCCTTCCAGACGCCCTCGAAGGTGACCAGGAACTTGAAGACCTCCGGGTCGGTCATCAGGTCGAAGCCCTCGTAGCCGCGCTGCCGCAGGTTCTGCGCGATGATGCCGGCGCCGCCGAAGATCTGCTGGAAGACGGTGATGACCAGCACCCACGAGAAGAAGTGCGGCAGATAGAGCACGGCCTGCGCGACGGCCCGCACCCGGGGCCTGATCACACTGTTGATGACCAGCGCGAGCAGGATCGGGATCGGGAAGAACAGCACCAGCTGGATGATGAACAGCACCAGGGTGTTGGCCACGGCGTCCCAGAACGCCGAGTCCGCGAAGAGCCGCTGGAACTGCTCCACACCCACCCAGGGCGAATTGAGGATGGAGACCACGCCGTTGTCGCTGATGTACGGGTCGTAGTCCTGGAAGGCGACGACATTGCCCAGGATCGGCAGGTAGTTGAAGACCAGGACGAGCAGCACGACCGGCAGGGTCATCAGGATCAGGACACGGTCCCGCCTCAGCCGCACCCGCAGGGGCACACGGCCGGTGACTCCCGCGGCGGCCGCGCCGCCCGCCACGGGACCGGCACCGCGGCCCGCGCGGGCCCGGGGGACCCGGACATCGACGGAGCCGTCGTCGCTCCCGTCGCTCCCGCTGTCCTCGTTGCTCTTGTCGTCGGGCGTCCGGGCGGTGCCGGGCGCGGTACTGTGCGACACTCCGTCACCCCTGCGGCGCGTTGTCGTCCAGCAGCTTGCGGTACCAGTCGCGCAGCTTGTCGCCGCCACCGCTGCGCCAGTCGTTGACGGCCTGCTGCATGTCGCTGATCTTCTTCCGGCCGCGCACCACATCGTCCTCCAACTGCTCGAAGTCGTTGGCGAGATTGGTGTAGCGGGCCGGCTCGACGATCTGCAGCCCGTAGAAGGACGACTTCTTCGTGAAGGCGCCCATCCGCTGCTGCCACCGCACCATCGCCTTGGTGACCTCGGGCAGGTCGGGGTGCGCGATGGTGGGGGCCGGGCCGTCGAGCATCACATACGCGTTGACGACGTCGTTGTTGCCCTTCTCGTTCTTCACGGGCAGCCCGTCCTTGAGGGTGTAGTGCACCCCCTCCACCCCGTAGTTCGTGAGCATGTACTCCTTGGTGCCGTACGGCGCGGCCGTCACATTGGCGGCGGCCAGCGCGTCCCTGACCACCGACTCGGGCGCCTTCTTGCTGATGAACGACCAGATGCCGGCGGGGGACCCGGCCCACAGCGTCGGATCACCGCCGTCGTGGCCGAAGATGTCCATGCCCCAGATCACCACGCCGGTGTTCTGCGCTTCCTGCTCGGCGGTCTTCGCGTGCCAGTGGGAGATGTCCTGGTTGTAGATCAGGGTCTCGCCGGAGGTGAAGCGCAGCGCCGGGTCGCCCTGGGTTTTGCCCGCCTTGGCGTCCGGGTGGACCACCCCGGCCGCGTACAGCTTCCGGGTCCACTCCAGCGCTTCGAGATACGCGTCGGTCTCGATCCGGTAGACCAGCTTACCGTCGACCATGTTCCAGCCGAGCGGCTTCTCCTGGCCGGAGGCCACCCCGAAGCTGCTGAACGCCGTCCACTTCATGTCGTCGCACGCCCAGCGCTTGGCCTTGGCGTCGGTGATCTCCTTCGCCAGCGCCAGGAACGCGTCCGCCGAGGTGGGCAGGGTGTACCCCTCCTTGTCGAAGACGTCCTTGCGGTAGTACGGCACGATGTTCGGCACCCATGCCGCCGGCATCGGGATGCCCAGCAGCTTGCCGCCGAAGAGTGACCGCTGCCAGGCGTCGGTGGGGATCGCCGCGAGGTTCGGGTACTCCTTGACCTTGTCACCGGAGAGGTACGGCCCGAGGTCGGCGAACTTGCTGATCACCGCGGACGGGATCTTGCCGCCCAGGTTCCAGCCGGGGATCACCACCATGTCGGGGATCTCGCTGGAGGCCAGCACCGCGCCGAGCTTCTGGTCGTAGGTGTTGCCGTCCTGGTTCTGGAAGACGATATCGGCGCCGATGGCCTTGTTCATCGCCGTGTAGTACGGGTTCTGGCTCTTCGGCGGCGACCCCCAGAACGGTGCCATCACCTTGACCGTGCCGCCCTTGCCGAGCGGGGTGGGCACCGACGCCTTCAGGTCGGTCATCTTGAGCGGCTGGGTGAACCCGACGGAGGAGCCGTTCTTCGACGGAATGTCCGGGGTGACGACGTTCTGCGCCACGAAGGCCGGCAGGAGCTTGCCGGCGTCCTTGCCGGAGGTGGTGCCGCCCTTGCTGTTGCTCTCCGAGGAGCCCGAGCAGGCGGTGAGCAGCGGTGCCCCGCCGGCCACCGCCGCGGCGGCGACCGCGGTCGAGGCGAGGAAGCTTCTCCGGCTGGGGACGGAGGAGGACTTCGGCGTCATTGCGTCAACCCTTCGTGGTGCGCGGGAACACCGGCGGGAGAGCCCGCCGGTCCGCTGCGGTGTCATGCGTGGAGCGGGCGTAACCAGTGCCGGTCACGGCGCCGGCCTGACCGACTGATCTGGAGCGGGCGTTACGGGAAACATCCACCGCTGAACCGGCCGTGATCTGTCGAAGCGCTTCGATGTTGCTGCGAGGTTAAATGAACGCCTCCGGAGGCACAAGAGTCGATTCCAAGATTCCTTACTGACGGTGTGCACCAGGCCAACACAGCGGAGACACAGCGGCATTGCCGGGTCGTGGCTGATCCGTGTTGGTGTCCCGGGATGTCTTGACACCCGGGGAAGAGACTCGGAGCATCGAAGCGCTTCGAAAGGTCGGCGGGAGCCACCTCCACCGGCCCGGACGCCCGGGAGCCCGCCCGGGCTCCGCCACAACTCCTCCAGGGGGAAGACCCGTGACCGCAGACCAGCCGCCCTTCCGCGACCCGCGGCTCTCCCGCAGCGCGCGTGTCGACGATCTGCTCGCGCGGCTGACCCTCGACGAGAAGACCGCCATGCTCCACCAGTACGCCCCCGCCGTGGAACGCCTCGGTGTCGCCGCCTTCCGCACCGGACAGGAGGCGTTGCACGGGGTGGCCTGGATGGGGCCGGCCACCGTCTTCCCGCAGGCGGTCGGACTCGGCGCGACCTGGAACGAGGAGCTGGTGCGCCGGATCGGCGAGGCGGTGTCCACCGAGGTCCGCGCCATGCGCACCCGCGACGACCGGGTCGGCCTCAACGTCTGGGCGCCCACGGTGAATCTGCTCCGCAACCCCCTGTGGGGACGGAACGAGGAGGGGTACGCGGAGGACCCCGGCCTCACCTCCGCCATCGCCGTCGCCTACACCCGGGGCCTGCGCGGCGACCACCCCGACTACTGGCGCACCGCGCCGGTGCTCAAGCACTGGCTCGCGCACAACAACGAGACCGACCGGTCCACCTCGTCCTCCTCGGTCAGCGCCCGCGTCCTGCACGAGTACGACCTGCTCGCCTTCCGCGCGGCCGTCGAGGCGGGCGCCGTGGCCGGTGTCATGCCCGCGTACAACCTGGTCAACGGGCGCCCCAACCATCTCTCCCCCTATCTGCGCGAGCAGCTGCGCACCTGGACGGAGCAGGAGCTGCTGGTCTGCTCCGACGCCGGCGCGCCCAGCAACCTCACCGACTCCGAGGCGTACTTCGACACCCACGAGGAGGCCACCGCCGCGTCCCTGCGCGCGGGCGTGGACAGCTTCACCGACCACGGCACCGACTCCTCCGTCATGACCGGCCGGGTCCGCGGCGCCCTGGCCCGGGGGCTGATCGGCGAGGACGACATCGACACGGCGGTACGGCGCCAGCTCGCCGTCCGCTTCTCGCTCGGCGAGTTCGATCCGGGACTCGACCCGTACGCCGACATCAAGACCGACGGCGGCTGGGACACTCCCGGCCACCGGGCGCTCGCCCGGGAGGCCGCCGAGCAGGCCGTCGTCCTGCTCAAGAACGACGGCCTGCTGCCGCTGGCTCCCGGCGGCCGGATCGCGGTGGTCGGACTCCTCGCCGACGAGTGCAAACTCGACTGGTACAGCGGCACCCTGATCCACCGCTCCACCCCGCTCGACGGCGTGCGCGAGCGGTTCGGCGCCGACCGGGTCACCTTCGCCGAGGGCGTGGACCGGGTGAAGCTGAGGACCGCGAAGGGCGACTGGATCCGGGTACCGGAGCCGGCCGGGGACGCGGCCGCCGGGGACCCGGCGCGGGAGGGTTCGCTCGACCCGGCGCTCCTCGCGGGCCGTACCGACCTGCCGCCGCTGACCCGCACGGACGACCCGGCCGCCGCGAGCGAACTGGCCCTGATCGACTGGGGAAACGGGCTGCTCACCCTGCGTGCCCCCGGCGGCCGCTATCTGTCGGTCGCCGAGGACGGCCACGTACGGGCCGCCGCCGACCAGCCCGGCGGCTGGGTGGTCCAGGAGTCCTTCCGGCTCGAACCTCATGACCGGGGACACCTCCTTCTGCACCTGGGAACCGGTCGGTACGTGTCAGTCGCCGCGGACGGACTGAAGGTTGCCGAGCACGGGGAGCCGTTCGAGATCGTCGTCGTCGAGCGCGGCGAGGAAGCCGTGGCCCGCGCGGCGGCGAACGCCGAGGTGGTCGTCGTGGTGGCGGGCAACGACCCGCATCTGGCGGGCCGTGAGACCGAGGACCGCGAGACGCTCGCCCTGCCGGACCACCAGGACCGGCTGTGGCGGGCCGCCCACGCCGCCAATCCGCGCACCGCGCTCGTCCTCACCTCGTCCTACCCGTACGCCGTGCCCGACGCGCACGCCGCGCTCCCGGCGCTGCTGTGGACCGCGCACGGCGGGCAGGCCGCGGGCACCGCGCTCGCCGGCGTGCTGGCCGGGGACGTGTCCCCGGCGGGCCGGCTGCCGCAGACCTGGTACGCGAACGACACCGATCCGGCCGGGCTGCTCGACTACGACATCATCGGGTCGCGGCAGACCTATCTCTACTTCGACGGCACCCCGCTCTACCCCTTCGGGCACGGCCTCTCGTACGCCTCCTTCGCCTACGACGGCCTGGAGGTGGACCTGCCCGACGGGCCCGACGGCGCCGCCGTGCGCGCCCGGATCACCGTCGCCAACACCGGCGCGCGCGCCGCCGACGAGGTGGTGCAGCTGTACGTGCGCGAGGCCGACCCCCGGGTCCGCGTCCCGCACCGCCGCCTCGCCGGGCACGCGCGCGTCCGGCTGGCCGCGGGGGAGTCCCGTACGGTCGAACTGACCGTGCCCACGGCCGCGCTCGGCCATCACGACGTGGCGCACGGGGTGTGGACCGTGCCCGGCGGGCCGTACGTGTTCGAGGCGGCGGCCTCCAGCGCGGACATCCGCCGCAGCGCCGAACTCACCCTGCCGAGGAACGAACCGCGCGCCAGGCCCGTCCTGGCGAAGGGGCTGTCCGCCGCCGACTACGACGAACAGTCCGGCACCGCGATCGTCGACCTGACGAAGGTGACGGGCGACGCGGTCACCGCCGACGGCGGGACGGGCCGACTGGTCTTCCGCGACTGCGACTTCGGCGACGGCGCCCTGGCCGCCGAGATCGAGGTGTCGGGCGCGGGGACCGTGCTGCTCTCGCTGCCCGGGGGCACCCGGGTGGCGTCCTTCGAGATCCCGGCGGGCGACGGCGGGCCGTACGACTACACCACCCTGCGGACCGGCATCCATCTCTCCGGCGTGCGCGATCTCCATGTCGCGCTGAGCGGCTCCGTACGGCTGGCCCGGATGGAGTTCCCGGCCTGATCAGGAAGGTCCTGGGCCGGGGGCCGGGAGTGCCGGCGCTCCCGGCCCCCGTCTCCCCGGCCCCCGTCTCCCCGGCCTCCGTCTCCGCCGTCTGTTCCGACGTAGGGCTCGACCAGGCGGCCCAGAGCGCGGCGTAGCGGCCTCCCGCCGCGATCAGCCGGTCGTGCGGTCCCTCCTCCACGATCCGTCCCGCCTCCAGCATGATCACCCGGTCCGAGGTGACGGCCTGGGCCAGCCGATGGGCGATGTCCGGAGATAGCCGTCGGCGTCCTGGGCCGCGGTGAGCAGCGCCGTCAATTCCAATACGGAGGAGGCGAGTTCCTCGTTCCCGGGGCTCACCCGCGCGTTGGTCGCGCGCCGCTCCGCCCGGAATCCGCCGGTGACGCGGGCGGCGGTGGCCGGACGCAACGCGGTGTGCGACCGGTCCGTGAGCCGGATGGTTCCCGTGGTCATCGGCATCAGCCCTTCAGTCCCGCCGAGGCCATGCCCTCGACGAAGTACCGCTGCGCGACGAGGAACAGCGCGATCATCGGAAGTGTGGCGAGGGCCGTCCCCGCCATCAGGTAGTTCCACTGCACCTCGATGTCGGCATGGCTGAACACGGCCAGTCCGAGCTGGATCGGACGCATCTCGTCGGTGCGGGTGACCAGCAGCGGCCACAGGAAGTCGTTCCACGACGACTGGAACTGGAACACCGCGATGGTGATCACCGCGGGCTTGATCAGCGGGGTCATCACCCGGGCCCAGATACCGATCTCGGAGAGCCCGTCGATCCGTGCCGCGTCCGCCAGTTCGTCCGGCAGATCGACATAGAACTGGCGCGCCAGGAAGATGTACAGCGGCGCCAGCGCGCCCGGCACGATCAGCGCCCACCACGAGTCGAGCCACCCCGTGCCGCCCTGCCCCAGCCAGTCGTTGCCGCCGAAGAAGGGGATCGAGCGGACGATCAGGAAGCGCGGGATGAGGATCACGTACACCGGCACCATGATCATGCCGACGGTGAGCCCGAAGAACAGCCCGCGGCCCCGGATCGGGGTACGGGCCAGGGCGTAGCCGGCCGCACTCGCGAAGACCACCGTGATCAGGGTCTGACTGACCGACATGAGCAGGCTGTTGCGGAAGTAGACGTCGAACGGCGCGGCGCTGAAGGCGTCCGCGAAGTTGCCCCACCGCACCCGCTCCGGCAGCCAGGTCCCCTTGCCCAGCTCGGCGGCCGGCTTGAGCGCCGTGAGGACCATCCAGGCGAAGGGTACGAGCATCACGGCCGCGCCCAGCGTGAGGACCGCGTACAGCAGGGCGCGCGGCAGCCGTGCGGTGGACATGGTGGTGTTACGCATCGCGCGCCCCCCTGTTGATTCGCATCACCGCGAGCGTGACCAGACCGATGATCAGCAGGAAGACGACCGCCTCGGCGCAGGCGTAGCCGAACTTCAGCCGGGTGAAGGCGTTGAGATAGATGTCGTAGGTGAGGACGAGCGTGCTGTTGATCGGGCCGCCGCGCGTCATCACGTACACCTGCTCGAACACCTGGAACGAGAAGATGACGGACGTGATGAGGACGAAGAGGTTCCCGGACGCGATCGCCGGCCAGGTGACATTGCGGAAGACCTGCCACCGGTTCGCGCCGTCCAGCCGGGCCGCCTCCTTCAGCTCGGCCGGTACGGTCTGGAGCGCGGCGAGGTAGATCACCATCTTGGTGCCGAGCCCCTGCCAGATGCCCAGCGCCATGATGGCGGGCAGCGCCCATGTCGTGGAGCCGAGCCAGTTGACCCGGGCGACGCCGAACAGGGCGAGGAAGTTGTTGAGCGCGCCGGCGTTCGGGTCGAGCAGCCAGAGCCAGACGACGGCGACGGCCACGGTCGCCGTCATGTGCGGCAGATAGTAGGCGGTACGGAAGAAGGCGCGCGCCTTGATCTTCTGGTCCAGGCCGAGGGCGATGGCCAGCGCCAGCGCCATGCCCACCGGCACGATCACCACCGTGTACAGCGTGGTGTTCCACAGCGCGGTGTGGAACCGGTCGTCGTGCAGCAGTGTGCGGTAGTTGTCCAGCCCGACCCAGCGCGGCGCCTGGAGGAAGTCGTACTCGAAGAAGCTGAAACCGAGCGCCAGCAGCATCGGCACGGCCACGAAGAGGGTCATGTGGGCGAGGCCGGGCGCGAGCAGCAGCCAGCCCGCCCGGCGCTGCGGGCGGGTCAGGGCCCGGGCGGCCTTCGGGGAGTGGACGGCGGGCGCGGAGCGCGGCGGACGCCGGGTGGCGGGCAGGGGGCCCGTGTCGGTGGTGGTCACATCGAACCCGCCTTCCGGGCGAGAGTGTCGAGCGCCTGCTGAGGAGTGCGGCGGCGCAGCAGGGCCTCGTCGAGGGCGGGCGCGAACTCGTCCTGGAGCTGGAGCCAGTTGTCGGCGCCGCCGGAGTAGGCGGAGTAGGCGGTGTTCTTCCCCGCGAACTCGCTCGCCGGATTGGAGGACTCGACCGCGGAGCCCTCGGCGGCCCGCGCGGCGGGGATCGCCAGATTGAGCTTCGCCAGATCCTGTTCCGCCTCCGGCGAGGTGATGATCTTGAGCAACTGGTAGGCGGCGCCGGGCAGTTCGGTGCGTGACGAGATCGAGGCGATCTGGCCGCCCATGAACATCGCCTGCTCCTTGTCGGTGATGTCGAAGAAGCCCAGGTCGTCGCAGACCTTCTTGCCCACCCCGGTCTTGTCGTCGCAGTCGACGTAGGCGCCCATGAAGCCCATCGCCGCGCGCCCCGACAGGACCATCGGACGTGACCACGGCGAGGGGCAGCAGCACGGCGGTGGCCAGCGCCAGCAGGGGCCCCGGCGCGCCGAGCCAGAAGGAGACGGACAGCCACAGCCCGGCCGTCGTCACCAGCCCGGCGGCGGCCAGCGGCAGCGAACCGCGCACCCGGGCGCGGAACTCCCGGAAGAAGACGGCCGCGACCCGGCTCTCGCCGTCCTCGCGCCAGGCGCGCAGCGCCACATGCAGGGCGATCCCGGCGCCGTACGAGGTGACCACCGGCAGCGCGGCGGCCAGCCAGCACAGGTTGAGCACCGCGAGGTGGGCGGGGAACTCCAGCCACCGCAGCGCGCGCGTGGTCAGGGCGGGGGAGGCCGCGGGGGCGGGGGCGGAGCCGGTCACGGCGCGCCGGCCCTTCCGGCGGCCGGGGCGGCCACCGAACCGCGCACCACCACGTGTGTTCCCAGCAGCAGATGCTCGTCCGCCCCGTGGGAGCCGTCCGGCGCGCGGCCCAGCGCCGAGCGCACCGCGAGCCGGCCCAGCTCCTCGTACGGCACATGCACCGTGGTGAGCGGCGGATGCAGGTCACGGGCGAACGGGATGTCGTCGTACCCCGCGAGCGACACATCGCCCGGCACGTCCAGCCCCGCCTCGCGCAGCGCGGTCAGCGCCCCGGCGGCCACCATGTCGGTGGCGGCCAATACGGCGGTGAAGTCGAGCCCGGCCGCGAGGGCCCGCGCGGTGCGGCGGTGGCCGGAGTCCCGGGTGAAGTCCCCCTCGATCCGCAGCGCGGGATCGGGATCGAGCCCCAGGGCGTCGTGCGCCGCGAGATAGCCGCGGGCGCGCCCACGCGCCGTCGAGTTGTCCGGCGCGCCCCCGAGGTAGAGGATCCGGCGGTGTCCCCGGGCCAGCAGATAGGCGCAGATCGCCTGGGCGCCGCCCTCGTTGTCGTACTCGATCACCGTCACCGGGGCGTCCCCGCCGAGCGGCGGCCGTCCGCACAGCACGAGCCGGGAACCGGCCGCCCGCAGGGACTCGGCCGTCCGGATCATCCGCTCCCGTTCCCGCGGTGTGTCCGCCGCGCCGCCCACCAGGATCACGGCGGCGGCGCGCTGGGCGCGCATCATCTCGACGAACGCCAGCCGCTGGTCGGCGTCGCCGTCGGTGCTGCACACCAGGCACAGATGGCCGCGCAGGGTGGCCTCGCGCTCCACGCCGTGTGCCATGTGCGTGAACGAGGGGCCCGTGATGTCGTCGAGTACGAACGCGAGGGTCGGGGTGCCCGCCCCCGCGACGGCCTTGGCGCGCGCGTCGGCGACGTAGTCGAGGTCGCGTACGGCGCCCATCACCCGCGTCCGGGTGGCCGCGCTCACCGGATAGGCGCCGCCGAGGACGCGCGAGACCGTCGAGGCGGAGACCCCCGCGCGGGCCGCGACGTCCCGGATGGTGTGCCGGCCGTGTGTACCGGCGCTTCGCCTCGTCATGCCCCGCCCTTCCCTCACCGGTGGCCGAGGCCGACGACGGTGTCGGCGCGGCATGGAAACCGGTTCCCGGAATCGGAGGCTAGCAGCGCCGGGCGCCGTGGAGGAGGGGGAGACAGGAGATTTCCGCGTACCGTCCGCGATCCGCCGGGCACCATGGTGAAACCGCTGTGAACAGGAAGATCCTCTTACGGTCCGGGGGAGAGGGCAGCGATCGGCGCCGGCCGGTGCGCCGGAAGGGTCGTCCGGCAACCGGTTGCCTCATTGCACCGTCGACTGCTGGCGCACCGTCAGCGGATCGGCGGGCGTCTCCCGGGTCAGATACTGCGGCACCGGCGCCCCGTCGTCGCCGGTGTCCCGGACGAATCCGTACCGCACCCGTCCGTCCGCGCCGTCGGACGCCGGTGGCCTCGTGAGATCGGCGCTGACGGCGTCCCAGCTCATCGGCAGCACATCGAGGTTGTAGTCGGCGTCCGTCTCGTTGAGGTGCACCGTGACCTCGCCGTCCAGATGGAAGTACTCGTCGCGCCACATCACCTGGGCGCCCGACGGCAGGTCGATGGAGCCCTCGTCCGGGTTGCCCTGCCAGGTGTGGCCGGACGGGGTCCCGGGCTGGGCGTCGTCCATCCGGTGACCGCCGCCGGAGGCCACATGGAACAGTTCTCCTCTCAGCCCGGTCCAGGACGGCATGGTCAGGCCGCCGGGGCGTTCCATGTACATCAGGTCCCAGCGGACGGTGAAGTAGCCCGTGCCCCGGATGGTCACCCACTCGCCCCGGTGCACGATCTGGTAGCCGTTCTCGCCCGACACCTTCCCCGGGAAGCTCGTCATGGTCACCCCGCTCCCGGCCCGGCGCGGCAGCGGCGCGGGCCGCGCGTCGGGGCGCGGAGCGGGATCCGGCCGGTCCACTGCCGTCCCGTACGTCCCACCTGCGGGCGAGGCGGCGGCGGATGCGGAGGCGGACGTGCTCGGCTTCGGCCTGGACGTCGCCGCCGGGGACGAGGCGACGGCGACGAGGGAGGGCGAGAGCGAGGGCGACGCGGATCCCCGCGTGACCCGGTCGGTGGCGGGCGAGGACGCCGGAGCGGGCGTCGCGCGGTGCTCCCCGCCCTCCCACGGCGCTTGGTACACCAGGGCCGCGCCGCCGCCGAGGGCGAGCACTCCGGCGGCGAGCAGCGCGGCCGGCTTGGCCGCCAGCGTCGCGGACCCGGCGGATCCCGCGGGCACCGAGGTGCCGCTCGCGGCCGCGCCGTGCGCACCGGCCGTGGGCGCACCGGCCGTGTGCGCTCCAGCCGTGTGCGCACCGGCCCCCACCGCCCCCGTACCCGTACCGGCGGTGCTCGCACCGGCCCCCGCCGCGCCCGTGCCGATCGCGCCCGGGAGCAGGTCGCGTACGGCGAGAGCGACCGGCAGCGGCAGCAGCGCCAGCCGTGCCAGCAGCCCCTCGGCGGGCAGCAGTTCGGACTGCTGCACGGCGCAGCGCGGGCACTCGCGCACATGGCGGGCGAGCCGCTTGCGCCACAGCGCTCCCGGCACTCCGTCCCAGTCCACCGTCAGCAGCACCAGATCGTCGCAGCGCGGGCGCGCCCCCAGGGCCCGCACCACCAGCCGGGCCGCCTCCAGCCGTGCCTTCATCCGCTGCACGCGGACCGCGACATGGTGTCCCGGCAGCCCCAGCGACTCGGTGGTCTCGGCCCGGGTGAGCTGCCCCGCCGTCTCCAGCCACCACAGCGACAGCAGCTCGCGCTCCTCGGCCTCCAGCCAGCGCGTCGCCTCCGCCACCTCGCGCCGCTGACCGGAGAGCCGCAGTTCCAGGATGGTCAGATCGACGAAGTCCGCGCCGGGGTCGGCCGTTTCCGGCGTCTCGTCCAGCGGTCCCGGTACGGCGCCGGCCGACCGCGCGCGCCAGCGCTCGCGTATCTGGTTCATGGCGATGGCCACCGCCCAGGAGCGGAACCGCCGGGGGTCCTCCAGGCCCGCCAGCCCGTTGAGCACCCGCAGCATGGTCTCCTGCACGACGTCGTCGACGTCCGCGTGACCGTCGAGGGCCCGCCCCACGATGTTGTAGATCAGCGGCAGATAACCGGTGATCAGCGCGTCCACGGCGCGCTGGTCCCCGGCCCGCGCGGCGCTCACCACATCGGGCCCCGGCTGGTTGTGCACCCTCATCGATCCGTTCCTCGCCCTCGTGGTTCCCGGGCCGCGCCCCGCCCGGCAGGCTATCCGAGCGGGCAGTGCGCGGCGCGGGACGCCCGGCTCCGGGCCCGTGGGCCGGGCCGGAGCCGGGTGTCCCGCGCACAGGAGACGGACGGGGGCCGGGCGGATCACAGAAATCCGCGAGGGTTTTCAGCACGCGCCGGTCAGCACGCGCCGGTCGGAGCGCTCCGGTCAGGGAGCGTCGACGAGGTGGTGCGGAGGCACCGTCACCGTACGGGCGCCGGGCTCCCCGCTCAGGACGACCTCGCGCAGCGCGACGTTGTTGGTCAGATCCGTCTCGTGGAGCCGGTTCTCCGGGTTGGCGATCACTTCGATGTAGTAGGTGCCGTTGGGCAGATCGGTGATCTCGAAGGACTGGCCGGGACGGTACTGCGTGTACGTGTCGCCGGAGCCGACGTCGAGCACCTCACGTACGGAGATCGAGTTCTCCACCCCGCAGGCGGTGGACAGATCCGTGTTGTTCGGGTGCCAGTTGGCGTTCTCCACCGTGTAGTCGATGGCGTCGGTGTTGGCGAGGCAGAACGCCTCCTTGCCACTGCGCACGACCTCCTTCTGGTCGGCGCCGAGCAGCCGGTAGCTGGCGAAGTCGGTGAAGTGCCAGTGCTCGTGCCCGATGCGCGCGTCCCACTCCATGGTGCCCGCGGGGGCGTAGCCGACCTGCTTGCCCTGGGCGTCGTGGAAGTACTGGTAGGCGTCCATCAGGTCCTCGCCGGGACTGCGGAAGCCGTCCACGACCAGGGGCGCGGGGCCCGCGTTCCACACATTGGCGCTGAAGGCGAGATAGTCCTTGCCGGGGACGTCGCCGTCCTCGCCGTCGGTCACGGCGATGTCGTACGCGGGCAGCGCGCGGAGGTCGGGCATGGGCACGTCGGGCACGCTCGCGCGGCCGGTGGGGCGCTTGGCCTCGGCCTTGAGCGCCGGCGCGATCCGGGAGCCGTCCGTACGGCCCGGCCCGTCACCCGCCTGAGCGGCCCGGGGACCGGCCACGAGCGCGTGCGGCGCCGCGGGCGGCGTGGGGGCGTCGGCGCCCCGGCTCTGATGGCCCGTGTGGCCGCTCGCGCCCAGGGACTGCCCGGGAGGGGCCGCGGCGTGGGCGCCGTGGCCGGAATGCGCGGAGTGGCCGGAGTGCGCGGAGTCGGAGGACTTCGCCAGGCCTCCCCTGCCGCCCTCGTCGTCCCAGTTGCGCTCGCGGACGGTCACCTTCACCGTCCGCTGCTCGTCGCCCATGCCGAACAGCTCCCGGTAGTTCTCCGCGACCGAGACCTTGGCGGTGTACTCCCCGGCCGGCAGATCGACCGGCTCGGAGTCCCAGCCCTGGTTGGTGTTGGTCGCCCAGCCGTTCTCGACGCCCCACACCGAGCCGAGCGTGAAGGGATTGGTGGGGCAGCTCTCGGGATACGGCGACACGGACGGGGCGTCGGGCCGGATCCGTCCCGAGGCGTTGTTCGGACAGAACTTCTCGGTGGTGTTCAGGACCTCCTTGCCGGACGCGTCCTCGAAGCTCACCCGGAGGAAGTCCGGCAGCCCGGAGAAGTCCTTGACCAGACCCTCCGGAAGCGTCGTGGTCCGCGACGTGCCCCCCTCGCGGACGATCTGCCGGGCGACCACGGGTTCCTCGTAGGACGCGCGGGTCACCCGGAACTCCAGCGGCCCGCCCTCGGCCGTGATGTACGTGCCGAGGTCCAGGTAGACCCCCGGCTCGCCCTCCCAGCGGTCCAGTGTGACCGTCTTGGAGGCGGCGAGCAGGCTCAGCCGGGGACCGGGCTCGGCCGCCCCCGCTATCGGAGCCGCTCCGGCCACGCCCGCGACGACGGAGAGCGTCGCGGCGCCGGCTATGGCCGAACGGCGTAGCCGGTCGTGGTGGTGTCTTGTCATCGATTCCTCGTTCCGTGCGTGCCGCAAGGGGCATCGAGTGGGGTCGGATGCCGCACGGATTCACCCGGTACGTCACGGTACGCACCGGGCGAATCTGTGAGCGACCTGTGAGATCCCGAAAGAATCGATTCGGTTGGTCGACGGTCGTCAAGTGGCAGATCTTGACCGAAAGATGACCCTGGAGAGATGGATCAAGCCATCCGTCGACAGCGCCCCGCGGCCCCCGGTGGTTCAGCCGCGCACCATCCGCCACGCCCTCATCGCGGCCGCCGCAGCGTCAGCCGGTACGTCAGCGGTGAGCGGCCGGTGATGAGCACCCGTATCCCGTCCGGGGTCAGCGAACCACCGAGCCAGGTGTAGCGCTCGCCGGGATCCACCACCGGCGGCTGCTTGCCGCCCTTGCCGTTGCCGGGTCCGAAGGCGATCCGGTCGTCGCCGACCGCGTACACCGCCTCCCCGGAGACCAGTTGGTAGGTGTCCGCCAGGCCGGCCACCGGTTCGAGACCGTCCCCGGTCAGCTGCCCGCCGCGCCGGAAGCACAGCTCCAGCGCCAGCGGCACCTCGGACTCCGTCACCTCGAAGGACAGCTCCCAGCCGTCCGCCCGCTCCCGCGCCCGTACCTCGGTGCGCAGGGTGCGGTACTCCTTCTCCCGGTGCGGGAAGTCCATCGCCGACCAGAACCGGCCGTCGTCGGTGAGCGGATACGCCCCGTCGCGCCGCCGGTGACGGCGCGGCAGGGGCTGGTGGAAGGCGGCCCGCACCCGCGCGCGCAGCCGCCAGCCGTCCCCGTCGCGCTCCAGGCTCTCGGCCCGGAAGTGCCCGAGCGAGAAGAACTGCGGGGACAGCCGCAGCGAGTCGAGGATCGCCGCGCCGTCGCGCATCTTGAAGAACGTCGGGTTGGACGACAGACCCGAGGAGATGGCGTGCGGCTCGGGGAAGTCCGTACCGCCGAAAAGGCTCGCGCTGCGCTCCCCGCGCCGCACCCGCACCAGCCCGCAGGAGCTGTCGTGGTGCGCGAAATCCGTCGGCACGGAAGTCGCGCGCGGCAGCTCGCGAGCCAGCTCGGGACGGTCGAGCACCTCGGCGAGACGGTCGCCGAGCGGTGTCTCGCCGAAGACCTGCCCGGCGCCGCGCCCGCGCAGCAGCGCGGCCATCGCGGCGAACCGCCCGTCCCCGTCACGGATCGCCATCTCCCGGTACTGTAACCAGAATTCGGGCACGTAGCGCAGCGCCGTCTGGTCCTGGCGCCGTGAATGGACGCTCTCCACCTCGCCGTTGGGTTCGGTGACCAGCAACGTCGCGGCCAGATTGGCCCGTACGCACGCGTACAGGTCCGTGCGCCCGTAATGGCGGGCGAGCGTGAGCAGCGCCGGGTTGGTGACGACCGCCGAGTAGGTGGGGCTGCGCTCGCTGTACTCACCGCCCGGCAGCAGGTCGATGCCCTCCGCCAGCCAGTCGTCGATCCGCCGCGCGTACGAGGGGTCCGGCCATCTGCGGTGGATACGGGAGAGCGCCGAGCACACCAGCCAGCGGTGGTTCGCGGTGTGCACCCCGCCGGTGGCGAGCCCGGAACCGGCCTTGCGCAGGATCCGCTCGACCGTGGCGCGCACGCCCTCGGTGGGCCGGTGGCCGTCCTCGGCGAGCAGGCTGTACGCGATGTTCAGATCGACGATGGAGAAGGCGGTGTCCGGCGGCGAGTGGACCGCTCCCTGGTCCCACAGCCCGTCGTCGAACTGCTCGCGGGCGAGGGCGTCCGCGAGCTGCCCGAGCGGCTCCAGCAGGGCGGCGTCGTGGTGGCGCGCCGCGGCCTTGTGCACATAGACCGAGGTCAGGGTGCGCAGTGAACGGGCGGCGGCGCGTGCCTTGCCCTTGTCGCGCAGCTCGGTCAGCTCGCCCGGGTAGGCGCCGAGTACGGCCGTCGCCCGGGTGTCCGCCGCCGTGGTGAGGAACGCGAGGAAGTCCTCGTCCACCCGGTGCCCGGAGCCGGAGCCCGGGGCAGGGCCCGCGGCGGCCGTGCCCTGTCCCGCCGTCACGGCGAGCCCGGTCGCGGCGGCGGTGGTCGTGCCGAGGAACGCTCTGCGGGGGATCATGCCGCCTCCTGCTCAGGGGTTACGGATGTGTGGTCCCGTACGGTCCGCGCCCTCCCCGCGCGCCGCCGCGCCGCCCCCGCGTCCCGTACGTCGATCGCGGTGAGCGCGAGCGCCAGCGGCCCCGGCGCCAGGAACGCCAGCGGCAGCATCATCCACGCGCACAGCACGGCCGCCGCCAGGGCGGACAGCACCAGCGCGCTGCCGCCCGGATCCCGTACGGCGTCACCGGCCGCCCGGCGCACCGCCTCGCGCCAGCCGGTCGCCGACTCGGGGCGCGCACACGCGCGCAACGCCACCACCAGCGCGGACGCGCCCGCGAGCGCGGCCACCACCGAGAAGGCCCGCGCCCCCGGCAGCCCCGCCCCGGCGAGCGCCAGGTCCGCCGCCAGCAGCAGCACACCGGCCAGCGCGACGGCCCCCGCGACCAGATCGCGGCCCAGCTGCCTGCGCCGCAGCAGCGCGAGGTAACGCCCGGCGGTCACCGGCTGGTTGTCCCGGGTGCCGCGCAGCACCGCACAGGCGGTGGAGAGCGCGGCCGGGACCGTGACCAGCGGCAGACAGGCCAGCGCCGTCACGACACCGATGCTCAGCACATCGGCGAACAGGGTGGTGCGCGGCCCGAAGATCTCACCCGGTTCGCGGGTACGCGCCGCGCTCATCCCTTCACCCCCGAGCTGGCCATACCCTCGACCAGGAACCGCTGGAAGGCGAGGAAGAACAGCACGATCGGCAGCAGCGCGATCACCGACATCGCGAACATCGGCCCGAACGCCGACTGGCTGGACGCGTCCACGAACGAGCGCAGCGCCAGCGTCAGGGTGAACTTCTCGGGCGAGAAGAGATAGATCAGCTGGGTGAAGAAGTCGTTCCAGGTCCAGATGAAGGTGAAGATCGCCGTGGTGATCAGCGCGGGCCTGGTGAGCGGCAGGATGATCAGGAAGAAGCTCCGGAACGGGCCGCAGCCGTCGATCCTGGCCGCCTCCTCCAGCTCCCGGGGCAGCCCCCGCATGAACTGCACGATGAGGAAGACGAAGAACGCCTCGGTCGCCAGGAACTTCGGCAGGATCAGCGGCCAGTAGGTGTTCACCATGCCCAGCTGGTTGAAGATGATGTACTGCGGGATCAGCACCGCGTGGTGCGGCAGCATGATCGTCGCGATCATGAAGGCGAACAGCGGTCCCCGGAAGCGGAATCGCAGCCGCGCGAAGGCGTAGGCAGCCAGCGAACAGCTCAGTACGTTTCCGAGGACGGCGCCGCCCGCGATCAGCAGTGAGTTGGTCAGCAACTGCCAGACACTCACCCCGTTCACCCCTTCCAGGGCGGTCGTGTAGTTCGACCACTCCAGATGGCTGGGCAGCAGATTGAGGCTGGCGATCACCTCCTTGGCCGGCTTGAGCGAGGTCGCCAGCAGCCAGGCCAGCGGATACAGCATCACCGCGAGCACGGCCAGGGCGCCGGCGTGCAGCGCCACCCGGGGCCAGGGCACGGACCGGCGGGGCGCGGCGGCGGGCGGGGTGGTCCCGGTGGGCGGGATGGCGGTCATCGGCCCTCCTCATCGGCGTAGAAGACCCAGGAGCGCGAGGTGCGGAACATCACCGCGGTGACCGCGCCGATGACCAGCAGCAGCACCCAGGCCATGGCGGAGGCGTAGCCCATGTGGGAAGCGACGAAGCCGCGGTCGTAGAGATAGAGCGTGTAGAAGAGCGTCGAGTCGGCCGGTCCGCCCTTGCCGCCGCTGACCGCGAAGGCCGGGGTGAAGACCTGGAACGCCTGGATGGTCTGGAGGACGAGGTTGAAGAAGACCACCGGCGAGAGCATCGGCAGCGTGATGGACAGGAACTGCCGCCACCGGCCCGCCCCGTCCACCGCCGCCGCCTCGTACAGCTCGCCGGGGATCTGCTGGAGCCCCGCCAGGAAGATCACCATGGGCGCGCCGAACTGCCACACCGTCAGCAGCGCCACGGCCAGCATCGCCCAGCCGGGCCGGTTGACCCAGCCGCCCGTGCCCAGCAGGTTGTCGACCGTACCGCCGTCGTTGAAGATCGCCCGCCAGACGAGAGCGATCGACATCGAGGCGCCGAGCAGCGAGGGCGCGTAGAACGCCGAACGGTAGAACGCCTTGCCGCGCCGCATGAACTTCAGCGCGAGCGCGACGGCCAGCGCCACCGCCAGTTGCAGCGGCACGGCGATCACGACATAGGTCAGGGTCGAGCCGACCGAGCGCCAGTAACGGGGGTCCTCGGTGAACATCTGGACGTAGTTGCGCAGCCCCACCCAGCGCGGCGCGTTGAACATGTCGTAGTCCGTGAACGACAGGTACAGCGACACGGCCATCGGCAGCAGCGTCAGCACGCTCGCGCCCAGCACCCAGGGGGAGAGGAACACCCAGGCGGCGCCCTCGCGCCGTCGTCCGCCGCGCTTCTTCGGCGGCTTTCCGTGCCCCTCGCGCGCCGGGGCCACGGGTATGTCGGTGGTGGTCATTTACCTCAGCTCCGCCTTCGCCTCGGTGACGTAGTTCTCGGCCGCCTCGCGCGGCGACATCCGTCCGAACGACACCTGGTCGTAGTCGCGGGTGAAGGTGTTCTGGAGCGCGCTGTCGCCCGAGGGCGGCGCCTGCGGCGGGGCGTTGAGGGTGCCCTCCACCGAGGACTGGTACGCGGCGACCGTCGTGTCGAAGCCTTCGAGACCGGGCACCACGTCCGTGCGGATCGACTCGTTGACCGGGATGCCCCGGGTCGCGCCGAGGATCTTCGCCGCGTCCTTGTCATTGATCATGAAGTCGATGAGCTGGGCCGCCTCCCCGGGATGCGAGGTGGTGGCCCCGGCGCCGATGAACATCGACGGCTTGAAGTACTGCCCCGGCGTGCCGTCCCGCCACACCGGCATCGGCGCCAGTGTCAGCCCCTCGCCCACGAGGTCCTGGAATCCACTGGCCGGCGCGTCCCAGTTGAAGTCGGAGACGGCCTTGCCGCGCCCGAGCGGGGTGTTCTCCACCGAACCGTCGATCTGCGTCGTCTGCTCGGCGGGTGAGACCGCTCCCTCGCGCCGCAGCCCGTCGGTGAAGGTCCACCAGCGCGTCAGGTCGTCGGCGGTGAAGCCGAGCCCGCCGTCCTTCGTGTACAGGGACTTGCCCTGGCCGCGCAGCCACACCTCGAAGCAGTCCTCGCTCTGCCCGGGGTCGATGGAGCCGGGCTTGCCGCTCGCGCGTGCCACCTCGCGCACGCTGTCCGCCCACTCGTCCCAGGTCCAGCTGGCCCGGGGCAGGGCCACCCCGGTGGCCTTCCACTGCTTGGCGTCGTACACGACCGCCTCGGTGCCCCGGGCCATCGGGATCGCGAACTGCGTACCGCCCAGCCGTCCCGTGGCCAGCAGCCCCTTGTCGATCTCGGCGGTGCTCAGCTCCGCCGACCGCTTGCCCAGGTCGAGCAGGACCCCGCCCGAGGCGTACTGGTCGATCATGCGGTAGTCGAGCTGCATCACATCGGGGGCGTCGCCGCCGGCCGCCTGGGTGGCGAGCTTCTGCTTGTAGGCGTCGTAACCGGCGAAGGACGTCTGCACGTCGATCCCGGGGTGCTTCTTCTTGAACAGCGCGACGGCCTGGTCGGTACGGGCCGCGCGGTCGGGGTTGCCCCACCACGTGTAGCGCAGGGTGACCTTGCCGCCGCCCCCGCTCGTGTCGTCGGAACCGCCGCAGGCGGTGAGCAGGGCACTGAGCGCGAGGGTCACCAGAAGCGTGCAGGACCTCTTTGTCCTGTTTCCGGGCATGCTGAACTCACCTCTCCTCTCGGTAAGTCGATGGTGGTGTGTGCTGAAGCGCTGGGGGTGTTGTGACGTCCGCTGTTACGTGTGCTGTGACGTGTGGGATTCCGCGTCGGGAACGGGGAGTGTGGTGCCCGGCAGTGTGTACTCGTCGCGCCGGCCGCACATGCCGTAGCCGCCCAGCCGGGTGGGGGCGGCCGCGTACACGTCGGAGCCGGCCAGATAGCCGGGCGTGCCCGCCTCCAGGGCGTCGAGCTGCGCGCCGGTGCGTTCGGCGGCGGCCAGCGCCCCGGCCCGCCACAGCTCCCGCCAGGCGGGGACCTTCGCCCGCACGAGCCGGGCGGCGGCGCGCTGGAAGTCGAGGTACGGACCGTTCTCGCCCGCTTCGAGCGCCTCGCGCAGGACGAGATATCCCTCCACCGCGAGATCCCGGCGCCGCCGGGCGGCGGCCTCCGCCTCCGGCCCGGACACGGCGGGCAGCGCCGCGGCGGCCGCGTACCGCTCCGGATCGTCCAGATGGTCCGGCGGGAAGGTGAAGACCGCGTCGCCCGCCTCGGGCAGTCCGCTGTTCTGCATCAGTACGGTGATCCGCAGCCCGCCCCCCTGCACCATCCGGTGCACGGTGCCCGGGGTGAACCAGGCGACCGAGCCGGCCTCCAGAGGAGTCTCCCGGTAGCCGTCGGGGCTCAGCGTCTGCACCGCGCCCCGGCCGCCGGTCACCACGTACGCCTCGGTGCACACCAGGTGCAGATGCGGCGATCCGCCGCACACCCCGTCGGCCGCCTCCCAGTCGTAGGCGCTCAGGTGCGACAGCCCGACGGCGCCCGGCAGCGGGTGCGGCAGGCTCACCATGTCAGCGCCTTGAGGTGCGCGCCGACCCGGTCCCGGTCCCAGGCGCCGTCGGCGACGACCAGCCGGTAGCGGTACGCGAAGGACTCGCCCGGCTCCAGCGCGAACTCGTCGAAGAACGCCCACGAGAACGCGACGGTCGGGATCGGCTCGGCGCGGACGAACCAGTGCGAGGCGTGCACCGCGCTGCCCTCCTCGCCCTCGGGCGCGTGCGCGAAGACCAGGGTGGAGTGCGCGTCGACGTCGTCGTGCTCGGCGGTGTAGGCGAGCCAAGGGCCGCGCGTGCCCATCAGCCCGTTCTCCTGCCGCGCCGGGTCTCCGGGGCCGAAGACCGTTCCGCCGGTGAAGTCGCGCGGACCGCGCCACTGGAGCCCCGTGTAACCGGCCATCTCCCGGCCCGCCGTGGTCGGCGAGCCGAACCGCAGCGGCTCCTCGCGGAGATTGGTGAGCCGGATCGACCAGTCCAGGGCCCAGGCCCCGGCCTCCTCGTCGACCGAGTGCACCGTGATGCCGCGCTCCTCGCGCGCCCACTCCTGACCGCCGTTGGCCATCCAGGTCAGCTCCTCGGCGAGGGTGAACCGGTCGTCCTCCACCGCGAGGACCGGGAAGGAGTCGTGGCGCATCGAGCCGACCCGCTCGGGCAGGGGGAGATAACCCTCGCCGTGCACATACGAGTTGCCGCCCCAGAAGTTCTGCCCCGACAGATGGCTCGCGGTCATCTGCAGACCCTTGTGCCAGCGGTGGTCGCTCGGCCGGTATCCGCTGACCCGCTGCCCGCCGAGGGTGCGCAGCGGATGGATGTACGGTTTGCGCGCTTCGAAGGCGTCGGGGTCGGGCCGGTACACGTACCGCAGCAGCTCGACGCCGCCGGAGCGCACCGTGATGTCCTCGCCGTGGGTGTGGGTGACCTGAATCGTCATCGCTGGGGGCTCCAGTCCGGGTGGTCGCCGTGCATGGCCGTGTAGTAGGGATCCCCGGGCGTGATCTCGCCCGCGTGGACGGGATGCCCGGTGAAGGCCGCCTTGTAGAGGGCGGCGGCGAATTCGAGGGTGGAGCGGGCCGACGGGCCGCTGCCCGGCGGACGTACCCCGGCCGCCCGCGCGTCGAGGACCGCGCCGAGCTGCGCGGTGTGCGAACTGGGCACGTCCGTGGCGGGGGAGCGCCACGCCCGTGCCCGCTCCGGCGCGACGTGCGGGGCCGGGGTGTAGGCCCAGTCCTTGTTGGTGTGGCCGTACAGATGGGTCAGTTCGACCGTCGCGTCGGCGCAGTCCACCCGGATGCGGCTGACCTCGTCCGGGGACAGGACGCTGTTGACGACGGTGGCCAGCGCGCCGTTCGCGAACCGCACCAGGGCGGTCGAGACGTCCTCGCTCTCGGTGTCGTGCACCAGCCGGGACGCCATGGCCCGCACCTCGGTCCACTCGCCGAGCAGATGCAGCAGCAGGTCGTACTGGTGGATGCCGTGCCCCATCGTGGGCCCGCCGCCCTCGGTGGACCACCGGCCGCGCCACGGCACCGCGTAGTAGGCGCTGTCGCGGTGCCAGGTCGTCTGGCAGTGCGCCACCAGCGGCGCGCCCAGCTCCCCGCTCGCCAGCAGCCCCGCGGCATGGGTGGCCCCCGAGCCGTAACGGTGCTGGAAGACCACGGAGGCGTACGCGCCCGACGCCCGCTCGGCCGCCGCTATCTCGTCGTACTCGGCGAGCGTGAGGCACAGCGGCTTCTCGCACAGCACCCAGGCACCGGCCCTCAGCGCGGCGACGGTCTGCGCGCGGTGCAGCGACGGCGGGGTGCCGATGAGCACCAGATCGGGGCGTACGGCGTCGAGCATGGCGCCCAGATCCTCGTACCCGGTCACCTCGGATCCCGCGGCGGCGGCCGTGGCGCGGAACGCGTCCAGCCGGCCCGGATCCACATCGACGGCGGCGACCAGCTCGACCCGGTCGGAGTGGGCCGTCAGGGCCGGCAGATGGCTGCCGCCGACGATGGCGCCGGTTCCGACGACGGCGGCGCGGAGACGGTCGGGCTGGCGTGGCATATACGGCGCTCCTCGGAGACGGGTGACACGGCGGTCGGTGCGGGACGGACGAGAGGTACGCGGGAGACCCGGGGCCGGTGCGGCATCGCGCGATCTTCATTGACGCCGGTGGGCCGGGGTGTCAACCTCGGGGCGTGCAGGTGACGATTCGAGAGGTAGCCAAGGCGGCGGGGGTCTCCCCGTCCACCGTGTCGCGGGCGCTGGCGTCCGGCGGAACGGTCAGCGCGGTGACCCGCGAGCGGGTCAGGGCCGCCGCCGACCGGCTCGGTTATCAGCCCAACCCGGCCGCGCGCGGCCTGATCACCGGGCGCACGGGCCATCTGGGTCTGATCGTCCCCGACCTGCTGAACCCTTTCTTCGCGGATATCTGCAAAGGGGTGCAGGCCCGCGCCCGGGGGCTCGGCCACGCGGTGTTCGTCAGCGACGCCGAACGCGACGAGGGTCTGGAGCTGGACGCGATCCGTACCCTCGCCCCGCAGGTCGACGGCATCCTGCTCTGCTCGCCCCACCTCAGCAGCGAGGAACTGGCCTCCCTGCCCGGACTCACCGACAAGCCGATCGTGCTGCTCCACCGCAAGGAGCCCGGGTTCGCCAGCGTCACCGCGGACCTGATGGAGGGGATGACCGACGCGCTGACCCATCTGCACGCGCTGGGCCACCGCCGGGTCGCGTACGTGGGCGGCCCGCGCTCCACCTGGGCCGCGAAGGAACGCGCCGCCGGGATCGAGGCGGTGGCCGAGTCCGGCCTGCTCGACATCGTCAGGGTGGGCAGCGTCGCCCCCCACTTCGACGGCGGGATCACCGGAGCCGCCGACGTGGTGCTGGCCAGCGGGGCGAGCGCGGTGGTGGCCTTCAACGACATCGTCGCCTTCGGCCTGATCAGCCGCTTCACCGCGCGCGGGGTCCGGGTGCCGGACGAGATGAGCGTGGTCGGCTGCGACGACATCGCCCTGTCGGGCATGGCCGCGCCACCCCTGACCACCGTCTCGGTCCCGAAGTCGCACGGCTCCAGGGCCGCCGTCGATCTGCTCTTCCGCATGCTGGGCACGCCCGTCGTCGACGGCGCGCCGCCCCTTCAGCGGGTGCTGCCGACCCACCTGGTCGTACGGGGGTCGACGGCCGCCCTCGAACGCGGCTGACCTCGGCACATCTCGGCCTTTCACTCGACGCGCAGCGGGCGGCTGCAAACGTTGCCAGTCTGTTTCCAACTGGCCGGGAAGTTACGCCCGCAGTCGTATCCCAGTCAATGAAATCTCCCGGATCAAATGTAATTACATAGTCCGCGGCGGCCTCTTGTCGATCCCCTGGTGGCATGCAATCGTTGCCGCACCGCCCCGTCATTCAGCAGCGCGCCCCGCTGTCCGTCCACCGATCGGAGTTCCCGCATGTCCCCCGACACCGCACGCCGGCGCTGCGCCGTCGTGGGGCTGGGCGCCCGTGCCCAGCTCTACACCGAGGCGATCGGCGGACCGTACGCGGACCGCGTCGAACTGGTCGGCCTCTGCGACGTCAACACGCACCGCATGGCCGTCCACAACGGCTGGATCGCCGCCGCCCGGCCGGGCCGTCCGCCCGTACCCGCCTACGCCGCCGAAGAGTTCGACGAGATGCTGCGCCGCGAGCGCGTCGACCTCGTCGTCGTGTGCGGCGTGGACCGCACCCACGACGACTACATCGTGCGGGCCCTGGAGGCAGGCTGCGACGTGGTGACCGAGAAGCCGATGACCACGGACGCCGCGCGGGCCCGCCGCATCCTGGACGCCCAGCGCCGCACCGGCCGCGAGGTGCGGGTGGCCTTCAACTACCGGTACAACCCGGTGCACGCCGCCGTGCGGGAGACCCTCGCCGCCGGCCGGATCGGCGAGGTCGGCTCGGTGCACTTCGAGTGGCTGCTCGATCTGCGGCACGGCGCCGACTACTTCCGCCGCTGGCACCGCGACAAGGCCAACTCCGGCGGCCTGATGGTGCACAAGGCCACCCACCACTTCGACCTGGTCAACTGGTGGCTGGGCACGGCCCCCGAGACGGTGTTCGCCCAGGGCGGGCTGTTCTTCTACGGCGAAGAAGCAGGCCGCCGCCGCGGCCTGGCCCGCGACTACACCCGCGCGCACGGCTCCCCGGCCGCCGCCGACGACCCCTTCGCCGTCCACCTGGCGGACTCCTCCGTCCTCACCGCGCTCTACCTCGACGCCGAGGCCGAGGACGGCTACCACCGCGACCAGAACGTGTTCGGCCCCGGCGTGAGCATCGAGGACGACATGGCCGTCCTCGTGCGCTACGCCTCCGGCGCCACCCTGAGCTACCACCTCACCGCGTACGCCCCCTGGGAGGGCTACCGGATCGCCTTCAACGGCAGCGAGGGCCGTCTCGAACTGCTGGTCGAGGAGTCGACCTGGACCCGGCCCGCCGCCCGCACCGCCGGTACGAGCGCGGTGATGCACGGCGCCGCCGTGGGGGACGAGGCCGGGCGTACGGAGCTGACGCTGCGCCGGTTCTGGGAGGAACCGCGCGAGGTGAAGGTCGTCACCGGCGAGGGCGGCCACGGCGGCGGCGACGCGCGCATGCTCGCTGACCTCTTCGGGGAGCGGGAGCCCGGCGCGACGGACGCCCTGGGACGCGCCGCCGATGCCACCGACGGGGCCCGCTCGCTGGTCACCGGCCTGGCCGCGAACGAGTCCTTCGTCACCGGACTGCCGGTCCGCGCAAAGGACTTGCTGGACATCTGAGCCGCGCGCCCGCGCGCCCACCCACCCCCTTTCCGGCGGCCCCGCCCGCGCGTCCCACGCGCCCGGCGGGGCCGCCGCGTTGTGTTTCCGTGCCGGTCCCCGCTGCGCCAACCATTGACGCCCCCGGCGCCGCTCCCTATCTTTCCGTTCGAGGTTCTGACCATCGTCCGATATATCGAACGAGGAGCCAAGCAGACTATGCCCCGCACGCGTTGGAGACTGGCTCTCACGGCCGCGGCGATCCTGGTGACGGCCGGTTCGCTCCAGGCACCCGCGAACGCCGCGCAGGACACCACCGACTACACCCTGGCCGTCGACACGTCCCGTCAGGGGCCGAAGATCGACGACACCATGTACGGCGTCTTCTTCGAGGACATCAACCGCGCCGCCGACGGCGGTCTGTACGCCGAACTCGTCCAGAACCGGTCCTTCGAGTACAGCACCGCCGACAACGCCTCCTACACCCCGATGACCGCGTGGACCCCCACCGGCACCGGCGAGGCCGCCGCGGTCTCCGACGACGGCCGGCTCAACGCCCGCAACCGCACCTACCTCCGGCTGCGCCCCGACGGCACCACGACCGGCACCGGCGTCGTCAACTCCGGCTACAGCGCCGGGATCCCGGTGACCGAGGGCAAGCGCTACGACTTCTCCGTCCGGGCCCGCACCGACCGCGCGGCCGGCACCCCGCTCACCCTCGCCCTGCGCTCCGCCGACGGCGTCGCGCTCGCGAACCCACTGCGCGTCACCGCGCGCGGCGACCGGTGGGCCAAGTACACCGGCACCCTCACCGCCACCGCCACCAGCACCACCGGACGCCTCGCCCTCACCGCCGGCGGCACCGGGACCGTACGCCTCGACATGGTCTCCCTCTTCCCCCGGGACACCTACAAGGGCCGGCCCGGCGGTCTGCGCGAGGACCTCGCCGAGAAGATCGCCGCCCTGCGCCCCGGATTCGTCCGCTTCCCCGGCGGCTGCCTGGTCAACACCGGCAGCCACGAGGGGTACGACGCGGCCTCCGGCTGGCAGCGCAAGCGCTCGTACCAGTGGAAGGACACCATCGGTCCGGTCGAGGAACGCGCGACCAACGCCAACTTCTGGGGGTACAACCAGAGTTACGGCCTCGGCTACTACGAGTACTTCCAGTACTCCGAGGACATCGGCGCGATGGCCCTGCCCGTCGTCCCCGCGCTCGTCACCGGATGCGGACAGAACCGGGCCACCGACGACCCCGTCCTGCTGCGGCGCCACATCCAGGACACCCTCGACCTCATCGAGTTCGCCAACGGCCCGGCGACCTCGGAGTGGGGCGGCAAGCGCGCGCGGATGGGCCACCCCGAGCCCTTCGGTCTCACCCACATCGAGGTGGGCAACGAGGAGAACCTGCCCGACGCCTTCTTCGAGCGCTTCGTGGAGTTCCGCGAGGCCGTCGAGGCCCGCCACCCGGACATCACGGTGATCTCCAACTCCGGCCCCGATGCCAGTGGCGCCACCTTCGACCGGGCCTGGCAGCTCAACCGGGACGCCGGCGTGGCCATGGTCGACGAGCACTACTACAAGAGCCCGCAGTGGTTCCTGGAGAACAACGACCGCTACGACTCCTACGACCGCTCCGGGCCGAAGGTCTTCCTCGGCGAGTACGCCTCCCAGGACAACCGCTTCCGCAACGCCCTCTCCGAAGCGGCCTTCATGACCGGCCTGGAACGCAACGCCGACGTCGTCAAGCTCGCCTCGTATGCCCCGCTGCTCGCCAGCACCACCGCCGTGCAGTGGCGGCCCGACATGATCTGGTTCGACAGCACCCGGTCATGGGGCTCCACGAGCTACGAGACGCAGAAGCTGTTCATGACCAACACCGGCGACCGCGTCGTCCCCAGCACCTCCAGCGCCACCCCGGCCCTCTCCGGCCCGATCGAGGGCGCGATCGGCCTCTCCACCTGGGCCACCAGCGCCGCCTACGACGACGTGAGCGTCACCGCCGCCGACGGCACGCCCCTGTTCTCCGACGACTTCTCGGCCGGTGACTCCCGGTGGACCCGGGCGACCGGCACCGGCAGCTGGACGGTCCAGGACGGACGGTACGTACAGTCCGACGCCACCGCGGAGAACACCCTCGTCACGGCGGGCGACCCGGCCTGGCACGACTACGACCTGCGGACGAAGGCCACCAAGCTCTCCGGCGAGGAGGGCTTCCTGATCGCCTTCGGCGTCAAGGACACCGGAAACCACTACTGGTGGAACCTGGGCGGCTGGAACAACACCCAGTCCGCCGTCGAGAAGTCGGTCGGCGGCGCCAAGCGGACCATGGTCTCCGACGGCACCAGCATCGAGACCGGCCGGACCTACGACGTCCGCGTCGAGGTGAGGGGCCGTCAGGTCACCCTCTACCTCGACGACAGGAAGTGGGGGAGCTTCACCGACGACAAGGTCGCCGAGCCCTTCCGCCAGGTCGTCACCCGGGACGGCAAGGACCTCGTCGTCAAGGTCGTCAACGCCCAGGACGCCGCCGCCCGTACCGCGATCGACCTCGGCCGGGCGACCAGGGTCGCACCGACCGCCCGCGTCACCACCCTCAGCGGCAGCCCGGACGCGGTGAACACCGCGGACGACCGGCCCATCGCCCCGCGCACCTCCACACTGACAGGCGTGGCGGCCACCTTCACCCACACCTTCCCACCGAACTCGATCACCTTCCTGCGCGTCAGGACCCAATGAGCTGACGCATCGTCATATACCCGCACCCCGAAGCCGGATCACCGAATGGTCCGGCTTCCCCAACGGCAGGAGCCGCACGTATGAACACTGAATCACCGCTGACGGGCCCCACCACCAGACGCACCGTGCTGGCGGGCGCGGCGGCCGTCGGACTGAGCGCCGCCATGGCGGGAACCGCGAGCGCCTCCGCGTCCGGCCGCGCGGGCGCGAGCCCGACGCGCGAGCTGTTCGGCAGGCTCCCGGACGGCACCAAGGTCCACCGCTGGACACTGGAGAACGGCGGCACCCGGCTGCGCGTCCTCAGCTACGGCGGCATCGTCCAGTCCCTGGAGATCCCCGACCGGCGCGGCCGGTACGCCAACGTCTCCCTGGGCTTCGACAACCTCGACGATTATCTGACGGCGACCACCTTCTTCGGCGCGCTCATCGGCCGGTACGGCAACCGCATCGCCGGCGGCCGCTTCACCCTCGACGGCCGCACCTACCAACTCCCGCTCAACGACGGGCCGAACAGCCTGCACGGCGGCACGAAGGGCTTCGACACCCGAGTCTGGGACGTCGAGCCGTTCAGCGCCGCCACCGGCGTCGGCCTCGTGCTGTCCCGGGTCAGCCCGGACGGCGAGATGGGCTACCCCGGCACCCTGCGGGTGAAGGTGACCTACACCCTGACCCCGCGCGGCACCTGGCGCATCGACTACGCGGCCACCACCGACCGGCCCACCGTCGTCAACCTCACCAACCACACCTACTTCAACCTCGCGGGCGAGGGAAGCGGCGATGTGTACGGTCATGAACTGACCCTCGACGCCTCCCGCTACACCCCCGTCGACACCACCCTGATCCCCACCGGCGAACTGGCGAAGGTCGCCGGAACCCCCTTCGACTTCCGGGGCGGCAAGGCGGTGGGCCGCGACATCCGCACCGGCCATCCCCAACTGCTGCGCGGCCAGGGCTTCGACCACAACTGGGTCCTCGACAAGGGAGTCACCGCCTCGGCCCGGCCCGCCGCCACCCTCCGCGACCCCGGCTCGGGCCGTACCCTGCGGCTCGCCACCACCGAGCCCGGAGTGCAGTTCTACTCCGGCAACTTCGTCGTCGGCACCCTGATCGGCACCTCCGGCCGGATCTACCGGCAGGGCGACGGCATGTGCCTGGAGACCCAGCACTTCCCGGACTCCCCGAACCAGCCGTCGTTCCCCTCGACGGTGCTGCGCCCCGGCGCGACCTACCGGTCCACCACCGAACACACCTTCACCGCCTGAGCGCCGCCCCGGCCGGGCTCCGTACCGCCGTACGGAGCCCGGCCGGGGCGCACCATGTTTCACCGGGCGCCCACGGGCGCACACTGCGGAACGGACGTGTTCTTCCCGGACCGGAACAAGGAGTGTCCGCATGCGGCTTCCCTCCCGCACCCGCGTGGGCGTCGTCGGGGCCGGCCCGGCCGGTCTGCTGCTGGCCCGGCTGCTGCACCGGGCGGGCGTCGACTGCGTCGTCCTGGAGAGCCGGGAGCGGGCCTACGTGGAGCGGCGCCAGCGCGCCGGAATCCTGGAACAGGCCACCGTGGACGCCCTGCGCGGCTGCGGCGCCGCCGACCGGCTGGAGCGCGAGGGCCTGGCGCACGACGGGATCGAGCTGCGCTGGAACCGCCGCGCGCAGCGGATCGACTTCCCCTCCCTGACCGGTGGCCGCCGGGTCTGGGTGTACGCGCAGACCGAGGTGGTCAAGGACCTGATCGCGCTCAACCTCGCCTCCGGCGTCCCCCTCGCCTTCGCCGCCCCGGCCCTCGCCGTGACCGGCGCTGACACCGGCCGTCCCGTCGTGACCTACCGACACGAGGGCCGGGAACAGACCCTGGCCTGCGACTACGTGGTGGGCTGCGACGGCTTCCACGGCATCGTCCGCGCCGCGGTCCCCGCGTCGGCGCGCACCACCTACGAGCGGCTCTACCCGTACTCCTGGCTGGGCGTGCTGGCCGATGTCCCGCCCTCCTGCGACGAGTTGATCTACGCGCACTCACCGCGCGGCTTCGCGCTGCACTCCCTGCGCTCCGCCACCGTCTCGCGCCTCTACCTCCAGGTGGCGAACGGCACGGACCCCGCCGACTGGAGCGACGAGCGGATCTGGGACGAACTGGACGCCAGATTCGCCGTCGACGGTGACTGGACGCTCCGGCGTGGACCCCTCACCCAGAAGTCGGTCCTGCCGATGCGCGGCTCCGTCACCGAGCCGATGCGCTACGGGAGCATCTTCCTCGCGGGCGACGCCGCCCACATCGTCCCGCCCACCGGCGCCAAGGGCCTCAACCTGGCGGCCGGCGACGTCATCGAGCTGGCCCGGGCCTTCGCCCTGCGCTACGCGGACGGTACGGACCGGGCGCTGGCCGCCTACTCGGACAGCCGCCTCGGCCGGATCTGGCGCGCCCAGCACTTCTCGTACTCCATGACCACCATGCTCCACACCGACCCCGGCGATTCCGGCTTCGGCGCCCGGCTCCAGCTCTCCCGGCTGGACCGCATCGCCGCCTCCCGGGCCGCCCGCGCCGAACTCGCCGAGAACTACGTGGGCCCGCCCCCGGACTGACGGCCGGACGCACCGGACCCACCGGACGCACCGGGCCCGCCCGGGTCCCCGGTGAAGTGCGCCCGCAGCGCGCCGGTCACGGCCCCCGGGCGCTCGGCGGGCGCCAGATGCGAGGCGCGCGCCAGCTCCATGAGCGTGGCGCCCGGCACCGCGTCGGCGATCTCCCGGGCGTGCGCGGGCGGGGTCACCGGGGCGTCACGGCCCGCCAGCACCAGCGTGGGCACGGCGATGGTGCCGAGCCGGTCCCGGATGTCGTACGCGGCCAGCGCGTCGCAGCACGCCGCGTACCCGGCCGGATCGACGCCCCGTACCTCCGCGACCAGCCCCGGCGCGCTGAAGCCGGGCGTGAACCAGCGCGCCGGCGCCGCACGCGCGATCGCCTCCATGCCCTCGCGCCGTACCAGCGCGGCCCGCTCCTCCCAGGGCTCCGGCCCGCCGAAGTGCGCCGACGAGCACACCACGGCCAGGCTCGTCACCCGCTCGGGGAAGTGGGCGGCCAGATGCAGCCCCACCGCCCCGCCGAGCGACACCCCGGCGTACGCGAACCGGTCGAGCGAGAGCGAGTCGGCCAGCGCCAGCACGAGGTCCGCCAGATCGGCGACGCTCGCGCCGGGACCGATCAGATCCGCGGCGGAGCCGCCGTGGCCGGGCAGGTCCCAGCGCACCACCCGGTGCGCGGGGACCAGTTCGGGCGCGACCGCGTCCCACAGGGCGGTGGAGGTGCCCAGGGACGGCCCGAGCAGCAGCGGGGGAGCGGAGCCGGGCCCCTCGGCGCGATGGTGCGGCAGCGCCGGGACAGGCCCGGGGGCCGTCGGGTTCCGTACGGTCATGATCGCTCCAGCGCGCGGTCGGTGAGGGCTCCGGCGCTGCCGGTGTACCGGGTGGGATCGGTCAGCCCGTCCGGATCGAGGCCCTCACCGGCCAGGTCTTCGAGGCCGGGCTCGGCCGCGAGGATCTCCCCGAGCGACCGGCCCCCGTCCCGGGCCAGCCGCGCCGCCTCGGTCAGCAGCTCCTTCGCGCGGGCGCGGCCCAGGCGGGGCGTGAGCACGGCGGCCAGCCGCTCGGAGACCAGCAGACCGCCAGTGAGGCGCAGATGCGCGGCCATCGCCTCGGGATGGACCCGCAGGCCCCCGGCCAGCTCCGCCGCGTCGTGCGCGGCGCCCCCGACCAGCCGCAGCAGGTCGCGCAGGGGCTCCCACTCGGCGTGCCAGGCACCCGCGGGCCGTTCGTCCTCGGCGGCCATCGACGCGTAGAGCGTGGCCGCCTGCGCGGGGGCCCGGCGAGCCGCGGCGGCGATCAGTGTGGCCCGTACCGGATTGGCCTTGTGCGGCATCGCGGAGGACGGGCCGCCGGCGCCCTCGGACAGCTCCGCGATCTCGGTACGGGAGAGGACCAGCACATCGGCCGCCGTCTTGCCGAGCGCGCCCGCGGTGAAGGCGAGCGCCCCCGCGAGATCGGCGACCGGGGTACGCAGGGTGTGCCAGGGCAGCACCGGCTCCGCCAGGGCGAGTTCCCGCGCGAAGGCCCCGGTCAGCGCCGGTCCGTCCGCGCCGTACGCCTCGAATGCGGCCAACGTGCCCGCCGCGCCGCCCAGTTGGACGGGGAGCGAGCCGCGTACCGCACGCAGCCGGTCGCGGGCGTCCAGCACCAGGCTCCGCCAGCCCGCCGCCTTGAGGCCGAAGGTCGTCGGAACCGCGTGCTGGGTGAGGGTGCGCCCCGGCATCACCGTGTCCCGGTGCGCCGCCGCGAGCCGGGCCAGCGACCGTTCGGCGCGGCCGAGGTCCGTCAGCACCGTGTCGAGCGTCCGGGCGGCCACCAGCATGGCCGCCGTGTCCAGGATGTCCTGACTGGTCGCGCCCCGGTGGACGTAGGGCGCTGCCTCGGGCGGCACGGCCGCGGTGAGATCGGCGACCAGGGGGATCACGGGATTGCCGCCCTCCCGGCCGCGCAGCGCGAGGGAGCGCAGGTCGTACCCGTCCGCGTCGGCCGCCCCGGTGATGTCCCGCGCCGCCCGCGCCGGAGCCAGCCCCAGACCCGCCTGGGCCCGGGTCAGCGCGGCCTCGGCGTCCAGCATCGCCTGGAGGAAGGCCCGGTCACCGGTGGCCGCCTCGGCGCGGGTGCCCGCCCGCCCGGGGGCGAGCAGCCCGGCGTCGAGCGGATCGTCCGGCCGGCCGGCGCTCACCCGAACTCCAGGAAGGCCGTCTCGCCCTCGCCCTGAAGGCGGATGTCGAAACGGTGGGTGCCCGGCGCCCCGGGATCGGCGGCGGCGAGCAGTGTGGCGCGGCGGTCCGGCTCCAGCGAGTCGAGCAGGGGGTCGCCCCTGCCCGCCAGGCAGGCGGGCAGATACGCGCGCGTGTACAGATGGTGCAGCAGCCCCCGCGCGAAGACCGCGACCGCGATGTAGGGGACGCCGCCCGGCGGCAGCGTACGGACGGCCCAGTGTCCGTCCGTGTCCGTGGGCACCCGCGCGAAGCCGGTGAAGGCGACCCCGTCGCGGCCGATGACCCGCCCGTCGACCGGATCGCGCCGCAGCGATCCCGGCCGGCCCGCGCGCGAGCCGTCGGGCGCGGGCTGCCAGGTCTCCACCAGCGCGTCGGGCACCGGATCGCCCGCGCCGTCGACGACGTACCCGTGCAGGGTGATGGTGTCGGGATGGCCGGCCGGGGCTACCTCGCCGCCGCCGGGGAAGGGCAGCGCGTACCCGTAGAACGGGCCGACGGTCTGGGAGGGGGTGGGCGCGAGGGACATCAGAGGTCGTGGCCTTCCTCGAAGAGGGTGGCGGACGGGCCGTCCAGGACGATGTCCCAGTGGTAGCCGAGGGACCGTTCGGGCACGGACAGGGCGTGGTCGTACGTCGCGATCAGCCGCTCGCGCGCCGCCGCGTCGCTCACCGACTGGAGGACCGGGTCGTGGGGGATGACCGGATCGCCGGGGAAGTACATCTGGGTCACGAGACGCTGCGCGAACGCCGTGCCGAACACCGAGAAGTGCAGATGCGCGGGGCGCCAGGCGTTGACGTGGTTGCGCCACGGATACGCGCCCGGTTTGACGGTCGTGAAGGCGTAGCCGCCCTCGTCGTCCGTCAGACACCGCCCGAAACCGGTGAAGTTGGGGTCCAGCGGCGCCGGATGCCGGTCGAGCTGATGGGCGTACCGCCCGGAGGCGTTGGCCTGCCACAGCTCCACGAGCTGCCCGCGCACCGGCCGCCCGGAGCGGTCGAGCACCCGGCCGGTGACGGTGATCCGCTCGCCGAGCGGCTCGCCCGGATGATGGGCGGTCAGATCGCGGTCGAGAGCGGTGATGTCGGTGACGCCGAACGCGGGCCCCGACAGCTCCACCGCCTCGGGGTCGCGCAGCGGTATCAGGGGCCGCCGGGGATGGCGCAGCCGGGTGCTGCGGTACGGGGGGTAGTCGCGCGGCGGATGGTGCCCGCCGGCCGAAGCGGCCCGCGCTTTCGCGACCGCGAGGTCGATCTCGTGCTGGCTGAGCCCGTCGGGCAGGGCGGGGGTGCTGGTCATGGGACGGCTCCATGAGTACGGGGGACGTGGAGTACGTGCGGCGGCGGCGCCGTTGGCGGCTACGGGCTGCGGGCTACGGGCTACGGGCTGCGGGCTACGTGCGGCGGGTCAGCGTTCGAGTACGAGGGCGAGGCCCTGGCCCACGCCGATGCAGAGGGCGGCCACCCCGGTCCCCGAGCCCCGCGCCGCGAGCTGGTGGGCGACCGTACCGGCGAGCCGGGCCCCGGAGGCGCCCAGCGGATGGCCGAGGGCGATGGCGCCCCCGCGCGGGTTGAGGATCGCCGGATCGAGGTCCGGCCACTCGGCGACACAGCCGAGCACCTGCGCGGCGAACGCCTCGTTCAGCTCCAGCGTCGCCAGCTCGCCGAAGGTACGGCCCGCCTTCGCCAGGGCGAGGCGCACGGCCTCGACGGGCGCCAGCCCGAAGTAGTGCGGCTCCAGGGCGGCCACACCGGACGCGGAGATCCGGGCGAGCGGTTCACGGCCGGTCGCCCTGAGCCCCGCCTCGTCGGTGAGCAGCAGCGCCGCCGCTCCGTCGTTCAGCGGCGAGGAACTGCCCGCCGTGACCGTTCCGCCGCTCTCCCGGAACGCCGGCCGCAGCGCGGCCAGCGCCTGCGCCGACGCGTCGGACCGTACACACTCGTCACGGTCGAAGAGGACCGGCCCGCCCTTGCGCCGCTCCACCTGGACCGGCACCACCTCGGCGTCGAACAGGCCCTCCCGCCAGGCTTGTGCCGCCTTTCGGTGGCTGTCCAGCGCGAAGGCGTCCTGCCGCTCGCGGGTGATCCCGTGCTTCTCCGCGACGAGTTCGGCGCTCTCCCCGAGCGGCACGGTCCACTGCGGCGCCATCCTCGGGTTGACCATGCGCCAGCCCAGCGTGGTGGAGAACACCTCGGGGTGGCCGGCCGGGAAGGGGCGGTCGTTCTTCGGCAGCACGTAGGGGGCGCGGGTCATCGACTCGACACCGCCCGCCACGGCCACGGAGAGATCCCCGAGCGCGATGGCCCGCGCCGCCTGGACGACGGCCTCCAGGCCGGAGGCGCACAGCCGGTTGACGGTGACACCGGGCACGGTCACCGGCAGCCCCGCCAGCAGCCCGGCCATCCGGCCGACATTGCGGTTCTCCTCGCCCGCGCCATTGGCGTTGCCGAAGTACACATCGCCGATCAGCGCGGGATCCAGCTCCGGGGTACGGGCGAGCAGCGCGCGGATCGCGTGGGCGCCCAGGTCGTCCGGCCGTACGCTCCCGAGCCCTCCGGCGTACTTGCCGATCGGCGTGCGCACCGCGTCGACGACAAAGACCTCACGGGACTGCGGCATCAGTTGACTCCTTCGGCGATACGTAGGCGCGCCGCGGTTCTGCCCGCGACCTCGGCCGCGGGCACCCCCGGCGCGCACTCCACCAGCAGCAGACCGTCCGGGGTGACATCGAGGACGCCGAGGTCGGTGACGATCCGGTCCACACAGGCCCTGCCGGTGAGCGGCAGGGTGCACTCCTGGAGGATCTTCGCACCGCCGTCCCTGGCCGTGTGGGTCATCACGGCGATCACCGTACGGGCGCCGTGCACCAGGTCCATCGCACCGCCGATCCCCGTGATCATCTTGCCGGGCACCGCCCAGTTGGCCAGATCGCCCCGGGCCGAGACCTGCATCGCGCCCAGCACCGCCACATCGACATGGCCCCCGCGGATCATCCCGAAGGAGAGCGAGGAGTCGAAGAAGGAGGCGCCCGGCAGGACGGTGACGGTCTCCTTGCCCGCGTTGATCAGATCGGGATCGACCTCGTCCTCGCGGGGGTAGGGGCCCACCCCGAGGACGCCGTTCTCCGACTCCAGGACGACCTCCACGCCCTCGGGCAGGAAGTTGGGTATCAGCGTCGGCAGCCCGATGCCGAGATTGACGTAACTCCCGTCGGGCAGCTCGCGCGCCGCGCGAGCTGCCATCTCCTGCCTGGTCCAGGCCATCAGCCGGTCACCGTCCTGTTCTCGACGCCCTTGTCGGCCGCCTGCTCCGGGGTGAGCGCGACGACGCGCCGCACGAAGATGCCGGGCAGATGCACCTCGTCCGGATCGATCGCGCCCGGTTCCACCAGCTCCTCCACCTCGGCCACCGTCACCCGCCCCGCCATGGCGGCCAGCGGGTTGAAGTTGCGGCTCGACTTGTTGAAGACGAGGTTCCCGTGCCGGTCGCCCCGGGCGGCGCGCACCAGCGCGAAGTCGGTACGGATGGAGCGCTCCAGGACGTAGCGCGTCCCGTCGAACTCGCGCACCTCCTTGGGCGGCGAGGCGACCGCGACCCCGCCCCGCCCGTCGTAACGCCAGGGCAGCCCGCCCTCGGCGACCAGGGTGCCCACACCGGCCGGGGTGTAGAAGGCGGGGATGCCGCAGCCGCCGGCCCGCAGCCGTTCGGCCAGCGTGCCCTGCGGGATCATCTCGACCTCGATCTCACCGGCCAGATACTGCCGGGCGAACTCCTTGTTCGCCCCGATGTACGAGCCGGTCACCCGGGCGATGCGGCCGGCCGCCAGCAGGCGCGCGAGCCCCGACTCCAGCGCACCGCAGTTGTTGGACACCACGTCGAGGCGGCGGACCCCGAGCCGGTGCAACGCCTTGATCAGCTCGTTCGGCACACCGCTCAGCCCGAAGCCGCCCACGGCCAGCGACACCCCGTCCCGGACATCGGCCACCGCCTCGGCGGCGGTGGCGACCACCTTGTCCATGCGTGAGGTCCCTCTCTCCCGGGCGCTGCGCACCCCTCGACGAGCCAGAGCCTGTGCGGCCGAATAGTCAGCGCACTGACTGTTCCGGCGAGGTTTCGCTCACGCTGCCACCCGCCTGCGACCTCGTCAATACCCTCTGCACGGACCGTAAGAACAGACCGGTACGCTCGACAACAGGGCGAGCGCGGGTGACGATCGCTCAGTACACATACGAATATGCCGAGGAACGGGAACGAGGAACGCGCATGGCGGCGGTGGACCTGACCACGCATCCGGGGCATCTGGCCCGGCGTCTCCAGCAGGCGCACCACCTCCTGTGGAACGCCATGGTCTCCGAGGAGATCACCTCCCCCCAGTACGCCGTCCTCAACGCCCTCGTCGCCGAACCCGGCCTCGACCAGCGCACCGTCGGCGCACGCGTGGGCCTGGACCGCTCGACCATCGCCGAGGTCATCAGCAGACTGGACCGCCGGGGCCTGCTCGCCAAGGCCCGCGACCCCCGGGACGGCCGCCGCTTCCTGCTGCGCCTCACCGACGAGGGCGACCGGACCCACCGCAGACTGACCGTGCGCACCGCCCGGATGAACCAGGTCTTCCTCGGCCCGCTCTCCGCCGATGAACAGCACCTCCTCCTCGACCTGCTGCGCCGGGTCTCCGACGCGGCGGAGGCGCTCCGCGACCCCGGGTGACCTCTGACCGGCGCGTTGTCTCACGAAGCCGTAACGTGTGCAACGTTCGGGGCCCGGGGAGTGTCTACGCCGTCATGAGGATTTCCTTTCTGATTCACAACGCGTACGGGATCGGGGGCACGATCACCACCACCTTCAATCTGGCCCGAGCCCTCGCGGACCGGCACGAGGTGGACGTCGTCTCCGTCCTCCGGCACCGGGAGACGCCCCACCTCACCCCCGACCCGAGGGTGCGGCTGCGGGCTCTGGTGGATCTGCGCCACGAGGAGGACCACCCCGACCATCTGCGCCCGGCCACGGTCTTCCCGGCCGCCGAGCGCCGCTACGGTCAGTACAGCCGGCTCACCGACCGGCGGATCGCCGCGTTCCTCGCGGAGACGGACGCCGACGTCCTGGTGGGGACGCGGCCCGGTCTCAACGTCCACCTCGCCCTCCAGGCGCCGCCGCACACCGTGCGGGTCGGACAGGAACATCTCACGCTCGACCGCCACTCACCGAGGCTGCGCACGGCGCTGCGCCGCGCCTATCCCCGGCTGGACGCGCTGACCACCGTCACGGAGGCGGACGCGGCGGCCTACCGGCGCAAGGCGCGGCTTCCCGGCGTCCGGGTGGAGGCGCTGCCCAACAGCGTGCCCGACCCGGTTCTGCCGCCCTCGGACGGCGAGTCGCACACCGTGGTCGCCGCCGGCCGGCTCGTCCGCGTCAAGCGCTACGACCTGCTCATCGAGGCGTTCGCCGCGGTGGTCGCCGAGCACCCCCACTGGCGGCTGCGGCTGTACGGGAAGGGCGAGGAGCACGACAGACTCCGGCGGCTCATCGAAGAGCTGGGCCTCTACGACAACGTTTTCCTGATGGGCGCCGCCACTCCCATGGAGGCGCAGTGGGTCAAGGGATCCATCGCGGCGGCGACCTCCGACTTCGAGCCCTTCGGCATGACCATCGTCGAGGCCATGCGCTGCGGGCTCCCGGTCGTCAGCACCGACTGCCCCTACGGTCCCGGCGAGATCATCGCGGACGGCGTGGACGGCCGGCTGGTGCCCGTGGGGGACCGGGACGCCCTGTCCGCCGCCCTGCTCGGCCTCGTACGGGACGACGAGGCGCGCCGCCGGATGGGCCGCGCCGCCCTGGAGAACTCCCGCCGCTTCGCCCCGGGCCCCGTCGTCGCCCAGGCCGAGCGGCTGTTCGAGGAGCTGCTCGCGGCCCGCGCCGGCGGACACCCCGCCGCACCCCGCCGGACGAGCCACCCCCTCTCCGGCCGGGGCCACGCGGTCAAGGACGGCGCCCTGGTCGTCGCGAGCACCGTCGTGCGCACCATACGAAAGGCCGGCCGATGAGCAAGGACCGCTCCGAGAGCCCCCGCGCCGACTGCCTGGCGGACCGGGAGGGCCGGCTCACCGTGGACATCGCCCTGCCAGCCGCCCAGCGCCCCCGGCTGCTGCTGCTCCCGCGCCCGAAGAAGGGCCGCCCCGGGGACGAGGGGCACACGCTTGAGCTGCGCCCCCTGGCGGAGGGCCGCTGGCGCGCCGTCGTGGAACCCCGCCCGCACCTCGCCGAGGGCCGCTGGGACGCCTACGTTCTGGACGGGACCGGCGAAGCACGCCAACGGCTCCTGCCCGGCCTGCTCGATCTGCGCGCCCTCCAGCCCGTCCGCGACCCCGGCCGCACGCCGATGCCCCTGGCCGTCCGTGTCCCGTACACCACCCAGGACGGCTTCTTCGCCGTCAGGGCCTGGCTGCGCACCCCGCACGCCGAGATAGACACGATCCGCGTCTCCGGCGACTCGATGACGGTACGCGGACGCCTCTTCGGCGCCCGGTTCGGCGACGGTGCGACGGTGCGGCTGGTCCGCCGGGGCAAGAACCACGCCGTACGGGAGGGCGCGGTCCACCACGACGGCGGCCACGGCTTCTCCCTCACCGCGGCCTACCGCGACCTGCTGGACGAGCGCGGTGCGGGCGGTGAGCCGCGGCGCTCCTTCTGGGACGTCTTCGTCCACCCCGCACCGGACGGCCCCCGGATCCGGCTGGGCCGGCTGCTGGACGACGTGGCGGACCGCAAGACCGTCTTCGTCTACCCGTCAGCGGATCTCGACGGGTCGACCGTACGGCCGTACTACACCGTCGACAACGACCTCGCCGTGGTGGTCGACGGAGCCTGAGCGCGCCGCGCGCCTCCCCGGTCAGGCCCGGCCCAGCAGGCGGCGGCCGACCGGGGAGTCGGCGCGGCCCGCGAAGAACGCGCCGAGCCCCGCCGCGAACTCCGCGACCGTGACCCGGCCGTCCCCGTCGGTGTCCAGCCGCCGGAAGCTCTCCAGCAGCTCCGGCCCGTGCCCACCGCCGCCGAGCAGATGGGCGTACTCGGCCTGGTCGACGAAGCCGTCGCCGTCCCGGTCCACGGCGGCGGCCACGGTGTCCATCGCGGCCCGCAGCGCCGCGCCGCCCGGGTCCGTCCGCGCGTACTCCTCCCGGCTGATCAGCCCGTCGCCGTCCGTGTCCGATCCGGCGCGCAGCTCCAGCCACCAGGTGTGGAAGGCGTCGTAGAGGGCCGTCTCCGTGGCCTCGTCCACCTCCAGCCGGACCGCCACCACCCGCGCCACCGCCGCGAGATCGGCCCAGCTGACGAACCCGTCGCCGGTCTGGTCCAGAATCCGGTCGAACAGCTCGGGGACCGCTGCCGCCGGCCGCGCGGCACGGCGCGTCAGACTGCGCCTGAGTTCAAGCTCGGCGGCGATCGCCGTGGCCGCCACCGGCATGTAGCGCAGCCGGGGCGGCGCGATCCGGTCGAGCAGCCCGGCCGCCCGGCACACCACGGCGGCGATCGCCGGCCCGGCGGGACCCGGCCGCAGACCGAGCCGCTCCCGCAGCGCGGGGGAGAGCAGCGCGGCCGTCATGTCGACATACGCGCGCGCCGCCGTACCGCGCACCGCCCGCCAGAGCGGCGCGGGCAGGAAATCGAGCTGCTCCGGGGGAGGGAAGTCGCCGGCCAGGGCCGAGAGCAGCCCGCGCAGCCCGCCCGTGGCGTCGAGCCGCTCGCTGGTCATCCGCTCGAAGTACACCCAGAACGCGGCGACATCGGCGGGCATCACCTCGTCACCCAGCCCGACCACCCGGCCGTAGGCCCGCCACTCCTCGTACAGCAGCTCCTCGTCGCGCGCCGTGAGCGGATCCCCGCCGGCCCGGCACATCGTCACGATCGCCTCGAACAGGGTGAGATGGACCCACGCCTTGGCCTCCGGGTCGAGCGCGTCGAAGGAACGGCCCGCGCCGTCCACGCCCTTGATGTGCCGGTGCAGCCGCACCAGCCTGGCCGCCTCCTTCTCCCGCCCCCGCACGTCGAGATACACGATCCGCTGGAGACTGAGCAGGGTCTGCTGGGCCCGGCGCCACGGGTGGTAGCGGTACGTCGAGAACGCCTCGACGCCCGCGCCCACCACCGGATGGGCCGTCTCCAGCACCAGGGCCCGGCCCAGGACGGTCAGCAGCCGCCACTGCCCGACATACCGCCAGGCGACCGAGTCGGGTCCGGGGAGCGGAAGGGCGTCGGGCGCGGTGCCGGGGCCCGACTGGCCGGGGATGTCGCTCATGGTGCCGCCTCAACACGTTGGGGAACGGGGAACGGGGAACGGGAAACGGTGGAACGGGAAAAACGAGCCAGGGACGGGACGGGGACGGGACAGGCGGGGGCCGTCGGATCAGTGCCCGCCGAAGCGCCGTTCGCGACGGCTGTACGCCACCGTCGCCGCCCACAGGTCATGACGTCCGAAGTCCGGCCAGAGGGTTTCGGTGAACAGCAGTTCGGCGTAAGCGCTCTGCCACAGAAGGAAGTTGCTCAGCCGCTGCTCCCCGGAGGTACGGATGAACAGATCGACGTCCGGCAGATCCGGCCGGTACAGATAGCGGGCGAAAGTGCGGGCGTCGATGTCCGCGGGGTCGATCCGGCCCTCCGCGCTCTGCCGCGCCAGCTCCCTCGCCGCCCGCCACAGTTCGTCGCGGGCACCGTAGTTGAGCCATACGGTCATCTCCAGCCGGGCGTTTCCCGCCGTCCGCTCCTGGAGGGCGTCCAGGTCGCCGAGCAGCCCCGCGCCCATCCGGCCGCGACCGCCGGACCAGGTGACCCGCACGCCCCGCCGGTCCAGCCAGTCACCGTGGTCCGTCGCGAACCCGTTGATCAGCCGCAGCACTTCACCGACCTCCGCCGGGTCGCGCCGCCAGTTCTCGGTGGAGAACGCGAAGAGCGACAGATGCCGCAACCCGAGCTGGAGCGCGCCGTCGACCGTGTCGAGCACGGCCTTCGCCCCCGCGCGGTGGCCCTCGGTACGCGGCAGCCCGCGCCCGGTCGCCCAGCGGCCGTTGCCGTCGAGCACCACGGCGACATGACCGGGCAGCCGCCCGTCGGGGATCGGCGGCGGCCCGTCGTCCGGACACGGCCGGGGGCCGGGGGCCCGCTCCGTGGGGTCAGTGGGAACAGAAGGGATCACCACGGGCTCACCTTCGCCGACCGGTGCGTCTGTGAACGGGACACGGGATACGGACACGGGATACGGAACACGGGATACGGGGAGCGGGCATCCGATGCGTCCGGGCGGCACGGCGCCCGGACGCATCGGATACTCTCCGTACCTCAATAGTAACATCAGGTAGTTGTGCGGCGGTTGCGGTTCGTCCTGCCCGGACGCGCGGGCAACCTCCGCCCCGAGCGAGGGAGATCGCATGAACGGCTGGCGGCGCGGGCTGACGGAGGCCGGAGTGCGCGAACCGGGGCTGCGTGAGAGCTACACGCGGCAGGCGACGCGACTGGCCCGCTACGCGCCCGCCCAGTACGCCGCCCTGCGGTTGCTGCTGCCGCCCGCGACGGCGGTGCACGTGGTGGCCGCTGTGTCGTTCATGCACACCTGCGACGAACTGCTCGACCAGGACGGCCGGGCGCCCGTCGAGGTGCGGGCCGCCCGGTTCGCGCGCTACGAGGCGCGGGTGCGCGGCGCGCTGGACTCCCCGAGCGCCCCCGCCGGCGACCTCGCGCCGCTGTGGCACACCGTCCGCGCCCATCCGCGACTGGCCGCTTGCGTCGACGACTTCTTCCGGGCGGCCCCGGCCGATCTGTACTTCACCGGCTTCGCCGGCGAGCCCGACTTCCTGGCCTACGTCGACGAGTACGTCCTGCCCGGACTGATGCTGATCGGCGCCGTCCTCGCCGGGCCCGAGGAGTCCGACGAGCGGTTGCGGGAGAGCGTGCGGCTGCTCGCCGTACCGATCCAGCGGATCGACTTCCTGACCGATCTGGCCGAGGATCTCCGCGCGGGCCGGGTCTGTCTGCCGCGCTCCGACCTGCGGGCCGCCGGGGTCGGTCCGGACGAGCTGCGGCAGGGGCGCGCCACCGTCCGGGTGCGCGCGCTGCTGTCCCGTACCGCCGCCAAGTGCTGGGCCGACCTCGCGGCGGCCAGGCCCGCCGTGGCCGGTGTCCCCGCCCTCTACGCGCCCATGATCGCGGCCCAACTCGACGTGTACGCCCACCTGCTCCAGGAGGCGCAGGCGCACGGGTCCCGGCTGCTGCGCGCCGGCGTACGGCCGAGGATCCCGGCGGCCGTCGCCATCCTGCGGCGCCACCGCCGGACGGTCCCGGTGGCCGGTTCCGGCGGATGAGCGGCCCGTAACGGAAAAATGCCTCATCCGGGTGAGGATGCCGTTTCAGTCTGGCGAACGCGACGTTGGCCATGTCATAAGGAGGTAACACCCAAAAGGGAAAGAGGCAATCGTGCACAAGCTCCGCATCAACCACCGCGTCACCGCCGTCCTCGCCGCCGCCCTCATCGCCGGATCTGGAGCCCTCGCCGCCACCCCCGCCCTCGCGGACGGCACTCCCGACACCGCCACGGGGCTCGTCGCCGCCGCGCCCGCGGCCCTGCCCAAGGGCAAGGTCGTCTCCCGGCTCCCGCTGCACATCCGGGAGCGGGCGACGAGCGGCTCGCCGTCCCTGGGCGTCCTCCAGCCGGGCGCCGTCGTCCCGTTGTCCTGCAAGGTCCGCGGCGAGAACGTGGACGGCAATGACCTCTGGTACCGGCTCGGGGACGGCTGGACCGGCTATGTCGCCGCCCGCTACGTGCAGAACCTGGCGCCCGTGGACTTCTGCCGCCGCTGAGTCCCCGCTCCACGCCGACGGTCGTGCCGGTCAGCGCGGGCGAGCCCGCCAGGATCCGGAAGCGGCCCGGGTGGTGACCGCGGCGCCGGCGGGCGCCGTCGGCACCACCCGGGCCGCCCCCCCCGCGGGTCCGCCCGGCCGCACGGGGCGAAGTGGCCCGTCCGCGCCGCGCCTTGGACCGGCCGGTCGCGCCGACGCCCGTACGGACCGCCCCGCACCTGGGCTTACGATCACTGCGTGCGCGACCACGAGGCGGAGGCTCCCATGCCGTACCAGCAGCCGGTGCTCGACGAACTCGACCGGCGGATCCTCGCCGCGCTCGTCGCCAACGCCAGGACCAGCTTCACCGAGATCGGCCAGGCGATCGGGCTCTCGGCGCCCGCCGTCAAACGGCGCGTCGACCGGCTGCGCGACCATGAAGTGATCACCGGCTTCACCACCATCGTGCGGCCCTCCGCCCTCGGCTGGCGCACCGAGGCGTACGTCGAGATCTTCTGCGACGCCGCGGCCCCGCCCCGGCGCATCGCCGAGGTCGCGCGCACCTACCCCGAGGTCGTGGCGGCGGTGACCGTGACCGGGGGAGCCGACGCGCTGCTGCACATCAGGGCCGCCGACATCCAGCATTTCGAGGAGGTGCTGGAGCGGATCAGGACCGAGCCGTTCGTCACCAGGACCAACAGCTTCATCGTCCTGACGCATCTGCTGCCCAACAGCCCCGAGGCCGGTTCCCCCGCCGATTTCCCGGCCGTGCCGCCCGCCGATCAGCCCGGCACACCGCCGAATGGAACGATCAGCCGCTGAATGGCCCCACCACGCAACACTCTTGCGCGTACACGCAATCCTTGATCCTTGGCTGCCACCACCCGCGGTTCCTATCGTTGAGAACATCCCCCGGCAACGAGAGGAGAGCCGCGTGCCGCCCGTACGCGTGTCACGTCCCCGGCGCTATCTCACCTGCGCGCCCACGCATTTCGACGTCACGTATGCCATCAACCCCTGGATGCGCGAGAACGCGCCGGTCGACACCGTCCTGGCCCGTACCCAGTGGGACGCGCTGGTGCGCGCCTACCGCGAGGCCGGCCACACCGTGGAGAGCGCCGACCCCGTCGCCGGCCTGCCCGACATGGTGTTCGCCGCCAACGCGGCGCTGGTCCTCGACGGCAAGGTCCTGCGCGCCCGGTTCCACGCCGTGCAGCGGCAGCCCGAATCGGCCGCGTACGCGACCTGGTTCAAGGCGGCGGGCTTCGACGTGCACGAACCCGAGCCCGGCCCGGTCTGCGAGGGGGAGGGAGATCTCGTCCCCGTCGCCGGACTGATCCTGGCGGGCACCGGATTCCGTACGACGGTTCCCGCGCACCAGGAGGCGCAGGAGTTCTTCGGCGTCCCCACGGTCAGCCTCCACCTCACCGACCCGTACTTCTACCACCTGGACACCGCGCTGTTCGCCCTGGACGACGAGAACGTCGCCTACTACCCCGAGGCGTTCTCGCCCGGGAGCCGCGAGGTCCTGCGCCGCCTCTTCCCCGACGCCGTCACCGCCACCGCGGACGACGCCATGGCCTTCGGGCTGAACTCCGTCTCCGACGGACGCCACGTGTTCATCTCGCCGCGCGCCACCGGCCTCATCGACGGCCTCGCCCGGCACGGATATGTCCCCGTCCCCGTCGACCTGTCCGAGTTCCACAAGGCGGGCGGCGGAATCAAGTGCTGCACCCAGGAGGTCCGTACCCCATGACGTACACCGCTGCCGCCCCCGTAACCGCCGCCACCGCCGCGCCGCGTACGTCGGCGGAGCTGATCCGCGCCGACGAGGCCGCCCTCGCGCACAACTACCACCCGCTGCCCGTGGTCGTCGCCCGCGCCGAGGGCGCGTGGGTCGAGGACGTCGAGGGGCGCCGCTACCTCGACATGCTGGCCGGCTACTCGGCCCTCAACTTCGGCCACCGGCACCCCGCGCTGATCGAGGCGGCCAAGCGCCAGCTCGACGAGGTCACCCTCACCTCCCGGGCCTTCCACAACGACCGGCTCGCCGCATTCGCCGAGTCGCTGTCCGCGCTGGTGGGGCTGGAGATGACCCTGCCGATGAACACCGGCGCCGAGGCGGTGGAGAGCGCCGTCAAGGTCGCCCGCAAGTGGGCGTACGAGGTCAAGGGCGTCGCCCAGGACCGGGCCACCATCATCGTGGCCGCCGGGAACTTCCACGGCCGGACGACCACCATCGTCAGCTTCTCCGACGACGAGGTGGCGCGCGGCGGCTTCGGCCCGTTCACCCCCGGCTTCCGGATCGTGCCCTACGACGACCTCGCGGCCCTCGAAGCGGCGATCGACGAGAACACCGCGGCCGTCCTCATCGAGCCGATCCAGGGCGAGGCGGGCGTCATCATCCCCTCCGACGGCTATCTCACGGGCGTACGCGAACTCACCCGGCGCACAAACGTCCTGTTCATCGCCGACGAGATCCAGTCGGGACTGGGCCGCACCGGCACGACCCTCGCCGTCCAGCACGAGAACGTGCACCCCGACATGCTGCTCCTGGGCAAGGCGCTCGGCGGCGGCATCGTGCCCGTCTCCGCGGTGCTGGCCGACCGTGACGTCCTGGGCGTTCTGCACCCCGGCGAGCACGGCTCCACCTTCGGCGGCAACCCGCTGGCCGCCGCGGTCGGTTCCGCCGTGGTCGCGCTGCTCGAAACCGGTGAGTACCAGCGGCGCGCCAGGGAGCTGGGCACGGTCCTCGACGCCGGTCTGGCCTCCCTGGTGGGCAAGGGTGTGACGAGCTACCGCAGCCGCGGCCTGTGGGCCGGCGTCGATGTCGACCCGGCCGTCGGCACGGGCCGTGAGATCAGCGAACGCCTGGCCGGGGAAGGCATCCTGGTGAAGGACACCCACGGCTCCACCATCCGGTTCGCTCCGCCGCTGACCATCACCGGCGAGGAGATCGAGTCCGCGCTGGACGCGCTCGCCCGCGTGCTCGGCTGATCACCCCGGCGGCCCGCTTCGGCGGGCCGCCGCGATCAGCCGGACGGCAGCGCGCGCAGCCACTCCAGCAGCAGCCGGCCGACCTCCTCGGCCCGCTCCTGCTGGACCCAGTGCCCGCAGCCTTCGAGCAGGTGGGAGGAGACCAGACCGGGCAGGGTGGCCGGATAGGCCGCGATGGCGTCCGCCATCCAGGCCGTGGAGGGGTCCAGCGTCCCGCCGATGAACAGCGAGGGCTGGGTGATCGGCGCACCGTCGAGGGCGGCGAGATCCGCCCAGTCCCGGTCCACGTTGCGGTAGCGGCCCAGCGCCCCGGTCAGCCCGGTCCGCTCGAACTCCGCCGCGTACACCTCCAGATCTGCCTCCGTGAGCCAGCTGGGCAGCGGGTCGGCGGCGAACCGGTCGCGCATCCTGCCGCCCTCCGGTACGAAGTGGATGCCGCCGGCGCCGACGTTCCCCATGGTGTCGGCCGACAGCGCGGCGTAGAACCCGGCCAGCCAGCCCCGGACATCCGGCTCGATCTCGCCCTCGGCCCGGCCCGGCTCCTGGAAGTAGCTCACGTAGAACTCGCCCGGCCCGTCGATCATGCCGAACGTGTCGGTCGGACGCGGCCCGCCCCGGGGCGCGTAGGGCACGCTGAGCAGCCCCACGGCCGTGAAGACGTCGGGCCGCAGCAGCGCGCTGTTGGCGGCGATGCCGGAGCCCCAGTCGTGGCCCACGACCGTCGCGGTCCCGGCGCCGAGGGCCCGTACGACCTCCACGTTGTCCTCGACGAGGCGCGTCATCCGGTACTCGGCCACATCGGCGGGCTTCGACGAGCGCCCGTAGCCGCGCACGTCCACGGCGACCGCGCGATACCCCGCCGCCGCGAGCACCGGCAGCTGGTGGCGCCACGAGTACCACGACTCGGGGAACCCGTGGACCAGCAGGACCAACGGCCCCGTGCCCTGTTCCACCAGGTGGATACGGCCACCCGGCACAGGGACCAGCCGGTGCCGGGCGCCGTCGGGCGTCGGCGTGGACGAGGTGCTGGGGTGGTGCGGCATACGTACTCCTCGGGAAGGGCCGGACGGTCGTGACAGGGGGTCCACGCGGCCGGCCGCCCGCCCGGTGGTGCCCAGTGCCCGTCGGCCGCCCGCGCTCCGATCATGATCGCGGGTCCGCGCCCGGCCAAGCGGATTTGCCGGTCCGGCAAACCGGTGGCGGGACGGCGAGCCCCGGATCGGCCCCCGGCCGTCCGTTCCCCCGTCCGCCGAACGGGGTACTGCTCGTGCGAGGGGGAGGTACGGACGCGATCGCGGGCCGCCGCCTCCCCGACGTAGTCGGCCCGGCCCCGGGAGGACCCGTGAACGACGACAGCCCCGCCCAGGACCTACCGAGGCTGCGGCTCGGGCTCTACATCGAGACGCTCAAGGCCAGGATGCCCGAGCCGCAGTACCGGCTCCTCATGGACGTCATCCGCATGTGGGCCGAGAACGGCGGCGGAACGGTGCGCCTGCGGATGGACGACGAGGAGAAGAAGCTGTTCACCCGCGACGTGCAGCGCGAGATGCTCAACATCATGGGGCTCATCGGCGCGCTGCGGCCCGGTCACGAGGACCGGGCCGACCATGTCGTCGCCGATCTCGGCGACGGCGAACACACCAGCGGCGCCCTGACCCTGGTACCGCCCGAGGTGGCCGCCGACCCCGAGCGGCTGCGCACCATGCGCGACGAACTCGACGCCAAGGCGGACCGGCGCAAGAAGGACGAGGCGGCGCTCGACGGCATCGCCAGAGCCAGCGGCATGCTGCCCGAGCAGCCCGACGAGCGGGTTGACCGGAGCGAACGGGACGACCGGGAGGACTGACGGCGCCGGTGTCACGGCTCGGCGGCTGCGGCGGGGGCCGCCGGCGGGTCAGGAGCCGGTACGGGACTCCAGGTCGCGGCGGGTGTTCTCGCCGTACACGCCGGTCTCGTCGCCCCGGATGCCGTACCAGAGCTGGAAGCGGCCGACGGCCTCGGTGAACGTGGTGTCGTAGACCCCGTCGACGCTGCCGCCCGCGTACACGTCGGGGATGCGCAGCAGCCGCTCCTGCGCCTCGCGCACCTCAGGGCCGCTGTCCCCCTGCCGCAGCACCCCGGCGCCCGGGACCCCCGGCGCCGGGTCGGCCGGCGCCTCTGGGGCCGTCGAGGCGGTGGCCGGCGGCGGCGCGGTGGCCGGGGGCTCCTCCTGCGTACCGTTCCAGGTGAGCAGCAGCGCGGCGGCGAACCCCGCCACCGCCGCCCCGGCCACCGCGACCAGCGCCGTGGCCCTGCCGCTCCATCGCCGTCCGTCCGCGCGGGGCGGCCCGCCGGGCAGCGCCCCGCGCGCGGTGGCGGGCGGCACCTGCGGCGGGACGGGCGGCAACTCCTCGGTCTCCTGGGCGTCCTGGGCCGCGCCCGGACCGGCCACCGCCACCCGCTCCCAGCCCTCGCCCCGTCCGTCCTCCGGTCCCTCCGGGCGGAAGAGGTCACCGAAGTCGGACAGCGGCTTCGGCCGCCTAGGCCGCATGACATGGGTCGGTTCGAGCACTCCGCGCCGGGCCGGCGGGCGCTGCTCGGAGGATCCGGTCATCTGCGTGCACTCCTCCTGTCCGGCCGCCGCCGAGGTGCCGGTCGGCTGGATACGGGACGCTACCGCGCCCGCGCCAGACATGTGTGCGAATCCGCGCAATGGCTGGTCGGAGCCCCGGTCACCGGCTCCCGATCTCGATCAGCAGCGCCTGACCGGGGTTGAGCGTCGGCATCGGCAGCCCCGCGCCCGTGAGCACCGCGCCGGGCAGCGCGACCCAGCCCTCCAGCGCCGCCGAGAACCACGCGGGGCCGGCGATCTGATGCAGTGCCGGAAGGCCCGCCTCGGTACGGATCCGCACCCGGTAGCGCCCGCGCGGATCCAGTCCGGGCAGCCGGACGCGCCCCGACTGGCCGTCGGGGGACGTGGCGAGCCGGGCCCAGCAGTAGAGCGCCGAGCCCGCGTCGAGCGCCACCACCCCGTGCAGCACGGTGGCCTCGTCCGCCGGATCCGCGCGCACCACCCGGCCACTGTGCAGCAGCGGCCGCAGCTCCTTGTACAGCTCGGCCCACCGCCGCAGATCCGCCAGCTCCTCCGGCGTGCGCGCGGTGAGGTCGTCCTCGATGCCGGCGTGCCCGAACAGCGCGGTGATCCGGCCGAACGACGCGTCGTTGGTGCGCGCGGTGGTGTGACTGCGCTCCGCGCCCACATGCGTGCCGATCAGCTCGGGCGGCAGCAGCTGACCCGTCCAGCGCTGGATGGTCTGACGCTCGACGGGATCGTTGCAGTCCGACGCCCACACCCGGTCCGTGCGGGCGAGTATCGCGAGGTCGACCCGGCCGCCGCCGCTGGAGCAGCTCTCGATCTCCAGGCCGGGATGGCGCTCCCGCAGGGCGTCGAGCAACTGGTGCACGGCGTGCGTCTGCGCGTGCACGCCGGGCCGGTCAGCCCCGTCCGCGCCCTGGCACACCGCCTCGTGCAGATCGCGGTTGTGGTCCCACTTCAGATAGTCCACCGCGTACCGGGAGACCAGGGCGTCCAGCGAGGTCAGCAGATACTCCCGGGCGCCGTCGTCGGCGACGTTCAGCACGTACTGGTGGCGCGCGCTCGGGCCGAGCCCGGCGGTGTACGGGCCGAGGATCCACTCCGGATGCTCCCTGGCCAGCCGGGAGTCGAGGTTGACCATCTCCGGCTCGAACCACAGCCCGAACTGCATGCCGTGGCCGTGCACCCGGTCGGCGAGCGGTCCCAGCCCCTGCGGCCACACCGTCTCGTCCACGGTCCAGTCGCCCAGCCCGGAGGTGTCGTCGCGGCGGCCGGAGAACCAGCCGTCGTCCAGGACGACGCGCTCGACCCCCGTCGCCGCCGCCAGGTCGGTCAGCTCCAGCAGCCGGTCCAGGCGGTGGTCGAAGTAGACGGCCTCCCAGGTGTTCAGCGTCAGCGGACGCGGACTCGACGGATGCCCGGGCCGCGCCCGCAGCAGGGTGTGGAAGCGGTCGGCGAGGCCGTCCAGGCCCGCGTCGGACCAGACGAAGTGGCAGACGGGCGCCGTGTAACTCTCCCCGGGCGCGAGCCGGATCTCTCCGGGCGCGAGCAGCTCGCCGCCGCCGAGGACCGCCCCGTGCACCCCGGCCCCCTCCGGAAGGCGCTCGGCCAGCCAGCGCTGGTCCCCGCTCCACGCCACATGCAGGCCCCACACCTCGCCCGAGCGGAATCCGAAGCCGGGCACACCGACGGTGAGCAGATAGGGGGAGTCCTGCCCCGACCGGCCCCGGCGCGTCTCGCGCACATGGGCGCCGAACCCGAGCCGGCCGCGCTGCGGCGACCGCTCCCGGCACCACTTGCCGGTGAAGTCGAGTACCTCGTCGGCGCGTCCCGGCAACGGCAGCAGGGTGGTCACGCCGGCGAGGTCGTACGGTGTCCCGTCGTCCGCCGCGTCCCGGCCACCGGCGCCGAGGGGGCGCGCGAGCCGGGTGGCGACACTGAGCACCCCCGACCGGTCCAGCCGGTAGGAGAGCGTGATGTCGAGGTCGCTGATCCGGTCGGTGAGCCGCAGCACCAGCTCGTCCGCGCTCTCCCGAGCCTCCGTCAGCCGCACGCGCGGGGTGGTCGCGACGCCGCCCCGGTGCCCCTGGTGCGCCGGGGTGCCCGACCAGGCGTCGGCCTGGGTCGGCCAGACCGTGAACCGTCTCGGGCCGTCCGGCGCGTTGTTGAGCACGGCGGCCTCGGCGGTCAGACACAGCGCGGCGAGGTCGTCGTCCGTCAGCTCTCCGAGATCCTCGCCCCAGTGCAGAACACGCGGCAGCGGATCGCCGAGTTCGACGACGAAGCTCACTCCGGCCGCGCGCAGATGGACGGTCCGCGCGGTGGTGCGGGTCATGCGGTTCCCCTTAGCTGCTGGTCCTGCCCGATGGTCGTACGCCATGTGCCGTATGCACAGGATGGAGTCGTCACGCACAGGATGGATTCGTCGTAGGTCTCACTCGTCCGCCGGCCCGCCGGAATCGGACGGCTGCTCGCCGAACAGCTCGCGCACGGTGGCCCGGTGGTTGGCCCGTACATGGGCGAGGGCGTCGGCGCGCGCCCGTGCCGGGTCGCCGGAGGCGATGGCCTCGTACAGGGCGCGGTGTTCGGCCAGTTGCCTGGGCCACTGCTCGTTGCGCCGGGTCAGCCAGCGCAGCCGTCCGCCGACCGGTTCCATCACCGAGATCAGCAGGCTGTTGCCCGCCATGGCCAGGACGCGGTCGTGGAAGAGGGTGTTGAGGTCGGTGATCCGTTCGGCGTCCAGCGCCCGGGTGGCTGCGGCGGCCCGCTCCAGCACCTCCGCGAGCGCGGCGAGGCTCTCGCGGCCGGCGCGCTCGGCGGCGAGACCGGCCGCGTACACCTCCAGGGCCTCGCGCAGCTCGAAGAGTTCGTCGACGTCGCCGACCGTCAGCCGGCGCACCACCGCGCGGCGCGGGGTCTCGAACAGCACGAAGCCCTCGGCGACCAGCGCCCGGACCGCCTCGCGCACCGGGACCCGGGAGACGTCGAAGCGCTCGGCGAGTTCGCGCTCGACGAGCCGGTCGCCGGGGCGCAGCCGTCCGGCGATGATGTCCTGCCGCAGTCCGGCGAGCACACGCTCGCGTACGGCTCCCAGCGGTTCGGCGGTCGTCATGTCCCCATGATCCCCGACCGGGGCGGTGGTTGTTTTACCGGGCCGTAACCGCCGGGACACGATCGGTGGTGATCGAGGGGTCGACCATGGGGCGCGACTTTGGTATACCAAAGTCGCGCCCCCATTTCCCCCACCGGGAGGCCCCGTGTCCCTCGCCGACCGTGCCGAGACCACCGGCACCGCCGCGTTCGTCCCCGATCCCCGGCTCACCAACGAAGACCTGGCGCCCGCCACCACCCGCAAGTGGAAGGTCTTCGACCTCTTCGCGCTGTGGATGTCCGACGTCCACAACCTCGGCAACTACACCTTCGCCGCCGGGCTGCTGGTGCTCGGCATGAACGTCTGGCAGGTCTTCACCTCGCTGCTCGTCGGCTTCGTCCTCATCTATCTCGGGATGAACATGATGGGCCGCATCGGCCAGCGGCACGGCGTCCCGTTCCCCGTGGTCAGCCGCATCAGCTTCGGGATATGGGGAGCCAACATCCCCGCCCTGATCCGGGCCGTCATCGCCATCATGTGGTACGGAATCCAGACCTATCTGGCCTCCGTCGCGGTCAACGTGATGCTGCTCGCGGCGATACCCGACCTCGTCTCCTGGACGCGCCACTCCTTCCTCGGGCTCGACGCGCTGGGCTGGACGTCGTTCCTGGTCCTCTGGGTGGTCCAGGCGCTGATCATCAGCCAGGGCATGGAGTCGGTCCGTAAGTTCCAGGACTTCTGCGGCCCGGCGATCTGGCTCGTGATGATCGTGCTCGCCGTATGGATCCTCGCGAAGGCCGGCTGGTCGATCTCGCTCACCTCCACCCCGCACCCCGTCTCCACGGGCAAGCAGTTCGCCCAGTGGTTCGGCGCGATCGGCCTCATCCTGTCGATCTACGGCACGCTGATGCTCAACTTCTGCGACTTCTCGCGCTTCGCACCCGACTACCGGACCGTCCGGCGCGGCAACTTCTGGGGCCTGCCCATCAACTCGACGGCGTTCGTCATCGTCTCCGTCATCGTCACGGCCGGCTCCATCGAGGTCTTCGGCGAGGCGATCACCGACCCCGCGCTCCTCGTCGCCGAGGCGGGCAACACCTGGGTGCTGGTGCTGGGGGCGCTCACCTTCGCGATCGCCACGATGGGCGTCAACATCGTCGCCAACTTCGTCTCACCCGCGTACGACCTGGCCAATGTCTGGCCGCAGAAGATCAGCTTCAAGGTCGGCGGACTGATCAGCACCGTCGCCGCCCTGCTGGTCACGCCCTGGAACCTCTACTCCAACCCCGCCGTGGTCAACTACTTCCTCGGCGGCCTCGGCGCCTTCCTGGGACCGCTGTTCGGCGTGATCATGGTCGACTACTACTGGGTGAAGCGCGGCCGGATCGACGTCGACCAGCTCTTCGACGCCGGGACGGACTCCCGCTACTACTACCGCAAGGGCTTCAACCCGAAGGCGCTCCAGGCGTTCCTGCCGTCGGCCGCCGTCGCCGGAGTGCTCGCGCTCGTACCGTCGTTCGGCGACGTCGCCGCCTACTCCTGGTTCATCGGCACGGCCGTGTCGGCGGCGCTCTACGCACTGCTCTGCCGTACGGAACGGGCCGTGTCCGCGGCCGAGGAGCCCGTGGCCGCCCCGCCGGTGGCCGCCGAGAGCGCGGAGGTCTGAGCGGCGTGCGGATCGTCGTCACCAACTGCAACACCACTCGGACGATGACCGACGAGATCGTGCGCGGCGCCAGGGCCGCCGCCGCCCCGGGCACCACGATCACCGGTCTCACCCCGGCCTGGGGACCCGAGTCCGCGGAGGGATGGCTCGACAGCTATCTCTCCGCGGCGGCGGTCCTCGACACCCTGCGCCGCTACCGGGAGCCGTACGACGCCGTGGTGATGGCGGGGTTCGGCGAGCACGGCCGCGAGGGAGCCAGGGAACTCGTGGAGGCGCCCGTCATCGACATCACCGAGGCCGCCGCCCACCTGGCCTGCCTGCTGGGGCGGCGCTACGGCGTCGTCACCACCCTCGACCGCACGCGCGGCCAGATCGAGGACAGCCTGCACACGGCCGGCGTCGCCCAGAACTGCGCCGCCGTCGTCGGCACCGGACTGGGCGTCCTCGACCTCGGCGACGAACGCCGCACCACCGAGGCGTTCCTGACCGCAGCCGCCCGGGCCAGGGACGCCGGAGCCGAGGTCCTGGTCCTCGGCTGCGCGGGCATGACCGGGCTCCAGCGCACGGTGGGGGAGCGGCTCGGGATGCCCGTGGTCGACGGCGTCGGCGCCGCCGTGAAACTCGCCGAGTCCCTGATCGCGCTGGACCTCGCCACCAGCCGTACCGGCGGCTACGCCCGCCCGCTGCCCAAAGGGCGCTCCTGGTCCGCGCCCGCGTGAGGTACGGACGGGGGCTGCCCGCCGGTCATCCGTGGTCGCGCGGCGGGCGCAAACGGTCGCTTCCGGTCGGGATCGAGGAAACGGGAAGGGGGAGGCCGGAGCGAGGAGAGCATGGTGGCCCGGCCACCGAAGGGAACACCCATGCCCCGCAAGGACGTTGCCCGAAGACTCCTGGTCCCCGTCACCGCCGTGCTCGCCCTCGTCCTGCCGGCCACGAGCGCGCGGGCCCTGCCCGCCGACACCGCGACGGCCGGGGCCGCCGCCACGGCCGCGCGGCCGCTGGACCATACTGTCTGGCTCTGCAAGCCCGGCATGGCCGGCAACGCCTGCGGGCAGGACGCGGACGGCAGGCCCGGCACCCCGGACGGGGAACTGGTCACCCGCTATCCCGGCGGCGCCACCCGGTTGCTGGACGACACCAGGATCGCGGCCGACGGAAGCCGCGAGCGGGTGCCCTTCACCGTCACCGGCGCGCCGCCCGTCGACTGCTTCTACGCCTATCCCACGGTGGACCTGCTGGCCAATCCGCTGCTCCAGACCGGCAGCCTGCCGCCCGCGCGCCAGGACGCCCACCAGGCCGTCACCCTCACTCAGGCCGCCCGCTTCGCCGGACTGTGCCGGCTGTTCGTGCCGGTCTACCGCCAAGTGCCGCTCACCGGGCTGCTCGCGGGGATCCTCACCGGCACGGACACCGATCTTTCCACCGCCACGATGGACATCCGCGACGCCTGGGACGACTACTGGGCCCACGACAACCGGGACCCGAGGACCGGTGAGCGCCGCGGAGTGGTCGTCCTCGGACACTCCCAGGGCACGGCGACGGCCGCCGCGATGATGGCGCAGCGCGTGGACGGCGACGCCGAGGTGCGGAGCCGGCTGGTCTCCGCGATCCTGCTCGGCGGCAATGTGGAGGTCCCCGAGGGCCGGGACTCGGGAGGCGGCTTCGACCCGGACTCGACGTTCCAGCACATCCCCGCCTGCCACCGGGGCGCGGGCGAGCCGATGCCCACCGGCTGCGTCGTCTCGTACTCCTCGTACGCCCTGCCCGACGGTTCCCTCCCGGTCGCGATGGGCCGGACGGCGCGGCCGGGCCATCGCGCCGTCTGCGTCAACCGGCGGCGCTGCTGCGCGGCGAGCCCGCCGACGCGCGGGTCCCCCTCGATCTGCACATGCCCACCCGGCGGCTCGTCGGCGGCAACGCGCTGCTGCCCAACGGGCACCTCACCGTCCCCCTCGGCGGATACCGCCTCCCCGACCTGCCCACCGGCTTCGCCCACCACCCGGCCGCCATCAGCGGGGAGTGCGTCCACGCCACCGACTCCGGCGGCAGCGCCGACTGGCTCCAGATCGGCGGCGACCTCTCCGCCTTTCCCGCCTCCGCCCCCACCAGCCTGACCGGGCTGCACGTGGCGGACTTCAACGTGGCCCTGGGGGACCTGGTCCGGCTGGCCACCGTCCAGGCCGGAGCCTGGCTGGCGGAGCGCGAGGGCTGAGGGGACCGACCGGGACGCGCACCGGCTCCCGCCGAGAGCCGTAAAGCCCTCGACGGGAGCCGGTGCGGGCCGGTGCGCGGTGGTTCGGGGCGCCTACTTCGGGGTGTAGATGACGCCGAGCTTGTCGATCTCGTCGCCCGAGCGCCCGGTGAAGCCGCTGATCCGCCAGCCCGTGGGCGCGGTGTACGTCACGGCGTCCGAGGTGGGGGAGCCGGTGGCCAGGGTGCGTCCCTTGTCGGTGCCGAACGCGGCGGAGAAGATCCGGGTACGCCCGTCCTTCTGGCCCTGGGTGAGCGTGACCGAGGTCAGGTGTTCGCCGGAGGCCAGGGTGAGGGAGGCGGCGGTGCCACCGGCGCCGCCGTGACCGAGGACCGTACCCCCGTCGAGTGCGAGGGTGAGGCCGTCGAGCCGGGCGCCGCCGCGCAGGGTGAGGGTGCGGGGCTCGGGGGCGGCGGGCAGGGCGCCGGCGTCGTTGAAGGCGGTGCCGTGCGGCCCGCCGATACGGTCGGAGGCGCGGCGGTCGGCCGGCAGCGACCAGCTGAAGGCGGTGGAGTGCGGGTAGTGGTCGGACAGGTGCTTGCCCGCCGAGTCGAGGAACCCGCGCCATTCGTTGGCGTAGCGGGTGGCGGTGAGCTTCAGCAGCGGGCCGCCCCGGTAGAGGACCTTGTCCACCACCTCGCAGTCGTCGCCCGGCGCGAGCGCGTCGCAGACCAGCGCGTCGCTTCCGGCGGCCGGGGCCGAGCCGCCGCGCGCCAGCTGCACCCAGGCGTCGGTGAGGCCGTTGTCCGAGACGAGTGTGCGGATGTTGTCACCGGTGCGGGTGTAGCGGGTGTTGGTGTCGCCCATGACGATCACCGCGTTGGAGTCGCTGTAGCTCTTGATGAAACGGGAGAGCTGTTCGATGTTGGCGCGGCGCGCGGCGAGCGCGGCGTCGGTGGTGTCGGCGTTGGTGTGGACGTTGTACACGTCCACGAACACCCCGGCGGCGAGCCGGACGCGGGCGAGCGAGAACCCTTTGGGGGTGAGGCAGTCCGTGCCCGTGCAGTTGCTCCAGCGGACCCGCTCGAAGTCCTCGAAGGGGTGGTCGGAGAGGGTGTTGAGCCCGTCACCGAACGCCGCGCCGCCACTGGTGGCGGTCCGGTACGGATGGGAGTCGTTCGCGTACAGCGAGGCGTGATAGTTGAAGTCCTCCTGCACGTTGACGATGCCGTACGGCGCCAGCCGCTGCCCGATGAGCGGCGTGTTGACCTCGGGGTTGCTGTCACCGAGCCCGAGCGGCAGCCCCGCGATGTTGTACGTGAGGACGTTGAACGTGCCGGAATCACCGGCGGCGGCCGCGGCGGCCGCGGCGGGCGCCGCGCCGGCGCCGGTCAGGCCGGTGAGCGCGAGGGCGCCGGCGGCCACGACGCCGGCCAGTCTTCGGATCGGGGTTCGCATCGTGGGGGCCTCTTCCCGTGAGGGTGTGGGGACGGGCGTACACGTCCGCGCCGCGTCGGCCGGACGACCACTGTCTACGGTGAAGTAACTTATAACGCAAGAGAGTTGGGGAATTCTTCAGCGCTTGTTCCGGCAGGCGATACGGCGGTCCTCGTCGTACTCCTTGACCGTGTTGGTGATCTGATGGCCGAGGCCGAACAGTTTCATCGCCATCCGGAACTCCGCGCCGAGGCTCAGCCGCTTCACACCGAAACTGACTTCTTCACCGAGCCGGAGCCGTCGAAGTCGGCGTGCCGCTGCGGATCGGTGATCACGGCGAAGGCAGCGGAGGGCGGCGCGGCGATGGTGACGCCGCGCGAGATCGTCACATCAGGCGCCATGGTGCTGGTCCTCTCGCACGCTGCTGCTCGGCCCGCGGCTTCCCTCCCTACGTCGTGGGCTCCACGGCCTCCGGATTCGGACGGCCGAACGGCAGCGCCGGGGGTGCCAGGCTGAGCAGGGCATTCGAGGTCGCGTTGTCCGCTGGGTGGAAGGCCCAGATCTTGTGTCCTTCACTCCCCGGCAGTTCCAGGACGTGCTGGTCGAGTGCGAGCGGTCCGAGCCTCGGGTGCCGGAACAGTTTGTGGTCCATCGTCTTCTCGAAGAGGTGGTGCTCGCCCCAGGCGGATCTGAAGAAAGCGCTGTACGTGGACAGCTCCTTCACAAGCTCTGCCACACGGGCCGACCCCGCCTCGGAGCCGGCCTGTGTGCGCAGGGCTGCCACCATGCAACTGGCGAGTTCGGGCCACTCGGCGAAGAACGCCGGTGCCCCGGGGGCAAGGAAGACCATGCGGGCGTAATTGTCCCGGGGCTCCAACCCTTCGTGAAGGAGATCGCCGAGTGTGTTGCTGTCCACGATGTCGAGCCATCGGTTCACCAGCAGTGCGGGTACCGTCATGGCGCCGAGCAGATGGCGCACTGCCTCCAGGCGATCAGTGCCCATGCGGAGGCCCTCGCCGCCCCCGCCCACGGCAGCCTCCGGGGCAGATAGTTCGCGCAGGTAACGCGCCGCGACGGTGTCCAGTAGCAATGCCTTACACAGGCCTTCCACCACTGCGGGGGACGGCCGGCGTTCCCTCCCCTGTTCGAGGCGCACGTAGTAATCGGTGCTGATCCCGGCCAGGAGCGCCACCTCATCTCGCCGCAGCCCGGGCACCTGGCGCTGTGCCCCCGCGACAAGCTGGTGATGTTCAGGCCGCACCCGATTCCTTCTGGCACGCAGGAAAGCCGCCAGTGGTTCGCCTCCGCCGCGCCCCTGTGAAACCTTCATGCCACCAGCATAAGGATGTGGTGTTCGCCTTCTCGGGGACAAGGCTGTGCCCCATCACGGCTGCCCGGCTCCAGTTACGCGCTACGCGACGCCGCCGAGACCAACACGAGCAGCGTATCGATGCCGCCGGAACTACGGCTACGCGCGGCTGGGCAGGCCGTAGGGTCGGCCCGCAGCTCTGGCTGTCGCACCACTGACGCCTGAACGAAGTGTGCCGGCCCTCAGCGCGAAGAGGCTCGGCCGGTGTCGACCGGCGCGGCTGGTGTTCGGGGTGGGTGTGGCACTCCTACCCGCCCGGTTCGACGGGTGGCTAGCGTGTCGAACGCCTACCGAAGAGTCCGGATCACAGTCGGCAGCGCCTCGCTCCACTGCCCGGCCCCGGGAATGCCGTCAGGGCGCCGTGTGATCGCGGTTGGCTTCCCGGCACCCGTACAGAACGCCAATGAAAAGAGAGACACCGATGTTCGTCATCACCGGCGCCGGCGGCCGCACCGGACGAGCCGCCACTGTGCACCTGCTCGCAGCCGGACACCGCGTCCGAGCCGTCGGCCGTTCGGCCCAGCGGCTCACCGACCTTGCCGCGCGGGGCGCCGAGGTGTGGGAAGCCGACCCGACCGACCCGGCCGCGCTGACGGATGCCTTCCGGGGCGCGGAGGGCGTCTACGCGGTGATCCAGCCCAATTACCTTCCCGACCACCCCGACTTCGGCGCCTTCCAGGACCAGGTGGCGGCCTCCCTGACCAAGGCAGTCGCTGAGTCCGGCGTGACGCGTGTCGTCGGGCTCAGCAGCTGGGGAGCCCGGCACCCCAAAGGCACCGGACCGGTCATGGGGCTCCACCGCTTCGAGCAACGCCTCTCGGCCGTCCCCGACATCGACACACTGTTGTTGCGGGCCGGCTACTTCATGGAGAACCTGCTGGACCACATCGACACGGCCAAGGCCCACCACCGCATCACCGCCCCCTTCGATCCCGACCTTCCGCTGCCCTTCGTCACCACCGGAGACATCGGAGCTCGTGCGGCGGAGGAACTCGCCACCGGGGCCTGGCACGGTACGGAGGTCCTGGAGCTGCAGGGGGAACGCGACGTGAGCATGCGGGAAGCCGTGGGCGTGATCGCGAACGCCGTGCGTGCGGAGGACTTCGCCTATGAGCAGACCAGCGTCGCCGACTTCCACGCGGAACTCCGGAGGAAAGGCGTGTCCGTCAGCGTCGCGGACATGATGGCCGAGGTCGGCGAAGCTCTCAACTCCCGGCACACGAAAATGGAGCAGCCGCGTACCGCCCGCACATCCACCCCCACCTCCATCGAGCGGTTCATCGAGGATGAATTCGTTCCCCGGTACCGCGCAGCCTGAACGGATTGAAGATCCTGGCGGGGCTCACCGCGACGGACGCATCAGTTGCACGTCGAAAACGACCCGGCACGGCCCTGTCTGTCGTGACCGGGGGTGTCGTTGCCCGCAGTGGATTTCAGGGTTGCCACAACGACGACCTGGACCTTGACCGAGCAGGACGGGCCGACGAGCCCCACCGGGGCGGCTGCCGTCAGCTCGGCGCGTACTTCAGTGATACGGTCTAACCTGCGTAAGGTGAGATCGCTAAAATTAGCTATGAAAAGTTAAGGATGTCTATGAAAGTGATGTTCAGCGCAACTCCTGCCTTTGGTCACATACTGCCCTTGGTCCCGCTCATGCAGGGGGCGGTCGATGCCGGTCACGTCGTAGGGCTGCTGTCGAGTGACGGATTCCGGTCCGCGGTCGTCGAGGAGGTGCCTCCGGAGGTGGAGTTCCTCGGCGCGGGCGTGATGCCGGACGTGTTCTCCGAGGAGGCGGCCCGCCGCACCGGTGCCGATGTGTTCCATCCGACACCCGCGACCATCGGTGAGATCTTCGGCGGCGCCCGTGTCGACCTCGCTGTCGAGGAGAGCATCGAACAGGCCATCGCATGGGCTCCGGACCTGGTTGTCGCCGAGCCGTTCGACGCGGTCGGTCCGCTCGTCGCCGCTCGGCTCGGCGTCGCATGGCACAGGGCGGGCATCGGCCCGGCGCTGCCTGCGGTGATCACCGGTGAGATCGAGCGCGTGGCCTTGGCCCGGTACGACCGGCTGCACCTTCGCCCAGTCGCGGCCTCAAGCTATATCGACCCGTGCCCTCCGCAACTGCAGGATCCGGACTGGTCTCCCGTCGCCCAGGTGCGAGCGGTTCGTCCTCAGGCCCACCGTCGACTGAAGGACGTCGCGCTCGACCTGCCCGACTCCGGCGAGCACGACAAGCCGACGGTGCTCGTCACCTTGGGCACGATCTTCTCCGACCCGGACACACTTTCCGCGGCCGTAACGGCGGTCGCGGACGCCGGCGTCAATGTGATCGCCACGCTTGGCTCGTCCCTGAGGCACCCGACCGCGAGCCAGGCGGCCCAAGTCGACTCGACGAGTGTGCAGTACGTGCCTTTCGTTCCGCTGGACCAGTTGCTCGAAAAGGTCGACCTGGTGGTCGGTGCCGGAGGTGTCGGCACAGTTGTCGGCACCCTCGCGCACGGCCTCCCGATGGTGCTCTGGCCCCAAGGCGCCGACCAGCCCATCAACGCCGCACGCGCAGCCGCATCAGGGGCGTCGATCACGGTCGACTCGGCAGCCGGCATCTCTTCGGCCGTGGCGGCAGTGCTCGAGCAGGGCGCGTACCGCGAACGAGCCCAGGCAATCGCAGTAGAGATCGCCAAGCTTCCCTTGCCGGCCACGGTGATCGCGGAGATCACGAATCCGTAGCGGGTAGTCGTAGTCGTCGCCGGTGTCGTCACCCGTGGTCAGTGGTGTCTTTCTGGGGTACTTCAATGAGGGCGGGCGCTTGTAAGGGCGAGCGATGGCCTGCCGCCCAACTGGGGGGCGCCTGGGTGAGGGACCGCCGCTGACTCCGCGTACAACCGCGACAACAGGGCTCCCTGGTACTGCTCGATTTGGTTCGCGCCTGCGAGCTGCCAAGGGGTCCTGTCTTTGTGTCGAGATCACCCGCCCGAAGATCACCCCACCCGGAACCCTCTGCGGACAACCGCAGAGGCGCAGCGCGTACGGGCAGCGCGGGCGGGTGGCGTGGCGGTCACCGCCTGGTGTCGAGGCCCAAGCTCGACCTGGTCGTGTCCTGCTGCGGTTTGTATGACGTCCAGTCAGAGTCGCGGAGCGAGGAATGGCTCTCGCGCCGCCTCCGCTACGGGCCGCCCGTTTGAGGGCGTCGCGAGTCCGTCAACGGGCACTGCGGGCGCCGCCCCGCGTCCAGCACGTCCAGCGCATCCTGACCGTCATCGCGGTCACCTCGAACGCATCGGCACCACCTGCCGCCGTCACCTGTCCGGCAGCCCCGGAGCCAACCGCTCTCACCCGCTCGCCATGACCGCCTCGACTGGCAGCACAGCCCCCGGTCCTGGCGTATCGCGACCCACCTCGCAGGCTGAATGATCGTCCTCAAGGGTCGGCCGGCATCTTGCCCCAGTCACCGGCGGGCCAAGACGAGCTCCGCGAGCAGCCTCCAGCCTCCCTGGACCGGCACATCACGCGTCACCGCTGCAATCCGGAATCTGGCGCTGTCCAAGATCCCCGACGGCGTCAGGCGCTCGGCCTGGAGCGGAGACGTCGTCGACCTCGATGACGCGCGGGGCTTTCTCACCGTAGCTGAGTGGAGCCGCAGTTGATGTCTGTGGTCGCGAACGAGGAAACGAGAACAGTGTTCTTGACGTGGGTCCGGGCGGCAGTGCAGAGTGGTCCACGCGAGAGAACGGTGTTCTCGCTTTCTGAAAGGGATGGCCTGCCATGACCACAGCAACCTCAACTTCTTCCTCTTCCTGGACCCACCGCGCTCCCTCTCGCCTCTGGGATCGCATCGGCCGTAGCCTGATGGGCTTCAACGCCGTACTCACCTTCGGCGTGTTCATCAACGGGCTCTTCCTGATGGCGGACGCGAGCGACGACCGCCTCATGGTCGAGGGCTGGCGGACCTTCGGCTACTTCGTGTTCAGCGCCTTGTGGGCCCTGCTCGCGTTCCGGCCGCGTCAGGCGCCAGTCGTGTGGGAACTGATCATGTTCCACAAGATCGCGGCGTCGGCGCTGGCGCTGACCATCACCCACACCACCGAGGGCGCGCAGTCCGCGATCACCGACCCCTGGGTCGCACTGTCCACCATCTCCGCCTACGTCGCCTGCCGGGGATGGCGGTCATGGCGCGTCCTCAAGCGCGAGGCCGCCCTGCCGACCGCAGCGTGAGCCGCCGCCACCCGACACCTTCCGTCCCCGGGGGAGATCATGAGCGCCCAGCCCTCCCCCTCGAAGAGCGCAGTCCGCAAGGCAACCCCGGAGTGCTGCGACGATTCGTCATCATCTCCGCGCTCCTCGCACCCGTAACGATCGTGATCGGCCTGGCAGTCCTCGCGGTGATCCCGGTGGGCATCGTCGTCCACTTCACCCCGCGTGGGGCGCGTTGCCGGATCGCGGACCAAGCCCCACCAAGGACACGCGCCTCGCATTCGCCGTCGCCATCGTCCTGGCGGCACTCGCCTGCAGCGCCGCCTACCACCGCCGCGAGATCCGCGACGGTGGTAGGCGACAATGATCCGGAAGGAGCCACAACACACCGGCTACCCTTCTTCGCGACACAGGTGCCGTGCCGACCGGCCGGCACGCCACGACCCGGCCGAAGCGCCCTGGCTACGAGGTGCGTACGAAATGACATCGCGGCAAGCAGCGCGCGAGCACATGATGGCCCAGATCGTGAACGTCGGACGCGAGCATCTGAAGACGGTGCTCCCCGCCGACCTGTCACTGCGCGCCGTCGCCCGCGACATCGGCGTCGTACCGTCCGCGCTCTACCGCTACGTCCGCGACCGCGAAGCCCTCATCACGCTCCTCATCGTCGACGCCTACGACGAACTCGGCGACGAAGTCGATGCGGCCCTCGCCGCCGCCTCGCACCGACCTCACCGCGAACAACTCGAAGCCGCAGTCCTCGCCTTCCGCGCGTGGGCCGCCCGCGAGCCCTCCCGCTTCGCTCTGCTGTACGGCACCCCTGTCCCCGGCTACACCGCCCCCGGCCAGCAGACCATCGAATCCGGAACCCGATTGGCCGCCGCCCTCGTCACCATCGCCGAAGACGCCTGGCGCACCGGACACCTCAAGAAGATCGACGCCACGCTCAGCCCGACCCTCCGCGCCGATATGGAACGCCTGCGGCACAGCTACCACCTCGATATGCCCGTCGAGAACGTTGCACGCGTCTACGGGCTGTGGTCGGCCGTCATCGGCGCCGTTCTGTTCGACGTCTTCGGCCAGCACGGCCCGGACACCATCAGCGACCACCAGGACTTCCTGCGGGCCCACACCGCCGGCCTCGCACACACCATCGGGCTGTGACCGCTGAAGCTCCGCGGACGCGCGTTCCGAGGTCAGCGTCAGCACGCGTCCGGTCGCCGACGTGGCTACGGATCCGAGGATCCACGCGGAGGGCCTGCGTCTTGGTCCGGCAGGACTCCGAAACAACTAAAAGAACGTGTGTGTCCTGTCGCCGGACCGGGGGAGTGGGCGGGGGCAACTTCGCGCGTGCTGCCGCCTGAAAGTCCAGAGTTCCAGCAGGTCAGCGGAGACTGGACGGGATGTCAGGCACCGCAACGGGACGGATCACAGGGAGAGATTCTTCCTGGCGAGCCGTCATCGCGAAGGGGAACCTGTCGATTTCCAAGCAGAGATCGACATCGTCTGGGTGGTATCCGCTCCGCAGCCCACCGGCAAGTTCGGCCGCGGCGCGAGAAGTCCTCGCACGGTGGAGATACGGGGCCGCCTCGACATCGCCTCCGGCCATGGACTGACCGATGTATTGAGCGCAGGCCAGGTCCTCGTCGGCCTGGCCTCCCTCACCGGCGACAACGAACGTCACCGGGCCGGAATCCTCGGTCTGCAGGAACCGCGCGGTCGGGCCGGCCACCACGAAGCTCGCGCACAGGACCAGGGGTGCGTTCGCGACGGCCAGCGCGCCCACGGTCCCCGCCGTCGTCTTCTGCACCAGTGTGCGGCCGGCGAAATCGCATGACCTGAGCAAGCCAGGTGAGTTCACCGCGTCGAAGCCCGCTGCTGGAGCTCCGTCCTTCAAAGCCAGCCAACCCGGGCGGCTCTCCTTCAAGGCAAGTGCCTCACTCTCCGTTGAGGCCAGGACGATTTCTCGACGCCACGCGAGAAGGCCCAGGCAGCCACGGTGAAGGCGCGCATGACATCGATGACGACAGCAACACGGGGAACGCCTGTCAACTCTGGGATGCCAACGAAGTGATGGTCCATCGCACATTCTGACGCCCCTGGATCATCCCGAGGGCACAATTGATCCGGCTCCCGTCGGGGTGACGCTCAGCGAAGCAGACCTGACCGGGGTGCCGGTGGACAGGCTGTCGGCACCCGCGTGACCCAAGCGTAACGGTCCGCATTTCGTCGTTTCCAAGCGCTGCATGTGGGTCTCACGATCGAAGCAAGGCGGCCGACTGACTCGGCGGCCTCGCCTGCGCGTCGCGCACGCAGAATCTGGAGCTGCCGCTCGCTGGGGTGATCTCTCACGCCGCTTCCTCGGTCCGACGTGTGCGCGGACCGTGCGGTGCGGCTCGACCCGGACAGCCTGATGGCCGGGTGGGTCCGGCGGCGAGTACGGGTGGTGGGCGATGGCCTCGGGCAGCCGCGGCTGTCGGCGCCGCAGCACCGTCGCGTCGGTGGCGGCGCCTTGCGGAGGGTTTCGTGGAGGGATCTCTGCGCGCTAGGGTTCCGCGGTGACTTGGTCCGAGCGTGTGGTTGAACGGGAAAGTGTGCGGCTTGTCTGCCGGGACTGGGGCGGAGACGGGCGGGGGCTGGTGCTGCTGCACGGGCTGGCTGGCCACGCGGGTGAGTGGGATGCACTGGCCGGACCGCTGAGTTCGGTGTATCGGGTGGTCGCAGTCGACCAACGCGGTCACGGTGTCAGCGGCCGCTTTCCTTCTGACGTCTCCAAAGATGCCTTCGTTGAAGACGTCGCCGTTGTGGCGAACCAGTTGGGCCTGGAGCGCGTTGTCCTGGTCGGACAGTCGATGGGCGGACACACGGCCATCCTGATCGCCGCGAGACATCCTGAGTTGGTCCGCGCGCTGGTGGTCATCGAAGCCGACGTGGGCGGCCCCGACCCCGAATGGCCCGGGCATATCCGCCGGTGGTTCGACTCGTGGCCGGTTCCCTTTCCCTCGCGCGATGCCGCAGTCCGGTTCTTCGGCGGCGGGGCGATCGGCACGGGCTGGGCGAATGGTCTGGAGGAGCGCGGTGGCCAATGGTGGCCCCGCTTCGACCGGGACGTGATGGTCCAGTCCGTGGCGGACACTGCCAAGCACTCCTATGCACACGAGTGGGAGGGCGTCACCTGCCCCACTCTGCTCATGCTGGCTCAGTCGAGTTTCATCTCACCTGCCCGGGTCGACGAACTGATGCGCCGCCGCGTCCCGGCCATGTCCGTCAGCATTCCCGGGACCCGACATGACCTGCACCTGGAGCAACCCGAAATCGTGTACGACCTGATCTCTCAATTTCTCGCCGGCCTGCCTGCGTAGGGACGCGCCGGGCCCCCGCTGGTGTGGCCGCGTTCGGCTGGCAGCCGTCTGCTGGATCGAAGTCAGCTCCACCAACTGGTGCGCCAATCCGCCAACTGAATTGCTCAGCCGCGCTTGACGGGGTGAACCGATCGCCAGCGGCAGCTGGTCGTGCCAGGGGCAACGGGACGGGCTGTATGGGCGCCGATTTTCCACCCGTCATCGTCGTCTCAGCGCCGCAGCGGATGATCCGTCGTCCCGCGCCCTCCACTACCGTTGTCACTCCACCACGTCGGCGTCCCAGGACACCTTGATCAAGGTCGCGGGTTCCAGATGGCGGGTGGAGGAAGCTCTCCGAAGTGAATAGGGGCTGGCCGGATTGGATGAGCCCCAGGTCCGCCGCCACCCTTCCTGTGCCCGCTGGGTAACTCTCGCCATGCCGGCCATACTTTCCTCGCGTACGTCCGCGCCGACGAACACGCACACCGCTCCACGCCTGGCGTCCCGATCCCGCTACCTGCAACGAGATCCAGCGCCTGTTCATCAGTGTTGTTGTCCGGCCCGTTCACGGCCCGGCCCACTGCTGAGATGGTCCGCCTGGCGACGCGGTCTCCGGGCGCGGCCAGGAGCCGGCCATTACCGGAGACAAGTGTGACAGGGCACTTCCGCCGGCCACCCTGAGCACCGGAGTTGGTCGCCCCGAGCCAAAAGCCGAGGGGTTCCTCGGTCGCTGGGAGTAGGTCCTGCGCCTCAGGCGCGCTTCGCGCCTGCCTGGCTAGGGTCGGTCCTCATGGAGACCACAGGAATCGTTCGTCGCCAGACGGCGGAGCGTATGCGAGACGCTCTGGATCGGCTCGTTACTGAGCGGGATGTATGGGTGTCGACGGCTCACCCTGATCACGGGCCGCACCAGGTGCCGTTGTGGTTCCTGTGGGATGGGCGAGCGGTGTGGATGTGCACCAGCGCCACTTCCGTGACTGCGCGAAACGTCCGTAAAGAGCCGCGCGTGTGCCTGTCACTGCCGGACACCTTCGACGTGGTGCTCCTCCAGGGTGAGGCGAAGTGCTTCCCGGACCAGGAGGTGCCCGGAGGCGCAGCGGAAGCGTTCGCCGACAAGTTCGGGTGGGATCCACGTGTAGAAGAGGGTTCGTTTCTGTATGTATGCGTAGTTCCGAGGACTGTCCGCGCTTGGCGCGGCGAGCCAGAACTACGCGGGAGAGTCATCATGCGCGGCGGGATGTGGCTGGAATATCGGCCGTCCCTCGCCGAAGCCCCACTCTCAGGTCACTAGAGGCGCCCCGTCGTAGTCGCAAGTCAGCGGTAGAACTGCCAACCGAAGGTGTACTGCTTGTCGTGATGGACGCGCGCGTCCGCCTGGTCGTTGACGTGGGCGGCTGTGGTGAGGGGGAGCCCACTGTCTCGTCATATTCTTCTCCCGTGTCGAACTGGTTGCGGTCTCTGGGTAATGCGTTCTGGGCTCTGAATCGAGCCCTGGGTGGACAGCGGCGTCCGACTCGGATCCAGAAGTGGGTGGCCCGACACCCGGTCGGCGCCGGTCTCTGTCTGGCCGCCCCCTTCACGCTCTTCTTCTGGCTGGTGGCGTCTGAGGATGAACCCGACAATCTGCTCTTCTCCGTGCTCCTCGGGCTGATGATGGGAGTCTTCTTCGGTCTCACGGCCTTCTTCGAGCGGCTTCGGCAGCGTCGACTCAAGCGTCTGGGTATATGGAACGGATCCTGATGGAAGGTTGCTCCTCCTTCCTGTTCCCGTTCCCCCCGTTCTCGTTCCTGGCCCTGGCTGGTGTCCTCAGGCGCGGCGGCAGCTCGCACCGCCACGCCGGTGGGAGGCCCCGGGCACTGCGGAAGCGGTGGAACGGTGGACCGCCGCGATGCGGGAGTTGAGCCGTCGCGCGTTCTCCGAGCCCGACGTCGTCCCGGACGATGCGCCGATCCCGATCACTCGCGCCGGCCCGCGCACAGCGCTGCCGTCAGGGCGGCGGCCCCGGTTTCGTCGATGCCCGGATCCCGTTAGGGAAGAGGGCAGGTGAGGGGAAGGACTCGTTCGGTCAGCCGGCCGGTGAGGTGGGTATCGGTCACGGCGGCGTCGGTGAGCCAGTCTGCCGTGGTCAGTTGGTTCGCGAGATCCCGCAGTTCAACGGGGTCAACGGCACACCAGGATGTGAGGGGTTCCAAAGTGATGCCCTCGCCGGAGGGGCCGAGTTGTCCGTCGGCGCTGGTCCGGGTGGCGAGTGTCAGGGCGAGCAGCCGGGTGTTCGCCGAGGCTTTGAGTTTGCGGAGCTTCTTGTCCGTGACCACTCTCTGGGCCCATCCGCTGAGCTTCGGCCGCAGTTTCTTGCCGAACGTGAAGGGGCTGGGTGTGTCTGGGCGGGGTGTGAGGGAGGGGACGGCGATGGGGGTGGGGTTTTCCGGCCGGGAGGCGAGAAGGTCGCCGACGGTGCCGGGGATGCTCAGCCACCCACACTCGGCCAACTGCTCGGTCAGATGTTCCGGATCGGTCAGGCCCAGCCCGGTGAGGTCCTGTCCGACGAGGTTACCGACACCGGTGTGTGCGGTGCGCAGGGTCAGCATCACTACCAGCAGGCGCGCCTCCGGGCCGGGCAGCGGGCTGTTGGCGGTGGCGTGGTCGAGGACGGACCGGGCGTGCTCCCAGTGCGCGGGGCCGGTCAGCAGGCGGGGCACGACCGGACCGTCGGCGTCCGTGCCCTCGCCTGTGCGCTGCTGGTGCTGGAGGCGGGCGGCGGTGGCGGCCTGCTCGGCGCGCTGGCCGTCCAGTCGCAGGCGTGTGTCGCCGGTGGCATCGGCCCAGGTGGCAAAGGCGCGTGCCTTACGCGCGTGGAGGTCGGCGAGCAGTGCCAGATCGGGCTCGGGCCGCTGCTGGTAGGCGCGGAAGAGGTCACCGAGCTCGATGAGTTCGTCGCGCAGCTCGACGGGCCGCAGGTTGTAGGGGATGACCCGTTGGGCGATCTTCTTTTGCCGGTGGCGGCTTCGCGCAGGGGCGGGGCGGGTAGCCGGAACCCTCTGCGCGTCGGCCGCGGGCGAGGGGCTGTGGGAGAACTGCGCGCTCGCGGGCATGGTCGACGGCCGGCCGTCAGCCGCCCGGGTTCCCGACGACAAGACAGGGGCGGGAGCTGGCGCGGCGGTGGAGACGATCTTCGCGCCGGGTGTGGCGCTCGCGCAGCGCGAGCAGCATTCCATGGCCCGCCACCAGCGTCCTGCCCGGTCGCTGAGCACGGCCAGAACGACCGCACCGCCGCACCGCCAGGGTTCGGGGCGCTCACCACGGCGGTCGGGACGGGCATGGGCGTGGCAGTCCTCGGCCTTGCAGGCGCAGTACGCCTCGGCCCGGGGCCCGGAAGCGGCCCGCAGATGGGCCTGGAGGTGAGCGGCCGCCGCCGCACGGCCGGCCGCCGCGGACGGCAGACGCTGCGCAATGCAGGAGGGACGGCTGCACGAGATACGTACCGCCGCGCTCCCACGGTCTGCAGCGTCCAGGCGCACCGTCCACCTGCGCCCCAGTACTCGTTCATCCAGCTCGCCGGACGTGGTCTGCGCCATCCTGTCTTCCTCCTCTGGTGTTCCCACCGCCCGCCGCCGCGTTCACTGCGACGGACAGTGGCGTGGCGGCGGCTCTACCGTATGCAGGGATACGGCCCTATGGCTGGTGAACTCCCTCAAACTGGTGAACTCCCTCAATGCGCCGGGAGTTACCGTCGCCGGATTCGCGGCCTTCCCGAACGCCCTCGGTCTTTGTTTCGAAGGTTCACTCGCAAGGGTGGCCCCGGCGGATTGAGGGGAGTGGCTCGGACGCTGTACGACACCAGCTCACGCTCACTGCCCCGGTCCGGGGCAGGGCCGAGGCTCCACCGTACGAAGCGGCGCGTGTGCGGCCGTCAGCTCGTCGGGGCCTCGACCTCGGCCTTGAGCGCCTGGAGCCAGACGTCCAGCCCTCCGCCGAGCATGTCGGCGACGGCGTCACGGTCAGCCCCTTGCAGCGAGTCCAGCAGCGGGGCGTCCCAGGACTCCTGGGTGTGTACGTGGGTGCCGTTGTCGGTCTTGGTGAAGATCCAGAGGTGCGTTCCCTTGTCGATGGTGATCGCCTTGCCCTTCGCGGGCCCCTCCCAGATCACGCACGTGCCGGACTCCACGTGCTTGACGCTCGACGTGATCGTCAGGGTGTCCGCCGGAGCGAAGTCCGACTTGGGCACGGGAGTGGTCCACCGGAACTGGGACGTGGAGGAGAAGGCGCCGGAGTCGAGGCGCTCGATGGTCAGGACCGCGTCCTGCCACTTCTTCCACTTCACGACGTCGGTGTGCACATCCCAGACCCGTTCGATGGGCGCGTCGATGTCGATGTCGGACGAGCGGGTGAGGGACGCCTCGGGGTCCGTGCTCTTCCCGCCGCACTGATTGTCCTGGGACTGTCCGGCCGCCCCGGTGGCGGACGCGGCGGCCGACGCGGTGGGGGTGTTGCTGTCCTTGGCGCTGGGCTCGGAGTCGTCGCCGGAGGCGCAGCCACTGAGAGCGATGGTCAGGCCCACGGCCGCGGCGATCGTGGCGGCGGCCTTCCTGGCGGGACGACGCGGGGAAGCGGAGACGTGCATGGAGCTCCTTGTTTCTTGTTGTGGTGGAGACATGTTGTGGTGGAGATTTCAGGAGTGGTGGTGTGTCTGCGGCACGGCGCCGACCTTCTCGCCCTCGCCCAGGACGACGAACTGGCCCATCATTCCGTTGTCTTCGTGCTGCAACAGGTGGCAGTGGTACATGTACGGCCTGTTCGGGTCGGTGTGACCGCGGAAGCGCATCGCCAGCCGGTAGTGCTTTCCCTGTGCCAGCAGGACGGTGTCCTTCCAGCCGCGCAGGTGTGGTTCCGGTTTTCCGCCGTCGACCGTCAGCACCTGGAACTGCACATCGTGGACGTGGAAGTTGTGCAGGAAGCCGTTGTCGTTGACCACGTCCCACACCTCGACGGTGCCCTCACGGACACCGAAGTCGATGCGGTCCATCGCCATCGACCGGCCGTTGATCTGGTCCGACGAGAGCACGAAGGAGCGTTCCCGCGCGACCTTTTCGCCGGCGAGGTCCGGTGCGTCGCCCAGCGAGGAAGGGATTTCGGCGCCGTCGGACAGGGCGGCCGCGGCCCGGAACCGGCAGATGTCGAGGCGGTCGTCGAAGCCTTCGATCCGTCCCAGGAAGCCGCCGTACTCGGACGGGTAGGAGCGAAGTTCGACCCGCTCTCCCGGCTTGAAGGCGACCACGATCTCGGCGCGTTCCCCCGGCGAGAGGTACAGGCGCTCGGTGTTCCACGGTCTGGCGAGCAGACCGCCGTCGGTGGCGACGAGCGAGAACGTCCGGTCGTCGGAGAACCCGAAGTTGTACAGGCGCGCGTTGGATCCGTTGAGCAGCCGCAGCCGCACGAGTCCGGTCGTGACATCGACGTACGGGCCGATCGTGCCGTTGACGAGTACCTCGTCACCGATCACGCCCAGCGAGCCGCCCAGCGGCACCCGTTCCTCGAATTGGTTGTCCCCGTCGAACGCACGGTCCTGAACGATCATCGGGATGTCGTCGACACCGTATTCGGACGGCAGCTTCGACGTCTCGGTGTCCTCGTCGTCGATGAGGAACAGTCCGCCGAGGCCCCGGTACATGTGGTCGGCCGTCGAGCCGTGTATGTGCGGGTGGTACCAGAGCGTCGCGGCGGGCTGGTCGATCGTCCACCGCGGTCGCCAGGTCTCTCCGGCCGGGACGATCTGGTGCGGTCCGCCGTCCATGGCCGCGGGCAGGTGCATCCCGTGCCAGTGGAGCGAGGTGTCCTGATCCAGGCCGTTGCGCACGGCGAACTCGACCTGCTCGCCGCGCCGCGCGCGGATCGTCGGACCGAGGTACGTACCGTTCACACCCCAAGTGCGGGTGGTCGAGCCGGACTTGAACCGGGTCCTGCCCGACTGGATGCCGAGCGTGAAGACGCGGACACCCGAAGTGCTGATCTTCGACTCTGCCAGCGGCGGGATCGACAGGGCCTTGTCGAAGGCGATCTTGCCGACCGTGTCCTGTGCCGCGGCGGCATAGTAAACACCGTAACCGCCGCTGGTGAGGACAACCGCGCCCCCTATACCGAATCCGAGGGCCTTCAGCGCTGCGCGTCGTTTCATGGGGACACCGTCCCGCGCCGGAGGGCCCCTTCGCGTCGGCGAAAATTACGTAGACCCGGTGTGCCGCCGACGGTTCCGCCGACAGCCGTGAAGGAGAGAACCTTGGCTCGATCCCGGATCAGGGAAGCAACCACCCTGGACGACGCCGCCGTACTCGGCCTGATGACGGAGTACATGACGTGGGCGCTCGCCACGTTCGAGCGCACCTACGGTTTCGCCATGGCCGGTGACGTCCGGCATACCGGCGCGGCGCGGTGCGCACCTGGGCTCGCGGATGCTGGACTGGCTGCTGGAGCGCGCCCGTGATGACCTCAGCGCCCGGACCGTCCGGCTGGACAGCAACCGTTTCATGGCCGAGGCCCACCGCCTCTGCACCTCCCGGGTTCACCGAGCGCCCGCCCTACGAGGGCTCGGAGATCCCGGCCGACCTGCGGCACCTCTGGCGTTTCTGCGAACTTCACCGCAGCTGATCGTTCCGGCCGCCGGACCTCGACGTACGTGGGTGGATGGGGCACTGACGTACGTAGTTCTTGCCGACGCGAAGGAAACCCCGTCGCGGGAGGGTTTTCCCGTGAGGTCCCGTTCGGGTGGACCGTTCTCGACCTTACGTTCCTGACCCACGACCCGCTGACCCACGGCCCGCTCACCCGCTGACGGAGCTTGCCGATGCGCATCCTGTTCACCGCAGTGCCCGCGCACGGGCACATCCTGCCGCTGGCACCCCTGATGACCGCAGCGGCCGAGGCCGGGCACACCGTCGCCCTGCTCACCGGCGCCGGGACCCGGCACATGGCCGAGCGCGAACTGGCGCCTGAGGTGGAGCTGCTGGACACCGGGGTGGGCACCGGAGCTGGTCCTGGCCGAGGCGTTCGACACCGTCGGCCCGCTGGTCGCCGCACGCCAGAGGGTGCCGTGGTACCAGGTGGGGATCGGTCCCGGGGTGGCGCCGTTCCTGACCGAGCGCATCGGCCTGGCCGTGCTCCCGCACTACGAGCGGGCCGGGACCGAGCCCGTCGCACCGCTCGGCTGCCTCGACCCGTGCCCGCCGGTGCTCCAGGACCCGGACTGGTCCGCACCCGGGCCCGTGCTGCCGATCCGCGCCCAAGCCCACCGCCGCCCGGCGGGCACCACCATCGAGTTGCCCGCGTTCGCCGATCCGGGCAGGCCGATGGTGTTGCTGACGCTGGGCACGGTGTTCTCCGACGGCGCCACCCTGACCGCGTGTACGGCGGCTGTCGCCGACGCGGAGGTCAACGTGCTGGCCACGCTCGGGGCCGCGCTTCCTCAGCCGCCCGAAGTCCACGGCGCCGGGGAAGTGTGCTTCGTGCCGTTCGCGCCGCTTGACCAACTGCTCGACGGTGTGGCACTGGTCGTCGCCGTGGGCGGCTCAGGGACCGTGCTGGCCGCGATGAGCCGCGGCATCCCGATGGTCCTCCTTCCCTAAGGAGCTGACCAGCCCGTCACCGCGGCCCGCGCCGCCGCGGCCGGAGTCGCGACCGTGGTGGGCTCCACCGCCGAACTCACCAACGCCGTCACCCGGGCGCTGGGCGACTCCACCCTGCGCGCCCGCGCCGCGGAGGCCGCCGCGTACATCGCGGAAAACCCCGCCCCCAGCGAGGTCATCGCGATGCTGACGAAGACGGCAGGGGCATGAACGTACTGATCCACGGGGCGAGTGTCGCCGGTCCGGTACCGGGGTACTCGCCGTACCGATACGGGATGCGGAACGCCTCCTCATCCCGTAGCGCGTGCACCGCGTGCACATCCCGACGAACGAAATGGAACTGATGTCCTCTCATCCGGTGCTTCCCGTCCTGGACCACCTGGCGCGCGTGATCGGCGCGACGACCCTCGAACAGGACACGGCGCCGACACCGTGCGCCGGTCTCGACGTGGTCCCGCTGCGCCGGCACCTGCTCGGCGGGATCGGATACTTCACCATCGTCCTGGCCGACCCCGACGGCGACCAGCGGCCGGATCCGCGGGCCTGCACCGGTCCCGACGAGACCGAAGTCCTGGTCGCGGCGATCGGGGCACTGTCGGCGGCCGTGCGTGCCGCGCTGGCCGACGGCGTCGAGACGGTCTCCGTGCGGGCGCCCGCGCTGGGCGGCACGTTCCCCGGTGATTACGTGCTGAGCATGCTGGTCGCCGAGGCCGTGGTACACGGCTGGGATATCGCCCGCGCCACCGGTCAGACCTGGCGTCCCGGTCCCGCGGCGACGGAGCAGGCGCACGCGCTGCTCGCCGACCAGATCAAGCCGGAGTACCGGGGCGGCACGGGTATGCCGTTCGCCCCCGAGGTGCCGGTGAGCCCGGACGCCCCGGCACTGGACCGGCTGCTGGGCTTCGCGGGCCGGTCACCGGACTGGACGCCCACGCCCGTCACCACGGGCGGTTGACCCGGGCCGGGCGCGACTGGTCCGTACGGGCCCTTTTCGACTCTTCCACCGCGCGGCACCGGCACGTTGGCCGTCGCCGTATTCGCTCCCCCCCGTCTCCCGGAGGCCCGTTGCCCGCCATACCCACCAGCGACGTCGATCTCTACACCGAATCGGCGCGCATCGACCCGTACGACATCTATGCCGGACTTCGGGCTCTCGGGCCTGTGGTGTACCTGTCCCGCTACGACCTCTACGCGTTGCCCCGCTACGACGAGGTGCGCGCCGCCCTGATGGATTGGCAGACGTTTTCGTCAGCGCGGGGAGTGTTCGTGGATCCGGACGTGAACGCCCAGCTGGAGGGGATCACGCTGTGCAGCGATCCGCCCGAACACACGGCGATGCGCTCGGTGCTGGGGCGGCCGCTGCGGCCGGACCGGATGCGCGAGGTGACTCCGCGGATCGAGGCCGAGGCCGACCGGGTTGTCGGGCGGCTGGTCGGCCGGGGCCGGTTCGAGGTCGTCACCGAACTGGCGGAGTACCTGCCCATGACCGTGGTGTCGGACCTGGTCGGGCTCCCCGATCACGGGCGGGAGAAGATGCTGGAGTGGGCTGCGGCCATCTGGAACACCCAGGGGCCCGCCGACGACCGGGCGGCCGCGGCGGGGCCGGCCGTCGAGGAGTTCATGGCATTCGCCATGAATGACGCCGTGCCAGGGAGAACCACCCCCGACGGCTGGGCGGCACAGCTCTACGAGGCCGCCGACCGCGGCGAGATCCCGCAGGACAAGTGCCCGGTGATGATGCTCGACTACGTCACTCCCAGCCTGGACACGACCATCCTCGCGATCACCAACGCGGTCGCGCTGTTCGCCCAGAACCCGGACCAGTGGGATCTGCTGCGCGCGGACCGCTCGTTGATCCCGCACGCGATCAACGAGTCGCTGCGCCTGGAGACCCCGGTGCCCCAGTTCAGCCGGGTCCTCACCGGGGACCACGAGATCGGCGGAGTTCCGCTGGCCGCCGGCTCACGGGTCGCGCTGCTCTACGCCTCCGCCAACCGCGACGAGCGCCACTACCCGGACCCGGCGCGCTTCGACATCACCCGCCGCCCTTCGGACCACCTCGCCTTCGGACGGGGAGAGCACGTGTGCGTCGGGATGCACCTCGCCAGGCTGGAAATGAGCGCGCTGCTGGAGAGGCTCGCCGACCGGGTCGCCGGCTTCGAGATACTCGAACGCCGACCGATGATCAACAACGGGCTGCGCGGTCTCGACCACCTGGAAGTGGCGATCGAACCTGCGACCTGACGCCCGGCACCGCATCCCGGAGAGCGCCAACCGGGCCGCCGCGCTGCCTCGTACGGCGGCTCCGGGGTGCGGGGTGGTCCAGGGGCGGAGTCTGTCCGGGTGACGGATCGCCCAGCCACCGTGGCCGCCGGCTTGCCTCGCCGCCGGCGGGGATCGTGGCAGGGGCCATTAGAATCGCGCGATGCCCAAGGACAGCTCCTCCGAACTCGTCGTAGCCGCCCCGGACCCCGCGTGGATCACGCGGGGCCGGGCGCTCACCGGCGAACTGTATGAACTGCTCGCCCCGCTCGCTCTGCACGTCGAGCACATCGGCAGCACCGCGGTGCCCGGTATGGCGGCCAAGTCCGTCCTCGACGTGCAGATCAGCGTCCGTGACCTCCAGGAGGCGCAGGACGCCTTCGCCGGGCCGCTGGCCGGTCACGGCTACGATCTCGCGCCGTACCGGCAGGACCATGTGCCGGCCGGCAGCGACGACGATCCGGCCCGCTGGACCAAGCGGCTGTGGATCAGGCGCGGCCAACCGGGACCGGACGTCAACCTCCATGTCCGGGCGGCCGGTTCGCCCAACGAACGGCTCGCGCTGCTCTTCCGCGACTGGCTGCGCGCCCACCCGGAGGCGGTGCCGGCCTACGCGCGCTTCAAGCAGGTGCTCGCGGAGGCCGTCCCGGACCTCGCCACGTACGCCGATGTCAAGGATCCCGTCGTCGATCTCGTCGTCGCCGTCGCCGAACCCTGGGCGCGGGCCACGGGCTGGCAGCCGTCCCTCACGATGACGGTCAGACCCGGCGACGTGCGGCCCTGACCCCCGCGGCGCCCGGGTGCAGGGCCCGTAGCTCGGGGCTCAGGGCCGCACGTGGCCCGAGCCCGCCCAGGCGACCCACTGCGCCACCGCGTTGGTGGCGTAGCAGCCGGACGGCAGGAAGAGGCCGAGTTCGCAGGTGTGCCGTCCCGGTGTGTCGGTGTCCTCAGCCGTACGCACGACCCGGACCCGGGTCTGCACGACCGTCGGGCGCAGTCCCTCGGTGCGACGGATCGTCCCGTCTGTCCAGCGGTGGCGCTCGTACGGCAGCGACGTCGCCTCCTGGAGCAGCGCCAGCACATCGTCCCGGCGAGTGGCGAAGACGTACGGGATGCCCTCGCGCCGGGTCTCGTCGAGCGGATGGCGACTCACTTTTCGCAACAGCGCGGCGAGTTGGCCGTTCCAGACGTACGAGGCGTGCGCGCACAGGTAGAAGGCCCGCACCCGGGGGTCGATCAGGTCGAAGAACGCGGCGGCCGAGCCGGTGAACTCCAGGGCGCGCTCCGCCTCCCGGGACTTCGACTCCCGGACAAGGGCGAGCGCGGCGTCGAAGTCCTCCTCCAGGAGGGCGCGGCCGATCCGGTGGGTGGTCCTGGGGCCGCCCGCCACCCCGAAGCGCTGGGTGTCGTAGTAGTTGACGAAGAACAGGTCCCCGGCGCGCTCGCCGAGTGCGCCGACGTTTTCCACGAACCCGGCGGACAGCCCGCGCACCAGGATCCGGAAACCGTTGCCCTCCAACTGCCCGGCACGCAGCCCGTGGTGGCCGTAGCCGTGCAGGGTGAGCCGCATGGTGCGTTCACCGGAGGCGTGGCGGGTGTTGAACTCGGCTATGTCCTCCTGGGTCACCCTGCCCCGGCACGCGAGGTGCTGCTCGGTGACGGCGTCCTCGTCCTTGAGGCCGGCCGTCGAGAGCTCGGCGGCGGGCACCCCGCAGACGGCGGCGATCCGCTCGACCGCCTCGAACGTGGTGTATCCGCGCTTGAGCAGGCGCAGGTACTGGAACGGCGCGTCCGGATCGTCCTGGACGGGCAGGACCATGCTCTCCTGGACCACGAAGTCGGTGGCGTGCGCCTTGAGGATGGGGTTCTCCACGGTCACTCCGTTTCCTTTCGTCCTGCCGGGGTTTCCCGGCTCTGGGCGCTACGGGGCGGGTGGGGCGGGTGGGGCGGATTGTCCGGGTGGTCCGGGTGGGGCGATGGTGGTGCCACGGGTAGGCGGAGATGCGGGGTCCGCCTTGGGGGCGTTGCCGCCGCCGTTGCTGTTGCCGTTGTTGCTGCCGCTGCCGCTGCCGCTGCCGCTGCCGCTGCCGCTGCCGCGCAGGAGCGAGGTCGCTGTGGCCGCCAGACAGAGACAGAGCAGTACCAGCAGCGCCGTACGGTGGTGTCCGACGAGGGGCTCCGGCCCCCCGGACGGTCCGTGTCCGGAGACCAGCGCCAGCGCCAGCACGGAGCTGATCAGATAGCCGGCGTTCTGGAGCATGGACCGTACGCCGTTGGCGATGCCGCGCCGGTGCGCCGGTACCAGCGACATGAGTTCGCCGGTGTTCGGTACCCCGAACAGACCGGCGCCGACACCGGTCAGGAACAGTCCCAGTCCGATCAGACCGATCGGTGCGGGCGGCCCCAGCCACAGCGCCAGCACCAGCAGCGCGATGCCCAGGGCCGAGGTCGCCGTGCCCGCGCTGGCCAGCAGCCGCGCCGGGTGGCGGGTGGCCAGCCGCCCGGCCACCGGGGAGGCGACCATCGCGCCGACGGCCATGAACATGACCTGGAACCCGGCGGACAGGGCGCTGAGGCCCTCGACCGTCTGGAGGTACAGGGACATCACCAGCACGACGGAGAAGTACGACATCGCCGTCAGGAAGGCGGCCAGCAGAGCCATCGACCGCCGCCGGTCGTGGAAGAGCCACGGGTCCACCAGGGGATGCCGCTGCCGCCGCTGGACCAGCGGGAAGACGAGGAGGGCCGCGACCGCCACGGCCGCGCTCACCACGACCGTCCCGCTCGTCCACCCCTGCGACCCGCTCGCGGTGAGCGCCAGCGCCCCGCCCCCCAGGAACAGGACCGACAGCAGGGCGCCCCCGACGTCGAAGGTCTCGCCGGATCCCGGGCCGTCGTCCCTTCGCAGGACGTACGCCGCCCAGCCGCAGGCCGCCAGACCGGCCGCCCCGCTGGTCCAGAAGATCCCCGACCAGCCCCGGAAATCCGTCAGTACCCCGCCCAGCAGGGGCCCGGCGGCCTGGGTGGCCGAGATGAGCGTGGCGTTGACACCGAGGGCGCGGGGCAGCCGTTCGGGCGGGAAGGAGTCCGCGAGCAGCGCCGTGGTGTTGGCGATGATCGCCGATGCCCCCACTCCCTGGAGGATCCGGCCCGCCACCAGCCACCAGGCGTCCGGGGCGAGGGCGCAGCCGATGCTGGCCAGGGCGAACAGGGCGACGCCCGTCAGATAGAGCCGGCTGCGCCCGAACAGGTCCGCGAGGCGGCCCCAGACCAGCAACAGGACGGTTCCGGCCAGCAGATAGCCGAGGATCATCCAGCTGGCCTGCGCGGCGGAGGCCCCGAAGTGCCGGACGATCCCGGGCAGGGCAACGTCGAGTCCGCTGGTGTTGAGGCCGGTGAGCAGCGCGGTGAACGATGTCGCGGAGAGCACCCGGCGGCCGTAACGGGCCGAGGCCGGGCCGGCCGCCGGGGCCGTCAGAGTGGTCTGGTGGGGGTGGGTCAAGGAAGGGCGCCCCGATCGGTCGCGGGGCCGCCCGTTCGCCCGTGATCCGGCACGTGTCGGTCTGGAAGGTGGGTGAGCGACCGGTTCCCGCCTCGTGTGCGGGGCCGGGACCGGGCACGTCCGGGTCGGGGCGTGCCACGTCCGTGCCGGGTCACTGTACGTCCGGGCCGCACCGTCGTACGTCCGCGACCCGCGGCTCCTCGTCCGTCGCGGCGCCCGGGTCGACGAAGTGCACGAGGAGGGTGCGCCGGTCCTCGGAGGCGGCGTCGGACACGGGGGCGACGGAGTGCCAGGATTCCGCTGACCTGACCAGCAGCACCGAGGAGCCCCGCAGGGGCGCGACCTCGGCCCGTATGTCGTCCGCGTCCGAGGAGCCGAGGATGCGCAGCGATCCCTGCCACCCACGCGGCCACTCGGAGTTGAAGTACCAGAGCTGGGTCACCACCTTGTCGGCCCGGTCGGTGTGCGGCGCGATCCAGTAGCCGGGGCCGTAGCGGACCGCGCGGGCCTCGACGCGGCAGGTGCCGAGCGGGCGGCCGGTCGCCTCGGCCACCGCCGCGCGGTACTCGGACGAGGCGAGCTCGGCCACGAGCCGTCGCCACAACGGGGACAGGAACGAGTGACTGGCGGCGACCGGGTTCCCTCCGGTGATCAGCGGCAGGTTGCGGGTGCGGTACGTCTTCTCCGAGTCGCCGCCGGTCCGTTCGGTCAGCCGGAACCCCTCGGTGGGGAACTCCTCCTCCAACCGGTGCGCGGTCTCGCCCGGTGCGCCGCGCAGGGTGCCGGGCAGTTCCGCCCAGCGGAAGGGGCGTTCGGCCAGCTCCGCCCGCCTCAGCGCGGTCAGATCAAGCACCGTGCCCTTGGAGCCCTTGGAGCCCTTGGAGCCGCTGGAGCCGCTGGAGCCGCTGGAGCCGCTGGAGCCGCTGGAGCCGCTGGAGCCGCTGGTGGCGTCGGTTTCGTCGGATCGGGACGCGCCGGTGGTCGACGGGTCGTCAGACATCGTGCATCTCCTCCTTGTCCTGGGAACCCGCGGGACCGTGGGCGTCCGGGGCCGGTGCCGTACCCGCGGTGATCCGTGCGCCGAGGGAGCGGAGTTTGCCGGGCAGCCCGGCGTAACCCCGGGCCAGGTGCTCCACCCCGTACAGCCGGTGCGGGGTGCCCACGGCCAGAGCCGCGAGCAGCAGCGCGGCGGCGGCGCGCAGGTCGTTCCCCCGCAGCGGTCCCGGCGCCGGACGCAGCGCCCCGGGGGCGATCCGCAGCTCCTGCCCGTGCACACTCATCCGGGCGCCCATCGAGCGCAGCCCGTCGACGTAGCCGAACCGCCCCGACCAGACGGTCTCCACCAGCGTCGAGGGCGCCGAGGCGGCCAGCAGGAGCAGGGCGAACAGGGGCTGCGCGTCGCTGTAGACGAGATGCGACGCGGCGACGACCCGCTCCGCCGCCAGCGGACGCACGGGCGCCCGGACGCGCAGGAGTTCGCCGTCCCAGTCGAGCGGCACCCCGATCCGCCGCAGATGGAAGAGTTCCGGGGCGAGCCCCTCGCGTACCACCTCCGGGCGGGTCAGCCGCAGTGTCAGCTCCTGGCCGAGCAGCACGCTCGCCGTGACGAAGGTGACCACCTCCAGGAGGTCCGACGGCAGTGCGACGGTGGCGCCGCCGACCGGGCCGTCCGTGCCCTGGATCTCGATGGTGTCCGGGGTCACGTCCACCGCCACCCCGGCTCGCGCCAGCACCCGGGCCAGTTCCTGGGCGTCGGGCTTCGGATAGGGGTGCCGCAGTACGGTGCGGCCCCGGGCGGTGGCGGCGGCCAGCAGCGCGGTCTTCGTCGCCCCCGAGTAGTGGGGGCCAGTGGGCAGCCCGCTGTGCGGGTCGGGCGTGGAGAAGTCGGCCAGGTCGATCACGGCTCCGCGCAGTCCGCGCGGGGCGGTCGCGGTGAACGCGCCGCCGTCCGTGACGCAGGTGGCCCCGAAGCGCTCCAGCACCCGGGCGATGTGCTCCATCGGGCGCCCGCCCCGGTGCCCGCCGCCGATCCGGCAGCCCCCGTGCGCCCCGGACTCCACCCGCCCGTGCCGGGCCAGCAGAACGGGCAGCAGATACGCGCCGCCGTGCACCTGGGCCGACCAGCCGGCGGGCACCTGATGGCCGCTGAGCGTGGCCGCGTCGATCCGTACCCGCTCACCCGCACCGTCGATGTCGACGCGGGCGCCGAGCGCGCGCAGCATGCCCGCCAGTGCCTGGCGATCGGTCAGATCCGGTGCGTCGCGCAGCTCCCAGGGTTCCTCCGAGAGGCAGGCGGCGGCCATGCAGGGCACCATCAGGTGCTTGAACCCGGACATCCGCAGCTCGCCGGAGAGCGGTGGCCCGGCCTCGACGTCCCAGTACGGCCCGTGGCCCGCCGCGGCGCGGTCCTCGGTGAGCGGCGCGGGGGTCAACTGAGGTTCCACATCTCCACCTGGCAGGTCAGCCGGTACTGCGGGGCATGAGCGGCCACCGGGGCGACCGCGTGCCAGGAGTGGTCCGAGCGGGCGAAGAGCACCGAGCGCCCGCCGCCGGGGACGATGGTGGCGTACGGGCTGACCGACAGGTCGGGGCCGGTCCTGACCTCGAACTGCCCGCCGTGGTCGTCCGCCCAGTCGTCGTTGAGGTAGATGACATGGGTGGCGCGTTTGCCCGCCTTGTCGGTGTGCGAGGAGATGCGGTCCCCGCCCTGGAAGACGAAGAGACCGACGTCCAGCGCGGTGTCGCTGACGTCGACGCCGATGGTCCTGCTCACCCAGTCGCGATAGGGGGCCGCCTGGAGGTGCTCGACCAGCCCGTGCCACGCCTCGCCCATCTGCGCCATGCCGGGCTCGGGCGCGCCGTGACGGATCAACGGGAGGACCGCCATCCGGTACGTCTTGTCGCCGTCGCCGGTGCGCTCGGCCGGCCGCAGCGCCCGCGGCGCGGGCATCTGCTCCCGCAGGGTCCGGGCGGCGGGCGCCGGGATCACGGAGTGGGCCACGGCCCACCGGTACGGTTCGTCGTGCCGTTCCACCGGCGCGTTCAGGTCCAGCAAGAGCCTGTCCTCTCCGTCAGTGGTGCTGAATGGGGTGGGGCGATGCCGCACCGGCGGTCGTGGCAGGAGCGGGTTCGTCGGGGGTCTCGGGCAGCCGAGCCCCGTAAGACACTTCGGGGGTCCCCTCGGAGCCGGGCTCGCGGCTGCGCAGGATCTGTACCTCGGTGAAGGCGCGCCGCTGGCCGGCCGCGATGTCCCAGATGATCTCCGCCACCCGGCCGGGATCCATCATGGCGCCGAAGTCCAGCGCGAGACCGGTGTGGAAGTCGGGTACGGCCAGGCCACCCGGGTTGACGAGAGTGATCCGGTTCTCCGGGTGGGCTGCGGTCAGTTCGGGCACCAGGTTGCGTACGAAGGCGGCCTGCGCGGCCTTGAGCCCGCAGTACAGCGTCTCGCGCTCGCGCCGCTTCCAGGACGACGAGGAGGCGATCGTGATCAGGTGGACGGGCCCCCCGGCCTCGGCCAGGAGCCGCCGCAGGAAGAGCACCGGGCCGGTGAGGAGCAGCCGGGTCAGCTGCTCGACCTCGTCCTCGGTGGTCTCCGCCAGGGTCTTCTTCAGGAACGCCCCGGCCACCCAGAGCACGTAGCAGGGGGTCGGTACGTCGACGGGGGCGCTGCGTACGCTCTGCGGATCGCACAGGTCCAGGGGGCGGGCGAGGAGGCCGTCGGTGTCGTCGAGGGGTGCGGCGGAGCGTCCGTAGACCACGGTCCGCAGCCCCCGGTCCCGTGCGCCGAGGGCGAGTTCGCGGCCCAGGCCATGGGTGCCGCCGATCACCACGGCGCCGCGGAAGGGGCTGGGCAGCGGCCGGGGGACGGAGTGCTCGGGTGGGGACGATGGGCTCATGCGGGCTCCTGTCGCCGGGAGTTCGGGACCGTACGGACGCACAGGCGGGTACGGACGGGCGGATACGGACGAGCATGGCCGGAGGGTTTCTCCGCCCCGGGGGAGGAGGCAAGGAGACGGCCGCCGTGGCAGTGGGCCGGCCGGGCGTACGCCGGTACACGGCGTTCTGGGTGTCCCACGGCTGACCTCTCCTCGCCTCCACCGCCGGGCGGAGGAACCATCGGAGCGTTCAGGGCCGGTCGCCCCCACGCGTCCCGGAGGGGCGCGGACCGCTGGAGGGGCCGGTCGGTGGATCGTCGGGTCGGTCGGCGCACGGATCGGTGAGCGCCGCCGACAGGGCCGTCAGATCGGCGGGGCGGGCCCCGGCCCTGATCAGCGAGGCCCGCACACCACCGTGCCGCTGCCGCAGCTCGGCGAGCCAGGTCCGCATGATCACGGCAGGTGTGGAGAGGTGGACGACGTAGTCCTCGCGTGTCCAGCCGTGCGCCCGCCACTTGTGCGCGAAACGGTCGAGCAGCGGGCCCAGCGCCGTACCGCTGGCCGCGTAGTCCTCGGCGATCAGCTCGTCGGGCACGTCGGCCAGGGCCAGCAGGGCGGCGACCACCACCGCCGTACGGTCCTTGCCGAGGTGGCAGCAGACCAGGAACGGCTCGTCGGCGGCGCTCGCCAGGGCTTCGAACAGGGCGGGGACGCCGCCGACGGTGCTCTCCATGAGAATGGCGTGGTAGTAGCGGACATAGTGGTCGGGTGTCGGCCGGGGGAGGTGCACGATGTCGCGCGGATAGCCGGTGAGCGGGGTGCGTGTCCAGCGCACACCGTGCGCGAGGAGTTCCGCCGGGGCGCCGGCGCGGTCCCGCTCGCTCGGTGACCGGAGGTCGATCACGGCCCGCAGCCCGTGACGTTGTGTCAGTTCGTCTGCGGTCCCGGCGTCCATGACCGCCCCGGCGCCCGCGCGCCAGATCCGGCCCGGCACCACCCCCGGGGGCGCGACGGCGCGGAGGTTGACCGCGTCCGCGGCGGGCCGGGGCGCCTGCGCGGGTGACCGCGGGGAGGCACTCACCGGGCGAGCGGGGCGCTGAAGACGATCGGGGGAACCGGGGTGCGGGGGCTGTCCATCAGCGCTGCCTTTCCGAGGAGGGGGGCGTGGTCGAGCGTCCGTGGGAGCGGGACGCGTAGGGACGTCCGGACCGAACGGGGGCCGGACAGGGGCCGGTCGGGGGTCGGTCGAGGGTCGGTCGAGGGGGCGGTCGGGGCGATGCCGGAACGGCCGGGTCAGGGGTAGAGGAAGTCCCGGTTCGCCGACCGGAAGGCGCGTCGGCGGGCGAAGGCGGGACCGGAGGGCGCCGTGACGGGCGCGGCGGTGGGTCGCCGCAGCAGCCGCCCGGCCACCACGTGCGCCGCCAGCTTGTGCGCCCAGGTCTCGTGACCGTCCTCGGCGGGATGCCGGCCCTTCCACCCGGTGCCGGACGCCCGTAGTACGTCGGCCATGGAACCGTCGGCGTCGCCGAACCGGTAGAAGCAGGAACGGTCCACCATGTCCGCGCCCCCGCTCTCGGCGAGCCCGGCCCTGCCGAGGCTGTCGAAGGAGCTCTCGATGGAGTCGAAGAACAGGTACGGGACCCGGTGCAGCCGCAGGAACGACTGGAGGGAGAGGATCTGGGTGAGCAGCCGGGTCCCCGACTCGTGGTCGTGCCAGGCCAGCTCACGGTAGACATCGGTGAGCCGCTGGACATCCGTGTGCTGATGCTGCTGGTACGGAATGACCTGCCGGAAATCACCGTCCACATAGAACTCGCGGCGCATGGCGCCCGACCAGCCGATGACGACCAGCAGATGGCCTTTCTCGACGACCTCACGGTGCCCGGTCAACCAGTCGAGGGTGGTGCGCAGTATCCGGTCGTTGGAACCGGAAATCACCGCGTCATTCACCACCTGCTCGGCATCGAGGAAGTCACCGAGCCGGGCCGGCCAGGAATGTTCCTCTCTATAGCGCTGCCGGTCCGGATCCGGATCGAGATCGTCCACCAGCTCGGCGCCGTACGTCATGGAGCAACCATTCGCATACACAAGCACGACTTACCTCCGGACGGCGCATGGAAGTAGCGCAACGAATTTCGGGCTGGTGTGGATTGAACACTCCACGCCACGGGACGGCAACAGTGCCTGAGCGTCCTCCTGACCGGAGCCCGTCGATTCCGGTCAGAGGAAGAAGATGGCCCGCCGGTTCCGTGTGTACGGTCCAACGCCTGACCTCGGAACCTTTCCCGCGGTGTCTCCGGGCGACGAAAAAAAATCGGCCAGAACCGCGGAGGTGCGTCGATTCAGTGAATAGGGAGCCCTCCGAAAGGGGTAGAACGGACCACATGCTTCCGGCGTAACCAGGGCGCCCCATGCCCGTTCCGCCCGCAGGCCCCGCGTTCCCCGCGGCGCGTGTCCGGTGAGCCCGCCGGATCGTGTGGACCGCAGGTAAGAACCCCCTTTTCCCCGTCGGACGGCACCGGCCCACGGCCGCGGTGCCGAACGGCGGCTCCCGTACTTCCGACCTGTCGACGCAAGGGAGCACACATGACCGACGTGCTGGTGATCTGGCCGCCCCACGTGCCGAGTTACTTCAACGCCGGCCACCACAGCCCGCTGTACATGGTGGCCGGCCATCTGCGCCGGCAGCCGGGTACGGGGCGGGTGGACACCTGTGAGGCCGGCACTCTGAGCATGAACTGGAAAGGCGTCGGTGACCTGCTCTACCAAGGCAGCTACGACGTCATCGCGGTGATGAACGACTTCGACGCGGTGGACGGTCTGGCGCGATTCACCGAGTACGCGCGGGTACTTTCCCCGCAGAGCCGTCTGATCACTTTCGGCCGACTCTCCAGCCTCAACCCCGGCTATTTCCGCCAGTTCGACCTGGACGCCGTCGTGCAGTCCGGGGACTACGAGACCGGAGTCGCGCTCTATGTCAACAGCCTCGTGAAATCCGGTCCAGAAATCGCCCCTGTGGCTGGATTTCCCGGCGTCGCTGTACGGGGCGGCGAGGGTTGGCTCGAACCCGATGGGCGAGGGCAGCGGCTCGCCCCCGAGGAGTGGTCCCTGCCCGATGTCGACGAAATCCCCTACCAGGACTACGATCGCTTCTACGCGAAGGACGAGCATAAATTCTGCGGGATCCCCTTCCGGCGGGAACTCGTCGTACCGGCGGCCCGGGGATGCCCGGTCGGGTGTGAATTCTGCGAAGTTCCTGAGATCTTCGGACTCCGCGAGCGCCGTATGCCGGTGGACGCTGTCATCGATTACATCCGGGACAGCTACGCCCGCCATCCGTTCGAATACGTCGCCTTCTACGCACCCACTTTCACGCTCGACCGGCGCTGGGTCCGGGAGTTGTGCGAGCGGTTCATCGAAGGCCCTGTCTCGCCCCAGTGGAAATGCGCGACCACCATCCACCACCTCGGCGAGGAACTGGTGGCCCTGATGGGCCGGGCCGGCTGCGTCCGTATCTCCGTGGGGCTCGAAACCCTGGAGCCGGACGGCCAGGACGGGCTGCCCAGGAACAAACGCATCGAGGAGGAGCGGTTCGGGACGCTGGCCCGCTGGTGCGACGCGGCCGGGATCGAGCTGAACGCGTTCGTCATCGTCGGTCTGCCCGGCACCACCATCGAGGGCACGTCCCGCACCTTCGAGTTCGCCCGCTCCCTGGGCGCCCGGGTCCGCCCGACCATGTACACCCCGTTCCACGAGATGACGGCTGATATGACGACCCATGAGGTGGCGCGGTTCAACCGACAGCTGATCAGCGGGAAAGCCGTCTCCGCAGAAGACGGCGCCGGGGACGGTTCCGGAGACGGCTCCGGTGACGGCGACACCGGGACCGGCGCCGGGGGAGGGGCGCGGCCCGAGGCGGACGCCCGTTACGGCTTCATGTTCGGCCGGGAGGACCGCCTCACCAGCGTCCACGAACGCATTCCGCAGCGGACCACGCGTTGACCGCCCCGGAGCCGGCCGGCGGGGACCGCGCCGCCCCGCAACCGGTCGGCGGCACAGGCTACGACACGGGAGAACCCGGCCATGTCCCGCCCCGGCCGCGGGCCCGCACCGTCGACCTCGACGGTTTCCGCTTCCCGCTCGGCACGGAGACCCTCGGCCTGAGCTGGCACCCCCGCGAGCGCCGCCCGGACACCCTCAACCTCAAGAGCTGCGAACTCCAGCACCCGTGGAGCGACCGGCTGGTCGCGGGCGAACTGGCCGCCCTGCCCCTGGCGGAGACCATCGCCTACCCCTTCCAGGACCGCGTCCTGGACGTACTCGGCACCTACCACGGCCTCGACAGCGGCCACATCCTGCTCACGGCGGGCTCGGACAACGGCATCGGCCTCGTCGTCGACGCGCTCGTCCGGCCGGCCGGACGGCTGCTCCTTGAGGAGCCGGCCTTCGAGGCATGGCGTCATTACGCCGGGCTGCGGCGGGTCCGGGTGACCGGCGTTCCCGGTGTCACCGGCACACCCCCCACGGCCGACCCGGCCCCCCTGCTGGCCGCGCTGCGGGCGACTCCGGGGCCGGCTGTCGCCGCGGTCACCAACCCTGGCAGCCCGAGCGGCCTGCTCCACTCGCCCGAGACGATGCGCCGGTTCGCCGAGACAGCCCGTGAGCGGGGCCATCTGCTCGTGATCGACGAGGCGTACGGCGACTTCGTCCACACCTCCCACGCGCCGCTGGTCACGGAGTTCCCCAACGTGGTCGTGGTGCACTCGTACTCCAAGGCGTTCGCTCTGGCCGGTGTGCGCATCGCCGCGCTGCTCGTCCACCCGGACCTGCGCCCACACCTGGGCCGTTTCCGGCCCGAGAACGCGGTCGGCGCCCCCGGCGTCGCCCTGCTGGAACGGCTGGCTCCGCAGCGCGCGCGGTGGCGGGAGATCTGGCGCGACGTCCGCGCCGTACGGCAGGAGTTCACCGAGCGGGTGCTGTCCGCCCACCCAGGGTGGCAGGTGCTCCAGCCGGGTGCCAACTTCGCCACGTTCTGGTCGCCCGACCCCGCCACCGCCGACGCGGCCCGCGATCATCTCGCCGCGCACCGCGTCCGTATCCGCTCCCTGTCCGACCTCCCCGGCCTGGGCGGCTGCTTCCGGGTCTCCCTGGCGGACCGTCCGGCGATGGAGCGGGTGGCGGAACTGCTCGACGCGGTGGCCGACCATCACCGGGTTCCCGTCACCCCCGTCACCGTTCCGGCCGCCCCACCGCAGGCCGTAGCGCACCGCCCGCCACCGTTGTACTGACCCTGGCCCCGCGCCCGCGCGGGCGCGCGCCCCACTTTCCTTCCCGGCTCCCGTGACTCCGACATCGCGTACCACTGGAGGTGCCGCACCATGGCGCACATCCTCGGCCTGTCCTGCCGCAGCCACGACGCGGCGGTCGCGGCCGTCCGCGACGACGAACTCGTCTTCGCCTCGCACTGCGAGCGGTACAGCAGACGCAAGAACGACGCCGCGCTCTCCCCGCGGGCGCTGGCCGCCGCCCTCGCCCACCTGGACCGCGTAGACGACGTCGTCTACTACGAACGTCCCCTCCTCAAACGCACCCGGCAGCTCCGCTCCGGACAGTTCGCCCTGGCGGCCGACCCGGTCGGTCTGCGCGCGTATCTGCGGGGATTCCCGCAACTGCGCGGGGCGCGCGTGCACATCGTCGACCACCACCACTCGCACGCCGCGGGCGGCTACTACACCTCCGGCCTGCCGGAGGCCGCCGTGGTCGTCGTGGACGCCATCGGCGAATGGAACACGGTGTCGCTGTGGCACGGCCGGGGCGAGCGCCTCGACCGGGTGGCCACGGTCGACTACCCGCACAGCATCGGCCTGTTGTACTCCGCCTTCACCCAGCGCGCGGGCTTCAAGCCGAACGAGGAGGAGTACATCATGATGGGCCTGGCGGCCTACGGGACGCCGGACCTCGCCGACCTGATCTGGGACGACTTCGTCGAACGGGCCGACTGGCCGGACTTCCGACTCACCCGCTCGGTGCACCGCGGCATCGCGGACTGGCGCCCCGAGCTGAACGACCCGGCCACGCTCGCCGCCAGCGCCCAGGAAGTGACCGAACGGCTGCTGGACGGGCTCTTCGCCTGGGCGGCCAGGGAGACCGGCTCCCGCAACCTGGTCTTCTCCGGCGGTGTCGCCCTCAACTGCGCCTACAACGCCCGCCTCGCGCGCTCTGGCCTCTTCGACACCATCTGGATCATGCCGAGCCCCGGCGACGCGGGCAGCTCGGCCGGCGCCGCCCTCGCCCACCTCGGCCGGCACATCACGTGGCCGGGCCCGTACCTCGGCCACGACATCGAACGGGAACCCGACCTGGAGGACGCCCTCAAGCGGCTCATCCGGGGCGAGGTGCTGGCCGTGGCCCACGGCAGGGCCGAGTTCGGCCCGCGTGCGCTCGGCAACCGCAGCCTCCTCGCCGACCCCCGGCCGCCCACCGCCAAGCGCCGGGTGAACGAGATAAAACGCCGCGAGCCGTTCCGGCCGTTCGCCCCCATCGTGCTGGAGGAACACGCCCACGCCTTCTTCGATCTGCCCGTACCGACCAGCCCGTACATGCAGTTCGTCGCGAACGCGCGCGACCCCGAGGCCCACCTCGCCGTCTGCCACGTCGACGGCACGAGCCGGGTCCAGACCGTCAACGCGCGCCAGAACCCCTTCATCCATGCCCTGCTGCGGCGCTTCCACGAGGAGACCGGCTGCCCGATGTTGCTCAACACCAGCCTCAACATCAAGGGCGAGCCCCTGGTGAACACCGCCGAGGACGCGGACCGGTTCGGGAAGCTCCATGGCATCCCCGTCCTGTGACGCGCCGCGCGGGCGAACACCCCTGCGGATCGCGGTCCTGGGCAGCCCCGGCAGCGGCAAGACCGCCTTCTGTCACCTGCTTGCCGTCAGAACCGGCCTGCCGCTCTATCACCTCGACGACCTGTACTGGTCCCCGGGCTGGTCCCGTCCCGGCGAGGCGGAGTGGGCCCACCGCATCGACGCCCTGTGCGCGCTCCCGCGCTGGATCGCCGACGGCAACTACGCGGGCAGCGCCGAACCCCGCGCCCGCGCCGCCGGCCTCGTCGTACTCATCGACCGGCACCCGCTGCTGTGCGCGGCGGCGCTGGTACGCCGCAGCCTGCGTCTGCGCCGTACCGCCCACCACCCCGGGACCGCTCCCCGGGGCCGGCACGGACCGGAGTACGTGCCGCGCCGCCTCCGGGAGGCCGGCGACCCCCCGGTGCTCAGCCTGACCGCCCTGCTCCGCAAGGCCCTGCTCTTCCGGCGCCGGGACCTGGTCGTCATCCACGACGCCCTGCACCGCACCGGCACCCCTGTCCGCCGCTGCCGTACCCGGCGTCAGGCGGCCGTCCTGCTCGCCGAACTCGCCCGGTCCGCCCCGTACCCGCCGTCCCCGGAGCTTTTCCCCGAACCGGCGGTACCGGGGGAGCGGCATACCGTCGGGCCGCCGGAAGGGCGGGCGGCGGAGGGGCAGCCGCCGGAAGGGCGGGCGCGGCAGGGGCGGGCGCCGGATGCTCCCGAGCCGTACGGGCACCCCGCGGACGGCCGCTCCGCTCACCCCGCCGTCACGCCCTGCACCTGCCCGGCCGCCGCCGCGCCGACCCTCTGGAGGAGCCCATGACCACCGCATCGCCCGCCCCCGCCCCGGGCGCGCCCGACCGCCCGGGGCCCGCCCGGGGTCTCGCCGAGATCGCTGACATCGTCACACCGTTCGCCGTACGGGCTGCCGCCACCCTCCGGCTCGCCGACCACATCGCCGCCGGACACACCCGTCTGCCGGACCTGGCCGAGGCGGCCGGCGCCGACCCCCAGGCTCTCGCCAGGCTCCTGCACTTCCTCACCAGCCGGGACATCTTCGCGGAACCGGAGCCCGGCACCTACGCGTTGACCGAACTGGCCGGTGAACTCCTCGCCGACCACCCGGCCAACCTCAGGCAGTGGCTGGACGCCGACGAGGTGGCCGGGCGGCTCGACACCACCTTTCCCCATCTGGTGGACGCGGTCCGCTCCGGAACCCCCGTCTACGAGAAGGTTCACGGCGCCCCGTTCTGGGCCGACCTGGGCGCGTCGCCCGCCCGTACCGAGTCGTTCGACCGGCTGATGGCGCAGGTCTCGCAGTCCACTCGGGGAATCGGTACCGCGTACGACTGGTCGGATGTCCGGCACGTCGTCGACGTCGGCGGTGGCACCGGTGCCCTGCTGCGGGAAATCCTCCAGGCCCATCCGGAACTGCGCGGCACGGTGGCCGATCAGGCCGGGTCTGTGGCGGAGGCCCGTCGCCACCTCGCCGCGTACGGCTTCGGCGACAGGGCGGACGCGGCGGTCACCGACATGTTCGACCGTCTGCCGCCCGGCGCGGACGCGTATCTCCTCTCCCGCGTTCTGGCGGACTGGGACGACGAGAGTGCTGTGCGGATTCTGCGGACGTGTGCCACCGCTGTCGCCGAGGGCGGCCGGGTGCTGATCGCCGAGCGGGTGCTGCCGGGCGATCCGTCCCCCGGCACGCTGGAGAGCGCTGAGGAGGCGGCCGAGACCCGTCAACTGACCTCGCACGACCTGCGCATGCTGGTCCTGCTGGGCGGCAGGAAGCGCTCGGTGGCGGAGTACGCCTCGCTTGCCGCCCGGGCCGGTCTCGGCCTGTCGGCGTCCGGCCGGTTACCGGGAGGGGCCACGGTGATGGAGTTCCGCCTGCTCGGGCGCTGATACCGGCCGCCGGGGCCCGTGTGCCGGTACCGCCCACTGCTGATGGGGGCCTCGCCGGGGTGACTCTTCCAGGCGGACACCTCGACGTACCACTGCGCCCTTCTCCACGTGCAGCCCAGGACGCTCGCCCGAGTACCCCTCGTCCGGCAGTGCCTCGCTCCTGCCCCCGCCCCTACGGTGTGGCCTTCGGCAGCGGCGCTGCTGAGCGATGTCGAGGGCGACGCCACGGGTGAACGGGGGCGGGACGATCGAGCTACCGCGCACGCGGCTCGCGGCGTGATCCGTCCGAGGGAGAGAACTGCCGACGGGCAAGGAGTACGCCGTGCGGTGGGGTGGCATGGTCCGTTCATGAAGGTGATCAAGAGGGTGACGGCGGCTGGCGTCAGCGCCTGTACGGCAACGGCGATCTCGGCTGGAACCACTTCTCGGGCAAGCACAACATCAAGAAATGCCGGGTGGTCGTGATGTTGATGAGTTGGGGAGCGACCGAGGCTCTCGCCGCATGGACCTGCTCGGCAGCTGGTGACCCTCTCGGGGGCAGGGGCAGGCACCTGCGATGTCAGTGGCAGCTGCCAGGATGACGCCCATGACAGTCAAGGAGATAGCCCGGCATGACGTGAGTGAGTGGAGTATCAACCAGGCACTGAAGGACATTGATCGGCGGACCAGTAGCCGCTGGCACACGATGCGGTACGACTGCTACTCGGATGCGGAGTTGCAGGCCATGCGCGACGACCTCCTCGATCACCTCGCCGCCCGCACGGTGACGGACCCTCAACTTGGCACGGCCTCGTCATGGATCGTCCTGCGCACCGCGGCGGAGTGCGCCCGGGGGTTCCTGGACCTCGGCTGCTATCCCACCGGCGACCACGAGATCGTCTTCCCCCTCATCGACGAGAAGATCAGCAGCGACGACCTGGCCCTCGGGGACGTGGTGGAGCACGGCGCCACCGCCAGGGACTGGCTGGACGCCTTCGCATTGGGCGTGATCAGCGGCACGGTGTGGGAACGGGACCGTGTCATCGGGCTGCAGTTGCGTGACCAGGCATCCACGATTCACGACGGGCTGCCGTACTCGAAGCTGAAATCAACGTCGGACCCGGCGGAACTGGCGGAGATGGACGCCCTTGCCTGCTACCTGACCAAGGCCAGCGGACACCTGCCTCGGGACTGGCCGTCGGTATCTCTCTGCATGCCGGAAGTCGACGAGCGTCTCGATGCGGCGCTACGCCTCGATGCCCTCGGCGCCTTGACTCCGGATCAGCAACTGCTGCGCGTGCTCCTGGAAGATAACCAGGCGGCCTTCGAGCAAGCCCTGGAGCATCGTCTTGTCCAGCACCGTGAGAGCGCGCCCCCCGACGCGGCGCCCCGCAGCCTGCTGCCGCAGAAGACCATCGCCCTGACCGCGCTGGCAGTCCAGGTGCACGCCTGGGACGTGCGCGTTCAGTCGGCCTACCTTCCCCAGGGCTTGCTGAGTGCCCCCGAAGACGCGCCGTCGGTCAGTAGATGAAGTCGGTCAGCACAGGACGTGGACGCCGTAACCGTCGGCCCCACCCGCGCCTGGATTTCAGGCGTCGTCGAAGGTCATGCCAACAGGGCGAGAACGCTCAAGCGGGCCAAGTATGGCCATGCGTCCTACGAACTCCTCCGGAGGCGCATCCTCATCCAGCCCGGACTTTCACAGGACTGCGGACAGAGCCGAAATCACGCAGCCTCATCAAGAGTTGACTACCCTGTGGTTTCCGGTGAGAAGGAGACGTGGCGACGCCACGGTCTCGGGGGTTGGGGGAAAACATGGGCATGTGGAAGCGCGTCTTCTGCGCCGGCGTGGTGCTCGGCACGGTGTGGAGCGGGGCTCCCGCGGCCTCGGCGGCGACCACGCCCACCTACAACGTGTGGCACTGGAACATCGCCGGGAACACCCTGCACAGGGGATCGACCACGGACGGCCTGGTGGACGCCGCCGTTTCCTCGATCAGGAACCGCAACGCGGACTTCGTCTCCGTCAACGAGATGTGCTTCACCCAGTACAAGGCATTCCAGGCCGCCCTCGTGTCGGCGGGCTGGCCTCAGGACACCGGGAACTTCTCCCGCTTCGCCGAGACCCGGGCCGCTGACAGCGGACTCTGCGGCGGCTCCGGCGCCTACGGGAACGCGATCTTCAGCAAGAGGCCTCTCGCCACGTCCAAGCAGTACACCCTGCCGTCGGACGGCAGGGCGGAGAACCGGAAGATGCTCTGCGCCCCACTGGAAGCAGAGCCGCTGATGAAGTTCTGCGCCGTTCACATCACCACGAGCAACGAGACCACCGACGGCGTCCGCAACAACGAACGCCAGATCAACCACGTCCTGGCAACACTCGACGGATTCGACGCCGCCGGTCAGACGTACATCATCGCGGGCGACTTCAACGCTCAGCCCCACTACGGACGGCTCAACGGTTTCTACGCCCCGTCCGCCAACACCGTGAACAACCCGTCCAACACCGGCTCCCACCGCGAACTCGACGACGCGGACCCCGACCACTGCCCCGGCTACGGCGAGTGGACGGCAGTCGGCACCCCGAGCGTGACGCCGCCCTGCGGGGGCTCCGCGAAGATCGACCAGATCTTCGTCCGGGAATCCCGCATCGTCGGCTCCTACAGCGCCGATTCGCTGGGAATATCGACCAGTTGCACCGGGGTCAGCGCGTGCTCCGACCACCGGATCCTCATCGGGACGGTCCGGGTCACGGTCGGCTGACGTCCGGCGGTCAGGCGCTCGCTGCCGGAATCTTCCCCGTTTTCCGCGACTTCCAAGAGGCAGACCATACTCTCGGCCTCGGCCGCAATATGCGGAAAGCCATCAACGAGGGCCGTATCGACGGAGACTCAAGTCGTGGTCAGCAGGTTGCCGGTGTGGAAGTCGCCGTGGAACCAGACCGGTGGGCCATCCCATCAGTGGGCGCTCAGCGCCGCGTCCCACAACTCGGTCATGGCTGCGGCGTCGAACGCGCCGTGGACCTCCGCGATAGCGGCCCGCGTCGCGCGGTCCCGGTCGGCCGGCGGCCGGCGCCTCGGCCTGTACCGGCGGCGGGCCCACGGCGGTCAGTTGCGACAGCAGGTCGGGGCGGGTGGAGACGCAGGCCCGGCCGTTCACCCTGAGCGTCGTGGTACGCCCCGGGATGACGAACAGCAGCCCGGCCCGTCCGGTATCGCCACCGTCTGGGTGTCCAGGACGGCGACGAATCCGGCGGGGCCGCCGCGCGGGGAAACGTCGCAGTTGCCCTCGGTATCCGCGCTGGCGACCAGGACCAGCGACGAGCAGCCGATCAACCGTCGGGTCTGATCGGTGAGTTCGTTCATCTGCTTGCGCAATGCCGCCTCCTTGGGGAGCTCGTAGGCCCGGCGCAGCGCCTCCTGGTCGGGCACGGCGTCGAGGCGGAGCGAGTCGAAGGCACTCCTGGCAAGAGGTGGCGTCATGCCCCGGCCCTAACGGGCCGACCTGCGTTGATCTTGTTCGGAAGTGCGGGGACATGAAGACACCCGCGCGAGAAGACACCCGCGCGAGAAGACGCCCGCGCGAGTTGTCCGGTGGGTGAAGACCAAACAGACCCGCGCGGCCATGTCCCACCCTGCCTCCTGCGGGCTGTCGCGCCAACGGCGGGGCGAGTTGGTCGCGGAACTCGCCCCGCGTCGGGCGGCGCGCTGTGAGTCCGGGCGCTACGGGCGACGTGAGGGCGGCCGTCGGCGCGCTGCCACCGGTTCGGCTCGGGACGCGTGAGGTACTGAACCCGACGAGCCTGTAACGAGGCCCATGAGCACCTGTTTTCGATCCCTGGCTATGGGCTTTGAGAACAGTTACCTCTCGCGGTACGTGTCAGCGGCCCTGATCCGGAACGCCGTTGACCGCGCGGGCTGATGTTTCACGGAACTGTTTGGGCGAGGAGCCGACCACGCGCCGGAATGCGGTGCTGAACGCGCTTTCGGATTTGTAGCCGATTGCGAAAGCGAGTTCGGAGATCGTTCGCGTGCCGTTGCTCAGGGCGTCGCGGGCGAGGCTCATCCTCCATTGGATCAGATAGTCCAACGGTGTGGTTCCGACCCGGCTCTTGAAGGATGAGGCGAAGGCGGACCGTGACATGCGGCTGATTCCAGCGAGCTCTCTGAGAGTCCAGGGGTGTCCCGCGTCGGCGTGCATGGCGCGAAGTGCGGCACCGATGCCGTCGTCGTTGAGCGCTCCCAGCCAGCCGGTGGGCCGATCGGTGTGTTCGGCGTGGGCGCGCAGCATGTGGACGAACAGGACCTGTGCGAGGTGGTTCAGGACGAGAGAGCTGCCGGCGGCGGCGGTTTTGGTCTCGGAGACCAGGAGCTCGCTGAGGTGTGCCAGGAGCTTGCCGCGGGGATCCGCGGCGCGGACGAGCACGAGCAGCGGTAGAACCTGGGTCAGGACCGGGGCGTTCGTGTCCTCGAACGAGAAGTGCCCACCGCAGAGGTAGGTGTCCTCCTCGGCCTCCGGGCCGATGCGTACGACACCGTCCCTGGCGCTTCCCCACACCGGCTTCGCGGGGCGCGGCGGTGCGGTGAGTGTGCTGCCCAGGACGTACGGCGGGGGGTTGCCCAGCAGGTAGAAGTCGCCCTCTTCCAGTAGTACGGGCTCGTGCCCGTCCAGGGCCAGCCAGCACGTGCCGCGCGCGACGACGCCGAGCTTGACATCGGAGGACTGGTCGAAGCGCAGCGCCCAGGGGCCTGCCGCGTGGAGACCGGGGTCGATCACGGTACGAGGGCGCAGAAGACCGATGGCGTCGGTGATCGGATCGCCGGAGCCGAGCATGCGCTCCTCCTTTCTGGACGATACGTAAAGAAATAAGGACTACATGTGATGCACCGTACCGGGGTGTTCCTGAAGTATGGCTATCGAAGCAGGTCAGCACAGAGAGCTATGGAGGCACTCGCATGGGACAGCTTGAGGGCAGGACGGCTGTGGTCACCGGCGGCAGCACCGGAATCGGTCTGGCCACCGCCGTACGTCTGGCGGACGAGGGTGCGTATGTGTTCATCACAGGGCGGCGCGAGGCCGAGTTGGACGCGGCCATCGAGACCATCGGAACGTCCAGGGCCACCGCGGTGGTCAGCGACATCTCCGAGGCAGCCGGCCTGGACCGGCTCTACGACGCGGTCCGGGCCCGGGGACAGGGACTGGACGTGCTCGTCGCGAACGCGGCGACCGGTACGTTCGCGACGCTGGAGCAGACCACCGAAGAGCACTTCGACCAGATCTTCGGAATCAACGTCCGAGGCACTCTGTTCACCGTGCAGAAGGCGCTCCCGCTCTTCAACGACGATGCCTCGGTCATCCTGACCGCTTCCACAGCCGCCGACAACGGCATGGAGGCGTTCGGGGCGTACGCGGCCTCCAAGGCCGCCATCCGGTCGTTCGCGCGGACATGGTCCAACGAACTCAAGGGCCGGGGCATCCGGGTCAACGCGGTGTCGCCGGGCGGGGTCGAGACTCCCGGGCTCACCAATATTCTCGGCGGGGAGGAGACTCTGTCCGCGGTCAAGGAGAATGTCGCCGCGACCGTGGCCAAGGGCCGCATAGGGCGTCCCGAGGAGGTCGCCGCCGCCGTGGCGTTCCTCGCTTCCGAACAGAGCAGCTACATCGTTGGCGCCAACATTTACGTCGACGGCGGGCAGAACCAGATCTGAGAACTCGATTTCGTGAACCGGCGGAGCACGGCCGGCTCCCCGCTGAGCACGGCCCGCCCGTATGCCTGGAGGACGGCCGGCTCGGCACCGAGCTGACAGCCATCCGCTCTCGTCCGGACCAGCGGAGGCCGGCCGTCCTCCGCGACGGTGTCGCGCAAGGAGGCCACGCCGCGTTGCCGGCGGACTGGTCCCGGAGGGCACGTATCGGGTCGTGATCAACCCGTGGGATGCCGGAGTGTTCGCGTCGCGTGGGGCGTTGTTTGTCCGCGAACGGAGGCGGGGAGGAGGAGGATACCGTTCGTGTCCAGGGGAGAGGTGCGGGGATGCTGACCGAGTCACTGATGGCGTTGGCCGCGGCGGGTGGGACCGCCGTCGCGCAGGCCGCTGGGACGGAGGCGTGGGGGAGCGTCAGGGACAGCGTGGTCCGGATGTTCCGGCGCCGTCCGGACCGGAGCGGTGAGGACGAGGTCGAGCGCGACATGGAGCGGACGGCGCTGGTCCGGGCGTCGGGCGACGCGGAGGGAAGCAGCCGTCAGGCACGTCTGTGGGAGGAGCGCTTCGCCGTCCTGCTCCGCGACGCGGACGACCAGGTCCGGCAGCAGGCGGAAGCGGAGCTGAGGCGGCTGGTCTCCCTGGTCCCGGGGGTGGCTGACCGGTACCCGGCACTGAACGTCCACGGCAACACCTACGACAAGTCCCCCCAGCAGTACGGCAACCACAACCACATGCAGAACCACTACGGCCCCGACGCGTGAAGCGCCGCGGGCCCGATGTCCCTGACGGTCCGGGCAGACACCGGCAGGACGCCGCGCACCTGACGGGGAACACGTACCGCAACAGCCCTCAGCAGATCGGCGACCAGGGCCTTCAGATCAACACCTGGAATCTGCCACGGGGGGCCAGGGTCCAGGTGGTGGGACGGATGCCTGACGTCGGCCGGTGGATCGACCGGGAGAACGAGACCCGTCAGGTGCTCGCCCGGCTGGACCCCGGCCTCGGCGCTTCGGGGCCGGTGGTCGTGCACGGCCCGGCCGGTGTGGGCAAGACCCTCCTGGTCCGGGCGGTGGCGCAGGAGGCGAGGCGTGCCGAGCGCCGCTGGTTCAGCGGCGAGCTGTTCATCGACGTGGACAACAGGCCCGGTGACGCGGGCACGGTCGGCAACGGACTGAGCCGAGCACTGCGCCTGCTGGCCGTGGCGCTGGACCGCCCCGCGCCCCGGTCGGGGACGCTCGACGAGCAGCGGGAGCTGTTCGCGCACTATCTGCTCGACCACGCCGAGCAACACGGCAGGCCGATGCTGATCGTCGTGGACGGCGCCACCGCCGCCGACCAGGTCACCCCGTTCCTGCCGCCCGGCGGGACCGGCCGGCTCCTGGTCACCAGCCGCCGCCAGCTGCCAGAGCTGCTGGACGAGCACGCCGGGTTCCACGCGCTCGACCGCCTCGCGCCCTCCGACGCCGTGGCCCTCCTGGCCTCGGTCGTCGAGCACGCGCTCGGCAGGGACCGGCGGGTCATCGATGACCCCGAAGGCGCGCGGGCGGTGGCCGAGTACTGCGACCGCCTGCCGTTCGCCCTCATGCGGGCGGCACACCTCCTCGTCACCCGCCCGGGCATGTCCGTCAGCAGCCTCCGCGACAGACTCGCCGACTCCACAGGCCGACTCGCCGAACTGGACACCGGAGACCGGAGCGTGCGCTCAACGCTCGACGAGTCGTACCGGCTGCTCTCGACCCATGCCCAGAGACTGCTCCGGCTCCTGCCTCTCCACCCCGGGCCCGACATCGGCGTCCACGCCGCCGCCGCACTCGCGGGGGTCTCGCCGCTCCGGGCCGGCGACCGGCTGAGCGAGCTGCATGGCCTGTGCTTCCTTGAACGGAGCACCGGCTACGAGGGGTACCGCTTCGAATCCCTGGTGCTGCTCTATGCCCAGGAGCGCTGCCAGGAAGCCTCCGACGACGAGCGGCAGGCCGCGCTCTCCCAGCTCATGGACCATTACGAGGTGACGGCCAGGGCCGCCGTCGAGTGCCTGCCCGGTGTCCGTCACCACGATCACCGGGCTACCTACGCGGCGGTCTACGGGGCTACCTACGCGGCGCAGAGGAGCCGAGCGCCGCACTCCGCCGCCCGTGCGGACGCGGGCTTGAGGACCGTCGGCTCCGCGCTGGCCTGGCTGGACGCGGAGCGTCCGAATCTGGTGGCCGCTGTCGTCCGCGCCCAGGACAACGCATCGTTGCAGAGCCACGCCGTCTCCTTGGCGTTCGGCCTGACGCCGTTCTTCGACCTGCGCAAGCACTGGGACGACTGGCTGCTCACCCACGGGTCGGCAGTCCGCGCGGCGCGCCGGCGCGGGCTTGAGCGACACTGCAGCCGCCTGCTGCGGGAGATCGGCAGGGCGTACCACCAACAGGGGCTGCTTCAGCAGGCGTTGGCCCACTACCGAGAGGCGGTGGATGCCTGGGACCCCCGGGAAGGGCGCCCGGACGAGGCGGTCTCCCTCATGTACCGGGCGCTGAGCGAGCTCGACGAGCCCTTGCGGCCCGGTGGCGAGGGCGTCGCCGCGCTGGAAAGCGTGCTGGAAGCGTGCGAGCGGCGCCCCAGCGCCCCGGTCGTCCGGAAGTCCAGGAGCGGGATCGCGGCGATCCTCAACAACCTCGGTGTCATCGAGGCCCGTCACGGAGACGACCTGCGGGCCCTCGCCCGTCACGAGCAGGCCGTCGACCACAGCCGACGTGTCAGCGACGGACGTGGTGAGGGGCAGTCGCTTCTGCACCTGGGAAATGTCCAGCTGCGGCGCGGCAATCCGTCGTCCGCCGGGAACTCCTACCGACGGGCCTTCCACGCCCTCCCGGCCGAGGACCGGTTCAGCCGTGGGCAGGCCGCGTACAACCTGGGTCTCGCCCGGGCCGCGGCGGGTGACGTCCGCGAGACGCGTGACTGGATGGGAACCGCGATCCAGTACTTCGCCGAGGTCCGCCCGGACGAGGCGCGGCACGAGGCGCGGAAGCTGGAGCAACAGGCACGGGAGGCGCACCGTCTCGCCCGTCGTCTCGTCCGCCGCCGCGCCTCCTTGCGGCGCATCCCTCTGAAGCCGCTCAGCCCTCTCGTCGTCCTGCCGCCGGTGGCCGCACTCCTTCTGGACGACATCTCCCCGGACACCCCCCAAGGTCTTGCTCGCGGGGGGCAGTTGCCGGACGTTCACACCGCGTCCCACGGCCTGGTGGAACCACTGCTCCCGGACGACGCCGTACTCGCCGCCCTCCCCGTGGGCGCTGTCGCCGACGCGACCAGGCTCACCGTCTCCGCACTGCCCGTCGACGCGGCCGAGGAACGGCCTGCCCCCAAGGTCACGTACAGCTATGGCGGGGGCAGCGGATCACGCGCCCGCGACACGAGCGTCGGCGGCTACCGCTCATCCGTCGCCGCCGGCGACGACCACTCCTCCAGCGGCTCCAGCAGTTATGACTCCTCCTCATCGTCCGAAGAGAGTTACGGGACTTCGTACGGTGACGACTCCGCGTCCGACAGCGGTGGGAGCAGCGCGTCCGACTACGGTGACGAGCCCTACTAGGGTGCGTATTGAGTTGTGATCAACCGGTGGCTCGGGTGGGGTCCTTGAGCCAGATCATCGGGGCGCGCAGGTGGAGTCCGGCGAGTTAGCTGTCCGGGGTCTTGCGTACCGGGTGGCGATGCCTCGCCATGCCTTCAGCTTGTTGACCAGGCGTGTGCGTGTGCCATCCGAAAGGACTCACACGTCGTTCCCCCGTCCGCTTCCGCCCGCGAGAGCGGTTCGCCACACGCCGCGATCAGCACGCCCGGCAGCCACAGCACCGCGCGGTCCTGCGACAGGCGGTCGTCCGCCGCATCGCTCGACTCGCCTCGATGCGCCGCCTGCAGAACGAGCGCTCCGTACGGGAGCCCGACGGGCCCGACACGGCGCGGACGCCCGCTTGACGTACGTACCGGGACAGACCAGATCCTTGATCACTTGCCGCACGGAAAGGTCGTTTGGCGCGTCCGAGACGATCTGAGCGGTCGTCTCGATACGAGGCAGGTAGAAACCCCCGCCCCGCGAGTCGGCGACCGCCGGCCTGGTCTGGCACAACACCACCGTATCCGGCACGATGACAGTGGCGACGGATCAGGTCTTCTCAGGTCTCCAGCACCGGAGCCGGCCGACGGGTACCGGGTGGCCCGGCGGTCTCCCGGCCAGCCTCGGGCGCGGTGACGAGCTCGCGCACCGCCGCCGTTGCGGCCGGCACCGGAGCCAGCGCCATCCTTCGCCTTCGGCCCCAGCTGCCCGAGCGCGTCGACCGTACCCAGTTTGTCCGTCGCCGCCGCGGACGGCGACCACCCGCCGTACCGGTTCATCCTGCTGGGCCGCGAGCCCGAGGTGGTCGGGACGGCCTCGCAACCGGACGACACCGCCGACCGCATCGACCTCAGGGCGTAAACCCGTGGGCCGATGCCCGCGCGAGTAATCAATCGGCGGGCCGATGCCGCGCGGGAGGGGCACGTGGCAGCGTTCCCCTGTGCCCACGGCTTGCCCGTCGCGGCACGGTTGACGATCCGTCACCACGGGAGGGCACATGACCGCCACGCCGTTCATCAGCCGCAAGGGCATGACGCGCCGCCGCATGTTGGGAGCCGCGCTGGCCGCAGGGGCCGCCGTGCCGCTTGTCGCCGCCAACCCCGCGTGGGCGGACCCGGCCGAGGCCGGGTCCGCCTCGACGCGGCTCATGCTGCCCGTACCGACCGGGCCACATCCTGTGGGCATGGTCCAGTTGCACCTCGTCGACCGGTCGCGTCCGGACGACATCGCGGGCCTCGGGCACTTCCGCGAGCTGATGGCCACCGTCTGGTACCCCGCCCGGAACGTCGAGCGGTACCCGGTGGCGCCCTGGATGCCGGCCGGCGCGCTTCAGACGTTCCTCGCCGACGCGGGGTTAAGCGCTCTGACACCCCTGGCGCTGCTCACCGCCGGCCACGTGGGCGCTCCGGTGCGGCGGTCGGGCAGACGGCTGCCCGTCGTCGTGTTCTCGCACGGCGCGCACAGCCACCAGGGCGACCACACCGTCATCGTCCAGGAGCTGGCCAGCCACGGATACGCGGCTGTGACGGTGGCTCACCAGTACGACTCGTACACCGAGTTCCCCGACGGCCGGATCGCCGTCCCGCTCTACGACAGGCAGGCGCCGACGCTGCCCGGGGACTTCGCCGCTGACCTGCGCTTCGTCCTCGACTGCGTCGAGCAGCTCGCCGCCGGGTGCAATCCGGACGTCGACCAGAGGGAGCTGCCGGCCGGGCTGCTCGGCTCCCTCGACCCGCGGCGCATGGGCGCGTTCGGCTGGTCGAAGGGCGGTACGGCCACCGCCTGCGCCACGCTCGCGGACGAGCGCATCCGGGCCGGGCTGAGCCTCGACGGCCCGATGCAGATGAACCCGCCGCTGGCCGGCGACCTGGACCGGCCGTTCATGATGATGTCCGCTGTCTTCACCCGGGCCACGGACCCCGAGGCCGCCGCGTTCTGGTCGCACCTGCGGGGCCGGCGGCTGAACATCGAGGCCCACGGTGCCGCCCACGTCTCCTACGGCGACAACGAGGCGCTGTTCCCACAGGTGGCGAAGCTGCTCGGATGGAGCAGGCAGCAGCTCCAGGACGTGATCGGCACCCTCGATCCCGACCAGGCGGTGAAGATCCAGCAGGCGTACCCGCTCGCGTTCTTCAACGAGCATCTGCGTCACCGCCGGGGGCACCTGCTCGACGGGCCATCCCCGGCTTTCCCGGCAGTGACGTTCCTCCCCTGAGTACCGGGATCGCAGCACTACGGCCCCTCGCAGGGCCTTGGGGGAGCAGGACGGCTCGGCTGAGCCCCACCCGAACCGCGTCGGTTTCCACGCGTTGTGAGGCGGCTCCTACGACTCGTAAGGTCGCGCGACAAAAAGAATGGGTTTGCGGCTGAAGATCGTGACGCGGATGCTTCCACCATGAAGATGCACGCCAATCAGCTAACCGTGTCACCTGAGATGGTGCGCGAGTTGGTGGAGCAGCAGTTCCCTGAGTGGCGGAACCTGCCAGTCAGGAGTATCGCGGAGCAGGGTACGGTCAACGCCATCTTCCGCATTGGCGATCGGTTCGCAGCCCGCTTCCCTCTTGAGTCCGCAGACGTCGAGCCGACTCGGCGCTGGCTGGAGTCCGAAGCGGAGGCGGCTCGCGAGCTGGCAAGCCGTACGCGTTTCCCCACGCCCGAGCCGGTCGCGTTTGGTGAACCCGGGGCAGGCTACCCGCTTCCGTGGTCGGTGCAGACGTGGCTGCCCGGGATCGTGGCCGCCAACGAGGACCCAGGTGAATCGTCCGCGTTTGCGCACGACTTGGCGGATCTCATCGGCGACCTGCGCGCGATCGACACGCATGGCCGCGCGTTCGCCGGCACAGGTCGAGGAGGCGATCTGCAATCCCATGACCCGTGGATGGAGACCTGTTTCAGACACAGTGAGCAACTCCTGGATGTCCCTCGGCTGCGCCGCATCTGGTCAACTCTGCGCGAGCAGCCGCGAGGTGAAGCTGAGGACGTCATGGCCCACGGCGATCTGATTCCTGGCAACGTGCTCGTGTCCGCCGGCCGGCTCGCGGGGATTCTCGACGTCGGCGGCTTCGGGCCGGCTGACCCTTCGCTGGATCTCGTGAGCGCGTGGCATTTGCTCGAGGCCGGCCCGCGACAGGTGCTCCGCGATCACCTGGGCAGCGACGGCCTTGAATGGGAGCGAGGCAAGGCGTGGGCGTTCGTTCAAGCGATGGGATTGGTCTGGTACTACGTCGAGAGCAACCCGGCCATGAGCCGGATGGGTCAACGATCCTTGGAACGTATCCTGGCGGACACGTCGCTCGCGTGACGTGAAGCAGCCGGTCGCGGGTGAGGAAATCCTGATGGGGCGGTGTGCGATCACTGCCTCTTTCGCAGTACTTCATCCGCACAGCCGTGGCGCGGCGATCTGGTGATGCGGAGACTGGAGGTGTTGCCGGAGCGACCGGTGGACGGAGAGACCAGGTGGTTTCGATGACGGGTGATTCCTCAGTACTGGCCGGGGTGCGTGTGCCGGATTCGAAGCTCGCGCGGGAGGCGACCGAGCTGGTACGGGACAGCACCAGTGAACTGATCTACCACCACTCACGTCGTGTGTACTTCTTCGGCAGCCTCCAGGGGGCCAACCGGGACCTCGGCTTCGACCCCGAGCTGCTCTACGTCGCGGCGATGTTCCACGACCTGGGCCTGAGCGAACCGTTCCACGGCAGTGGGCGACGCTTCGAGGTGGACAGCGCCGATGAAGCCCGTCGCTTCCTGCAAGCACGTCAGGTACCGGAGGACAGCATCCGACGGGTGTGGACCGCCATCGCGCTGCACACCACCCCGGGCATCCCCGCGTTCATGGAGCCGGAGGTGGCGTTGGTGACCGCAGGCGTGGAGTACGACGTCCTCGGCATCGGCTACCACGACCTCGACGAGGCGGACCGTGTCGCTGTCGTCGCCGCTCACCCGCGCCCCGGCTTCAAGCAGCGCATCCTGGACGCCTTCACCGACGGGATCCGTTCCAAGCCGCAGACCACGTTCGGCAATGTCAAAGCCGATGTGCTCGCGCACTATGTGCCCGGCTTCGAGCGCGGGGACTTCGTACGCACCATCCTGGACTCCCCGTGGGCCGAGTAGTCACCCGCACCCCAACGAGTCAGACGGTCGTGGTGGCCACCTTCGACGGCGTGCAGCCGCTGGACCCCACCGGCCCGCCGAGGTCTCAACACGGCTGCGGCGATCGGCGCCCTGCCGGGGTGCCGCTCAGTTCCGCGGAATCAGGCTGAGCGGAGACAGAAGGGATGACCGGCCGGGCTGGCATACACCCGGGAACCCTGCTGGGCGGAGGGGGCGACATCGTCCGTCGGCCGCAGCCGTCGACCGCCGGCGTCGAGCACCCGCTTGTCCGCGCTCCCCACGTCGTCCGTGGCGAGGTCGAAGTGCATCTGCTGGGAGGCGCCGTCGGGCCACCGCGGCGGCACATGTTCCGGAGCCTGCTGGATCACGATCACGGGGAAGCCGTCGAGCTGCAGGAAGTGGTGCGTTGCCGTCCTCGTGATCGAGCCGCCGAGCAGCCGGTGCCAGAACGAACTCTCGCTCTCCAGGTCTGCGGCGTCCACGATCAGTGACGTCAGGCTGAAGGTCATGATGTCTCTCCTGGAATTGCGTGTCGGGGTGCGGTTCAGACCACCGGGATGATGCCGCCGTCGACGCGGAACTGCGCACCGGTGAGCCATTTGGCGCGGCCGGAGGCAAGGAACGCGATCATCTCTGCGACGTCCTCGGGTTCGCCGGGGCGCCCCATCGGCACCTTCAGGTGATCCACGATCTGCTGCTTGATGTCATCGATGCCCACACCCTGGCTGTCGGCCATCTGCTGGAGATGGCCGACAGCTCCTTCGGTGACGACGAAGCCCGGCACAACGCACACCACGCGCACGCCGTGCTGTCCCACCGCCGTCGCCAGTTCGCGGCTGTAGGCGTTGAGCGCCGCCTTCGACGCGGCGTACGACGCCTCGGCGGGCTGGGGAAGGTGACTGGCGATGGAGGAGACGTGGACCACGACGCCGGAGCCGCGCTCGACCATCTGGGGAACCAGGGCCCGGTCGAGCCGGACCGCGCCGAGCAGGTTCATTTCCAGGTCGGCGAGCCAAGACGCGTCGGACCGCTCCAGGGTCGGCACCGGTCCGGTCGCGGATCCGGCGTTGTTGACCAGGACGTCGATGCCTCCGACGTGGTCCACCACTCGCCGGCCGAGTTCCGCTGCGCCTTCCTCGGATCGCAGGTCGGCGGTGATGAAGATGGCGGGCAGGTCGTCCGCGGGCGCGGTCCGCGAGGCGGTCAGCACGGTGGCGCCGGCTGCGGCGAGACGACGAACTGTCGCCTCTCCGATCCCTCGGCTACCGCCGGTCACGAGCACGCGCAGGCCGGCCAGCTCTTCGTTCACGATCGTCACGGCGAACTCCTCCAGTAAAGTGAACCCGACTCCGGTTACTGTACACAAACGGAGTCGGACTCACCTTATGGAGGACCGTTGCCGTCACCACGTCCACTGCGTGCCGATGCCCGCCGGAACCGCGAAGCGCTCCTGGCCGCGGCGCGCGAGGCATTCCTCACCGACGACGCCGAAGACACGCACGTGGAGGAGATCGCCCGCCGAGCCGGTGTGGCCGTCGGCACGCTCTACCGCCACTTCGAAACGCGCGAGGCGCTCATCGCGGAGGTGTACCGCCAAGAGGTCACCGAGCTCTGCGCGGCCCCCACCCGACTTCTCGCACAACACGCCCCGGACGAAGCCCTGCATGCCTTCCTGCTGCTGATCGTGGAGCACGCGGCAGTGGGCAGAGGGATGGGGGAGGCGCTGGAGAGCATCATGGCGACCGACTCGTCGACCTTCGACGACACGCGCGACGAGATGGAGCGCGCCCTGGACGAACTGCTCGCCGCAGGCGCTGCGGCTGGCCTCGTCCGCAGCGGCACTGGCGGACGCATCGTGCTGCGGGCCCTCGGCGGCATCTGCGGGCTGCGCGCCAACGGCTGGAAGGACGACGCGGTACGTATCGCCACGATCCTGTACGACGGGCTGCGCCATGGCGCAGCGGGCCACGGCTGACTCGACCGCGCCACGTCCGCGCAGCGCCAGCAGAGTCGCCCAGAGCCAGTTGGGCACCGTCGTCGCCCTTCCACCAGCCGGAGGCGGCCGACCAAGCCGACTGGCAGGTGGAGGTCGCCCACCACTCCGGCCGGTTCCCTATTCCCTGGTGCCCGACGGCGTGGTGTGCTCCTGGTCGACGGCCCCGACGCGTGCGTGAAGATCGACCGCACGATGTCCTACGCCCGCCCAACCGCCAAGGTGGAGCACTACGACGCCTACCGCAACGCGCCGCCGCCCGGGCGCGGTTACGCCGCCCATGCCCCCGCGCGATCCGAGCCTGCGCGCCTTGGCCGTGGCGCTCGAAGTCGGCTCTCCCGCAGCGCGCTCCGCCTCATCCTCACCGAACAGCGCATTCCCGATCCGGCGCGGAGCGTGAACACCTACCGATCCTGAACGGTGTTCACGTGGGCGGCCTCACAATTGGGTGCCGCCACCGTCCACCGCGAGCTCGGCCCCGGTGGTGTAGGTCGCGTCGAAGGCGAAGAAAATGGCAGCACGCGCGACCTCCTCCGGATTCCCTGTACGCAGCATCGGAATCTGGGCGGCGAAACCCGCCAGCATTTCATCCGCCACCTCTGCGGGCAGATTCTTGTGCAGAATTCCTGTGTCGATAGGCCCCGGGCTCACCGCGTTAACGCGCACACCGCGTGGCAGCAGTTCACGAGCCCAGGTTCGCGCCATCGACCGGAGGGCCGCCTTGCTCGCCGCGTAGACACTGTGGTCCGGCAGCCCCAACTCGTGGGCGACGGAGGTGGTCAGCACCACGCCGCTGCCCTCGGCAAGCAGCGGAAGCAGCCGCTGCAAGGTGAAATAGGGTCCCTTGGTGTTGGCCGCGAAGATGGCGTCGTACATCTGCTCGGTCGTCGCCTCGAACGACACCGAGTCGGTGATGCCCGCGTTCAGGAATACCGCGTCCAGTCGGCCGAAGGCATCCTCGACCTTCCTCGCCAGCGCGTCGATGTCGGCTTTTGAGGTGGCATCGCTGCGAACCGCGACGAACCCTTCTTGGCTCGCCGTTTCGAGTGCAGCTTCCTTGCGCCCCGTGACCATCACCCGAGCGCCCTCGGCCGCCAGCAGACGTGCGACCGACAGACCGATTCCGCTGCTGCCGCCGGTGACGAGGGCGCGTTTTCCGTTGTATTTTCCCATGCCTCAATTCAAATCCCGGACCGGCGACGGTGTCCAAGACCTGATCCGCAACCCGTCATGCGCGCACCGCATGTTGGTACGCTCGAAAGCGTGCGCGTTCCCGGATCGGACCTCGATATGCGGCTTGTCGGCTACTTCACCGTCGTTGCAGAGCACGCCAACTTCAGCCGCGCCGCCGCGGCGCTGCACGTCGCGCAGCCATCCCTGAGTCGTCAGATCCAGCGCCTCGAGGAACACCTGGGCGTGCGCCTCTTCGACCGCACCCCGCAGGGCAGCCGACTCACGGAAGCCGGTCGCGCCTTCCTGCCGCAGGCGCAGGCGCTGCTCCAAGCGGCCCATCAAGCCGAGCTCGCCGCCCGCGACGCCGCCACCCCGCGCGAGTTCACCATCGGTTACGTCGAGGACCTGGTAATCACTCAGGCCGTAGGCCAACTGCGGCATCGATACCCCGCGGCCCGCATCCGGACCCGCCATCTGGAGTGGAACGACGCCCACGCCCTTACCGACCGCCGCGTGGACGCCCTGGTCGCTCGCGCCCCGCTGCCCTTCCCCACCGACCGCCTGCGCCTCACCGAGTTGTGGGCCGAGCCACGGGTCCTGGTCGTCCCCCAAGGCCACCGCCTAGCAGGGAAGGAGTCGGTGAGCATCGAGGACCTCGGCGAAGAAGCTCTCCCGCAATGCCCGAGCGCGATACCCCAATGGAACGACTTCGCCCGCCTGGAGCCTCGCCCGGACGGCGTTCCGGCTCGCAGCGCGCCGATCGACTACGAATCGTTCGAGGACAAGCTCGACCTCGTCGCCGAGGAACGGACAGTACTGATTCTGGCCGCCGGCGACCGGCGGCCCCAACTGCGCCCCGACCTGATCACCGTGCCCATCGAGGGCATCGCCCCGGTCCGAGTCGTCCTGGCAACCCGCGCGGCCGATGACAACCCTCTGATCAACGATCTCCGCAACGCCTGGCCATCGGAAACCCCCGCTCCTCGGGGCCGGTGAGTAGAGCATTCAGGGGACTGCGGCCGAGGCACCGGGTCGGCGTCATCCGCGGAGGCTTTTACAGCAGGCCGGGCTACGAGCCCACCCTGCGGGCCGTTGCCACAGCCCCCGAGCGACTCCGCGGCCGGGGGGCGAGGGGTGACAGAGGACCTGGGTGCCGCGGCAGCTTGGATCTGTGAAGAGCCCCTTGTCCCGTCGATCCGATCGGATGGTGTGGTCGCAGGCCATCGGCATGGTGGCCTTCCCGGTCAACCCGGCGTGATGAAGGGTGCTGCTTCCGCTGGCGGCTGATCCGGACCGGACGATGCTGGTGATGATCAACAGGGAGGAAGCGCGCCTCGTCCGCGTTGGATCGACGGGGGTGCGGTCCTTCCGAGTGCGAGATGGCCGAGGCTTCCCGGCAGAATTCGGCCCCACTCTCCGGCACGACCTTCTGGCGGAAGGGCTCGACGCCCCTGCATCCGATGAGCCGTTCGTGACCCCAGCGTCCGTGGAACCCTCGGCTCGACTTCGTCGCCCGTTGGGGGCGATCGAGCAGGGTGGCGTCCGTCCCGCGCGCGTCAGGTGTGCGCGGGACGGACGAACCGCCGACCCGTCGCGGCTCCGGCGAGGAGGAACGAGCGCCCCGTACCCACACCCGCGCGGTCACCGCGTTCCAGGCGTGCCCCCGGGCCGGATCTCCGAACCCGGGATCGAAAATCGAAGTTTCGAAAATATGCGTTTCGAAAACTTGATTTTCGTTTCTTGGGGTGGCTACAGTTCTGTTGTCATCTACGGACCGGATCAGGAGCAGCCATGGCCGAGGTACCCGCGGCGTCGCGCCGCCGCAAGCTCACCGCGGAGCGGGAGCGTGAGCTGCTGCTGGTGACGGCCGAGCTTGTGGGCGAGGTCGGTTACGAGCAGGTGACCATGGCCGCGGTCGCGCAGCGGGCCAAGTGCAGCACGGCGACGCTCTACCGGCAGTGGGAGAGCAAGCCGCGGCTGGTGATCTCGGCGTGGAAGGCCCTCACGATGGAGGACGGGAACGACCTGTCCAGTATCGATACCGGCAGTCTGCGCGGCGACTTGATGGACGTGGCGCGGTACCTGGTGGCGGACGACCTGGTCAAGGACACCTTCACCTCGGTGCCGGCCGCCATCGTCCAGGACGCGGGCCTCATGGAGATCGTGCGCGAGATCCTGATCCATCCGATCCAGCGCGATCTGGCCCAGTTGTTCGACCGTGCGGTGGCCAGGGGAGAGATCGAAGCCGGAAACCCGGTCATCGACCTGGCGGACCAGATCCTGCTCGGCCCCTGGCTCGCACAGACCATCCTCCACGGGACCCCGGCGACCCAGAAACTGATGGAAACCGTTGTCGAGCTGGTGCTTCTGCCGGCTCTCACCGCACAGCCCGCCACCGTCTGACCCGACCCCAGCCGTCCTGCCTTCCGGCCGCGCCTTTCAGCACTACCGGCGCCCCCGCACGTCCTGACAACGGCGTAACGCCGCTCGTCCATCTCCGCACGCCCTCTTCGGGCCCGCACCAGTCACCGGCCGGGCTCAGGGCACCGCACGTCCAAAAACACCATCGATCCGGAGCGTCTCCCTCATGGCTACCTTCCTGCACAAGATCGGCGGGGCCGCGTTCAAGTGGCGCTGGCTGGTCGTCCTCCTCTGGGCGCTCGTCCTGGGCGCCGTGGGCATCGGCGCCTCCAACAGCTCGGGCCCCGCCAGTACCAGCATCACCCTGCCCGGCACAGAGGCCCAGCGCGCCTTCGACCTGCTGGGCGAGAAGTTCCCGGCGGCCAACGCCGACGGAGCCACCGCCCGCGTCGTGCTGCGCGCGCCCGACGGCGAGAAGATCAGCAGCCCGGAGAACAAGGCCGCCCTCGAAGCGATCCTGGCCGACGTCAAGGGTTCCTCCACCCGTATAGGGCAGGTCGGCGATCCCTTCGCGGCCAAGACAGTCAGCGCGGACGGCACCACCGCCTACGCCCAGGTCACCTACACCGCCTCGGACTCCGAACTCACCGACGGCGACCACACCGGCCTCGACAAGGCCCTCGAATCGGGCCGCGACCAGGGGCTGACGGTGGAAGCCGCCGGTAACGCGCAGACCGTCCCCGAGGAGAGCCACACAGCCGAGGTCATCGGCTTCGCCCTGGCCGCCGTCATCCTCCTCATCACCTTCGGTTCCCTCACCGCCGCCGGCCTGCCCCTCCTCACCGCGCTCGTCGGAGTGGGCGTGAGCATGGTCGCCATCACCGCTCTGAGCGGCCCGCTCGACCTCAACAGCAACGTCTCGGCTCTCGCCACGATGCTGGGCATCGCGGTCGGCATCGACTACGCCCTGTTCATCGTCTCCCGCTACCGCTCCGAACGCGCGGACGGCTACGACGCCCGCGAGGCCGCCGCTCGCGCCAACGGCACCGCGGGTTCCGCCGTGGTCTTCGCGGGACTGACCGTCGTCATCGCCCTCGCGGGCCTCGCGGTGGTGAACCTGCCCATCCTGACCGCGATGGGCCTCGCCGCCGCCGGCGCTGTTGTCATCGCCGTCCTCGTCGCCACCACCCTGGTTCCCGCCCTCCTCGGCTTCGCCGGCGAACGCGTCCGCGGCAGGACCCGCAAGAAGGCCGCCCCCGCGTCCGACACCGCCAAGCGGGGGCTGGGGCAGCGCTGGATCTCCTACGTCCTGCGCAAGCCGGCCCAGATGCTCCTGCTGGCCGTGGTCGCCCTCGGCGTGGTCGCGCTCCCGGCCACCCAGCTCGAACTCGGGCTGCCGGACGACGGTTCCAAGGCCGCCTCGTCCACCCAGCGCAAGGCGTACGACATGCTGTCCGAGTCCTTCGGGCCCGGCTTCAACGGTCCCCTCACCGTGACCGTCGACGATCAGGACCCGGCCGTCGCCCGCGGCGGTGCCGAGGACATGGGCAAGTCCCTCGCCGGCCTTCCGGACGTGGCCGCGGTGACCCCGGCCGCCTTCAACGAGAGCGGCGACACCGCGATCATCACCGTCGTCCCCAAGAGCGCGCCGGGCAGCGACGCCACCAAGAGCCTCGTCAACGACATCCGTGTCCTGGCCGGTGACCTCCAGTCCGACACCGGTGCCCGTTCCCTCGTGACCGGCACCACGGCACTCAACATCGACATCTCCGACAAGTTCAGTGCGGCCATCGTTCCCTACCTGGCGCTCGTCGTCGGTCTCGCCGTCCTCGTGCTGATCCTCGTCTTCCGGTCCATCCTCGTCCCCGTCAAGGCGGCCCTCGGGTTCCTGCTCTCCGTACTTGCCTCCCTCGGCGCCCTCGTCGCCGTCTTCCAGTGGGGCTGGCTGAAGGACCTCGTCGGCCTGGAACAGACCGGCCCCATCATGAGCCTGATGCCCGTCCTCATGGTCGGCATCGTGTTCGGCCTGGCGATGGACTACCAGGTGTTCCTGGTGACCCGCATGCGCGAGGCATACGTCCACGGAGCCGACGCCCGCACCGCGGTCGAGACGGGCTTCAAGCACAGCGCCACCGTCGTCACCGCCGCGGCCCTCATCATGATCAGCGTCTTCGCCGGTTTCGTCGGCTCCCACGACGCCATGATCAAGTCACTGGGCTTCGGCCTGGCCATCGCCGTCGTCTTCGACGCGTTCGTCGTCCGCATGACGATCGTCCCAGCAGCCCTCGCACTCCTGGGCAAGCGCGCCTGGGCTCTGCCCGCCTGGATCGACCGCATCCTGCCCAACGTCGACATCGAAGGCGAGAAGCTCGCCAAGCACACTCCCACCACTCACGCTGTCCGTGAACCCAGCTACGCCGGCCCCACGGACCTCAACCACTGACAACCCCGTCCCACGGGCCCGCGGTTGCCACGCCGCCGCGGGCCCGTCCCCCTGCCCGAAGGACGGGCTGATGCACCGAGTACTCCTCGCGGGCGGCCCCATCCTCGTCCGAGACGCCTACGCGCGCGTCATCGCCGCGTCCCCCGCCTATGTCCTCCAGGCCCAAATCGCAACCTTCGCCGAGGCCCTGGCCACCCTGACCTCCACGACCTGCGACCTCCTGCTCATCGAGGCCCACGAACTCACCCGCACCCCATCGGCCGCAGCCCAGGTGTCACTGCGTCACGCCGCCGTCTGCACTCGAATCGCCGTACTCGGCACGATCTCGCCGGCCGAACTCCCGCTCCTCACGGAAGCGGGCGTGACGGGCGTGCTCGGCCCCTGCCTCGAACCCGACGAATTCCTCACGGCACTGGACGTCATCTGCCGCGGCGCCATGGTCATCTCGCCCGCCCCCTCCCACGCGCCTTCCGTACCCACCGCGCCCGGGGCCCTGGCGCCACTCACCCAGCGGGAACGCGAAGTGCTCGCCCTCATCGCGACTCTTCCCGACAACACCGCCATCGCCCACGTGCTCGACCTGAGCCCCCTCACGGTCAAGTCACACGTCAACCGGATCATGCATAAGCTCGGAGTGTCCAGCAGATCCCAACTCGTCGCCCTCGCCTACGAAAACCGGCTGGTCGTCCCGGGCACTCGGACTGCCTCCGGCGCGAGCTGAGCGAGCACCGTACGCGCCCTACGCCGCTCCCCGTCTCAGGTGCCGCAGCAACCGAGAGGCTCCAGCCACAGGCCCGCGGCCCGCCGCGGACAAACACCCGGTACGGGCTGGTGTGCACAGGCGGCGCAAGCGGGGCGGCTGGCCGGTGGCGGGCGAGCGGGCCGTCGGAGGGGGGGGAGGGGGTGTCCGGGGTGCCGTGGACGACGAGGCAGCGGGCCTGCTGCCGTGGGGCGCCCGACCAGACGGCAGACCCGAAGAAATTCCCGGCCAACACCACGCTGGAGGAGGCCCCGTACGAGGGAAGGCGGGCCCGCAACCACGTCCTCTGCAACGGCCGGGCCTGCGGCTGTGGCCTTGCCCTCGCCGCCCGGGAGCAGTTCGCCACCGTGATCCTCGCGCGATCTTCCGCCAGCGCCTGGCAGCGGCTCGCCTCGAAGAGCAGCCCGCTCCCGGGCCGCGGCCACGCCGTCCAGGACGGCATCGCCGGTCCCGCGCGGGTACTGCTCAGGACCGGCGCCGAAGCCACCGACTGATTCACCACCTCGGCGGCCGGAGAGCGGGCGGTTCAGTGATCGGGTGTGTGCAGTCCCGCCAGAAGCAGCCCCAGCAGGGTACGGATCGCGTCGGGCCGTCGATCGACCCGCGTGGGGTGCAGTGAGGAGATCGCCATCAGGCCGACGCGGACGTCTGTGACGGAGGTCCCTTGCCGCAGGACCCTTTGCTGGTGTGCGCGGGCGACGAGTTGTTCCAGTGCTGCGGAGTGGGCCCGCCGGTCGTCGCGGAACGCGTCGCCTGCTGTGTGTGAGCCCAGCAGGGCCTCATTGAGGCCGGGGGACCGGATCTGGTGTTCCGCGAACTGGCGGATGACTCCGCTGAGCGCGGTCCAGGCGTCCGGCTCGGCCAGTGCGGCCTGCATGTCGGCCCGGCAGGCCGCCACATGCCCGGCAAGGGCCGCGCTGATCAAGTCCGTGCGGGTGGGGAAGTGCCGGTACAGCGTCGCGATGCCCAGACCGGCACGCCGCGCGATCTCGCGCATGGGAAGGTCCACGCCCTCCGTGGCGAAGGCATCGCGGGCGGTCGCGATGATGTGCTCATGGTTGCCGGTCGCGTCGGTCCTGGTTTTCCGAGTCACTTTTCTCCCCGTCCCTCTCATCTTCCCCCGATGTGGAACAGATGCTCCGGAACGATGTTCACCTGATTCAAGCACCCGGAGACTCCGGGTGGGAGAGGTGATCATGTTTGCTGTGCAGTTCGAGCGGTTCGGCCCGCCCGAGGTCCTGAAGCTGGGTACCGCGCCCGAGCCTCATCCCGGCCCTCACCAGGTCCGCGTCGCCGTCAGGGCCACGGCTGTCTCACCCGTCGATCTCGCACTGCGCGAAGGCTCGTCCCCTGCGAGCAAGGGGCTCGCCCTGCCGCACATTCCCGGTGTCGATGCTGCCGGGGTGATCGACGAGATCGGCGCAGGGGTAACGGACTACGCCGTCGGCGACAAGGTCTTCGGCGCGGTCGACGTGGCACGGCTGGGCGGGGCGAGCGCGCAGTACGCGGTCCTGGACTTCTGGACGCACAAACCGCACGGCATGACGTGGGCCGAGGCCGGCGCGGCGGGCACTGGCATCGAGACCGCGACCCGCGCCCTCGACCTGCTCGATATCCAGGACGACACGACACTGCTGGTCGACGGGGCGGCCGGCGGCGTCGGCAGCATTGTCGTGCAGCTTGCGATGGCACGGGGCGCCCGCGTGATCGGCACCGCACGCCCCGGCAGCCACCAGTTCCTCAGGAAGTTGGGGGTCGAACCCGTGGACTACGGGAGCGGTCTGCCCGCCCGGGTCCGCGCGCTGACCGCCGCTCCGGTCGACCGGGCGCTCGACGTCGCGGGGGCCGGGTCACTGAGCGAGCTGATCGAACTGGTCGGCACCGCGGACAGTGTCGTCACTCTGGCTGACTTCGGGGCATCCACGTACGGAGTTCGGCTGTCCACGGGCCGCTTCGGCGGCCAGCCGGACGGCGTCCACGGACTCACGTCGGCCACAGCACTCGCCGACTCGGGCCGTTTCCGTGTTCCAGTCCGGGACATCTACCCGGCCCATCAGGCAGCACAGGCGCACGAGACGGCCGCACGACCGCCCCGGCGGGGGAAAATCGTCCTGGACATGACTCATACCGGTTAGACGGCGACCGACACGACTGAGCGCTCTACTGGCAGCACCCTCTATCTCCTCTGGCGCTCGCTGGGGGCGAGCGGCACGGGGAACTCCACCGGCCAAGGGTGACCCGGCACCGTGAACTAATTTGGGGAAGCGGGGAAGCGGGGAAGCGGGGAAGCGCAATGCTCAAGCGCGCACGCTGCCAGTCATCGAGCAATCATGGAAAAGCGGGGACGGCACGCTGCGGCTGATCGTCTTCATGGGAGCGGCCACCTGCGCCGCACTCACCCTCGGTGGTGGCGCCTGGCTCGCGGTCTGCTGTAGCGATGCCGAGGCGCGAGCCAGTTTTTTTCGGAGTTCGGCGGTCTGAGAATGTCGAGAACGTGCCACCGGCTCTGGCCCAGGGACATCAGCAGCCATCACCGGCCGCACGAGGAAGAGGGAGAGACCAGCATGGCGATTCAGCGGATGGACAACGTCGGCATCGTCGTCGAGGACATGGATGCCGCCATCGCGTTCTTCGTGGAACTCGGTATGGAGCTGGAGGGCAGGGCGGAGGTCGAGGGCCTCTTCGCCGACCAGTGCACCGGACTCGACGGAGTCCGCTGTGACATCGCGATGGTCCGAACCCCGGACGGTCACAGCCGGATCGAGCTGTCGAAGTACCGCAGCCCCGCGGTGATCAGCACCGGGCCGCGCAACCGGCCGCACAATATTTTGGGCACACACCGCGTCATGTTCGCCGTCGACGACATCGAGGACACCGTTGCCCGCCTGCGCCCTCACGGCGCCGAACTCATCGGCCGGATCGCCCGGTTCGAGGACAGCTATCTGCTCTGCTACGTCCGTGGCCCGGAGGGCATCATCGTCGGACTGGCCGAGCAACTGGGCTGAGAAGGAGGAAGCGAACCACGCAGCTGAACGAGATCATCGAGGTTCTGAACCACCCGATCAGCCAGGAGCGCGCTGGCTGAATACCCGAGGCGGACCGTGCGTCAGTGCCGACCGCTGCGGCTGATCAGCCCGCGCCGCTCCAGCTGTATCAGTTGGAAGGCAATGGAACGGGTGCTCGATAAGCCGCCCCGTTCGCCGATCTGCCTGATCGACGGCCCTTCGCCAGACTCCGTGATCCACTTCCGGATCACGGACAGGATCTGGATCCGGCGCTCGCGCGGGTGATCTCTCACGATGCCGCTGACTCAGAGAGACGTGCGTGCGCGCGGGCCGCGCGGCGCAGCTCCACCCGGACAGCCGGCGACCGGGCGGGCCCGGCGGCGAGGTACGGATGGCGGGCGATGGCCTCGGACAGCCGCAGCAGCCGGCGCCGCAGCGCCGCCGTGTCACCGGCCCCTGACAGCGTCAACCTTTTCGGCCCGCCACATGACCTCAGCCGTCCGGCCCCGGCGGACCGGGGCCGGACGGCTGAGGCAGTCAGGGCGTCAGATAGCCCAATTCCGCCGCATTCTCAGGGTGAGATCGGCTGGGGTGCAGTCCTCGATGACGCGACCGTCGGCCAGTACCAATACACGGTCGGCGACTTGGATCGTCGCCGGCCGGTGAGCGATGACGAGTACCGTTCGCCCCCGGAATGCCGCGCGCATCGCGCTCTGCACTGCGCGCTCGTTCGGGATGTCGATGACCGCGGTGGCCTCGTCCAGCACGATCACGGAGGGGTTCACCAGGAAAACTCGGGCCAAGGCGATCAGCTGCCGTTCGCCCGACGAGAAGCGGCCACCCCGGCCGCCGACCTCGGTCTGGTAGCCGTCCGGGAGGGCGGAGACGAACGGATGGATCCCGGTCGTCTCGGCGGAGTGCCGGATCTCGTCGAGCGCGGCGTCGGGACGCGCCAAAGCGATGTTCTCGACAACGGTCCCGGAAAAGAGGAAGCCCTCCTGGGGAACCATGACCACGCCGTGGCGCAGCTCCGCCGTCGCGAGGGACCGCAGTTCGACACCGCCGAGGAGGATACGGCCGCCGGTCGGATCGTGGAACCGCGCCAGCAGCTTGGCCAGCGTGGACTTTCCGCCGCCTGATGGGCCGATCAGCGCGACCGTCTGGCCAGCTGGGATGTCGAGCGCGAAGCCGCGCAGTACCTCTGGGCCGTTGCCGTTGCCGTTGCCGTTGCCGTTGCCGCTGCCGTAGGCGAAGGAGACCTCCTCGTAGCACACTTGACGTCCGGCGCACCCTCCGGAGAGCGCGGGGAGGAGAGTGGGGCGGACAGGTTCGACGACGGTCGGCCGCATGGCCAGCAGCACCGCGATCTTGCCCAGTGACGCCGCCGCTGCCTGGTAGGCGTCGAGGACGCCCCCGAGTCTGAGCGGTTTGTCGAACAGATCCCGCAGGTACAGCACGACGCCGGCATAGGCGCCCAACTCCAGCGTGCCAGAAGCCACACGGTATCCGCCCCACAACACCAGTCCCGCCACGGCGATGTTGGCCACAAGGCGCGCGGAGGTCACGTATCGCGCCATTTCCAGTTCGGCCTGACGGTTCGCCTGCCGGTGCCGCCTGTTGAGCTGGGCGAACCGACGCTCGTTGACGTCTTCGCGGCCGAACGCCTGGACGGTACGGATGTCGGCGAAGGTCTCGCTCATGTCGACGGCCGCCGCGCCGGCCGCTGTCGAGCGCCGGTGGTACACCTGGAGCGAACGTCGGCGGAATGAGCGCATGGTCCAGTAGATCGGTGCCATCGCGGCCAGCGCAGCGGCGCCGAGTTGCCGGTCGAGCACCAGCAGGACCGAGGAGATGTACACCAGGGACACCGTCGTGGTGACGATCTGGTCGATCCCGCTCTCGAAGAACTCACGGACGGCCTCGACCTCACTGGATGCCAGCGTGCCGGAGGCGTGCTGGTCGTGGCGTACTGGGTGAATGCCGCATCGAGCATTCGCCCACCAGCGCCGGCAATTTGGCTTCGCTTCGACTTTTGTCCGGTGGAGCCAATGAGGACGAAGGTTTCGTGACTGGGCACGACGGTCTCCTGAGAGAGGTGCTCACCGATGCGCCGATACGGTGTCTCAAACGGTGAGCAGGGCGCAATGGACGGCTGGCTGCACGCATGTGTCAGTACTGGTCACAAGGGCGGAAGCCATCGACAACACCCCCTTCACTCCGGCAAGTTCAGATGTTCCCGTGGCAGCGCCTGAACCGCCTCCGGAAGAAGATCGCACGGCGAGCCGGAGAGGTCGTCCTGACCGACGACACCCTCATCTCGATGGGTGAGGACTCAGCTCGGAATCACGAGGCGGGCTGTGCGCCAGTGACGGCTGCTGCGGCTCATCAGCCCGCGCCGCTCCAGTTGCCTCACTCATCTCATGCGGCTCTTGGGCGTCGCGAACAGACCGCCATGCGCTGCGTCGGCACCGCCTGCCCTGAGCGAACCGCGAAACTGCCCCGGGTAGAGGGCCCGCCCCGAGCCCGATGCCGCAGCTGAAAGCCCGTGGCGGTGTGGCAGAGGGTCCGGCATCATCCTCGTGTGATTGTTATGCAACCCGTCCTGGAGATCATTGCTAGTGCCGCGACCGGCGATGTTTGCCCCGAAGGAGCGCCGTCCGGTGCGTGCGATCGCAAGGCGGCCGGAAGTCCTTGTAGCGGAGCTACCAGGGCTTTTGGCCAACGCGGCGAGCGTGCGTGCTGGACGGCGCGACGGGGCAAAGCTTGCCGGGAGGGGCACTAGCGACGACTTCGCGCTCCGGCCGGTTGGCGAGCACGGGTCGTATGGCTACCTCGTGCTGGACGGGGAGCTGACTCCGGCGGAGGTCGGCAGGGCGGTTATGCGGATCGCCGACTGCAACGACTTCGAGCCGGAGGAGGAGCACGGGTCGTGCCCGACCGACCCGATCGGCACATTCCTGCACGGGCTGCTCACCATGCCCGAGCTGTTCGCCGCCGGCGGGTTCCGGGTGATCGACAACGCCACCGACACCATCTTCGTCGAGCCGGGCTGCTGCGGTGGCCTGGAGACCTGGCGGGACTGGCTGGAGGTGCTCGACGGCACCGGCTGCTCCTACTTCGGCCACGACCCATCTTCGGTGGCCGAACGCGTCGGCGACAGCGTCCGGCTGCTCTCGACGCCCCCGAGATCCCGTACGGCTGGAACGAGATCTGCCAGCGGGCGTACATGAGCGATGACGGCAGGCCGAGCCCCCACTGGCCTGCGGGCTAGCCGGTCGGATGCGGCACAGCGAACGCTCGGCAGGCCAAAGCCCGTAGACCACGGCGAACCCACGCGCAGGACCACCACAGCCGTCAACTGACATGCTGGTTCCGGCCTCCCAACGCTCAGGATTGCGGGGACCCGCGCGCCTCCGGAGAGGCTGCAGCGTTGGTCACGCGCCTCGGTTCCGACGACTACTACGGAGTCGCCTGGGCACGTTGGGGCGCACTCAACGCGACAGATGTGTCGCAGGCGTGGGGCCCACTTGGATGTACCGAGGTAACGATCACTCCGCTGATGTGGGCTTTTTGCGCTGGCTGGCATTGAAGCGCGCCTTCTTCTGACGATTCCCGCAGGTGTTCATGTCACACCATTTGCGGGTACGGCTCTGGCTGGTGTCGAAGAAGGCGGCTTGGCAGGTGGGTGATGCGCACAAGGCCAGTTTTCCGTCTCGTTCGCCCGCGATGATGCTGATCGCGTCGGCGGCGATCACGCTGAGGGCATCTTCCACGCGGGAAGCCGAGCTGAGCCGCCATCGTCGCTTGCCCTCGGGCGTCAGAGCCGCCGCGGCCCGGCCCTGAGCGCTGTAGTCATTGATGACTTGGACGGCAGACGCAGGGAGAGCGTCCTGGGTCGCGGCCGCTGTCGCGGCGGCGTGAATCGACTCCCTCAGTTCCCGAGCGAGGCCGAGCTGGGCCGTGGTGCAGGAGTCCACAGCGAGGCCGTAGACCGCCAGCCAGTCGATGAGTCGGTGCGGCGTGGGAATGCGCTCCACCGCGTTGCCATGACGTTCCGACAGAGTCCCCGTGAAGCTGGTCGCCAGCACGGAACCGAGGCGGAAGTCAGGGAATCCAGCACGCATGGAACCACCTTAGGGGGTTGCAGCGTGGCTCGGAGAACTGCTAGAACCGCCTTAGCCGGTTCCACGATGGCCAGGAGGTCTCATGCCCCGTCCAACCAGCGACGTGCAAGCATTTGAAGCCCACGCGACTGACGCCGACCTCGACGATCTGCGCGCGCGGCTGGCCGCGGCGCGACTGCCGGAGGCGGAGACGGTCCATCGCGCCGCGCCCGACCCCCGCCGATGGGAACAGGGCGTTCCTCTCGCCGACCTAGTCGATGTCGTGAACTACTGGCGCACCGGATACAACTGGCGGTCGTTCGAAGAGCGCCTTGACCGGATCGGCCAGTTCCGCACGACCATTGACGATCTGGGAATCCACTTCCTGCACCGCCGATCCGCGCGCGCAGATGCCATTCCTCTGATCTTGACGCATGGCTGGCCAGGAAGCATTGCTGAGTTCGTCGATGTAATGGATGAGCTGGCAGATCCGAAAGATGCAGAGGCGCCGGCGTTCCACGTCGTGGTCCCGTCGCTGCCAGGCTTTGGCTACAGCGACAAACCGGCCACCACCGGGTGGGGAACCGAAAAGATCGCGGCCGCATGGGTGGAACTGATGGGAAGGCTCGGCTACGGCAAGTTCGCAGCCCACGGCGGCGACTGGGGAGGTAATATCACCACGGTTCTTGGCGGCAGGTTCCCAGCGCACGTTCTCGGCATCCATACAACGTTCGCGGAGGCACCACCCGGGTTGACAACGGACGGGCTGACGGCGGTCGAGCGCAAGTGGACCGAGGAGACCCGCGATTTCTGGCGCAACCGCGCGGCCTACGCGAAGCAGCAGGCGACCCGACCGCAGACCATCGGCTACTCGCTCGTCGACTCACCGGTCGGTCTTCTTGCCTGGATCCTCGACAAGTTCGCCGAGTGGTCAGACACCGAAGACAGCCCGTTCGAGACGATTTCCATAGACAGCGTTCTTGACGACGTCACCCTGTATTGGCTGACGCGGACCGGCGCATCGGCGGCCCGCATTTACTACGAGAGTCACAATTCGCTGGACCCCGAACTTCGGGTCGACGTCCCGTCAGCAATCACTATGTATCCCCGCGACATCGAGAAATGTCCGCGCGCCTGGTCGCAGGAACGGTACCGACAGATCGTCCGATGGGGGTCGCCCGAAAGCGGGGGACATTTCCCATCACTGGAGAACCCCGAGTATTTCGTCAAAGATCTACAAGAGGGCCTCGCGGCAGTGCTGGCCGCCAATAGGTGAACACGGCTCGGCGATTCAGCGCTTGATCACCGCCTGATCCGGCGCAAGGCGTTTCCCGACGGATTCCAGATCGAGCTCATCGAGACGGCAGAACGTGGTCAGGCAGGGCGCGGCGAAGATAGCGTGCGGCATGCCGAGGTTTTCGGATGGTAGGCCTCGACGCCGATCCGCCAACACCCCCGACTGCACCCTCAACTGCGAGGAGCCGGCCTTCTGGCTGTGGGAGCGGCTGTCCGGCCGGCAGCAGGACCAAGTGGAGGCGGTCGCGAAGGCGGAACTGGCGAGCCTGGAGAGTCTGCTGGTACAGCAGGGGGGGGCGAGCTGCGACGGATGACGCCGGCCGCGAGCGGCGCGGGCCGTGAGGCTGAGCCCGTGCGCCGGCCTCACGGCCCGCGCTGCTCTTCGGGCGCTCTTCCACCGGCCCTTCGCCTCGGCACGAGGTCCTTCCTGAATCGGCGTTCAGGAGCGGGCGGTCAGGGTGCCGCGTTCAGCAGGTCGAGTGCGCTGTGCTGGCGGGCGGCGTCCGTCGTGTCGAGCGGCCCGTTCCAGCGCAGCCCGTACTGGCCGAGCGGATTGCGGTCACGGGCATACGCGGCGTCTGCCTGCCTGGACAGGTACGCCGTGTAGGGGTGGTCGGCGAGGGCCGCGTTGAGCTTGCCGAGCCCGCGTACGTGCGCGCCCTTGAAGGACGGGCCGTCGGCCCCGCAGTCACCGCCCTCGCACGGGTCGCGCAGGATGCCGTCGGTGTTCAGGGGCGGGGAGGTGGTGGCCGCGTCGGCAATCTGTCGGGCCGTGGTGAGGAGTGCGGCGTCCTGGGTGGCGCGGTTCAGCTCCGTGAGCGCGCCGAGCAGCACACCCTGGTTGTACGACCAGACGGCGGCGCCGTTGTTGCGACAGGTGGACAGATCGATGCCGTCGTTCACCAGGTGCGAACCGTTGACCATCCCGGTCCCCTGGAACCACGTCCAGCCGGCGCGGGCCCGGCCCAGATAGGCGGTGTCGCCGGAGACGCGGTTGTGCAGGGCCGCGTTGAGCTGGATGTAGAGGGAGTTGGCGATGGCGTTCTTGTAGGTCTTCGCGGTGCTCCACCACACACCGCCGCCACAGACACCGTCCCAGTAGGAGGCCATGTGATCGGCGTCCGCGCGTGCGGTGTTCAGATAACGGCTGTCACCGGTCGCGTCGTACGCGGCGATCCAGGCGAGCCCCCACCACCCGGTGTCGTCGATGTATTCGTTGCGGAACTGGCCCCCCTGCGCGTTCAGTTGGCGATTGTAGGTGTTGGCGATGGCGTAGCGGTAGCTGGTCATTCCCGAGACGCGGATGTTGTCGATGACCGCGGTGAGCGCGTTGGCCGAGTTCCACCAGCCGGTGGTGTCGAACAGTCCGGTGCCGTTGTTGTAGAACTGCATCTGCGCCGTGGCCGCGGCCGTCCGGCGGTCCCACGCGTTCCAGGTCGTACGCGCCCAGGGTGTGCAGGCGATGTCCGTACGGTCGCCGGCCTTGCCGCAGGCGCGCAGGGCGCCGACCCCGTTGGTGTTCCAGTCGTCCACGTTGTACATGAGGGTGCGCCAGCCGCGCTGTCCGGCGGGCACGACGGTGGCGCCGAGGCGGCTGCCGGAGCTCCAGGTGCGCCCGCCGTCGAAGGACCGGTCGAGCCAGACCTCGTCACCGGGGCTGCCGTTGTCCGTCGAGGCCCAGCCCATCGCGTCCTGGTCGTCGAAGTGGAGGACGATCGAGCGGGAGAAGAGCGTGGTGGAGACGGGGCTACGGTCCTGCGGCGAGAGTCCGGGGTCGCGGGCGTCGCAGTACGCGTTGCAGATGGCTGCGGTCGGGGCGGCGGCCGCGGCCGCCGCCGGGGCCACGGCTTGTGGGTTCAGGGCGGCGAGGAGCGCCACGGCGAGTGGCGCCACCAGATGACGCGTCCGGACTGACAACGTTGTCCACATGGGCGACTCCGCGATCGACGGGGGTGGCTGAGAGCGCTCCCAGAACGTATGACCAATGACGCGTCCACGTCAATGCGCTGTGAACTCCGCGAACTCCGCGGCTCCCCGGCTCTGCGACTGCCTCGCCCTCCGTGTCCACCCGGGACAGGACGCGGTCCAGTCAACGGGGCGCGAATGATACGCCGGTCGCACAGATGTGGGCGCCACATACCCCGAATCCGCTGAGCCGACTTCCACGCCGTGGGACGGCCGAATGGACACCTTCTCAGCCCGCAGGCTCGGCTTCCAGACCCGAACCCCGGGTTGACCGCGACTCCATACCCGCCCTAGTCGCCCTTGTGCAGGATGTCGTCGACCAACGCGCCCTCGGCAGAGGTGATCCGTCCCGACGACAGTGCCACGCCCAGGGACTCGCAGAGCGCCCGCACTCGGACGTCCACCAGGGACTCCACGAGCGTGGCGAACTCCTCCAGGCGGACGCGCGCGCGGTACAGCGCGACCGCGTAGGCCGCCCCGCCGATCGCCAGGGCCGGCCACCACAGCAGCCCTACCAACGCGTAGCACTCGGCCCAGCCGGCCAGGACGACAGCGCCCCCGAACCGCCGGCTCGCGCTCTGCACGGGCGCGCGGGCCGTCTCATCGGCCAGGAGCCACACACGAGGCCAGGCCAGCGTCACGCTGATCCAGTGCTGGGCCCGCACCCGGGCCTCGATCAGCCGGACGCGGTCGCTCATCCACGTGGGCCGCTGGGGGAGGTAGTCGGCGACAGGTACCACTCCGGCCCGCCGCGCGGCCCGCTCGGCCCGGTCCCGGCGGGAGGGCACGAACCGGCGCACGGCCCGGCGCAGCCCCGGCAGCGGGATCAGCCGCCGACTGCGCAGCCAGCAGCGTCCGGTCGCCCATCCGCACCCCTGGGCCGCCAAGCCCAGTACGCACGCCGCGGCGACCAGCAGCAGCACGTCGACGACGGCCCGCACGAACTCGTGGCGCCACTGCCGCACCAGGTGGTCGATTCCGGTGACCAGGTGCTCCGCGTCGAGGGCGTGGGCGTGCCCGAGCCGCAGCGCGCACCCGAGCACGGCCAGCAGGAGGCAGCCCGGCAGCAGCAGTTCGGTGAACCACCGGTCCGCTATTCGTTTCGTGGCCTCGGTGAGGAATCCGATCATCGGGGTGTCAGCCGCCTATCGGGGGCTCAGCCGGCGACCCGCATCGCCGTGCCCAGGACGGCGCACGTCGGCGGGTGACCCTGCGGATCGCGGCCCGACCGACGCGTACACGCGTCGGTCGGGCAGACGTACGCGCCGACGCCGGTGCGGCGGACCTCCTGCCGCCCCGGCAGGGCGACGAACGGGGTGCCGGACTCGCCGGACCAGGAGCGGGTGGCCCCCGATACGTCGTCGGGCAGCCACTTCCGGCAGGCGCGCAGGGCCGAACCGCTGTCCCGGACCCGGCCGATGTCGCGCTCCAGCCTGGCCGTGGCGCCGGTGCGCGCGGCCATCTCCCGTAACGAGGGGAGCTGGTCACACCAGAGGGCAAGGGCTTCGTGCTCGGTCAGTTCGCCGTCCGGCATACCGGTCCTCCTCGGGTGTCGTGGGGGCTCCTCCGGTCCCGGCCCGCCAGCGCAGGCAAGGAGCGTACAGCGCGGGGCGGCGCGCGACGACGGTCCGTCCGGCGGAACCAGAACGAGGTCTGCCGCGTTGTTCTCCACAGAGCCCCAGGCGGCGGACGGGGCGTCAACAGCCGAGCGAGCGGGGGTGGTCGGCTCATGTCGGCCGACGACAACAACGTGCTGCGGGGCAGGCTGCTGGCGCGGGTGCGGCGGTACGTCGACCACGCGGACACCGCCGCCGTGCACTCGGACGAGGCATGGGACGAGACCGCCCGGCTCGGTCGCCTCCTCCTCACCCAAGTGGGGGAGGAGGGCTTCGCACCCGGATTACAGCTTGTGGGCTGGCTGCTGGCGTGCCGTACAGGTGTTCTCGAACCGGGGCGGTCCCTGCCCGACATGGCCACGACGGCGCGCCTGCTGGCGCCCGTCCACCGCTCGGAGCCGATGCGCCTGACCTGGTGGGGCCGTAGCCTCGTCGAATCGTTCGGCATGGGGGCGCCGGACCGGGTGGCCGAGGAGCTGTTCGCGGAGGCGAACCGGCTGATGGGCCTCGCGGGCGGCGCGGGCGGCGACGAGTCGCTGGAGCGCGCGGTCGCTGTGTTCCGCGAGTGCGCGCGGGCCGCCGCCCCCGACCACCCGGACTACGCGAGCATCGTCCACAACCTCGGCTGCGCGCTGCGCGTCCTGTTCGAGCGCCGGGGCAGGGCGGCGGACCTCGACGCGGCGGTACGGGCGGGGGCGGAGGCCGTAGCGCTCGGCCCCCGTGAGGTATCCGAGCGGCCGATGTTCCTGTACAACCTCGCCCTGGCCCAGGCCCTGCGGTACGACGCCTCCCGGCTGCCCGGGGACCGGCAGGCCGTGCTGGGGACCTTACGGGAGGTGGAGGCCACGTCCCTGGCCGTCGCCCCCGGGGACGAGGGGGCCCGGCAGAGCGTGCGGGCGCTGCGGGACTGGGTCGGCGCGCGCCCGCCCCGCGCCGAGGCGGCGCCACGGCAACCGGCCGCCGACGCCGGGCCCGGGTACGGGCCGGGGGACTTGGAGGCGGGGCGGCGCGGGACGGGCGGTGCGCTGCGGCAGCCGGGCCACGAGGCCGCTCGTGGGCGGGACGGTGAGGGGGCGTCCGAGCGGGAAGGTGAGCGTGGGGCACGGTGGTGGCGCCGGCGCAACAGCCCGGCGGCGTCGGACCCGGAGTCCGCAGGGGCCGCCGGCAACGGGCCCGACTCCTTCCGTGACGCCGCCCAGACTGCCACGGAACGGATGAGCGCCGTGCTCCGCGGCGACGCGAGCGCGCTGGACGAGGCCATCGAGCACTACCGCCGCGCCATCGGCATCGCCGCCGCCACCGGCCGGGACCACGCCACCCACGCGATGAACCTGGGCGCCGCCCTGGCCATGCGCTTCCAGCAGCGCGGCGACCCCGCCGACCTGGACGCGGCGGTGGACGCCACCCGGCGCGCCGTGGAGCTCGCCCCCGGCCATTCCGGCAGCCACGCCAACCTGCTGAACTGCTTGCTGGAGCGCCACTCGGTGGCCGGCGACCCGGCCGATCTGGACACGGCCGTGACGGCCGGGCGCCGGGCCCTGGAGCTGCTGCCGCCCGACAACTCGGACCGGGCGGAGTGCGGGTGGCTGCTGGCCACCGCCCTCACCCACCGCGTCGAGCGCACCGGCGACAGCAACGACGCCGTGGAGGCGGCCCAGTTGCTCGCGCTGCTGCCGTCCGCAGGCCCGGACGGAGCCCCCGCCCATGACTACGCCGGCCAAGTGCGGAGCCTCGCGGAGGCGCTGAGCGGCCACTTCCTCAAGACGGGCGACCGCCGCTGCCTCGACACGGCCGTGAACATCCTGCGGCTCGGCCCGCCCAGAGCCTCCGACGTCGCTCGGCGGGCAATGATGAAAGGGCAGTTGGCGCAGATCCTGAAGTTGCGCCACGGGGCGACGAATAACGACGGCGATCTCCACGACGCGGTCCTGGCCGCCCGCGAGGGCGCCGCCGAGGACACCGCGCACACGGACATGTACGGGGCTCGGCTGGGCATCCTCGCCGATGTCCTCGTGACCCGTCACCAGTGGACCGGTGACCCCGCCGACATCGACGAGGCCGTCACCGTCGCCCGCCGGGCCGTCGACGCGGAGGACGACGACGGCCCCAACCGGGCGGCCGTCCTGGAGAAGCTCGCCACCGCGCTGCGCCACCGCTTCGACCAGCACGGCGACCGGGCCGACCTCGACGCCGCCGTCACCGCGATCCGCCGGTCCATCGCGGCCCTGCCCGCCGAAGCACCCGCAGGCGCCCGGGCCGGCGCCCTCCAGGTGTACGGCCACATCCTGAGGACCAGGTTCGGCGCGTCCGGCGACCGGGCCGACCTCGACGAGGCCGTAGCGGCCGCACGCCGCTCGGTCCAGGAGTCCAGCGACCACGACGGCAGGTTCAACGGCGAGCGGCTGATGAACCTCGCGCTCTCCCTCGACCGGCGCCACGAGCTGACCGGCGGCGAGCAGGACCTGCGCGAGGCTGTCACGGCGGCGCGGGCGGCGGCGACGTCGAGGGCTTGCCCGCCCCGCATGCGCCTGCTGGCCGCCCAGCAGTGGGCCCAGCTGCTCGCGCGGACCGGGGACTGGAACGGCGCCCTCCACGCCCAGCGCCTGGCCGTGGAACTGCTGACCGTCATCCCCTCGCCCGGCATCGAGCGCGCGGCGCAGGAGCACGTCCTGTCCGGCTGTTACGGAACGGCGGCCGACGCCGCCGCGTGCGCGATCGCGGCCGGACGCCCCGAGGAGGCGCTGGAGCTCCTGGAACAGGGCCGTTCCGTGCTGTGGTCGCAGGCATCGGCCTTCCGAACCGACCTCGCGGCCCTGCGCCGGGCACACCCGGACATCGCCGCCCGTCTCGAACAGCTCCAGGACGAGTTCGGCCGGCCGCACCCCACGACGGGCCGGCCGGTGACCACGGAGCCGGAGCACGGGCGGCTCTCCCTCGGCCTCGCCTGGGCAGCCGAGGAGTGGGAACGGACAGTCGCCCACGTCCGGAGCCTCGACGGATTCGCCGGCTTCCTGCGGCCCGCCCGCTTCGCGGAGCTGTCCCGCGCGGCCGGGCGCGGCCCGGTGGCCGTGGTCAACTTCAGCCGGTACCGGTGCGACGCCCTCCTGGTCCGGCCCGGCGCCGTGCGGGTGGTGGCGCTCCCGGGCCTGACGGTCGAGCACACGCTGGCACGCAACCACGCGTATCTCGAAGCAGTCCTCGCCCTCGCCGGCGACGACCAAGCCGGGAACCCCGACCGGGGGATGGCCCGCCAGACCATCCTGAGCACCCTGGAGTGGCTGTGGGACACCGTGGCGGAGCCGGTCCTGGACGCGCTGGGACGGACCGAGCCGCTCTCCGGTCCGCCGGCGGACCGGCCACGCCTGTGGTGGTGCCCCACCAGCGCGATGGTCACCCTGCCGCTCCACGCGGCCGGGTACCACGACCCCGACGACGCTGAGCCGGGCCGCGCGCCGGCGACGGTCATGGACCGGGTGGTCTCCTCCTACACCACCACCCTCGGCGCCCTGCGCCGTGCGCTGGACCGCCCGCCCGCTCCAGCAGGCGGCGGGCGACTGCTGGTCGTCGCCCAGCCGGGTCCCCTGCCGTACGCGCGCGGAAAGCCGCTGCTGCCCGGGGCGGTGCGGGAGATGGAGCTCCTGCGCCACAGGTTCCCCACCGGGCTCACCGGGCTCTGCGGCGCCGAGGCGACCCGTGCGGCCGTGCTCGATGCGCTGCCCGGGCACCCCTGCGCCCACTTCGCCTGCCACGGCGTCAACGCCCCGGACAACCCGGGAAACAGCTCGCTCTTCCTGCATGACCGCAACCTGACGGTGACCGACATCGCCCGGCTGGAGCTGCGCGACGCCGAACTGGCCTACCTGTCCGCCTGCGAGAGCGCCCACGGCGGCTTCACTCTCGCCGACGAGGGCGTGCACCTCGCGGCCGGCTTCCAGTTCGCCGGCTACCGGCACGTCGTGGCCTCGACGTGGTCGGTGCACGACGCCCGCGCCGGCGAGATCGCCGACCAGGTGTACGGCGCTCTCGCCGAGGACACCGCGCTCCCCGACCCGTCCCGCGTCGCCGTGGCGCTTCACCGGGCGGTGCGCGCCGAGCGGGACGCCGCACCCTACGACCCCGCGCGGTGGGCGTTCATCACCCACACCGGCCCGTAGCGGCACCGGCCCGCGATCGTGTGACGACTGGGACTGCGGGCATCCAATGAACACGGACATTCCGAGGCACGGGGACGACACCGGTCCCATCGGATCCGATACCGACTGTGGTCGCTCCGCATGACTCACAGCGAGATCGAGATCACCGCGGAGTCGGTCAGGGATCTGCCGCGCGACCAGCACCCCGACCTGGCCGATCGTCCGGTGAGGCTCGGCGCGCGCGGTTGGGACAACGAGCTGTGGCGGCTCGGCGACGGCCTCGCCGTCCGGTTGCCCTGGGCAACGCGGTCCGCCGATGCGCTGCTGCGCAAGGAGCATGCCCAGCTCCCCGCGCCACTCGTCACCACCGGCCGCCGCTCCCTCCGCCTCGCTGCGCACCGGCCCAACGTGAACACCGCAGCCGCCGACCGGCTCCAAGCCCTGCCGAACCCCGGCTGACCAGCACCTTCGAGTCCCTGCCGACAGCATCACCCCACCCGAGCGGGAGAACCCGGCGCACACCCGACGCGACAGCCGGGCCACCACCATTCCCACCACCAACCCGCACCAACCCGCAACAACCCGCAAACAAAGAAATGGCCCGCCGGAGAAAATGACGGACCGTCACGCAGGATCGACGCTGAGTTCGTCTGGCGCGACCTGCCGTCAGTGGATCAACGTCTCAGACTGCGGCGACTGTTGTCGATTGATCGACTACGCTCCGACTTTTACGGCAGATCCCACTTCGACGTGTGCGGGAGCGGACATGGTCACCAGACCTCTGGGGAACAAGGAGGCTGAGCGCGGTCGCGTGCCCCATGCGGCCGGAGAGTCTTCGGCCAGGACCGCCAGTCGAGGCAATCTCGGATTCGCGGCCGGCGCCGGGAACGCTGCGGTCGTTCAGATGCTCCGCCAGGCCGGGCATCCATGGGCCCAAGGCCGACATCAGCACAGTCCTGCGTGCGGACATCAAGGGGAGGGATCCCAGGTCCAGCGTTCCGCACAGGGTGGGGCCGTCGAGCGGGCCCCTGAGGGCGAGGAGCACGCCCACGGGAGCGATCCCGTGGCGGCGGCCCCCAGCCCGGCCGATCAGGCCGCCCTGCTCGGCGACGCCATGGCGTCGCCGAGCAGGGCGCTTCCCGCACCGCTGCTCGCGGCGGCGGTGCCGTATTTCCAGAACCCGAACCTGTCCGCCGTTCAGCTCCACGACACCCCGGTCGCCCAGCGGGCCACCGAGGCTCTGGGGGCCCAGGCCATGACGGTCGGCCACCACATCTTCGCTCCCCCGGAAACTGTCGGGAACATGAGGATCATGGGTCACGAGCTGAGCCATGCCAACGAAAACCTCAACGGCACCCCCGAGACCGGTATCAGCAACGGTGCCGGACTCACGGTCACCGACCCCAAGCAGCGCTCCGAACAGAAGGCGGACAAGGACGGGGTCTTCTTCGGCGCCGGCGCGACGACCGCTCCGTCCGTCGTCGCCCAACGGGCGGTCACGCAGGACGCCGGCTCCGCGGCCGTCGACGAGGATGCGTCGACGGCGGGCGGAGCCGTGCAGCGCGCGGCTCAGGCGCCTACCGTGCAGCGCGTGGAGGGCTCGTCGCGGGGCCATCGGGACAACTACGAGGCCGACGCCTCCTCCTCGGGATCGGACTACGACCGGCGGGCCGACAGTTCCCCGGAGCGAGGGGTCTCCAGCTCGCAGGCCGGTGCCGGCAGCGCCGCGCAGTCCTTCATGGACGGCCCGTCGAATCCGTATCGGCCACAGGGATACGGGCGCTTCGAGTTCGAGTCGTCGTCCTCGTCCAGCGGCGAGGAGGGCCGACGCCCTGCCTCTCCTGCTCCTGCCCCCGCTCCGGTGCAAAGTTCACCTTTGGCGGACACGGTGTACGGCTTCGTGCACGGGCACATCACGCAAATCCTCACCGAGGGCGCCGAGGAGGAAGGGGACGTCACCCCCGACACCCCGGCGATGATCGACGGGTGGGCCACCTACGCGGCCGCGGCCGCCTCCGCCGTCCTGGACGGAACCGAGGCCGCCCAGCACGCCGAGGGCAGCGATGAACACGCTGACTTCATGTACCGCTATCCGCAGGTGTTCCAGGAAGTCTTCACGGAACACAGCGACCTCCTGTTCGGGCAGCAGGCGGAGCGCCTCGCGGGGACGGTCATGAACCGGCTCCAGCAGGAACAGCGCCAGAACCGGAGGGCGGACCGGCAAGGGATCAATCTGCCGGAGAACCCCGCCCTGAGGCCGCTGCGCGCCCTGCTCCTGCGAGAACGACTTGAGGACACCAGCAGGCTGAAGGTCACGCTCAAGGTGGACGCGGGAAACCTCCTTCAGGGCGACGTCGGTCACGCCTGGATCGAGATCACCGGATCGGACGGGAAGAAGGTCTCCTTCGGCTTCTATCCGGAGGGCGAGGACCTCCCCTTGCTCAACAACGTGCCGGGCGGAGTCATGTGCCCCGACTCGCATAGGGCCGTCACCCAACGGGAGTCGAAGAAGGCCAGCCTGCGGCGCATTCTCGACGGCTACCAGATTGCCTACCAAAAAGCCAACGAAGCCTACAACCTCACCCAGTACAACTGCACGAGCTTCGCGGGCCAGGTGTGGACGGCCATGACCGGTGAAAGCATCCCCCGAAACCTGCTCACCACGGCGGGTTTGATCAACATGGTCGCCCCGAACCCCGCCGCCGCAGGTGCCGGCCTCGACCGACACCAGGCGCCGCGGCTGGATCGCAGGCGTGAGCGCATCCGCACGAACATACAAGGCCCCATGCGCGGTGTACTTCCCGGTGGCAACGAGGACGAGTTGGCCGACCGGATGGCTCGCGTGGGGCTCTCCCAGAGCAGCGACTCCCAGTCCTCCGAGGAGGTGGACTGACCAACACGGCGGTTGGCGCCCGCCGGGCCACCGGCGGCCCCGCGGGCACCAACCGCCGACCGGCCCGGCGGGCCTGGTGCTGGGAACACGGCGGCCGCCACCTCCGCGGAGGACGACGCGCTCGTCGAACGCCTCGCTCGCGGCGAGGACATCGGCGCCACGGACGCCGGCGTCACCGGCTCGGAGGTGGCGTGAGCCGCTACCGCCTCCAGTACGCACCACCCGCTGCCCCCCGGTCACTCAACTGTGGTTCGCCGCGCACCATCCCGCCCACCCCGCGCCAGGGAGAACCGTCGAGGCGTTCGACGCCCCGCGCGGTGCCGCCCGGCCGGTCTGCGCGGAGTACGACTACGAGCTGCGCGAGTTCGCGGACGAGTCCCGGCTGCCGTTTGATGTCCGGCTGCCCGAGCGTCCCAAGCCGCGGCGGCTGGTGTCGGCTCGGCGTACGGTCTCGGCTCCCCAGCGGCGCACAGATAAGCGTCCCCGGTCGTCAGGCCGTTCTGCTCCCTCCCTCTCCTGCTGTGAGACGGAGACTCAGGGGGCGAGCAGACCGTTGGTGGCGGCGCGCGTCAGTTCCGGACGGCTGAGGACGTCCGTGCTGTCGATGAACTGGTCGACGGCGCCGATAGTGGGCAGGGAGCTGATGTCCGGGTCGGTGATGCGGACTCTCAGCGCCGCGGTGAAGCGTTCGGCGTGCAGGACCTGGAATGGTCTGGTGTGGTAGGGCCGCGTGGCGGGGTCGACGGGGTCGGTGAGGCCGAGCTGGTTGTGTGTGGCCGCGACGGCTTCGTAGGCGCGGGCCAGGTGGTGCTCGCGGGTGTGCCAGTCGGTGGCGGCGAGGGCGTCGGTGAGGACCGGGGTGAGGGCGGGTGCCTGGGCGGTGCGGGCGAAGGCGCTGCCGAGCCATTTGCTGTAGGGAGGATATCGGCGCTCCATGAGCAGGCAGAGCCGCATCAGATCGCGTACCAGGCGGGCGGCGACGACGGCGGAACCGAGTTCGTCGCCCACTTCGCCGCAGCGGCCGACGAAGGCTTCCTCCTGGGAGATGCGCTGCCACTGGCAGGCGAGCAGGTGGAGCCAGAGGTCGTGGGGGTACCAGTCGAGGTTGGCGCGGATCGGTGCGAGTTGGCCGAGTCCGTCGTGGAGGACGGCACCGGCGGTGACCTCGGCGAGGAGCTGAGTGGGGGTGGCCAGCCAGTCCGACAGGGTGATGTCGGTACGCGGGTCGAAGCCCAGTTGCGTGGTGAACCAGGACCCTGGGTCCGTGACTTCGACCCGGTGGTGGACTGGCCCGTCAGTGGTCCGCATGACCCGGATGTCCGCCTCGCCGGCGGAGGCGAAGTGCGTCGGGTAGCCGCGGAAGGTTTTCGGCAAGCGTTCGGAGAGCAGTGCCGTGATTCTCGCGCCGTGGCGTGTGAGGTCCCGCGAGCGCAGGAAGATCTGCAGGCGGGGTCCCCATTCGTGGTCGGCGGAGCGTGCGGTGTCGAATCCGAGGACTTCCGAACCGCCGCCGAGACGAGCGGCGGAGTGCGTAACCCCGGGGGCGGCCTCGTCCAGCAAAGGCCGTACGGCTTCGCAGTAGAAGCGGTGGGAGAGTTCCAGTCCGGGGATGAAGGACGGCGTGGTCATGCTGGAGAGGTTGCCGGATCGTCCCCCGGCCGGTCGAAGGCATTTCCCCGTCCGGCAGGTTGCGCCTGACCGTGGTTACGGCCGGTCCGACCGCCACTTGCGTCCATGGTCGGCCGCCGCCAGGCATCGGCCAGCCGCAGGCGGCCGGACAACACCCGTCAGTGCGTGCCCAAGAGCCGTCCGCGTTCATCCGTACGCACCTCCGCGTATACAGGCTCTGGCAAGATCTTCGTAGGCGGAGATCATCTGGGTGCCGTGGTCGTCCGGCCCGCGTAACCGCGCCGGAGGTAGGCGGTCAGGGCGACACGGTGGCGCGGGAGCGGGACGCCGGCGCGTCCTGCCATCAGGCGTTTCTGGAGTTCGACGTCGGCGCTGCGGCCTTTGTTGACGCCGGAGTTGTTGGTGGTGATGACCCCCTGGGGGACGGCGTGCTGGTCTTCGCGTAGAGCTCCGGCGATACCGGCAAGTGGTGGCGGTCCGCCGTGCGTGAGGCGAGGCTGGTGAGCGCGTAACTCGCTGATCGCCCGCAGCTCCGGCTCGGATGTGCGGGCCTTCTGCCGCCGTCCCTGCTGGCTCATGTCGAGCGTTGACGGACCGTGAGGTCAATACGCCTGTGACAGAACGAAGACGTCGCGGGGGCCGCCGGTAACTCGATGCTAGATGCAAATACTTTCGACCACATGCACCGCGCCACTCCCGGGGAAACACCGTGAAGTACACCCGCATCGCTACTCTCGCCGCCCTCGGCGTCGCCGCCACCCTTTCGCTCACGGTCTGTGACAGTGACGACTCAGGGATGGACTCGTCCTCCAAGAGCTCCTCGTCGTCGTCCTCTTCGTCCTCGGACGGTGATTCGAAGTCGGAGGGCGGGTCGGGCTCCGACGGATCGGAGGCCGGCAACGCGAAGTCAGGCTCCGGTGAGGGCACTGACGCCCGCGCGAACGCCGCGAACGGCACGGAGACCGGCGGCAAGGTCACGTTCTGCAAGACGGAGGACCTGGCCATCGACGCCACGGACGCCGCGCCCGACGTGGACTCCGGCAGGATCGACATCATCATGATCAACCGGGGTTCGACCACCTGCTCGGCGACGGGCTTCGCGGGCGTCGACATCAAGGACGCCGACAACACCTCGACCCCCATTGAGCGCGGCCACGCCCAGCCGCGTGTCACCATCCCGAAGCCCGGCGACGCCGCTGTCTTCAACCTCGCCTACGACATCGACCACACCGGCGACAGCCCCGCCTCCCCGACCGACATCGAGGTGACGCCCCCGAACGAGACCCACACCGTGAGCCTGAAGTGGCCTGCGGGCGCGGGGGAGAGCAAGGGCGCCTACCCCGACGTTGAGGTCGACCCCACGCACACGACCAGGTAGGGGCGGGCTTCATGCCCACTTGGACCGCCGCGAACCCGAATGTGCGAAGTGGCGGCGCATCGTACGGCTGCTCGCAGCGATCGGAGGACCGTACGCCCCGGACGCCGACGCGGTCGTCCAGGCGGAGCTTGCCGCCGACCGGTGCCGTGAGAAAGCCGAACAGGCGCAGCTCGGGCGGACGAGCTGGTGCGGCTGAGGGGGTGGGTCGGCGGCCTCGATGCCGTGGTGGCGAGCCGGCGGCCCGTACCGCAGCCGTCGCCCTGCTTCCCGCGAAGGCGCGCCCCCGCGCCGCGCTGCTCGCTGCCCTCACCGGCCCGGCACCCTGGTGGCTGACGGCGAGCTGGAGTTCGCCGTCAGCCGCCTCGTCCAGCCAGGCCTGGCCGCCACGACCGCGCTCGCCGGTGCGCGACAGCGAGCGCGGTCGGGCCGTCTGTTACGTGGCGGATCGCGGGGTCCACCGCCCCGAGCCGACCCGCCCCGACCCGCACCGCACTCGCGCCGTCGCCTCGGTGAACTCCCTTGCTCAGGCCGCTTCTTCGAGGGCGGCCCAGCTCTGCCGCTTGGTGGGCCGTGCAGTGCGCCGCCGGTGCAACAGCACCAGCGCCGTGCCCGCCGCGAGGCCCAGCGTGGGCAGGGCGGGGAACCGGCCGTGCTCGGCGAACCCGTGGGCGGCGAAGCGGGACAGCGCGACTGCGCTCACGGCGAGGCCCGGCCAGAGCAGCCACGGCCGGTAGCGGCCGACGTCGGGCCTGGCTCGTTCGTAGCGGCTGACCAGCGCGGCCTCCACCGGCCGTACCACCGCCGTGACCGCCGCCATGAGCACGGCGAGCAGCAGTAGCCACGGCACCCGCAGCGCCCACCAGGCGGGGGAGCCGAGGGCGGGTTCGGGGGCGAGACCGGTCAGGTAGAGGGCCGCTGCGACGACGAGGACGGGCAGCATGTGCCACAGGTAGAGGGTCATGCTGACCCCGCCGACCGGCCCCGCCAGCCGCTGGACGCGGTCATGTGCGAGCAGGCGGCGCAGGCCGGGTCCGGCGAGCAGGCAGAGGCCGCACTGCGTGAGCACCCAGGCGAGCATCGCCACCGAGGGCGGATCGGTGTTGGAGACGGGCTCGCCGGTCACCAGGATCAGGCTGACCGGGAACGGGCCGAGGGCGACCAGCGCCGCGAAAGCCGCGCCGCCGCCCAGCGCGAGGGCCGGCGGGCGGCGGCCTTCCAGCAGGCCGTCGCGCCAGCAGAAGCCGAGCTGGTAGGCGACGGCCCAGACCAGGAGGTAGTTGAGGAGCCCCACGCGGGGCAGGTCGGCGGCGAGCGCGAGGGTGCCGACGGCCACGGCGAGCGCCCCGAGTGCGGCGGGGACGGCGAGACCCCATCGCCCGTGCGCCGCGTACAGGACTGGCGTCAGGGCGCTGACCAGCAGATACACCGGCAGGAACCAGAACTGCATGGCCATCGCCCAGCCGACGAGAGCGAGGGTGTCCGGGGCGACGCCGACCGCGGCGCTCACCGCGACGGCGAGCAGGACGGGAGCGCTGTACGCGGCGGTCGGCAGCAGCAGCCGGACCGCGCGCCGGCCCACCCAGCCGGTGGCCGTTCCGCCATCGGCCCGCGCCCTGTCCCAGGAGCCGCCGGCCGCGTGGCCACCCGCCAGGAAGAACAGCGGCATGATCTGGAACAGCAGGGTCAGCCACCGCGTCCAGGGGACGTCGGCGAGCAGTTCGGGCGCGGTGATCCCGCCGTCCGAACCGTGTTCCAGGGCGGTGATCAGCCAGTGGCCGGCCACGACCGAGACGATCGCCCACGCGCGCAGGAAGTCGACACAGCGGTCTCTGGTCATACGCGGTGATGCTGCCGCACGCGGCCGTCCCGCGACGACGGAGCGTCCGGCCCGCAACCGATCCGTGGCCGGTACGGGATCCGTCCCGCCGCACGGACACCGGCAACCGTCACCGGCGCGCGCCTCACCCCGGGCTGTCGCCCGAGGCCCGGCCGGCAGGGCATCAGCCGCGTTCGGTCCGCGGCCACCCCCGCCGACCGTCTCTTCGACCACGTCCTCGCCGTTGCCCCGGAACCGCAACTGGGCAGGGAACCGGGGTCCAGTCGGCAACACACTGCTCTCGAAACGATCGAGCACCTGGCCACCCGGCGGGGCAGCCTCAGCATTCGGCAGTAGAGTCGATGGCGGCGTCGGTGCCCTGTTCGGCCAAGCCTCACTGGTGGGGCAGGGGCACCGCGTTTCTCCCCCGCAGTGGTCACCGCCGCTGGTTCGGTGATGGCGGAGCGGTTGATCGTAGGGGATCACCGACGGCAGCGGCCCGGTGTCCGCAGGAAGGTGCGCGAGCCGCCGCTCGTGCGGGGACGTCACCGTCGCCGACGGCTTGACGGAGCCCATCGGGCCGACGGTCTCGGCGCCTCCGTGCCTGAAGTGCTTCGGTTCGGTCGCGCGTGCACGCTGGGGACGGGCACGAGGAACCGCGTCCCGTCGACCGCGCGGCCGGATCCCTGCCCCGTGCCGGTACGAGGCCGATGGACGCCTGGTGGTCGATTGAGGGCGGGGTTCGCGGTCCGGTGGGTCGCCGGCCGCGGATGAGTCTGGTCGCCGGGGGACGGCCGCCGGTACTTCAGTGTGTGCACGCTGCCCAGGGCCGGGGTGTACCCGACGTTGCAGCCGTGGGCGACCAGCAGCGCGGCGATGCTGATCGACCCTGGCGTCGAGCCAGCCTTGGATCACCTTCCCTGTCCGTGACGGCGGGCACGTGACCATCCCGCTTCCCGTTACCGCCGCGCGTCTGGCGCTTGCCGCCACTCCCGTCGAAGTCGCACCTCCAATCTGCACGAGGCCCCCGGCCGGGCTGACCGCGACCGGGGCGCCGGCCTCGCCCGGACCGCGCACAGCGCTTTCATCGCGCCCGCCGGGACTCTCGTACGGGCCTGACCGATGCCCCGTCCGCATGGCCCCGTATCCGGAGGAACACGGCTACGCCAAGGGCCGCCTGGTCGAGGACCGGCATCGTCCGCGCTCATGCCCTTGGACCGTTCCTCGGCTCTCGGCCAATGCGGTTGGGGAAGAGGTGCCATCGCGGCGGATGTGTGCGCGGCGGCTCGGCACTCTCCTGGTACGGGACATGGCGGCGCGGGGCGGGCACCTTGATCTCGCGGGCGTCGGCGAGGGCGGCCTCGTACTTCGGCCGGATCCGTACCCGGGCCATGGTCCTCGGTCTCCGTGTCCCCGGCCGGGTCCTGGTGGAGAAGGATTGCGTCTTCGGGGTTCTCTGCTTCGGCGTTTGCGATCGTTGCTCGGATGCTGCTGCCGACGGGGATCTTCCCTGCTCAGTTGGCGGTGAAGGCGGGGTAGTCGGTGTAGCCCTCGGTGTGACCGGCGTAGTAGGTGTCCCGGTCGCCGTCGGCCAGCGGGTGGCCCTGCGCGAAGCGCTCGACCAGGTCGGGGTTGGCGATGAAGGGGGCGCCGAAGGAGACGGCGTTGACGGTCCCGTGGCCGAGGATCTCGTTGCCGAGGGCCTGGGTGAAGCCGAGGTTGGCGACGATGTTGCCCTGGTAGTGGGCGCGGTAGCGGGAGAAGAGGGCGTTGCGTTCCTCGATGGTGTCGGGGGTGCCCAGGAGGTGCAGGTAGGCGAGGTTGCTGTCGTTGAGTTTCTTGAGCAGCTGGTCGTAGTCCGCGAGTGTCTCCTCGTCCGCGGTGAACGCGGTTCCGCTGGTCCAGCCCGGGGACATTTTCACGCTGATGCGGTCGCTGCCCCACACGTCACTGACGGCGTCGAGGGTGTCGAGGAGGAACTGGGCCCGCTTCTCGCTGCTGCCTCCGTAGGCGTCGGTGCGCTGGTTGAGACGGGGGTTGAGGAACTGCGGGATCAAGTGGGATCCCTGGGCGTGGAGTTCCACGCCGTCGAAGCCGGCGCGGCGGGCGTTCTCGGCAGCGTGGCGGTAGTCGGCGATGGTGTCGGCGATCTCGGCGGCGGTGTAGGCGCGCGGGGTGAGGGTGTCCTGCGGGCCGGAGGGGGTGAAGGACTTCTCGCCGGGGTTGATGGCCGAGGGGCCGACGGGCAGGCGGCCGCCGAGGTGGTCGGGGTGGGAGGCGGCGCCGACGTGGCCGAACTGGGAGATGATCCGCCCGCCCGCCTCGTGGACGGCTTCGGTGACCTTCGCCCAGCCGGCGGTCTGTGTGTCGGTGTAGATGCCGGGGACGTTGATGAAGCCGATCGCGTCGGGGCTGACCCAGGTTCCCTCGGTGACGATCAGGCCGGCGCCGGCGCGCTGCGCGTAGTAGGTAGCGTGCAGGTCGGTGGGGGCCAGTTCGGTGTTCTGAGCGCGGGCGCGGGTCATGGGTGCCATGACGACGCTGTTGGGGAGGTCCAGTGCGCCGAGGCGGACGGGCTGCAGCAGGGGCTGGGTAAGCATCAGCAATTTCCTTGTTTCGAGGGGTGGATGAGGATGAGGAGGGGAGCGAGGAATGGGCGGGGGCCCCGGCTCAGTCCTGTTTGAGGGCGTGGAGGGCGGAGAGCGGGCCGCCGAGCTGCATGAGGCGTCCGCCCTCGCGCAAGGAGCCGAGGTCGACGGGGGCGAAGCCGAAGGCGGCGGTGAGGTCCTTCACGGTCGTCTTGGCGTCGGCGTCGTCACCGGCGAGGAACAGCAGCTGGCGCCCGGCCTGGTGACGCGGGTCGGCGGCGATGTACTGGCCGTGGAGGGTGTTGAACGCCTTGACGACGCGGGCTCCGGGCAGCAGTGAGGCGACGTGTTCGCTGCCGGTCAGCTCGCCGAGGTCGGCGATCTTCGCATGCGGGGACGGGGAGAGGAACTGGTTGGTGGCGTCGATGACGATGCGCCCGTCGAAGGGTGGCAGGCCGGCTACCGCGTCCGGGATCTGGGGCCAGCCGACCGCGAGCACCACGAGTTCCGCCGCTGCGGCTTCCTCCGGGGTGCCGGCCTTGGCGAGCGGTCCGAGTTCGTCGGCGATCCCGGCCAGGGAGGCGGGGCCGCGGCTGTTGCTCAGTACGACTTGACACCCGTGGGCCACGGCGTGGCGGGCGATGGCCCGGGCGACGGTTCCGGCGCCGAGGGTTCCGATCTTCATAGCAGTGCCCTTCGTGGGGTTCAGGATGCGGGGCTGGTGAGCAGGACGGTTCCGCTCTTGCCGGGGCGGCGGCCATGGTCGATGGCCTTCGCGAAGTCGGCGAGGTCGTAGCTGGCTGCGACCTCGAGGAGTTCCGGGGAGGTCGCGGCCAGACGGGCGGCGAAGGCGACGTCCTCGGCCCGTTCCTCGGGCGTGCGGGTCATCCACTGGCCGATGGACACGCCCCGCACGGTCAGGGCCCGCGGGGTCAGCGCGAGCGACTCCAGCGGTGTGCTGCCGGAACCGAGCTGTCCGTAGGTGATCAGCGTGCCGCCGTCGGCGAGCAGCCCGGCCAGCTCACCGGTCAGGGATCCGCCCACCGCGTCCAGTACGACCTGGGCACCCCGGCCGCCGGTCGCGTCCTGGACCTGAGTGCGCCAGTCGGCGTCGGCCGTCGAGATGGCCGGCAGTGCGGGGAAGCGCTGCCGCAAGGTCTGCGCCCCCGGAGTATTGCGTACCAGGTTGACCAGCGGGATCCCGTGCTTGAGTGCTGCGGCGCTGACCAGTTTTCCTACCGACGAACCGGCGGCCGTCTGCACCACCGGACCTGCCTGGCCGTGCTGGGCGTCCTCGACCGCCCGCAGCAAGGTGAGCAGGGTGAGCGGGTTGACCAGCATCAAGGCCGCGGTCTCGTCGCTGAGGCCCTCGGGCACCGGCACCACCAGATCGGTCGGCGCCGTGACGAGTTCGCTCCACGCGGCCGGCGCCGGGAAGAAAGCCACCCGTTGACCGGGCCGCAGATCCCGCACGGCCTCGCCGACGGTCTCGATGACGCCCATTCCCTCCACGCCGGGAATCCGTGGCGTGGCGAACCGCTGCCGCGGCCCGCCCAAAAGGCCCTCCACTCCCGCCAGGTCGCCGGGGTGGATCGGCCGGGACAGGACCCGCACCCGCACCTGCCCGGCCGAGGGCGCGGCAGGTACCGGCTGCTCGCTCAGGCGTAGTACCTGCCCGGCTTCTCCGTGCTGGTCGTAGGTGATGGCACGCATGACGCTCCCCTTCCACGAACTATTGATGATGGGCATCATTGGAACTCCTGTTATAATGAGAGGCATCATTAAAAAGGTCAAGTCGAGAGTGACGGGAGAGGACGGCAATGCCGCGGATCACCAAGGAGGACAAGGCCCGCAACCGGCAGAACATCCTCGAAGCGGCGGGCCGCATGTTTCGCTCGCAGGGCATCGACGCGGTCGGCATCGCCGAGCTGATGAACGAAGCGGGACTCACGCACGGCGGCTTCTACAACCACTTCGCCTCCAAGAACGACCTGGCCGTGGAGGTGTGCGGCGCCTCCTTCGCCGCCTCGCTCGGGAGCCTGGCCCGGACGATCGAGGACGGTCCGGACCAGGGCGGCTCTCCGCTGGAGCGGGTCACGGCCGGGTACCTGTCCACCGCGCACCGTGACGACCCGGACGGCGGTTGCCCCTCCGCCTCCCTGGTCACCGACGCCGGACGGCACAGCGAAGACGTGCAGAGCGTGTACGCCGAAGGCGTCGAGGGTTATCTCACCGGCTTCGCCGCCGAGTTCCTGCGCGAAGCCGAGGAGAAGGGCCACGAGCTCGATTCGGGCGAGGCCCGCCGCAGGGCCATCCGTCTGCTCAGTGAAATGGTCGGGGCGCTGATGCTCGCCCGCGCCGTACGCCACGTCGAGCCCGAGCTCTCCGACGAGATCCTGCGGGCCGGCCGCGGCCCCGCCCGCGACTGATGCGACTCAGGGCGCCGCCGGACCGAGTCGCTGTTCGTGCTCGTCGAGCCAGGTCAGGAATTTGGAGTTCGCCGGGCGCGTCAGCGCCGTGTCGTACGACGCGGGCTCCGGCCGGTTGGTCGTGTGTCCGCAGGCGAGTCGTCGGCCTGGGTGTCGAAGGCCCGGCTGGAGCAGCCCCGGGTCGTCGTGGCCGCTCACAAGTCAGCCGGCCGCACGGTTGTCCGTTCCCCGAGTATCCGGGCGCCGGGCGCGGTGCCGGTGCCCGAGCCGGCGGCTGCCGGTCCGGCGCCCTCGACCGTGCCCGCCGGGCCGGTGCGCCCCCGGGAGACTGCCTCGGACGGCCACCACCGCGCGCTCGCCGCGCACCGTCAGGCCGCGCCGCAGTGAACCGGGTCGTCGAAGCCCCCGAGACCGGCGTCCTGCTGCGTGCGATGTGCCGGGTTGGTGTCGGTGGGTGGGTGTCAGTGACGGCATGTCAGGTTGAGGTTGTTTCGCTGGTCGGGTGTTGAGGCAGAGCGCGGTCACTGACACGGGACGGTACCTGGGGCGGGCGTGGCTGTCATGGGGCGGTGCACCCCGCTCCGCTCGGCTGTCTCGGGAACAGTACTTCTGATCCTTCCGAGGTCTGCGCGGCTGCACCGTGGTGGGTGTTGGTGTCCGCGGCGGAAGGGTGTGGGGTGGGCGAGCCGGGTGTGTGGGGTGAGGTCACGGCGGGGCTGAGGGTGTCCAGACTGGTGCTGGTCGCGCGGCTGCTGGAGCTTGAGGCGGCCGGGGCGTTGACTACGGCGCATGTGCGTGCGGGTGCCCAGGTCGGCGGGGTGAATGTGCGCACGGTGTGGCGCTGGCTGGATGTGGCGCGGACCTAGTGTCCTGAGCCGTTAGCTGGTCAGCAGGGGTTGACGGGTGTTCAGGTTCGTTGGTTCGGCCGTGGCCTGCTTGGCGTAGTACTTCTCTTCGAACTCGATCGGGCTGAGGAAACCGAGCCGTTCCTGGGTGCGGCGGGAGTTATAGAAGCCGTCGATGTACTCGAAGAGCGCGAGATTCGTCTCGGCCCTTGTCGTGTAGGTGCGGCCACGGATGCATTCGGTTTGGATGAGCATCGAGAGGTTCTCCGCGAGGGCGTTGTCGCAGGAGTCGCCGACGGAGCCCATGGATGCCTCGACTCCCGCCTGCATGAGCCGGGTTGTGAGCTTGGTGGACGTGTACTGGCAGCCGTGGTCGGTGTGGTGAATGAGCTTGCCCGGCTCGACCTCGCGGGACGCGAGCGCGTACTCCAGCGTGGCCAGGACCAGGTCGGCGTCCGCGCGGGCGGAGGTCTCCCACGCGACCACCCGGCGGGAGAACGCGTCCCGGATCGCGGAGAGCCACAACGGTCCCTCGCCGGTGGAGACCATCGTGAGGCCGGTGACCCACAACCGGTTCGGCGCCGGTGCGGTGAAGTCCCGGTTGACCAGGTCCGGGGCGAGGCCGGTCTTGGGATCGCGGCGCGTGAAGCCCTTCCGTCGCGGGCTGGTCCCCGCGATGCCGGCCTCGCGCATCAGGCGCTCGACCCGCTTGCGGCCCACGTGTGTGCCCTCGCGTCTGAGGACGGCGTGCACGCGCGGCGAGCCGTAATTGCCGCCGGATTCCGCGTGGATCTCCTTGATCCGCTCGGCCAGTTCGACGTCGCGGCGTCGCCGTTCGCACGGTTCCTTCTCCGCACGGCGCCATCGGTAGCAGGTGGAGGAGGGGATGCGCAGTTCCCACAGGACGCACTCGGCTCCCAGGCGGGGATGCTCGTCAACGAGCGCTGTCAACCTGGGCCGGGTCGGGGCGAGTTGCGCCGCGAAAAAAGCCGAGGCCGTCCGCAGGACGTCATTCGCCCGCTTGAGCTGGGAGTTCTCCTTGCGCAGGGCCGTGAGCCCGGCACGTTCGCCGGTGCTGAGACAGTCGTCGCGCTCGCCGGCGTCCGCCTCGGCCCGGCGGATCCAGCCGCGCAGGGCCTCTGGGTGCACGCCGAGGTCGACGGCCAGCTTCTTGGTCCGCGGCTTCGGCTCGGTGGTGCGGTACATCCGTACCGCTCACTCACGCAACTCGAGCGAGAGTTTCCGAGGTGCAGCCACGGACACAGGTCCTCTCATGAGTCCCACCTGACCTACTGTCAGCTTCCTCCGCATCTCGGGGGAACCTCACGAGAACGTCGACTCGATGGGATGCGTCGTGCGCAGGTGGACCCAGTGCTCCGCCGGAAAGTCGTAGAACGCCGGCCAATTCGTCCGCGTCGTCGGTGATCTTCGCGACGGCCTTGGGCCACTTGGCGCTGTAGGTCTTTGTGATCGCCTCGATCGCCTTCTCGGCGTGCGCGCGATCCTCTGCCTTGTAGATCTCTTGCATGGCCTTCGTCGCGCCCGGCCGTGCGGACTTCGGCAGAGCGTTCGAGACCTTGGGGTCGCGGCGCGTGAAGCCGCTCCGGCGCGGGCTGATCTCCGCGATGTTGGCCTCACGCATCAGTCGCTCCACGTGGACGCTCTCGCGCTTGAGTACGGCGTGCACGCGCGGCGAGCCGTGGATCCCACCGGGGTCGGCGTGGATCTCCTTGATCTACATGACGGCGGCCCTCGATGCCAGCCTGCCACGGCACCGCCATCTCCTCGACCAGGCGCGCGAGATGACGCCGAGAGATTCCTGTGAACAGCCGTTGCGTCAGCACCGCCCGATTGACCACGATCGCCACAGTCGGACCATGCCACCGACCAGGCACGACGCCTTACCCGCTATCACGCACCAACTCGTAACCCTCGTTGATGTGATGTTGGGCTTGTTGTCCGAGTCGCGTGGTTGCGCATCGAACATTTTTGCAATGTACCTGACAAGAATACTCTGTTTATGGGAAGATCTTCAATCGAGCGGGACAGGTCCGGGCCTTGGGCTCCCTTGCGGGCCGAGGCCCGTTCCCGCGTGCGCGTCCCGGCGCCACAACCGTGCTGTCCGGGTTCATCAGGCAGCACCGCCACGGCCGCATCGGAAGGATCTTCATTGCGCCCCCCGACGTTTAGCCGAAACACCGAAGGTCAACACGGCACCCAAGGCACCAGGACCACCCGAGGAAACGGAGCTGAATCGCTGAGGCCGACGGTGACCGGACGGCGCCTGCCCGCCGCCGGAGCGCTGGTCACCGTGGCTGCTCTGCTCGCCGCCGGCGTGCAGACGAGTCCTGCCGCTGCGCAGCCATTGACGGCACCCCCGAAGAAGATCGTCGCCACGCCCCGGCCCGGCGCCGCCCAGGTGGAGCTGACTCCGGCCAGGCGTGCGGCGCTGCTCCAGCGGGCTTCGGTGTCCGCGACCGCCACCGCGAGCGCCCTGGACCTCGGCAGCACCGAGAAGCTGCTCGTGAAGGATGTCGTCAAGGACGCCGACGGGACCGTACACACGCGTTACGAGCGGACCCTGGCCGGTCTTCCCGTCCTCGGCGGCGACCTGGTGGTCCATGAGGGCTCCGACGAGGAGACCGTCACCAAGGCCACCGATGCCCCGTTGACGGTCCCGACGACGAAGGCCGGGATCCTGGCCGACACGGCGCGGGAGGCGGCGGTCGAGACCGCCGCCTCCGAGGGCGTGCAGAAGGCGAAGGTCGAGGAAGCCCCGAGGCTGGTCGTCTGGGCCGCGACCGGGAGACCCGCCCTCGCCTGGGAAGCCGTGGCCACCGGCCTACAGGACGACGGCACCCCCAGCGCACTGCACGTCGTCACCGACGCCCGGACGGGTGAGGCCCTGTCGCAGTTCGAGACCATTGCGACCGGCACCGGCCACGGCCGGTACAACGGCACCGTCCCGATCGGCACCACGCAGTCGGGCGACACGTACGAGCTGACCGACAACACGCGCGGGGGCCACAAGACGTACGACCTCGCCCACGGCGTCACCGACGACGGCGCTCTCTACACCGACGACGACGACGTCTGGGGCGACGGCACCAACACCGACGGCCAGACAGCCGCTGTGGACGCCGCCTTCGGAGCCCAGGAGACCTGGGACTTCTACCAGGACGCCTTCGGCCGCAACGGCATACGCAACGACGGCGTCGCCGCCCACACCAACGTCCACTACGGCACCAATTACGCCAACGCCTTCTGGGACGACGGCTGTTTCTGCATGACCTACGGCGACGGGGCCAACAACGCAAAGCCGTTGACCTCGCTGGACGTCGCCGGTCACGAGATGACCCACGGAGTCACCTCCGTCACGGCTGGCCTCGTGTACAGCGGCGAGTCCGGCGGCCTGAACGAGGCCACCAGCGACATCATGGGCACAGCGACGGAGTTCCACGCCGACAACCCCGCGGATGTGCCCGACTAGCTCATCGGCGAGAAGATCGACTTCCGCGGCAACGGCACGCCGCTGCGCTACATGGACCAGCCCTCCAAGGACGGCGCCTCAAGGGACTACTGGTCCGTCACCCTCGCCAACGCGGACGTCCACTACTCCTCGGGCCCGGCGAACCACTTCTTCTACCTGCTGGCCGAAGGCAGCGGCACCAAGACCGTCAACGGTGTCTCGTACGACAGCGCCACCTATGACGGCCTGCCGGTCTCCGGCATAGGCATCGACAACGCCGCGCAGATCTGGTACCGCGCGCTTACCACCTACATGACTTCCTCCACCGACTACGCGGGTGCCCGCGTCGCCACTCTCAAGGCCGCCAAGGACCAGTTCGGCGTCGATACCGGGGTCTTCGAGTCAGTGGCCAACGCCTGGGCCGCGGTCAACGTCGGCGACCGCGTGGTGAACGGCATCCTGCTCACCCGCGCCGGTTACCAGCCGGCCGTCACCAGGACCCGCACCGCCGTGCAGATCGAGGCCGTGACCACCCGCACCGGCGCCAGGCTGACCTACGCGGCCGCCGATCTGCCCGAGGGCCTGCGCATCAAACGGTCCACCGGGCTCATCTCCGGCGTCCCGCGCGACGCCGGGTACTCCACCTCCACGGTCACCGTGACGGACTCCGGCGGCGGTTCGGCCTCCACGTCCATCGACTGGAACGTCACCGCCTACGGGGCGGACGTCTGGGAGAACCCCACGGACTACAGCATCCCCGACGGCAGCAGGACGTACATCGAGTCCCCCGCCACCGTCGTCGGCCGCAGCGGCAACGCGCCGAGCACACTTCAGGTCTACGTGAAGATCGTGCACCCCTTCCGGGGTGACCTGATCATCGACCTGGTGGGTCCCGACGGCTCCACCTACCGTCTGAAGGGCTCCAACGCGTTCGACTACGTTGCCGACGTGGACACCACGTACACGGTCGACGCCTCCGCGCAGCCGGCCCACGGAACATGGAAGCTCCGCGTCCGTGACGAGATCAGCCACTTCGTCGGCTACCTGGACAGCTGGAAACTGACCTTCTGACGCGCCTCTGACGTGCACCGGAGTACGGCCCCGCAGCCGGACGGCTGCGGGGCCGCCGCACATCCGCACGACCGCGCCCGTCCGGGGCCCGCAGAGCGCCGTGACCGCCCGCGCTTGAGTGTTGGTTATCGGCGTACGGGAAGCGCGGCAGGCCAGCGCAGTTCGGCCGTCACCGCGTCATTGACGCCCCGGCCACTTCCGCGTCGTACGGATTGTCGTCGTACCAGACTGGCTCAGGCCACGGATCGGGGCCGGACTCCCACTGCTCGCCCTGGACCAGGATCTTGCCCTCGGGCGCTCCCGCTTGGCGATGACGATCACCTTGCCGACAAGGCAACCCATCTTCTCGGACTCGGCGTCCCCTGCGTGAGCTGCACTGAGATTCGTGGAGTCCCTGATGCCAGGGTTCCGATCCTGGTGAAGGGGAACGACATCAGTGCCGGCACCACGGAAATACCCCGATGAGCTGCGTGTGCGGGCGGTCCGCGAGGTCCGCGCCACGGGCCGTCCCGTCGCGCACGTTGCGAAGGGCCTCGGCATCCGCGAGGAAGCCTTGCGCGGCTGGGTCCGCCAGGCCGAGGCGGATGCCGGTGAACGCGACGGCCGGCTGAGTACGGCCGGGCTCGACGAACTCAAGCAACTCCGCGAGGAGAACGCTGCGTTGAGGTGGGCCAATGGGATCCTGAAGGCCGCTTCGGTGTTTTGTGCCCAGGGGATCGACCGTTCCCGGACGAGGCCGTGCAGGTGATGGACCACCTGCGCGAGAAGGGCTTCGGGGGCGATGCCGTCTGCCGGGAGCTGGACCTGTCGCCGTCGACGTACTTCGCCCGCGAGAAGCGCCCGAAGTCCGCCCGCCGACCGCGGGAGGAACAGCTCATGCCCATGATCGAGCAGACCCACGCCGAGTCCGGCGGGAGTTACGGAGCCCGAAGGATCACCCGCGCGCTGCGGCGCGGTGGCATCGAGGTGGCCCGCTGCACGATCGAGCGGCTGATGGCCGAGCTCGGCATCGAGGGCGTCGTCCGCGGCCGGCGCCGGCGAACCACCGTCAGCGAGCCGTCGGCGCCGAGGCCGCCGGACCTGGTCGACCGGGACTTCACCGCCGACGGCCCCGACCGGCTCTGGGTCGCCGACATGACCTATGTCAGAACCTGGTCCGGCTGGGCTTACGTCGTCTTCGTCCTGGACGTGTTCTCCCGCATGATCGTCGGCTGGCGGATCGCGAGCCATATGCGGACCGAACTCCCTCTGGAAGCACTGGAGATGGCGCTGCGGCGTCGGCGGATCAAGAAGGACTCCGGCCTGGTCCACCACTCCGACAGGGGGTCGTAATACGTATCAATTCGCTACACGGACCGGCTGTCGGACACCGGCGCCTCCGCGTCGGTCGGTTCCGTCGCGGACTCGTACGACAACGCCATGGCCGAGGCGCTGAACGGCACCTTCAAAGCTTAGTTGATCGAAATGCAGGGTCCCTGGCGGGACGTCGGCCAGGTCGAGCGAGCGATCTTCCAATGGGTCACGTGGTACAACGAAGAGCGTCTCCACTCCGCTCTCGATTACGTACCGCCCGCCGAGTACGAACGGGACTTCTGGCAGAGCCTGGGACAAGCCCCGCAGTCCGCCTGAAACAAGATCATCGGACTCCACGAAACTCAGTACAGCTCATCTTCGCCCTTGCAGGGGCGGCGAGCCTTGCCGACTCGCTCTGAGCCGTACGCGGCGCGACGGCGACCGTACGGTTCCGTGACAGCCTTCCCGCACTGACTTCGCCGCGATGCGCCGGTTTGGTGTCGGTCGTGATCGCTTGCCATCTCGCCGCCGACGTCACCGCCACGCTCTCCGGCCTGCCCCGAAAGCTGACGGAGCTGTCCCGACGACAGTCCGCTTCGCCCACCTCGCGAAGGCCCGCCCGCGAGGGCCGCTTCCCCGGCCTGGTCGACACCCTGCGCGTCTTCGGTTTCGGCGCGGATGTTGGCGGCGAGGGTGCGCAGGTCCTTCTGGTGTGCCTGCCGCCAGGCGGTATCCGCTGCCCGCATCGAGGGATCTGGGAGCGGGCATGGCCACGTCATTGATAGCCTGTCGCCTTTCTTATCGGTTCCTCTGAAGAGGTGTGAATGAAGTCAGGCAGACGAAGAACCGCCGCAGGGGCCGCGTTCGTGGGGGCGCTGGGACTTTTGGTTCTCAGTGCTCCGGTGGCCCATGCGGCGGACACCGGCATCACTGTGTCGGACATCGTCATCAACAACGGCAAGCCGATCGTGGTCGGCACGTCGAAGGCGGTGGAGCCACCCCTCACCTTCAACATCGCTCTGCCGTCCGGGTACAGCACAGCCGACCCCTACCGCTACGACGCGGATCCTTTCCTCTACCGCGGCAGCCGAAAGACGGCGGCCGACACTGGAAAAAACTTCATCGGGCCGGGCGGCTACACCTGTTACGAGATCAGCTCCAAGCGCGCCCGCTGCGAGGGCGACCTCTACATCGACCCGCACTCGAGCCGGAAGCAAGTCGGCTCCAACAGTGACGCCACTACGTGGAAAGTCGCCGTGTCGCTCCGCCTGTTCAAGGCCAGCGGCGCTGTCAAGGCGCAGGAGTACGAGACGAGGTCCCAGACCGTCCGTCTCAAGCGTGCCGCCAAGGTCACCACTGCCGACGCCACGCCGGAGCCGGTCACCAAAGGCAAGAAGATCACCGTCACGGGCAAGCTGACCCGGGCGAACTGGAGCACGAAGAAGTACAACGCCTACAGCGACCGCACGGTCAGTCTCCAGTTCCGCGCCAAGGGCACGGACTCGTACAAGACGGTCAAGAAGGCCACTACCAGCAGCACCGGTGCGCTCAAAGCCACCGTCACGGCCTCCACCGACGGTTTCTACCGGTGGAAGTACAACGGCAACACCACGACCGGCACCGCCGTCGGCGCGGCGGACTACGTCGACGTGCGCTGACGGCGTCCCCTCTGGCGCCCTTGGCCCTGGCAAGGCGAAACGCCACGAACACTGCGAAGGCCCTCGCCCAAGCTTGCGCTGGACGGGGGCCTTCGCGCGGGATCGAGCACCGCGGGCCCTACGAGCCGGCCCGCGCAGTCTGCTGCCCACGTCGGTGACTGGCACGTCTCCATCGACGACCCCGACCCGTGATCTTCCCGTTGTACGCGCATGAAGACAGGGCCTCTCGGTAGCTCGGGGATGCGAATCTGACCGAGCAGTGCCGGGAGGCCCTGGTGTCCTTGTTGTACGTGTCCGAGCCTGTCCAGTTCAACTCGGCTGCTCCATCGTGTGATTGCCTCGCGCACGTGTACGGCAATGCGGCCGATCATCCCGATCGGGTGCGCCGGTATCCGTCGGACATGACGGACGCGGAGTGGGCGGCCGTGCGGCTGTTGCTGCCGGTGCCGGCCTGGCTGAATGGGCGGGGTGGACGCCCCGAGGGCTACTGCCACCGCCAGCTGCTGGACGCGATCCGCTACCTGGTCGCGGGCGGGATCTCCTGGCGGGCGATGCCCGCGGACTTCCCTGGCTGGCGCCGGGTCTACGCCTTCTTCCGCCGCTGGCGCGAGCACGGGCTGATCACCGAGTTCCATGACCGGCTGCGCGGGAAGGTCCGGGAGCGCGACGGCCGCAAGGCCGAGCCCACTGCGGGGATCATCGACGCGCAGTCGGTGCGGGCCGCCGCGACGGTGCCGGCCGCCTCACGGGGCTACGACGGCGGGAAGAAGGTGCCGGGCCGCAAACGGCACATCGTGACCGACACTCTCGGCCTGCTCCTGGTCGTCGCGGTCACCGCCGCGAACATCGGCGACCGCGCGGTGCGGCGGGTCTGCTGGCCCGGCTGCGCCGCCTGCACCGCGACATCACCCTCGTCTGGGCCGACAGCGGCTACACCGGCTCCCTCGTCGGCTGGTGCCGGGACAAGCTCGATCTGACCCTGGAGATCGTCAAGCGCACCGACGACATGACAGCGTTCGTGGTGCTGCCGAGACGCTGGGTGGCGGAGCGCACGTTCGCGTGGCTGATGAACTCCCGCCGCTTGGCCCGGGACTACGAGACCCTGCCGCCACCAGCGAGACGGTGATCCGGTGGTCGATGGTCACGCGGATGAGCCGGCGTCTGGCACGGCCACGGGCCGCCGGCCGGCATTGAATGCCCCCGACGCCTCCAGGAGGAGCCTGCCGCGCTCCGCCAGACGCCGGGCTTTCGACCGCACCCCCTCGACCTTCGCCGGCGTGGCGTCAAGGCCCAGTTCCACCGCGATCTCCTCGGCCCGAAGCGGCCCGTGCCCCGTGGACCGCTGCTGTTCCAGCACGCCCAGAATCCGCTGATAGTCCGGTGCCAGAACCGTCACCGGCAGCCCTTCCCGCCAGGGCGGCACCGTTGAGCCCGGCACCGGCGCGAGCGACAGCACCGCTTCCTCCTCGGCCCCGGCCTCGGTCCCGGTCACGGCGGTGGTCTCGGCCGCCGAGGCTGCCAGGGCCTCGACCAGTTCTTCCGCGCGATCACCCGCCGGTCCAGCTCGATCTCGGCGGCCTCCAACAGCTCAGCCAACCGGGCGACTTCCTCCCGCAGACCTTCCACCCGCACACGGGCCGCTGTCTCCCGCTCCTCCAGCATTCCCAGCACCGACGCCATCGCGCACCCCTCGCTCACGGAGCGGAAACAAGACGTCGGATGCCTCTCTCATTCCGATCTACACCATGCCTGACCAGCAAAAATCAACGGATCACGTTCGGTTGAGATACGGCCTCTGACGTCAGCCCACTGCCGCCGCAGCTTGACATCACGGCCGGACACGAGGACCTGCGCGCCGAACTGGCGACGGCAGGCCGTGAAGCCGCTGTTGCGCGCGCCAGGGACAGGATCACGGCTGCTGTTGCCCGTTCCAGTCTCGTCGAGGTCCTCGCTCCTTCACTGGAAGGACCCGAGGCATAAACGGTCCAGGTATGGCTCGCCTCGCTGGACGACCAGGCGGTCCTGGACCGAACTGTCCGCCTGGGGCTTGTACGCGACCAGCCGCATGAACTGGTCGAGCTGTACCGCGAACTGATCGCCGATTCCCTCAGCCACCAGGATCGGAACGCGGAGACCACCCCAGCGGGGGGTCTGTCAAACGAGCGGTGTAACTCGGGTTGTTGAGGGTTACTGGCGGGCTGCGGAGAGTCGGCCGTCGAAGGCGATGTAGAAGGCGTTCAGAGCGGTTTTCCAGCGCATGGTCCAGCGGGCCTGGCCCTTGCCGGTCGGGTCGAGCGACATGATCGCCATGTAGACGCGCTTCAGGGCGGCCTGCTCGTTCGGGAAGCGGCCGCGGGCCTTGACCGCCCGGCGGATCCTGGCGTTGACGGACTCGATCGCGTTCGTGGTGCAGACGATGCGGCGGATCTCGGTCTCGAAGCGGAGGAACGGGGTGAACTCCTCCCACGCGTTCTCCCAGAGCCGCACGATCGCCGGATACTTCTTGCCCCACGCGTCGGCGAACTCCGCGAACCGCTCGAGGGCAGCGTCCTCTTCGGTCGCCGCGGTGTAGACGGGCTTGAGCACCTTCGCGATCTTGTCCCAGTCCTGGCGGGCGGCATAGCGGAAGGAGTTCCGCAGCAGGTGGACCACGCAGGTCTGCACGACGGTGCGGGGCCAGACGGCCTCGACCGCGTCGGGCAGCCCCTTGCGCCCGTCGCAGACCAGCACGAGGACGTCGTTCACGCCGCGGTTCTTGATCTCGGTGAGGATGTGCATCCAGTGCTTGGCACCCTCGCCGCCATCACCGGCCCACAGCCCCAGGATGTCCCGTCGGCCCTCGGTCGTGACGGCCAGGGCCACGTAGATGGGCCGGTTGGCAACCGCGCCGTCGCGGATCTTCACGTGGATGGCGTCGATGAAGACCACCGGATAGACGGCGTCCAGGGGCCGGTTCTGCCATTCGGCCATGCCTTCGAGGACCTTGTCGGTGATCGTGGAGATCGTCTGGCGCGACACCTCGGCGCCATAGACCTCGGCCAGGTGAGCTTGGACCTCACCAGTCGTCAGGCCCTTCGCGGCGAGCGAGATGACCATCTCGTCGACACCGGAAAGGTGCTTCTGCCGCTTCTTGACGATCTTCGGTTCGAAGGAGCCCTCGCGGTCGCGGGGCACGGTTATCTCCACCGGGCCGACGTCGGTCAGTACGGTCCTGGCTCGGGTGCCGTTGCGTGAGTTGCCGCCGTTTTTCCCGGCAGGATCGTGCTTGTCATAGCCGAGGTGGTCGGTGATCTCGCCCTCGAGAGCGGATTCCAGGAGCCGCTTGGTCAGCTGCCGGAGCAGCCCGCCTTCGCCGGTCAGCTGCACGCCCTCGGCCTGAGCCCGGCCCACGAGCTCGTCGATCAGCCGGTCGTCCATGGACTTCGGTACCACGGCCTCAGACGGCTCGACGGTCTCGGCCTCGGTCACGTTGTTGCTGGTCATCGATGCATCTTCCATGATCGGGAGTTACACCGAACGTTTTATAGTCCCGGATGGTGGTTCGAGCCGAAGTTGTGGACAGGGTTTTGGTCTGTCCGTTGTCCACTGAGTTTGGGATGTGGAGCCCTGAGTATCGCTGGTCTGGCAACGTGCTCCTATGGCGACTTCTCAGTCGAACACGACGTACAGCGCGCCCGTGGGTTCGGTGGATCTCGCGGCGATGAACGATGAAGGCGAGCCGTACGAGATCTGGCCGTGCGGTAGCTGCTTGCCCTGGCACGCCGAAGTCGTGCAGGCCGATCGAAGTGGGTCCTACTTCTCGACGGTCGACTGGTCGGCGATGGTGTGCAGTTCGCGGCCGAGAAGTTTCGCCCAGCAGGGGGTCTGACCCGGCGAAGCGGCCTTCGCGGGCGGCCTGGGAGGTGCTGAGCGTCATCCGGGCCACCTCATCGGGAATCAGTGCCGCCCGGCCGAGATGGGGTCACGGTGCTGTGTCGGCTCAGTCGCGTAGGTTCGGATGTGGGCCAGGACGGCGTCGAGACCGGTGCGCAGGGGGGTGGTGTCGCGACGGGTCTGAGTAAGGAGGAGTCCGCCCTGGAGTGCAACGAGCAGGGCGAGGGCGAGGGCGTCGGTGTCGGTGTCAGGGCGCAGGTCGCCTCGGGTGCGCATGCGGGCCAGGCCCTCGCGGATCGGAGCCTCCCAGCGTTCGAAGCCGTCGACGAGGTCCGCTCGTGCGTGGGGGTCGTTGTCGGCCAGCTCGGCCGCGATCGATCCGATGGGGCAGCCGCCGACGCAGTTGCGCTGCTCTTGCAGGTCGACGAGCAGGTCACGCCAGCGGTAGAGGTTGTCGAAGCTGTCGAGTTCGTCGAGGACGGGTCGTTGGGCGGCCAGGATGCCGTCGGTCTGGTGGGCGATCACGGCCCGGATCAGGTCGTCCTTGTCGGTGAAGTAGTGGTAGAGCTGCGACGCGCTGACACCCGCTCGACGCTGGACGTCCTCGATGCCGGTGCGGGCCACGCCGTGGGCGAACACCAGCTCGGCGGCGGCGGTGACGATGCGAGCCCGGGTTGCCAGACCCTTCGTCGTGAATTTCCGCACCGGCCTGGGTGTGGCCTCGACGACCGCACCGGTCCGATATGTGCGGTCCGTCCGGCTTTCGGGTGTTGACTGGTCCATGGGTTCAGCATACCCCGATTTTGGAGTTGACACTCCAAAAATAGCCGGGCATGGTTTGGAGCGTTTGCTCCACTAGCTGAGGGGTTTCTCATGACCACCGATCTGACCGGTTCCACCGCCCTGATCACGGGCTCCACCAGCGGCATCGGCAAAGCCACCGCCGACCGTCTGGCCGCCCTGGGGGCGCACGTCATCGTGTCCGGCCGGGACAAGACCCGCGGCGAGGCCGTCGTCGCCGGCATCCGCGCCGCCGGCGGGACGGCGGACTTCGTCGCGGCCGACCTGGGCGACGAGCGCAGCGTGCGGGAACTCGCCGCCCGCGCCGCCCAGGCGGGCGGCGGCCACGTCGACATCCTCGTCAACGGCGGCGGCGTCTTCCCCTTCGGCCCCACCGCCGACACCCCGGCCGATCAGATCGACGAGGTCTTCGCCGTCAACGTCAAGGCGCCCTACCTGCTGGTGGCCGCATTGGCCCCCGCGATGGCCGAACGCGGCCACGGGGCGATCGTCAACATCACGACCATGGTGTCGGAGTTCGGCATGAACGGGATGGGCCTGTATGGCTCCAGCAAGGCCGCTCTCATGCTGCTGACCAAGTCCTGGGCTGCCGAATTCGGCCCCGCCGGGGTCCGCGTGAACGCCGTCAGCCCCGGCCCCACCCGCACCGAAGGCACCATTCCCATGGGCGACGCGCTGGATCAGCTCGCGAAGGGCGCGCCGGCCGGGCGCGTCGGGAAGCCCGAAGAGATCGCCGCCGCCATCGCCTACCTCGCCACCGAGGAGGCCAGCTTCATCCATGGCGTGCTGCTGCCGGTCGACGGCGGCCGCCTCGCGGTCTGACATTCTCGCCCGCGAAGCAGCAAACGCCGAAGCTCGGTCACGCGAACCGGCCGACTCCGCTCCGCCCGGAACACGGACCCGGGCGGAGCGGAGTCGGCCGGCTCGCGAAGTCCACGCCCGGGGTCGACGGCAGCACCATCTGCGCCATCCACCAGGCCACCACCGACGCGGCGCACCGACGCACCATCCGCACCAGGCCGTTGCCCTCGTCACCATCGATCTCACGCACTCCGACATGTGTGGCCACCGACCCAATCCCACGGATCGCAGCCGAAGCCGCCCGCCCGGGCGAACGCGACCACCCTCGGGGGTAGGTGCGAAATGCCTTCGCGGACCGCTCAGATTTTGTAGTTGACACTCCAATTTTGGAGCGCAGAGTGGAGTGATCCCTACAAAACATGTGGGCGGTACGCCACTGAGAGCGGCCAGGAGACCATCGTGAACACGATTGACCAAGTCACCCCGCGGTCGGCGGGAGCTTTGACCTTCAACCCCGACGGGGTTCTCTTCGTGGGCGACAGCAAGTCGGGGGCCGTCTTCGCCTTCGAAACGGGCCGGGGCCAGGCTCCGGCCTCGCTCGATCCCTTCCTCTTCGAGTCGATCGACGAGAAGATCGCCGCGGCGCTGGGCGTGACGGCGAAGAGACTGGTGATGAACGGGATGGCCGTCCATCCCCTGACGCGCGAGCCGTACCTGTCAGTCGGGGTGCGCAACGGCGATCGCCTGGCCCCCGCGGTCGTGAGCGTCTCGCTGGCCGGCGAGGTTTGCCTTTTCGACCTCTCCTCGTCGAACGTGACGGTGCACCAGCTGTCCGACGCTCCCGACGAGGGCAAGACCTTCAAGTCCCGGGCCGGCACTTTCCCCATGCCACCGGCGTCCTACTTCGACGAGAAGGCGCGGACGCCGCTGCGGTCCATGACGATCGTGGACCTGAAGTTCCACGCCGGAGAGGTGTTTGTCGCCGGCGTCTCGAACCAGGAGTTCTCCTCCACGCTGCGGCGGATCCCGTACCCGTTCACCGGGGAGGCCAGCGAGACCCAAGTGGAGATCTACCACCTCGCGCACGGCATGTATGAAACGCGTGCGCCGATCCGGGCCATGCAGTTCGCCACCATTGACGGTGAGGACACCCTCGTCGCCGCCTACGCCTGCAGCCCGCTGGTCACCATCCCGGTCGCAGAGCTCAAGCACGGAGCGACGGTGCGGGGCAAGACGATCGGCGACATGGGCAACGGCCAGCCCATCAGCATGGTCGCCTACCGCGAGGGGGACGAGGAGAAGCTGTTCATCACCAACCTCAGCCGCGGCCCCGTCGTGGTCCCGCTCTCCGGCATCCGCTCCGCCGAGGGATTCACCCCCGAGAACCGGCCGACCCAGGGCCCGATGCTCGACCAGTCCCCCTTCATGCCGGCCGGGCCGGTCGGCAAGCAGGTGCTGTTCGTCGGATCATCGCTGCGGGCGGACCTGTTCAGCGACCGCTTCTTCGTCTCGCTGACCCGCTACGCGGACACCGGCGACCTGACGCTGGAGACCCTGATGGTCGCCCCGCTCCCCGGGCGGCTGGACAAGATCTGGGTGGAGATGGATTTCCCGGGCGTCGAGAGCCCGCACAAGGTGACGGCGTGAACGGCAGGCGTCAACGTTGAGTGCGCCACAGACGCCGATCCCGACTTCACCAGAGCTGCCCATCCGCATCTCTCCCCAAGCCGAGGTCCTGCCCGCCAACACCCTGCGTTTCTACCTACATTTTCCCAGGCAGGGAGAGGCGCACTTCGATCGTGACCGCCTCTGGCTGGTGGATGAGGAGGAACAGGTGGTGCCTGAGCCCTTCCTCGTCCTGCCGCAGGAGCTCTGGTCCGTCGACGGGCGCCGCCTGACGGTCCTGATGGAGCCAGGAAGGATCAAACGCGGTCTGGGAACAGACCCGTCACACGAGGCGGCGCTGGTCGTCGGGCGCACGTACAGCCTCGCCGTCACGGCGCTCGGGCAAACAGCACGCCATACCTTCCGCGTCAGCGATCCAGTGCTGGAGGCGGTCGACGAGACCCGCTGGCGTCTCGTCTCCCCGACAGCGGGGAGCCTTGATCCCGTCGTCGTGCACTTCGACAGGGTGATGGACGCCGTCCTCTGCCAGGACGAGATCGCAGTCCTGGCCCCTTCCGGAGAAGCCGTTCGGACGCGTGCGTCACTCGCGCCGAACGGAACCGCGGCACGGCTCGTCCCGAGTCACCCGTGGCGCGCCGGGGAGCACCGCCTCCTGGTCTCCGAACGACTCGAAGACGTCTGCGACAACAGACTGGGCGAAGCCCTGGACCACGACCTGGGAGCCGAAGGAGCACCACGGGCCGGAATGATCAACTTCACTACGCGCAGCGCCGCCGCGGCCCCGTCCGCTCAGGCGGTGCGCTGATGCGGCCGGTACGCGGAAGGCGGGCCCGGGCTCCGACCATCCGCACGAGCATTCCCGGGGTGTTCGCCGCCTGCGACGTCGTCGACCACACCTACCGCCAGGCCATCACCACCGCCGACACCGGCTGCGCCGCAGTCCTGGACGCCGAACGCCACTTAGCCGCCCTCGCCGACCACACCCCGGAAAGCAGGCCCGTCCGGCAAGACCCCGTGCTCGCTTCCGCATGCCCTGATCCTCCGCGCCGATGGTCAGCGGCATGATCATGAGGACATGGAGCGTCAAAGATCGGGTATGCGGATGGAAGTTCGTCGACGGAAAGCCGGAGCCCCTCACTAAGGCTAAGCTGTTCGATGCCTATTGCTACGACCCCGACACCGGAGAATACGGCGACCCCTATTCGGATGCCGAATTCACAGAGGCCCCGAACATTGAGTTCTGAGAGCACGCGCACGCGCCCTGAATGATCACAGAGGGCCAGAGGGAGCGCCTCGGATCGAACTCGATCCGAGGCGCTCCCATTTGACTGGTAGAGCAGACAGGCGCGCCTTGGGTATAGAGAGAAGGTGTAAGTGAAATCACCAACACCTACCCAGGTATGCGACACGATGCACTGGTTGGCGTTTAGTCCAGATGGCAGTGAGGTGGAATCTCAATCGGCACCCCAGTTCCAGGCAGTGATGCACGGGGAAGGTTCGGCCCATATGATCCGCCTGACGCAGGATCACGACGCCCCTCATCTCCGTAGCCAGCCGCCCGCGCAGCGGGCCAACAGGAACTCCAATTAGCGGAAGAGTAAGTGACGACCGGTTGATCAAGGCCGTGGCCCGTAGCGGAGCGGAGGGGCGTTCAGGCCGCTTGCGGCCTATTGAATTCCGGAGGAATTTTAATTGTAATTCCGGAGGAATTACATAAAGCCCGTAGGGCTTTATCGTCTTTACGGTCCGTAGGACCGTGCGTCGTTCCTCCGGG